>CAWBZR010000025.1:0-212991 GCA_963793315.1 uncultured Actinomycetota bacterium | reverse complement strand
CGCTCCCATTGGCCGCTCGGGCAACCTGCCTGGGGTGTCATCGGACCCGGCTTGGCCGGTCGACAACGAAGCGAAACAATAGCGCAGCGCGCACCGCGTTCCAGAATCGCAAGGGGAGACAGATGGCCGACTCGTCGTTCGACATCGTGAGCAAGATCGACCGTCAGGAGGTGGACAACGCGCTGGGACAGGCGGCGCGCGAGATCGCCACGAGGTTCGACTTCAAGGGGACCGGGGCCAGCATCGAGTGGCAGGGTGAGCACGCCATCGAGATCAGCGCGTCCGCCGACGACCGGGCCAACGCCGTCCTCGACGTGTTCAAGCAGAAGCTGGTCAAGCGCGACGTGAGCCTCAAAGTGCTCGACGCATCCGAGCCGCGCCAGTCCGGCACGGTGAGCAAGATCGGGATCGCGCTCAAGGAGGGCATCAGCTCCGAGGACGCCCGCAAGATCACCAAGCTGATCCGCGACGAGGGGCCGAAGGGCGTCAAGGCACAGATCCAGGGCGACGAGCTCCGGGTGTCGTCGAAGAAGCGCGACGACCTGCAGGCGGTCCAGGCACTGGTGCGCGGGCAGGACTTCGACTTCGCGGTCCAGTTCACCAACTACCGCTGAGCCGTCTCGGGCCGCCGGGCCTCCGCGCTCGGTGTCCGCGACCACGCATAACCTCCGCCGGAACGTCGTGGAACGCACGTTTCGTGCGAGTTCTCCCGGTGTCCTGCGCCTGGCGACGACGTCGTGGAGGCTGAGTGGGTGGAGAGGCTCGAAGCGACGCGTGACGAGCTGCTCCAGCGCCTCGACGAGCAGCGCCGTTTCCTGGCCGTGTCGTGCCGGGCCTTCGACGCCGGCGACCAGGCGGAGGGCAAGCGGCTGGCGAGCACGCTGTCGGTGCTCCTGCACGACCTCGCGCGCCGTGGCGCCCTCCTCGAGCAGCTCGGCCTGCGCGACCAGATCGACTGGCTCGACACGGCGGGCTCGATCCTTCCATTGGTCGCCGGCGCACAGACCCCGCTGGTGTTCCTCGGGATGGACGAGCGTCAGCACCGGACCCGGTCCTCGTGGATGCCCACCCTGGACGGCTGGGACCGCAGGCTCCAGGAACGCCCACAGCTGTCGCCCGACGCGGAGGCGACGCTGGCTCGCATGCGTGTGGAGCAGTCGTTGAGGACCCGCGGCAGCTGGCTGTCCTTCGACGAGTGGTGGGCGGCTGACGTGCTCCGGGACACGAACGGCCTCAACTTCACCCGTGCGGGGCTCGTGGAGGCGCTCGCCAACATCGACGACGCCGCACACGAGGACCCACGCCTCGAGCGGATCCATCGCCGGCTCACGAGGCCGGACGCCACGGGATGGGCCACCAAGCTCGAGCCGGGCCGCGCCGTACCGCTGCTCAGCCCCGCGCTCGCCTCGGTGCGTCAGGTCGCCTTCGAGGTGGAGCGCTCGCTCCACCGCGCCTCACCCGTCACCCAGCTCGCGACCCCGCTGCCCACTCAGAGCCGCTGAGCGAGCCGGTGGTAGGCGGAGCTCCAGCGGAGCTCGCGTCGCATCGACCGCGGGGTGGTGTCGGCGTCGATGACGACCAGCTCGGTGCCGGTCATCTCGCCGAGATCCTCGAAGACCTCGGTGCCGATCGCAGTCGAGAGCACTGTGTGGTGCGGCGCCCCCGCCATCAGCCAGGCCTCCGCGGACGTGGCCAGCGAGGGCAGCGGCTTCCACACGGCGCACGCGACGGGCAGTAGGGGCAGCTCCTCGTCGGGCTGGACGAGCTCGACCTCGTTGAGGGTGAGCCGGAACCGGTCACCCAGGTCGGAGAGACCGGCGATCACACCGGGAGCCGAGTCGGCGACGAACCGCAGACGGACCGGATCCTCCCGCCCGCCGATGCCGAGGGGGTGGATCTCCAGGGACGGTCGCGCGGAGGTGATCGTCGGGCAGACCTCGAGCATGTGCGCGCCGAGGATCTTCTCCTCGCCCGGGACGAGGTGGTAGGTGTAGTCCTCCATGAACGACGTGCCGCCCGGCAGTCCCGGCGGCCATCGTCTTGGCGGTGCGGACCAGCACCGACGTCTTCCAGTCGCCCTCGCCGCCGAAGCCGTAGCCGTCTGCCATCAGCCGCTGCACCGCGAGCCCCGGGAGCTGGCGCAGCCCGCCGAGGTCCTCGAAGTTGGTGGTGAACGCGCCGAACCCGCCCTGATCCAGGAACGACCGGAGCCCGAGCTCGATCCGGGCGCCGTAGCGCAGCGAGTCGTGGCGGTCACCGGAGGGCAGCAGCTCGGGAGCCACCGTGTAGGCGTCAGCGTACTCGGCCACGAGGCTGTCGATCTCAGCGTCGGGCACCTCGTCGACGACCGCGACGAGGTCGTTGACGCCGTAGGTGTTGACCGAGACCCCGAACCGCAGCTGCGCCTCGACCTTGTCGCCTTCGGTGACCGCGACGTCGCGCATGTTGTCGCCGAACCGCGCCAGCCGCAGCGTCGCGAGGTCGGCCCGCCCCAGCGCGGCCCGGGCCCAGGCGGCGATGCGGGCGATGACCCCGGGGGCATCGACGTGGCCGGCGACGGTCTTGCGCGCCACCCCGAGCCGGGTCTGCACGAAGCCGAACTCCCGGTCGCCGTGCGCGGCCTGGTTGAGGTTCATGAAGTCCATGTCGATGCTCGACCACGGCAGTGCCTGGTTGGCCTGGGTGTGCAGGTGGAGCAGCGGCTTCTGCAGGGCGTCCAGCCCGGAGATCCACATCTTCGCCGGCGAGAAGGTGTGCATCCACGCGATGACGCCGACGCACTCCGGCGCGAGGTTGGCCTCCCGCATCTGCCGCAGGATCGCCGGGCTCTCCAGCAGGACGGGTTTCCAGACCACGGTGACCGGCAGCTCGCCCGACGCCTCAGCCGCCGCGAACCGCTCGACGATCCCCTGCGACTGGTGCGCGACCTGCTCCAGCGTCTCGGGGCCGTACATCGCCTGGCTGCCGGTCAGGAACCAGATCTCCCTGGTGGGCTGCGGTGTGGTGGTCATTGCTTCCTTTGCCCGTAGACGTTCTGGTAGCGGTCGAAGAGGGAGTCGACGTGGCGCTCTTCGATCGGCAGCGGCTCGCCGAGCTGGCGGGCGACGTGCACCGTGCGGGCGACGTCCTCGCACAGCACGGCGGCCTTGACCGCCGCCTGCGCCGTCGGGCCGATCGTGAAGACGCCGTGGTTGCGCATCAGCACCGCCGTGGAGCGGTGGCCGCGCAGGGTCTCGACGATGCCACGGCCGATGGAGTCGTCGCCGATGACGGCGAACGGCCCCACCGGGATCTCCCCGCCGAACTCGTCGGCGCACATCGTGAGCACGCACGGCACCGGCTCACCACGCGCCGCCCACGCTGTCGCATAGGTCGAGTGGGTGTGCACGACACCGCCGACATGCGGCAGCTCGCGGTAGACGTAGGCCTGCGCCTCGGTGTCGGACGAGGGCGCGTGCTCGCCCTCCACCACCCGCCCGGTCAGGTCGCAGACCACCATGTTCTCCGGCGTCAGCTCGTCGTAGGAGATCCCGCTCGGCTTGATGACCATGAGGTCGCGGCCCGGCACCCGCGCGGAGACGTTGCCGGCGGTCCACACCACGAGCTGCGTAACGGGTGAGCTCGGAGTGCAGCGCGCACACCTCACGCCGCAGCGTGGCGATGGCGTCGGCAGCATCGGCGACGACGCTCATGGGCTGGTCACCTCGCGGTAGGCGACGGCCGCCCGCCGGAGATCCCCTGAGCCGCCGCATGGTCGTCCCCAACGCACCGGTGGCCCGCCCGAACTGGTCGTGCAGCGCGAGGTACTGCTCGAAGAGCGCGTCGTAGACCTGCGCCCGCGCCTCGTCGGGCTGGTAGACCCCCGGCTGCACCCGGCCCATCGCCTTGGCCGCGGTCGGTACGTCGGGGTAGGCGCCGGCCGCGACTGCGGCGTGGATGGCCGACCCCAGCGCGGGCCCCTGCTCAGAGCCGATGATCGAGAGCGGGAGCCGGGTCACGTCGGCGTAGATCTGCATCAGCAGCTCATTGGTCGTGAGGCCGCCGGCGACCACCAGCTCACGGACCGGGACCCCGCTGTCGCGGAACGCCTCGACGATGACCCGGGTGCCGAACGCGGTCGCCTCGAGCAGCGCGCGGTAGACCTCCTCCGGCTTCGTGGCGAGGGTCAGGCCGACCACCAGACCCGAGAGCTCGTGGTCGACCAGCACGGACCGGTTGCCGCTGTGCCAGTCCAGCGCCACCAGCCCGTGCTCCCCCACCGCCTGCGGGGCGGCCAGCCGGGTGAGGTGCTCGTGCAGCGTCTCCCCCGCGGCGGCTGCCGCCTCGGCGTACCCCGCCGGCACCGAGGTGCGCGTGAACCAGCCGAAGATGTCGCCCACCCCCGACTGCCCGGCCTCGTAGCCCCAGGAGCCGGCCACGATGCCGCCGTCGACGACCCCGCACATCCCCGGCACCTCGCGGAGCTCGTCGGCGTTCATCACGTGGCACGTCGAGGTGCCCATGATCGCCACCATCTGGCCCGCGCCCACCGCCTGCGCAGCCGGCGCGGTCACGTGGGCGTCGATGTTGCCCACCGCCACCGCGATTCCCTCCGGCAGCCCCGTCCAGGCCGCGGCCTCCTCCGTCAGCCTGCCGGCGACCTCCCCCAGCTGGCCGATCCGGTGCTCGAGCTTGTCCGGCACGAACGACGAGAAGCCGGGCGCGAGCTCGTCGAGGAACTCCGGCGACGGGTAGCGGCCCTTCTGCAGGATCCCCTTGTAACCGGCCGAGCACGCGTTGCGGATGTAGCGGCCACACAGCTGCCAGACGATCCAGTCCGCCGCCTCCACCCAGCAGTCCATCGCGTCGTAGAGCTCGACGGTCCTCCTCGAACAGCTGGAGCCCCTTGG
The DNA here is from genome assembly GCA_963793315.1 of uncultured Actinomycetota bacterium. Classification (GTDB taxonomy): domain Bacteria; phylum Actinomycetota; class Actinomycetes; order Propionibacteriales; family Nocardioidaceae; genus Nocardioides. Next base: position 208,102 of record CAWBZR010000025.1, on the reverse strand, counting down.
CGAACTCCCACTCCGAGGAGATCAGCCCGCCATAACGCGGCAGCCACCACTCGGCCCGCTCCTCGGCCAGCCGGTTGATCCGGTCCGCCTGTCCCTGGGCGGCATGGTGCTTCCACAGCTTGACGTAGGCGTGCGGCCGCCCGGCGTAGTCGGACAGCTCGCACAGCGGCGTGCCGTCGCCCAGCGTGGGCACCATCGTGCACGCGGTGAAGTCGGTCGCGATGCCGACCACCGCGCCCGGGTCGATGCCCGCGGCGGCCACGGCCGCCGGCACGGCGACCCGGAGCACCTCCCGGTAGTCGTCGGGCACCTGCAGCGCCCAGTCCGGAGGGAGATCGACCACCGCCTCGGGGAGACGGGCGTCCAGGACGCCGTGCGCGTAGTCGTGCACGGCGCTGCCCACCTCGGCGCCGTCGGACACCCGGACCACGACCGCGCGCCCCGACAGCGTTCCGAAGTCGACGCCGACCGTGAACTGGTCGGTCTGAGCCACAGGACCTCCCTGGTCGATCCCCGCCCGCGAATCGGACGTGCGGGACGAATGTTACCGATAACAATTGGTCCCGCCAACGGTTGTGCTACGAGAATGTTACGGCTAGCCTCCTCGGCAATCTCGGAATGTGAGGGTTAACATCCTCGCAATCGCAGTCCCCCGGAAGCGTCCGGCACACTCAGTCGGCTGGCGCATCACCGGCCCAATGAGGAGGTTCTGGAGTGAAGAAGCAGTTCCGTACCGGTGTCGCCGTGCTGGGTGCCTTGGCCCTGGCATTCCTGGCAGCAGGCTGTGGCGACGACTCGGGCAAGGGGAATGACTCGGGCAGCGGCGGCACGATCAAGGTCGGGTTCGCCCAGACCGGCTCGGAGTCGGGCTGGCGCAGCGCCAACACGGAGTCCATGAAGGAGGCGTTCTCCAAGAAGAACGGCTTCGACCTCGTGTTCAACGCCGCCGACAACGACCCGGCCGCACAGATCAGCGCCGTGCGCAGCTTCATCAGCCAGGGTGTCGACGCCATCGTGGTCGCCCCGATCGTCGAGGACGGCTGGGACGACGTCTTCCAGGAGGCGAAGGACGCCGACATCCCGGTGATCCTCGAGGACCGGACCGTCACCTCCTCCGACGACCTCTACGACAGCTGGGTCGGCCTGAACTTCAAGCGCGAGGGCGTCACGGCCGGGGAGTGGGCCGCCGAGAACTTCACCGAACCGACCAAGATGGTCGTGCTCGAGGGCACCACCGGCTCCGCGCCGGCCAACGACCGCGCCGAGGGGTTCACCGAGGGCATCGGTGACGCACCCATCGAGACGATCGACTCACAGACCGGCGACTTCACGCGAGATGGCGGCAAGACCGTGATGGAGGGCTTCCTGCAGAAGTACGGCGTCGACGGCATCGACCTCGTCTACGCCCACAACGACGACATGGCCCTGGGCGCCATCGAGGCGATCGAGGCTGCGGGCGGCACGCCCGGCGAGGACATCAAGATCGTGTCGATCGACGCGGTCAAGGACGGCCTGCAGGCCCTCATCGACGGCAAGATCAACTTCGTCGTCGAGTGCAACCCGCTCCTCGGTGAGCAGGCCGCGGACCTCGTGAAGAAGGTCGTGGACGGCGACTCCGTCGACAAGGCGTACTTCGTGGACGACCAGAGCTTCACGAAGGAGCAGGCGGCCGAGGTCATCGACTCGCGCCCCTACTGATCCGCTCCTCAGCCACATCCAACGAGTCTGCTCCGCCGGGTTCCGCCACCCGGCGGAGCAGACTCCTCTCAGCCAAGGGTGAGTGACACATGCCTGCCGATGTCGAAGCGCCATCGCTCGTCGCGATGCGCGACATCACCATCCGCTTCCCGGGCGTCCTGGCGCTCGACGGCGTCGACTTCGCGCTCCGTGGGGGGGAGGTGCACGCCCTCATGGGCGAGAACGGCGCCGGGAAGTCGACGCTGATCAAGGCGTTGACCGGTGTCTACAGCATCGACCAGGGGACGATCACGGTCGCAGGCGAGGAGCGCTCCTTCGGCTCCACGGCCGACGCCCAGCAGGCCGGCATCTCGACGGTCTACCAAGAGGTCAACCTCTGCACCAACCTCTCGGTCGGCGAGAACGTGATGCTGGGGCACGAGAGGCGCGGTCGCCTCGGCATCGACTGGCAGGCCACCCACCGTGAGGCCGCCCGCCACCTGGAGAGCCTCGGTCTGCAGCTGGACACGCACTCGCTGCTGTCCAGCCACTCGATCGCGGTGCAGCAGCTGGTGGCGATCAGCCGCTCGATGGTCCTCGACGCGCGGGTGCTCATCCTGGACGAGCCCACCTCGAGCCTCGACCGCGACGAGGTGGACCGGCTGTTCGCCGTGATCCGCGACCTCCGCGACCACGGCGTGGCCATCCTGTTCGTCAGCCACTTCCTCGACCAGATCTACGAGATCTCCGACCGGATCACGGTGCTCCGCAACGGCAAGCTGGTCGGCGAGTACGCCACCAAGGAGCTGCCCCGCGGCGAGCTCGTGACCAAGATGGTCGGCCACGCGATCGTCGAGCTGGAGGCGATCTCGGAGCTGGCAGAGCGCCGCAGCATCGACCGGTCCGGGACGCCCGTGCTGCGGGCGACAGGGGTGGGGCGACGAGGCGTCCTCGAGCCCGTCGACGTCGACGTCTTCGACGGTGAGGTCGTCGGAATCGCCGGGCTCCTCGGTTCGGGGCGGACCGAGCTGGTCCGCCTGCTCTACGGCGCCGACCGCGCCGACGCGGGCCGGGTCGAGGTCGAGGGCAAGCCGGTGCGGATCACCGCCCCGCGGCACGCCATCGCCCATCGCATCGCGTTCTCTTCGGAGAACCGGCACGCCGAGGGCGTGGTCGCCGACCTCACCGTCGGCGAGAACATCGCGCTCGGCATCCAGGCACGACGAGGCTGGCACCGCAAGCTGCGGCGGGCGGAGTACGACGCCGTGGTCACCGAGTACATCGAGGCGCTCGGCGTACGCCCGGCCGACCCCAACGCCGTCGTGGGCACCCTCTCTGGCGGCAACCAGCAGAAGGTGCTGCTCGCCCGCTGGCTCGCCACCGCCCCGGAGCTGATCATCCTCGACGAGCCGACCCGTGGCATCGACGTCGGCGCCAAGGCCGACATCCAGCGCAAGGTCGCCGAGCTGGCGAGCCAGGGACTCTCGGTCATCTTCATCTCCTCCGAGCTCGAGGAGGTGATTCGATTGGCCCAGCGCGTCGTGGTGATGCGCGACCGCCGGCGGATCGGGGTGCTCGAGTCCAGCGACGTCGGGGTGGACGGTCTCATCGACTACGTGGCCAACGAGGGCCAGGGGAGCATGGCATGACGAGGGCCATGAAGCACCGGCTGTTCTGGCCGGTCTGCTCACTGCTGACGCTGATCGTCATCAACACGGTGGCGCGCCCGCGGTTCGTGAGGATCACCGTGCGCGACGGCGAGCTCTACGGGGCGCTCATCGACATCCTGCGCAACAGCGCCCCCCTGATGCTGGTGGCGCTCGGGATGACGCTGGTGATCGCCACCCGCGGCATCGACCTCTCCGTGGGCGCCGTCATGGCGGTCTCCGGGGCGGTCTCCCTCACGATCATCGACGACTCGTCCAGCCCGGGCAGCACGGGCACCGTGTTGGTGGCCATCGCCGCCGGGGTGGGCGTCGCGATGCTCCTCGGCGTGTGGAACGGCTTCCTCGTCGCCGTCCTCAACATCCAGCCGATCATCGCCACGCTCGTGCTGATGCTGGCGGGGCGCGGGGTGGCCCTGCTGATCACCGACGGGTTCATCACCACGGTGAACAGCTCTCCTCTGGAGTACGTCGCCAGCGGCTACGTGCTGTGGCTGCCGTTCGCCTTCATCATCGCGATGGCCGCGGTCACGGTCATCGCGCTCGTCGAGCGACGCACCGCGCTCGGGGTGCTCACCGAGGCGGTGGGCATCAACCCGGAGGCGAGCCGGCTGGCCGGCGTCCGCTCACACGGCATCATCCTCGGCGCCTACGTCGTCAGCTCCACCCTCGCCGGGGTCGCGGGCATCATCTACAGCTCGAACATCAGGGCTGCAGACGCCAACGCCGCCGGCGACCTGATCGAGCTCTACGCGATCCTCGCGGTCGTGCTCGGGGGCACCTCGCTGATGGGCGGCAAGTTCACGATCGCGGGCACCGTCATCGGCGTCCTCATCATCCAGACCCTGAAGTCGACGATCCTCTTCCTCGGTGTCTCGTCCGCGGAGAGCCCGGTCTTCTTCGCGGTGGTCGTGATCATCGTCGTGCTGATCCAGTCACCCCGCCTGCACCGGATCGCGCGCGGACTCACTGGGCGGACGAGGTCTCCGCAGCTCCCGGCCCGCAACGACGCGGAGGTCTCCGCATGACCACGACCGCCACCGCACCGTCACGGGGCGTCGTCGCCGCGAGGTACGCCCGGGCGTTCCTCGACCGGCGCGCCTCGCTGATGCCGACATTCGCGGCGTTCGTGATCTTCGTCGTGCTGCTCGTGGGCGCCGAGATCCATTTCGGCAACTTCGTGACCCCCCTCAACATGTCGGCCCTGCTGCTCGACAACGCCTACCTGCTGATCCTGGCCGTCGGGATGACCTTCGTCATCGTCACCGGCGGCATCGACCTCTCCGTCGGCTCCGTGATGGCGTTCACCGGCATCCTCGGTGCACACCTGCTCGCCGCCGGTCACTCGGCCGCTGTCGTCGTGCCCGCCATCATCCTGGGCGGCGCCGCGATCGGTCTGCTCATCGGTGTGCTCGTGCAGTACTTCGACGTCCAGCCGTTCATCGCGTCGCTGGCGGGGCTGTTCCTCGCCCGCGGCCTGGCGTACGTCGTGAGCCTGTCGTCGATCAGGGTCGAGAACGAGTCGATCCTGTGGCTGCAGACCACGCGGTACCGGTTCGGGGAGTGGTACATCACGCCGACCGGCATCATGGCTCTGCTCGTCGCGGCGATCGGCGCCTTCGTCATGCAGTACACCCGATTCGGCCGCACGATCTACGCCGTCGGCGGCAACGAGCAGTCCGCCCGGCTGATGGGGCTGAACGTCGCCCGCACCAAGGTGCTCGTCTACGTGCTCAGCGGGGTGTGCGCCGGCCTCGCAGGACTGGTGCTGACCGCCTACTCCGGCGCCGGCTACCCGCGCAACGGCATCGGCACCGAGCTGGACGTGATCGCCGCGGTCGTCATCGGCGGGACCCTGCTCACCGGCGGCACGGGCTACGTGCTCGGATCGGTGATCGGCGTCTTCGTCTTCGGCACCATCAAGACGGTCATCTCGTTCCAGGGTGCCGAGCAGTCGTGGACGCGGATCATCGTCGGCCTGATGCTGCTGCTCTTCATCGGCGTGCAGCGGATCATCGTGTTCCGCTCGGAGCGTCGAAGATAGCCGCGTGGGCGCCGGGGATACTGGTCGGATGGACGCCCGCCCGCTGCTGGAGCTCGCGGGCGGGACGGTCTACTTCGGCGCGGACGCCGCACTCGACGCGGTCGACTTCCGGCTCTTCCCGGGTGAGGTGCACTCGCTCATGGGCGAGAACGGCGCGGGCAAGTCCACCCTGATCAAGGCGATCACGGGGGCGCTGCCCCTGACGGACGGCGAGCTCCGGCTGGACGGCTCCCCCGTGCACCTCGGATCACCGCACGACGCCCAGGACCTGGGCATCCGCGCCGTCTACCAGGAGATCGACCTCGTCCCGAACATCTCCGTCGCGGAAAACATCGCGCTCGGCAGCGAGCCCCGCCGGTTCGGGATGATCGACTGGGCGCGGATGCGACGCGACGCGCACGTCGTCCTGGCCGACCTCGGGCTCGACATCGACCCCGCCTCGACCCTGGGCCGGCACTCGCTGGCCGTCCAGCAGCTCGTGGCGATCGCGCGGGCGATCTTCACCGACGTGCGGGTGCTGGTGCTCGACGAGCCCACCTCGAGCCTCGACCTCGACGAGTGCACCGAGCTCTTCCGCGTCATCCGCGACCTCAAGGAGCGGGGGGTCGCGATCCTGTTCGTCTCCCACTTCCTCGACCAGGTCTACGAGCTCTGCGACCGCGTCACGGTGCTGCGCGACGGCAAGCTCGTGGGCGAGTACCTCACCCGGGAGTTCCTGCGCATCGACCTGGTCCAGGCGATGCTCGGGCGCAGCGCGGACTCGCTGCGGACGCGCTCGCTCCTGCACGTCGCCGGCGACCGCAAGGAGCCCTACCTCAGCGCCCGCTCGGTGAGCGTCGGGTCCGGCATCAGCGAGGCGGACGTCGACCTGGTGGAGGGCGAGGTGCTCGGGGTCGCCGGACTCCTGGGGTCCGGACGCACCGAGCTGGCGAGGGCGCTCTCGGGCATCGACCGGCTGGACGCCGGGATCATCCGCGTCCAGGGCACCGACAAGAGCATCGCCGGCCCGCGCTCGGCGATCTCGCTGGGCATCGTCTACTCCTCGGAGAACCGCCGCGCCGAGGGGATCTTCAGCGAGCTGAGCGTCCAGGAGAACATCACCCTCGGCCTTCAGGCCGAGCGCGGCATCCTGCGCCGTATCCGCCCCGCACGGCAGCGCGAGCTCGCGCTCAGCTGGGTCGATGCGCTCGACATCAGGCCTGCCGACGTGGACCGGCCGGCAGGCACACTGTCCGGGGGCAACCAGCAGAAGGTGCTGCTCGCGCGGCTGCTGGCCATCTCACCTCGCGCGCTCGTGCTCGACGAGCCGACCCGGGGCATCGACGTGGGCGCCAAGGTCGAGGTGCAGAACCTCATCGGTGAGCTCGCCGACAACGGCCTCTCGGTCATGTTCATCTCGGCCGAGCTCGAGGAGGTCCTGCGGGTCGCCAACCGGGTCGCGATCGTGCAGGACGGCCGGATCGTCGACACAGTGCCGACCGACGAGCTGACGGTCGACTCGCTGACCGCGATGGTGGCCAGCCCGGAGGACGCGCTGCGGGTGAGCTCACCGTGAGCGGCGCAGCCGAACGCGGCCGGGCCGCCAACATCTTCGACGTGGCCCGCCTGGCCGGTGTCTCGCACCAGACGGTCTCGCGGGTCATCAACGAGATGCCCAACGTCCGCCCCGCGACCCGCGCCCGCGTCGAGCAGGCCATCGCCCAGCTGCAGTACAGCCCGTCCCCCGCGGCCCGGGCGCTCGTCACCCGGCGTACGCGCACCATCGGGCTGGTCACGCCGGGCATCTCCGACTTCGGTCCCACGTCGATCGCCGTGGCGTTCAACTTCGCGGCGCGGGCGGCCCGCTACAACGTCGAGACCGTGAGCGCTCCGCACGACGATCCCAAGGCGATCCGCGCGGTCGTCGACGGACTGCTGCGCCAGCGGGTGGACGCGATCGTGCTGGTGGTCTCCGACGTCGGGGTGCTCGAGCTGGTGCGCAGCCTCGACCTCAGCATCCCGGTCGTCGTCGCGGCCTCGGCGGCCCGGCGCAGCCCGCTGATCGTCTCGATCGACCAGTACCGCGGCGCCCGCTCGGCCGTGCGCCACCTCGCCGAGCTCGGCCACACCCGGATCCTGCACGTCGCCGGCCCCAGGAACGCTCCCGACGCCCTCGAGCGGATCCGGGGCTGGCGGGACGAGCTCGCCGCGCAGCGCCTCGAGATCGTGCCGCCGGCGCACGGCGACTGGTCGGCGGCCAGCGGCCACCGGCTGGGCTCCCAGCTCGACGTCCGCCCGGACGTCGCGGTCTTCGTGGGCAACGACCAGATGGCCATCGGCCTCCTCTCGGCGCTGCGCGAGCGCGACCTCCGCGTGCCCGAGGACGTCAGCGTGATCGGCTTCGACGACATCCCCGAGGCCGGCTACCTCTACCCGCCGCTCACGACGGTGCGCCAGGAGTTCGACCTGCTCGGCGAGCTGATCATGCAGAAGGTGCTGATCGCGGTCGAGGAGTCCGCGCCCCTGACCGAGGACACCCCGATCCCGACCCACCTCATCATCCGCCAGTCGACCCGGGCGATCGAAGGCTGAGCCTCGACTTGGCATGACTCACGTTGGATGTCCAGCCCTGGTCATGAGCCGGCCCGCCGGATCGGGTGCCGCGAAACTACCGGCCAATGCGCTCGGCGAGCTCGACGAGCCGGTGCGAGAACCCCCACTCGTTGTCATACCAGGCGAACACCTTGACCTGGTCGCCGACGACCTGCGTGAGAGGCGCGTCGAAGATCGCCGAGTGGGGGTTGCCGACGATGTCGGCGGACACCAGCGGCGCTTCCGAGTAGGCGAGGTAGGGCGAGAGCCCGGGCGTCTCGGCTGCGGCGCGGAACGCCGCGTTGACCTCCTCGACGCTCGCCTGACGCGAGAGCCTGACGGTCAGGTCGGTGATCGACCCGACGGGCACGGGAACGCGCAGGGCGAGCCCGGTGAGCTTGCCGTCGAGCTCGGGGATGATGCGCCCGATCGTCCGCGCGGCGCCCGACGAGGTCGGGATCGTCGACACGGCGGCCGCGCGGGCGCGCCGGAGGTCGCTGTGGGGAGCGTCCTGGAGCCGTTGGTCGCTGGTGTAGGCATGGACCGTCGTCATCAGCCCCGACTCGATGCCGAACGACTCGTGCAGCACCTTCGCCATGGGGGCCAGGCAGTTGGTGGTGCACGAGCCGTTCGAGAACACGTCGTCCGACAGGTCGAGCGCGTCGTCGTTGACGCCGAGGACGACCGCGGGGACCTCGCCGTCGGCGGGCGCGGAGATGACGACCTTGCGAGCCCCCGCGGTGAGGTGCTGGCGGGCGCCGGCCGAGTCCGCGAACCGGCCGGTCGACTCGATGACGACGTCGACGCTCTCCTCGCGCCACGGGATCCGGGCCGGCTCGCGCTCCCCGGTGACGCGGATGCGCGCGGCGTCGACGAGGATCGCGTCGCCGTCGACCTGCACGCCGTCGAGGTGGCCCGACAGCGAGTCCCACTCCAGGAGCGAGGCGAGCGTCGCGGCGTCGGCGATGTCGTTGACCGCGACGACCTCGACGTCCGCGTCGCTGAGCAGGGCGGCGCGCAGGAAGCTGCGGCCGATGCGGCCGAAGCCGTTGATACCGATCCGGACGGTCATGGAGTTGCTCCTTCTCGCGTTTCTCTGGGTGGTCCTCGGTCAGGCCTCGACGGCGCTCTGCGCAGCGTCGAGCAGGGAGACGGCACCGCGGATGGCAGCGTCCATCGGGCCCTGCTCGCCCTTCGCGCGGGCAAGCACGTAGCCGCCCTGGATGACCGCGGCCAGCGTCCGGGCGAGATCGGCCGGGACGGTGCTGACCGGTAGCTCCCCCGCCGCGATCGCCGCTGCGATCGTCTGCTCCCAGCGGCCGAGCATCGTGTCGAAGGCCGCCGCGACGATCGCGATCAGCTCCGCGTCGGCGACGACCTGGGGGTCCTGGGTCATCCGGCCCACGCGGCATCCCCGCGTCCCTGCCCGCGGCAACGAGAGGTAGGCCTTGAGCCGCTCCAGCGGCGACCCCTCGCCCTCCAGCAGTGACACCTCGCCCGTCACCTCCGCGGTGACAGCCGACAGGGTCTCGACGGCGAGCTCATGCTTCCCGCTGAAGTGGTGGTACATGCTGCCCTGGCCGACGCCGGCCCGCGCCAGCACGTCGCGCGGGCTCGTGGCGGCATAACCCCGCTCCCACAGGAGCTCCCCCATCGCCTCGGTCAGCTGGTCGCGTGAGCTCATGCACGTACTGTAACAACTAGTATGTACAGCGCTCAGAGGGTGGCCACCAGGCCGCCGTCGATGACGAAGTCGCTGCCGGTGACGTTGGCCGCACGGGCGCTGCAGAGGAAGGCGACGAGGTCTGCGACCTCCTCGGGAAAGGTGAAGCGTCCCGAGGGAGCGGCTGCCTCCTGCCGGCGTACGACGTCCTCCGGGCTCGCGTCGCTGCCATCGGCGACCGTGGCCGCGACCCCCGTGTCGCCGAGCCACAGGTCGGTGCGCACCGGCCCCGGGCTGACGGTGTTGACGCGGATCCCGGGGCCGAGCTCCTTCGACAGCGACTTGCAGAGGTTGCTGAGCGCCCCCTTGGCCGCGCTGTAGTCGATCACCCCCGGATCGGGCAGGAAGGCGTTGACCGAGCTGACGGTGACGATGTTGGCGCCCGGGCGCCCGGCCAGGTGGGGGATCGCCGCTCGCATGGTCCGCACGGCGGCGAGGAAGTTGATGGTCAACGTCCAGTCCCAGTCGGCGTCGGTGATCTCGAGGAAGCCGTCGAGCCGGGGCCGCAGCGCCCCGACGTTGTTGACCAGGACGTCGAGGCCGTCGCCGTCGCTGGTCGCTGCCTCGACGATCGCGGCCGGGCCGTCCGGCGTGCTCAGGTCGGCCAGCACGGACCGCACGTCGGCCCGGGCGGCCAGCTCGTCGAGCTCGCGGCTCCCGGTCATCGATGCGGCGAACACCGTCGCCCCCTCGGCGGCGAGGGCACGGGTGATGGCCAGGCCGATGCCCTTGCTCGCTCCGGTGACCACGGCCCTGTGCCCGGCAAGAGCGAGCTCCACGGTCAGAGCCCCTGCTCCGCCAGCCAGGAGAGGCACTTGTCCGCGACGTCCTGCCAGCCGTGGTCGATGGTGAGGGAGTGCGCCCGGTCCGGGAACTCGACGAGGTCGGTGACGGCGTCGCTGTGGCGATACTGCTTGAGGGTCGCCTTCGTGACGGCTTCGGGCACCGTGTGGTCCTTGCCGCCCATGATGAGGAGCAGCGGGCCACGGCCCGAGTTGTGGGTGTCGACCTTGGCCGGCGAGTGCGGGTTGAAGTTCGCCGCCGCGGCCTCGAAGAGCGGCTTCCCGGGCGCCGGGATCGCCCAGCTCTCGAACAGGCTGTCCGACTCCTCCGCGGGGATGGCGTTGCCGAAGGCGAAGCGGAACTGGTCGGCCGTCAGGGAGACGGCTCGGTGCTTGTTGGCGGGGTTCTTGAACACCGGCAGGGTCGCCCTGAGAGCCGAGAGGGGAAGCGGCAGCACGCCCTTGATCTGGGCCGCGTCGATGGCGATGGCGGCGGCGGCGAGGTCCTCCCCCAGGAGCCGCTGCGCGATCATCCCGCCGAAGGAGTGCCCCACCAGGATCGGCTTGGCCGGCAGTGCCTCGATGATGGCTGCGAAGTGGGCGACGACGTCGTCGATCCCGTGGTCGGCGATGGAGTCAGGAGCGTTCCGCGCCTCCTCCACGCTGTCGGGGTCACCGGGCCAGCCCGGGGCCGAGGCGTCGTCGTACCCGGCCCTCTTGAAGTGGTCGACCCACGTGTCCCAGGACCGCGCGTGCAGCCATAGACCGTGGATGAACAGCACGGGAGCGTTCATTGCTGGTGTCCTCTCGTCGATGTAGACCGATCGATCTACCCACCTGCTGCGTAACCTAGGGGTCTCCGTCCGACCTGGCAAGGGTCGGTTCGGGACGCGAGCGGCGAGGAGCGCAGCCACGATGAGCACAGCGACGGGGACAGCGACGCAGGCGGCCAGGCCGTCCGCGGCGAGGGAGCGGATCCTGGCCACGGCCGACCGGCTGTTCTACAACGAGGGCATCCACGCCGTGGGCGTCCAGCGCGTGGTCGCCGAGTCGGCCGTCACCCGCGTGACGCTCTACCGGCACTTCCCGTCGAAGGACGACCTGATCTCGGCCTACCTGCAGCGACGAGGGGACTACGACCACGACCAGGTCGACGGCATCATCGCCGCCCATCCCGACGACCCGCGTGGCGCCCTCGAGGAGCTCGCCACCGCACTCACGCGTGACGACTTCGGTGCGGTGAGGCGCGGCTGTCCGTTCATCAACGCCTCCGCCGAGTTCACCGGCTCCCACCCCGCGCGGGTCCACGCCCGGGCGATCCGGACGTGGGTCACCGGCCGGCTCGAGGAGCTCCTGGACCGGCTGGGTCACCGCGACCCGAGGTCGACAGCGGAGCAGCTGATGATGGTGCGCACCGGCGCCGTCGTCTCGGGTGCGCTGGACGGCAACCCCCACCTCAGCGACGACTTCCTCGCCTGCTGGAACAGTCTCATCGACGCGGGCCTGCCGCCGGATCCAGACGGCCTGGCGTCAGGACACTAGCGGGTCGCGGCTAAGGCTTGTGGTCTGGCGGCGTCCGGGTGCGTGCATCGCAAGACGGCGGAGCGACGGCATACCGGGTCGTCTGTCGAGCTTCGCCAACGCAGCGAAGTGCGTGCCCGGGCGTCGCCAGGACCAAGAATTAGCTGCGACGCGCTACTAGGGTGCGTGGCATGTCCGAGGACCTGGGCACCCGGCTGCGCGCTGCCCTCGAGCCGCTGCTCGCACCCGGCGAGCAGCTCCTCGGGGTCTGCGCCGCGACCCAGATGGGGATGTTCAAGGGGCAGTTGGTGGCCGTGGGTGCCAGTCACGACCGGCTCCTGGTGCAAGGGGTCGACCGGCGGTTCGCACCCAACGGGCCGCCGCTCGTCGTCGGCCCCGGCGAGCTCGCCGGGGCCAGCCTCGACGGCGGTGGGGGCGGCTGGCTGAACCTGTCCATGATCGTGATGGACCACGTGTCGGTGGCGGTGCGGCTCAAGACCAGCTCGGGAGAGAAGCGCAAACTGGTGATGATGCGTGGCGGGTCCGGGGTGCTGGGCAGGCTCGGCGGCGGCGAGGAGCAGGGGCGTGGGCTCGAGGCGCTCGGGCAGTGGCTGGCCGCCAACGCACCACGCCGCTGACCGCGTGCTGGGTCCGATGGTCGACGATCGGACGGACCCGGCAGAGCCGAGTGCACCGGCCGCGCGCTCTGTTGCCACCAAAGAATGTTAGTGACTAACATGGCGACGTGACGACACTCAAGGCCGCCCGGACCCGGGCCCTGCTTCAGGAGACCGCGACCCGGCTCTTCGCCGAGCAGGGGTACGACGCCACGACGGTGGAGCAGATCGCCCGCACGGCCGGCGTGAGCCACATGACGTTCTTCCGCCACTTCGCGACCAAGGACGCCGTCATCCTTGACGACGGCTTCGACCCGACGATCGCCGCGGCCGTCGCCGCCACGCCGGCTTCGTTGCCGCCGGTGGCCCGGGTGTGCACGGGTCTGCGCGCCGCCCTGTCCCACGTCGACGTCCCCGATCAGGAGCAGGTGCGCCAGCGGGTACGCATCGCGGCGGAGCACCCCACCCTCCGGATGGGGATGTACGCCAACACCGAAGCGACCCGTGAGGCCGTGGTCGCGGCGCTGGTCGAAGACGGCGGCGAGGAGTTCGCCGCGCGGGTCGCGGCAGCCGCGGTCCTGGCGGCTCTCACCGTGGCCCTGCAGAAGTGGTGTCTCTCCGACGACGCAGTGCCCATGAGCACGTGCTTGAGGGCAGCGCTCGCCGTGATCGACGGCGGTGCGTCATGAGCGCGCTCGAGGTCCGTGGCCTGTGGCACCAGTTCGACGACCTGCCCGTGCTCCGCAACGTCGACCTGGCCGTGGCCCCCGGTGAGGTGCATGCCCTGATCGGGTTCAACGGAGCGGGTAAGTCCACCCTGCTGCGCGCCACCCTGGGCATGCTGCGACCCGACGCCGGCTCCGTGCACCTGTTCGGGGTGAGGATCCCTGGCGCCGACACAGCGGTCTGGAGTCGCGTCGGCCACCTCATCGACACACCGTTCGTCTATCCCGAGCTGACCGTGCGCGAGAACCTGTGGGCGGCGGCCCGGCTGCACGGCGTCCCGGCCGGCGAGGTCACCGCGGCGGTGGACCGCGTCGTCGCCGAGCTCGAGCTCGAACCCTGGTCCGGGCGCCGCGCCAGCACCCTCTCGCTCGGCAATCGCCAACGGGTCGGACTGGCCAGCGCGCTGGTGCACCGCCCGCGGATGCTGGTCCTCGACGAACCGACCAACGCGCTCGACCCGTCCGGTGTGGTGCTGCTGCGTGAGCTGCTGCAAGGCGCCGCCCGCGACGGTGTCGCAGCCTTGGTCTCCAGTCATCACCTCGACGAGGTGGCCAGGATTGCCGACCGGGTCAGCGTCATCCACGCCGGAGCGATCGTCGGCGAGCTCGATCCCCACGGCTTCGACCTGGAGCGAGCGTTCTTCGCGATGGCCCACGCCGCCGACCAGGCCGCGCAGGCCGAGGCGGAGACCACTGCACGGGAGGCGGTCCGATGAGCCCGGCCTATGCCGTTGAGGCACTCAAGTTGCGGCGCTCACGCGTCGTTCTTGTCGCCACCCTCGCGCTGGTGCTCGTGCCCGCCGCGATGGCACGCGGCTTCGCCTTCGCCGCCGAGCGGGGCGGCGACGACCCCGCCAGCCTCAAGGCCCAGGCCATGCTCCCCGGTGTGGGCTGGACGGGATACCTGGGAGGCCTGATCCAGATCTACGCGACCGCCGGCGTGGTCGGCGTCGGCATCGTGGTCGGGTGGTGCTTCGGGCGGGAGTACGCCGACCGCACCGTGGTCTCCCTCTACGCCTCCGCGACGCCCCGTGAAGCGGTGGCGAGCGCGAAGCTCGCGCTCATGGCGTTGTGGGCCACGGCGGTCGGCCTGGCCATGGTGTTCGTCAGCTGGCTGCTCGGACTCGCGACCGGTCTCGGGATGCCCGACGACGGCGACGTGCGGACAGCGGCGCGGTTGACGGCCCTGGCCGTGCTGTCCGGCCTGCTCGCGCTCCCGGTGGCGGCGGCCGCCAGCGTGGGCCGGGGCTACCTGCCCGCCGTCGGCGCGCTGCTGGTCCTGGTCGTGCTGGCCCAGGTCGCCACGATCGCCGGCCTCGGCGCCTGGTGGCCCTGGTCGGTCCCTGCGCTGTGGGCGATGGGCCCCGAGGCGGGCATGCCGGCGATCGCGGTGGCCCGCCTGCTCCTGGCGCCCGCAGTAGCCCTGGTTGGCGCCGTGCTCACCATTCGGTGGTGGCGCCGCGCCGAGGTGGTCTGAGGCAGCTCATCGACCAGCGCAGTCCACGCAGCATGACTTCGGTGGAGCTGACGACGCCGCACCCTCTCCCGGTAGTCCACGGCAGGGGCTTGCCGATGCCCCCCTCGTCGAACAACGGGGGTGTGCCGGATGCGCATCCCAACACGAGACGATGCCGGATCGTGGCAGCCGCACGTTGTCACATCATTCGCGGAGTGACGCAGGTCAACGACGTCGGGCGACGCCAGCTCTTTGTGCGCGCTAGGGTCACAACCCCTTGATGAGGATCAGCATCGGGTTGTCCTCGGCCCAGACGCCGAAGATCTCTTCCAGGGCGACGTAGCCGCGTGCCTCGTAGAACAGGCGGGTTCTCTCGTACTCCTCGTCGGGCATGCTCGGTCCCAGGGTCTTGACCTGGAGGTAGCGCACGCCGTCGGCCCGGAGCTCTTCCTCGGCGCGGTCCAGGAGCGCCGTACCGATGCCGTTTCGGTGCCGGGTGACGTCCACGGCCATCAGGTGCACCTCCGCGGCGGCGGGGAAGTGCCGGGTCCACAGCAGTGCCCCGACGACCACGCCATCATCGTGCGCGAGCAGGGTCGGCATCGTGCGAGCTGCCTCGATGTACGCCGCGGTCGCCTCCTCGATCCCGAACCACTCCGGCAGGCCGTGCAGCAGTGCCGCGACCGCATCTGGATCACATCGGCCGACCTCGAGTGTCACGCCACTGCCCACGTGTGCACGGTGGCACGTCCCCGATTGGACGACACCCCAATTGTTCCGGGACTCGACGACAGCCCAATGCGCGCCGGCTCGCCGCGAAGTGACGCACTCTGCGGCGGCGATGATCGGGCGGGTCGATTCCCGGTCTCGCGCCTGCAGGGTCACCCGATTGGCATCCGGAGCCCGGCCCGGACGATCGGCCGTCGGCTGCGCGAGGATGGCGACGTGCAAATCATGGATGCTCTGCTGCGGGCGCAGGAGGCCGCCGCTCCCGACGTGGGTTGCGGCCGGCTGGCTGAGTACATCCCTAGCCTGGCAGCGGTGGATCCGCGCCAGTTCGGGATGGTGATCGCCTCCTGCGACGGCCAGGTGCACGTCGTAGGTGACGCCGACGTGCGCTTCTCGGTGCAGAGCATCAGCAAGGTCTTCACTCTCGCGCTGGTAGTCGCCGCCGAGGGAGAAGACATCTGGGAGAGGGTGTCCCGCGAACCGTCGGGCAACCCGTTCAACTCCCTGCTCCAGCTCGACCAGGAGGCGGGGCGTCCGCGCAACCCGTTCATCAACGCCGGTGCACTCGTGGTCACCGATCGGCTGCATTCGCTGACCGGCGATGCGTTCGGCACCCTTCGCGACCTGATGCGCCGGGAGAGCGGCCGCGCCGACGTGGGCAGCGACCCTGTGGTGGAACGTTCGGAGCGTGAGGCCGGTCATCGCACTTCGGCACTCGCACACCTGCTTGCCAGCTACGGGAACTTGGAGTGTCCCGTTGACGAGGTGATCAACCAGTACGTCGCGCAGTGCGCTCTCTCGATGACCTGCCGCGAGCTGGCGCTTGCCGGGCTGTTCCTCGCTCGCGACGGGTTTCTCTCGGACGCAACGCGGCTGCTCAGTGCGCGGCAGACGAAGCGGGTCAACGCCGTGATGCTCACCTGCGGCACCTACGACTCGGCCGGTGAATTCGCCTACCGAGTGGGACTGCCGGCCAAGAGCGGCGTGGGTGGCGGCATCCTGGCCGTCATCCCTGACCGCGGTGTCGCCTGCGTGTGGAGTCCCGCGCTGGGCCCCTCCGGCAGCTCGGCAGCGGGGCTGGCCGCGCTGGACGCGTTCACTACGTACTCCGACTGGTCGGTCTTCTGAGTCTCGCGAGCGGCGAGTGCCGATCTACATCGAAGCCGGTCACCTCTCATCCTTGAAGCCGCGAACAGCGACGCGGCTGACAGACCCAGGTCGCCGGTCAGCGGTTCGTGCAGCGGACGCGCTGGCGGTCAGGTCCGGCGGTGCCGGTCACCCGCCGAGGTGAGATCTCAGTCGATCGCCTGGCGGTGCGCCCAGTCGACGAGGTCGTCGGACGCGAGGGCGCGCACGCGCTCTGCGTACCGGGCGAGGTCGGGGTTGTCGAGGAGGTCGCGCCACTGGCCACTCGTGCCGTGATTGAAGAACGCGGCGGGATCGATCCATTGCTCTGGACCAACGTCGGGGACGGTCGTGTCGGCCCTGCTGCGCATCGACTCGAACGTCGCCGCTTGGACCAGGCAGGGCCACCGGCGCTCGTCGACGTCGATGCCGAGCCGGAGGGCCAGTTGCCACATCTGCCCGTTCAGGTCGGCCTTCAGGTCGTCGTAGTGCAGGTGCACGACGTCGAGATCGGCGGCGGCGTCACGGAACGTCTGGAGGTGCTCGACGGTGCGCCGCAGCGACGACCCGATCTGTGTGGCGGGCGTCTCGTCGTCGACCCATTGCCAGAAGCGGTCGCGCTCGCCGTCGGGACGCGGCGGCTGTCGTTGCAACGGTCCGAGCTCGATGCCGTCGATCGCCGCGGCCTGCTCGCGGGCTTTGAGGAACGCGTCGATGTCCGTGTTGTCGATGTGGTGGTCGATCGACAGCGCAACGTCGCGGGGGTCGCGCCCAATGCAGATGTAGGTAACCGCAGGATCGTTGGGTATCCCGTCCAGCGGCGTGTGGGTCTTGATGAACCGGCGGTGCCTCTGGGCTTGCAGCTCCGCGAACACTTCCGTGCGGGCGCGGGTCACCATGTCGATCCACGGCGAGAGCCTGTTCAGCGGGAGAGGGAGCTCTGGTTCTTGCAGGATGAGTAGCGCGCAGATCATCTGCGTCCACGTCGTACCGCACTTCGGCGGCGTAGCGATGATGATGTCGCCGGGTCGAAGCTCGAAGCCGTCCCAGCGGTTGCTGTCGTACATGGTCCCGACATAGCGGCGCACGGCCATCACTCTCGCAGCGGTTTCCGATCGGGAGAAACCCACATGGCTCACGGGAAGTCCTTCGCCGTGGAGGCCCAGCGTGGCCCCTTCGCGGCGGAGTGATGCGCCACCAGCAAGCGGATCGCAGGAAGATGCACGCGGGCAAGGCGAGTGGTGCGCTGCGGAGGAGCGAACTCCGGGATCCAACTCGGTCGGTGTGTTCTAACCTCACGTCATGGCCGGATACACCGCCCAGGGCGGTAGCGACACCCAGTGGTTCGCCGCCAGTCCCGGGGATGTCTGGGACGCAACCATGGATTACCTCGGGAACAAGAAGTTCCGAAGCTGCGACGTCACCTCGCTGCGACTCGAGGTAAACCTTGGGATGAGCGCCTTCACCGCCAATTGCGTCGCGACCGTGTCGGTCCAGCCCCACTCGGGCGGCGGCAGCGAACTGCGCTTCAACGGCCGGATGGGTGTGTTCTCGCAGGGACAACTCGGCGCGCAGCGGCGCATCGAGGATGAGCGCACCAAACTTTTCCACGCCGTTGCCGCGATCCTGGCCACGCTGCCGCCTGAAGAGTCGGTGCCCGTCCGGCACACGGACCCACCGCTCTCCCTCGTGGGCGAGCTGCAAGGGCTTTCCGAGCTTCACGCCTCAGGGGCCATAACTGACGACGAGTTCCGGGCCGCAAAGTCCAAGTTGCTCAACTGATGTCGCGACTGACTATTGAATGCAGTCAACAAGTGCCTAGTCCTTCGAATTCCTACAATATCCAACTCAATCTCATCCTCTTTCCATACGTAGCTTTTTCTCTGTTCCATTGGGTGGCCCAGTCGGTGATGTCGTCGGCTAGGTCTTTGACCGAGCGGTGTACGCCGCGGCGGATGAGTTTGAGGGTGATCTCGGCGAACCAGCGTTCGACGAGGTTGAGCCAGGAGGAGCTGGTCGGGGTGAAGTGCAGGTGGAACCTGGGGTGGGCCAGGAGCCACTTCTTGACCGTGGGCGCCTTGTGGGTGGACAGGTTGTCGCAGACCAGGTGCACGTCGAGGTCCTCGGAAACGGCTTTGTCGATGGCGGCCAGGAACTTGCGGAACTCCACCGCCCGGTGTCGGGCGTTGATGCGGGTGATCACCCGTCCGGGTGTGGGGCCGGCGACCTCGAGGGCGGCGAACAGGTCCAGGGTACCGGCGCGGATGTAGTCGTGGCTGATCCGCTCGGGGGTGCCCGGCATCATCGGGATCACCGGCTGGACCGGTCCAGTGCTTGGACCTGGGTCTTCTCGTCCACGCACAGCACGAGTGCCTGCTCGGGAGGATCCATGTAGAGCCCGACGATGTCGCGGACCTTCTCGACGAACTGGGGGTCGGTGGAGGCGGCGCACTGAGCAAGGCAGATCCCGCCGGTGACCGACTAACGCGCGGACCGCACCCGCCAGTTGCCTGCGAGTCGCACGCTAGGCATCGCGACCGCACTCCGGCCCGTCCTCAGGCGCGGATCCGGATGGCGCCGCTGAGTCACTCGCGGCATGACGCACGTTCGAGCGGTGCACGGATTGGGCTGTGACGGGACGCTCAGTGGTCCCAGTCGGAGGTCCCTGAACCGGGTGCGAGATTGTCGCTCAGGCGCGGCTTCCAGGTCATCGAGGTATCTGCCCGTCCGACCTACCAAGGAACGCGGCTGCCGTCCCAGGACCAGAGTGATCCCGTCGGACCGTCGTCGGAAATGAGTGCGAGGCGGACTGCTCCCGTCGCTGCCTCGGCCGGGTCCCCTCCGACGGTCATCCCGGGCACGAGGCTCGTGCGGCGGAGCCCCGGTGCGAGCGCATTGACCTTGAACCTCTCGCCGAGCGCCTGAGCCGTGAGGAGCGTGACCGCGTTGACCGCCGTCTTGGAGCTGCGGTAGGCGAGGCCGCTTCCCTGCACCCGCTCCCAGTCGAACTGGGGATTGTCACTGCCGGTCCAAGTCAGGGATCCGGTGCCGCTGGAGATGTTGACGATCCGGGGATGCGCTGACCGACTGAGTGCCGGGAGGAACGCCTGGGTGACAGCGACTAGCCCGACGACGTTCGTGTCGTAGGCGAGGCGCAGCTGCTCGACGCTGGTGTTGGCGATGCCCTCTCCTCCGGGATTCACGCCAGCATTGTTGATGAGGATGTCCACCTCGCCAACCCCCGCGACCGCGGCATCCACCGACGCCGTGTCGGTGACGTCGAGCTGGACGACACGGGCGGTCGGGCCGAGCGTATCCGCCGCTTGGCGACCTTTGGACACGTCGCGCGCGCCGATCCAGACCGTCACCCCGTGGTCGATCAGTTGGCGTGCGATCTCAAGACCGATGCCTGTGTTTCCCCCGGTCACGACCGCGATTGAACCCGGTTCCACAGAGCCGATCTTCAGCTCCAGGTCTCGTTCTTCTTTCATGGATCCCCCAACTCCAACGATGTAGTTGGAATGCTACCCCGCCGAGCTACCGATTTTCCAACCGCATAGTTGGTATTTTCATGGCATGGCATGGGACACGGAAGGTACGCGACGGCGGCTGCGGGACGCGGCACTCGTCGAGTTCGCCGCACGAGGCTTCGACGGAGCCACGGTCGCCTCGATCGCGACCACAGCCGGAGTCAACAAGGAGCGCCTCTACAGCTACTTCGGTGACAAGAAGGCCCTGTGGGAGCTTGTTCTGGCTACCGAGCTGGATCGCCTCGCATCAGCGGTCGCACTCACCGGCACTGGCTTGGACGACATCGGTGCGTTCGCCGGAGCCATGTTCGACTATCACGCGGCCCACCCTGAACTTGGCCGTCTGCTGCAGTGGGAGGGCCTGCAGGGAGGTCCGCCTGCAGATGCGGTCGGTCGAGCGACTCACTACCGGGAAAAGGTCGAGCGGTTCGCCGAAGCGCAACGGACCGGCCTGCTCGATGATGGCCTCGACGCCGCCCATCTAGTCTTCTCGCTCATCGCCCTTGCGGCCTGGTGGCAAACGGTGCCGCAGCTCGCGTCCATGATCACAGGCGCCGGACCCGACGATGAGATCGAGCGTGCGCGACGCCGGGCCTTCATCGTCGAGGCTGCCCGACGACTCGCGAGTCCGTCGCATCTCTGACCGGCATCTCCGCTGATCAGCATGCTTGTGTTGGCAACAGGGACAGGCATGGACCCGCGACCCCTTGGCAGTCAACCCAGCCGAGCGCGTGAACGCGGCGGTTAGACGCACGATTCCGTGCGAGCGGATCGCGGCATGGTCGAGCTCCGCCCGGAGTCGGCAGATCCGGACGCCTCAAGGCCCGCGTCAATTCGCGGCGGAATGACGCTGGCGGTCGAAGCCCGCGATTGGGGCTCGGGGCATTCGCGCAAGTGCTCCGACCTGAGAGGCTCGCCAAGCTCATCGCTCGCTTTCCACAGGGGTGCGCGCCGACCGCCATCGACTGTCGGTGCCGACCTCTCGCGTTCTGGGCATGAGGGATCTCGGGACGACTCACAGCACCGGCGGCTCGGCCGCTGCGATGCTGCCGTCGGTCGCCGAGGTCGAAGCGTGGGTCGGCCGCCTGGGTCGCCCGAGCTGGTTGAGCGGAGCCGACGAGCGGATCGACCTGATCCGGGCGCTGGAGCGACTCAAGTGCGCGGCCGAGGGTGCGTAAGCCGAGGTGACCGCCGAGTTCGAGCGGTCCCAGCGCGCGGCGGCAGCTGGCGAGGTGCCGAAGGAGCGTCAGGGCGTGGCATCGGCGCACAGGTAGCGTGGGCGCGGCGCGAGTCGCCGCACCGCGGTGACCGGCACGTCCTCCTGGCCCGGGCGACAGCGAAGCTGTCGCGAGAGCACCGGATGCTGGTCGACGAGGCCATCGCGGGAGACCCCGACAGGTTCGAGGCTGTGAGTGCCGCCGACGGCGGTCCGGCCGAGGTGCCACTGCACATCGACGTGGTCGTGCCCGACACCGTCCTGCTCGGCGACCGTGACGGCATCGGCCAGGTCGACCGCTATGGCCCGGTGCCGGGCGACCTGCTGCGCGAGTGGATCGCCTCGCACGCCGATCATGGCGTTCAAGTCTGGGTCAGCCGTCTCTACCAGCAGCCGCAGACGGGCGAGCTGATCGCCATGGACAAGAACGGTCGGCGCGTCGAGGGCAAGCTCGCCGAGTTCCTGCGCCTGCGCGACCGGCGCTGCCGCAACCCCTGGCGCAACGCACCGATCCGCCACCCGACCACGCTCAGGACTACGCCGACGGAGGCGCGACGAGCGCGGACAACGGCGAGGCGCTGTGCGAGGCGTGCAACCACGCCAAGCAGGCCGACCAGTGGTCCGCCCGTCCTGTAGACGGACCCGTGCACACGATCGAGATCGTCACGCCGACCGGCCACCGCTACCGCACCTAAGCCCCCACCAACGGCCCACCGTTGTGGATGGAGATCTACCCGCAGGCGCGCCGGGTGGCGTGACCGAGGTCAGGCCGGAGTCAGGATCGCTTCCATGGCGGCGAGGTGCGCCGGCGTGGAGCCGCAGCAGCCTCCGACCAGGTCGATGCCGAGCGCCGCCAGCCGGCTCGCGTGGGCGGCCAGGTCGCTGGGGGTGGCGTCGTACTCGAAGTGGTCACCGACCACCTGCGGGAGGCCGGCGTTCGACTGCGCCACGAGGAGCAGGCCATCGGTGCGCGCCTCGACGAGCTCGGCCGCGATCGCCTCCATCTCCTCGGGGCCACGGCCGCAGTTGGCGCCCACGGCGTCCGCGCCGGCCGCGGACAGGTGTCGCACCGCGTCACCCGGACGGACCCCCATCATCGTGCGGAGGTTGGTGTCGAAGCTCATGGTGACGATGACCGGCAGGTCGGGCGCGACCTGGCGCGCGGCGGCCAGCGCCGCATCGGCCTCGCCGAGGTCGCTCAGCGTCTCGACCAGCACCAGGTCGATGCCGCCCTCGACCAGCGCCGCGAGCTGCTCGGCGAACAGTGCCTGCGCGTCCTGAGGCGTCATGGTGCCGAGCGGGGCCAGCAGCTCGCCGGTCGGTCCGAGGTCGCCGGCGACGAGCAGCCCGCGCTCGTCCGCCACCGACCGCGCGATCTGCGCGGCGTTGCGGTTCACCTCGGCCAGCCGGTCGCCCAGGCCGTGCATGTCCAGCCGCGGGCGGGTGCCGCCGAAGGTGTTGGTGGTGAGGAGCTGCGCACCCGCGTCGGCGTACGCCGTGTGCGCGGCGCGGACCGCGCCGTCGTTGTCGAGGTTCCAGAGCTCGCCGGGAGCGCCGTCATCCAGGCCGGCGTCCTGCAGCAGCGTGCCCATGCCGCCGTCGAGCAGCACGGGACGGGCCGGGCCGAACAACGCAGCGAGGCGGTTCACGTGCTCAGCCCGTCGAGGTAGGTCGAGATCTGGTCGGCCGGCCACTCCGCGTCGAGCTCGGCCGTCACCCGGTCGAGCACCTCGGCCGGCGTCCCGTCAGCCGCCGTCCACGGCGTCCGGTCCCACCCCAGGAGGTAGTCGTCGGCGCCCGTGTCGCCGAGCCGCATCGCGGCCTCGTCGATCGCCTCCTGGAACCTCGGGGCGAGCTGGGCCTTCACGACCTCGTCGCCCGCACGCGCCACCACCATCGAGGGCAGCTCGCGCCACCGGGTGACCTGGAACTCCGTCACCCACGAAGCATAGGAGTCTTGTTCGCAGCGCGCCCATTCATGGATCGAGGCTAAGCCTCGATCCGTGGATGGCCGCCTACTAGCGCCACCACAGGGGCGCGCCGGCGGCGTTGCCGACGCTGGAAGGACGCCCAGTCCGACGGCGCGCCGGCGCCTTGCCAGTCACACCCCTGTGGTGCCGCTCGCTACGCCGCCCATCCACGGATCGAGGCTAAGGTGCCTCATGGAACTCCAGTGAGGCCACCTCTGCGGCTGGCCATCGTCGACGACTACGCCGTCGTCATCGCGGGTGTCGCCTCGTTCCTGGCGGCCGAGCGGATCGACGTCGTGGAGACCGGCGCATCGTCGCCCGTCATCACCGACGTCGACATCGTCCTCTACGACACCTTCGGCCAGGTCGAGGGCACCGGCATCGATCTCCAGGACTTCGTGAGGGACAGCCGCGCCAAGGTGGTGATCTACAGCTGGAACCTCCGGCCGGAGATGATCGAGCAGGCGCTGGCCGGCGGCGCTCGCGGCTATCTGTCGAAGGTGCTCACCGGACCCGAGATCGTCGTCGCCCTCGAGCGGGTCATGCAGGGGGAGATCGTCATCCTGCCGGGCGACCACGAGACGAGTGTGGACAGCCCTGGCGACTGGCCGGGCCGGCCCGTCGGCCTGTCGCCGCGTGAGGCCGAGATCCTGGCGTTGATCACCCAGGGGCTCACCAACCAGCAGATCGCGCAGCGGGTCTTCCTCAGCATCAACTCCGTCAAGACCTACATCCGCAGCGCCTACCGCAAGATCGGGGTGGAGCGGCGCGCCCAGGCGGTCCTGTGGGGAACGCAGAACGGCTTCCAGCCCGACACGCTCCGCACCATCGACCGGTCGCTCCTGGTCCGGTCCTATCCCGTGCCGGGAGCCACCGGCTAGCGTCCTGTCAGCGAGATCCGCACACTCATTCGGCGGCCCGGGCACGCACCTGGACAACTGACTCTAGCCTCGCTCAAGGCCGAGGAGGCCGAGGCCGGCGCGCACCGGCAGCCGGCGTACGGCGCGGGCCAGGGTGGTGTCGCCGCGCGTGATGCGGGCGAACTGGTGCCAGCCGACCGGAGTCGAGCGGATCAGCTCGTGGAAGGCCCAGGGGCGCGCCTCGAAGGCGCGCAGGCAGCGTTCGCCGGCGGCCATCTCGGGCAGCAGCTCGGCGGACAGCGCGGCGCGGTAGCGCTCGACCACGCCCGACGGCCCGGCGGCCGCGGCGGCGCCGGCGAGCGCGCCCGAGCGGGTGGCGAACGAGATGCCCTCGCGGGTCCACGGCTCGAGCAGCCCGGCGGCGTCGCCGGCGAGCAGCACCCGGCCGCGGCCGAGCGGGGACGTCGGCGTGCGGCAGCGGGTCAGGTGGCCGGAGTCGTGGACGACGCGAAGACCGTCGAGCCCGACCCAGCGCACGAAGTCGCGGAGGTAGCGCCGGGTCTCCTCGCCCGCGCCCCGAGCAGCGATCACGCCGACCGTGAGGATGTCGCCCTTGGGGAAGACCCAGGCGTAGGACCCCGGGATCGGCCCCCAGTCGAGGTGCACGCGGTCCGCCCACTCCTCCGCGTGCGGGCCGGCCTCGAGCTCCAGCTCCAGCCCGAGGTCGACCCGCGAGAGGCGTACGCCGACCTCGCGGGCCAGCCGCGACGACGTGCCGTCGGCGGCGATGACGACCGCGGCCCGCAGTCGGCCCGGCATCGGTCTCGACGACGTCGTCGTCGACCGACAGCGACCCGGCACGGCACCCGCACCTCGGCGCCGGCCGCGGCCGCCTCGGACAGCAGCCAGGCGTCGAGCTCGGCCCGGGTGACCATCCGCAGGCAGGGCTCGCCCGACCGTCCGCGTCCGCCGCCGCCCGCCGGCGAGCGACAGCGAGACCCGCGTGATCGACGCCCGGGTCGGCGGAGCTCCGGGCAGCGCGGCGAGCGAGGGCCCGATCAGCCCTCCCCCGCACGTCTTGTAGCGCGGGAACGCCGCCCGGTCGAGCACGACGACCCGCGCACCGGCCGCCGCGGCCGCCCGGGCCGCCGACGACCCCGCCGGCCCGGCCCCCACCACCGCGACGTCGTACTCCTCCACGCGATCTTGCTACCCCGGCGAGCTTCGGCCTGGATGTCCCCGACGACGCGCGCTTCGCCCGCAACAGCCCCGGTCGCTCGCTTGCGCTCGCACCGGGGCTGCGAGCCAGGCGCCAGCGAGCGCAGCGAGCTGTCGTCGCGGACTGGGGCCGAAGCTCGCCGGGGAATTCAGCAGCGAGCTCGCCGGGGTATCAGACAGCCGCCATGACGGGAACGGTGGTGGCGCCCTTGGCGGCGGTGAGCCAGACCCTGGCGCCCTCCTCGACCCCAGTGTTGCGGGCCAGGGTGCGGGTCATGGTGACCAGCACGTCCGAGCCGTCCTCGGTCGTGACCGTCGACCCGCACCTCGAAGCCGACCCGCAGGATCCGGGTCACGGTGCCCGGCGGTCGCGCCGAGGGCGCCGGGGCTCAGTCGAGACCTCGATGTCGTGCGGGCGCACGGTCTGGCCGGCCAGGTCGGTCGTCTCGCCGAGGAACCGCATCACGAAGTCGTTGGCGGGCTTGTCGTAGAGCGTGTCGGGCGGCCGACCTGCTCCACCCGGCCCTCGTTGATGACCACGATCTCGTCGGCGACCTCGAGGGCCTCCTCCTGGTCGTGGGTCACGAAGATCGTGGTGGTGTGCACCTCGTCGTGCAGCCGGCGCAGCCAGTCGCGGAGCTCCTTGCGGACCTTCGCGTCGAGCGCGCCGAACGGCTCGTCGAGCAGCAGCACGCTCGGCTCGACCGCCAGCGCCCGCGCCAGCGCCATGCGCTGTCGCTGACCACCCGAGAGCTGGGACGGCATCCGGTCGCGGAACTGCGAGAGGTGCACGAGGTCGAGCAGCTCCGCCGACCCGCTGCTCGATCTCGGCCTTCGGCCGCTTGCGGATCTCGAGGCCGAAGGCGACGTTCTTGGCCACCGACATGTGCTTGAAGACGGCGTAGTGCTGGAAGACGAAGCCCACGTTGCGCTTGCGCGCCGGCAGGTTCGTGGCCTCCCGGCCCTCGATGGTCACGGTGCCGGCGTCGGCCTGGTCGAGCCCCGCGATGATCCGCAGCAGCGTCGACTTGCCGCCGCCGGACGGGCCCAGCAGGGCGGTGAGCTGCCCGGTGGGCAGCGAGACGGTCACGTCGTCGAGGGCGACGAAGTCACCGAAGGTCTTGGTCACACCGGAGACGTCGATGCTCATGGTGTCCTCCTGGATGGCGGCCGTGGCGGTGGCCCGGCTCGGCTTGTGGTCCCTGGGGCGCAGCAGCGCCACGATGATCGAGGCAGACGACCGCGGCGGCGACGAGCAGGAACGAGACGGCGTACGCCGTCTGCTGCTCGAAGTTCTGGTACTTCTGCTGCACCAGCACCGGGGCCGTCGTGGTCTCGCCGCTGACGTTGCCGGCGACGACCTTGACCGCGCCGAACTCACCGAGCGAGCGGGCCAGGCTCAGCACGACGCCGTAGACGACGGCCCACTTGATGCCCGGCAGGGTGATCCGCCAGAACGTCTGCCAGGCGTTGGCGCCCAGGCTGTTGGCGGCCTGCTCCTGGTCGTCGCCCATGTCCTCGAGGACCGGCACGACCTCGCGGATGACCAGCGGGAGGGCCACGAACGTGGTCGCCATGATCATGCCCGGCTTGGCGAAGATGACCTGGATGCCGTGGGCGTCCAGACCCTCGCCGAACCAGCCGTAGCGCGCGTTGTAGACCAGGATCAGCGCCAGGCCCGACCACGATGGGCGAGACCGCGAGCGGCAGGTCGATGAGCGCCGAGAGCACCCGCTTGCCGGGGAACTCGTAGCGGACCAGCAGCAGCGACATGCCGACGCCGAAGAGCCAGGTTGATCGAGCACGGCGATGATCGCGATCGTGGCGCTCAGCTGGAGCGCGTGGGTCACGTCGGGGTCGTGCAGCGCCTCGCTGAGCGCCTGGGTGCCGCCCTCGAACGTACGCCGGACGATGAGCGCGCTCGGCCAGCCGACCAGGAAGAACAGGTAGCCGACGACGACCAGCCGCAGCACCCACTTCAGGACCGGGTTGCGGCTGCCGACCGATGGTCGCGGGCTAGCCACGGCGCGCCAACCTCCTCTGGATCAGGTCGAAGACCACGATCGCGACCAGCGCCACCAGCAGCAGCAGGGTCGCGACGGCGGCAGCCGACTGCTGGTTGCCGCCCTCGATGGCGCTGTAGACCCGGACCGAGGCGACCTCGGTCCGGTTCGGCAGGTTGCCGCTGAGCAGCACCAGCGAGCCGTACTCGCTGATCGCCCGCGCGAACGACAGCGTCGCGCCCGCGAAGATCGCCGGCGCCAGGGTCGGCAGGATGATCCGGCGGAACGTCGTGGCCCGGCAGGCCCCGAGCGAGGCCGCGGCGTCCTCGACGTCGGTCTCCATCTCCTCGAGCACCGGCTGCACGGTCCGGACCACGAACGGCACGGTCACGAACGCCAGGGCCAGGAACACCGCCTTGCGGGTGTTGTTCGACCTCGACGCCGAGCGGGCTCTCCGGTGCCGTAGAGCGAGAGCAGCACCAGGCCGGCGACGATGGTGGGCATCGCGAACGGGATGTCGATGACGAGGTCGATGAGCCGCTTGCCGGGGAACCGGTCACGGACCAGCACCCAGGCGATGATCGTGCCCATCACGATGTTGACGGCGGTGACGCCGAGAGAGCTGAGCACCGTCAGCTTGAGCGCGTCGAGCGTCTGCTTGTTGGTCAGCGCGTCCCTGAAGGCGCCGAGCCCGTCCTCACCGGCGGTCCACGACGACCGCGGCGAGCGGGATCAGCACCAGGAGGCTGAACCAGACCATGTTGACGCCCAGCCCGAGGGCAGAGCCCGTGGTCAGGGAGTGCCGCGAGGCCGACCGGCGCTTTCGCGCCGGCCGGCCCGCCCGCGACAACGGCTGTCGCATTAGACATGCGTGGTTACTGCCCGGCCTCGGCCTGGATCTGGGTCAGGATGCCGAGCGGCTTGCCGTCCTCGCCGTCACCGAAGTACTTGCCGTTGGCCTCGCCCCAGCCGCTGAAGTCACCGTCGATGGTCAGCAGGTCGGCCGGCTCCGGGAACGGGTCGCTCGGGTCGTTGGCGCCCTCGACCTCGACGTCGCCCACGTCGACGAGCGGGCGGAAGCCGGTCTCGGCGTAGAGCTTCTGGCCCTCGGCGCCTTCTGGAAGTCCAGGAAGTCCTGGGCCGCCTTCGGAGCGTCCTTGGTGACCGCGCACGGGTTCTCGATCGCAAGCGTGCTGTCCGGGATGACGTAGTCGAAGTCCTGGCCGCTCTGGCGGGCCAGGATCGCCTCGTTCTCGTAGGAGAGCAGGACGTCACCGGTGCCGCTGGTGAACGCCGTGGTGGCGTCGCGGCCGCTGTCGGGGAGGGCGGCGACGTTGGCGAAGAACGCCTGCATGTACTCCTGCGCGGCCTCGTCGCTGCCGCCCTCCGTCCAGCGCCGCGCCGTAGGCCGCGAGGAGGTTCCACTTGGCCGAGCCGGACGAGGCCGGGTTGGGCGTCACGATGCCGACGCCGTCCTGGGTCAGGTCGTCCCAGCAGTCGATGCCCTTGGGGTTGCCCTGCTGGACCACGAAGACGACGACCGAGTTGGTGCAGATGCCCTTGGTGTCGTTGTCCTTCCAGTCCTCGGCCACCAGGCCCTCGTCGACCAGCCGGGTCACGTCCGGCTCGAGGGAGAGGTGGACCTCGTCGGCCTTCTGCGCCGGCCACGACCGCCCGCGACTGGTCGCCGGAGGCGCCGTAGGACCCCTTGAAGTCGACGTCCTTGCCGGCGCCGGTCTTCTCGAAGGCGGCGATCACTCCCTTGTCGGCCTGCTCCAGCACGGAGTAGCCCACCAGGTTGAGGGTCGTCCCGGCGCCGCCCGACGCCTCGGAGTCGCCACCGCACCCGGTCAAGGCCAGCACCCCGGCGATGCTCACTGTCGCCGCAACCTTGATCGTCTTGTTCATCGGTCCTCTTCTCTCTTGCACCCTGGGCCGCCCCGAGAAGCGGCGTTGCTCAGTAATTACGATCAGACTACTCGACTTAGGTGCCTTGATGGCAAATGGCCGCACGTGGCGCGCGTCACGCATCCGCGGGAAGAGACCGAATGGGGTGCGGAGGCGCGCCGCACTATCGTGGGCCAGGTACGTCGGGGACCCTGACGGAGCAGAACTGGAACGTGTTCCAGTTCTGGCACATACCGCGGGTACGATCGAGGGCCGACGATCCACCCCGGAGCAGCCGCACGAGCACGAGGAAGGGCGCACACGTGCCCAAGCAGGTCAAGCAGGTCGATCGGGTCATCATCCGGTTCGCGGGTGACTCCGGCGACGGGATGCAGCTGACCGGAGACCGGTTCACCCAGGAGTCCGCCGCCTTCGGCAACGACCTCGTGACGCTGCCCAACTTCCCCGCCGAGATCCGGGCACCCCAGGGCACGCTGCCCGGCGTCTCGTCGTTCCAGGTGCACTTCGCCGACCACGACATCCTCACCGCGGGCGACGCCCCCGACGTGCTGGTCGCGATGAACCCGGCCGCGCTCAAGGCGAACCTCGCCCGACCTGCCCAAGGGCGCGGCGATCATCGTGGACTCCCACGACTTCACCGACCGCAACCTCACCAAGGCCGGCTACACCTCGAACCCGCTGGCCTCGCTGGGTGACGCCAACGACCAGCTGGGCGACTTCCAGGTGTTCCCGGTCGACCTGACCGGGATGACCGTCGAGGCGGTCAAGGGCTGGATGGGAAGTTCGGGCCTCTCCCGCAAGGACGCCGCCCGCGCCAAGAACATGTTCGCGCTGGGGCTGCTCTCGTGGATGTACGGCCGGCCCACCGAGACCACGATCGCCTTCCTGGGCAAGCGGTTCGCCAAGGTCGCCGACATCCGCGACGCCAACATCGCGGCGTTCAAGGCGGGCTGGAACTTCGGCGAGACCACCGAGACCTTCGTGGTCCAGTACGAAGTGAAGCCGGCCCCGATGGCGCCCGGCGTCTACCGCAACATCAGCGGCAACCTGGCGCTGGCCTACGGGCTGGTGGCCGGCAGCGTGCAGTCCGGGCTCGAGATCGTGCTCGGCACCTACCCGATCACCCCGGCCTCCGACATCCTCCACGAGCTGTCGAAGCACAAGGCGTTCGGCGTCACGACCTTCCAGGCCGAGGACGAGATCGCCGGCATCGGCGCCGCCATCGGCGCGTCGTTCTCCGGCAAGCTCGGGCATCACCTCGACGTCCGGCCCCGGCATCGCGCTCAAGTCGGAGGCGATCGGGCTCGCGGTGATGACCGAGCTCCCGCTGGTCGTCATCGACGTGCAGCGCGGCGGCCCTTCGACCGGGCTGCCCGACCAAGACCGAGCAGGCCGACCTGCTGCAGGCGATGTTCGGCCGCAACGGCGAGGCGCCGGTGCCGATCGTGGCGCCGCAGTCGCCCGGCGACTGCTTCGACGCCGCCGTCGAGGCGATCCGGATCGCGGTCACCTACCGCACGCCGGTGATGCTGCTGTCCGACGGCTACCTCGCCAACGGCTCCGAGCCGTGGAAGATCCCCGACGTCGCGGACCTGCCGACGATCGACCCTGAACTTCGCCACCGAGCTCAACCACGGCGAAGGTCGAGGGCACGGCGAGGAGTTCTGGCCCTACCTCCGTGACGAGGAGACGCTGGCCCGGCCCTGGGCGATCCCCGGCACCCCCGGCCTCGAGCACCGCATCGGCGGGCTGGAGAAGGGCGACGGCCACGGCAACATCTCCTACGACCCGGCCAACCACGACCTGATGGTCCGCACCCGCCAGGCCAAGGTCGACCGGATCGCCGACTCGCTGCCGCCGCTCGAGGTCGACGACCCGCCCGGCCCGGACGGGGAGACCGCGAAGGTGCTGGTGATCGGCTGGGGGTCGACCTACGGCCCGATCGGCGCCGGCGTACGCCGGGTGCGCAAGGCCGGCTACCAGGTCGCGCAGACCCACCTGCGCCACCTCAACCCGTTCCCGAAGGACCTCGGCGAGATCCTCCAGCGCTACGACAAGGTGCTGGTGCCGGAGATGAACCTCGGCCAGCTCTCGCTGCTGCTGCGCGGCAAGTACCTCGTCGACGCGATCGGCTACAACCACGTCCGCGGTCTGCCCCTCAAGGCGGCCGAGCTCGCCGAGGCCATCGGCCACCTCGTCGCCGAGGCCGAGGGCATCGACGTCGACCTCGGCGTGCACGGACTGACGACCCCTCAGGAGGTCTCGCGATGAGCTCGCCCACCACCACAGATCTCGGTCTGCCCGGCCTGAAGTCCGGCATCGAGGGCGTCCCGACCTAACGACCAGCCCCAGACCGGCAAGGAGTACACCTCCGACCAGGAGGTGCGCTGGTGCCCCGGCTGCGGCGACTACGCGGTGCTCAAGGCGGTCCAGGGGTTCCTGCCCCAGCTCGGGCTGCGCCGGGAGAACATCGTCTTCGTCTCCGGCATCGGCTGCTCCTCGCGGTTCCCCTACTACCTCGACACCTACGGCATGCACTCGATCCACGGCCGGGCGCCGTCGATCGCGACGGGCATCGCCACCGCGCGCGAGGACCTGTCGGTGTGGGTGGTCACCGGTGACGGCGACGCCCTCTCGATCGGCGGCAACCACCTGATCCACGCCCTGCGCCGCAACGTGAACATGACGATCCTGCTGTTCAACAACCGGATCTACGGGCTCACCAAGGGCCAGTACTCCCCCACCTCCGAGACCGGCAAGATCACCAAGTCCACCCCGATGGGCTCGGTCGACCACCCGTTCAACCCCGTCTCGCTCGCGCTCGGCGCCGAGGGCAGCTTCGTGGCCCGCACCATCGACTCCGACCGCAAGCACCTCACCGCGGTGCTCTCCGCGGCGGCGGCGCACCGCGGCACGTCGTTCGTCGAGATCTACCAGAACTGCCCGATCTTCAACGACGGCGCCTTCGACGCCATCAAGGGCCAGGACACCAAGGCCGACGCGATCATCCCGCTCGAGGACGGCCAGCCGATCCGGTTCGGGGCTGGTTCCGATTCTGGGGAGGGTGCCAAGGGGCTGGTCCGCGACTCCGAGACCGGCGGTGTGAAGGTCGCGCTGGTCGCCGACGTCGGCGAGGACGCGCTGCTCGTCCACGACGCGCACAACCCCGACCCGACGATGGCCTTCGCGATCTCGCGGCTGACCGACTCCGGCTACCTCAACCAGTCTCCGATCGGCATCTTCCGCCAGGTCGAGCGGCCGACCTACGACGACCAGGCCCGCGCCCAGGTCGCCACGGCCCGCGAGGCGGTCACCGGCACGCCGACCGAGCGGCTCGCCGCGCTCATCGGCGGCGGCGACACCTGGACGGTCATCTGACGTCCGCAGACGACGGCCCCCACCCGTGCAGGGTTGGGGGCCGCCGTAGGCCCTAGGCTGGGCTGCCAGACCTGCTTTCCGCGGACGGTGACGATGCACCCGACCGGGACGATGTGCTGGCTGGTGTTGGCCGTCGCCGGGGCGAGCACGCGGTAGCACGTGCGGGTCTGCTTGTACTGGTAGACGCGGGTGCGGAACTTGCCGGTGTTCTTGTTCACCTTGAGCTTGCGGTTGAGGAAGAACCTCCCACCGTTGGAGTTGCGGAAGATGCCGACCTTGGTGACCCCCGCCACGCCGTAGATGATGAAGTGGTCGTTGCCGGCCTCCACCATGTTGGCCCGCAGAGGGGTGAGCCCCTTGGCGGCGTGTGCGACGGTGGTCGGGCGGATCGCCGGCGAAGCGCGAGGCGAGGCTCGCCGACAAGGGGAGGGCAAGAAGGATCGCCGTGACGAGGGCGACGACTCGACTGAAGCGCATGGTGGTTCCTCTCGCTGACATGCTCGGGTCTGTCGCGGGCGACACTAGCGTCAGGGGGCCCCGTCCCCACACCACCTGATCAGGCCATATGCAAGATGGCCCGGGACCAGTCAGCCGGTCTGGATGCAGCCGATGACGCGCGAGGTGGTCTTCCTGAACGACGCGGTGCCCGGCACCTGGATCTTGTAGCAGGTCTTCTTCCGGCCGACCTGCACGATCGAGGTGCGGAACTTGCCGCTGGACCTGGTCTTGGTCTTCTTCCAGGTCGTGTAGCGGCCCCCGGCGACGTTGCGCATGACCTTGATCTTGCCCTTCGGGTAGGTCGCTGACCTTGCCCTTGATGAAGAACTTGTTGGTGTGGCCGATCTCGCCGCCACCGAGCTTGGAGATCGAGTGCTTGGGCTTGCCCAGTGCGTCAGCGGGCGAGACGAGGGCCTGACCCATGGTGGCGGTCAGGATCAGGGCCACGAGGGCTCCGATGATTCGAGCGAGGCGCATGTGCTTCCTCCCAGGGACGGTGCTCGGGATTCGGTCGCGGCCGACGATATCGCCCTGGTGGGTACCGGCTGAGGGCTGGGGCGGTGGGGTCCTAGTCTGGCGCGGTGACGGACCAGCGGCGCGGGCTCCTGCTGGGCGTCGCGGCGTACGTCCTCTGGGGCGGGTTCCCCCTCTACTGGCCGCACCTCGAGCCGGCCGGAGCGATCGAGATCCTCGCTCACCGTGTGCTGTGGTCGGTGATCACGATGGGGCTGCTGGTGGTGCTGCTGCGGCGCACGGGGCAGTTCCGGGCGCTGCTCTCCCAGCGTCGGACCTTCGCCCTGCTGGCCGTGGCGGCGTTCGTGATCACCTTCAACTGGGCGACGTACATCTACGGCGTCAACAACGACAAGGTGGTCGAGACCTCGCTCGGCTACTTCATCAACCCGCTCGTGACGGTGCTCATGGGCGTCTTCATCCTGGGCGAGCGGCTGCGGCCGCTGCAGTGGCTGGCCATGGGCGTCGCTGCGGTCGCCGTGGTCGTGCTGGCCCTCGACTACGGCCGGCTGCCCTGGGTCGCACTGGTGCTGGCGTTCTCGTTCGGCACCTACGGGCTGGCCAAGAAGTCGGCGAACGTCGGCGCGGTCGAGAGCCTCGCCCTCGAGACCGCGCTGATCGCGCCGTTCGCCGCGGCGTACGTCGGCTGGCTGGTGGCCACCGGGCACTCCAACTTCGCCTCGCACGGCGCAGGCCATGCGCTGCTGCTGAGCAGCGCCGGCATCGTGACGGCGATCCCGCTCATCTGCTTCGGCGCCGCCGCGACCCGGGTGTCGATGGTGACGCTGGGGCTGCTGCAGTACCTCGCGCCGATCCTCCAGTTCGCCCTCGGCGTCCTCTACTTCCACGAGGACATGCCGACGGGCCGCTGGATCGGGTTCGTGCTGGTGTGGATGGCGCTGGTGGTCTTCACCTACGAGGCGAACGCGCACCGTCGACGGCAGCTGCGGCTCACCGCGCTGGCCGCCTCCGCGGCCTGAGCCACGGATCGAGGCTGAGCCCTCGTCGACCGGCCACCGTCGTTTCTGGGTCCGCCGCTGCCCTTTGGCGGTAGGGTGCAACTCGCGGTTGACGGGGGTCGTGAGGGGAAGCGTCATGAGTGGCAGTCTCAGTGTGGAAGCCTCGACCAGTGGATCGGCCGAGACCCGGGCAGGGGCAAGGCTTCTCGTCGTCGAGGACTTCGACGGACTGCGCGAGCTCATGGTCAAGGTCCTCACCCTGGAGGGCCATGAGGTGGTCGGCGCCAGCACGGCGTCGGACGCCATGGCGCTGTGCACCGACGAACACTTCGACCTCCTGATCACCGACTGCCGCCTGCCCGGCGGCAACGGCAACGAGATCGCACGCCTCGCCGTCGACCACAACCCGGACATCGCCATCCTCTTCGTGTCGGGCAGCCGCGAGTCCGCTGTGGAAACCGAGGTGCCTGGCGTCTCGACGCGGTTCCTCGAGAAGCCCGTCAGCATCGACGACCTGTGTCTCAACGTGCGGCAGATGCTGGGCTGAGCCTGAGCGTGGATTCACCGATTCGCGGCGTAGCGAGCGTCACCAGACGGCTGTGAGGTCTCTCCGGGGTCCCCGCGGGTGCAGCGAGCGTCTTTCGTGGGGTTGGTTACGACGAGCGCGTGGCCACCACGTCCGCGAACGCCTCGAGGGCCGCCCGCACCGGGCCCGCCGGGAGCAAGTCGAGGAGCGCCTTGGCCTCCGTGGCCCGGTCGACGACGTAGGCCCGGGCCTGGTCCATGGCGGGGTGCGCCCGCAGCAGGGCGAGCGCCTCGGCGTGCAGGTCGTCGTCGATGAGCGGGCCGGCCGAGCAGCTCCAGCAGCCGGGCGTCGGCGGGGTCGGTCGACGCCTGCGGCCATGAGGACGGGCAGCGTCGGCACGCCCTCGCGCAGGTCGGTGCCGGGGGTCTTGCCCGACTCGACCGAGTCGGAGGCGACGTCGATGATGTCGTCGGAGAGCTGGAAGGCGGAGCCGACGATCTCGCCGTACGCCGCCAGCGCCTGCTCGACCTCGGGGCTGGCGCCGCCGAAGCGGGCGCCGTAGCGGGCGGAGGTTGCGATGAGCGAGCCGGTCTTGCCGGCGACGACCTCGAGGTAGTGCTCGAGGGGGTCCTGGTCGGGGCCGGGCTCGACGGTCTCCAGGATCTGGCCCTCGACCAGCCGGGTGAACGTCTCGGCCTGGATGCGGACGGCGTCCGCCCCCAGCTGCGCGGTGAGCTCGGACGACTTCGCGAACAGGAAGTCGCCGGTCAGGATCGCGACCAGGTTGTCCCAGCGGGCGTTGGCCGAGGCCGAGCCGCGGCGCAGGTCGGCCTCGTCCATGACGTCGTCGTGGTAGAGCGAGCCGACGTGGGTGATCTCGACGACGCAGGCGGCGGTGACCACGTCGTCGACGTTCGGGTGCTCCCCCGCCTCGGCGGCCAGCAGCACCAGCAGCGGCCGGAACCGCTTGCCGCCGGCGTCGAGCAGGTGCGACGCGGCCTCGGTGACGAACGGGAACCGGCTCTGCACGTGGCCGTAGAGCGCCTTCTCGACCTCCTCCATGCGGCTGCGCAGCCGCGCCTCGAGGTCGGGGTCGGTGACGGGCAGGGCCAGCCCCCCGCCACCGCTGGTTGAGCTCACCTGATGAATGATCCCGCATTCCCGGCCAGGTCGAGCACCGGGCCGGGGACGACGCCGAGGATCAGGGTCACCAGGACGCACACGGCGATGGTCACCGAGGTCAGCGGCGAGGGCATCGTGACTGCGGCCGCCTCGGGGTCGGGGTCGGGGTCGGCGAAGAACATCAGCAGGATCACCCGGACGTAGAAGAACACCGAGATGATCGACGCCGCGATCGCCGCGATCACCACCGGCCAGGCACCGGCGGACAGAGCCACGGCGAACACCGCCCACTTGCCGACGAAGCCACCGGTCAGCGGGATGCCGGCCATCGAGAGCAGCAGGAACCCGAACGCGCCGGCCACCAGCGGCGACCGCTTGCCGAGCCCCGCCCACTTCGAGAACGCCGTCGCCTCGCCGCCCGCGTCGCGGACGAGCGTCACGATCGCGAAGGTGCCGACCGTCGCCGGGCCGTAGGTCGCGAGGTAGAACAGCACTGCCTGCAGCGAGGTGATCTCGTCGGTGCCGAGCGCCGTGGCCGCCTGCACGCCGAGCAGCCCGGTGAGCAGGAAGCCGGTGTGCGCCACCGAGGAGTAGGCCAGCATCCGCTTCATGTCGGTCTGGACGACCGCGAGGATCGCGCCGACCAGCATGGTGAGGATCGCGATGATCCACAGCATCGGCTGCCAGTCCCAGCGGTCCGCGCCGAAGGCGACGTAGAACAGCCGCAGCAGGGCACCGAACGCCGCGATCTTGGTGCAGGCCGCCATGAACGCCGTCACCGCGGTCGGGGCGCCCTGGTAGACGTCGGGCGTCCAGGCCTGGAACGGCACCGCGCCGACCTTGAACAGCAGGCCGACCGCGAGCATGCCCATGCCGATCAGCAGCAGCGCGGAGTTGGAGGTGTCGTTGCGGACGGCCTCGTTGATGTCGGAGAACTGCATCGAGCCGGCGAAACCGTAGATCAGCGCGACGCCGTAGAGGAAGAAGCCGGACGAGAACGCGCCGAGCAGGAAGTACTTGAGCGCGGCCTCCTGGCTCAGCAGCCGGCGCCGGCGGGCCAGGCCGCACAGCAGGTAGAGCGGCAGCGAGAGCACCTCGAGCGCCACGAACATCGTGAGCAGGTCGTTGGCGGTCGGGAAGAGCATCATGCCGCCGACCGCGAACATCAGCAGCGGGTAGACCTCGGTGTGGTCGAGGCCGCGGGTCGACGCCTCGCGCTCGGCCTCGGTGCCGGGCAGCGCCGCGGCCTGGCCGGCGAACGCCGAGACCCCGGCCTCGAGCCGGCGCTCGGCGAAGAGCAGCACGCCGCCGATCGCGAAGACCAGCACCAGACCCCAGATGAAGAGCGACGGGCCGTCGACCGCCAGCGTGCCCTCGGCGGCGAGCTTGCCGCGGGCGACGACGTCACCGGCGGTCTTGAGCTCCTTGAGGTCGGTGCCGACGTAGACCGACCCGCCGAGCGCGACCACGAGCCCGGCGACCGCGAGCCCGGCCTGGGTCAGGTAGCGCCGCTCGCGCGGCACGAACGCCTCCACGACGACGCCGAGGCAGGCGACGCCGAAGACGACGAGGATCGGCCACAGCTGGGCGTACTCGATGGTGGGCTTGGAGAAGTCCATCAGTTGTCACCCTCCTGCGTGGCTGCCTCGGCCGGCACCCGCGGTCCGTCGTCGTGCACCCCGGTGTGCTCGAGCAGCTGCTCGGAGAACGGGTTGGCCACGTCGAGCAGCGGCCCCGGGTAGAAGCCGAACAGGACCAGCGCCAGCATCAGCGGCGCCAGGACGCCGAGCTCGCGCCGGCCCAGGTCGGCCACGCGAGTCGCCACCGGCCTCCACGTCGGCCTCGAGGTCGGCGGGGTTCGGGCCGGTGAACATCTTCTGGTAGGCCCAGAGCATGTAGATCGCGGCCAGGACGATGCCGGTCACGGCGATCGCGCCGACGTACCAGCGGTAGTCGAACGCCGAGATCAGCACCAGGATCTCGGAGACGAACTGGCTCAGCCCCGGCAGGCCGGCGGTGGCCAGCGCCGCGACGAGGAACAGCCCGGCGGCGACCGGGGTGACCTTCTCGAGGCCGCCCATCCGGCTGATCAGCGTGGTGCCGCGACGCTTGATGACGAAGCCGGCGATGAGGAACAGCGCGGCGGTCGCGACGCCGTGGTTGACCATGTAGAGGATCGAGCCGTTGGCGCCCTGGTTGGTGAACACGAAGATGCCCAGGGTGATGAAGCCGAAGTGGCTCAGCGAGGTCAGGCCGATCAGCCGCAGGATGTCGTCCTGGCCGATGGCCACGAACGCGCCGTAGACGATCGAGATCAGCGCCAGCACCACGACCAGCGGGGTCGCCCAGTCGGAGGCCTCGGGGAACAGGCCGAGGCAGAACCGCAGCATCCCGAAGGTGCCGATCTTGTCGAGGATGCAGACCAGCAGCACGCTCGTGGGCGGGGTCGCCTGCTCGGTCGTGTCCGCGAGCCAGGTGTGCACCGGGAACAGCGGCGCCTTGGCCGCGAACGCGATGAAGAAGCCGGCGAACAGCCAGCGGCCGGCGCTGGTGGAGATGTCGAGCTGCTGCAGGTCGTCGTAGAGGTAGGACGGTGAGCCGGCGTCGGCCGAGACGACGTAGAGCCCGATCACCGAGCCGAGCAGCACCAGGCCGCCGCCGAGCTGGAACATCAGGAACTTCAGCGCGGCCGCCGAGCGCTTCGCGCCGCCGAAGCCGCCGATGAGGAAGTACGCCGGGATGAGCGTCGCCTCGAAGACGACGTAGAAGAGGAACACGTCGGTCGACAGGAAGACCACGAGCGAGAGCGCCTCGAGGGCCAGCGCCCAGGCGAACCACGGCCTGCACTCGTCGTCGGGGCTGTCGTGCCACGCCGCCAGGAGCACGATCGGCACGAGCACCACGGTGAGCAGCACCAGCAGCAGCCCGAGCCCGTCGAGCCCGAGCGCGTAGTGCACGCCGAAGGCCTTGATCCAGTCGTGCGTCTCGGTGAGCTGGAAGCCGGAGCCGTTGCGGTCGAACTGGACGGCGGCGCCGATGCCGATGACGAGCGTGGCCAGCGAGACGATCAGCGCCGCCTGCTTGGCGAGCAGCGCCCTTGGGGCCGAACGCGATGCCGATGGCACCGACGAGCGGGACCGCCCAGAGCACGGTGAGGATGGGGAAGTCACTCATGCGAGGTTCACCGCCAGCAGCGCCAGGACGACCAGGAGCACGCCGCCCATGATCGAGAGCGCGTAGGAGCGGACGAAGCCGTTCTGGGCGCGGCGCACGAGCTGGCCGATGCCGCCGACCGTGACCGCGCCTCCGGAGAACAGGCCGTCGACCACCGTCCGGTCGAAGGTCAGGAGCCCGCGCGACCAGCCCCTTGCCGGGCTTGACCACCAGCTCGTCGTTGATCGCGTCGCCGTAGACGTCGGCGCGGGCGGCCCGGGTCACGAACGAGACGTCCTGGGGCGCCTCGCGCGGCACGTCTCGCTGCCACACGAACACGACCGCGATCGCCGACGCCGATGGCCACGACCAGCAGGGCGAGCCCGGTGACGGCAAGCGCCGGGATAGCGCGGGTCGGCGGCCTCCTCGAACCCGGTGACCGGTCCGAGCCAGTCATGGATCCAGCCGCCGGCCAGCATCAGGCCGCCGAGCGCCGAGAGCGCGGCGAGCACCATCAGCGGGATCGTCATCACCGACGGCGACTCGTGCGGGTGGACGTCTCCCCCAGAATCGGTGAGCCCCAGCGCTTCTCGCCGAAGTAGGTGAGGACCATCAGCCGGGTCATGTAGAAGCCCGTGACGCCGGCGCCGAGCAGGGCGCAGAGACCGACCAGCCAGTTGTGGTCGATCGCCACCTCGATGATCTTGTCCTTCGACCAGAAGCCGGAGAAGCCCGGGAAGCCGATGATCGCGAGGTAGCCCATCGCGAAGGTCAGGAAGGTGACCGGCATGGCGTTGCGCAGCGCGCCGTAGTGGCGCATGTTCACGTCGTCGTCCATGCCGTGCATGACCGAGCCGGCGCCGAGGAACATGTTGGCCTTGAAGAAGCCGTGGGTGAGCAGGTGGAAGATCGCGAACGCGTAGCCGGCGGTCCCGAGGCCGGCGCCGAGCATCATGTAGCCGATCTGGCTCATCGTGGAGCCGGCCAGCGCCTTCTTGATGTCGTCCTTCGCGCACCCGATGACCGCACCCCACAGGAGCGTCACGGTGGCGACGATGATCACGACGGTCTGCGCGTCGGGCGCCCGCTCGAAGATGAAGTTGGAGCGGACGATGAGGTAGACGCCCGCGGTCACCATCGTGGCGGCGTGGATCAGGGCCGAGACCGGGGTCGGGCCCTCCATGGCGTCGAGCAGCCAGGCCTGCAGCGGCACCTGGGCCGACTTGCCGCAGGCGCCGAGCAGCAGGAGCAGCCCCAGCGCGGTCATCGCCTTCTGGCTCGCCCCGTCGGCGTTCGCGCTGATCACGGTGAAGCTGGTCGAGCCCCAGGTCGCGAAGGCCAGCATGATCGCGGCCGAGAGCCCCATGTCGCCGACCCGGTTGATCACGAAGGCCTTCTTGGCCGCCGCGGCCGCCGAGTGCTTGTGCTGCCAGAAGCCGATGAGGAGGTACGACGCGAGGCCGACCCCCTCCCAGCCGAGGAAGAGCAGCAGGTAGTTCTCGGCCAGGACCAGCGTGAGCATCGCGGCGACGAACAGGTTGAGGTAGCCGAAGAACCGGACCCGGCGCGGGTCGTGCTCCATGTAGCCGATCGAGTAGACGTGGATCAGCGAGCCGACGCCGGTGATCAGCAGCAGGAACAGCGCGGTCAGCGGGTCGTAGAGCAGGTCCATCCCGGCGTGGAACCCGCCGATGTCGATCCAGTCGTAGAGGTGCTGGGTGACCTGGCGGTCACCCTCGTCGCGGCCGAGCAGCGAGAGGAACATCGCCAGGCTGATCGCGAACGAGCCGATCGGCAGGATCGTGCCGAGCAGGTGGCCGAACGCCGCGAACCTCTTCGGCGCGATGGCACCCCCGATCAGCAGGATCGCCGCTCCGGCGGCGGGCAGCGCGATGACCAGCCAGGCCAGGGAGAAGACGCCGTCCGCGGTCGTCGGGTCGACGACCGGTATGGCTCCCTCGTGCATCGAGAACATCTGCGTGTCTGTCCTGTCCGGGTCAGTACTTGAGCAGGCTGGCGTCGTCGACCGAGGCCGAGCGGCGGGTGCGGAAGATGGTCATGATGATCGCGAGTCCGACGACGACCTCGGCGGCGGCCACGACCATCACGAAGAACGCCGCGATCTGGCCGTCGAGGTTGCCGTGCTGCTTGGCGAAGGCGACCAGCGCGAGGTTGCTGGCGTTGAGCATCAGCTCCACGCACATGAACACCACGATGGCGTTGCGGCGGGTGAGCACCCCGACCGCGCCGATGGTGAACAGGATCGAGGAGAGCACGATGAACGGCGTCACGGAGTCCATGTCAGTGCGCCCCTCCGGCTGGTTCTTGGTGTGCTGATCGTGGTCCTCGGCCGCGTCCGGGCGTGTAGTCGATCGAGTGGTGCACCGCCTCGACGTCGCGGGGGGCGGGAGCGGACCGTGCCCCGGGCGGCGAGCACCCGGGAGAGCGACGCCTCGCGAGACGCTGCCGTCGGGCAGCAGCGCCGGGGTGCCGACCGCGTTGTGGCGGGCGAAGACGCCGGGAGACGGCAGCGGGCCCGAGGTGCAGCCCGGTCTCGGCGTAGGCGCGGACCCGCTCGGCCGCCAGCTGCGGCCTGGGTCGGCTTCGGGGTCAGCCGCTCGCGGTGCGCCAGCACCATCGCGCCCACCGCGGCCGTGATCAGCAGCGCCGAGGTGACCTCGAAGGCGAAGACGTAGCGGGAGAACATGATGTTGGCCAGCGCCTCGATGTTGCCGTCCTTGTTGGCGGCGTCGAGGCCGACCACGGTGCCGAGCGAGATCTGGCCGACGCCGAGCACCAGCGTCACGCCGAGGATCAGCCCGCCCAGGATCGCGAACAGCCGCTGGCCGCGGATCGTCTCGACCACCGAGTCGGAGGCGTCGACGCCGACCAGCATCAGCACGAAGAGGAACAGCATCAGGATCGCGCCGGTGTAGACGATGATCTGCACCGCGAAGAGGAACGGCGCGTCGAGGGCGGCGTAGAGCACGGCCAGCGAGATCATCACGACCGCCAGCAGCAGCGCGGCGTGCACGGCCTTGCGCACGAAGAGGATGCCGAGCGCGGCCAGCACCATGATCGGGCTGAGGATGTAGAAGGCGATCATGAGTCTCCTCTCCGCTCCTGGCCAGCGACCAGGTCCTCGCCCTTGGCGAGGTCGCGCAGCGCGGACTCCTCGAGGTCGAACTCCGGCGTCTCGGACGGCCTGCTGGCGGAAGGTCCCCGGTAGTAGTCGCCCTCGTCGTCACCGAGCCGCATCGGGTGCGGCGGCTGCTCCATGCCCGGCAGCAGCGGGGCGAGCAGCTCGTGCTTGGTGTAGATGAGGTCGGCGCGGTTGTCGTCGGCCAGCTCGTACTCGTTGGTCATCGTGAGCGCCCGGGTCGGGCAGGCCTCGATGCACAGGCCGCACAGGATGCAGCGCAGGTAGTTGATCTGGTAGACGGCGCCGTAGCGCTCCCCCGGGCTGAACCGGTCGTCCTCGGTGTTGGAGGCGCCCTCGACGTAGATGGCGTCGGCCGGGCAGGCCCATGCGCACAGCTCGCAGCCGATGCACTTCTCGAGGCCGTCGGGCCAGCGGTTGAGCTGGTGGCGGCCGTGGAACCGCGGGGCGGTCGGCAGCTTCTCGAAGGGGTACTGCTCGGTGACCACCTTCTTGAACATGGTCCGGAAGGTGACCCCGAACCCGGCGACCGGGTCCCAGAACTGCTCCTTCAGCGTCGGCATGGCTCAGACCCCATCTTGTGTCTCAGTCTTGGTGCCGGCGGGCACGCTGGTGGTCTCGAAGGTCAGCGGCTGGGCGGCGCCCCGGACCGCGCCACCGGCGGGCATCGGCGGGACCGGGAAGCCCCCTCGAGGCGGTCGGCCGGAGCCGCCTCCACGTCGTCCACCTCGTCGTCGCGGGCGGGCCAGAACGACAGCCCCAGCAGCAGGACCAGCGCGACGCCGATGCCGGACAGGAGCCACTGGCGGTCCACGCCGCCGTCGAGCGAGATCGCCCGGATCGTGGCGACCGCGACGATCCAGCCGAGCGAGATCGGGATGAGCCACTTCCAGCCCAGCGCCATGAACTGGTCGTAGCGCAGCCGCGGCAGGCGTGCCGCGCAGCCAGATGAAGAAGAAGATGAAGGCGAGCACCTTGCCGAAGAACCAGATCAGCGGCACGTAGCCCTCGTTGGCGCCGGCCCAGACGTGGTCGATCCAGAACGGCGCGTGCCAGCCGCCGAGGAACAGCGTCGTCGCCAGCGCCGAGACCGTGGCCATGTTGATGTACTCGGCCAGGAAGAACAGCGCGAACTTCAGCGAGCTGTACTCGGTGTGGAAGCCGCCGACCAGCTCGCCCTCGGCCTCGGGGAGGTCGAACGGCGCGCGGTTGGTCTCGCCGATCATCGAGATGACGTAGATGACGAACGACGGCATCAGGATCAGGCCGTACCAGAGGTTGTCCTGGGCGGCGACGATCTCTGAGGTCGAGAGCGACCCGGCGTAGAGGAAGACCGCGACCAGCGCGAGCCCCATCGCGACCTCGTAGGAGATCATCTGGGCGCTCGAGCGCAGGCCACCGAGCAGGGCGTAGGTCGAGCCGCTCGACCAGCCGCCGAGCACGATGCCGTAGATGCCGATCGAGGCGATCGCCATCACGAACAGCACGGCCACCGGCATGTCGGTGAGCTGCAGCGGAGTCTTGTGGCCGAACCAGGAGACCTCGGGGCCGAACGGGATCACCGAGAACGTCACGAACGCCGGCACCGTCGCGAGGATCGGCGCCAGCAGGAAGACCACCTTGTCGGCGGCCTTGGGGATGAGGTCCTCCTTGAGCGCCAGCTTCACGCCGTCGGCGAGCGACTGGAGCAGCCCGAACGGGCCGTTGCACGTTGGGGCCGATGCGGTGCTGCATCCGGGCCACGACGCGGCGCTCCCACCAGATGTTGAACAGCGTGA
Source organism: uncultured Actinomycetota bacterium (assembly GCA_963793315.1). Classification (GTDB taxonomy): domain Bacteria; phylum Actinomycetota; class Actinomycetes; order Propionibacteriales; family Nocardioidaceae; genus Nocardioides. Next base: position 163,676 of record CAWBZR010000025.1, on the reverse strand, counting down.
GCAGGACCAGGATCACGAAGATCGCGACGGTCTTGATCAGGATGATCCACCACGGGTCGTGGCCGAACTGCTCCAGGGCCAGCGGGCTGATCGCGGTGTGCATCAGACCGGCGCTCATGCCTTTGCTCCCTTCACGGTGACCCGGCTGCCCGGCGAGGCGAGGTCGGCCAGCACGCCGTTGCCGGCGTTGTTGGCCGGGACCCAGACCACGCCGTCGGCGAGGTCGGCGACCTCGGCGGGCAGCGTCCACTCGCCCCGGTCACCGCTCACCGTGACGGTGTCGCCGCACGCGTCGAGACACGGCCTGGCTGACCTTGGCGACCGCGTTGCGGGCGGTGGCGCGCAGGTTGTCGTCGCCGTCCTGCATCGAGCCGTTGTCGAGCAGCTGCTTCCAGGTCGCCAGCGCCAGGCTCTTCGATGTGGTCTTCGCGGCCGCCTTGGCGGGCCTGGCGTTGACGACCGGCTCGTGGGCGGCGCGGTCGCCGTCCCAGGGGCCGAGCTCCTCCATCTGGGCGCGCACCTCGGCGACCGTGCGGAAGCCGAGCGGACGGCCCAGCTCCTCGGCGATGCCCGCCAGCACCCGGCTGTCCGGGCAGCGCCTGCGGGTTGGTGAAGACCGCGTCGAACGGACGCGGCCGGCCCTCCCAGGTCACGAACATGCCGGCCTTGTCGACCGGTGCGGCCACCGGGAAGACGACGTCGGCCGCACGGGTCACGTCGGTCTCGCGCAGCTCCAGCGACACCACGAACGACGCGGCGTCGAGCGCGGCCCGGAACGCCGCGGGGTCCGCCGTGTCGTCGGGGTCGACGCCGCCGACGACGAGGCCGCCGCGCCGGCCCGAGCTGACCGCGGCGATGATCTGGTCGGCGTCGAGCCCGGCGGTCCCCGGCAGCGCCGCGAGCCCCCAGGCGGTGGCCAGGTCGACCCGCGCCGAGGAGTCGGTGAACGGGCGGCCGCCGGGCAGCAGGTTGGGGAGGCAGCCGGTCTCGACGGCGCCGCGGTCGCCCGCCCGCCGCGGCACCCAGGCCAGCCGGGCGCCGGTGCGCGAGGCCAGCCCCAGCGCGGACGACAGCGCGCCCGGCGAGGTCGCCAGCCGCTCGCCGACCATGATCACCGACGTCGAGTCGAGCGGGTGGTCGCCGGTCATGCCGAGCGCGTCGAGCGCCGCGGCCTCGTCGCCGGGTGCGGTCGGGATGAGCGTGCCGCCCATCTTGCGCAGCCCGCGCGAGGAGAACGGCGCGATGGAGACGACCTGGGTGTGCGGAGGCCTGGTGGGCCTTGCGCAGCCGGAGGAAGACCGCGCCGGCCTCGTCCTCGGGCTCGAAGCCGGCCAGCACGACCGTGTTGGCGCGCTCGAGGTCGGCGTAGGTCGCGGCGCCGTTGCCGGGACCGGTGAGCACGACGTGGGCGGCGAGGAACGACGCCTCCTCGGCCGAGAGCGGCCGGGCCCGGAAGTCGATGTCGTTGGTGCCGAGGGCGACGCGGGCGAACTTGGCGTAGGCGTAGCCGTCCTCGGCGGTGATCCGGCCGCCCGGCAGGACCCCGACGCCACCCGGCCGCCTGCCAGGCCGCGGGCGGCCACGGCGAACGCCTCGGTCCAGGAGGCCGGGCGCAGCTCGCCGTCTCCGCCGTCCTCAACACGGTCGCGCACCTGCGGGTAGGTGAGCCGGTCACCGGCGGTGGCGTAGTGGAAGGCGAACCGGTCCTTGTCGGTGATCCACTCCTCGTTGACCTCGGGGTCGTTGCCGGCCAGGCGGCGCATCACCTTGCCGCGGCGGTGGTCGACCCGGATCGCGGAGCCGCAGGCGTCGTGCTCGGCGACCGACGGCGTGGAGACCAGGTCGAAGGGGCGCGACCGGAAGCGGTACTCCGCCGAGGTCAGCGCGCCGACCGGGCAGATCTGGATGGCGTTGCCGGAGAAGTAGCTGTCGTAGGGCTCCTTCTCGTAGATGCCGACCTGCTGCAGCGCCCCGCGCTCGACCAGCTCGATGAACGGGTCGCCGGAGATCTGGGCGGAGAACCGGGTGCAGCGGGCGCACAGCACGCAGCGCTCGCGGTCGAGCAGCACCTGCGCGGAGATGTTGATCGGCTTGGGGAAGGTGCGCTTCAGGCCGCCGGACTCGAAGAACCGGGACTCGCCGCGGCCGTTGGACATGGCCTGGTTCTGCAGCGGGCACTCGCCGCCCTTGTCGCAGACCGGGCAGTCGAGCGGGTGGTTGATCAGCAGGAACTCCATGATCCCCTGCTGGGCCTTGTCGGCGACCTCGCTGGTGACCTGGGTGTTGACGACCATGCCCTCGGCGACCGGCAGCGTGCAGGAGGCCTGCGGCTTGGGGAAGCCGCGGCCGTTGCCCGCGTCGGGGATGTCGACCAGGCACTGGCGGCAGGCGCCGACCGGCGCCAGCAGCGGGTGGTCGCAGAACCGCGGGATCTGCACGCCGACCTGCTCGGCGGCGCGGATCACCAGCGTGTTCTCCGGGACGTCGACCTGGATGCCGTCGATGGTCAGCGACACCGTCTTCACGGTGTCCGGCGTCTTGGCGTCGGCCTTCTCGGGAGCAGTCGTCATGTCTGTCAGGCCATCTCGAGCTCGTCGGCGAAGAGGGTGGACTTCATGCGGGTCGAACGGGCAGCCGCCCTCGGCGAGGTGCTGGAGGTACTCGTCGCGGAAGTACTTGATCGAGCTCTGGATCGGGCTGACCGCACCGTCGGCGAGGGCGCAGAACGACCGGCCGAAGATGTTGTCGCACTGGTCGAGCAGCAGGTCGAGGTCGCTCTCCTGGCCGATCCCCTGCTCGAGCTTGGCCAGGGTCTGCACCAGCCACCACGTGCCCTCGCGGCACGGCGTGCACTTGCCGCACGACTCGTGCTTGTAGAACTCCGTCCAGCGCAGCACGGCCCGGACCACGCACGTGGTCTCGTCGAAGAGCTGCAGCGCGCGGGTGCCGAGCATCGAGCCGGCCGCGGCGACCTCCTCGAAGCCGAGGGGTACGTCGAGGTGCTCGTCGGTCAGCAGTGGCGTGCTGGAGCCACCGGGCGTCCAGAACTTGAGGTGGTGGCCCTCGCGCATGCCGCCGGCCAGGTCGATCAGCTCGCGCAGCGTGATGCCGAGCGGTGCTTCGTACTGGCCGGGCCGGGTGACGTGGCCGGACAGGCTGAAGATGCCGTAGCCCTTGGACTTCTCGGTGCCCATCGAGGCGAACCACTCGGCGCCGTGCTCGATGATGCTCGGCACCGACGCGATCGACTCGACGTTGTTGATCACCGTCGGGCTGGCGTAGAGGCCGGCGACCGCGGGGAACGGCGGGCGGAGCCGCGGCTGGCCGCGGCGGCCCTCGAGCCCCTCGAGCAGCGCCGTCTCCTCGCCACAGATGTAGGCGCCGGCGCCCGCGTGGACCACGATGTCGAGGTCGTAGCCGGACCCGTGGATGTCGGTGCCGAGGTGCCCGGCGGCGTACGCCTCGTCGACGGCGGCCTGCACCCGACGGATGACGTGGAGCACCTCGCCGCGAATGTAGATGAAGGCCTTGTTGGCCCGGATCGCGAACGAGCTGATGATCACGCCCTCCACGAGCACGTGGGGGTTGGCCATCATCAGCGGGATGTCCTTGCAGGTGCCCGGCTCGGACTCGTCGGCGTTGACCACGAGGTACTTCGGGTTCGGGTTGTCCTGCGGGATGAACGACCACTTCATGCCGGTCGGGAAGCCGGCGCCGCCGCGGCCGCGGAGGCCGGAGTCCTTCACGGCGGTGACGATCGCGTCGGGCGCCATGCCGAGCGCGGTCTTCAGCGCGCCGTAGCCGCCACGATCGGTGTAGGTCGACAGCTTCCAGGACTGGTCGGCGTCCCAGATGTCGGTGAGGACCGGCGTCAGACATGTCAGCCATCCTTCTTGCCCCCGTCGCCGGTGGACTCAGCCTGGGTCGTCTCGGCCTCGGCGCGCGAGGTGTCCGCCTGGGCGGCCGCCCCGCCCTTCGTCTCCGCCGTGCCGCTGTCGAGCGCTTTCGCCCTCGTTGTCGCCTCCGGGGCGGTCCACGAGTTGGTCCGGGCCAGCTCGAGCCCGACCAGCGACGCGTGGCCGGCTCCGGGGCCCTCGTCGACGCGGCCGTCGGGGTAGCCGGCGAGGACCCGCTCGGCCTCCTTCCACGTGCAGATCCGCGGACCGCGGGTGGAGGTGACCTCCTTGCCCTCGCGCAGGTCGTCGACGAGCTGGACGGCCGAGGCGGGGGTCATGTTGTCCATGAACTCCCAGTTGACCATCATCACCGGCGCGTAGTCGCAGGCCGCGTTGCACTCGACGTGCTCCAAGGTGACCTTCTTGCCGGCATCGGCGGTGGTCTCGTCGTTGCCGACGTCGAGGTGGTCCTTCAGCTTCTCGAAGATCGCGTCGCCGCCCATCACCGCGCAGAGCGTGTTGGTGCAGACGCCGACGAGGTAGTCACCGACCGGCTTGCGCTTGTACATCGTGTAGAACGTCGCGACGCCGCTGACCTCGGCGGCGGAGATGTCGAGGATGCGCGCGCACGCCTCGATCCCCTCGGGCGTGATCCGGCCCTCGACGGACTGTATGAGGTGGAGCATCGGCAGCAGGCCGCTGCGGGCCTCGGGGTAGCGCGCGGCGATCTCCGCGAGCTCGCCGAAGGTCTCGTCGGTCAAGAGGGTCACCTGTCGACTCCTCCCATCACGGGGTCGATCGAGGCGATGGCGACGATGACGTCGGCGACCATGCCGCCCTCGCTCATCACGCTGGTCGCCTGGAGGTTGGTGAACGACGGGTCGCGGAAGTGCGCGCGGAACGGCTTGGTGCCGCCGTCGGAGACGACGTGCGCGCCGAGCTCTCCGCGCGGCGACTCGATCGGCACGTAGGCCTGGCCGGCCGGCACCCGGAACCCCTCGGTCACGAGCTTGAAGTGGTGGATCAGGGCCTCCATCGACTCGCCCATGATGTGTCGGATGTGGTCGAGGCTGTTGCCCATGCCGTCGCTGCCGATGGCCAGCTGGCTGGGCCAGGCGATCTTCTTGTCCGCGACCATCACCGGGGCGCCCTCGAGGCCGGCCAGCCGGTTGGCGGCCTGCTCGACGATCTTGAGCGACTCCCACATCTCGTTGAGCCGGACCCGGAAGCGACCGTAGGAGTCGCAGGTGTCCCAGGTCTGCACCTCGAAGTCGTAGTCCTCGTAGCCCGAGTAGGGCTGGGTCTTGCGCAGGTCCCACGGGTAGCCGGTCGCCCGCAGCGGCGGCCCGGAGATGCCGAGCGCCAGGCAGCCGTCGAGCTCGAGGTGGCCGACGCCCTCGAGCCGGCCCTTGAAGATCGGGTTGGCGTTGCAGAGGGCGGCGTACTCGGGCAGCCGCTTCTTCATCAGCGCGATGAACGCGCGGATCTCGTCGAGGGCCCCGGGTGGCAGGTCCTGGGCGACCCCGCCGGGCCGGATGAAAGCGTGGTTCATCCGCAGGCCGGTGATCAGCTCGAACAGGTCGAGCACCAGCTCGCGCTCGCGGAAGCCGATCGTCATCACGGTCAGGGCGCCGATCTCCATGCCGCCGGTCGCGATGGCGACCAGGTGGGAGGAGATGCGGTTGAGCTCCATGAGCAGGACCCGCATGACCTGGGCCTTCTCGGGGATGTCCGTCCTCGATGTCGAGCAGCCGCTCGACGCCGAGCACGTAGGTCGCCTCGTTGTAGAACGGCGAGAGGTAGTCCATCCGGGTGCAGAACGTCGTGCCCTGGACCCAGGAGCGGTACTCCATGTTCTTCTCGATGCCGGTGTGGAGGTAGCCGATGCCGCAGCGGGCCTCGGTCACCGTCTCGCCCTCGAGCTCGAGGATCAGCCGCAGCACGCCGTGGGTCGACGGGTGCTGCGGGCCCATGTTGACCACGACCCGCTCGTCCGCCTCCTCGGCGACGCTCTGGGCGATCTGGTCCCAGTCCTGGCCGGTGACGGTGAAGACGCGGCCCTCGGAGGTCTCGTTCGTCCCGGCGAAGATGTCTTCGGTGGTGCTCACTAGTTGTAGCTCCGTCGCTCGTCGGGCGGCGGGATCGTGCCGCCCTTGTACTCCACGGGGATGCCGCCCAGCGGGTAGTCCTTGCGCTGGGGGTGGCCCGGCCAGTCGTCCGGCATGAGGATGCGGGTGAGCGCCGGGTGGCCGTCGAAGACGATGCCGAACATGTCGTAGGTCTCGCGCTCGTGCCAGTCGTTGGTCGGGTAGGTCGCGACGATCGACGGGATGTGGGGGTCGCTGTCGGGGCAGCTGACCTCGAGCCGGATCCGGCGGTTGAAGGTCATCGAGAGCAGGTGGTAGACGGCGTGCAGCTCGCGGCCGGTGTCGTCGGGGTAGTGGACGCCGGAGACGCCCGAGCAGAACTCGAAGCTCAGGGCCGGGTCGTCGCGCAGCAGCCTGGCCACGGCAGCCAGGTCCTCGCGGCGGACGTGGAAGGTGATCTCGCCGCGGTGGATGACGACGTTCTCGACGGCGTGCTCGACGCCGCCGCCGGCCAGCGCAGTGTCGAGGGCCGAAGCCACCTCCTCGTGCCAGCCGTCGAAGGGCCGCTGGGCCGGTCCGGGGAAGACGATCGGCTGGACCAGCCCGCCGTAGCCGCTGGTGTCGCCGGAGCCGGTGACGCCGAACATGCCGACCCGCTGGCCGACCGCGTGCACCTCGGGGTCGAGGGTGGCCGGGGCGTTCTCGGGCGACTGGTCGATGGCCGCCTGGTCGGGGCCCTTCGGCTCAGGGAGAACGTCTTTCGAGTCCTCGGTCACCGGAGCAGCCCCTTCATGTCGCTCGTGGGGAGCGCCTTGAGGGCGTCGTTCTCGCGCCGCTCGATCTGGTCGCGCATGTTGACGCCGAGCGGGCGGTTCTGGACCTGGTCGTGGAGCTTGAGGATCGCGTCGATGAGCATCTCGGGCCGCGGCGGGCAGCCGGGGAGGTACATGTCGACCGGGACGACGTGGTCGACGCCCTGCACGATCGCGTAGTTGTTGAACATGCCGCCGCTGCTGGCGCACACGCCCATCGCGAGCACCCACTTGGGCTCGGGCATCTGGTCGTAGATCTGGCGGAGCACCGGCGCCATCTTCTGGCTGACCCGGCCGGCCACGATCATCAGGTCGGCCTGGCGCGGGCTGGCGCGGAAGACCTCCATGCCGAACCTGGCCAGGTCGTACTTCGGGCCGCCGCTGGTCATCATCTCGATGGCGCAGCAGGCCAGGCCGAAGGTGGCCGGCCAGAACGACGCCTTGCGCATGTAGCCCGCGACGCCCTCGACGGTCGTCAGGAGTACGCCGCTCGGCAGCTTCTCCTCGATACCCACTCTGGATTCCCTACGTCTCTCTGGTCGCTAGTCCCAGTCCAGGCCGCCGCGACGCCATACATAGGTGTAGGCGACGAAGACGGTGGCGATGAAGATGACCATCTCGACGAGGCCGAAGTACTTCATCGCGTCGAAGTGCACGGCCCACGGGTAGAGGAAGATGATCTCGATGTCGAAGACGATGAAGAGCATCGCGGTGATGTAGTACTTCACCGGGAACCGGCCGCCGCCGACCGGCTGCGGCGTCGGCTCGATGCCGCACTCGTAGCTGTCGAGCTTGGCCCGGTTGTAGCGCTTGGGACCGACCTGGCTGCTCATCACCACGGACCCGGCCGCGAACAGGAACGCCAGGCCCGCGAGCGCCAGGACTGGGATGTAGAGGTCCACCGCCGCGCCTTCTCTCCGTCGTGCTGCTCGGCTCTCTCAGCCGCTGCGCGCCGCCGTCGAGTCCCACCCGTTCGTGAACTTGTGAACGCAATCACTAAGTGGCGCGACGTTCATACTGCCACTCGTCGATGCGGCCGTGAAGTCGGGGGGTTTCGGCCTCTGACCTGCAGAAATACGTGACGCGAACGTGCCTTAAATCGCGGCGCGGTCGAGCCCGGGAGCGCCCGGCTCCAGTGGCAGCCGAAGAGAACGGACGACGTACGAGATCGCGTGGTACCACCCGGCCACGAGCAGCGCATCGAGGGCGCCGTCCTCGCCGACCGCCGTCACCAGCGCCCGCCAGGTCGCGTCGTCGAGGTCGTGGCCGTCATGCAGCTGGTCCCCAGCTCTCGCTGGCGCACGGTCAGCATGGGCGCCTCGGAAACAGAAGCGAGGTGGTCGTGGCCAGACCGGTCATGGAGCTGCTGGACCTGCTCGGCCGGCGCTGGACCCTGCGCGTGATCTGGGAGCTGAGGAGCGACGCCGGGCTCACGTTCCGCGAGCTGCAGAGCGCGTCGGGTGACCTCTCCTCGAGCGTGCTCACCGACAGGCTCCGGGAGCTGACCCAGGCCGGTGTCGTCGCCCGTGACCCGAGCGGCTACGTGCTGACGCCCCGCGGCCGCGACCTCCTCGACCTGCTGCTGCCTCTCGATGGGTGGGCGCGGAAGTGGGCCCGGACCAGGCCGTGAGCCACGCCGAGTCGGGGTCACTGATGCGCAGCAGCCCCGACTCGGCGTCAGGCGGTCGCGCGGTGGAGGGCGACGATGCCGCCGGAGAGGTTGCGCCACTCGGGCCGCTGCCAGCCGGCCTCGGCGATCAGGTCGGCCAGGCCCTGCTGGTCGGGCCAGGCGCGGATCGACTCGGCGAGGTAGACGTAGGCGTCGGGTGAGGACGAGACCGCGCGGGCGACCGGGGGGAGCGCCTTCATGAGGTACTCGACGTAGACGGTCCGGAACGGCGCCCAGGTCGGGTGGCTGAACTCGCAGACGACCAGACGGCCGCCGGGCCGGGTGACGCGGAGCATCTCGCGCAGGCCGGCGAGGGGGTCGACGATGTTGCGCAGGCCGAAGGAGATCGTCACGGCGTCGAAGGTGTCGTCGGCGAACGGCAGCCGGGTGCCGTCACCGGCGGTGAACGGCAGCTCCGGCCGCGCCTCCTTGCCGACCCGGAGCATGCCGAGCGAGAAGTCGCACGGCACGACGATCGCGTCGCGGTCGGCGAACGGCTGGCTCGACGTGCCGGTGCCGGCAGCCAGGTCGAGCACCCGCTCGCCGGGCAGCGGGTCGACGGCGGCGATGACGTCCTGGCGCCAGCGGCGGTCCTGGCCCGAGGGAGAGGACGTCGTTGGTCAGGTCGTAGCGCTTGGCGACCGCGTCGAACATCCGGCGTACGTCGGCGGGCTGCTTGTCGAGGTCTGCCCGGGTCACGGCCACACATTAGGCGCGGCGTGTCGGCAACCCGAAGCCGCCGCCAAGCGTCAACCTGATGACCAGACTCCACTTCCCCTTCCGGGAGCCTTTGATGACCACCCTTCGCCGCGCCGGCCTCGGCCTGCTCGTCGTGCTGCTGCTCGCGGTCTCGGCCACGGCCGTCGGCTTCGCGATGCGGAGGCCGAACGGCCCTGACATCGAGGGCGCGGCGACCCTGCAGAGCCAGGCCGGTCGCGCAGGACGCGCCGGCCCAGCCCGCAGCCCAGCCCGCTACGGAGCCGGTCGCGCAGGCACCGCAGCGCACCTATCCCCCGCGCTCGCAGCAGCACCCGATGCACGCCATGGAGCCCGGCCGGGCCCTGCTGTCGAAGGGCGACACCGGGATCAAGGTTCGCGACCTCCAGGCCCGGCTGGCGGCGCTGGCGTGGTACTTCGGCCGCGCCTCGGGCAGCTACGACGCCGCGACCGTCGAGGCGGTGCGCGGCTTCCAGGACAAGCGGCAGATCCCCGTCACCGGCAAGGTCGACCAGCGGACCCTCGACCGGCTGCACGCCATGACCTCCGAGCCGTCGCGCGACGCGATGGGGCTGCACAACAAGCCCGGCCCGCTCGACGAGCGGTGCCGGACCGGCCGGGTCCTGTGCATCGACAAGTCCAGCCAGACGCTGCGCTGGGTGGTCGACGGCACGGTTGTGAAGACCGTCGACGTGCGGTTCGGGGCGTCGTCGACGCCGACCCGCGAGGGCGTCTACTCGGTCTACCTCAAGAGCCGCGACCACGTCTCCAAGCTCTACGACTCGTCGATGCCGTTCGCGATGTTCTTCTCGGGCGGCCAGGCGGTGCACTACTCCTCCGACTTCGCGGCCACCGGCTACGGCGGCGCCTCGCACGGCTGCGTCAACGTGCGTGACTACGACGCCGTGTCGTGGCTCTACGACCAGGTGCAGGTGGGCGACAAGGTCGTCGTCTACTGGAGCTGACCGCGACCCGGCACAACGGCACATCGGAACGAGGGCCAGCGCGTCCCGACCAGCCGACTCGGCACTCCCAGCGCGTCCCGACGAGCCGAGTCGGCAGTGAGGTTGCGCACGTCGCGCCGCGCGAGAGGCTCCCGCAATCGGCGGGTCGGCATACCCGTGGGTACGCTCGACCCTTGTGACGAGTGGCCCATCGACCGACGTCTCGGCAGAGACGCCGACCGCTCCCCTCGTCGTCCGCACGGTCGAGCTGGAGCTCCCCGCGGACGCGTCGCTGCTCGACATGCTGCCCGAGGACCATCCGGTCACCTGGCTGCGGCACGGCAACGGTCTCGTCGGGTGTGGTGTCGCCGCCGAGATCCGGACCAGCGGCGCGGGCCGGTTCGCGGAGGCCAACGCCTGGTGGCGCGACCTCACCGCGCGGGCGATCGTCCGCAGCGACGTCGACGAGCCGGGCAGCGGCCTGGTCGCCTTCGGCTCCTTCGCGTTCGCCGACGAGCCGGGTGACTCGGCGCTCGTCGTCCCCGAGGTCATCCTGGGCCGCCGCGGCGACACCGCCTGGCTGACCACCGTCTCCTCGGTCGGCGGCCTCGACCAGCTCGACCGCCGGCTCGAGCTGGCCACTCCCCCGCGGCCCCCCGTCGGCGTCAGCTTCACCGACGGCGCGCTGAACGGCGAGCAGTGGATGGGCCAGGTCGCCGAGGCGGTCGGCCGGATCAACGCCGGCGACCTCGAGAAGGTCGTGCTGGCCCGCGACCTCGTCGCCACCGCCGCCGAGCCGATCGACGTGCGCTGGCCGCTGCGCGAGCTCGCCGAGCACTACCCCACCTGCTGGACCTTCCACGTCGACGGCATCTTCGGCGCCACCCCCGAGCTCTACGTGCGCCGCGAGCTGGGCCTGGTCACCTCGCGGGTGCTGGCCGGCACCATCCGGCGTACCGGCGACGACGCCCGCGACCTCACCCTCGCCGCCCGGCTGGCCCGGTCGTCGAAGGACCTCGAGGAGCACGAGTACGCCGTCCGCTCGGTCGCCGAGTCGCTCGCGCCGCACTGCTCGTCGATGAACGTGCCCGAGGCGCCGTTCGTCCTGCACCTGCCCAACGTCATGCACCTCGCCACCGACGTGACCGGCGTGGTCCACGACTCCGCGACCGTGACCTCGCTCGAGCTGGTCGCGGCCCTGCACCCCTCCGCGGCGGTCGGCGGTACGCCCACCGCGGTGGCGACCGAGCTGATCGCCGAGATCGAGGGCATGGAGCGCGGCCGCTACGCCGGCCCGGTCGGCTGGATGGACGCCGACGGCGATGGCGAGTGGGGCATCGCGCTCCGGTCCGCCACCGTCTCGGGCAACACCGTCCGGCTGTACGCCGGTTGCGGCATCGTCGCCGACTCCGACCCCGAGGCCGAGCTGGCGGAGACCCAGGGCAAGTTCGTCCCGGTCAGGGATGCATTAAGTTCCTGACGTGACCACGGCCTCGGTGATGGGAGCGTGGGAGCGGAGCGACCCGGTCTTGCGCGCAGAGCGCGCGCGCCCCGCGATCGACCGTCGCGCACGACGGACCGGCGAAGCCCCGCGCAGCGGGCGAGCGCAGCGAGCTGTCCGTCGTGGGTGCCGGTCGAAGCTCGCGGGGGTGTCCTAGATGCCTTCAGGCGCGCACGACCATGCTCGCGACCCGCGCAACGACGAGATCCTGATCTGGGTCAACGGCGAGCTGAAGCCGCGGGCGGAGGCGACCGTCTCGGTCTTCGACTCGGGCTTCGTGCTCGGCGACGGGATCTGGGAGGGGCTGCGGATCCATGACGGGCACCCGGCGTTCCTGGAGCAGCACCTCGACCGGTTGTGGGAGGGCGCGGCGGCGCTGATGATCGACCTCGGCGTCAGCCGCGAGGAGCTGACCGGCGCGGTCTACGACACGCTCGCGGCCAACGACATGACCGACGGCGTGCACGTGCGGCTGATGTGCACCCGCGGGGTGAAGTCGACGCCCTACCAGGATCCCCGCGTCACCGTCGGGCCCGCGACGATCGTGATCATCGCCGAGCACAAGCTCCCGACCCCCGAGACGGTCGAGCAGGGGCTGGCGCTGTTCACCACCCACGTGCGGCGCGCGACGCCGGACACGCTCGACCCCAAGCTCAACGCCCACAGCAAGCTCAACGACATCCTCGCCTGCATCCAGGCCTACCAGGCCGGCGCCGACGAGGCGCTGATGCTCGACCCGCACGGCTTCGTCGCGACCTGCAACAGCACGCACTTCTTCATCGTGAAGGGGTCGCCGGACGAGCCCGAGGTGTGGACGTCGGACGGGCGGTTCTGCCTCGGTGGCATCACCCGCGGCAACGTGCTGGCCATGAGCCGTGCGCACGGCATCACCGCGCACGAGAAGACGTTCAGCCTCACCGACGTCTACAGCGCGCAGGAGGCGTTCGTCACCGGGACCTTCGCCGGCGTCGCGCCGGTGCGGTCGGTCGACGGCCGGACCATCGGGTCGGGCCAGCGCGGCCCGGTGGTCACCAGGCTGCAGCAGCTCTACGCCGACTGGGTGGCCGCCGACGTGGCCGGCAGGACAGCGACGTGACCCAGGGCGAAGCGGTGCGGGTGGCCATGTGGTCGGGCCCCCGCAACATCTCCACGGCGATGATGCGGGCCTGGGAGAACCGGCCCGACACCGTCGTCGTCGACGAGCCGCTCTACGCGGCGTACCTCTCCCGGACCGGCCTCGACCACCCGGGCCGCGACGAGGTGATCGCCGCGCAGCCGACCTCGCTGGACGAGGCGGTCGCGGCCCTGCACGCGCCGCTGCCGGACGGCGTCACCGTCCACTACGCCAAGCACATGGCCCAGCACGTCGAGACGACCGCGGATGCGGGGTGGACCGAGGCGTTCCGCAACGTCCAGCTGATCCGCGACCCAGCCGAGGTCGTCGCGTCCTACGTCCGCTCGCGCGAGGCCTGCGAGCCCGAGGACATCGGGCTGCTGCAGCAGCAGTGGCTGATGGAGCGCTGGGACGCGGCCGGCCTCGACGTCCCGGTGATCGACGCCGCCGACTTCCTCCAGGACCCCGAGGCCCACCTGCGCTGGCTGTGCGACTGGCTCGGTATCGACTTCACCGACCGGATGCTCAGCTGGCCGCCCGGCCCTCGCGACTCCGACGGCGTCTGGGCGCCGCACTGGTACGACGCCGTGCTCACCTCGACCGGCTTCGCGCCCTACCGCCCGCGCGAGGTCTCGCTCTCCCCGCACGACGCCGCCGTCGCCGAGGCCTGCCGGCCGGCGTACGACGCGCTGCGGGAGCGTCGGCTGCGGGTGTAGTTCCAGCCCCGGCTCACGGGGTTTCGAGACGGTCGCAGAGCGACCTCCTCAACCAGCGATCAGCGGTTCACCCAGAGCTGGAGGACGGCGTAGGCGGCGAGGTAGACCACGGTCACCTCGATGACGAGCGTGGAGATGATCCCGCCCCACAGCCAGGCGGACAGCTCGCCGGTGAACTGGCCGTCGGGGCCGGGCCTGACCGAGTAGGGGAACATGCTCACCTCCATCGCGCGGCTCGGCTTGCGGGAGTCGGCGAGGATGATGCCCTGCTCGTAGCGCAGCCCCCGCCACTCGAGCGAGGCCGTCGCGCCGTCGAGGGTGTAGTCGGCCTTGTTCTTGTAGGCCGGCCCGCTGTACCAGATCGTCTTCGCGTCCCAGCCGGTCGCCGTGCGCTTGCGCATGTTGTTGTAGGTGAGGCCGCTGTAGTAGGTGCCCTTGCTGAGCGTGTCGTTGTTGGTGACGGTCGCGACCTTGCCCCACTTGAGCATCCCGATCCGCCGGACGTAGCGGCCGCCGCGGAACCAGCCGATGAGCAGGACGGCCGCGATCAGGACACCCGGGATGACGATCGGGAAGAAGGCCCAGACCACGATGGGCGCGATGGCACCGATCACCAGCATGAACAGCTCGTAGACGCTGAGGTTGAACGTCGCAATGCGATAGCTCATCGGCACGTGCCGCGGCGGCTCGGCCAGCTGGCCGGCCTCCTCGGGGGGCTCCGGTGGCGCGCTCTGATCGCCGGTGTGGCCGAACATCGCGCCCAGACGCTGGTCGAGGCCGAGCGCCTGCAGGGAGCTCGCGATCCGCTGGGTCACCTCGGGCGTGAGGTAGGACGACAGGTCGACCATCTGGCCGCCCGACACGTCCTGGCCGTTGATCATCACGACCGGAGCCGTGCCGGTGGCGCGCGCCTGGGTGAGCTGCTGCAGCATCGCCGCGAGGTTGCCGCTGCCCGGCGTCAGCTGCTGGCCGTTGATGGTGATGACGTGCGGGCTGGTGCCGCCGGCGTACGACGGTGCGGGGGCCGGCGGGATCGTCGACCCGGGCTCACCGGTGGGTTGACCGGCGTGCTGGGCCTGCTGGAGCTGGGCCTGCACGTGCGCCACCTCGGCGGCCGCGTCGGCCAGCTTGTGCTCGAGCTCGGCGACCTTGTCCGCGCTGAGGCCAATGGCCGGTGCCGGATCCTGCGTCATCCACTGCTCCCCATGTGAGTCCTCCTGCGTCGAGGGTGAGTATGGACCCGAGGCTCAGAGGTCCTGCCCGTCGGCCACCCGCAACCACTCGAGGCCGCGCGGGCCGACCAGCGTCTCCATCTGCATCGCGAGGAAGGCGTGGCCGGCCTCGGAGTAGACGCGGTCGTGGATGGCGAGGTTCCGGGGCGCCCCGACCGCGCGCACGAACTCGATCGCCATCTCGCTGCGCAGCCACGGCGCCGACGACGGGCAGAGCAGCACGTCGACCGGCACCTCGGGCAGCGCCAGCGCGTCACCGGGGTGGTAGACGACCTGGTCGCCGAAGGTCATCAGGTAGCCGGAGTTGTAGGGCTGCGGGAGCTCCGGGTGGATGACGTTGTGCAGCTCCCCCACGGCGCGGACCGGGACTCCGGCTCCCGACGTCGAACGCCGCACCGACCGGGACGGTCGTCGTGCGCTCAGCGACGTCGGGCGCGTCGGTCGCGAGCTGGTCGGCGACCTGGCCGACGGTGAAGACCGGCGCGTCGGTGGCGCGCAGGTTGTCGGGGTGCAGGTGATCGGGGTGCAGGTGCGTCACCAGGACGGCGGTGGCGCCGTCGACCGCGTCGGGCTCGGTGAAGACGCCCGGGTCGAGGACCACCACGTGGCCCTCGTGCTCGATCCGGACGCAGGCGTGGCCGAACTTCGTGATCCGCATGGAGCCGAGCCTAGAAGTCCGCCGGACCGATCAGTCCTTCACAGCTCGCGGATCACATCTGTTGAGGACGGCCACCGAGCCTCCACCGGACGTCGACGAGGAGTGAGAGATGGACGAGAAGAGACGACTTCGCTGGATCATCGTGCTGACAGGCATCGGTTCGTTCATGGCGGCGCTGGACACCCTCGTGGTGGCGTCGGCCCTCAACACGATCCAGCGAGATCTCGGTGCGTCGCTGACCGACCTGGAGTGGACCGTCAACGCCTACAACCTGAGCCTGGCGGTGCTGTTGGTGCCCGCCGCCGTGCTCGGCGACAGGCTCGGCCGCGCCCGGACGTACGCCGCGGGGCTGGCCCTCTTCGCTCTGACCTCCGCGGGCGCCGCGCTGGCCGGCAGCGTCGAGGCACTGGTGGCGCTGCGGGTCCTGCAGGGTGCCGCCGCCGCTGTGGTGATGACGCTCGGGCTGGCCCTGCTCTCCTCGGCATTCCCGCCCGAGAGGCGCGGTGCGGCGATCGGCCTCTTCAGCGCCGTGACCGGCATCGCGGTCGCCTGCGGGCCGCTCGTGGGGGGTGCGGTCGTCGAGGGCCTTTCGTGGCAGTGGATCTTCTGGCTCAACGTGCCGGTCGGCCTGGTGGCCGCACCGCTCGTGCTCCGGCTGATCCCGGAGGCCAAGGTGCCCGACAGCCGGCTCGACCTGTGGGGCGTGGTGCTGCTGGGCAGCGGGGTGCTCGGCGTCGTGTGGGCCGTGGTCCGCGGTGAGGACGCCGGCTGGACCAGCGCGGACGTGCTGGTCCCCGCCGGTGCGGGACTGGCCCTGCTGGCCGCGTTCGCCGCGTGGCAGGGCCGGGCGGCGTATCCCCTGCTCCCCCCGAGGTTGCTGCGGGTCCGCGGCTTCACAGGAGGCAACCTCGCGGTGGCACTGACGGTCGCCCCGCTCTTCTCGGCGGTGTTCTTCTACGGGCAGCTGCTCCAGGTCGTCATGGGCCACGACGCGCTGGGAGCCGGGGTCCGGCTGATGGCGTGGACCGGCACGCTGCTGCTGGTGGCCCCGGCGGCCGGGGCCCTCGGCGACCGGATCGGGGAGCGGCCGCTCATCGTGGCCGGGCTCGCCCTCCAGGCCGCCGCGATGTTGTGGTTCGCCCTCATCGTCGACCCCGACGTCAGCTTCCTCGACGCGCTGGGACCGTTCGTCGTCGGCGGGCTCGGGGTCTCGCTGGCCATCCCGGGCGGGCAGAGCGCGGCCGTCGCCTCCGTGGCCGACCGCGACGTGGCCACCGCCGCCGGCGTCAACAGCACGGTGCGGCAGCTCGGCGGCGTCCTCGGCATCGCGATCACCGTGGCGGTGTTCGGCGCCGCCGGCGGCTTCGCGACACCGGACGACTTCGTCGACGGGTTCCGCGCGGCGATGCTCACCGCCGCCGGGCTGTCGGCCCTCGGCGCGGTCGTCGGGCTGACCCTGCCCGCGAGGCGGGGCAACGTGCGCCACGACGACGACCAAGCAACCGGATCAGTCGGATCCGGATCGTTCGAAGGAGCAGCAGCATGACGGCACGGATGGTGACCTACCAGGTCAAGGACGGGCGCGCGGAGGACAACTCGGCGTACGTTCGCGACGTGATGGCGGACCTCGCGGCGCGCGAGACCGAGGGAGTGACCTACTCGGTCTACCTCCTCGACGACGGCGTGACGTTCCTGCACGTCGTCGACGAGGAGGGCGACGGCGGCAAGGTGCAGGTGTCGGAGGCGTTCCAGCGGTTCACCGCCACGCTGGTCGAGGACCGGTGCGCCAACACTCCCGAGCTGCACGTGATGACGCTCGTCGGGAGCTACGCGGGATGACCCTGGCGTCGGAGGAGTTCGCCCGGGACGAGTTCGCGGAGCAGGTCGCGCCGCTGCGGCCGGGGCTGCTGCTGCACTGCTACCGCATGCTCGGCTCCTCCCACGACGCCGAGGACGCGGTGCAGGAGACGCTGCTGCGCGGCTGGCGCGGGGTCGACCGGTTCGAGGGACGCAGCTCGCTGCGGACCTGGCTCTACACGGTCGCGACCAACGTCTGCCTGCGCGAGATCGAGCGGCGCGGCCGACGGATGATGCCGGTCGACCTCGGCCCGTCCGCCGATCCCGCGGACGGGCTGGGACCCCCGCTCACCGAGACGGTGTGGCTCGGGCCGCTGCCGGACGCCGGCCTCACCTGGGGCTCCACGCCCGCCGAGGCGGTCTACGAGGAGCGCGAGGCGGTCGAGCTGGCCTTCATCGCCGCGCTCCAGCACCTGCCCGCGCTCCAGCGGGCGGTGCTGGTGCTCCGCGACGTGCTCGCCTTCTCCGCGGCCGAGACCGCCGAGATCCTCGAGACGACGGTCGCGTCGGTGACCAGCGCGCTGGCCCGCGCTCGCGGGTCGGTGAAGGCCGTGCTGCCCGAGCGCAGCCAGCAGGAGGTCCTGCGCGAGGTGGGCGACCGCCAGGTCCGGGCCACGGTCGCGGCGTTCATGGCGGCGTGGGAGCGCAACGACGTCGACGCCGTCGTCGCCCTCCTGGCCGAGGACGTCGAGATGACGATGCCGCCGTACGCCGAGTGGTACCGCGGCCGGGCCGCGGTCGCGGCGTTCCTCGCCGAGGTGCCGCTGGCGGAGGGTCGGCGGTGGCGGGTCGAGGCGACCGACGGCGAACGGCCAGCCGGCCCTGGCCTTCAGCACCTGGGACGAGCAGATCGGCGCGTTCCTCAGCCACGGGCTGTCGGTGCTGACGTTCGGGCCCGGCGGCATCACCGACGTTCACGACCTTCCTCGAGCCCTGGGTCGTGCGGTCCTAGTCTTCTCGCATGCCCCTGCCCTCCGACGTCTCGATCCGGCAGGCGGTCGTCGCGGACGCCGAGCCGCTCGCCCACCTCCACGTCGACGTCTGGGACGACGCCTACACCGGGCTGATGCCGCAGGGGATCCTCGACGACCGCCGCGAGAAGGTCGCCGAGCGGGTCGAGAAGTGGCGCGGGATCCTCGGTCGGTCGGCCGCCGACCTGGGTGGCCGAGGACAGCGAGGGCCTGATCGGCTTCGCCTCGATCGGGCCGGCCCGCGACAACGACATGGACGACACCCTCGAGCTCTGGGCGCTCTACGTGCGCGCGTCCTACTGGGGCACCGGTGTCGGCTACGCGCTGTTCGAGATCGCCGTCGGCGACCGGGCGGCGTACCTCTGGGTGCTGGCCGGCAACGAGCGCGCGATCCGCTTCTACGAGCGCCAGGGGTTCCGGCTCGACGGCACCGAGGACGAGCACGACGAGGGCCTCCACGTCCGGATGGTGCGCGCCGGCACCTGAGCGACGGGCCACCTGTCCGCCGTTCGATCACTGCCCAGATCGGGCGTCCGCACATCTGCACATCCCGTGACGCGTCCTTTGCGGCGATGACGCAGGGCGCCACGAGCCCGACCCTGCATGGTCGGACTCCGCCCGCAGTGCGGCATTGGTGCGCGAAAGCGACCGTTCGGCGTGTGGCTCGACGGCCAGCTCTGCGGGTACGTCGACTACAACCCTGACACCAACGATGGAATCGAACCGGACGATGTGAACTCTCGGCTGCCAGATCCGGATGCCGCTGCATCCGGCCCTCGGATCAGAGGGGCTCGGCGGTCGAGGAGTAGGTGTGTCCGGTCGGGGTGGTGATCTCGACCGTGTGTCTCGGGCCGGGGACGGTGCGGACGGTCCAGCCGTCTGCTTCCTTGGCGTAGTTGCAGAGCTCGCACAGTCCCTGGCCGTTGGAGGCGCTGGTCGGTCCGCCGCGCGCGCGGGGCTCGACGTGGTCGAGGTGGCGGACGGGGGCGCCGCAGCCGCGCGTGCGGCAGACCCGGTCGCGAACTCGGAGGAAGTCGGCGAGCCCGCCGTGGAAGAACGTGGCTTGGGAGTCCATCGCGACCAGGCGGCCGGTGGTGGGCTGCTCGTAGACGCGTTTCAGCCAGGCGCCGACATCCGAGTCGAGGTTGTCGGCGACCCACTGGCGGAGCAGGTCGCCGGGGACGGGGCCGTGGCCCTCGACCCAACCGGTGCCGTCCTGGTCGCCCAGGAGCACGCTGTCGCGGACGACCACGTTGACCATGACCGGGACTGCCTTGTCGCGGTCGCTGCTGGCGCCGGTGATGCGCTGGACCAGGAGGTCGGCCATCAGCTGGCCGATGCTGCGCCGGTCGCCGGAGGCCTTCGCGGCGCGGGCGTCACGGTGGAGAGTGGCGTGCACGGCGACGCCGTCCTTGACCGGGAGCAGGGCGCCGAGCCAGGCCATGGTGTCGGGCGCGGGGCGCAGGGTGGTGTGCCGGTCGGCCTCGGCGCGCCGGCGGCGCTCGACGACGGCGGCGGGGTCGAGCTCGGCGGCGGCCCGGTGGAGCCGGCCGACCAGCTGACGGGGCGAGAGCGACTCGACGACGCTCGGGTCGGCACACAGCTGCTCGTCCACACACACACGGTGCTCGGCAGTGAGGCACGCGGTCTCGCGGGCGATGAGGGTGGCCTTGAACGCGTCGATCCGGCCGGCTCGGAAGGCGGCGCGGGTGTGAGCCAGCTCGGTGCGCAGGATCATCGCGAGCGAGACCTGCTGCTGACCGCGCGTCGGTGAGACCCCGCGGGCCAGGGCCACCTGCGCACCGACGCCGCGGTCCCGCCGCGATGCGGGAACCCCGCGGTCGGCGGCGGCCTGGCGCTGGGAGATCGCGAAGTCGGCCACCGTCTCGGTCTGTGCCGCCTCGGTGGCGCAGCGCAGTCGGTCGAGCGCCGCGATCCGGTCGATCCGCTGCGCGTCGTCCAGCCCGTGCGCGTCGAGTCCGAGCCGCTCGGTGAACGCCTCGAGCTCCGCCAAGGAGGGCGCCGTCGGCACCACGCCCCCCGAGGTCGTCCGACCCTCGGCCCCGAGATCCCGCATGCTCACCGCCTCCGCGCGTGGTGCTGACTACTGGTGAACAGACTAGACGAAGCCACCGACAGTGGTCGGTGACGATCCACAGCTCTCTAGAGGGCATGTCCCGCAATTGCTGGTGGATGCCGGCGTCGTCCAGGTGCGGCCTGGCCAGTCGCCGGCACGCGCGCAGACTGGGCGTCTTCGAAGTGTCGGCGACGCCGCCAGGGCGTGATCTGGGCGGCGTCCGGCGCCGCCATGAATTGCGGGACACGCCCTAGTCTCGGCGACGTGCCGCTGTATTCCTTCGAGGGCAAGACCCCCTCCGTCCACCCCACCGCGTTCGTCGCCCCCCAGCGCCGACCTGATCGGCGACGTGACCGTCGAGGCCGGCGCGTCCGTGTGGTTCGGCGCCGTGCTGCGCGCCGACTTCGGCGCGATCGTCGTCCGCGAGGGCGCCAACGTGCAGGACGGGTCGGTGCTGCACGCCGCCGCGCACGGCGACGTCGAGATCGGGGCCGGCGCCACCATCGGCCACGCCTGCGTCGTGCACGCCTGCACCATCGGTGCCGAGGCGCTGATCGCCAACCATGCGACCGTGCTCGACGGCGCGACCGTCGGCGCACGCACCCTGGTCGGCGCCGGATCGCTGGTGACCGCCGGGACGGAGCTCCCCGAGGGCGTGCTGGCGATCGGCACGCCGGCCCGCGTGATGGGGCCGATCGAGGGGACCAGCGCCGAGGCCTGGGTGGGCGGGAACCCGTCGGCCTACCAGGAGCTCGCCCAGCGCTACCTCTCCGGTTTCGGCGAGGGCTGAGCCGACGATGCGCTTCGACCTGGGCGACCCGGCCTTCGACGTGACGTCGGCGGAGGTGCACGAGGCCCGCGAGCAGGAGTGGTACGTCGAGACGACGTGGGGCTGGGCGGTGCTGCGCTACGCCGAGGTGAGCGCGCTGCTGCGCGACCGGCGGTTCCGCCAGGGCAACGCCCGCTGGCCGGCACAGAACGGCATCCACTCCGGGCTGTTCTCGGACTGGTGGCAGGAGACACTGCTCTCGCTGGAGGGCGACGACCACGACCGGATCCGCAAGCTGATGGTGCCGGCGTTCAAGAACCGGGTCATCGCCGAGCTGCGGCCGACGTTCCAGGCCATCGCCCACGAGCTGATCGACGGCTTCGCGGCGAAGGGGCAGGTCGAGTTCGTGCACGAGTTCGCCGAGCCGTACGCCGCGCGGATCATCTGCCTCCTGCTCGGGCTGCCACAGGACCACTGGCCCCAGGTCGCGCGCTGGGCAGACGACCTCGGGGCGTCGTTCTCGATCGACGTGGGCAACCAGGTGCCGAAGATCGAGGCGGCGCTGACCGGGCTGGCGGGCTACGTCGAGGAGGTGGTCGCCGACCGGCGGGCCACACCCGCGTGACGACCTGGTCACCACGCTGGTGGCGGCCGAGCAGCTGACCGACCACGAGCTGTCGGTGGCACTGGTGTTCCTGGCGTTCGCCGGGATGGAGACCACCCGCAACCAGCTCGGGCTCGCGCTGCAGACGCTGCTCCAGCACCCCGACCAGTGGGCGCTGCTCGCCGAGCGGCCCGATCTCGGCGGCAACGCCGTCGAGGAGGTGATGCGGGTCAACCCGACGGTCACGTGGGTGACCCGCGAGGCGCTGGAGGACGTGGAGTTCCAGGGGCTGCGGATCCCGATGGGCGGCATCGTCCAGATGCTGTCGCACGCGGCCGGCACCGACCCGCGCGCCGTGCCCGACCCGTCGTTCGACATCACCCAGCAGCGGCCCCCGCACCACGGCTTCGGCGCGGGCATCCACCACTGCCTCGGCCACTTCGTCGCCCGCACCGACATGGCCGTCGCGCTGCCGCTGCTGGCCCGGCGGATGCCGGAGGCCCAGCCCGACGGCGCCGGCGTGTGGCTGCCGGTGTCTGGCAACACCGGCGCCCTGTCGTTCCCGATCCGTTTCCGTCCCGAGGAGATCTGATGCTCGCGATCACCGGCTCGACCGGCGCCATCGGAGGCAGGGTGGCCCGCGCGCTCGCCCAGGACCTCCGCAACGACCTACGCCTCGTGGTGCGCGACGCGTCGCGGGCCCCCGACTACGACACCGACGTCCGGGTGTGCGACTACGCCGACGAGGCAGCCGCCGTCGAGGCGTTGCGCGGGGCCGACACGCTGCTCATGGTCTCCGCGGCTGAGGCGCAGGACCGGCGCGACCAGCACCGCACCTTCATCGGCGCCGCCGCCGAGGCCGGCGTCGGGCACATCGTCTACACGTCGTTCGCGGGCGCCGCCGCGGACGCGACGTTCACCCTCGGCCGTGACCACTGGGACGCCGAGCAGGCGATCCGGGATAGCGGGATGACCTTCACCTTCCTGCGCGACAACTTCTACAGCGACCTGCTGCCCTTCTTCGCCGACGACGAGGGCGTGATCCGCGGGCCCGCCGGCGACGGCCGGGTTGCCGCGGTGGCCCGGGCCGACGTCGCCGACGTGGCCGCGGCGGTGCTGCGCTCCCCCGCGGACCACGCCGACACCACCTATGTCCTCACCGGGCCGGAGCCGCTCACGTTGAGCGACGTGGCCGCCCGGGCCGGAGCCGTCCTCGGCCGAGCCCTGCGCTTCGAGGACGAGACGGTCGAGGCGGCCTACGCCTCCCGGAAGGCGGCCTACGGCGCCGAGGACTGGCAGCTCGACGCCTGGGTGTCGACCTACACCGCGATCAAGGACGGCTCGTGCGCCGAGGTGACCGGCGACGTCGAGCGGGTCAGCGGACACCCCGCACGCACGCTGGAGCAGGCGCTCGACGAGAGTCGCCGCTAGCGCGTCGGGCCACTGCGAGCGGAGCGCTCGTTCAGGCATGGTGAGAATGAGTGGTTCGCGAGCGCAGCGAGCGTCGTCGGAGGTCCGGGGTCGAAGCTCACGGGGGTATCAGGCCGTCGTGTGGTGCACGTAGCACCAGCGCCAGTTCTCACCCGGCTCGGCGGTCTCCATGACGGGATGGGTCTCGTCCTGGAAGTGCTTGGTGGCGTGCTGCCCCATCGAGGAGTCGCAGCAGCCGACGTTGCCGCACTCGAGGCACTGGCGCAGCGCCACCCACTCCCATCCTTCATCGAGGCACGCCTGGCAGACCGGGTCCTCGACCGTCTCGACGACCGGGTAGCGCTCGAGGTCGTCACAGGTCCGGCCGGTCATGCGGACGCTGGAGTACTCCTGCAGCTCGCGGCGTTCCTCTGTGGCGATGTCGAGCATCGACTCCTCGACATCGAGGAGGGCGAGCACGTCGGCGACGACCTCGGACGCGACCTGTCCGGAGTCGCGGATCTTGAGCACCTTGGTGCGCTCGGCCTCGAGCATCGAGAGCCGGATCCGGGCGTAGAGGTCGCTGGGCGACTCCCGGTCGGCGACGGTGCTGAGCCGCTCCCAGGCCGCGAAGTTGCGCTGGTCGAGCCGCTGCCGGATCAGGTCGACCACGCCCTGCGAGTCGTCGTAGTCCAGCTCTTCGAGCCGGTGCAGGGCGGCCTTCGACGCCTGCTGCAGCAGCGTCGCGCGGGCCAGGGCGTCCTCGGCCGGGTCGGGGCTCGGCACCCTCAGCCGACGGGCCGCCCAGGGCAGCGACATGCCCTGCACGAAGAGGGTGCCGGCCACCACCGTGAAGGCCATCAGGAGCAGCACCTCGCGGTAGCGGGTGTCCGCGGGGATGACGAACGCCGCGGCCAGGGTGACCACGCCACGCATCCCCGCCCAGCCGAGCACGAAGGTGAACGTCCACGGGGGCCGGCGGCCCGTGGTCGGGTCCGGGCCCGGTCGCACGATCAGGTAGCGGGCCGGGAAGACCCAGACCAGCCGTAGCGCGATGACCGCGGCCAGCGTGGCCCCGCAGACGCCGATGATGCGGCCCCACGAGAGCTCGCCGGCGCCCGCGCCATCGACGATGGTCCGCGCCTGCAGGCCGATCAGCAGGAAGACGGCGTTCTCCAGGACGAAGGCGATCGTCCGCCAGTTGAGCCGCTCGGCGATCCGGGACTGCGCGGTCTGCAGGATCGGCGCCTTGTGCCCGAGCAGGAGGCCGGCGACGACGACCGCGATGACCCCGGAGGCGTGCACCTCCTCGCCCACGGCGTACGCCGCGAACGGGACCACCAGCGACAGCCCGCTGTCGAGCACCGGGTCCTCGAGGTGGCGGCGGATCCTGGCCACGACGAGGAAGAGGACGAAACCGACCGCGACGCCGCCGCCGGCCGCGACGAGGAAGTCGAGGCCGACACGGCCGAAGTTGAAGCCGTCACCGTCGGCCACCGCGAGCGCGGTGCCGAGCGCCACGAGCGCGGTCGCGTCGTTGAGCAGCGACTCGCCCTCGAGGATCGTGACGATCCGGCGCGGCAGGCCGATCCGGCGGCCGATCGCCGTCGCGGCGACCGCGTCCGGCGGGGCGACGACGGCGCCGATGGCGAACGCGACGGGCCACGACAGGCCGGGCAGCAGCAGGTGTGCCACCCACGCCACGCCGAGCGTCGTGAACGCGACCAGCCCGACCGACAGCAGCAGGATCGGTCGCTTGTTGGCCCGGAAGTCGACCAGCGACGTGCCCTGGGCCGCGGCGTAGAGCAGCGGTGGCAGCAGCCCGAACAGCACGACGTCCTCGGACAGCTCGACGTCCGGGATCTTCGGGGACGTACGACGCCACCACCCCCACCAGGATCAGCAGGAACGGCGCCGGGACGTCCACCTTCTGCGCGACCCAGGTGCAGGCGAGCACCCCCACCGCGAGGCCACACAGCAGCAGGGTGATCTCCACGGCGGACATTCTCCCGATGGCGCACGTCGAGACCTAGTGTCCCGCGCGCGGAGTTCGCATTATAAGTCGTGCTCCCAGTGCGTGCATCGCGAGACGGCGGCGCGCCGGCAGACTGGGCGTCTTTCCAGCGTCGCCGACGAAGTGAGGTGCGTGCTGGGGGTGCGAGTTATGCAGCGAACTTCGTGTGCGGGGCACTAGTCGTTGCGCTGAGCGCGCAATCCGGATCAAGCGGGAATATGGACCGGTGCCGCAGGATCGGCGTGTGACGATCGCAGCGGACACGTTTGCCGAGTTCGTCGACCACCTCGCCGAGGCGCTCGACGAGGCCGGGTCCGACGACGCGGTGGAGCTGTCCGGTGACGAGCTCGCGGCACGGTTCAACTTCTCGCGGTTCCACTTCGACCGGATGATCCGGAGCGTGGCCGGTGAGCCGCCGCAGGCGTTCCGCCGACGGATCCTGCTGGAGCGCGCGGCCTACCGCATGGTGACGACGAAGGCGCCCCTGATCGACATCGCCGTCGAGGCGGGCTACGGGTCGCACGAGGCGTTCACCCGCGCGTTCAGCCGGGCCTACGGCGTCTCGCCGGCGGCCTGGCGCAAGGCGCCCGGGCGGATCCGGATCCCCGCACCGAGCAACGTCCACTTCCACCCACCCGGCGGCCTCCGGCTGCCTTCACGAGACAAGGTGTTGCCGATGGACCTCATGACCCGCATGGTCGAGCACCACATCTGGCTGACCGGCGAGATGGTGCGACTGGCCACCCGACTGAGCGAGGACCAGCTCGACCAGCCGATCGGGGTCGACGTCGACGACGACGAGCAATCCATCCGCTCCCTGCTGTCGCGGCTGATCGGGCAGATGGGGATGTGGAACGCTGCCGTCGCCATGCGCGACTACGACTGGTCGGTCGAGGAGCAGGAGTCGCTCACCTCCATGCGCGAGCGGCTGGCCGCCGAGGGACCGACGTTCCTCTCCCAGGTCCGCGAGGTGGTCGAGCAGGAGCGGCTCGACGACACCTTCGTCGACGCGCTCTGCGAGCCTGCCGAGGTGTTCACCTACGGCGGCATGATCGCCCACGTGCTCACCTTCGCCGCGCACCGCCGGACCCTGGTCGCGCTGTCGTTGGCGAAGCACGGCGTGGACGAGCTGGGCTGGGGGGACCCGATGGTCTGGGTCGCGACGCCCACATCCTGATCAGGGGCGTAGCGCGCGGATCGCCAGGTCGAGCTCGCGACGGCGGCTGCGGTCGACGACGGCCTCGACCACCTCGATGCCGCCGTTGGGGCTCGACAGGGCGTGGTCGAGCTCGGCCGGCGAGTCGACCCGCCAGTGGGGAGTGCGGGTCGACTGGCACAGCGCGGCCAGGTCGACGTGGTGCGGGGTGCCGAAGAGCCGCTCGTAGGCGTGCGCGTGCTCCTCGGCGCCCTGCTCGAGGGTGGCGAAGATCGAGCCGCCGTCGTCGTTGGCCACCACGATCGTGAGGTCCGGCCGCGGTTCGTCGGGCCCGATGACCAGACCGGTCGCGTCGTGCAGGAAGGTCACGTCGCCCATCAGCGCGAGGTTGCGGTTCCCTGGCCGGCGCGCCAGCGAGGCACCGACCGCGGTCGAGACGGTGCCGTCGATGCCGGAGAGCCCGCGGTTGGCCACGACCTTGCGGCGGCTGCCGACGTCGTAGGCGGTGGCCATCAGGTCGAGGTCGCGGATCGGGTTGGACGCTCCCACGACGAGGTGCCCTCCGGGCGGCAGCGCGCGGCTGACGGCTCCTGCGACGTGGTACGCCGTGAAGCCGGCGGCGTCGACCAGCGCGTCGAGCTGGCGCGACACCGAGGCGTCGGCCTCTTGCCAGGCTGCGAGCCACGCGGGGTCGTCGGTGCCGTCCACCGCGGGGTCCGCGACCGGGGTGACGGCGTAGGGCCTCGTCCACGCCGGATGGGCCTCGAGCACCTCGACGTCCCTTCTGGCCAGCAGCCGCTGCACGGGCCGGGAGAGCGTGGGGTGGCCGAAGAGGAGGACCCGCTCGACCTGGTCCCCGAGAGAGCTGCCGAGCAGCAGCCGGTAGGTCCGCAGCGCCGGCCCCGTGCGGGCGCCGCTGGAGGGCTCGGCCAGCAGCGGCCAGCCGGCCTCGGCCGCCAAGGAGCGAGCTCGCGGTCCGGCGTCGTCGCCCGCGACCACGACCGTTAGCGGCCCAAGTTCCAGCACGTCGCCGCCCGTGGTTGAGGAGGGCGTTCTGCGCCCGTCTCGAACCCCGGCGGTGCCTCCGGGCTCCACCGGTCGGCCGGCAGCAGCGGGTCGTCGAGCTGCACGTTGAGGTGCACCAGGCCACCGTGGAAGACCGTCATGGGCTCGTCGAGGTCGACCGTCTCCACCAGCGGGCCGAAGACACCGACCTGGTCGGTGGTCTGGTTGGCATCGGTGCCACGCAGCCGCGCGGGCCGGTCGGCGGTCACGACCACCATCGGCACCCGGGCGTGGTGAGCCTCGAGCACCGCGGGGTGCAGGTTGGCGACCGCGGTGCCGGACGTGCACATGACGGCGGCCCGCGACCCGCCCTTGGTCAGGCCGAGGGCCAGGAAGCCGGCCGTCCGCTCGTCGATCCGCGTGTGCAGCCGGACCAGCCCCGCCTCGGCGGCGTCGAACGCCGCGAACGAGAGCGGCGCATTGCGCGACCCGGGCGCCACCACGACCTCGCGGACGCCGTCCGCCACGAGCGCGGCCACCACGGACCTGGCCACCTTCGTGGCTGTCACAGCGCCCGCACCTCGGCCAGCCGGGCCTCCCAGTGCGCGACCCGGTCTCCGGTCGCGGCGAGCAGGTCGAGGGCGTGCGGGTCGACCCGCGCGGCACCGACGGGCAGCACCCCGTCGACCGGCACCAGCGGCTCGCCCGCCACGTCCGCGGTGAGCAGCTGCACGGTCGCGAGCCCGCAGGCGTAGGGCAGCGAGGGCAACGCGCCGGCCAGCGCGAGGCCCGCGGCGATCCCGACCGAGGTCTCCAGCGCCGACGACACGACGACCGGCAGCCCGATCTCCTCCGCGATCCGCAGGCAGGCTCGCACCCCACCGAGCGGCTGCACCTTGAGCACCGCGATGTCGGCGGCCTCGAGGTCGCGGACCAGGTAGGGGTCGGACGCCCGGCGGATCGACTCGTCGGCCGCGATCGGCACGTCGACCGCGCGGCGCACCGCGGCGAGCTCCTCGACGCTCGCGCAGGGCTGCTCGGCGTACTCCAGCCCTCCGGCGGCCTTGTCGAGCAGGGCGATCGCGCCCACGGCGTCGTCGACCGACCACGCGCCGTTGGCGTCGACGCGCACCCGACCCGCCGGACCCAGCGCGTCGCGCACCGCCTCCACCCGCGCCTGGTCGTCGGCGAGGGTCTGGCCCGGCTCGGCCACCTTCACCTTGGCGGTCGCACAGCCGCCGTCGCGCACGATCCGGTAGGCCCGCTCCGGGCCGACCGCAGGCACGGTGACGTTGACCGGCACGACGTCCCGGACCGGCTCGGGCCAGTCTCCGGCGGCCGCCTCCTCGGCGCACCGCAGCCACGGTGCGGCGACCGCAGGCTCGTACTCCAGGAACGGGCTCCACTCACCCCATCCGGCCTCGCCGCGCAGCAGCATCCCCTCGCGGACCGTGATGCCCCGGAACCGGTGGTGCAGCGGGATCCCGAACACCCACGTCTCGGTCACCCGGGTCTCCGCCATGGGGCAAACCTAGGGCGTCAAGGTGTTTCGTCATCGACCCGCGCACCGGGCTGGGCGATGATCCCCCGGTGAGGCTGCTCCGGGACCCCATCTGGCGGGGCAGCCTCGTGGTGCAGCTCCGGCACTACACGGCGTACGCCGTGGCGCTCGGGTTCGGCTCGGCCGCGCTGACCATCGCGGTGCTGTCCGGTCGCCCCTTCCTCGACGCGGCGGACGTCGCGCTGGTCCGCGACCGGATCGACGCCGTGCCGGCCACGGCGTCCGCTGACGACCAGGGACGGGTGCGCGCCGCGGTGACCGACGGGTCACCGCCCCGGGTGGAGAACGCCGTCGCGGCGTTCATGAACGGGCTTACGGGGGGCGCCCCGGCCCAGGAGATCCGCCGGCCGGTCGCCTTCCTCAACCCCAAGTCGCTGTTCTCGCCGAACGCCGTGAACCCGGCTACGGGCGAGCGCACCATCGGGCGTGCTCTTCGAGGCGACCGGAGCGCTGGAGGGGCTCGTCCCGGCGGCCGGCTCCCCCACCGCGGCCACGTCAGGGCTGTGGGTGCCCGACACCGTGGCCACCCCCCTGCACCTGGCCCCCGGCGACCCGATCGGGGTCCAGCTGGCGTCCCCGGGTGGCAACCCCGAGCCGACCATGGCCACCGTCGCGGGCGTCTACGTGACCGATCCAGAGGGCGCCCCCGAGGACGGGACCGGGGTCTGGGGCCGGCTGACCGACGAGCTGCCGATCTGGCCGAGCCACCTGGTGCCCACGACACCGCGCGTGCCGTTGCTGGTGGCCGACACCGACACCTATCGAGCCCTGGCGCGCGGGATCGACGAGACCACGGTGGTGACCTGGGACGTGTCACCCGCGGCCGACCCGCCGCGGATCGCCGACCTCAACCGGCTCCTGGTCGTCCACCGACGCCGTGCGCGACAAGCTGAAGAACCCGAGCTCGGACCTTCGCAAGCGGGTCAAGCACCGGGGCAACAACCCGGTCACCATGTCGACCGGGCTGTCGACCATGGTCATCGACACCCGACGCGGGCTGAACGCCACCAGAGCAGGCGTCACCGCCGTGCGCGTCCTCGCCGCGGGCCTGTCCTGGGTGGTCGTTGCGCTGGCGGCGGTCGCGCTGCTGGTGCGCCGGCGCGGTGAACGCCAGGTGCTGGTCGAGCAGGGCCGGTCGTCGGTCGAGCTGACCACACTGAGCCTGCTCGAGACCCTGATCCCGATCGGGATGGGGTTGCTGGCCGGCTGGTGGGCGAGCCCGCCGTTCGTCGCCTCCATCGTCGGCGTGAAGGAGCCTCGCCCCGAGGGCTCGACGCCGTGCTCGTGGGGCTCGTCGTGCTCGCCACGGTGGCGGTGACCTCGGGTGCCGACGCCATGGCCCGGCACCGCCGCACGTCCGGCCGCACGGTCATCTCGGCCAGCCGGATCCCGTGGCGCAGCGCGGTCCTGGCGCTGGCGGGTGCGGGCGCGATCAGCGCCTACCGCGGCGGCCGGGGGTTCGACGCGGTCACGGCGGCCTTCCCCCTCGCTGCCGTGGCCGCCGCGGCGATCGTGGTGTCGACGGTGGCGACCACCCTCCTCGCATGGCTGGTCCGGAGATGGCTCCCTCGTCGGCTCGGGCCTCGGCTCGTCATGTCGCGGCTGGCGCGTGACCCGTCGTCCGCGGCCGCCTTCATGGCGGCCACGATCGCGTTCGGCGCCGCCGGCTACGGATTGCTGGTCCATGCCTCCGCCGACGACGCCACGAGGGACAAGGTCGCCACCGCGGTGGGGGCCAACAGCGTCTTCGGCGTGAGCGACCCGGTGGAGGCGGAGGAGGTCGCCGCGCAGGTCGGGAGGTCGACGATCGTCCTGCGCACGGTCCCGCGGATCAACGACTACACCGGCGACCGCCTCTACGCCGTGGACGCCGCGACGTTCGCCGACGCCGCGAACTGGTCGCCCCGCTTCGCCGGCCGTGAGGTGTCCGACCTGCTGGACGAGCTGCACGGCGGGCCGGAGCTCGACGCGGTGCCCGTGCTGCTCGCCGGTGACGACGGGCACGTGCCCGCGACCGGCACGCTTGCACGGGGCGACAAGTTCTCGGTGCCCTACCGCGTGGTGGACCGGATCGCGGGCTTCGCCGGCTCCGGCCCCAGCCAGACCGTCCTCGTCGTGGACCGGGACGTCCTGCTCGGGATGGCGCCGCCCGGGGCGATCGACACGCTGGAGGCCGAGCTGTGGAGCGCCCGCGACGCCGACACCGTGACCCGTGCGGCGCGCGAGGCCGGGCTCGTGTCCACGCTCGAGGGCACCTCCGACGAGGTCCGGGCCGAGCACGCCAGCCTCGTGGCCAGGTCGTGGGTGACGCAGTATCTCCAGGCGTTCATGGCCCTCGCCCTGATCCTCGGGCTGCTCGTCCTCGCCGGGCTGCAGCGACGTGACCGCGAGCTGCGCCGGCTCCAGGACCGGACCCTGGCCGACCTCGGCCACTCCCGGCAGCTCGTCTCGCGGGCCGCCGGAGCGTCCTTGTCGCTGGTCGCCCTGCTCGGTGCGGCGGCGGGCGGCGCCGCGGCGTACGCCGTCACCGCCTCGCTCGCGACCCGCCTCGACCCCGAGCCCGCCCTCCGGCCCGCGCTCGCCGTGACCGGCACGGGACAGCTCGTCGTCGCGGCGCTCGCGTTCGGCGGCGCCGCGCTCGTCCTGACCCTGGCCAGCGCGACCTTCGACCAGTGGCTGGGCCGGTCCCGGTCCGTCAACGAGCTGTTGCACGATGAGTGAAGTCGTGAGGAAGCGCATCGTGGCCACCCAGGTGGTGAAGGTCTACCGCGGCCTGACCGAAGAGGTGCAGGCAGTGCGCGGTGTCGACCTGGTGCTGGAGCCCGGCAGCCTCACCGCGGTGCTCGGCCCCTCGGGCAGCGGCAAGAGCACGTTGATCCGGCTGATTGCGGGGCTCGACCGGCCCTCGGCGGGCACCGTCGCGCACGGCGCGACGGTGCTCACCGAGCTCAGCTCGTCTCGGTTGCGGGGCTGGCGCCGCCGCAACGTGGCCTTCGTGCACCAGCGGCCGCGGAGCAACCTGATCGAGCACCTCACGGCCGCCGACCACCTGCGGATGGTCGGCGAGCGGTATCCGGGCGAGGTGCTCGGGTCCCTGGGCCTCGGGGAGCAGTCGCAGCACCGCGTCGACCAGCTCTCCGGGGGCGAGCAGCAGCGGCTCGCGCTGCTGGCGGCGATGGCGACCGGCCGCACCCTGCTGGTGGCCGACGAGCCGACCGCCCACCTCGACGACGAGCGCGCGGCCGAGGTGCTGGTCCGGCTGCGGCGTACGGCCGAGCGCGACGGCACCACCGTCGTCTACACGACCCACGACCCCCGCATCACCGAGCAGGCCGACCGGCTGCTCCACCTCGACCACGGCGTGCTCACCACCGAGCACGACGTCGCCGCGGCGACCCGGCTCGGCGTCATCGACGCGAGCGGGCGGGTGCAGCTGCCGGCCGAGGCCCGGGCCCTGTTCCCGACCAGCCGGGTCGCCATCGAGATCGAGGACGGCCGGGTCGTCCTCCATCCCCCCGAGAGCGGCCCGACCGATGGCTGAGCCGATGACCGAGGTGCTGCTGGCCGCCCGCGAGGTCTCGAGGTCCTACGACGTCCGCGGCCACGCCGTCCTGGCGTTGCGGCCGACCAGCCTGGAGGTGCGCGCGGGCCACGTGCTCGTGGTGACCGGGCCGTCCGGCACGGGCAAGAGCACGCTGGTCTCGATCCTGGCCGGCTGGGACCGGCCAACCTCGGGCACGGTCGAGGGCGAGGCGCACACGGTGTTCGTGCCGCAACGGCTGGCCCTCCTCGACACCTTGACCGTGCTCGACAACATCGCCGTCGCCGCCATGGACCGCGCCGACGAGGTGCCGGCTCTGGCCGCGGCGCTCGCGGTGGACCACCTGCTCGACCGGTTCCCCGGCGAGACCTCGCTCGGTGAGCGGCAGCGCGTCGGCCTGGCCCGCGCGCTGCACGCGCAGGCGCCGGTCACGATCCTCGACGAGCCGACCGCCCACCAGGACGGCGACCACACCCGGCTGGTCCTCGAGGCCCTGGCCGCGCTGCCGGGTGAGCGCGCCCTCGTGATCGCCACCCACGACCCCGTGGTGGTCGCGGTTGCGACGGAGGTGGTTCAGCTCGAAGCGGCTGTGGCGAGCTGAACCCGATCGACCTTGCCGTTGGCCAGCATCGGCAGGGAGTCGAGGCCGACCACCTGCCGGGGTGCCCACGACCGCGGGTACTGCTCGGCCACCCAGGCCCGGGCGTCCTCCAGCGACAGCTCGCCGACCACGAACGCGACCACCCGCAGCCCCCACTCCGGGTCCGGGACCCCGAGCACCTCGACCTCGCGGACGCCCGGGTGCGCCCGCAGCCGCCGGGCCACGACGAGGGCCGGGACGTTCACGCCTCCGGTGACCACCATGTCGTCGAGCCGGCCCAGGACGGTCAAGCGCCCTCGCTTGTCGATGCGCGCGGCGTCCTCGGTGCGGAACCAGCCGTCGACCAGCACCCTCGCGGTCAGCTCCGGGTCGACCTCGTAGCCGTCGAACAGCATCGGCCCCGAGACCCGCAGCCGGCCGTCGGCCTCCGTCGCGAGCCGGACGCCGTCGAGCGCGATCCCGTCGTAGACGCAGCCACCGGCCGTCTCGGCCGAGCCGTAGGTCGTGACGACCGCGATCCCGGCCTCGCGCGCCCGACCTCTCAGCACCGGGTCGATCGGGCCGCCGCCGAGCAGCACCGTGCGCAGGGAGGCCAGGGCTGCGACGTCCTCTGCCGAGTCGAGCATCCGGTGCAGCTGGGTCGGGACGAGGGAGGCGTATGCCGGCCGGCCGGCGTCGACCGCGGCCGCCAGCGTGGGGTGGTCCTCCAGCAGCACGGGCGGCTCGCCCGCCACGACGGAGCGGCAGACCACCTGGGCGCCGGCGACGTAGGACGCGGGCAGGGCGAGCAGCCACCGGCCCTCGCCACCGAGTCGGCGCGCGCTGGCAGACACCGAGGCGAGCACCGCGGAACGCCGCAGCACCACCCGCTTCGGCCAGCCGGTGGAGCCCGATGTCTCGATGACCAGCGACTCGTCGTCGGCCGCGGCGATCCAGGCCGAGACCGCCGCCACGACCTCGGCCGTCGTACCCCTCGAAATCCACGCGACGCACGCTAGTAGACCGTTGCGGCTTAGTTCTGTTGTGTTGGGTAGAGGTGTCGCAGCTTGATCCGGGCGTCGGTGGTGGTGAACTGCCAGTCGACCTGGCGCTGGTCGGTGTTGGTCTGGGCCTGCCAGGCGGCGAGCTGGGTGTTGAGGACGTCGAGGTCGCCGATGCGGCGGTCCAGGCACTGTCGGGTCAGCGCCGAGAGTTCGATCTCGGCGATGTTGAGCCAGGACCCGTGTTTGGGGGTGTGGTGGATCTCCAGGCGTTGGGCCAGCGCGAACGCCTCGGGGGGATCGAAGGCCTCATAGAGCGACCCGGTGCCGTGGGTGTTGAGGTTGTCCATGACCAGCACCACGGTCTCGGCGTCGGGGTAGTCGATGGTGAGCAGCCGTTTGACCTGGCCGGCCCAGTCGATCCTGGTCCGTTGGGGCTGGGCGTCCACGCGACGCCACCCGGCCAGGGGTTCGACCCAGCAGAAGATCGAGCAGGTCCCACGCCGCAGGTACTCGCTGTCCTCGAGGCGGTCCCGACCCGGCCCTGCGGGGATCGGATCGCGGGCGTGGTCGAGGAGCTGGTACGGCTTCTCGTCCATGCACACCACCGGACGGGCCGGGTCGTAGCCTCGGGCATAGACGGCCAGCACGTCCTCCATCCGCGCCACGAACTCGGCGTTCTGCTTGGGCGGGATGACCCAGCACTTCTTCAGATGAGGGCGAAGTTTCGTTTTTTTAAGACCCGGCTGATGGTGGTGTGGTCCAGATCGGGGATGTCCTCGATCAGCGCGACGTGCTTCTCCAGCAGCCGCATCGACCACCGCGAGCGGCCCTCGGGCGGGGCCGAGCAGGCCAGCGCGATCAATCGTGCCTCGACCTCACCGGTGATCACCGAGGCCACCGGCGGGTGCTCGCGCGGCTTGCGCTGCACGGTGGCCCACACATCGCCACCGGTCTCGGCGAAGCGTTTCGAGATCAGCCGCACCGTCTCCTGGGCGACACCGACCCGCTCGGCGATCACGGCCCGATCATCGACCGGGCCTGCGGCCACATCCAGGGCGAGCAGCACCCGCGCCCGCATGATCAACCTCGCCTTGTCCGCCCCGGTCGTGGTCACCCGCACCAGCGCGCGGCGATCCTCCGGGCTCAACTCCACCGGGTACTTCTTCTGCGACGGCATCACACGTCCTGACCGGCAGAGCGAGAGGGGAAGGGTGGGGAAGCACTCTGCCAGAAGTCACACTGACGCAGACACGACATGATCCAGCGGCAACACGCTACTAGCCAAAGTGCCCCTGGTGGGGCCGCCCGTTCCGGGCTGAGAATGGTGCTGCGGCCGCCCGGTGACGCCGTTGTTCCTATGGTCCTGTGAGGCCGTCTACTAGCCGGGTGGGGGAGCCGCGTGGTGGGCCCTTCAATGCTGCCGATCCGGCCTGGATGTTGAGGCCGGTGTGAGCGCGAGGACTAGTTTCGCTTGATGCCCTGGTGGTTCCCCCGGGCGGCCGTGCTGAGGAAGCCATTGGTGCGGAAGGAGAGATCAGGTGTTCTCGGAATCCGAAGATGATGAACAGATCATCGAGCGGGTCGCGGCCTTGGACATCGGCAAGGCCGAGATCGTGTGTTGTGTCCGGTTGCCGGCCCCGGCCGGCGGGAAGCGGCGGGTGCAGGAGGTCTCCACGCACTCGACGATGGTCGGCTCGTTGAGCGAGCTGGCCAACCGGCTGGTCGAGTTGCGGGTCGAGCGGGTGGTGATGGAGTCGACCAGCGACTACTGGCGGCCGCCGTTCTACCTGTTCGAGGCCCACGGCCTGCGGCCCTGGCTGGTCAACGCCAAGGACGTCAAGCACCTGCCCGGCCGGCCGAAGACCGACGTGCTGGACGCGGTCTGGTTGTGCAAGGTCGCCGAACGGCAGATGCTGCGTCCCAGCTTCGTGCCGCCGCGTGATGTCCGCCGGCTCCGCGACCTGACCCGATACCGGGTCGACCTGGTCGGGGTCCGAGGCGCGGAGAAGAACCGGGTCGAGAAGCTCCTCGAGGACGCCTGCGTGAAGCTCTCGGTGGTGGCCAGCGACATCTTCGGGGTCTCCGGGCGAGCCATGATGGCCGCGATGATCGCCGGGGAACGCGACCCCAAGGTCCTCGCCGACCTGGCCCAGACCCGGATGCGGCCCAAGATCGGGCTGCTCGAGGAGGCCTTCGCCGGGCTCCCGTCCGGGACCTTCGATGACCACCACCGGTTCCTGCTGGCCCGGATGCTGACCCGGGTCGACCAGACCGACGCCGACATCGCCGACCTGGACGACCAGATCGCTGAGCAGCTGGCCCCTTTATCCGCGGCGGCCGGTGACGCGGCCGCCCGCCTCGACGAGATCCCCGGGATCGGGCCGATCGCGGCCGCGGTCATCATCGCCGAGATCGGCACCGACATGACCCGGTTCCCCACCCCCGGGCACCTGGCCTCGTGGGCCAAGTTCGCCCCCGGGATCAAGTCCAGCGCGGGCAAGACCAAAGGCAACGGCTCGACCGGGAAGGGCAACCGCTACCTGGCCCGGGTCCTCGGCGAAGCCGCGGTCACCGCGGGCCGCACCGAGACCTTCCTCGGCGCCCGCTACCGGCGCATCCTGCGCAGGCGCGGGAAGAAGAAAGCCATCGTCGCCGTCGGACGCTCACTGCTGATCATCATCTGGCACCTGCTCGCCGACCCCGAGGCCCGTTTCGCCGACCTCGGTCCCGACCACTACGACCGCCGAGTCTCAACCACCGCCAAGAAACGCAGCCACCTGCGCGGACTCGAAGCCCTCGGCTACCGCGTCACTCTCGAACCCGCCGCCTAACCACAACGCGCCCCCCAACCGATTCCCGGCTCCGCCGGGAGCTGTCGCCTGCCTGGTCACGCGCTCAACTTCTGCGACGGCGTGCTCGGGACCAACCAGGTAGCTCCTCAACATCGTGTCCCGCTCTCTGGTGCAGGAGACCGACGCACCGCAGGTCCTGCTGGCCTGGCTGTTCGGCACCAACACCGTGATGGCGGTGCTGCTCCAGGTGGCGGCCGCACGCGGGGTGGACTCGACGTCGCGGTCGCTGCGCGCAGCCCGGGTCAGCATGGGCTTCTTCGTGCTCTCCTGCCTCGTCGTCCTCGTCACCCACGACACTGTCGGCTGGGTGACGATCGCGCTCGTCTGGCTGGGCCACGTGACCGTCACCGGCGCCGAGCTCTTCCAGTCGGCGGCGCACTGGGGGTTCATGTCGGAGCTGTCCGACCCCGACCGGCTCGGGGAGTACCAGGGCGCCGCCAACCTCGGCAGCACCCTCGGCCACGTCTGGGCGCCGGCGGCCTACACCTAGCTCGCCATCGAGTGGGGTGCCGAGGGCTGGCTCGTCATCGCCGGGCTCGTGCTGCTCGCCACCCTGGGCATGGGACCGGCCGCCCGCTCGGCCGAGCGGTTCCTGGCCCGCGACTCGGTCGCAGCACCCGAGCCTGCTTGAATCGTTCCTCGTGGCTACCCCCGCCCAGTGGCTCGCCGGCGCCCGTCCGCGCACCCTGCCCGCCGCCGTCTCGCCGGTCGTCGCCGGCACCGGGGTGGCGGCGTACGCCGACGACGCGGTCTGGTGGAAGGCGCTGCTCGCGCTGGTCGTCAGCCTGGCTCTCCAGGTCGCGGTCAACTACGCCAACGACTACTCCGACGGCATCCGCGGCACCGACGCCGACCGGGTCGGCCCGATGCGGCTGGTCGGCTCCGGCGTCGCCCCACCCGGTGCGGTGAAGCGCGCGGCGTTCCTGGCGTTCGGGGTCGCCGGGGCCGCCGGGCTGGTGCTGGCCGCCACCACCGCGTGGTGGCTGGTCGCGGTCGGCCTGGTGTCGGTGCTCGCGGCGTGGTTCTACACCGGCGGCTCGCGCCCCTACGGCTACCTCGGCCTCGGCGAGGTGATGGTCTTCGTCTTCTTCGGCCTGGTCGCCGTGGTCGGCACGACGTACGTCCAGACCGAGACGTTCGCCGCAGCCTCCTTCCTGCCCGCGGTCTACGCCGCGGTCGGGGTCGGCGCCCTGGCCTGCGCGATCCTGGTCGTCAACAACCTGCGCGACATCCCGACCGACACCCTCGCCGGCAAGCGCACGCTGGCCGTGGTCCTGGGCCCGGACCGGACTCGGGGGCTCTACTCGCTGCTGGTGCTGGCCGCGATCGTCGCCTGCGTCGCAGTCGCCGTCTCCACCACCTGGTGGGCTCTGATCGGCCTCGGCTTCCTCGCGCCCGCCCTCCGGGGCGTCCGCACCGTCCAGTCGGGCGCGGTCGGCCCCGCGCTGATCCCGGTCCTGCAGTCGACCGGCCTGGCCGAGCTCGCCTGGGCGGTGCTCGTCGCCGTACCCCTCACCCTGGTCGGCTGAGCGTCGCCGAGTCGGCGACTGGGAGCGCGCGCGTAGGCTCGCCGCATGCTGACGTTCCTCATCATCCTGGCGATCGTGATCGCCGGGGTCGTCGTGTGGCGCCGCCGGGTGCCGCTGCTGGCGAAGCTGCTCGGCCAGTCCGAGTCGCGCATCCGGTCGATCAACCGCAAGCGTTAGTCACTGGGACGCCGCGGGCCAATGAGTTCCGCGCGTCCTGTCGGGGCTGTGGAACGACGCCTTCCCGGTCAGGTCGCGAAGGGCTGGCTTCGGTCTATTCGTGGTCTTCTTTGGCCTTCAGCTCCTCGAAGGCCTTGGTGGCCCGCTCCGCGCGCACCTCGACCCGGCGCGCGAGCGCTTCGCGCTGACCGTTGAGCAGGAAGTAGGAGCCGAGCCCGCTCGCGATGAAGGCGACGACGACAGCGACGAAGATGTTCGCCTGGTCGGCGACGAGCAGCCACACACCGACGACGATCCCGAACGTCGCGGCGAACATCAGCAGCCGCAGACCGGTGTAGACGACGAACTCCTTCATGGGTCCAGCGTACGGAGCGCGATTTCACCACCGGAGCCCTACGCTGGAGTTGTGCTGAAGGTCCTGCTGGTGGTCGTGCTGTTCGCCGTGGCGACCTACTGCCTGATCCGGGTCATCGAGCGCCGCGGCGTGGCTCGCCCGGTGCGCCGGCGCCCGGCGCCGCGGCCCGAGCAGCGGCC
The DNA here is from genome assembly GCA_963793315.1 of uncultured Actinomycetota bacterium. Classification (GTDB taxonomy): domain Bacteria; phylum Actinomycetota; class Actinomycetes; order Propionibacteriales; family Nocardioidaceae; genus Nocardioides. The sequence goes on along the minus strand of CAWBZR010000025.1, from coordinate 124,689 downwards.
GGTCGCCCCCGACGATGACGACGAGTTCCTGCGTGATCTGGACCAGCGGCGCCGCCACCCTGAGGACCCCGACGCAGGCTGACCTGCGCGTTTCCGGTGCTGTCGGAGACTGTTACCTCTTCGTGGACCAAGCGAGGGTAAGGCGTGCCCTGACCCCCCTTACGGTCTTGCACGGAGCCGGTCCCACGGGGGTGGCCGACTCCCGTGGAAGCTGGCTCGACGCCTTCGGGGGTTGACGTCGGAGCCGCCCACAACAGAAGCCCGCCGGACGTTTTCAGGGATACGGCCAGCGGGTTCTTCTGTGTCCGGAGCCAGTCAGCTCCTCGCGAAGGGGCCCTTGCCCGGGACGCGCACCCAGTCGCGGGCGTGGCCGGGCTCGACGAGGGTGCCGCCGGCGTACTTGCACCGCACGCGGTAGCGGCCCGGGTCGACGCGCACGAACCGCGCGATGGCCTTGCCCTTCTTCACCTTGACCGTGCGCTCGCGGCCGCCGACCTTGATGAGGACGGTGCCGTCCGGCGCGAGGACGCCGGGCGCGCTGACCTCGAAGTGCACGATCACCTTGCCGCCCCGCTTGCGCTGGGTGCGGGTGGTGCACACCGGGACCGACCTGACCAGGGTTCGATGTCGATGCCCTGGCTCACCGGGGCGACGTTGGGCAGACTGCCGGTGACGATCGCACCGATCCGCTGGGCGATGTCCTCGCTGGTGAGGGTGTACGTCGAGGCGGTGGCGCCCGGGATGGCGACGCCGTTGCGCAGCCACTGGTAGGTCACGGTCGCCGTCCTCGGCTTGAACTTGCCGTCCGCCACGGTGAGCGTGTGGCCCACGACGGTGCGCCCGGTCACGGAGTAGGGCGCCTTCAGCTTCAGCGTCGCCGCTGTGACGACGCCGGCGGTCGCGGCGCGGATGGTGCCGAGCTGGGCGTAGAGGTTGCCCCCCGGGCAGGCCGTGTCGTTGGTGTCGCGGTGCCCGTCGATGACCGGCAGTGTGACGACCTTGCCCTTGGGGAACTTGTCGCTGCCCTCCGAGGTGACCTGCGTCCAGCCCTGGGGGTCGCGGCCGTAGAGCGAGAGCTTCCAGGCCGCGAGCTTGGCGAGCGAGTCGAGGGTCGGCGGCGTCGGCTGGACGCTGTCGAGATTGCCGATGACGCAGAAGCCGGTCGAGGCCGCGTTGAAGCCGAGCGTGTGCGCGCCGCGGACCGCCTGGTCCATGCCGCCGTAGCGGCCCTCCCAGATCGTGCCGAATGAGTCGATGAGGAAGTTGTAGGCGATGTCGGACCAGCCGAGGCTGTGCGTGTGGTATCGGTAAAAACTCCTGATCAGCGCCGGCACGTCGCCCTGCGAGTAGCCGTTGCCTGACGCGCTGTGGTGCACGTGGGCCTGGAGGATCGTGCTGTTGTAGCGCGGCGACCCGTCGCGCCAGCTCTCGTTGGCCCCCCACTGGGCGCGGCTGTAGATGAGCGGTGCGGCCACGCCGACGCCGGCTGCCCGCGAGAGCGCCGGTGACACTGACCGTGAGGTGGACCCGGCCAGGAGCCGCGCATCGCTCGCGATCGGCGCAGCGTGGATGAGGGTGATGCTCAGCTCGGGCGGAAGGGAGCCGGAGACCTGGACCTGGACGCCGTCGGACGGCTCGACCACCAGGGGCGCGGTGCCGGCCTTGCCGATACCTTCACCCGTCGACGGGTCGGGCAGGTCGCGGAGCAGCGGTGCGGACCGCCACGGCGACCAGCCGCCCTTGCCCCGGAAGCGGACCAGGATCTTCGGCGCCCGGACGCCGTCGCGCCAGGTGAAGCCGACCATCGTCACCAGCGCGGTGTCGAGGACGGGCGTCTGCCAGAGGTCGGAGCCGGCCCTGGCCAGACCGAGGTCGCTGAGCTTCTTCTCGAGGATGCCGACACCGGAGGTGGCGTCGGTCTTGAGGATCAGCCGGCCCTCGCCGCTGCCGTCCTCGGAGTTGAGGGCGCGCAGGATCCCGGCGCCCGTCCCCGTGACGACCCCGGCCCCGAGAACGGTGACCGTGGCGGCCCGCAGGACCTGTCGGCGTCGGGGGCGCCGCGCGCCCGAGTCGTCGTCAGAAGTCACTTCAGTCTCACCTGCCACACATCACATCACATTCTTGCGGCCGATGCCCGTTGCACGCGCCGCCCACGACCTTCTCGAAAGCGGTCACGCGGGGCCGCCGCGCGCCGTACCTTTTTGATATGGCTGCGGACCCCCAGCGCCAGGAGGCGACGTCGGACGACCTGTTCGGCCGCTGGCTCGCGCACCACGAGCAGCAGACCACCGAACCGGGCGACGGGTCCAAGGTCGACGACATCACCGCGGACTCCTCGCCTCCTCCGCGGGCCTCGCGCCGGATGCCGGCGGCCGCGGTTGCGTCCTCGGCGCTCGAGCGCGACCCCATGATCGGCACCCGGATCGCCGCGCCTTCGACCTTCGGCGTACGCCGACCTTCATCCGGCACACCCGGTGCCGGACCGGTCAACGAGCTGGACCGTGAGCCGCCCGCGGGCTGGGAGCCCATCGTCATGCGCTCCATCCGCAAGAAGACGGAGCAGGTCGAGAAGCCCGTCGACCGGCGAAGCCGACTGCAGCGGCTGAAGGCCCGCCTGGTCGACCCGCCGCCGGAGCCCGAGCCGGAGGTCGCGACCCCGCAGGCCCCGCTCGCCCCGCCTGCGGCCCGCCCCGTCACGCTCCCCGTCGTGGCGCCCAAGCCACCCCTGCCGACCCGCACCCCGGCCGCGACGACGCCTGCAGCGCCGACACCACCGCTGGCGCGCTCCCTCGAGGAGACCATCCTCGCCGCGGTGCCGACCGTCGAGCGGCCGGTCGCGCGGCACGCCGAGCCCGTCGACCAGCCCGTCGACCAGCCCGTCGACCAGCCCGTCGACCAGCCCGTCGACCAGCCCGTCGACCAGCCCGTCGAGCAGCCCGTCGAGCAGCCCGTCGAGCAGCCCGTCGCCGCCGTCGACCAGCCCGTTCGGCGGCCGAGCCATCGGCTCGCCGATGCGCCCGTCGAGCAGGGGCCGCTGGCTCGGAACGAGCCCGATGAGGTCGCCTCGCCGAGGCCGGTGCGCGCCTTCATCGACGCCACTCCCCGGGTCGCCCCGCCCGAAGCCCAGCCGAGCGTGGTCGAGCCCGTCGCCCTCGAGCCGGTCGCTGTCGAGCCGGTCGCCGTCGAGCCCGTCGCTGTCGAGCACTACGTCGCCCCAGCACCCGCACCTGCCACCGTCGAGCCGACCCGCTACCTCGAACCAGGGTCGGTCATGGTCGAGGCGGAGCCGGTCGTCGTCGAGGCGGAGCCGGTCGTCGTCGAGGCGGAGCCGGTCGTCGCCGAAGCCGAGCCGCTCGTCGCCGAAGCCGAGCCGGTCATGGTCGAGGCGGAGCCGGTCGTCGCCCAAGCCGAGCCGGTCATGGTCGTTGCCGAGCCGGTCGTCGTCGCCGACGAACCGTTCGTCGTCGAGGCCGAGCCAGCCGTCGCCGAGCCCTACGTCGAGAACTACGTCGCGCCCTACGTCGCGCCGGACCCCGAGCCGGTGGCTGAGTCGGTGGTCGTGGAGGCTGAGCCCGAGCAGGCCCTCCTCGCCGAACCCAGCCAGGGCTTCGCGCCCGCGCCCGACTTCTCCACCCCGATCGAGGTCGACGCCGACACAGTCGAGGAGCTCACCGAGGCCCCCGACGCCCCCGAGGTCCGTCCGGCCCGCCGCTCGTTCCTGTCGCTGCCGCGGCGCCAACCCAAGCAACCGAATACCCGCGAGGACCGCCCCGGCACGGGCGGCGCCGCCCGCGACCTGGTCGCGGCGAAGACTCGCGTACGGACGCCGAGCCCTGTCGTGCAGGCCGAGCCGGAGCCCGCCACGCTCGCAGTCGCGACTCAGGAGCTGGAGCCGGAGCCCACAGCGGTGCCGGCCTCCAAGCACGACGAGGCAGCGACCGAGATGCCCGGCGTCTACAAGTTCACCCCGAAGCGGACCTCACGGCGCCTGCTGACCATCTCGCTCCTCATCGGGCTGGTCGCCTCGGCCTACTTCGTGCGGGCCGCGACCGAGATCAAGGACACCCAGTCCATCGGGCTCGCGGCGATCGTGATCCTCGCGACGGCCATGGTGTGGGCGATCCGCGCCGGCGCCAGCGTCACCCGGCTCGAGGTGCACCAGGGTCAGCTGCAGGTCATCCAGCAGGGCGGCCGGTTCATCTTCGACCTGGCCAGCCAGTACACGCGGTTCGAGGTGCACGGCGAGCCCGGCCACCGCGGCTGGAAGGTGCTGTTCCCGCGTCGCGGCATGGCGCCCTTCACGGTCGACGCGACGATGGTCGACCCCGACGACTTCATGCGGGTGCTGAGGTTCTTCCGTCCGCAGCTCGTGCACCACTGATCTCCGGGCTGCCGGTCGCGATCCAGTAGCGGCGCTTGCCGTTGCGGCTGTCCTCGTAGACCCCGCCGTTGCGCTCGATGGTGCGCGCCGAGGCGACGTTGTCCTCGTCGCAGGTCAGCAGCACCCGGTCGAGGCCGAGCTCGGCAGACCGGCGTACGGCCAGCGCGAGCGCCCGCGTCGCATGGCCCTGCCCGCGCTGCGAGGGCCGCACGGCGAAGCCGATGTGGCCGCCCTCCTCCAGCAGCCACGCGGTCAGCGAGTGGCGCAGCGCCAGGAAGCCCACGACCTGCTCGTCCGGGTCGTCGGCACCGCGGCCGTCAGTGATCCAGTAGTAGTGGCAGTGCACGCGGTCCTCGGCGAGCTCGAACGTCGGGTCGGCGTAGGGCAGCACCATCGCGACGAACGCCGCACAGCCGACCTCGGTGAGGTCGAGGGGGCCGCCGTCGCCGTGCCACGCGCCCGAGCCGTGGAGGGTCGCGGAGCCGAACTCCGTGATCGTCTCGGCCCAGCTGGCATGGAGGCGGACGTCGGGACGGGCGAGCGCGGTCATGGGTCATTTCACCAAGCCGGGTGATCCGTCCGCCACCGGATTGCGAGCCCGAGCGAGCTCGGCCGGCGCACTCGGAAAACTGGAACGTGTTCTAGAGTTCGCGTGTGGACTACCGGATGGACGAGCTGAGCAGCGAGGAGGTCGCGGCCGAGCGCGACCTCTACGGCCCGTTCACCGAGTCGCTGCGCGGCCTGGTCGACGCCGCGATCCGCACCACCGTCCCAGCCGACGAGATCCGCCGCGCGCACGCCGAGATCGACGCGATCACCGAGCGGCTGCGCAGCGCGCCGATGCGGACGACATATGGCGTCGACCTGCGCACTGACGGCCGGGGACGCGCCTGGGGCAACGCCGTGGTCGGGCTGCGCAACGCGGTCGCGCCCCCGCTGACCATCGAGCAGGAGGGGCGCGGCGTGCGGTCCGACTTCACCCTCGGCGCGGCCTACGAAGGACCGCCGGGGAGCGTGCACGGCGGCGTGCTGGCGTTGGTCCTCGACCAGCTCCTCGGCGAGGCGGCCGGGGCCGGGGGCAAGCCCGGGATGACCGCCACGCTCACCCTCACCTACCGGCAGCGCACGCCCCTCGGCGACCTCACCGGCGAGGCCTGGATCGAGCGGTCCGAGGGCATCAAGACCTGGGCGCGCGGCGAGCTCCGCGGCGCCGAGGGCGTGACGGTCGAGGCCGAGGGGCTGTTCATCCTGCCGAGGTGGGCCCGAGAGGCGATCGCCAACGGCGACTCCAGGACACCCTCGCCCCGGTTCTTCGAGTGACGACGCTCCGAGCGACGTCCTTGCCGCTCCGGCCTCCTTCAGGTGTCGACCCTCACCCCGCGCTCGCCCTCGTCGGTGAGCCGTGCCTCCTCGAGGGCGATCGCCTCGAGCTCCGCGCGACGCGCCTCCTGGGCTTTGGCCGTCTGCTCGGGAGCGGGCGGCGAGACCAGATCGGCGGCACCGTGGTCGAGCCGGTTCAGGGCCTGGCGGCCGAAGATCTGCTGCTCCGTCGCGGTCCGCTCCTGCCGGCCGCGGCCGACGAATGACACGGCCCAGTGGAGCACGGCCGTGACGCGGTTCTTGAAGCCGGTCAGGTAGAGGATGTGGACGCCGAGCCAGAGCAGCCAGGCCAGCACGCCGGTCAGGCGGAAGCGGCCGATCAGCGCCACGGCTCGGAACCTGCTGATCGTGGCCAGCGAGCCCTTGTCGAAGTACTTGAAGGGCTTCTGCGGCGGCTTTCCCTCCTGTCTGCGGTCGATGGCCCTGGCGGCGTACTTCGCACCCTGGATGGCGACCTGGGCGACGCCTGGCAGGTGGTCGAGGTCGATCATGTCGCCGACGACGAACACCTCGGGGTGGCCGGGCAGGGTGAGGTCGGAGTTGACCGCGATCCGGCCGGCGCGGTCGAGCGGCGCACCGGTCTGCTCGGAGAGGGTCCGGGTCAAGGCGTTGGCCTGGACGCCGGCGGCCCACATCTTCGTGACCGCCTCGATCCGCTCGACCGTGCCGTCCTTGAGCTTGACCTCGATGCCACCTTCGTCCACGTCGGTGACCATCGCGCCGAGCCGCACCTCGACCCCGAGCTTCTCGAGCTGGGTCTTGGTCTTGGCCCCGAGCGGGGCACCGAACGGCGGCAGCACCTGACCGGCGGCGTCGACCAGGATCACGCGGGCGTTGCGTGAGTTGATGGCGCGGAAGTCGCGGCTGAGGGTCCGGCGCGAGAGCTCCGCGATCTGCCCGGCCATCTCGACGCCGGTCGGGCCGGCCCCGACCACGACGAACGTCAGCAGCGCGTCGACGTCCTCGCCGCGAAGGGCACCGAGCTCGGCGAGCTCGAAGGCGCCGAAGATCCGTCCCCGCAGCTCGAGGGCGTCGTCGATGCTCTTCATCCCGGGCGCGAACTCAGCGAAGCTGTCGTTGCCGAAGTAGGACTGGCTCGAGCCCGCAGCGACCACCAGCGAGTCGTACGGCGTCACCGTCTCGCGGCCGAGGACGTGGGAAGTGACGGTCTGGGCCTCCAGGTCGATGTCGGTGACCTCGCCGAGCAGCACCCTGGCATTCTTCTGCTTGGCCAGCACCTCACGCGTCGGCGGAGCGATCTCGCCCTCGGAGAGGATGCCGGTCGCCACTTGGTAGAGCAGCGGCTGGAAGAGGTGGTGGGTGGTCTTCGCGATCATCGTGACCTCCACATCGGACCGCTTGAGCGCCTTGGCGCCGAACAGCCCGCCGAACCCCGAACCGATCACGACGACCTGGTGCCGGCGCTCCCCGGCGAGGCTCGCACGCTCGGCTGCTGACGCGGTCTGGGTGGTGTCCGTCATCCCTCACTCACTCCTCGTGGCCACATCGTCGTGGCCGATGCCATTGTGTCGCGGCCCGCTGGGCGGCGGTCCGGGGGCCGGAACCGGTCCCTATGGGGTAACCAAGGGCCACCCACCGGGCATCCGATCCTGGGTGTGGTGCGCGACACCACGGATATCGTGCGGATACCCTGTTGTGGCAACGGAAACCGTGGCGGTGCCGTTCCTGCTCGGAGGTTTGGTCGGCCTCGGACCGGGTAGACGCCACTTCAACTGTTCCGCAGCTGCCGACCACACACCCGCAGGAGACCCCGTGCCGCTCAATCGGCCTCCTCTCGCCCTGGGCAGGGGCGCGCGCGGCGTGCAGGACGCTCGTCGCTGGCTGGCCGGCCTGTGCGCGGAGATCGGGCGGCCCGAGCTCTCCGAGTGCGCCCAGCTGGGCGTCTCCGAGCTGGTCACCAACGCCTTGCTCCACGGCGAGCCGCCGATCACCGTCCGGATGCGCGGCACCGCCGAGCATCCGCGGGTCGAGGTGCGTGACTCCTCGGTCGAGGCGCCGATCCTGCCGACCGAGCCCCTCGACCGGCCGGAGACCGACGGGCTGCTGCTCACCTTCGGGCGCGGGCTGAGCATCGTCGCGCGGTGCTCCGACGCCTGGGGTGCGGAGATCGAGGACGACGGCAAGGTCGTATGGTTCGCACCTGCCGCGGAGTTCGCCGACGGGGCCGGCGTCCCGGGGGCGATCACCGGTGTCGACCACTCCCGATTCAAGGCGACACCGACCCGCGAGCGCGTGCGCGTCCACATCCTCGACGTTCCCTTGGCCCTCTACGTCGGGTTCCAGCACCACTTCCGCGAGCTGCGCCGCGAGGTGCGGCTGCTCGCGCTGGCCCACGAGTCCGACTACCCACTGGCCAAGAGCCTCTCCGACCTGTTCGGCTCGCTCGACCGGCAGCTGCGCGACGGCATGGGCGTCGAGCAGATCGAGGCGGCGCTGGCCGAGGGTCGGACGTCGACCGACCTCGTCGTCCACATGCCGCGGGCGGCGACACCCACCCTGGTGCGCTTCGTCGAGCTGCTCGACCTGGCCGACGAGTTCTGCCGTGCGGAGCGGCTGCTGTCGCTGGCGCGCAGCCCGGAGCAGCGAAAGTTCCAGGCGTGGTTCCTCTTCGAGTTCGTGCGGCAGGCCGACGGCAACACTCCGCTGTCGTGGCTCGAGGCCCGGTCCAACGGCCGCGCCAACGTCGTCACCTGACCATCCGTCACTAACCTTCACCGGTGACCTATCTCGCCGTGGCACTGGGCGGCGCGGTCGGTGCCGTGCTTCGGTGGGCACTCGGCGACGCGGTGCCAGACGGCGCCGGCTTCCCGTGGACCACGTTCGTGATGAACCTCAGCGGCTCGCTGGTCCTCGCGTGGCTGCCGGCGCTGGCTGCGGCACGCCGCCGCCAAGTGCTGGCCGCCGGGCTCGGCCCGGGGCTGCTGGGCGGCTTCACGACCCTGTCGGCGTACTCCGAGCAGACCCGTGCGCTGCTCGCGGACGGCCACACCGCGACCGCGCTGGTGTACCTGCTCGGCACCCTGGCTGCCTGCCTGGTCGCGGTCGCCGCGGTGAGCCGGCTCTATCCGCCGGCCGCGGGCGACGAGTTCGCGGCCGAGGGCGGTGACGAGTGACCCCGCTGCTGGTCGCCCTGGGTGCCGCGCTCGGTGCTCCACTGCGCTACGCGATCGCCACCGCCCTGGACCTCGAGCGGTTCCCGTACGGGACGCTCCTGGTCAACGTGGTCGGCTCGTTCCTGCTCGGGTTGTTCGTCGGTGCCGGGGCCACCGGGCACTGGCTGGCATTCCTCGGGACGGGCTTCTGCGGCGGCTTCACCACCTACTCGGCCTTCGCGGTGCAGACCCACCGGCTCGGCGCCGCCCGCGGCACGGCGTACGCCGCCCTCACTGTCGGCGTCTCGCTCGCCGCGTGCGGGCTCGGCGTGCTCGTCGCTCACCCGTAGCCCAGCGCGTGCAGCCGGTGGTCGTCGATCCCGAAGTGGTGGGCGATCTCGTGGACGACAGTGATCCGCACCTCCTCGACGAGCTGCTCGTCGCTGTCGCAGAAGTCGAGCAGTGGGCCGCGGAAGATGAAGATCCGGTCGGGCAGCTGCACGGCGAGGGTGCTGTCGCGCTCGGTGAGCGCCACGCCGTCGTAGAGCCCCAGCAGGTCGTCCGGCTCACCCTCCGGCGGCTCGTCCTCGACGAGCACCACGACGTTGCGGACGAGCCGCGCCAGCTCGTCGGGGATGCCGTCGAGGGCGCGGTCGACCAGAGCGTCGAACTCCGCGGGCTCCATCTCCATCGGCATCCCGGCATTCTCCCGCCCTCGGCCAACCCGGCGCCCACCATCCGGCACACGAAGCGCCACCAGAAGCGCCCGGGAATGGCGAAGGAGCCGGCTGAACCGGCTCCTCGCGACTGGAACATGTGTTGTGGCGACCCCGACGGGACTCGAACCCGCGGCCTCCGCCGTGACAGGGCGGCGCGCTAACCAACTGCGCTACGGGGCCAGGTTGCTCCCACGACTGTAGGGCCGTGAAGCGGTGCGACTCTAACTTACCGGGCCGGGTCGCTCCCAATTGCCGGAACGGTGCGCATCGCTGCCGCCGTCGGACTTCAGCTCGTCCGCGATCGAGACGACCAGGCCTCCGATCATGAAGGCCACGATGGTGGCGACGAGTGCCCCGGTGCTGAAGGACGGGATGAGCCGTCGGACGCCGCTCGTCTCGGCCGGGGCACCGTGGTAGCCGTGCGTCAGCGCGTGCCCCTTGCCGCGTTGCAGCAGGTAGCGGTTGACCGGCCAGGCCGCGAAGAACGCGACCGCCAGGGACAGCATCATGCCGAGCCAGAACACGACGTTGACCAGGCCGGCGTCCATCGCGCCCGGGATGACGGCCATCACCAGGTTGTCGACGACCTCCATGGTGGCGATCGAGAGCGTGTCGGCGGCCAGCACGACGCCGAGAGCGGTGCCGAGAGCCAGACCGGCCTTCAACAGCGGCAGCGTGGAGAGGGAGTAGCCGAAGACGAAGGCCAGCGCGATCGAGATGGCGATGGTGACGCCGTTCGACAGGCTGGCGGCCGTGCCGATGACCAGCCCGGCGATCTCACCGATCGCGCACCCGGTCAGGCAGTGCAGGGTCGCGCTGACCGCCATCTTGTTCACGCTGCCCGTGTCGTGCTCGACGTGGTCGTCCCCATCGTGGTGATGCGCGGTCATGTGCGGTCCCCCTTGGTGGCGATCGTGATCAGCTGGCGCAGACAGTGGTCGAGCAGCTGGTGCGGGAAGCCCTCGGCCAGCCGGTAGTAGATGACCCGTCCGTCGCGTCGCGACTGGACGAGCCCGGACGTCCTGAGCTGCTTGAGCGCGTAGGACGACTGGTCCATGGAGATGTCGAGAGCGAGGGCCAGGTCGCCGACACACAGCTCGTCGACCGAGACCAGGCAGAAGAGCATCCGGACCCGGACCGGGTCGGAGAGCAGGCCGAGCAGGCGTCCGAGCCGCTCGGCATCGTCGGCAGTCAGAACGGCGGCCCGGGCTCGGTCGACGCTCGCGGCGTCGACCGGGTGTGCGTGGCTCGACTGTGTCATATACGTATGTTCGCACGGACGTACGGATGTTTCAAGTACCCCTAGGCGGTATGAACCTCAACCGCGAGCAGCGTCTCCATCTCATCGATCTCCGCCTGCTGGGACCGACGATCGACTCGGCCATGGACAGGGCGGCCGCGTAGGCGCCGTCCTCGATCTCGGTGCGGGCCATCTCGATGGCGCCCTCGTGGTGCTCGATCATCATCTCGAGCCACAGCGACCGGAACTCGCCGTCAGGAGCGTCGGCCAGGGCCTTCATCTGGTCCGGGCTCATCATGCCGGGCATGTCGTCCACGCCCTCCATGTCCGACATCTCACTCGGCTCGTGATCCGCCGGGAATCGGCGCTCGGTACCCCCAACGGGATTCGAACCCGTGCTACCGCCGTGAAAGGGCGGGGTCCTGGGCCGCTAGACGATGGGGGCAGGACTGCGGGCACAAGGGTAGAGGACACGATTCGGAGTCCACCAAATGACTCCGGTAGGGTGAGCGCCGCTCGGGCAGGTAGCTCAGTTGGTACGAGCGTCCGCCTGAAAAGTGGAAGGTCGGCGGTTCGACCCCGCCCCTGCCCACGAGCGTGGCAGGTCCCTGACCTGCATGAAGGCCCCCACCGGCGAGCCGGTGGGGGCCTCTTCGCAAGATCCGGTTGCAGCGATGTTCGCCGTCGGGCTCTCCTCGCCCGCACGATCGACGCGGACAGCCCCGGAGACCAGGCCGCGCTCCGCGGCTCTCCGGCGATCTACCAGGCGCTCGTGCCCGGTGGTCCAGTGATCGGGCGGCAAGTCCGTCGACCCACTGCCGTGGCTCCTCGGCGTCGCGCATCGCCAGATTCAGGTCGAGCTTGAGCAGTCCATCGAATACGTCGCCGAGGTCGAGGTACAGGACGCTGCGCAGCCACTCCACATCGAAAGCCTGGTCGGCTCGATGACCTGAGCGTCGGTGGCGGCGGCGGCGCGACGCAGCTCAGGACCTTTGGCCCGGGGTGACGGCCGCATGACCCTGTGGAGGGCCGTGGAGGCTCCCGCACGCTCGACACATGTCGTACCGTCCGCGAGGCCGCTCCCACGCCGCCCACCCGTTGCTCCGCGCGATCGAGGCGGCCTGGCCCGTCCTGGCCGGCACGTCCGCGGCGGTCGGTCTGGTGGGCTCGGCCCGGCAGTACGGGCTGGTCGGGCTGACGCTGATCTACCTGGGCACCGCCGTGTTCGCGATGGTGATGGTCTACGCCGCCTACGCGGAGGGCGACGTGAGCGACGTCCCGATCGTCCGGGCCGGCCTCGGCGCCTCGCTCGCCCTGGTCGTGCTGCTCGGCCTCATCAGCCTGTTCCCGATCGCCGGTGGGCCGATCGCCCTGCTCGCGGCGGCCACCTCCCCGCCGGTCACGAGCTGGCTGGCCGCACGGCGCGCGCGCCGCGGTCCGACCCCGGCCGCCGCGCCGCTCGTGGCGCAGGACCAGACCATGGTCGACCGGGCGTTCGAGGGGATCGTGGCCGACCTGGAGGACGACCAGTCCTGGCGGAGCGACACGGCCTGATGCCGGGACGAGAGATCAGGCGACGCCGGCTGCGACCGGCTTAGCCGAGGCGCGCTGCGAGTAGGCCCAGCCGGGGCCGCGCAGCAGGTAGGACAGTCGGTCCCGCCACGTGTCGGCGCAGGCCACGTCACGGGCGATGTCGACGAGCTCGTGGGTGGCGATGACGGCCGGGTTGAAGGAGTCGATGTTGCGGGTCAGCCCGTAGACGACCGGCTCCGACTCCGGCTCGAAGGTGCCGAACAGCTTGTCCCAGACGATGAGGATGCTGCCGTGGTTGCGGTCGAGGTACTGCCGGTTCGAGCCGTGGTGGACCCGGTGGTGCGACGGGGTGTTGAGCACCCGCTCGAGCGGGCCGATGGAGCGGATCGCCTCGGTGTGGATCCAGAACTGGTAGATCAGGTTGAGCGCCCGGGCCTGCTCGATCATCGGAGGACGGACGCCGACGAGTGCGAGCAGCGAGTAAGGGATCGCAACCGTGATCGACTCCGCGACCGGCTGCCGGAGTGCGGTCGAGAGGTTGTAGCGCTCGCTGGAGTGATGGGCGACGTGCACGGCCCACAGCCAGCGGGACTCGTGCATGAACCGGTGGTTCCAGTAGTAGACGAAGTCCCAGCCCAGGATCGCCACCGCCCAGGCCGGCCAGGTCGAGCCGAGGTCGAGCCGGCTGCGGTCGAAGAACGACTCGGCCGACGTGCGGGAGGCCCAGAGGGTCGAGACGGTCAGCGCAGCACCCGTGACCGCGGCGACGGCGAGACCGCCGTGGATCCTCCGCGGCAGCGAGCGGGCCGGCCGCCGCCCAGGCGGCACCGCGGGCACCTGGCGCAGCCCGGCCAGCTCCTCCTGGACCTCGCGCACCTCGTCGGGGACGCTCTGCGGCTCCGGCAGCCTGCCGTCGCGCACCCGCCGGCGCAGGACGTCACCGACGGTCGTGAGCAGCGCCGCGGTGGCGCCGGCCGCGAGCAGGGCTCGGGCGTACCTGCCCCGGCCGGGTGTGACCGGGTCGAGCACCCTCCTGCTGAGGTACGGCGCCACGAGGCTGCCGGTCCCCATGGCCAGGCTCGCGAGGGTGTCGGCGGTCTGGTAGTCACCGGCCCGGGTGCCCGGCGCGACCGGGTGGGCCCGCTGCCAGGCGTACTCCGCGCCGATCGCGGCGAAGTATGCCGGCACCGCCAGCACGGTCAGATCGACCTTCACGGCCGAAGTATGACGCGGCGACCTCAGTCGATCGAGCCGCGCTGCGACCGCGCGGTTGCCTGCCGTGTCCCTGGCGATGGCGCGGTAGTGGCCGCGGGGGCCGATCCTCATGTGGCACGAGCCCTTGACCCCGACAGCTTGTCGGTGGCCGTGCAGGTCCGGCCGTCGACCTTGATCGCCGGCGGGTCACGGTCGATGTCGATGTCGCTGACCGTGACCGTGGCGAAGCCGCCGTCGGCCGCGTCGACCGACCGGGTGAGGGTCTGGTCCTTGCCGCTCTGCCTGAGCAGGGCGTCCTTCGGGCACTCCTCGAGGAGCTCGGAGCCCGCCGGCTGGCAGATGAACCACACGCGGACCGTCGTGTGGTACCAGCCCGACTTCGACTTCGGGAGCTTGGAGAGCACTCGCGCCTGGAGGGTCGGGTCCTTGCGCTCGAAGCCCTCAGTGGTCGCGGTGTAGCGGTCGTCGCCCATGTAGGTCGCGGTCACCGTCTGCTGCCCCGGTGGCAGCACGTGGTTGAGCGTGGCGCGGCCGGTGTTGGGATCGACCTCGGCGGGCAGGTCCTGGCCTCCGACGAAGAAGTGCACGGCCCCGCTCGGCGGAGCGCTGCCCGACTGCACCCCACCGGGGAAGGCGCCGGACAGGTCGGCGACGAGCGTGGTCGCGCTCGGCAGGATGGCCATGGTGGAACCTGACGGGTCGACCCGCTGCTGGAGGGGCGATGCGTTGGTCCCGTCGTAGGCCATCGGGTCGTCGGGGATGAACTCGGCCGTCGCCAGGTAGAAGTCACTGCCGATCGTCACGTCGAGCACACCGCCCTCGTCGAAGAGCGCCGGGCTGACGGCGTTGCCGGCGGCGTCGAGGTGGACCGGCTCGCCGATCTCCACGCTGTCGACGCGGAACTGGATCGAGCCCGCGGTGACCGCGTTGTCGGCCTCGCCGACGAAGACATGGGCGGAGAGGTGCACCACCTCGCCGTACTTGGAGGGGTTGGACGGAGACGTGAACAACACGGTCGGCGTCACCGCGGCGTTGGCCACGTCAACCAGGAACACCGCGGGAGCGCCCACCGCCAGTGGCAGGGTCAGCCCCATGGCCACTCGGCGCAACAGCTGGTGCATTGGTTCCCCCTTCGGCGCTGCCCCATGGCAGACCTGCCAAGACTGTAGGTCCGACCACCCTTGTAGGTCGAGAACCCGTTCGGGCGATGTTACGTCGGTAGACGCCGCTTTCAGCTGACAAGTTCCCGCGGCACGTCGAGCCTCGGGATCCCGCCGAGACCGCGCCGGTAGTGGAGGTGGCCGGCGTACCTGTCCAGGGCGCGGTAGAGCGCCTGGTGGGCCGCCCAGGGCAGCGGCTCCGCGTCCGCCCGCCAGCTGTCGCCGAAGGCGATCCAGACCGGCACCCAGTCCGCCGCGTCGTCCCACTCCCCGCGCCGGGCGGTGAGCATCCGGCGCCGGATCTGGAACGCCGTCCGCGGCCCGTCGGAACAGATCGGCGCGGTCGCCACCGGCCACAGCCGGAGGTCGATCGACATCAGGTGCACCTCGAGGTCGCGAAGCACGGCCGGGTCGACCAGGACGGTCGCGGCGTTCTCGTGGGGGACGCGCTCCATGGCGGAACGCTCGCTCGCCGGTGCCGGATGCGTCAAGGTCCTCGTGCTGCGACGATCGTCGCGTGCGCGCGCTGATGACCCGGACCGTGGCCCTGGCCGTGGTGGTGGTCGGGTCCGTGGTCGGGGCGACCGTGAGCGTGCCCGCGCCGACCGAGGCGCAGGCGTCGGCAGCCGCCGCCCTGCGGCCCGGCGTACCTGAGATGTCCGCGCCCGTCGCGCGTGCGGCCCGGGCGCCTCGGCTCACCGTGGATGTGAAGAAGGGCAAGCACCGGATCTCGCCGCTGATCTACGGCATCAACTTCGCCGACCAGAAGTTCGCCCGGCGGGTCCACCTGCCGGTGGACCGCTGGGGCGGCAACTCGACGGACACCTACAACTGGCAGGTCCGCGGCAGCAACCACGGGCAGGACTGGTACTTCACCAACTTCGCCGACTGCTGGAGCGACGCCTTCGCCTACTGCCAGAGCGGACACGACTTCAGTGCCGCGGACGCGCAGATCGAGCAGGACCGCGCGACGCACACCGCCACCCTCCTGACCCTGCCCCTGCTCGGCTGGGTGGCCAAGGCGGTGTCGTACGCCGGAGACCACCCGTGCAGCTATCCCGCCGCCGCCAACCCGCAGGACGACCACGACCCCTACCACTCCACGTGCGGCAACGGGCGCCGCAACGGGCAGTGGCTGACCGCCGACCCGACGCAGGCCGGCGTCGCGGTCGGGCCGGCGTTCTCGGCGCAGTGGATCGCGGCGCTGAAGGCGGAGTACGGCGACGCGCAGCACGGCGGCGTCTCGATCTACGCGCTGGGCAACGAGCCGAACCTCTGGGACAGCACCCACCACGACTTCCACCCGCAGCCGACGACCTACGACGAGCTCTGGACCAAGTCGCGTGACCTCGCGGCCGTGGTCAAGGACGCCGACCCGGGCGCGGCGACGCTCGGCCCGGCCGAGTGGGGCTGGCCCAACTACTTCTGCTCGGCCGCCGACCACGTCGACCAGGGCTGCTCCGCGGCCTCGCCGGACCGCGCCGCGCACGGCGGCACCGACCTGTCGACCTGGTATCTCCAGCAGTTCGCGGCCGCCCAGCAGCAGACCGGCCGCCGGCTGCTCGACTACTTCGACCTGCACTACTACCCCCAGGGCACCTACTCCCCCGCGACCGACGTGACCCGCTCGCTCTACGACCGGTCGTACACCGACCCGTCCTGGATCGACGCGAAGATCGGGCTCCTCCCCCGGATGCGGGCCTGGGTGCGGAGCAGCTATCCCGGCACGAAGCTCGCGGTGAGCGAGTACAACCTCGGTCTGGGCGTGACCTCCGACCCGCGGCAGCAGAACGTCATCGAGGCCGACGCACTGGGCATCTTCGGCCGCGAGGGGCTCGACCTCGCGACGTTCTGGCCCGACGGCGGCTCACCGGTCCCGGAGGCGGCGTTTCGGATCTTCCGCAACTACGACGGCAAGCACCACGGCTTCGGCGACCTGGGTGTCTCGGCGAGAAGCTCGGACCAGCGCCGCGTCTCGATCTACGCCGCTCGGGACGGCAAGCGGGGGCCCCTGACGATCGTCCTCGTCAACAAGGCCGGCGTGCCCCTGCGTGCGGCGGCGCGGCTCAGGCACGCCAAGGAGGCCGGCAAGGCGAAGGCCTACCAGTACGCCGGCTCGGGCCCGCGCACGCTCGGCACGGTCCGCGTCCGCCACCACGCGGTGCGCCTCACCGTTCCGGCCACCTCGGTCACCCTGATCCGGATACCGCTGCGCTCGTGACCCGCGCACCCGAGCGCTCCGTCGACCTGCACGTCACAGGTCAGGTGCAGGGCGTCTCCTTCCGCTGGCACACCGCCCGCGAGGCGACCCGCCTCGGCGTGGCCGGCTGGGTCCGCAACGACGCCGACGGCTCGGTCCGCGCCCACGTCGAAGGCCCGGAGGAGGCGGTGGCCGAGCTCGTGGCCTGGTGCGAGCAGGGCCCACCCGCCGCCCGCCTCGCCGCCGTGACGGTCACCGACGCCGACCCCACCGGCGCGACGTCGTTCGTCATCACCGGCTGAAGAGCCGTGGGCAGGTCCCAGCCCCCGCTGACGAGGCTTCGAGACGGGCGCAGAACGCCCTCCTCAGCCAGCGATCTGCGAGCAGAGACCCAGACCCAACCCACCCACCCACCACCCCAGCCTTCGGGATTCTGGCCCCGAACGGCTGTCAACGGTGCCAATCTTGGTGTACTCGAAGCGGTCGGGCACGCCGGCCCGGCTGCACTCCTCGGGAGGGGTGCGACATGAAGCTGATCATCGGTGCTGTCTTCGCGGCGTGGCTGGTGATCGGCGCCGGCGCGGCAGGCCAGCGGGGCTACTTCGGCAACGAGCGGACAGTCGACTGCAAGTCCGGTGCCGACACCGGGCTGACGATCCTGGCCGGGCCGCTCAACTACGCCGGCGTCAACCCGAAGGTGCACTGCAAGGCGCCCAGGCCGTCCGCGTGAGCACTCTTGTCCTGAGCCACCCCAGTGCGGTCTGGACTTCTAGACCGGTGGCGGTGACAACCCTGCGTCGGTACCGCACGATGTTGGTGCTGGCCCCTGGGTGCGGTTCGTGGGGAATCGTCAGGTCAGCGTCCTGGGGGGGACCAATGAGGATTGCCGTTGGCGTGCTGTTCGCCGCCTGGCTGGTGGTCGGCGCCTTCGCCGCCCAGCAGCGCCACTACTACGGCCACGGGATGGCCAGCTGCGACCAGGGAGCCACGCTCGCGGCAACGATCGCGGCCGGACCGATGAACTACCGCGGGGTCAACCCGGTGGTCTCCTGCCCGCAGCCGTCGGCATGATCCTCGGCACCGAGGGGCGGGTGCGACCGCTGGTCGAGCTCGTCGCGAACGGCACCGACATCGACTTCGCCCAGCCGCGGAGCTGGCCGCTGCCCGACCACCGCGACCGCGGCCACTTCCTCACCACGCGGCTCTACCCGGTGGCGCCGTTCGAACCGTGGCAGCCGGCCTCGTCCTACGTGCCGTCCCCACCGGACGTCCCCTACGCCGTCGCCAGCGAGTCCATGTAGTCCTTGATCGTCGGCACCGCGGTCAGCCGGTCGCGGAAGAAGTTGTTGATGAGGTTCACGACCTGGACCTTGGCGGACTCGATGTCGACCGCGGCCGCCTCCGCTGCGGCCCCGCCATCCCTGGTCCCCTCGAGCGCGAGGCGCAGCTTGAGGAGCGCCGCGACCAGCTCGTTCTCCTCGACGCCGTCCAGCGCCCTCACGACGGTGAGCACGAGCTCGTCGGTCTGCGTCTGCACCGTCTCGACCGGGATCGACGAGCCGGGCTCGGCAGCGTTCTCGAGCGTTCCGATCAGCGACCAGACCTGGTAGAGCATCGTCGTCGGCTCGTCGAACAGCTCGCGCAGGTAGGCCGCGTCGAGGTGCCGGCCGGTGAGCCGGAACACGTTGTACATCCGCTTCGCCGCCTTGCCGTAGTTGGCGTGGTCGATGGCGAGGTACTTGCGGACCTCCCCCTCGAGCGAGTCGATGTAGTCGTCGAGTGCGTCGCCGGAGACGTGTTGGACGACCTTCGTGAACGTCGGCAGCTGCCCGGCGTCGAGGTAGACCTCCTGGAAGTAGGCGTCGAGGTAGCCGTCGAGCGGCACGATCTCACCGGTCGGCGACTCCCAGGTCACGTCGATGACGTTGCTGGCGTTGGTGAGCCGCTTCTGATCCGGGTCGGCGACGACCCAGTCGAGCTTGCACCAGCCCGGGTCCGCGGCGACCTCCTGCCAGTCGAGGATCGTCGGGGCGCCGTCGACCTCGACGGTCAGGTGGCCGGCCTTGATCTCGTCGAGCTTCCACGAGATCGGCCCGCCCTTCTTCTGCGGCTCGCCGTCCTTGACGCAGTCGAACGGGTAGGAGCTCCACTTCGCCTCGATGAACTGGTAGGTCGGCCCGCTCTCGAAGGTGATCGCCTTCTCCTTCATCAGCGTCGCGAGGATCGCGCACGCCTCCTCGCGGGTGTCCGCCTTGATGTTGAGCCGCTGGAAGAAGTCGGCATCGCCGGGATGGGTCTGGATCTTCGACTGAGCGGCCGAGCCCGACAGCGCCAGCGCACCCTCGGCGACCCCTGCGGGCCCGGTGACCTCGACCACCTCGCCGATCCTGCGGAACCGTGCGAGGTCGCGGGGGCTGAAGTCGAGCATGCTGACGCGGTGGCCGAAGACGCCGTCCTTGGTGTCGATGACGATGTCGGAGGTCTCGACGCCCTCCTCCTTGGTCATCGCCGCCAGCCAGCGCTCGGTGTCGGCGGCGTCGAGCTCGATGCCGAGCCGCTGCGCGGACTCGACGAGCCGGGCGATGTCGTCGCTGGCGGTGGGGTCGGCCGTGGGATCGGTCATGGGGTGTCCTCTCGGGCGTGGACCGGCTCGGCGTAGATCGCCCGGAAGAGGGCGGCCTGGTCCTGGGCGTCGGAAAGAGCGTGATGCGCGAGCGGCCGTCCTGACAAGTACCTCGGGCCGAGGACGGCTCATGCTGGTCTCGGCCCAGGTGATGCCGAGCCGGCCCATCGCGAGCGCCTTGATGTCCAGCGCCGTGTAGCCGAACGGGTTCCGGCCTGATGTACCGCTCGAAGTAGTCGGCCACGAACATCCAGTCGAACGGCGCGTTGAAACCGACGAAGACCGGCCGGTGGCCTTCCGGCACCACGTCGCCAACCCAGTCGGCGAAACGCTGCATCGCCTCGGCCGGCGGCTCGCCCATCGTCTCCAGGATGTCGAGCGAGAGCTTGCTGACCTCGAGCGCCTCCTGGGTGGAGCGCTTGTCCTCCGGCTTGAGCTCGACGTAGAACGTCGACTCGTTGGGGTCGTCGACCCGGCACGCGCCGATCGAGAGCAGCGCGTAGTCGGCAGGGGTGGCGCCGCCCGTCTCCACGTCGACCGAGATGAAGCACTCCGCGAGGTCGCGGTCCGCTCCCCTGCCTCGGCTCATCCCGCGAGCGTCCCACAGCGACCTGAGTGCGCGGGCTCAGACCCGCTGAGCGCGGCGATGCTGCCGCGACCGCCGTGGACGGAGTCCAATCGGCACATGGTCACGACCTTGGACAGTTGCCCGCGTTGCGGATACGCCCTCGAGCAACCCCCACCGCCCTTCGTCGTGCCTCCGCCTCCGGTCCTGTCGTACGCCGCGCCGTACCGGCCGACCGCACCCGCTTCTCCTCCGGCGGCCGCCCCTCGCCTCAGCGCCGCCTCGGTGCCCAAGATCCTGCTCGGGCTCGGCGCCACCTGCCTGCTGGTCGCGGCCGTGATCTTCCTGGCCGTCGCCTGGTCGTGGCTCGGGATCGGCGGCCGGACCGCTGTGCTGGTCGGGCTGACCGCAGCCTCCGCGCTGGCCGGCCAGTGGCTGGCCCGCCGCGACCTCACCATCGCCGCCGAGGCGCTCACGATCGTCGCGCTCGGGCTCGTCGTCGTCGACCTGTTCGGTGCCAGGCGCGCGGCATGGATCGACGTTCCTGACGAGTTCTTCCTGACGCTGCTCGGCGGCGCCCTCCTCATCGTGTCCCTGCCGCTCTGCGCCGGCGCGACGCGGCTGGTCGCTCCGCAGGTCGCCGTCCCGCTCGGTCTGGCGCTGGTCGCTCTCGGCGTCGGCGCCGACACCCAACGCCTGCAGGTGGTGGCCGTGGCCGCGGTGCTCGCGTTCACCGCGCTCGCTGTGCTGGGCCGCTTCTTCGAGACGCACGTGCTGGCCTGGACGGCCGTGGTGTGCGGAGTGCTGGCCTTCGGTGCTCAGGCGATGCTCGCGGTCGACGCGGCGGAGCCCGCGACCTGGCAGGCGCTCTGGGTGCAGGGCCACGGCGTGGGGCTGATCGTGCTGGCGGGCACCGCGCTGCTGCCCTGGCTCGCAGTTCGCGGCCACGACGACCTGAGGCAGCTGGTCTGCGCCTTCTCGGTGAGCGTGCTGACCTTCACGGCGGCGCTCCCCGTCTTCGACGAGGGAGCCACCGCGATCACGCTCGCCGCGGCGGTGGGGTCGGTGGTCTGGGCAGTTGCGTCCGGCATCGCCCCGCCGCGGTGGTACGCCGTCCCGCGGGTGCCCCTCGTCGGCTCGCTGGTGGTGCTGGTCCCGGTGCCCGCGGCCCTTTCCGCCCAGGCCGTTGCGAACCTGTTCACGGTGTCAGACCCGTTCACCGCCGACTGGCTGGCCCGGTTGGGCCCGGCGCCGCACGTGGGCAACCCGGTGCTCCTGCCGATCGGGGTGGCGGTAGTCGCGCTGGCGGCGGCGGTCACCCTGCCCCGGCCGTCCCACCTCCGCTACGCCGCGCTCGGCATCGCAGCGCTCACCGGGCTCACGGTGCTGCTGACCGCGGCGCAGTACCCCCTCCCGCTCGTCGCCTTCGTCGCCGTGCTCGGGCCGTTCGGGCTGGTGCTGGCGTTCCCCAGCGCAGTGCTCACCCTGCTGGTGCTGGGCGAGATCACTCTCCTCGCGGCGTACGTCTTGTTCCGCCGGAGCGGTCAGGTCGCAACGGTCGCCGGACTGGTGCTGCCGGCGGCGCTCGCTGGCTTCCTGTGGACGGGCGGCCACGTGCTCGACGTTCCCTACGACCGCTGCTCACTGGTCACGGTGGTGGTGCTCGGGCTGCTCGCGCTGGCCCTGCCCAGGCTCGAGGTGGAGCTCTCCACCTCGCTGGCGGTCCTGGTCAGCGCCTGCGGCGGGATCCCGCTCGCAGCCGACGTCTCGGTCTCGCTGGCCGTGCACCTGACCCTGGCCGGGGCCCTGATCATGGCGAGCTCGCTGGTGCACCGGGACCACAGGCGGCTGGCCTGGCTGGGCGGGCTGCTGCTCGCGGCGGCCACCTGGGTTCGGCTGTACGACGTCGGCGTCCAGGCACCCGAGGCCTACACCCTGCCGACAGCCGTCGCGCTGGTCCTGGTCGGCGTCCACCGGCTGTCGCGGGACTTCGACGCCGACACGGCGACGACGCTCCTCCCGGGGCTCGGGCTCGCCACCGTGCCCTCGCTGCTCTGGGCGCTGGCCGACCCGGTCTCC
Source organism: uncultured Actinomycetota bacterium (assembly GCA_963793315.1). GTDB lineage: Bacteria > Actinomycetota > Actinomycetes > Propionibacteriales > Nocardioidaceae > Nocardioides. The sequence goes on along the minus strand of CAWBZR010000025.1, from coordinate 102,481 downwards.
ACCCGCGCAACCCTGCTCGGGGCGGCCTGCCTGGTGCTGCTCCTGGGTGGCGCGGCGCTGCGCTGGTCCGCCCCGGTCGTCGTGGGCGGGCTGGTCGGCGCCACGCTGCTGCTGCGCGAGCTGGCGCCGTACGCCGCCCAGACGCCGCAGTGGGTGGTCATCGGCGCCGCCGGCACCGTGCTGATCGGGGCCGGCATCACCTGGGAGTCGCGGCTGCGCGACCTGCGGCAGGCGGCGGGCTACCTCGGCCGGCTGCGCTGACAGACTGGGCGGGTGCTGCCGCGGTTCGAGGTCGTCGCCCGGCGGCGGCCGGTGCGGCTGGTGATGCCCGACGGCAGCCCGGTGCGGGCGCCGTGCGTCGCGACCTCGGCGGTCGGTGCGCGCGAGCTCACGCTGGCGAGCGGGCCGGTGACCGTCACCGCGACGTACGCCGACCGGGTGGCCCTGCACGTCACCACCGGCGGCCGGACGTCAAGCCACCGCAGCCGGCGCAGCGGCCGGCCGGAAGGCCCCGTCGAGGCCGTGGCGCTGACGCTGACCGGACCGCAGGTCACCGCGTTCACCCGGGAGGCCGGCGAGTGGGTGGCCCGGGCGCGCTACGACCTCACCGACCGTCACGACGTGCACGACGAGGACTGGCTCGCCGACCTCACCGCGTCCGGTGCGGAGACCGGCCGGTTCGGCCAGCTCGGCCTGCGCGACCTGCGGGTGGTCAGCCAGGCCGACGGCGCGGCGTACGTGCGCGACGGTCGGGTGCTCCTCACCGCCACGAGCGCGGGACCCGGCGGCTTCGTGACCGGCCACTGCTCGGTGTGGTCGCTCGACCCGGAGACCCTGGAGCTGGAGCACCGCGCCGACCTGTTCCTGCGACGCACCACGGGCGGCGTCTACGGCGACCACGCCGCGCACCTCCTGCGCGACGGCGACCGCTGGCTGCTGGCGTCGAGCACGTGGGGCGACTTCGACCGTCACAAGCGGCCGGTCGGGGTGACGCTCGCCGAGTCGGCCGCGGACCTGACCCGCGGCGTGCACGTCCTCGACGGCCGGCCGCTGGCGCTGCCGACCGAGGGCTTCCGGTCGGTCGGCGTGTGGGACCCGCACCTGGTGCGGACCGACGAGGGCTGGCTGGTGGGCTACGTCAGCGCGACGAAGTACTTCCAGTTCCACCCCGCCCTCGCCGCCGGCCCCTCGCTCGATGCCCTGACCCTGCGGGCCGTGGCCGACGGCCACCGCCAGACCGAGGGCACGACGCTCGCTCGGCTGGACGGGGCGTGGCGGGTGCTGGCCAGCGACAAGCGGCACCGCTCCTACCCCGTGCTCGACCTCGACCTGCGCGACGTCGGCACCCTCGACGCGGCGTACCCCACCAACATCCCGTGGCCGACGCTGGTCGCCCCCGACGGGTCCGGACGAGGGCAGAGCCTGCTGATCGGCTTCAACGGCGCGGCGTACGGCGGCCGGCTGGTCGGCTACGGCAGCCACGGCGAGGTGGTGGTGCAGCGCGCCGCCATCCCCCGGACCGAATCAGCGCAATTGCGCTGATTCGGTCCGGTTTCACGCGTGAAACAAGACCGATTCCGCGCAATTGCGCTGGATCGGTCCGGTGAACAGACCCGCCCCGGTCAGTCGGTGACGCGGAGGAGCGGCCGGACCGCGTTGCGCGCGGAGTGGATCCGCGACTTCACGGTGCCGAGCGGCACGTCGAGGAGCCGGGCGATCTCGTTGTAGTCGAGCTCCTGGACGTCGCGCAGGACCAGCGGCTCGACCAGCTCGGGATGATCGGTGCCGACGGCCTCGAGAGCGTCGAGCAGGTCGAGGCGGCTGCCGGCGATCACGCTGGTGGTGCGCGGGTCGGCGTGCACGGGCAGGTCGTCGGTCAGCCGCTCGGCGGCGCGCCGCTTCAAGGTGCGGTAGGTCGAGCGCGCGCTGTTGGACGCCACCGCGTGCAGCCACGTGGTGAACCGGCTGCGGCCGCCGAACTGGTCGATCTTGGTGGCCACCAGCAGGAGCGCGTCCTGGGCCGCCTCCTCGGCGTCCTCGGGGAAGAGCAGCATCCGCCCGCAGATCCGGCGGACGCGCGGCTGCACCTCGGCCAGCAGCGCCTCCAGCGCGGCACGGTCGCCCCCCGCGGCGCGCAGGGCCAGGTCGTCGATCTCGTCCGCCTCCACGCTTCGACCCTAGAGCGCGCTCTCACCCAACCGATGGGTCCCCGCTTCCGTCAGGGAAGCGAGAGCACACCAAGACTCGGAGGAAACATGCAGCTCAAGAGCCTCGTCAGCAGCAGGCTGACCACGATCGTCGCGGTCGGCGTCGTCGCCGCCCTGGCCGGCACCGGCGCCTCGGTGGCCGCCGGCCACATCACCTCGGCCCAGATCAAGGACGGCACGATCCAGACCGGTGACCTGACCAAGAACAACTTCGCCAGGTTCACCGCAACGGAGAACGTCGTCTCGGCCACGACCCCGGTCAGCACCGTCCCGGCCTACAGCGGTGCGCGGGTGGTCGCGGTCAACGCACCCAACACCCCGCTGGCGACGCTGGTCCTCGACAAGGGCACGTGGAAGATCACCGGCACCGCGCAGTTCTGGCACATCGGGCCTCCCGCGCCCTCCGACCCGGACTACGGGATCGTGACCGTCCCGAGCCTGCAGGACGGCTTCTCCCGCAACTGGACCGGTGATGTGCCCGACGGCGGCAACAACTCCGCGCAGGTCTCCTTCAACGGGACCATCAAGATCACCGCCAACGACACTCCCATCGTGATCACCGGTGAGTTCACCGGGGCCAACACCGGCCAGGCCGGGGTCTCCGTGCAGGCCACGCAGTACGAGTACGTGAAGCTCTTCCACCGCGGGAACTGACCGCGGGGCAGGGCATGGGGCACGACCGGCTCTCTTCCCCGAGCTGGTCACGCGGGCCGCGCCGCCTCGTCGGGCGCGGCCCGCGGCCCCTCGGCCCGCGTGACAGCATGAGGCCGTGTCCCTGCCCACCCGTCTCGGCCGGCTGGAGCGGGTCGACCGCATCGGTGTCGGCGGCTTCGCGACGGTCTGGCTCTACCACGATGCCGAGCTCGACTCCGACGTCGCGGTCAAGGCGCTGGCCGAGAACTGGTCGCAGCGGCTCGACGTGCGGGAGCGGTTCCTGGAGGAGGCGCGCATCCTGCGCCGCGCCGACTCCGACCACATCGTGCGGGTCTACGACATCGGTGAGGTCGACGGCACGCCGTACTTCGTGATGACGTACGCCGACCAAGGGTCGCTGGCCCGCCAGCTGGAGCCCGGCCTGCCCCTGTCCGTCCCCCGGGTCGTCGACCTGGTCAGCCAGGCGGGGGCCGGCCTGGCCGTGCTGCACGAGCACGGCGTCGTGCACCGCGACATCAAGCCGCAGAACCTGCTGTTGCGCAGCGGCGGCTCTGCCGGCGACAAGCTGCTGGTGGCCGACCTCGGCGTCGCCAAGGCGATGCTGCACGCCTCCGGGCTGACCCAGGTGGTCGGCACCCCTGCCTACATGGCGCCCGAGCAGGCCACCGGCGGCGCCATCGACGCCCGCGCCGACGTGCACGCCCTGGCCGCCGTCGCCTACCAGATGCTCACCGGCCGCCTCGCCCGCGACGGCTCGATCGCCGAGCTCGCCCACGCCTCGCTGCCGCTGGCGCCCTCACGCATGGAGCCGTCGCTGCCTCCGGAGGTCGACGAGGTGCTGCTGCGCTCCCTCGACCCCAACCCGGAGGCTCGCTACGGCTCGATCGGCTCCTTCGTGGACGCCCTCCGTGGCGCTCTGCCGGTCACCGTGACCCGGCCCTCCACGCCGTCGGTGACGCGCTACCAGACGCCGGACACGGCATACGCGTCGCTGCCGTCCGCTCCGGCGCAGCGCCGGCTCCCGGTCATGCTCACGCTGATCTGCCTGCTGGTGTTCGCGGCGGCGTTCGGTGCGGCGTACGCCCTGACCACGCTGGTGAGCTGAGCCGTCAGGACCCGGCCGGGAGCCTCGGTCGCCCGGCGCGTCCGCGGAGCGCTGGCATGGCGGGGCGTCCTCCGAGCTCCGCCGGCACAGCCAGGTGCGTGCCCGGGGTGCGGGACACCCGAAGAAGTCCCGGAGATGACCACTAGGTTCGACGCCATGCCCCGCGACCTCACCTTCAAGGCCATGAACGCGGTGCACCGGGCCGCCCTCAAGATCACGGGGGGTCGCCTGGGCTGGACAGCGTCCAACATGCCGGTCCTGGAGCTGACGACGACCGGCCGGCGCAGCGGTGAGCCCCGCACCGTGATGCTGACCTCGCCCCTCCAGGAGGGCGAGACGATCGTCGTGGTCGCCTCGCGCGGCGGGGACGACACGGCACCGTTGTGGTATCTGAACCTCTGCGCCAACCCGGAGGTCGACGTGCGCTTCCAGGGCCGCCCCGTGGAGCGGAGGCACGCACGAGTTGCGTCGCCGGAGGAACGGGCCCGGCTGTGGCCCCTGGTCGTGGCGGACCACCGCAACTACGCGGGCTACCAGGCCAGGACCCAGCGGGAGATCCCGCTGGTCCTGCTCGAACCGCCTACTGGTCGGTGAAGCCGGCCACGTCGTCGCCGACGAACATGTCGGCGACGGACTCGGCGCCGCCGGGGACGTCGGCCGCGCGGAAGATGTAGCTCGCCTCGCTCGGCGACTCACCGGTCTTGAACTCGAGGGGCACCGCGAGGCCGCCGGTGTCGACCGTGCCCAGCTCGTCCTTGGCCTTGGAGACGCCCTCCGGCGTCAGGTCGCCGTCCTCGCAGGCCTTGTCGAGGATCTGGCGCATGACGTCGGCCGCGGCGGTGCCGAAGACGACGCCGAGCGTCGGGTCACCGGGGTAGGCGGCCTGGTACTCCTTCAGCAGGTCGGGCAGCTTGTCGAACGGCGCCACCGGCGAGGCGACGTAGAGGTTCTCCTTCAGGGCCGGACCGGCCGGGCCGGCCAGCAGCGCGGGGGCGAAGACCGGGTTGTTGCCGACGAGCGGCACGTTCAGCCCCTGCGCCGCGGCCACGCCGGCGACGGACGCGGTCTGTCCCGGAGCCACGGTGAGAGCGATCGCCTTGACCCCTTCGGCCTTGAGCTTGGTGACCTGGGCCGTCATGTCGGCGTCCGTCGACTGGATCTGCTGCTCGACGATGGTCATGTCGTGCTGGCCGGCGAAGTACTTCGAGCCGGCCAGTCCGCCCTCGCCGTACTCGCCCTCGAAGTAGATGTGCCCGATCTTGTCGCCCTCGGCGATCTTGCCCTCCTTGAGGAGGTAGTCGAGGACGTTGATCATCTCCACCTCGTAGGTGGCACCGACGATCGCGATCTGCGGGTCCTCGGAGAGCGACTGGGCCCAGGCGGCCGGGATGTTGACCATGTGGTCCGCGTCGAACTGCGGCAGCAGGCCGGTGTTGATCGGCGAACCGATCGTCTGCTCGATCGCGAGCACGTCGTTGTGGATCGAGCTGTAGAGCTGGATGCCCTTCTGGGTGTCGTAGCCGTGGTCCTTGACGGTCTCCTTCACGGTGTACTTGCCGCAGATCTTGTCGCCGCCATTGAGCTTCTTCCAGTAGAGCGACTGGGCATTGGTGATGTCCTTGCCGAGCGCGGCGAACACCCCGGTCAGGTCGGTCAGCGCTCCGAGCTGGAGGGTCGTGCCATCGACACCGCGACCGACCTTGACACCGTCCTGGGTGCTCTCCTTCGAGTCGGACCCCTTGGTGCTGCACCCGGCCCCGGCCACCAGCAGGGCCAGCGAGGCCACGACGGCCGCCCTTCGCTTCGCGTTCTTCTGCATCAGTTCTCTCCTCGGGTTGACGAGTCGGCGGCTGCGGGCGCAGCCCCTGCTGGACGGACGGGGCGCCGCAGGCGGCGCGCGAACCCGGCGAGGCCGCCGGGCTCGAAGAGGACGACGAGGACGATCGCTGCGCCGTACAGGAAGGCGGCGGCCTGGCTGGCCACGATGCCGGACTCCCCGGGATCCACGATGAAGGGCAGGACGCCGGCGTACTGCTGGAAGACCAGCGGGAGCGCACTGACGAAGACAGCACCCAGGATCGACCCGGTCACGGACCCGAGCCCGCCCAGGACGATCATCGCCAGGAACTGCACCGAGAGGGTGAGGCCGAACGACTCCGGGGCGACCGACCCGATCGAGAGCGCGTAGAGCACGCCGGCCAGGCCCGCATACATGGACGACACGAGGAACGCCTTGGCCTTGTAGTCACGCACGTTGACCCCCATCACCGATGCCGCGACCTCGCTGTCCCTCAGGGTCTGCATTGCGCGACCGGGCCGGGAGCGCACCAGGTTCGCGGCGAACCAGGCCGCCCCGATGGACAGCGCCAGCCCGAGGTACCAGAGCCGCTCGGCCTGCCCGAACGGCACCCCGAGAACCGTCAGGGACGGAGAGTCGTTGCCGCCGAACCCGAAGCCGAACAGGGAGAACGCCGGCACCAGGCGGCCGTTGAAGCCGCCGGTGACCGAGGTCCAGGTGTTGAGGAGGTGGTCGCCGATGAAGACCAGCCCGAGCGAGGCGATCCCGAGGTAGATGCCGCGCAACCGCGCCGCGATCGGGCTGAAGACCAGCCCTGCACCACCCGCGGCGGCCACGCCCAGGACCATGCCCAGGAGCGGGGGCCAGCCCAGGCCGCCGTAGGGGTTCGCCGTGCCACCGGGCTCACCGGAGACGTAGGTGTACGTCACGGCGCCGACGGCCAGGAAGAACGCATGGCCGAGGGAGAGCTGGCCGGTGGTGCCGACCAGGAGGTTGAGCCCGAGCGCCCCGATGATGGCGCCGAAGACGGCGAACCCGGTGCGCAGCCAGAACTCCTCGACGTACAGGGGCAGGGCGAGCAGCACCACCACCACGGCCAGCAGCGCCGCGATCCGGAGCAGCCGAGTCCGGGGCGACGCCGGAAGGCGGCCGGTCGGGGGCTCCGGCTCGTGCCGGGCAGGGAGCGTGGCGGTCTCAGACACGAGTCATCTCCCGGGTGCCGAACAGTCCGGACGGGCGCACCAGCAGGACGGCGACCATGACGACGTACGGCACGACGTCGCCGAACCCGCGGCCCAGGAAGGCGAGCTCGTCCTGGTAGCCGGCCGCCAGCGACTCGGCGAGCCCGATGAGGATGCCGCCGACCAGGGCCCCGCCGGTCGAGTCGAGACCGCCCAGGATGGCGGCCGGCAGCGCACTGAGGGCCACCGTGGCCACCGCGGGGGTCACGCCGGGCGTGGGTGCGCCGACGGCGAAGAGGCCGGCGGTCGCGGCCAGGACGCCGGCGATCATCCACGCAACCATGGAGACCCGGCCCATGTGGATGCCCATCAGGGCCGCCGCCTCGCCGTCCTCGGCGGCCGCGCGCATCGAGATGCCCCAGCTGGAGTACTTGAAGGTGAGGAAGAAGGCACCGATGAGGAGGGCGGCCACCACGATGGCCAGCGCGCGGTTGGTCGTGATCCCGATCCCTCCGAGCGAGATCGCCTTGCCGCCCCAGGGGTGACCGACGTTGAGGATGTCGGACCCGATCCGACGGGTCAGCTCGGTGACGATGATGAGGTCGACGCCGATCGTGAGGATCGCCAGGCTGATCACCGGAGCGCCACGCAGGCGGTTGATGAGGAGACGCTCGACGAGCACGGCCGCGACCGCGGAGCCCAGGACGCCGACGGCGACCGCGCCCCAGAAGCCGAGGGGCTCGTGCAGCCGGCCCATCAGGTAGGCGCCGAGGAGCAGGAGCGAGCCCTGCATGAAGCTGGTGACCTCGCTGGCCTTGAAGATGATGACGAAGCCGAGGGCGATGAGTGCGTAGATCGCGCCCAGCGACAGTCCGTTCAGGACCAGGGACAGGAACTGGGTCACGGGGCGCTCTCCTCCTGCTGGTCGTCGGCGCCGCCGGCCGGACCGGTGTCGTCCCCCGAGCCGAGGTAGGCCCGGATGACGTCGGGGTCGGCCTGCGTCTCGTCGGGCGTCCCGTCGGCGATGAGGCGGCCGAAGTCGAGGACGGTGACCCGGTCGGCGATGCTCATGACCATCCCCATGTCGTGCTCGACCAGGACGATGGAGATGCCGAGCTCGTCGCGGATCTCGAGCACCGCCCGCGCCATCCGCTCGGTCTCCTCGGCGTTCATGCCGGCGACCGGTTCATCGAGCAGGAGCAGCCGCGGCTCGGTGCACAGGGCGCGCGCGACCTCCACCCGTTTCTGGTCACCGTAGGAGAGGACGCCGACGGGGACCTCGAGCTTGTCGCCGAGGTCGAGGAAGTCCGCTATCTCCCGGACCCGCGCACCGTGTCGGCGTCCCTCCCGCGTCGCGACAGGCAGTCGCAGCCCGGAGGACAGGAAGCCCGCACGGGTCAGCGAGTGCCGTCCGAGCATGAGGTTCTCGGCGACCGTCTGCGTGTCGGAGAGCGCGATGTTCTGGAACGCCCTGGCCACGCCCAGCCGCGCGATCCGGTGCGGCCGCAGCCCGTTGAGCACCGTGTCGCCCAGCCGCACCTCGCCGGTCGTCGCGCGATAGACGCCGGAGAGGACGTTGAACAGGGTCGACTTGCCGGCGCCGTTCGGACCGATGACCGCGTGCACCGTGCCGGGCCGCACCGTGAACGACACCTCGGAGAGCGCCTTGACCGCACCGAACTCGACCGTGACCTGGTCCACGGTCAGCGTCTCGACGTCGTCCCGGAGGGTGACCGTGGGCGTCGCGCTCACGACGACCACCGCGTCAGCTTGCGGCGCCCGGAGGAGGCCACGGGGCGCTGCGGGGAGCGGTCGGCGGCGTGGCCCAGGTAGAGGCGCTGCACTGCGTCGGAGCTGGCCAGCTCGACCGCCGACCCCGAGAGCGAGACCTTGCCGACGTCCAGCACGAACGCCGTGTCGGCGACGTCGAGGGCCATGGTGGCGTTCTGCTCGACGAGCAGCACCGAGGTGCCCTGGCGGTTGATCTCGCGGATCACCTCGCCGATCTGGCCGATGATCCGCGGCGCCAGTCCCAGCGAGGGCTCGTCGAGGAGCAGCAGGCGGGGCCGGGACATGAGCCCGCGCCCGATGGCCAGCATCTGCTGCTCGCCGCCGGAGAGGAGCCCGGCCCGCTGGCTGCGGCGCTCGGCCAGGACCGGGAACATGTCGTAGATGCGCTGGTGCTCGGCCGCACGTCCGCCTCGGTCCCGGGCCCCGAGGCCGCCGGCCCGCAGGTTCTCCTCGACCGTGAGCCGGGTGAAGATCCGCCGGCCTTCGGGGACCTGGACGATCCCGGTGGAGACGCAGCGGGCGGGGTCGCGGCCCTTCAGGTCCACTCCCCGGTAGCGGACCTGCCCCCGGTCCACCCGGCCGCGGTGAAGGCGCAGGGTGCCTGACAGGGTGCGCAGCAGCGTGGTCTTGCCCGCTCCGTTGCTGCCGAGCAGCGCCACGACGGCACCCTCGTCGACCGAGAGGCTCACACCGCGGAGCGCCTGCACGGCTCCGCCATAGGTCACGGCCAGGTCGTCCACCTGCAGGATGGGGGCGCCGGTGCCCGGGGCGCCGCTCATGTCAGCGCCTCCGACCGGGATGCTCGCGAGGCGGCGCGGCCGACGACGTGGAAGAAGCCGTCCTCGTCCTTGATCCCCACGTCTCCGGTGTGCAGCCAGCCGTCGACGATGGCCGCGGTCGTCTCCGCCGGACGGCCCCAGTAGCCCTTCATCAGGTTGTGGCCGCGGACGACGATCTCGCCCTGCTCGCCGTCCGGGACCTCGGTGTGTCCGCTGTCCACGACCCTCAGTTCGACGCCGCTCACCGGAAGGCCGATCGAGCCGACCCGCCGGCTGTCCATCCGGTTGGAGCTGGCCAGGGGTGACGTCTCCGCGAGGCCGTAGCCCTCGAGGATCACACAGCCGAACGCCTCCTCGAACCCGAGCAGCACCTCGACCGGCATGGCTGCACCCCCGGAGACGCAGACCCGCAACGGGGGCAGGTCGTCGCCCTCGGCTCGCCGCGCGAAGCTGAGGATCGCGTCGTAGAGGGCGGGCCCGCCCTCCATCACCGTGACCCCGCGGTGGCGCAGCGTCCCGAGCGCCGCCTCGCCGTCGCGCTGGGCGACCAGGACCAGACAGGCGCCCGCGCGGATCGAGGCGTTGAGGCCCACGGTCTGGCCGAAGGCGTGGGAGAGGGGCAACCCGCCGAAGACCACGTCGTGGGAGGTCAGCTGCACCAGGTCGTTGACGAAGACCTCGCAGTTGCGCAGCAGGTTGCCGTGTGTGATCGCCGCACCGATCGGCTCGCCCGTCGTGCCGGCCGTGTAGATGATCACGGCGACGTCGTCGAGGGCCCGGGGCTGGACCGCGTCGACGGGGACGGTGTCGCCCACGAGGTGCGGTAGGCCGCCCGCCTCGAGCAGCCACGACGGGATCCCGAGTGCGTCGGCGGGCGGCACCACGGCGGCGCGCGCCGACTCCCAGGCCACGACGCCGCCCGCCCCCGAGTCCCGGAGGCGGTGCAGCACCCCGGCGCGCGTCAGCGTCACGCTCATCGGGACCACTACCGCTCCGAGCCGGAGGATCCCGTAGTAGAGAGCGGCGAACTCCGGCACGTCCGGCAGCATCAGCCCGACCCGGTCACCGGCCCGGAGCCCCTGGCCGCGCAGGAAGCCCGCCACCCGGCGACTGGCGCAGTCGACCTCGTCGAAGCTGGTCACCTCGTCGTCGAGGCGGAGCGCCGCGAACCGGCCGCGGCCCCGGGCCGTGCGGTCGAGCGTCTCGGCCAGATTCACGCTGGGACTCCCGGATCGTCGGCGTTGTCGGCCCCACTCACGTTTGTGCAATGACCGGTCCGCGGCCATAGTGATGGCACTCACATTTGGCGCGATTGGTTGTGCGCCGTCACAAAGACAGACTCGGGAGACGTCGACGTGACACGGATCGACCCACGCATCACGGCTGCTTGCGAACAGCTCCTCGACGGGGTCGACGACCTCGCCTGCACCTCGGCCCGGATCATCAGGCACGAGGAGCCGCACTACGTCGACATCATGACCTTCGACGGGCTGGTCGATGCGGTGCGGCCGAACATCATCGGGCTGGTCGAGAGCGTGATGGTCAACGAGACCAGCCGGCTGGCGGCGCCGCGACGTACGGGCCGGGAGCGCGCGAAGGCCAAGGTGCCGCTCACCATGGTCCTGCACGCCTATCGCCTGACCGCGCTGCACATCTGGGACCGGCTGGTCCAGTTCTGCGACGACGACACCGGGTCGAGCCGGGCCCTTCTCGACTCCGCATCAGCGCTCTGGAGCGCGGTGGACGTCTACTGCATGGAGCTCGCCGCCACCTACCGCGAGGTGGAGACCGAGCAGCTGCTGCACGACGCGCGGGTGCGCGAGGCGGCCCTGGCCGCGCTGTTCAGCGGGATGGGCACCAGCGGTCAGGGCTGCGGCGACGTTGCCGACGTCCTGAGACTGCCCAAGGTCGGCCGGTTCGTCGTCGTCGCATCCGACTCGTGGCCCGTCGAGAGCGAGGACGCCCCGGCCACGGCCGAGCGGGCGCTCGCCTCCCTCGGGGTGCGCTCCGCCTGGCGCTCCGAGCCGGACGCCGAGGTCGGGCTCGTCGTGCTGGCCCGTGCCCAGCGGGTGGCGCAGCTGATGGACTACCTGACCTCGCTGACGGTGGGGCGCGTGGGCGTGAGCGAGACCTTCGAGGCCGTCGTCCACACCCCGCAGGCCGTCAGCCAGGCCCGGATCGCCCGAGACACCGCCACCCCCACCGAGCACGGCGTGATGCGCTACGGGGAGGCCCGCGTGGCCGCGCTGGTCGCGGCCACGCCAGACCAGGCCGAGGGGCTCGCCCACCACACGATGGGGGAGGTGCTGTCACTCGACGAGCAGGAGCGTGAGCTGCTGCTCGCGACGATGCGAGCCTGGTTCGACGGTGGAGGGTCGGCCGCCGAGGCGGCGAAGGCCCTGCACTGCCACCCCAACACGGTGCGCTACCGCCTCTCCAAGGTGACCCAGCTGACCGGGCTCGACCTGCACGTGCCCAGCGACCTGGTGCACCTCTACCTGGCGCTGGAGGCGACCCGGCTTCAGCTCGGCAGCCGGAGCAGCTGATCGTCGGTTGTGCCAGCGGACAAACCGCGTGGACGGACGGCCCCGGCTGATGGATCAGCGCGGCGCCAGGACCCGGTAGCGCAGCTGGGTGGCGTCTTGCCCTCGAGCCGCCTCACGAGCTCCAGCTCGCGCCCCCCGGAGACGATCGCACGGGTCGCCAGGGCCTCGGCGTAGACCTGGCCGTTGACGCGGCCCGTTGCGGTCGTCGAGCCAGTTGAACAGCCGTCCGCCGCCAATGCCGAGCTCCTGGCCTGGGCGGTCGTCGGGGCCGGCGATGCAGCCGTCGAGGGACATCGACATGTCGAGGCGAATGGTCACGGCGATAGGACCCGCCGCCCGGCGTCAACTCATCGGCCCGGCAGCCCGATCGGGTTGACCGGCGGCAGCGCCGTGCGCGCCGCAGCGGCGAGCGGGGCGGCGAGGTCGACGAACCGTGCCGTGGCCTCGGGACCGGCAAGGGTCCAGGGCTCCTGGGCCAGCTCGTCGGTGAGCGCCTCGGCGCGGTCGAGGAGCTCGATGCCAGCGGGCGTGATCCGGCCGTCCGGCCCGAGCAGGCCGCGGTCGGTCAGGTCCGCCGCCGAGGCCGTCCACTCCTCGTCGGTCCAGCCACGGTTGGGCTGCAGCGCATCGCGGTCGAGGTCGTGACCCGAGCGGAGCACCATCGTGGACAGGCCGTCGAGGCCGACCGCGAGCTGGGCCAGGACGTGGCCGTCGCCGCGGAGCTCGCGGAGCACCGTGGCGGCCTGCCAGAGGACGGCGAGGGGCTCGTCGGGCCACGGCAGGGCGGCGTTGGCGGCGCCGAGCGCCCGCCCTGCCGTCGGGGCGCCTGCGGCGACGGCCTGCAGGAGTCGAGGCCGACTCGTCGACGTCCTGCCCGTCGAGCAGCCGGGACAGCGCGGCGACCGAGCCCTCCAGCCGGGCCGCCAGGGCCTGCTCGGGCGAGGCGAGCTCCCAGACCGACGGGATGGCGCGCTCGACCATCCGCGGGGCGAAGTTGGAGTAGAGCGCGACAGTGACGGCCGCGGGCGCCGTGCCGAGCGGTGCCGAGCGTGAGGCGAAGTAGCCGCGCCAGAAGCCGCGCAGCCCGGCCGCCTCGAACGCGGTGCGGCCCTCGGGTGCGAAGTAGGTGACCGCGTGGAGCGGTTCGAAGATCGTCCACATGCGGCGAGCCGGCGTCACGAGCTCTACATTAGGAGGGAGCCGCGCCACCCCTGCGGGTCGACACCACACGAGCACGCCACACCACCCCCGTGGCCACACAAGGAAGAACGGGTCCATCCATGTCCCTGCACGACGGTCTTGACGTATTCGACGCCGGCCACGACCACGAGCAGGTCGTCTTCGCCAACGATCCGGCCTCCGGACTTCGCGCGATCATCGCGATCCACTCGACCGCCCTCGGCCCCGCGCTCGGCGGCACCCGCTTCTTCCCCTACGCCTCCACCGGCGCCGCACTCGCCGACGTCCTCGACCTGTCGCGCGGCATGTCCTACAAGGCCGCCCTGGCCGGGCTCGACCTCGGCGGCGGCAAGGCCGTGATCATCGGCGACCCCGCCCAGGTGCGGGCCCGCGGTGGCGCCGAGGCGCTGTTCCGCGCCTACGGCCGGTTCGTGCAGTCGCTCGGCGGCCGCTACTACACCGCCTGCGACGTCGGCACCTTCTCGCCCGACATGGACGACATCGCCCGCGAGTGCGACTTCGTCACCGGCCGCACCGTCGCCCACGGCGGCGCCGGTGACAGCTCGGTGCTCACGGCGTACGGCGTGTTCCAGGGCATGCGCGCGGCCGCGCAGTTCACGTGGGGCTCGACCTCGCTGGCCGGCCGGACCGTCGGCGTGGCCGGAGTCGGCAAGGTCGGTCACCACCTGGTCACCCACCTGCTCGAGGACGGCGCGAGCGTCGTCGTCACCGACGTCAACGCCGCCGCGCTCGACCGCGTGCGTGACGAGCACCCCGAGGTCCGCGTCGTGGCCACCGCCGAGGAGCTGGTCGCGAGCCCGCTCGACGTCTACGCGCCCTGCGCCATGGGCGGCGCCCTCACCGACGAGGTCGTCGAGGTGCTGACCGCGAAGATCGTCTGCGGTGCCGCCAACAACCAGCTCGCGCACCCGGGCATCGAGAAGGCCCTGGAGGAGCGCGGGGTCCTCTACGCACCCGACTACTGCGTCAACTCCGGCGGCCTGATCCAGGTCGCCGACGAGCTCGACCCGGTCGGCTTCAGCTTCGACCGCGCCCAGCAGCGCGCGAGCGCCATCTACGACACGACGTACGCCGTCTTCGAGCTCGCCGCCTCCGACGGGGTGCCGCCCGCGATCGCCGCCGACCGCCTCGCCGAGCGCCGCATGCACGACGTCGGCCGCCTGCGCGGCATCTGGCTCGGCTGAGTCACAACCGTCTCACCTGCGCAGGGATCCCAGGTTACTTGGGATCCCTCCACGCCCCGCAGAGGGCGCACTTCAACCAGCCGGCAACCCGGCGGTGCAGCTCAGGAGCGAGCGGTCAGTCGCGAGAAGGGCCGGCGTAGTCCGACCACTTCTCGAGCACTTCGGGATCGACGTCCTCTGCAGAGTCGCCGCTCTCCTTGTGGAGCTCACTGGCCAACGCACCGAAGTCCGTCTCGTGAGTGCGGTACTTCAGGTCGCGAGCGACCTTCGTCTGCTTGGCTTTTGCTCGGCCGCGCCCCATAGGGTCAGCCCCCTCGCACACTCGGCCGGGGCACGGTGGCTCCCGGACTGTCTCAATGAGTTCTCGTGCCACCAACGCTACCTGCTGGCTGGGTGTTCCCGCACACCCGTGCCCTGAAATCCTCGTAAAACCGTATGAAATGGCCCTCAGCGGCCCACGGTCGTTACCAACCGGGGTGCTGGCCGACCAGTTCCGCGGTCCCGCCGGAGGCCGCGCCGGTGCCGGAAGCAGCGGTCACCTCACCCGCGACCCAGGCGCGGATCCCGTGGTCGGCGAGCAGCGAGATCGCCGCGTCGACGACCCTCGGGTCGAGGAGCGCGACCATGCCGACCCCGCAGTTGAGGGTGGCCTCCAGGTCCGGCTGGGGTACGTCGCCGAGCCGGCGGACCAGGTCGAAGACCGGCGCCGGGGTCCAGGTGCCGCGCTCGAGGGTGGCGTGCAGCTCCTCGGGCATGACGCGGGAGAGGTTGGCGGCCAGCCCGCCGCCGGTCACGTGCGCCATCGCGTGGGTGCCGTCGCGCCGGGCGAGCTCGAGGCAGCCCTTGGCGTAGATCCGCGTCGGCGTGAGCAGCTCCTCGCCCAGGGTGCGGCCGAGCTCGGGCACGTCGCGGTCGTAGGCCCAGCCCGCCTTCGCGACCACGTGCCGGACCAGCGAGTAGCCGTTGGAGTGCAGCCCGCTCGAGGCCATCGCGAGCACCGCGTCACCCGGCCGCACCCGCGCCGGGCCGAGCAGGTCGTCGGCCTCGACCACGCCGGTCGTCGCGCCCGCGACGTCGTAGTCATCGGGGCCGAGCAACCCGGGGTGCTCGGCGGTCTCGCCGCCGACCAGGGCGCAGCCCGGCCTCGACGCAGGCCTCGGCGATGCCCTTGACGATGGCGGCGATCCGCTCGGGCACGACCCGGCCGCAGGCGATGTAGTCGGTCATGAACAGCGGCTCGGCGCCGCAGACCACGAGGTCGTCGACCACCATGCCGACGAGGTCGAAGCCGATCGTGTCGTGCACGTCCATCGCCTGCGCGATCGCCACCTTGGTGCCGACACCGTCGGTCGAGGTGGCCAGCAGCGGTCGCGTGTACGCCGTGAGCGCGGAGGCGTCGAAGAGCCCGGCGAAGCCGCCGATGCCGCCGATCACCTCGGGCCGGCGGGCCTTGTCGATCCAGACCTTCATCAGCTCGACGGCCTTGTCGGCGGACTCGATCGAGACCCCGGCCTCGGCAGTAGGCGTCGCGTCACGGAGACTCCTAGGGGTTGTTGAGAACGGGAAGCGCGCCGCGTGGGCGACGTCAGTCTTGGCCTCGAGCAGGTGCTTGCCGAGCAGGCTCTCGTCCGGCAGCGCGATGGGGTACTCGCCGGTGAAGCAGGCCCGGCAGAGCTGGTCCTCCGGCTGCCTGGTCGCCTCGATCATCCCCTCGAGGGAGATGTAGCCGAGGCTGTCGGCGCCGATGCTGGCACGGATCTCCTCGTCGTCGAGGCCGTTGGCGATCAGCTCGGCGCGGGTGGCGAAGTCGATGCCGTAGAAGCACGGCCACTTCACCGGCGGCGACGAGATCCGCACGTGCACCTCGAGGGCGCCGGCCTCGCGGAGCATCCGCACCTGGGCGCGCTGGGTGTTGCCACGCACGATCGAGTCGTCGACGACGACCAGCTTCTTGCCGCGCACCATGTGCTCGAGGGCGTTGAGCTTGAGCCGGATGCCGAGCTGGCGCAGGGTCTGGCTGGGCTGGATGAAGGTGCGGCCGACGTAGGCGTTCTTGACGAAGCCCTGACCGAACGGGATGCCGCTCTCCTCGGCGTAGCCGGCCGCCGCCGGGGTGCCCGACTCGGGCACCGGCATCACCAGGTCGGCCTCGACCGGGAACTGGCGGGCCAGCTCCCGGCCCATCTCGACGCGCGCCGCGTGCACCGACTGACCGGCGATCGTGGCGTCCGGGCGGGCGAGGTAGACGTACTCGAAGACGCAGCCCTTGCGCGCGGGCTCGGCGAACCGGTGGGTGCGCAGCCCGTGCTCGTCGATGGCGATCAGCTCGCCGGGCTCGATCTCGCGGACCACGCTGGCGCCGATCGTGGCAAGGGCGGCGTCCTCGGACGCGACCACCCAGCCGCGGTCGAGCCGGCCCAGCACCAGGGGCCGGATGCCCTGCGGGTCGCGGGCGGCGTAGAGCGTGTCCTCGTTCATCCAGACGAACGAGAAGGCGCCCTTCAGCATCGGCAGCACCTCGAGCGCCCGCTGCTCCAGCGAGGTGTCGGGGTGGTGGGCCAGCAGCGCGGTGACCAGGCCGGTGTCGTTGGTGGAGGTCTCGACGTCGCGCGTGTGGAGCGGCAGCTCGCCCTCGGGATCGGGGAGGTCCTCGACCAGCTGCTGCAGGTCGTGGGTGTTGATCAGGTTGCCGTTGTGGCCGAGCGCGATCGAGCCGTCGGCGGTCGGGCGGAACGTCGGCTGGGCGTTGTGCCAGGTGCTGGCACCGGTCGTCGAGTAGCGGCAGTGGCCGATGGCCAGGTGGCCGTTGAGCGAGGCCAGGGTGGTCTCGTCGAAGACCTGCGAGACCAGCCCCATGTCCTTGTAGACGAGGATCTGGCGCCCGTTGCTGACCGCGATGCCGGCCGACTCCTGGCCGCGGTGCTGCAGGGCGTAGAGGCCGAAGTAGGTCAGCTTGGCGACGTCCTCGCCCGGAGCCCAGACGCCGAAGACCCCACAGGCGTCCTGGGGGCCCCTGTCGTGGGGGTCGAGGTCGTGGTTGAGCCGGCCGTCGCCCCCGCGTCGGCTCGGTTGGGAACGGCCGCCGGTGCTGAGGTAGGGCACGCCTTCATCGTAGGGGGCCGAGGACCCCGTCCCGCATTCGCCGGACAGGGTGTTTCACCACGACATAACCTGATCGCGCTCCCTCCTGTCCCCGACCGAGGATCCCCATGTCTATCGACCCCCGAGCCGAGGCGGCTCGCGACGCGGCCGTCGAGCCCGGTGTCGCCGCGGGGGCAGGGGTCGACACGGTGGAGCCTCCGGCCCCGGATTCGGCCGACGAGGCTCCCGTGGTCGCGGTCGCCGCCGCGGACGAGTCGACGAGCTGGGCGGACGGGACCACCCACGAGGCCCTGCTGGTCATCGCCGAAGGGATCACCCAGCTGGCCGGCTTCGACGTGGCGGCGGTGAGCGTCGTCCGCGACTCCCAGCACATGCAGGTGATGGCCGTCGCCGGCAGCGACGAGGCGCGCGACATCCTGCTCGGCACCTTCACGCCGATCACCCGGCTGATGGAGGAGCTGGAGCACGCCGAGGACTGGGGAATGTTCCAGTTCGTCCCCCACGAGAACCTCGACCCCGAGTCGGAGAGCTGGGGCTGGGTGCCCGACTTCGAGCCGGTCGCCGGGCCCGACGCCTGGCACCCCATGGACCTGCTGGTCGCCCCGCTCTACGGCCCCAACGGCGAGCTGCGCGGCACGCTCTCGATCGACTGCCCGACCGACGGGCTGCGGCCCGACGAGGCCCGCCGCCGCATCCTCAACCGGTACGCCGAGCAGGCGGCCCGGGCGCTCTACATCGCCGTCGAGCGGGAGTCGTTCGCCGAGCAGGTGCGCGTGCTGTCCGCGACCCGCGACGTGGTGCGCAACGCCGCCCGGGAGCGCAACATCGGCGTGATGCTGGACAAGATCCAGCCCAGCCTGGTCGAGGGGTTCCGCTCGCTCGGCAGCTGGATCCACACCTTCGACGAGGACGGCCACGGCGCCGGCGCGATCTATGCTGGCGACGGCGCCCGGCTCGAGATGCCGCAGCACCTGGTCACCGTCGCCGAGCGCGCGGCCACGGACTCGTGGCGAGCGCAGCGGGTCGAGACCGTGTCGCGGCACCTCCCCCGCAACCCGGCCGCCTCGAAGGTGTCCGAGCAGGAGTTCCAGGAGATCCTGGCCTTCCTCGAGGCGATCGGGGTGGGCTCGCTGCTGTTCGTGCCCGGTCGGGGCCGGGCGGGAGTGCCTGGGCAGCCTGGTGCTCACCCGGGCGCTGGGCGACGCGGAGTGGACCCCCGCCGAGGTCGATGCGGCGCTCGAGGTCGGCCGCGACCTGGGCCGGGCGGTGCTCAACGCGCGAGCGCTCGACCGCGAGCGCGAGCTGGTGCGCGAGCTCAAGGCCCTCGACGACTACAAGACCAAGCTGATCGCCACGCTGTCCCACGAGCTGAAGAGCCCGCTGGCCGCGATGCTGGCCAACATCGAGTTCCTCGAGGAGACCGTCGAGCTCGACCAGGACGCCCTGGCGGTGCTCGCCGCCGTCGACCGCGGCGCCGTACGCCTCGTGCGCGTGGTCGAGGACCTGCTGCTGCTCGCCAAGGTCGGCGACCCGCACCTCCCGCTGCTGACCCGGCCGGTGAACCTGCCCGACGTGGTGGAGGACGTGGTCAACCTCGCCTCGATCGCCGACCAGCGCCGGGTCAAGGTGACGCTCGAGGGCGAGCCCGGCCAGCTCATCGCGGTGGGCGACCCGGCGGAGCTGGACATCATGGTCACCAACCTGCTCAGCAACGCGATGAAGTACTCCTCGCTCCGACTCCGCCGTCACCGTCACCCTGGCGCGCGACGAGGCGTGGATCGTGCTGAGCTGCGAGGACCAGGGCATCGGGATCGCGCCGGCCGACCGGAGCCAGCTGTTCCGCGAGTTCTTCCGCTCCGAGCTGCCCGAGGTCAAGGCCCAGGCCGGCACCGGGCTCGGGCTGACCATCGTCGACCGGATCGTCACCCGGCACCTCGGCCGGATCGAGGTCGACTCGGTGCTGGGCAGAGGCAGCACGTTCCGGGTCTTCCTGCCCGCCGCCTGACCCCGCCAGATCAGCGGTTTTCGGGTCAGGCAAAGGTCGGCGCCGGTACCTTCCACTCCATGCGCACGTTGAGCCTGGCCCTCGTCACCGCCCTCTCGGCAGCCACCCTCACGGTCACCGTCGCGACTCCTGCCGACGCCAAGCGGCCCAAGCCCGACCTGGTGTCCAAGAAGGTCTCCGTGGCGTTCACCAACGACAAGGTCTCCGTCCTGGCGACGGTGAAGAACAGGGGCAGCAAGGCGGCCAAGGCCAGCCGGGCGACGTTCTACCTCTCCACCGACGGCGTCCGCGACAGCGGCGACGGATCCTGGGCACCGTGCCGGTGCGCCGGATCAAGGCCAAGAAGGGCGTGCCGGCGTCGGCCGTCTTCCCCGCCCCCGCCAACACAGCCTCCGGGACCTACCGCGTCGTGGTCTGCGCGGACACCACCGGCGCGGTCAGGGAGCGCAAGGAGACCAACAACTGCAAGGGCTCGACGAGCACGGTCCAGATCGTGGGCAGCACGACGACGACAGGCCCGGTGACCGTCTCGGCCACCGCCGGCACCGGTGGCACGGTCGCGGCGAGTGGGGTCGGCGGCGGCACGTGCGCGGCCACCACCTGCACCTTCCCGACCGTGGGCACCGGCACGGTCACGTTCACGCCCACCGCGAGCTCCGGCTACCGGTTCGGCGCATGGGGCGGCGCGACCTGCACCGGCTTCACCAACGGCGCCGACGACGCGATCACGTTCACGAACCCGACCGGCAACAAGGCGTGCACCGCGACGTTCATCAAGCAGGTGACGATCAGCTACTCGGTCTCGCCCATTCAGGTCGTGGTGGTGGGCAGCGTCTCGGGCGCCGCGAGCCACGGGTCCTGCACCAACGACCCGGTGACGGGCGGGTGGCTCGTGCCTGGTCGACGCGGGTGTCGGCACGGTCACCCTCACCGCCACGCCCGCCGTCCTGCCCACCTTCCAGGGATGGACCGGCACGGGGTGCGTCAGCCCCACCAGCCCGCTGGTGCTCATGAGCCCCACCACGGACATGCCTGCACGGCGACGTTCGGGGTCGTGTGATCCCGGTCAGGCGTCGTAGGTCGCCAGCAGCTCGTCCACGGTCCGCACCCGAGGCAGCGCTGCCCGCCTGTCGGCGCTGAGGTAGCCATGCCCCACGATCCGGTCGAGCTGCTCGACGAGCGGGTCGTAGAAGCCGTCCGGATCGAGCAGGGCGACGGGCTTGTCGTGGATGCCGAGCAGCCGCCATGTGAACACCTCGAACAGCTCCTCAAGGGTGCCGACGCCGCCCGGCAGCGCGACGAAGGCGTCGGCGAGCTCGGCCATCCGGGCCTTGCGCTCGTGCATCGAGTCGACCTCGATCAGCCGGGTCACCCGCCGATGGGGGACCTCGCGCGCGAACAGGTCGCGCGGGATCACCCCGATCACCTCACCACCGGCCCCGAGCGCCCGCTCGGCGAGGAGCCCCATCAGGCCGACCTGCGCGCCGCCGTAGACGATGCCGATGCCGCGCGCCACCAGTCCGTCGGCGAGTGCCTCGACGCAGTCGAGATGCGCGGGAGGGCCGGGCGAGGAGCCGAGGAACACCGCCACGCGCACGAACTCATCTGACCACAGGGCGGCCCGGTCTCAGCCTGGATCCGTGGATGGGCGGCGTAGCGAGCGGCACCAGAGGGGTGTGATTGGCAAGGCGCCGGCGCGCCGTCAGACTGGGCGTCTTTCCAGCGTCGGCAACGCCGCCAGCGCGCCCCTGTGGTGGCGCGTAGCAGGCGGCCATCCACGGATCCAGGCTCAGGTCAGGGCCCGCACCTGCTCAGGGAGCCGCTGGGCGAGCGTGGCCGCCTGCCCGCGGATCTCGGGGACGGCAGTGGTCTCCCAGAGGGTGCCCTTGCGGGGCGGACCGACGACGTGGAGGCCGGGGACGACCTGGCCGGAGACGTCGAGCACCCGGCCCTCGGGCGTGCACGAGACACCGAGACGGAGCGGGTCGGGGGTGATGAGCTCCCGGGTGACCAGGGCCTGGAGCAGCGGGTCGGTGCTGCGCGAGACGTCGGTCATCGGGCCGGTGCAGTTGACGACTGCGTCCGCGAAGAGCGGGTCCGGGAGGGCGGGGAGCCCGATCTCGCAGCGATGGCCGTGGTCGGTGACCCTCGCGACACCGCCGTCGAGGACCGTCAACCGGCCGTCCTCGCGGTAGCCGTCGAGGCGAGCCGCGACCCCGGTGGCCATGCGGTGGCGGCGTACCTCCCACGCACGGGCGTACGTCGCGAGGAACCGGCGGCGCTCGGCGAGGTCGAGCCGCTGCCAGAGCGACTGGGTGGCGGCCCGCAGCCCGTCGACGACCGGCCGCCAGTCGACCCCCTGCCGCCGGGCCGCGGCGACCTGGTCACGGACCAGCGCGGCGAGCTGGTCGGCCGTGACCGGACCCGTCGGGATCGGGCTGAGCCAGGCCGTGGAGCTCTGCTCGACGTGCGCCTCGGGCAGCAGGCCGTGCCGGCTCACCATCACGACCCGCCGGTCGGGGGCGTCGTCCGAGCAGCGTGATCGCGGCGTCGACCGCGGTGAGCCCGGTGCCGACCAGGACGACCACGGCGTCGGGTGCGAGCGCCGTGAGCCCCCGGAGGCTCCACGGGTCGGGCAGGTGCCAGCGCGCGTCCGGGAGGGGCACGTCGTCCACGGTCAGCGGCGCCGGCCGCTGGTTGCCGTGCGCCAGCACCACCGCCGCAGCCCGGGTGACCCGGCCGTCCGGCGCGTGCAGTTCGAAGCCGCCGCTCGACCGACACGACGTCGACCACCCGCTCGGCCCGGAACGCGAACCGGTCGTCGCGCAGCCGCTCCAGCGTCTCGCGCAGTAGACGGCGTAGTCGCGCC
Source organism: uncultured Actinomycetota bacterium (assembly GCA_963793315.1). Lineage (GTDB taxonomy): Bacteria > Actinomycetota > Actinomycetes > Propionibacteriales > Nocardioidaceae > Nocardioides. Next base: position 80,060 of record CAWBZR010000025.1, on the reverse strand, counting down.
GGGGCAGGAACGCCTGCGCGTCGGGCTGCCGGCCCGTCCGCCGCGCCCACTCGACCAGGTCGCCGGGGATGTCGGGGAAGGCACTCATGTGCCGCGAGCGGACGTTGAGCAGATGCCGGCGGTCGGTGGTGCCGTAGGCCAGCCCCTTGCCGAGCTCGCCGCCCGCGTCGTGCACGGTGACGTGAGGTCGTGGGCCCGCGAGGCCATCAGGTGGATCGCCGTCAGCGTGCCGCTCGCCCCGCCGCCGACGATCGCGACGTCGCTCCGCGCCGGCCCGGCCTCGCGCTCGGACGCGGTCGGTGGGCCGCCGTCGCGGACCTCGGGATGGAGCATCCATAACTGTAGTAGGTCGCTTCTGTTTATGCACAACGGCTCGCACGGCGGCATAGTCCGTGACGTTTGTGTTGTGGAAACGCTGGTTCCACAGACACAAACGTCACGGAGCTATCCCGCCGCGAGGTTGCGCAGCAGCAGCGCCTCGGCGAGGACGACGCGCTCGAACTCGGCGAGGTGGAGCCCCTCGTTGGCGCCGTGGGCGCGGGTGTCGGGGTCCTCGACGCCGGTGACGAGCACCGACGCCTCGGGGAAGGCCTCGAGGAACTCGGCGATGAAGGGGATCGAGCCGCCCACACCCATGTCGACCGGGGCCACGCCGTCCCAGGCCTCCTGGAACGCCGCCCGCGCCGCGTCGTACGCCGGACCGGTGGCGTCGATCTGGGTCGGCTCGCCGGTGTCGACCACGGTGAACGTGAGCTGGGCGCCCCACGGGACGTTGGCCTCGCAGTGCTTGCGCGAGGCACTCGACGGCGTTGGCGGTGGTGTCGCCGGGCGCGATGCGGAGGCTGAGCTTGGCGCGGGCCACGGGCACGAGCGTGTTGGACGCGCCGTCCACCTTCGGGGCGTCGAGGCCGGTGACCGTGAGCGCGGGCTGGGTCCAGAGCCGCTCGACGACCGGGCCGTCGCCGATCCACTCGATCGAGCCGTGGGCGCCCGACTCGGCGCGCAGCCGCTCCTCGGGGTACTCGACGTCGGCCGCCGGACCCGCGAAGAGCCCCTGGACCGCCACCTTGCCGGCGTCGTCGTAGAGGCTCGAGATCACCCGGCTCAGCGTCATGATCGCGTCGGGCACCAGGCCGCCCCACATGCCGGAGTGGACGGCGTGACCCAGCGTGCGCACCTCGATGTCGGCGCGCACCAGGCCGCGCAGCGAGGTGGTCAGCGCGGGCTCGCCGATGTCCCAGTTGCCCGAGTCGGCGATCACGATCACGTCGGCGCGGAGCGCGTCGTGGTGCTCCTTCAGCAGCGCGGGCAGCGTGTCGGAGCCGACCTCCTCCTCGCCCTCGATGAAGAACACGACGTTGACCGGCAGGTCGTCGCCGTAGGCCCGGAGCGCGGCCGAGGTGGGTGATGATCCCGGCCTTGTCGTCGGCGGCGCCGCGGCCGTAGAGCCGGCCGTCGCGCTCGGTCGGCTCCCACGGCGGCGAGTCCCAGTCGGTCGGGTCGTTCTCGGGCTGTACGTCGTGGTGCGCGTAGAGCAGCACAGTCGGCGCACCCTCGGGGCCGGCCTTGCGCGCGATCACCGCCGGCGCGCCGCCCTCGGCGCTCACGATGTCGACGTGGCTCGCACCCCTCCGCCCGCAGCAGGTCGGCCACGGCGTCCGCCGACCGCCACACCTCGCCGGTGCGGGCAGGGTCGGCGCTCACCGACTGGATCCGGACCAGGTCCTCGAGGTCGCGAGCGGAGGGCGGGCATCAGGTCGCGCAGCGTTGCGCGGAGGTCGTCGCTCATGACGACGACCCTAGGACTCGTCAGGGCTTGCGGAAGATCACGGCCTCATACGTACGCCGCCCGGGGTCGCTCGGCACGAGGAACAGTGTGGTGGCCTTGAAGCCATGTCGGCGCAGCACATAGCTGCCCTGCTCGGGCCCGGTCGAGCCGAAGCGGAAGGTGAGGCTGAACGCGTGCGCGTCGCCTCGACGGCAGTTGGGGAGGTTGCCGACCTTGGTCAGCTTCGCGCGCCAGTGTCGTCCGGCGCCCTCGACCCGGACGGCCTTGCCTCGCAGTGAGGCGAAGCGTGGGCGGGCGTACAGGTTCCGCCTGGTGGTGGCGGCCTCGGCTGTCCCCACGAACGGCGCCGCGACCACCCCCCAGGCGCTGGCGAACAGCAGTGCGCGACGGGAGGTCGACTTCATGTGGTGCTCCTGGCTGGGCCCGAGGCTGGGGCTAGCATCGGCTGGTGGCGAGACTCGACTGGCTGACCCACGACGACTTCTCCGGGAAGATCGGCGAGCCCTTCGAGGTGACGGTAGAGGACGGAGCGCTCCTGGCGCTGGTCCTTGCCGAATCGTGGCTCGGTGAGGCAGCTGGAGGACCGGGGCCCGAGGGTCAGGAGCGGGTGCAGTTCTCGCTGATCTTCGCCGGCCCTGCGGCACCGGTCCTGGCTCAGGGCACCTATGAGCTCCGGCACTCCGAGCTCGGCGAGCTCACGCTCTTCCTGGTGCCGCTCGGCCCCGTGGGCGATGCGATGCGCTATGAGGCGGCGTTCGCGTAGCGCCGATCCTCCGGTCACGGGGTCCACTCCATGCGGCGGTAGACGCCCAGGTCGGCGGCCACCTCGAAGCCGAGCCTCTCGTAGAGCCGGGCCGCCGCGTTGTGCGCCTCGACGTGGATGCTGACGATGCGTCCCTCGTCGCGGGCCGCCCGCTGCAGCCCGGCGATCAGCCCCGTGCCGACGCCACGGTCGCGGAAGCCGGGCAGCAGGGCGATGTCGACGATGCGCAGGTCACCGGGGCGCCGGTCGACGTACAGCCGGCCGGCCGGGACCCCGCCCACCTCGATCACGTCGAACCGCCCCGCGGGGTTCGCCCGGCGGTACTCGTGGTCCTGGGCGTCGAACTGCATCTTCAAGAACCACTCGCGCTGGCCGGGCGCCCACTCGACCCTGTCCAGCTCCTCGGTCCGCGTCGACGCGTAGACAGCGAGCAAGTGCTCATGGTCTGCGGAGGTCGCCGGCCGAAGAGTGACCTCCGTGGTGCGAGTGTTGCTCACGTGCGTGGCGGGAAGACGCCCTGCAGGGCGATGCAGAAGTAGAAGGTGAGGTAGGGCTGCATGTTGTTGTGCGGCTGGTCGCCGCCGGCGGGCGCGACGGCCTGGTCGGAGAGCTGCGCCGTGGGCGCCGCCGCCGGTGCGTACGGCGCGGCGCCGGCGACGCGGGCGATCGCGTTGCCTTGCGGGTTGGTCCGGTTGGCTGCGGCCGCGTTGCTCATCAGCGCGTGGGAATGGGATGGGATCTCGGACTCCAGCAGCGTGACCGTCTCACTGCCGCCGGTCTCGCCGAGGTCGTGGAGAGAGAGCCCCGGGCCCTGACCGGGGTGCATCGGCGCCACGGCCCTGAAGGTCGGGGAGGGCGAAGTTGGACTTGCCGTTCCCGCCGTAGGTCGTCCCCAGGAGCGAGAACAGCGCAGTGTTCTGAGAGAGGGGCAGCAGCTGGCCGTCGCACCAGGCCCAGCCCTTGGGCGCGAAGTTGAACGGGAAGATGCGGATCTCTGCAACGAACGGGTCCATGGGTCTCCTAGGTGGGCGACGGGAAGATCCCGAAGAGCGAGATGATGTAGTCGATGCACAGGTAGGGCTGGAAGTTCGTGTGCGGCTGCGAGCCCCCCACCTGCGAGATCGCCTGGGCCGCCATCGGGGACGCCGGGTTGCCGGACTGGTACATCGACACGACGGAGGACTCGGCCAGGACCTGACCTTGGGGGTTGGGGTCGTTGCCGAGGTCGCCAGTGCCCAGCAACGGGTGGGTGTGGGCGGGGATCTGGTTGACGGTCAGGGTGATCTCCTCAGCGCCGCCGGTCTCGGCGAGGATGAACCCGTTGCCCTGATGGACTGGCACGCGACCCCGCAGGTCCGGCAAGGCGAAGGTGCTCTGACCGTCGCCGCCATAGGTCGTCCCGATCAGCTGGAACAACGTCTCGTTCTCGGAGATAGGGAGCAGCTGACCCTCGCAGAACATCCACCCCGCAGGCGCGAAGTTTCCCGCGAACATCCTGATCTCTCCGACATACGGCTGGGCCATGACACGTCCTCAGGTCGGGCTCGGGAAGATGCCTTGCAGGGCGATGCAGAAGCTCAGGGTCAGGAAGGGCTGCATGTTCAGGTGGGCCTGTGACCCTCCGACACTCGCTATCGACGCGGGGTTCATCGCGACGAGGCTCGACGGGGAGTGGTAGGGGTTGGCCGGAGCCGCCTTCGCCAGCAGCGCAGTGGCCGGGACGACCTGCGAGCCGTCCGCCGCGAGGGCGTTCGCGACGTGAGTGTGCGTCGGAAGCTCGGCGATCGACAGCGTGTGCGCCTGCTCACCGCCGCGCTCTCCCAGCGTGTGGCCCGAGCCCACGTGGATCGGCACCCGGCTCCGCAGGTCCGGGAGGGCGAAGTTGACCTGCCCGTCACCGCCGAACGTGGTGCCCAGCAACGAGAACAGCGCCTGGTTCTGGTTGATCGGCAGCAGCTGCCCGTTGCACAGCGCCCAGCCCTTCGGCGGGAACACGAAGCTCATGATCCGGATCTCTGAGAGGAAAGGCTCAGCCATTGGTCGCCTCCTCGGCGCGGGTCACGGCGGGGTTCCGATCGGTCCGGCGATGAGCGTGCAACCGGCCTGAGCCGACGCGCTGCCGGTGTTGGTGCTGGTGAGCTGGGCGGTCGGGTTGGGGCTGGCCGGGGCGGTGTCGACGAGCTGGCAGACCGCCGCTGCGACGGCCTTGTCCAGGATGAGGAAGGTCGGCAACGCGTCGAACGCCGCCCCTGCGGGCACGGTGTTGCCGCGGATGTCGGTCCGCACCGTCACGGCTCCACCGCCCTGGGAGTCGGCGGCAACATAGATCGCGGCACTGGGGAAGCCGGTCGAGTCCTGCGGGTTGACGTCGTTGTTGGTCACCGTGATGTCGTGTGGCCCTGAGCCGGAGGCGTTCAGCGGGCCCAGCACCTGGATGTCGATCCCGCGGGCCAGAGGGGTCTGGCGGATGACGTTGCCGTCGTAGAGCAGGGTCGCCGCGGTCTGGCCCTGGATCAGCGTCCTGATCCCGTTGCCGTTGGCCGAGCCGCTGCCGGGCACCGACGCGTCGCCGATCCGGTTCCCCGAGATCCGGCCCCGGATGGTGCCACCGGCCGACGTCGACGAGCTGGCCACATTCACCGCGTGGCTGGTGCCGACCACGGTGTTCGGCATCGTCATCGGCACCGCGGGCGTGCCGTTGTTGAGCAGCTTGAACGTCAGGTTGCCGGTGCCGGACTGCTCGAAGCTGGCCTGCAGACCGTTGTTGGTGAACGTCGAGTTCTGCACGACGAACGCGTTGCCCCCAGCGTTGCCGATGCTGCTGGAGCCCTGGGCCTGGACCGTGATGCCGCGGGCCGGCTTGTTGTTGACGAACGTCGCCCCGTCGACCAGGCCGGTGTTCATGGTGGCCGTCCCGTTCATCTCGACCAGGATCGAGTTGCCCCCGAACGCCGTGCCCAGGCTGTCGAAGTGGCTGGCGCCGGTGATGTCGAGGGAGTTCAGGGTCCCACTGGTGTTGGTCACCATCACGTTCGCGAGCTCGGAGGCCGTGACCGAGACGTCGCTCCAGGCCGAGTCGCCGAACAGGTTGTCGACACCGACGCCCACGTCCTCGGAGTCGTCCCCGTTGTTGGTGATCAGCGAGCCGGCGAGGTTGAGCCCGGTCACTGAGCTGCCCTCGATCCCGTCCTCACCGCTGGTCTGGATGAGGTTCCGCGAGAACGACACCGACCTCGTCGAGGTGAGCACGACGCCGGACGCCGTGGAGGCCTGGATCGCTCCGCCGGTGCACGTGCCAACACTCACGCAGGTGCCGCCCGTGCCCGTCACGGTGAGCCCACCGCTGGTTCCGGTGGTGTTGAGCACGATGCCGTTGGCGGCGCCGTTCGAGGAGATGTGCTCGAAGGTCGTGCCACTCGCGCCGATGTCGGTGTTCGTGATGTTGAGCGCCGTGCCCGAGGTGGTGTCGATGGTGTTGACGGTCCCGACGACGTTGATGGTGCCGCTGGCGCTCGCCTCGAGACCCTTGCCGGACGTGGTGTCGATGTTGAGGCCGCCACCGGTCAGGTTCAGGGTGTGGCCGTCGCTGCTGTTGAAGACCACTCCGTTGCTCGCGCCGGTGTTGAACGTCTTGGTCGCGTTGCTCAGCGTGGTCGAACCACCCGTGTTGCCGGACATGTTGAGGCCGCCGCCGGCGTCGTTGGTGTCGTTGACCGCGCCGGCCAGGGTGACCGTCCCGCCACTGCGTCCAGTGACCTCGATGGCCGTCGATCCGCTGCCGTTGTTGAAGGTGCCCGGGTAGGTGATCGTCCCGCTGCCGCCGTTGAGGTCGAACGAGATGCCGGCTGCGCCGGAGACCGACCCACCCGTGGCCGTGAACGAGCCGGCGCCGATGCCGTCGATGTTGATGCCGTCGGTGGCGCTGTTGGTCGAGCTGACCGCGTCGAGGTCGAACGTCGCCCCGCTGGTGCCGGTGATGTCGGCCGCCGGTCCGCCCGTGGCGCTCAGGTTGGCGGTGCCGCCACCAGGCACGCTCACGGTGCCGCCGTTGGAGATGTTGAGCGCAGCGGTCGCCCCGGAGGTGGTGGTCAGGTCGAGATCGGTGCCCGCGCCGTTGCCGAGCGTCGTGGTGCCGGTCGTGTTGACGAGGCTGACGCCGCCGGTCCCCGAACCGGTCACGGTGATGTCGTCGAAGACCGAACCGGCGCCCATGCTGGTCCCGCTCGCGTCGAGGCCCTTGGCGCCCGCGGTCGTGATCGAGATCGTGCCGGCCGACAGCGAAGTTCACGGTGCCCGCGTTGAGGAGCCGCACTCCGATGGCCGTGGCCGGCGGAGAGGTCGCGGCCGAGTTGTTGACCGTCAGGTTGGAGATGTTGAACGTGCCCGTCGGTGGCGTCGAGCTCGAGGCCGGGCTGGCTGCCGGCGGTGCCCGTGTCGACGATGTCGACGTCGTCGATGGTGCCGCCGCCGGTGTCGCCCGCGGCCCCCGCGATGCCGCCCCCGGTGCCCTGCGGGTCGATCCGGAGCCCGCGCACCTCGGTGCCGTCGTCGAGGTCCACGACGTCGGCGTTGTTGTCGGTGATGGTCGGCTTGTTGGCGGCGTCGGCGCTGTGCAGCGTGTCGCTGCCGACGGTGAGCGCGGCCGCCTCACCGATCAGCTTCTGGCCGGCCTTCAGGTTGAAGCCCGTGGTGTAGCCGAGCGTCGTGTCGTCTCCGTCGTAGACGAAGATCGAGTGGTTGGCTGACGACGCGGTCTCGGCCTGGGCCAGCGTGTCGAACGGCTTCTCGGAGGTGCCGTCGTTGCCCTGCGCGTCGCTGTTGTTGACGTACCACGCGCAGCCGGTGATCGCGATGGTCACGCGTCCGGTGTCGGTCTGGTTGCCGCCCGGGTCGTTGTCGTTGAGGGTGTAGTCGAAGAAGTCGCTGGTGTCGGTGCAGCTGGTGCCCGCGGCCGGCTCGAAGACGAAGTCGCCGTCGGCCTGGACGGTGACGGTCCCTCCGTCGTTGGACGCGAAGGTGCCGGGAGTGACCGTGAGGCTGTTTGCCGGGGACTCGGCGTCGGTGTCACCGTCGAGGATGTCCGCGGTGATGGTCTTGTGCGGTCGGTCGGTGACCGGCCCGGTGTCCGTCGGGTCCGGCGTCGCGGGAGCCCCGTCGGTCGGGTCGTTGCCCACGAGCGTCGTGTTGCCGACCGCGCTGTCGGCGGCGTTGAACGTCTCGTCGTCGGCGACCGGTGCGTCGTTGACGCAGGTCACGGTCATCGAGACCGTGGCGCTGGAGCCGCCGTTCAGGGTGTAGGTGAACGTGTCCGGGGTCGTGCCGGGCGGGTCGTTGCAGTAGTCCGGGTTCGGCGCGTAGGTCAGGCCGGTGCCGCCACCGGTGATCACGACGGTCCCGTTGGCCGGCTGGGTGACGGCGTTGATCGTCTTCGGGCCGCCGTCGATGTCGGTGTCGTTGGCGAGGACGGTGACAGCGGTCGCCCCCGAGTCCTCGAGCACGGTCGCGGCGTCGTTGACCGCCGTCGGCGCGTCGTCGATGCAGGTGACCGTCATCGACACCGTCGCCGTCGAGCTGCCGGGCGTCAGGGTGTAGGTGAAGGTGTCGAGCGTCGTGCCGGGCGGGCTGTTGCAGTAGTTGGCGTTGGGCGGTAGGTCAGCCCGGTGCCGCCGCCGGTGATCGACCACGGTGCCGTTGGCCGGCTGGGTCACCGAGGCGATCGACTTGGGCCCGCCGTCGGGGTCGGTGTCGTTGGCCAGGACGTTCGACCGCAGTTGCGGACGCGTCCTCGTTGACCGTCGCGGCGTCATCGACGGCGGTCGGTGCGACGTCACAGGTCACGGTCATCGTCACCGTGGCGCTCGAGCCGCCCGGAGAGAGGGTGTAGGTGAAGGTGTCGAGCGGCAACGCGTCGTTGCAGTAGCCCGCATCGGGCTGGTAGGTGAGGCCGGTGCCGCCACCGGTGATCACCACGGTGCCGTTGGCCGGCTGGGTCACCGACCGTGATGCTCGTGGGCCCGCCGTCGACGTCGGTGTCGTTGGCCAGCACCGGCACGGCTGTCGCCGGAGCGTCCAGGACCACGGTTGCCGCATCGTCGACCGCCAGCGGCGGGTCGTCGACGCAGCTGACCGTCACGGACACCGTCGCGCTCGAGCCGCCGGGCGAGAGGGTGTAGGTGAACGTGTCAGGCGTGGTGCCGGGCGGAGCGTTGCAGTAGTTGGCGTCGGGCTTGTAGGTCAGGCCGGTGCCGCCACCGGTGATGGCCACGGTCCCGTTGGCCGGCTGGGTCACCGAGGTGACGCTCTTGGGTCCGCCGTCGACGTCGGTGTCGTTGGCCAGGACGTCGACGGCGGTGGCCGGGTCGTCCTCGGCGACGGTCGCGGCGTCGTCCACCGCCATCGGCGCGTCGTCGCCGCAGGTGACGGTGATGCTGACCGTCGCGGTCGAGCCGCCGGGGGCGAGGGTGTAGGTGAACGTGTCGAAGGGCGGGGTCGGCGTGTTGCAGTAGTCGGCGTCGGGCTTGTAGGTCAGGCCGGTGCCGCCACCGGTGATGGCCACGGTCCCGTTCGCCGGCTGGGTGACCGCAGTGATGCTCTGGGGGCCGCCGTCGACATCGGTGTCGTTGGCCAGGACGTCGACCGCGGTGGCCGGGTCGTCCTCGGCGACGGTCGCGGCGTCGTTGACCGCCACCGGGCTGTCGTCGACACAGGTCACCGTCATCGCCACGGTGGCGATCGAGCCGCCGTTGAGGGTGTAGGTGAAGGTGTCGAGCGTGGTGCCGGGCGGGTCGTTGCAGTAGTTCGGGTCGGGTGCGTAGGTCAGGCCGGCACCGCCGCCGGTGATCGCCACGGTCCCGTTCGCGGGCTGGGTCACGGCGGTGATCGTCTTCGGGCCACCGTCGGTGTCGGTGTCGTTGGTCAGCACGGGGACCGCGGTGGCCACGGCGTCCTCGGTGACCGTCGCCGCGTCGTCGACCGCGGTGGGCGGGTCGTCGACGCACGTGACGGTCACGGAGACCGTCGCGGTCGAGCCGCCGGGTGTCAGCGTGTAGGTGAACGTGTCGGTGGTGGTGCCGGGCGGGTTGTTGCAGTAGTTGGCGTTGGGCGCGTAGGTCACCCCGGTGCCACCGCCGGTGATCACGACGGTGCCGTTGGCCGGCTGGGTCACCGACTGGATGCTCTTCGGGCCGGCGTCCACGTCCGTGTCGTTGGCGAGGACGTCGACCGCCGTGGCCGAGTCGTCCTCGGCCACGGTCTTCGCGTCGTCGACCGCTACCGGGTTGTCGTCGACGCACGTGATCGTGACCTTGACCGAACCGGTGTCGCCGCCGTTGAGCGTGTAGGTGAAGTCGTCGGTCGGCGTGCCGTCGTTGCAGTAGTTCGACTCCGGCAGGTAGGTGAGCCCCGAACCACCACCGGTGATCACGACGGTGCCGTGCGTCGGCTGGGTCACGGCAGTGATCGTCTTCGGGCCGCCGTCGGTGTCGGTGTCGTTGGCCAGCACGTCGATCGCGGTGGCCGGGTCGTCCTCGACCACGGTCTTCGTATCGTCGACCGCGACCGGCGGGTCGTCGACGTCGGTCACCGTGATGGTGAACGCCTTCTCGACGGTCAGGCCGGCGGAGTCGGTGGAGCGGATGCGGACCGAGAGGCTCGGCGCGGTCTCGAAGTCGAGGGAGGCCGCCGTCCGCAGCGAGCTGCCGCTGGTCGCGAAGAGCGCGTTGTCGGTCGACCCGGTCCCGGCCACCAGGCTGTAGGTGTGGGCCTCGCCCGCGTCGGCGTCGGCCGTGCTGAGGGTGCCGACCGTGGTGCCGGCCGGCTGGTTCTCCGCCACGGTGGTGGGTGCCAGCCCGATGTCGGTCGGCACGTGGTCCTGGTCGACGTCCTCGCAGTCGTGGCGCACCACGTCGCCGAGGTCGGCCACGCCGTCGTCGTGGCCCCGGCCGCAGCGCAGCCGGTCCCTGAACCTCGCCGAGTCATGCGCAAGGAGGGTGTCGTTGCCACGGCCGCCCACGAGCACGTCGTCACCCGGGCCACCGATCAGCGTGTCGTTGCCGCGGCCGCCACGCAGGACGTCGTTGCCGCCCCGGCCGATGAGCTTGTCGTTGCCGCCCAGGCCACAGATGAAGTCGTCGTGCTTGGTGCCGCGCAGCACGTCCGGTCCGGGCGTGCCCACGATGGTGCAGTCGCCGCTCGGTCCACGCAGTGGGTCGGCCTGGGCGGGACCCAGTGGGAGGACGATCCACGCCGTCGTGGCCAACGCAAGGACGACCCCGCACCTGATCCGCACCTGTGCTCCTCAAGTCTCCCGTCCCCCCGGACCGCGCGACGCTAACGCCTGGAGGCGTTCGCGCGGAATGCCCCGTCAGAGTCATTTCTCGACCGTGCCAACAGGGGGTTGACACCGTCCGATCGCCTACCTCGGCGCCGGCGGTCGGCAGTCGGGGCTACGACAGCGGCAGGTTCAGGGGCAGGTACGGCGTCAGGTCGGTGCGCTCGCCGGAGGCGGACACCCGGGCCGTGGCCAGTGCGTCCGCCCAGGAGAGCTCGCCCGTGGACAGCGCGATCCAGGTCTCGGCATCGGTCTCGACCACAGCCGGCGGTGTGCCGCGGGTGTGCCGGACCCCGGGGATCACCTGCACCGCGGCGTACGGCGGCACGCGGACCTCGACGGAGTGGCCGGGCGCGCGCTGCTCGAGGACCGCGAGGAAGTGCTTGGTGAGCAGCCGGAGGTCGGCGCCATCCGGCGAGCCGGCGCCGACGCGGGTCAGTGCGGCAGCCACCTCGGCCGGGTCGGCCAGCCGTAGTCGGGCGGCCATCAGTCGTCGAGGGCATGGTGGGGGAACGGCTGGATGATCTGGAAGACGTGGTAGGTCAGCCGCCCGTCGTCCTCGCCACCCTGGTTGCGCAGCCGCCAGGCCTCGACGACGTCGGCGAGCTCCTCGGCGAGCTGGTGCGACTCCTCCTTGGTCAGCCGGACCGACTGCTCGGTCACGGTGCGGGCGATGCCCTTGGTCCGGTCGTCGCCGTAGGCCTCGTCGACGAGGTGGTGCGCCCACGCCGCCTTGGTGCGCAGGAAGACCGTGGCGGCAGCCTTGCCGCCGGGGGCCTTCTCGATCTCGCCCAGCGACACGTTGAAGCCGGCCTGCTCGGTCGCCTTCCACACCCGGTCGCGCTTGTCGCGCGCCGCCGCCGGGTCCTCCTCGACCAGGCCGAACTTGGCGAGCTGGCGCAGGTGGAAGCTCGCGGAGTTGGCCGGGATCCCGAGCAGCCCGGCCACGTCGGCGGCGCGCAGCGAGCCGGCGGCGTCGAGCTCGGTCAGGATCCGGCTGCGCACCGGGTGGGCGATCGCTCGCAGCACCCTCGGGTCGTGAAGCTCGGGACGGGCCATGGATCCATCCTAGCCAATTCCGCACCAATACTTGCGCAAGTAAACGTGCGCATCTAATGTTGCGCATATGACGGGCTTCCGAGACCTCCGCAAGAACCGCGACTTCACGATCCTCTGGACCGGCCAGACGATCAGTGAGCTCGGCACGCAGGTGAGCATGTTCGCGTTCCCGCTGGTGACCTTCGCGGTCACCGGATCGGCGTTCCTGGCCGGGCTGGCCGGCGGGCTGGAGCTGCTCGGCACCGCGCTCGCGCTGCTTCCCGCCGGGCTGCTGGCCGACCGGGTGGACAGGGGTCGAGTGATGCGCTGCGCCTCGGGCACCGGCGTCGTTCTCTACGGCTCGCTCGTCCTGGCGGGCACCCTCGGGGAGCTGACCGTGCCCCACCTCTTCGCCGTCGCGCTGCTGAGCGGCGCCTGCGCCGGCGTGTTCGCGCCCTCCGAGATGTCCGCTGTCCGGGCGGTCGTGCCGCGCGAGCAGCTGCCCACCGCGCTGAGCCAGCAGCAGGCCCGCCAGCACGTCGGGAGCCTGCTGGGCGGGCCGCTGGGCGGCGCGCTCTACTCGGTCACCCGGTGGGCGCCCTTCCTCTTCGACGCGGTGACCTTCGCCGTCTCGTGGGTGCTGCTCGGCCGGCTCCGCACCGACCTCTCCCCCGCACCCCGCAGCCGTGCACGCCGCAACGCCCGCGCCGACGTCGCCGAGGGGTTCCGGTTCCAGTGGAGCCGGCCGTTCTTCCGGACCCTGATGCTGTGGGGGATGTGCTCGAACCTGGTCGTCAACGCGATCTTCGTCGCCGCCGATCTGCGGCTGATCCAGGCCGGCTTCGCCCCCTGGTCGATCGGGCTCGTCTCCACCGCCGCCGGCGTCTGCGGCATCCTCGGCGCCATCGCAGCCCCGCGGATCATCGAGCGGGTGCCGACCGGCCGGCTCACCGTCCTCGTCGCCTGGAGCTTCGTGCCCCTCCTGGTCCCGCTGATCTTCTGGAACAACCCCGCCGTGGTGATGATCGCCCTCTCGGCCGGGCTGTTCTTCAACCCGGCCGGCAACGCCGGCATCAGCTCCTACAAGATGTCGATCACCCCGCCCGAGCTGCTGGGGCGGGTGCAGTCGGTGGGCATGCTGACCAGCTGGAGCACGATGCCCCTGGCTCCCGTCGTGGGAGGCGCGCTGCTGGCGGCGTTCGGCGGCTCGGCCACCATGGTCGTGCTGATCGGTGTGGCGGTGGCGGTGGCCCTCATCCCGACGCTGAGCCGCTCGGTCCGCGCGGTGCCGCGTCCTGCGGAGTGGCCGACCCTCGACCAGCCGGCGGCCGAGCTCGTACCTGCCTGAGCCGACGCGGTGAATCCAGGCTCAGCCTGGATTCACCGATTCGCGGCGTAGCGAGCGTCACCAGACGTGATCGCAAGGCGCCGGCGCGAACGGCAGACTGGGCGTCTTTCGAGCGTCGGCAACGCCGCGAGCGCGCCCGTGTGGTGGCGCGTAGCAGCCAGGAATCGGTGAATCCAGACTGTCTCAGACCGCGCGGACCTGCTGGCCGCCCGGTGCCTCGTCCTCGTCGCGGTTGATCAGCTCGGCCACCTCGTCGAGGAGGTCGCGCAGCCGCCAGCCGGACCGCTCGATGGCGTCGAGCCAGTCGGCCAGCTCCGGGTCGAGGTCGTCGCGACGGTCGCGGTGGTCGTGGATCAGCTCGACGTGGCCGAGCAGCGCGGCGAGCGGCGTACGGAACTCGTGGTTGATCGTCGCGACAAGTCGCTTGCGCATCGCCTCGGCGCGGAGGGCCGCGTCGGTCTCGGCGGTCACGTCCTGGACGAGCGCGATCGCGCCGCTGTCGGCACCCTCGTCGTCGCGGAGAGGTGAGGCGTTGCACCTCAGGTGCACCAGGGTGCCGTCGGCCCGCCGGGTGCTGACCGCTGCATCACGGACGAACTCACCGCGCCGGGCCCGCACCAGCGGGACCTCGTCCTGCGGGAGCTCCGTCTCCCCGTCAGACCGGAAGAGCGGGATGTGGTCGACGAAGTAGGGCTCGGCGGCCGGGTCGTAGCTCACCTCGAACAGCTCCTGCAGCGGCGGGCTGATCAACGTCAGCATCCCCGACATGTCGCAGGCGACGAGCCCGACGCCGGTGGACTCCAGCGCGAGGTGCAACGGCACGCCCTTGAGCGAGTCCAACGACCCGAGTGCGGAGTACATGAGCCTCCTCAGGGGGGACGATGCTCGATACCCCATCGAGTATCGCAGCCTCAGTCTGCCCGAGACCTCAGCCCCGCGCCCGCGGGTTCAGGAGACGGGTACGGACCGGGCGAACCTCGCACCCGCCCGCGCGACCGTCTCGGCCAGCTCCGGCGGCGACTCCACGACGAAGTCGGCGTCGAGGTTGGCCAGCATGAACATCGGCCAGTCCAGCGTGTCCACGCTCATCTCCAGGACGGCCCGGCCGGGCTTCCCGGAGACGGTGGCCCAGCGCCCGGCGAACGCCGCGACAGCCGCGGGGTCGGCGTCGAGGACCACGCGGACGGCGTAGCGCTGCGGCATCCGGCGGATGCCGGCCTGGACGAAGGAGAGGGCGTCCTCGGCGGGCAGCTCGCGCGGCCGGAACGTGTGGCCGCTCGTGCGGGGCTCGCTGATCCGGTCGACCCGGAAGGAGCGCCAGTCCTGGCGGTCGCGGTCGTAGGCGACGAGGTACCAGCGCCGGCCCAGCGACACCAGCCGGTGCGGCTCGACCCAGCGGTCGGTGGGCTCGGCGTCGCGGGCGGCGTAGGTGAAGTGGATCGGCTCGTCGTCGCGGCAGGCCTGGGCGAGCGTGGTCAGCAGGGCGGGGTCGAGGGCCGGGCCGCCGGACCACGGCAGCCGCTCGGTCTGCGAGCGCAGCGCGTCCATCTGCCGGCGCAGCCGCGGCGGCATCAGCGCGATCACCTTCGTCAGCGCCTGGACCGAGGTCTCCTCCATGCCGGCGGTGCCGCCGGCGGCCGAGGACTGCAGGCCGACCGCGATCGCCACCGCCTCCTCGTCCTCGAGCAGCAGCGGCGGCAGCTGGCCGCCGGCGCGGAGCTGGTAGCCGCCGGCCACGCCGCGGACCGCGTCGACGGCGTAGCCCAGCTCGCGCAGCCGGTCGACGTCGCGGCGCAGGGTGCGCGGGCTGACCTCGAGCCGCTCGGCCAGCTCGCCGCCGGGCCAGTAGCGGTGGGTCTGCAGCAGGGAGAGCAGCCGCAGCATCCGGGCGCTGGTGTTCATGGAGCCAGACTAGATCTGATTGCGGACAGGAACTGGCCTGAATCGCTCCTAGCGTCGGGGTCATGACCACGACACAGAAGCCAGCAGCTGACAGCAGGCCGGTGATCCGGACGCAGGGACTGACCCGGCACTTCACCCGGCACAAGCAGACGGTCGAGGCGGTCCGCGGCCTCGACCTCGAGGTCGGCCCCGGCGAGCTCGTCGCCTTCCTCGGCCCGAACGGCGCCGGCAAGTCGACGACGCTGCGGATGCTGACCACGCTGATCCCGCCGACGTCCGGCACCGCCGAGGTCGCCGGGTACGACGTGGTGCGCGAGCACCGCGAGGTCCGCCGCAGCATCGGGTACGTCGGACAGGGCAACGCCGCCGGGCACACCCAGCGCGGCCGCGACGAGCTGGTCAGCCAGGGCCGCGCGTTCGGGCTGTCCCGCGCCGCGGCGTACGCCCGCGCCGAGGAGCTGCTCGACGCCTTCGACCTGACCGAGCACGCCGGGCGGCCGGTCTCGACGCTGTCGGGCGGCCAGCGCCGCCGGCTCGACGTCGCGATCGGGCTGGTGCACACGCCGCGCGCTGCTCTTCCTCGACGAGCCGTCGACCGGGCTCGACCCGCAGAACCGGGCCAACCTGCAGGAGCAGGTCCGCCGGCTGCACGACGAGCAGGGCACCACGATCGTGCTGACCACGCACTACCTCGAGGAGGCCGACGCGATCGCCGACCGGGTGATCGTCATCGACCACGGGCGGGTGATCGCCGACGACACCGCGAGCCGGCTCAAGTCCGGGCTCGGCGACCTGGTCACGCTCGGCTTCGCCGACGAGGCCGGCCGCGGTGCTGGCCGCCGAGGGTGCCACGTGGGCCCTCGGCGACAACGCCACGGTCGAGCGGCGGTGGCACCACGGTCCGGGCCCGGGCCGCCGGGGCGGCGGACCGGGTCGCGGAGTTCGTGTCGCACCTCGCCGACGCCGGAGCACCCGTCGGCCGGATCGAGGTCGCGACGCCGACCCTCGACGACGTCTTCCTCGAGCTGACCGGCCGCAGCCTGCGCGAGAGCAACGAGACCACCGCCAACGAGCAACACGGGAGAGGCAGCATGACCGCGACGATCATCGACACCCCGACGACGACCGTCCACCACCGCGAGACGGAGCTGCCGAGGCGCCCGGCGTCCTCGCCGACACCTGGAACGTCATGGTCCGCGAGCTGCGGCCGGTGTTCCGCGAGCCGGCGTCCGTGCTGTTCGCGATGGTGCAGCCGCTGGTCTTCCTCGGCCTCTTCGCGCCGCTGCTGCCGCAGGTCGAGGACGGCTCGGCGCTGCAGTGGTTCGTGCCCGGCATCATCGCGATGACCGCGCTGATGGGCGCGTCGTTCACCGGCGCGAACCTGCACCCAGGAGATCATCACCGGCTCGCACGAGCGGCTGCTGGTCTCGCCGCTGTCGCCGCTCGTCGCTGCTGGTCGGCCGGGCGCTCAAGGAGATCGTGCCGATGCTGATGCAGGCCGCGATCATCGTGGCCGTCGTGACGCCGTTCAGCTTCGACCTGCACCTCGGCGGCGTGCTGGTGGGCGTGGTCGTGCTGGCCGGCTTCAGCGTCGGCGTCGGCGCGCTGTCTTCGCCCTGGCGCTGGCCTCGCAAGGACCAGGACTGGCTGTTCTGGACGGTCCAGCAGACGCTGATCTTCCCGGTGCTGCTGCTGGCCGGCGTGCTGCTCCCGCTCGACGGCGCCCCGGGCTGGCTGCGGCTCGCCTCGTCGCCTGAACCCGCTGACGTACGTCGTCGAGGCCGAGCGCGCGCTGTTCGCCGGCACCTTCCCGGTCGACACGGTGGCCTACGGCGCCGCCGCGTCGGCCCTCGTCGCGGCGTTCGGCCTCTGGGTCGGGCTCCGGGCGATGCGCGCGTCCAGCTGAACGGGGGCTCAGGTCGCGGCGGGGTCCTCCAGGATCGAGCAGAGGTACTGGAGGGCCCGCGCGGCGTACAGGCCGTCCTCCACCCGCTCGTCATAGCTGAACTTGAGCGATGCCACGCGCGTCACCGCCGGCTTGCCCTTGCGGGCCACCACACCGTCGTGGACGAGGCCGAAGGTACAGAACAGCGGGATGGTGCCGTACTCGTAGAGGTGGTGGAACGCCGCGTCGATGCCGACGCTGCCGAGGTTCGTGACGAAGACGCTGGCGAAGAACGGGTCGCCCGCGATGAAGGAGCGAGGCAGCAGGTTCAGGTCGTTGGCCAGCCCGGCCAGGAGCACGACGCCGCGCCTCAGGACGTGCGGCAGGTGAAGAAACAGCGACAGCTCCTTGTCGACCGGGCCCTCGACACCGGCGCGGGCTGCGACGACCGACGACTCGATGTCGCGCACGAAGTCGGCGAAGGGCTGGCTCGGGTCGCAGCGGTGCTTGACCTCCACGAGGGTGCCGTCGTCGGACAGCTCGGTCTTCACCGTGAAGGAGATCCAGATGCCCTCGCGGTCGTAGAGCTGCCCGCCGGCCAGGAACCGGTTGAGGTGAGGGTGCCGGTCGAACATGCGGCCCAGCGACCACAGCACGACGTGGAACAGGGTCGGGTGCAGATCGGGGTGCGCGGCCCTCGTCGCGGCGACGAACCGCTCGGCCGCCTCCACCTCGACGACCCGGTCGAAGAAGACGATGGAGCCGTTGCGGGTCGGCATCAGTGCCGGCATGAAGCGGCGGTAGTCCGCGACCTGGGTGGCGGCCTGACCGTCCGGCCGGGCCCATGCCCTGGCCAGTGCCGGGAGCGACGCCAAGGTCAGCATCTGTCGAGCATGCGGCCGGCCGTGTCCAGCGAGTAGGGCCGAACGTCACACCGGGCTGGCCCTGCCGACCCGCTCCGCTTCGAACCGGCTGATGTGCTCGGACAGCAGGGCGGGGAACTCCAGCGGCAGGTAGTGCGTGGCCCCGTCGATGACGACGAGCTCGGCGCCCGGAATGGCGTCAGCGATCGCCCGGAGGGCGGCCTCCGGCAGGAACAGGTCGTCCGTCCCGCCGACCACGAGGGTGGGGACGGCGAGCTCGCCCAGGCGCGACCAGGCGTCGTGTCTGCCCATGGCCCGGATGGTGCGCATGTAGAGCGCCCAGTCCAGCCGCGCGAACTCACGCGCCATGGCATCGAAGGTGTCCAGGTCGCAGCTGGGAGCCACCACGCCGAGCCCACGGAGGAGTCGCGGCGTGCCCCGCGCTTCGGCGAGCAGCCGGACCGCGAACCCGAACGGCGCCGCGCCCGCCTCGACGATGCGCGTGAGGGGCGGGATGAGCACCCGGCAGGCCGGAAGGTTCAGCACGCCGGCCAGCGGGTCGCCCGGGGCACCAGCCACGAGCACCAGCCCGGCCACGCGGTCCGGCTCGGCCAGCGCCGCCTCGACAGCGACCTGGACGCCCATGCTCCACGCGATGATCACCGCCGGCTCGCCGCCGGCATGGCGGAGCACCGCAAGCAGATCCCCGGCGTGGTCGGCGATGGTGACCGCGTCGGGCGCCGGTGGCCGCCCGGACCGGTAGAGGCCGCGGTAGTCGTAGGCCACCACCCGGTGTCCCGCCCCGAAGTCGCTCAGGAACGGCGTCCAGGCGCGCAGCGATCCACCGAGACCGTTGGCCAGCACGACGAGCCGACCCGCACCGAGCTCCTGCACGGCGAGGTCGGTGCCGTCGTGACCGGAGATCCGCTCCTGTCGCCTCCGCGTCCATGTCTCGAGCATCCGAGCACCGTCGACCACGGCTGAAGAGGCGAAGGTCCCCCGCTCCACGGCATCGGCCAGGAAGTCAGCAGACGGACGGCATGACCCTGGTGCAGGAGCATCTGACTCAGGGAGGACCGGGACCGGCCGGACCGCGAGGTGCTCTCCCAGGGCGACGCCGCACGGGAGGTCCCCGCGGTGCTCGGCCGGGTGGCGGGCGAGCTGCCCGGGGAGGCCCTGCGCCGCGAGCCCGGGGGCAGCAGCGACCTTCCGCGCGTCCGCCCGCTGGATGGCGCGCCGCTTCGAGCGCCGAGGGCGCGCCTGCTGGGTTCCTGACCCGGGGGGCCGCTGAGTCCTGAGGCTGCGGCCGTGACCCAGGCGCTGCACGAGCCGCTCGAGGCCCCGGCTGTCAGGGAGACGGTGCAGGAGCTCCAGGCCCGGATCCGTGCGCGTTTCCCGCAGCGCGGCTTGCTCGCTGTGTGCGGTGACCTCCTGCTGCTCGTGGAGGAGGTGCAGCAGAGCTCGAGCCGCACCCACCAGCGGATCCGGCTCGCGCGGGTCGCCTCGCGGGTGGTCATGGTGTTGGTGCTGGCCGGCACGGCGTTCGCGCTGGTCATGGCGGGGCGCGATGTCGTCAAGGACGGGCTGAACAGCTTCGTGGACCTGCTACCCCTCATCGAGACCGCCATCAACGACATCGTGTTCGCAGGGATCGCGGTGTTCTTCCTGTGGTCGTTCCCGGAGCGGGTGCAGCGTGGTCAGCTGCTCAAGCTGCTCCACCAGCTCAGGTCGACCGCACACATCATCGACATGCACCAGCTGACCAAGGATCCCGAGCAGCTCGAAGCCGACCTTCACGCCCAGCAGCGCCAGCAAACCGCTCGGCATGAGCCGTGACGAGGTCGAGCGCTACCTCGACTACTGCTCGGAGATGCTCAGCCTGGTCGGCAAGACCGCCGCCCTCTGCGCCGAGGAGTCGCGCGACAACGTCGTGCTCGAGACGGTGTCGAGGATCGAGACCCTCACCGTCGGGCTCTCCCGCAAGATCTGGCAGAAGATCTCGAACCTGCCACCCGGCGACCCACGCGCTGGAGCAACCCAGCCGTGATCATCAGGGGCGGGCGCGGCGTCGTACGCCGCCCGACGGGCGCGGGCTCAGCCGATCCCGTCCAGGATCGTGACCGTCTGCCGCCACGCGTCCGTGGCGGGATCGATCACGACGAAGTGGCCCCCGGCGACCTCCACCAGCTCGGCCCGGGCGCCGGCGGCGGTGGCAGCCGCGACGTAGTCCCGCGACTGGCTGATCGGGACGGTGTCGTCGTCGGTGGCGTGCACGCACCAGAGGGGTACGTCGAGGGGCAGCTGCTGGGCCGGGTCGGCATCAGCGTCCGCCTCGCTCGCGGGGTGTCCGAGGAACGCCTCGACCGCTCCGCCGCCCAGCCCCTCGCGGTCGGCCGCGACCAGGTCGAGCACGCCGGCCTGGGAGATGACGTGGGTGACGGCGTCGACCGCATGGCCGGCCCAGGCCGCGAGGTGGCCGCCTGCCGAGTGGCCGAGCGTGACGACGCGGGTCAGGTCGAGGTCGGTGTCGTCGAGGGTGGCGATGGCGGCCCGGACGTCCTCGAGCGTGTTCGGCACGCCGCCACCCACCCCCACGCGCCGGTACTCGACATTGAGCGCGGCCCAGCCCTTCTCGACCAGGTCGGCAGCGAGCGGCCGCCCCAGCGAGAGGTCGTAGGCCGCCTTCCAGAAGCCGCCGTGGATGACCACCACGACGCCGCGCGGTGTGCCGGCCGGGACGGTGAGCTCGACGAGCTGGCTCGGGTCGTCGCCGTACGCGATCGTCTCGGTGTCACTGGGTGCCGCCACGGGCTCATCATCGCCACACCCCGACAGGACCGCGACGGCCGCACCGAGCACGGGGAGCCCGAGCACGGTGCGGCGCATCACGCGCCCATCAGAGCAGAGGGGAGGTCAGCCGGTGACGATGATCGACCAGGTCTTGGCGCCGGGTGCGGTGATGTTGGGCACCGAGGCGCCGTTGCAGGTGATGCCGACCCGCCCGGTATGCGCGCCGCCCTTGAGCTGCAGGGTCGACGTGAGCTGGATCGACCGGTCGTTGTTGGGAAGGCTCGGCACGGTGGCCGCGGTCAGCGGGATCGGCACGTTGTCGATGTAGAGGCCGATCGTCGGCTGGTCGGGGTTGCCGTTGTCACAGCTGCCGCCGATGGTCGGGATGAACACCGTGAGGCTGGTCCGGCCGCCCTTGGGCAAGGAGAAGTCGTAGGGCGCGATGCTCACCAGGTCGGGCACCGCCGGCGGCGTGCCGGACACCAGCGTGACGCTCTGCACGTAGGTCGGCTTGCGGAGGTCCTTGTTCTTGATCGTGCCGTTCTTGATCTTGGTCGAGGTCACGGCGTTGGTGTGCAGCTTGGCCGCGGTCACCGACCCGTTGGGGATCGAGCCCGCGGCGTACGCCGAGCCGGTGCCGAGCGCGACGACGAGGGCGAGGTAGGCGACGGCGTTGCGTCGCAGGTGTCGGAGCATGGGGTCCACCTTCATTGACGGGCGACCCTCCGAGGATCGGGTCACCTCTTGTACTGGTGGACGTTGCCATACCCCCGTTGGTTCGGTCCTGCCAGTCCTCGGGCGTCACTCGAAGCGCCCCTGGCGGCCGCGCTTGGTCTGCCCGCGCCGCTTCTTCTCGGCCAGCCGCCGCTCCTGCGACCCCCGGGTGGGCCGGGTGGGCCGCCGTCGGCGCGGAGGCGCCGCGGCCGCCCGGCGGAGCACGCCGGCCAGCCGGTCGCGCGCCGCCCGGCGGTTGTCGAGCTGGGCGCGGTGCTCGCTCGCGGTGACGGTCAGCACGCCGCCGACGAGCCGCGACGCGAGCCGGTCGAGCACCCGCGACCGCAGCCGGTCCGGCACTGCGCCGGGGCGGTTCAGGTCCAGCGAGAGCTCGACGCGGGAGTCCGTGGTGTTGACGCCCTGGCCGCCGGGACCCGATGACCGGGAGAACCGCTCGCTCAGCTCGCCGGCCGGGATCACCCAGCCGTCGAGCACCTCCAGGTCGTCGGCCACGCGTCGCACCGTAACCGGGTGTGTCCCTGTCGTCAGCGGCGCCGCAACGCCTCTCGCGCCCGCGAGGTGAGCGCGCGGGCCACGAGGGGCAGCTGGGTGCGCACGCCCATGCCGAGGTAGAGCACGAAGTCGTCGAACCTGTGTCCTCCTGACCTGGGTGCCGAGCTCACCGCCGCGTCCCGGAGGTCCCGCAGCTGCGCGAGGGTCAGCTGCAGTGGGGGCTCGTCAGGCTGGTAGCGGCAACCGAGGTAGTAGTCGCGGCCCGGCTCGCGGGTCATCTCGATGTGGCAGCCGAGCACGTGGGACACCGCGCGCGCCTCGGCGAACTCGACCAGCCGGTCCATGCTGTCCAGGAACGCGGCGACGTCGGCCACGTAGATCCGCCCGGGGTAGGCGGAGTCGCCGGTGAGCAACAGTCCGGTCCGGTCGTCGTAGACCGCCACGGACGATGCGTGGTGACCGGGGATCCCGGTCAGCTCGAGGCGACGGTCCCCGAGGTCGTAGTCGACGACCTGGTCGGGCCACCGGGTGAAGCCGAAAAAGGCCTGCACGTCCTCCGGTGCCTTGCCCACGACCACAGTGTCGGGGCGGTCCGCGAACGACGCGTCGCCGGCCACGTGGTCACCGTGCCCGTGGGTGTGCGCCACGACCAGCTGATAGCCGGGACAGGGGTGATCGGCGAGCCAGTGCGCGACGAGGCCGTCGACGGTGTCCCTCAGGGTCGCGTCCGACACGGCCCCGGTGTCGAGCAGCATCGCGCGCTCGCGACCCAGCAGCAAGAACACGAACGGCGCCTCGAAGGTGACGTCCTTGCTCTGCCGGAGCACGAAGGTGTCGTCCCGGTAGCCATGCACCTGCCAGGGCGGGTCGGTGCGACGCCGGCCGGGTCCTGATCCGTGGATCCACCGGACGTCGAGGCTGCCTGCCAGCGGCTCGCGGCTCATCGATCGCGCCGGGTCGAGCAACGCGGCGCAGCCGCGAGCCAGCCCACGATCGCCCCGGGTGCGGCGAGCCCGATCGACGTCGGTCCCAGGCCCTGCCCGTGGCGGAAGGCGAAGGCGCTGACCGCGAGACCCACCAGAGCTCCCAGCACGCTCATCGTGATCGTTCTGGACACAACTGCTCCTTCCCCGGGGCGTCTCGCCCCCGCGGTCTCTCGGACGCATCTTTTACCTGACCTAATCTTGTATACAGTACAGTTATCCCGGTGACCGAGACCGGGCATCGCGAACGCAAGAAGCAGGCCACGCGTCGCCGGATCGCCGAGGTGGCCAAGGAGCTCTTCTTCCGACGCGGCTTCGACCACGTCACCATCGCCGAGGTCGCCGAGGCGGCCGAGGTGTCCAGGATGACGGTCTTCAACTACTTCCCGCGCAAGGAGGACCTCTTCCTCGACCAGCACGCCTACCAGCTGCTCGACCTCGAGCAGGCCCTCGTCGAGCGGCCGGCCGGCGAGTCGGCGGTCGGGGCGGTGCGCCGCTACCAGCAGCGGCTCCTGGAGCGCCAACACGAGCTCTCCGGGACGGCCGACGGGATCGCCGGGTGCTGGGAGGTCATCTCGGCGAGCCCTGCGCTCATGGGCCGGCTGCACGAGCAGGGTCTCGAGCTGGAGGCTCTGCTCACGCGCGTGCTGGCCGCAGAGACAGGCGACCCGGAGAGGTCCAGGCTGGTGGCCGGCCAGCTGGCCGCGGCCATGGCCGCCGTGTTCGAGACCGCGCTGCGGCGCATGGTCCAGGGCGGGGACGTGGCCGCAGTCCGCCGCGACCAGGCCACCCTGATCGATACGGCCTTCGACCTTGTCGAGCGCGGTGTCGCAGACTTCGCCCGGCGGGGAGAGGTCCCCTTGGCGGCGGCACCTGGATGAGTGTCTGAGGACACGCAACGGTAGGGACGCACCTGTCGACGCACCTTGCGTTCGAACGTGCAAGCGGATCGACCGGCCCGCACGATGACGCTGACGGCCGACCTCGCCGTCGGGATCCCGGCGGCGCACTGAGACGCGCCGACGGCTGTCACGGCGGACCCACCAGGCCGCTGACGACGCCCTCACCCTGCCGTGCCTCTTCGCGCAGCCCGATCCCGTGGTGGTCCGGCAGCGATGGTCAACCGGCGGAGCCCGCCGACCACAGCACCGCGGTCGGAGAGGCGGCGGTCAGTTCCTGGCTGCCGTGCCAGGAGACGAAGGACGCCTGCGGCAGGTAGTCGGGGCCGAGGAGGAACGCCCGGTCGATGTCGGTCACGGTGAGCGTGGCGCCGTTGTCGGTGAGACCGATCGGGACCCGCCGCACCGAGACCGAGACCACGTCGGCGGGCGTGGTGCCGACGGGCAGCTCCACGGTGGTGGCGGCCGGGACGTCGCGGTTGACGCTCCACTCCGGGACCTGGTGGTTGGAGGAGTACGTCGTCGGGTCACCCGCGAGCCGGACGTCGACGGTGAGCCCCACTCCCGCCTCCGACGCGGCCGGGGTGGTGTCGTGGTCGACCGCCACGTAGAGGTAGCTGCGCTGGTCACCGACCGCCGGGGTGGCCGGGTCGGAGGGAGTCTCGATCTTGCCCTCGCGCAGCATCTCCTGCGCCATGACGGCGTAGGTCCAGGGATGGGTGTCCATCAGGTGCTCGCGGGGCTGCTCGACTGGCCGGACCTCGCGCGTCGAGAGCGCGAAGCGCATCGGGTCGTCCACCGTGTCGCACATGTTGTTGTTCGACGTGCAGGTCTCCAGCAGCGGGTGGGTCCCGTCGTAGCGGCCCCTGTACCGCAGGGTCTGGTGGCCGCTCGCCTGGTAGACCCCCGACCCGCCCACGCGGTGGCCGGCCCGGTTGACCTCCACGCGATAGACCCACTCGATGTCGGTGCTGCGGCCCCAGCGGGCCATCAGCCCCGGGGTGTCGGTGCCGCCGTCCTCGTTGCTCCAGACCACGGAGTACTCGATCACCGAGTGACCTGGCTTGGCCGCCGGGGTGATCTCGTGCCAGGCCACCAGCGGCGAGTCCGTGACGGCACTCTGGAACGGCCCGCCCAGGCTCCGCACGTTGCGGCCGTACAACACCGGCGCGTACCGGGCCGCGGCGTAGGCCGGGTTCTTCTTCGAGACGGTGTGGACGCGCAGGTGTCGGAGGCTGGCGGCTCCTGCCCGGCGCGCGGAGCGAGGGGAGGCGTAGTGGACCCGGAGCGTGTGCACACCGGCGGAGAGGGCGCCGAGCGCGAACTCTCGCGGCGTGGGCCGGTTGGAGCTGATGACGACATCGGTGGCGTAGCGGCCGTCCACGAACAGCGACACCACGGCCGACTCGCGCCCCGGCTCACCCCAGGAGACCCTGCGCGCGGCGACGCTCATCTTGAGGAACGCCTCGCCCCGACGGGTGGTGCGGAACTTGACCTGTGCATCCGGTCCGCCGCGATGGACCCGGATGCCGGAGTGCGGCGCAGCGTGCGGCGCAGCGTCCGCCGGCAGCGGCGACAGTGCCGAAGCGCTGGGCAGGGCCAGGACCGCGAGCAGGGCGGCCCACGAGCGGGCGCGGGCGAAGGGACCTGCCATTCTCAGTCTCCAGAGGTCGTGGGCGTGCGACCCCATGTGACACCGAGACGAGCCGCGCACGCAACAGCGAGCCAGCGGCCAGCCAGGCCGCGAAGCCACGATCTGCTACCCCGAAGACGCCACGCGCGACGTGCTGATCCTCGCCCATCGCACCCCCGCGTCCTGGGCCGCGGTGCGCGCGGGCCGGGTGCCGGCTCACCGGGCGCGCCGGGTGGCGCAGGCGCTCCTGGGCCAGCCGGCGGACGTGTGCCGCTACGTCGACACCGCCCTGGCCCCACGGATCACCACAGGTGCCGCGATCGGGCCCGTCGTCCTCGACCGGCTGGTCGACCAGGCCATGCTCCGCCTCCACGCCGAGCAACGCGAGCTCGAGCAGCTCGAGGCACACGACGCCCGCCACGTGACCATCGACCCCGCCTCGATCAACCACACCGGCATCGGCCAGCTCGACGCGCGAGCCGACTGGGCCGACCGACTGTCTACCCCCGCGAGCTTCGGCCCCCAGTCCGTGGCGCCGCGAGCTCCGCCCGCAAAGACCGGGTCGCTGCGCTCCCACCACACTCCTACGAAAACCAAGCCGGCCGTGCAGACCTGCCCCGGTCGTCGACCAGGTGACGGGAGCGAAGCGACCCGGTCTTTCCGAGCGCAGCGAGGCGCCCGGCGATCGGCCTGGTGGCCCCGACGACAGCCCCGGAGCGAGCGCCAGCGAGCGACCGGGGCTGTTGCGAGCGAAGCTCGCGTCGTCGGGGACATCCAGGCCGAAGCTCGCCGGGGTAGACAACACCGTGAGTGGACTCCTCGAAGCCAGGCAGACGGATGCCCCGCCGATGACGCTGGGCCGCCACCGACGTCGGGATAGTGCGAACAGATTGTTGCGAGGTTTCGACACCGTCGGCGCTAGGGCGTGTCCGGGCTCAACCACCGGACATTCGAATCAATACCCTCGCCGGCTGGACCTACCTCATGCTCGCCCCCGGCACCTACCTCTGGACCGACCCCCACGGGCTGCGCTACCTACGCACCCCCGACGGGACCACCTCAGTTGACTGAGGGGCTCAGCCCAGCGCGTCGGGGAGCGTGCGGGTCCAGGTGTCGCGCAGCAGCGGCAGGTCGACGTCGAACTGGCCGTCGACGGTGAGCGAGTCCCCGCCGGTGCGGCCCAGCTCGGCCACCGGGACGCCGTGGCGACCGGCCAGCGCGGTCAGCCGCTCGACGTCCGCGGCAGCCACGGTGACCACGCACCCGCCCAGCGGACTCGGCGAACAGCGCGACGAACGGGTCGCCCTCGATGGACACGCGCGCACCGATGCCCCGGGCCAGCACCGACTCGACCAGCGCCTGGGCCAGGCCGCCGTCCGAGAGGTCGTGGGCGGAGGAGATCAGCCCCTGCCCGAGAGACCCCGCCTCGCGCAGCAGCTCGGCGAGTGCCTTCTCGCGAGCCAGGTCGACGACGGGCGGCAGCCCTCCGAGGTGCTTGTGCACGACGTGCGCCCACTCCGAGCCCGACAGCTCCTCGCGGGTCTCGCCCAGGAGCAGCACCGTCTCGTCGGCCGCCACGAAGCCGGTCGGCGTACGCCGTGCCACGTCGTCGATGACGCCCAGCACCGCGACCACCGGCGTGGGCAGGATCGCCGTCTCGCCGGTCTGGTTGTAGAGGCTGACGTTGCCGCCGGTGACGGGTATGCCGAGCTCGAGGCACGCGTCCTTCAACCCCCGGCAGGCCCCGGCGAACTGCCACATCACGCCCGGGTCCTCCGGGGAGCCGAAGTTGAGGCAGTCGGAGATCGCCAGCGGGGTCGCGCCGCCGGTGGCGACGTTGCGGTAGGCCTCGGCCAGCGCCAGCTGCGCGCCGGCGTAGGGGTCGAGCATGGCGAACCGGCCGTTGCAGTCGGTCGCCACCGCGACCCCCAGCCCGGTCTCCTCATCGACGCGGACCATCCCGCTGTCGGAGGGCTGAGCGAGCACGGTGTTGCCGCGGACGTAGCGGTCGTACTGGTCGGTGATCCACGACTTGTCGCAGAGGTTGGGACTGCCCGCCAGTCGCAGGAGGGTCTCGCGGAGCTCCTCGCCGGCCACCGGCCGCGGGAGCGCCTCTGCCCGGTCGGCCTGCAGCGCGTCCTGGGCGTCGGGCCGCGCGAACGGGCGCTGGTAGGTCGGCCCGTCGTGGGCGACGCTGCGCGGCGGCACGTCGACCACCCGCTCGCCGTGCCAGTCGATCTGGAGCCGGCCGGTGTCGGTGACCTCGCCGACGACGGTGGCGTCGACCTCCCACTTGGCACAGATCGCGAGGAACGCCGGCACGTCGTCGGGCGCGACGACCGCCATCATCCGCTCCTGCGACTCGCTCATCAGGATCTCCTCCGGCGCGAGCGTGGAGTCGCGCAGCGGCACCGTGTCGAGCTCGACGTGCATGCCCCCGTCGCCCGCGCTCGCCAGCTCCGAGGTCGCGCAGGAGAGGCCGGCGCCGCCCAGGTCCTGGATGCCGCTGACCAGCCCGGCGGCGAACAGCTCGAGGGTGCACTCGATGAGCAGCTTCTCCATGAAGGGGTCGCCGACCTGGACGCTCGGCCGCTTCGCGGGGCCGGTGTCCTCGAACGTCTCGCTCGCCAGGATGCTGACGCCGCCGATGCCGTCGCCGCCGGTCTTGGCGCCGTAGAGGAGCACCTTGTTGCCGACCCCGCTCGCCTTGGCGAGGTGGAGGTCCTCGTGGCGCAGCACCCCGACGCAGAGCGCGTTGACGAGCGGGTTGCCGAGATAGGTCGCGTCGAAGACCGCCTCGCCGCCGATGTTGGGCAGGCCCAGGCAGTTGCCGTAGCCGCCGACGCCGGCCACGATCCCGGGCAGCACGCGGTGGGTGTCGTCGGCGTCGAGCGGCCCGAACCGCAACGGGTCCATGACGGCCACCGGCCGGGCGCCCATCGCCAGGATGTCGCGCACGATGCCGCCGACGCCGGTGGCCGCACCCTGGTAGGGCTCGACGTACGACGGGTGGTTGTGCGACTCGACCTTGAAGGTGACGGCGTAGCCCTGGCCGATGTCGATGCACGCCGGCGTTCTCGCCGATGCCGGCCAGCATCTTGCCGGCCGGCGTCTCCTGCGGGATGTCGGAGAACTGCTTGAGGTGCACCTTCGAGCTCTTGTAGGAGCAGTGCTCGCTCCACATCACGCTGTACATCGCGAGCTCGGAGCTGGTCGGGCGGCGGCCGAGGATCTCGCGGATGCGGGCGTACTCGTCGGCCTTGAGGCCCAGGTCGGCCCAGGGCTGCTCGCGGCTCGGGTCGCTCGTGGCGACGCTGACCGTGTCCAGAAATGGGGCGGCGGCCTCGGGCACGGCAGCAATCTACCGGCGGTCCGCGAGTGCTCAGCGCACCGGCTCTCCCTTGACCTGTTGGGGCGGCCGGGGCTGCATCAGCTGCAGGTCCTCCGGAGTCGCCACCGCGGTCGCGGGCAGCGTCACGGTCTGGCTGTAGGGGCGCGCAGCCACGTAGAGCAGGGCCGACTTCAAGGTGTCGGCGGAGCCGCCGGTCCATCCGTGGAAGCCGTTGCCGCTCGGTGCG
This sequence comes from uncultured Actinomycetota bacterium, assembly GCA_963793315.1. Taxonomy (GTDB): domain Bacteria; phylum Actinomycetota; class Actinomycetes; order Propionibacteriales; family Nocardioidaceae; genus Nocardioides. Next base: position 51,033 of record CAWBZR010000025.1, on the reverse strand, counting down.
GGTCAGGTCCTGGGCGCCGTAGAAGGCCACGCCGCGCATGCACCGAGTCCCACTGGTAGTAGCCGAGCTGGATCCGGCTGCCGTCCGACAGCCGCGCGGTGCAGAGGATGCGCAGGACCACGCCCGGGCCGGCCTGGGTGGGCTTCCCGCAGCGCTGGTCTCCGAGATGCGGGAAGACCCAGCGCAGCCCCTCCTCGCCCGTGGGGCTGGAGCAGTCCTTCAGGGCCTGCGCCTCGGAGCCGTCCCAGCAGCGGTACGGCGCGGGAGCGGCCGGCGTCGTCGACGCCGCGTCGCTGGCGGCCGGCGAGGTCGCGGGCTTCCGGTCGGCGTCGGCCCGCTCGCGGCCGCCGTCGCCGCCGGAGAGCAGGAGGACCAGCCCGACGACGACCAGCGCGACGACGGCGGCGGCGAGCCGGCCCCACAGCCAGGGCCGCCAGTCGAGCGGCGTGCCGGGCGCGCCGTACTCGCGAGGAGGAGGCAGGGGTGGCGACGGATGCGGTTGCGGCCACCCCGGCGCAGCACGACGGGAGGCCTCGTCAACGGAGGCCACGGCAGGGGGTTGTACCCCGGTCGGCGGGCTCTAAGCCTCGATCCGTGGATGGCCGCCTACTACGCGCCACCACAGGGGCGCGCTGGCGGCGTTGCCGACGCTGGAAAGACGCCCAGTCTGACTGCGCGCCGGCGCCTTGCCAGTCACACCCCTCTGGTGCCGCTCGCTACGCCGCCCATCCACGGATCGAGGCTAAGCCTGGATCCGTGGCTAAGCCTGGCCTGGGTCAGGCCTTGACCAGCCCGTCGGCCACGACCTCGAGCAGCGGGAGCATCGCCGCCTCGTCGAGCTCGGACTGGTCGGCCACGGTCGCGACGCCGCCGACGAGGCGGATGACCTGCAGCGTCTCGACGTCGTCGCGCAGCGCGTCGCGCTCGCGCAGCGCGGTCGATGACCTGGTCGTGGGCACCGCGCAGCACCTGGCACTTGGTGCGGATCGGGGAGTCGGGGTCGCACATGGCCGTGGTGATCTTGGCCGGGCCGCCCTTGTGCATGCTGATCAGCCGGACGTACTCCCGGAACCAGCCCAGCAGGAGGTCGCGCGGCGACCCTTCGAACGCGAGCGTCTTGTCGACGGCCTCGGAGACGCTGTCGACCCAGCTCTGCATGATCGCGTCGAGCAGCGCGTCGCGCGTGGGGAAGTGCCGGTAGAGGGTGCCGGGGCCGACGCCCGCGCGCTTGGCGACCTCGTCGAGCGAGGCGTCGTAGCCCTGCTCGCGGAAGACCGCACGGGCGGCCTCCACGAGGCGGTCGTAGTTGCGCTTCGCGTCCGCGCGCATGCCATCTTCCAATTCGCTTGCTAAACGGAGAGTGTCTCCGTATCGTAGTTGAGGAAAGCGGAGCCATCCTCCGGATCAAGAGTACCTCGGCCCACCCGGCCAGAACAGGACCTCCCTGCATGACCTCCACACTGAACTCTCCCGACCGGGCGTCGACCCGCCCGGTCAACCTCCCCGACAATGCCGGTCGCGCCGCGACCGGCATCGCGATCGTGCTGGTCGCGCAGCTGATGTTCACCCTCGACGCGACGGTCGTGAACGTCGCACTGCCCCGGATCGACACCGCCCTCGGCTTCGGGCCGGCCTCGCTCTCGTGGGTGCTCAACGCCTTCACCCTCGCCTTCGGGGGGCTGCTGCTCCTCGGCGGCCGGCTCGGCGACGTCTTCGGACGGCGCCGGCTCTTCCTCGGCGGCGTGGCCGTCTTCACCCTGGCCTCCCTCCTCGGCGGACTGGCCCAGACGCCCGAGTGGCTCGTGGGTGCCCGCGCGCTCCAGGGCGTCGGCGCCGCCATGGCCGCGCCCGGCGTGCTCGCGCTGCTCACCACCAGCGCTCCCGACGAGCCGGCCCGGCTGCGGGCGCTCGCGCTCTTCGGCGCCGTCTCTTCCAGCGGCCTGTCGATCGGCCTGCTGCTCGGCGGCGTGGTCACCGACCTCGGCTCGTGGCGCTGGACGATGTTCATCAACGTGCCGATCGGGCTGGCCGTCGTGGCCCTGACCCGTCGCTACGTCGACGAGACCCCGCGTCGCCCCGGCCGTTTCGACGTCGTCGGCGCGGTCGCCGCGACCGGCGCCGCGGTGACGCTGGTCTGGTCGCTGATCGGAGCACCCGACCACGGCTGGACCTCGGTCCGCACGGTCCTCGGCCTCGTCACCGGCGTCGCGCTGCTCGTCGTCCTGGCCGTCACCGAGCGCCGCGTGGCGCACCCGCTGCTCCGCCCCGCCCTGCTGCGCAGCCGGCAGCGGGTCGGCGGCCTCGTCGTCATCGCCCTGCTGGTCGGCGGGCAGCTGTCGATGTTCTTCCTCGCCGTGCAGTTCATCGAGCACGACCTCGGCTTCGGGCCGCTGGCCTCTGGTCTCGCGTTCCTGCCCCTGACTCTCGGCATCTTCGCGATGTCGCGGGTGACGCCGCGGATCGTCGCGCGGGTCGGACCCCTCCCGATGATCCTCACCGGGTCGGTCGGCGTGGCCATCAGCTTCGTCTGGCTCAGCACCCTGTCCGCGACCGACAGCTACGCCAGTGGCGTCCTCGGTCCGATGACGCTCAACGGCGTGTCGGCGGCGCTGGTCTTCATGCCGGTCACCTTCATCGTGCTCGGCGGTGTCGAGCCCGAGCACGCCGGTGCGGCGTCCGGGCTGCTGCAGACCTTCCAGCAGCTCGGCGGCGCGGTGGGGCTCGCGGTGATCGTGAGCGTCTACGCCGCAGGCTCGGTCCCGGGCGAGTTCCTCCCCGGTGCCCGGGCGGCGTTCCTCACCTCCGCGACGATGGCCGCCCTGGCTGGAGTCGCCGGGCTGGTCGCGCTGTACCACCGGCGCCGTCCCGTCGAGGTCCTCGCCGAGGGCGTGGTCGAGGAGGCCTTGGCCGCGTGAGCCCTCGGCACCCAGGGGTGACCGGGTGGGCGCCCTGAGCGGGACCGATCGAATTACAACTTTGTAGTTAGAACGAACCCGGTGACGGGTGTGACTGGTGTGACCTACGGTGCTGAGGCAACCCGGCCCCCGACTTCCCCCAGGAGCCACCACGATGCCCCGCCCGAGGACGACCCACGCGTCGCTCCGCACCACCTTGACCGGCCTCGCGCTGGCTGCCACGGCAGCCGCCGCGACCCTGGTCGGGCTGACCACAGCGCCCGCCGGGGCCGAGGGATCGAACCCCTCGACCCCGGCGGTGTCGACCGGTGTCGCCAGGCAGCTGTTCACCAACCCGGTGACGCCCGGCAACTACACCGGCCTCGGCTTCGACCAGTGCCACGCCCCCGAGCAGTGGAAGATGGACGCGTGGCTCTCGGCGTCGCCGTACCGCGCCGTCGGCATCTACATCTCCGGCGCCTCGCGCGGCTGCCGTGACCAGCCGAACCTGACCCCCACGTGGATCTCCGCCCAGCTGCTCAACGGCTGGCGGCTGCTCCCGATCACGCTCGGCCCGCAGGCCGCGTGCAACCCGTCGTTCCCGCGCTACGGCAACGACCCGGTGATCAGCACCAAGCTCAACGGCGCCGGGGTCTACCAGAAGGCGTTCCGGCAGGGGACCACCGAGGCGTCGACGGCGGTCGCAGCGGCCCAGGCGCTCGGGATCGTGCCCGGCAGCACGCTCTGGTACGACCTCGAGGGCTACGACGTCACCAAGACCGCCTGCCGCGAGTCCTCGCTCTACTTCCTCAGCGCCTGGACCCAGCAGCTGCACGCCCTGGGCTACGTCTCCGGGATCTACTCCAGCGCCGGCTCGGGCATCAAGTCGCTCGACGACGCCCGGGTCATGCGGCCGGGCACGTTCGCGCTGCCCGACCAGATCTGGATCGCCCGGTGGGACGGGCAGGCCAACACCTCGACCACCTACATCCGCTCCGACGGCTGGATCCCCGGCCGGCGGGTCAAGCAGTTCCAGGGCGGGCACAACGAGAGGTGGGGCGGGGTGACGATCAACATCGACCGCAACTACCTCGACCTCAGCTCGAGCGCGGCACCCACCTCGCCGGGACCGGCGACCCACTGCCACGGCACGCCGGTCGACCTGGCCAACTACCAGCGGCTCAAGTCGCCGTCGCGCAGCCACACGCCGAGCGCCGGCCAGGTGAGCGCGCTCAAGTGCCTGCTCAAGGAGCAGGGGGTCTTCAAGGGCCGGGTCAAGGGCGCGTGGACCGCCCGGCTGACCAAGTCGGTCAAGCACTGGCAGCGGCAGGTCGGGCTGCGACGGACGGCGATGTTCTCGAGGTCCGCCTGGATGACCCTGCTCAGCGCGGGCCCCACGCCGACTCTCAACCTCGGCTCGTCTGGCGACGACGTCAGCCGGGTCCAGCGCGCGCTCAACGCCGCTTCGGCCAGGTACAAGCTGGCGATCACGGGGAGCCTCGACGCCGCGACCCAGTCGGCCGTGGTCGCGTGGCAGGCCAAGAACGGCATCGCCGAGAACGGCGTGGTCGGCCCGGCTTCCTGGGCCGCGCTCCAGGCCGGGAACAGATAGTCGTCTGGCGCTGCGGGGGTGTGCAGCGCCAGCGGGGAGCGCCGGCACGCCGGGCGAGTGGACGGGGGTCCACCGCCCGGCGTCAGGCGAACGTCTGCGCCGCGAGCGAGGTGAAGAAGCCGAGCCCGTCGGTGCCGGCGCCGGTGAGCGCCTCGGTGGCGTGCTCGGGGTGGGGCATCAGCCCGACGACGTTGCCGCCCTCGTTGGTGATGCCCGCGATGTCGCGCAGGGAGCCGTTGGGGTTGCCGTCGAGGTAGCGCGCCACGACCTGCCCCTCCCCCTCGATCCGGTCGAGGGTGTCGGTGTCGGCGACGAAGCCACCCTCGCCGTTCTTCAGCGGGATCGTGATCTCCGCGCCCTCGGCGTACGACGACGTCCAGGGCGTCCGGTTGTTCTCGAGTCGCAGCCGCTGGTCGCGGCAGACGAACTTGCGGTGGTCGTTGCGGATCAGCGCCCCGGGCAGCAGGTGCGACTCGCAGAGGATCTGGAAGCCGTTGCAGATGCCGAGCACCGGCATCCCGCGACCCGCGGCCTCGACCACCTCGGCCATCACCGGGGAGAAGCGGGAGATCGCCCCGCAGCGCAGGTAGTCGCCGTAGGAGAAGCCGCCCGGCAGCACGATCGCGTCGACACCGCGCAGGTCGTGGTCGCCGTGCCAGAGCGCGACCGCCTCGTGGCCGCCGACCCGCACCGCGCGCTGGGCGTCGACGTCGTCGAGGGAGCCGGGAAAGGTGACGACCCCGACCTTCACGCGCTGACCTCGTCGTGCTCGATCCGGACCGTGAAGTTCTCGATCACCGGGTTGGAGAGCAGCGTCTCGGCCATCTGCCGGACCTGCGCGAGCACCTCGTCGGTCACCTCGCCGGAGAGCTCGAGCTCGAACCGCTTCCCCTGCCGCACGTCGGTCACGCCCGAGAACCCCAGCCGCGGCAGGGCACCGAGGACGGCCTTGCCCTGGGGGTCGAGGATCTCCGGCTTGGGCATCACGTCGACGACGACCTTGGGCACGCTCCGAGCCTAGTGGACCGCCGCCCGCCGCTCGCGGCCCGCCGCCGGTCGCCCGTCGTACGTCCCGGCCGACCCGGGCCCTTGGTCTCTGTCCGCTCCGCACCCCCGCCTCGATGCTCGAAGCATGGGCCGATACGTCTACTCGTTCACTGAGGGCAACAAGGATCAGAAGGAGCTGCTGGGTGGCAAGGGAGCCAACCTCGCGGAGATGACCCGGATGGGGCTGCCGGTGCCGCCCGGCTTCACCATCACCACCGAGGCCTGCCGCGCCTACCTCGCCAGCGGCGAGCTGCCGGAGGGCCTGGTGCAGGAGATCGACGAGCACCTCGCCGGGCTGGAGCAGGCCATGGGCCGCTCGCTGGGTGACGCCGACGACCCGCTCCTCGTCTCGGTGCGCTCGGGCGCCAAGTTCTCCATGCCCGGGATGATGGAGACGGTGCTGGACATCGGCCTCAACGACGAGTCCGTCGCGGGGCTGGCCAGGGTGAGCGGCAGTGAGCGGTTCGCCTTCGACTCCTACCGCCGGCTGCTCCAGATGTTCGGTGCGACCGTGCTCGGCATCGAAGCCGAGGCGTTCGCCGTCGAGCTCGACAAGGTCAAGGCCGACCGCGGCGTGTTCGCCGACGTCGACCTCGACGTCGACGACCTGCGCGGGCTGGTGGCGACCTACCAGGGCGTCATCCGCGACCACGTCGGTCACGACTTCCCACAGAGCCCGCGCGAGCAGGTGCACGCCGCCGTGCTCGCGGTGTTCTCGTCCTGGAACACCGAGCGCGCGGCCGTCTACCGCCGCCACGAGCAGATCCCCGACGACCTCGGCACCGCCGTCAACATCCAGGTGATGGTCTTCGGCAACAGTGGGCCGGGCTCCGGCTCCGGCGTCTGCTTCACCCGCGACCCCGGCAGCGGGTTCAAGGGCGTCTACGGCGACTACCTCGGCGACGCGCAGGGCGAGGACGTCGTGTCCGGGATCCGGAACGCGATCCCGCTCGCCGACCTCGAGGACCTCGACAAGCCGTCCTACGACGCGCTGCTCGACGTGATGACCCTGCTCGAGCAGCACTACCGGGACCTCTGCGACATCGAGTTCACCATCGAGAACCGGCGGCTGTGGATCCTTCAGACGCGGGTGGGCAAGCGCACGCCCGAGGCGGCGTTCCGGATCGCCCGGGCCATGGTCGACGAGGGGCTGATCACCGCTGACGAGGCGCTCGGCCGGGTCACCGGCAGCCAGCTCGCCCAGCTGCTGTTCCCGCGCTTCGACCTCACCGCCGAGCGTGAGCACCTGACCACCGGCATCGGCGCCTCCCCCGGCGCGACCTCCGGCCGGATCGCGCTCACCTCGGCGACCGCCGCCAAGTGGGGCGCCAACGGTGACGCCGTCGTCCTGGTCCGTCGCGAGACCAACCCCGACGACCTGCCCGGCATGGTGGCCGCGCGTGGCGTGCTCACTGCCCGGGGCGGCAAGACGTCGCACGCGGCCGTGGTGGCGCGCGGCATGGGTCGCACCTGCGTCTGCGGCGCTGAGCAGCTCGACATCGACCTCGAGCACGGCGAGGTCCGCGTCGCGGGCCACACGCTCGTGGAGGGCGACGTGATCTCGATCGACGGCACCAGCGGCGAGGTCTACCTCGGCGCGGTCCCGGTGACCGACTCGGTGGTCCTGCGCCACCTCGAAGGGACCGCAGCGGACGAGGAGGCCGGCGACCTGGTCTCGGCGGTCGAGTTCCTGATGGAGCACGCCGACGGCGTACGCCGCCTGGAGGTGCGCGCGAACGCCGACACCGCCGAGGACGCCGCTCGTGCCCGGCGCTTCGGCGCCACCGGCATCGGGCTGTGCCGCACCGAGCACATGTTCCTCGGCCCCCGGCGCGAGCTCGTCGAGCGGCTGATCCTCGCCACCGACGACGCCGCCAAGGAGGCGGCCCTCGCCGAGCTGCTGCCGCTGCAGCGCCAGGACTTCAGCGACATCCTGCGCGAGATGGACGGGCTGCCGGTCACCATCCGGCTCATCGACCCGCCACTGCACGAGTTCCTGCCCGACCACACCGAGCTGGCGGTGCAGGTGGCCCTGGAGGACGACCACGGCGACCGCGACGCGCGGCACCACACCCTGCTGGACGCCGTCGCCCGGCTGCACGAGGAGAATCCCATGCTGGGGCTCCGTGGCGTGCGCCTCGGCATCGTGGTGCCCGGCCTGGTCACCATGCAGGCCCGTGCCGTCCTCGAGGCCACCGCGGACCGGCTCGAGGCGGGCGGCGACCCGCGCCCCGAGATCATGATCCCGCTGGTGGCGACCGCGCCCGAGCTCGTGCTCGTCCGCGCCGAGATCGACGCCGTCGTCGAGGCGGTCCGGACCGAGCGGGGCCTCGAGCTCCCGGTGCGGATCGGCACCATGATCGAGGTGCCGAGGGCGGCGCTGACCGCCGACCGGATCGCCCGCTCCGCGGACTTCTTCTCCTTCGGCACCAACGACCTGACCCAGATGACGTGGGGCTTCTCGCGCGACGACGTGGAGTCGGCGTTCTTCTCGACCTACTTCGACCACGGCATCTTCCCCGTCTCGCCGTTCGAGTCGATCGACGTGGACGGCGTGGGCTCTCTGGTGGCCACCGCCGTGCGGCTGGGCCGCGAGACCCGGCCCGATCTGCACCTCGGCGTGTGCGGCGAGCACGGTGGCGACCCCCAGTCGATCCACTTCTTCGAGAGGGTCGGCCTCGACTACGTCTCCTGCTCGCCGTTCCGCGTCCCGGTCGCCCGCCTCGAGGCGGCCCGGGCCCGGATCGTCTGACTCGACCCAAGAAGGGCGGCGTGACCATGACCGGTGGAGAGAACGTGCGCGGCGGCGACGTCCGGCTCGAGCGCCTGAGCCGCTACGACTGCTGGCAGCTCGTGTCGGAGCTGGCCGGGCCGGACGCCATCGCCAGGATCGTGTGGTCGGGCCCGGACGGCATGGCCATCGTGCCGATGAACTACACGGTCGCCGACGGCATCATCTGGTTCCAGACGGCCTCGGACTCCAGCCTGGCCCGCGAGAGCTGCGACCAGCGGGTGCTCGTCGAGATCGACCAGATCGACGCCGCCAGCCACACCGGCTGGAGCGTCGTGGTGTCGGGTGTCGCGTCGTGCCTGCCGTCCGAGCGCGACCCCGGGCTCCTCGCGAACCTGCACGTGTGGCCCCAGGGGCCGCGCGACCTGCTGCTCCAGGTCGAGCCGCAGGAGCTGACGGGCCGGCGGCTGCGCGACCACCGCTGACCATCAGTCGGCGGGATCGGCGCCGTGGTCGTCGGGGTCGAGGATGGTCGCGTCGCCGTACTGGTTCGCCGGCGGGTCGTCGTCGGAGCTGAGCGAGCCGGCCTGGATCGAGAGCGCGAGGACGGCGGCCGACGCCGTGAGTCCGGCGGTGTGGAACACCCGCCTGCGTCGTTTCTGCGAAGGTGATTCGTCGGCCACGCATCGAGGATGCCGGGGCATTCCAAGGAGATGCCAAGGACAGGCTGAGAGCTCCCGCCCGCGAGTCGGGCAGACTGACGGCATGAGCATGGGCACCCCTTCCGCAGGCCGGGCCGGCGCGTCGCCGCTGGGTCTGGACTTCCCGCAGTCCCTGGCGGTCTACGACGACTACGCCGCGGCGCAGAAGGCCGTCGACTTCCTGTCCGACAACAAGTTCCCGGTCGAGCAGTGCATGATCGTCGGCACCGACCTCAAGAGGATCGAGCGGATCACCGGCCGCCTCACCACCGGCCGGGTCGCCCTGGGCGGCCTCGTCTCCGGTGTCTGGCTCGGCCTCTTCGTCGGCCTCGTGCTCTCGCTGTTCGCCGACGGCAGCAGCCTCCTCGCCACCGTGCTCGCCACGATGCTGTTCGGCGCGGTGTTCGGCGTGGTCTGGGCCATGGTCGGCTATGCCGCCACCCGCGGGCGGCGCGACTTCTCCTCGGTCACCGCCGTCGTCGCCACGAAGTACGAGGTGCTGGTGGAGCACAAGTCCGCCGCCCAGGCCCGCGAGCTGCTGGCCAAGCTCCCGGGCGGGCTGCCCGACCCCTTCGCGTGAGTCGGGGCAGCCACTACGTTCCTCGCATGACCGCCTACGACGACATCGCGTCGCGCCTGCCCATCCAGCAGCTTGCCGACCAGGTCGGCGCTTCACCCGCCGAGGTCGAGCGGGCGGTCCACACGGTCCTGCCCGCCCTGCTCGGCGGGCTCCAGGCCAACGCCGCCGACCCGGGTGGCGCGGCCTCGCTCACCACGGCGCTCGGACACCACGCCGAGAACCTGCCGGGCGACGGCACCGTCGACCTGAGCCAGATCGACACCGCCGACGGCGCCAGGATCACCCGCCACGTCTTCGGCGACGCCACAGACCAGGTGATCCACCAGCTCGGTGGCGTCGGGGGCGGCAACGCGGGGCTGATCGCCAAGCTGATGCCTCTCCTCGCGCCCATCGTGCTCGCCTACCTCGGCAAGCAGATGACGGGCTCGGGATCGGGCGGCGGCGGGGTGCTCGGCAGCATCCTGGGCTCGATCCTGGGCGGTGCGGCCAGCGGCATGGGTGGCTCGAGCTCGGGAAGCAGCTCGGGGGGCAACCCTGCTGGCAACATCGACCTCGGCGACATCCTCGGCGGGCTCGGCGGCCTGCTGGGCGGCGGCACCCGGCACCAAAGCGGAGGCCCGGGGCCGAAGCCCGCGGGGGTAGACAACTAGGGCGTGTCCCGTCATTGCTGGTGGATGCCGGCGTCGTCCAGGCGCGGGCTGGTCAGGCGCCGGCGCGCACGCAGACTGGGCGTCTTCGAAGGGTCGGCGACGCCGCCAGAGCGTGATCTGGGCGGCGTCCGGCGCCGCCGTGAATGACGGGACGCGCCCTAGTAGCGGCCGGGAGGTCCCTGCTGGTCGGGGCCACGACGGATCCGGCCCACGATCGAGATCGCCAGGGCGACGCCGAGGCCGGCGACGATCGGGCCGACGATCGCCCAGGTGGAGTCGTCGGTCATCGAGCTGCCACCGATCCAGCCCAGCCCCTGGCCGGTCCACACGGCGCCGACGAGCACCATCACGGCCGCGACCGTGAACCCCAGCGCGCGGTTGAAGGTCATGCTTTTTCGGGGTCCCCGCGGAAGGGTCCGCGGAAGGAGCGAAGCGGGGGGAGCGAAGCCTTTCGTGGGGTGATCATTTGAGCTCGCGCTTGAGGATCTTGCCGGTGGCGGTCATCGGCAGGTTCGGGACGAACTCGATCTGGCGTGGGTACTTGTAGGCCGCCATCTGCTCCTTGCCCCAGGCGAGGAGCTCGCCCTCGGTCAGCGTGGCGCCGTCCTCGAGGATCACGACCGCCTTGATCTCCTCGCCGTGGCTCTCGTGGGGAACGCCGATCACGGCGGCCAGCGAGACGTCGGGGTGGGTCATCAGGACCTCCTCGATCTCGCGGGGATAGACGTTGTAGCCACCCCGGATGATCATGTCCTTGGACCGGTCGACGATGTAGTACCAGCCGTCCTCGTCGCGGCGGCCGAGGTCACCGCTGCGGAACCAGCCGTCGCGGATCGCCTCCTCGGTGGCCTCCGGCCTCCCGTAGTAGCCCCTCATGATGTTGTGGCCCTTGATCGCGATCTCACCGACCGCGTCCGGATCCTTGCCCTCCGGGTCGATCTCGTCCCAGCCGTCCTGCTCGATCAGCTTCATCTCGACCCCCGGCACCGGCTTGCCGATCGAGCCGACGCGCACCGGCTCGCCGTACTGCGAGAAGCTCGCGACCGGCGAGGTCTCGGACAGCCCGTAGCCCTCGAGGATGGTCACTCCGAACTCCCGCTCGAAGGCCTTGTGCACCTCGACCGGAAGGGCCGAGCCGCCGGCCGCGGCGACCCGGAGGTTGGCCTTGATCTTGGCGACGTCGACCTTGCCGTCGGCTTCCTTCAGCGCGTGGAGCAGCCCCCAGTACATCGTCGGTACGCCGGCGAAGAAGGTGATCCCCTCGCTCTCCATCAGTGCGAGCGCGGCGCCGGCCTCGAAGCGCGGCAGCATCACCACGGTCCCGCCGTACGCCGCCGAGCCGTTCTGGATCACGGTCTGACCGAAGGAGTGGAACAGCGGCAGCACGCACAGGAAGGTGTCGGGCCGCTCGGCGTCGGCTCCGAACTGCAGCTCGCCGAGCCGAGCGTTGTCGCGCATGTTGCGGTGCCGCAGCTCGGCGCCCTTCGGCTGACCCGTGGTGCCCGAGGTGTAGAGGATGACGGCCGTGTCGTCCTCGTCGGTCTCGACGGTGTCGAAGGTCGCCTCCATCCCGCCGAGCGCCTGGCCGAAGGTCTGGATGCCCTCGAACGGCGACTCCCCGTCAAGGGCGGCGGTGATGACGAAGAAGTGCTCGCAGCCGTCCGCCTGTTGGAACCCGGCGTACCCCTCCTGGCCGATCGGCAGCTCGGCGGTGCCCTCGAAGCAGAAGTAGGCCTTCGCGTCGGAGTCGCCGAGGTGATAGGCCACCTCGCGACCCTTGAGCAGCACGTTGAGCGGGACGACGGTCGCGCCGGCCTTGAGGATGCCCCAGTAGACGAGCGAGAAGTACGGCAGGTTGGGGCAGCTCAGCGCCACCTTGTCGCCGGGCTGGATGCCCTTGCTCACCAGCAGGTTGGCCACCATGTTGGCGACGGCGTCGACCTCGGCGTAGGTCATCCGCCGACCGGTGGCCGGGAAGACGATGGCTTCGCGCTCGGGGTAGTTCTGTGCGCTGGTCTCGAGCAGGCTGGCGAGGTTGTACGTCGTGGACACGTGGCCTCCGTCACGTCGGTGGTGTCGTCAACCTACCGAGGAGTCACTAGCGCGACGAGAGGATCCGCGCAGCCCTGCGCAGGTCGGCACGCACTGCTGGCACCGACAGGACGCTCACTGCGAGCCCCACCGGGCCAAGCGCGTGGACCCGGAAGGCGAAGTGCACGTCGCAGGCGAGCTCGCCCACCGCCTCGAAGCGCAACGTGAGATCGGCACGCACGAACCGCCAGGTCCCGGACTCCGACCAGAGGCGTGGCCGTTCGAGGATGTCGGTGCGCATGGCGGGGCGGAGCCCCGGCTTGGTCACGTCGATCCAGGTCTGCCCAGGGCGCGCGGGGCCCTCGACGTGCTCGACCCGCCGCAGACTGGACTGCCACTCGGGGCGGTTGGCAGGGTCGACCAGGTAGTCGAAGGCGGGCTCAGGCGGCACCTCGAAGGAGACCGTGCCGTGCAGCTCCCGCTGCATCAGAAGGTCAGGCCGGTGAGCAGCTCGTAGGCCTCGACGTAGCGGGCCCGCGTCCGGTCGACCACCTCCGCGGGCAGCGGCGGCGGCGGCTCGCCCGACGCGCGGTCCCAGCCGGACTCCGCGGACAGCGCCCAGTTGCGCACGATCTGCTTGTCGTAGGACGGCTGCGCGCGCCCCGGCTGCCACTCCGCGGCCGGCCAGAACCGCGATGAGTCGGGAGTGAGCACCTCGTCGCCGAGCACCGTCGTACCGTCACCGCGCGAGCCGAACTCGAGCTTGGTGTCGGCCAGGATGATGCCCCGCTCGCGGGCAATCCCCTCGGCGCGGGCGTAGACCTCGAGGGTGAGCCTCCGCAGCTCGTCGGCCCGCTCGGCGCCGATGGTCTCGACCACGGCGGCGTACGACACGTTCTCGTCGTGGTCGCCCAGGTCGGCCTTCGTGGCCGGCGTGAAGATGGGCTCGGTGAGGCGACTGCCGTCCTCGAGCCCCTCGGGCAGCCGGATGCCGCACACCTCGCCGGAGCCGCGGTAGTCGATCAGGCCGGTGCCGGTGAGGTAGCCACGGGCGACGCACTCGACGGGATACATCCCGAGCCGCTCGCAGATGACTGCCCGGCCGCGCACCGACTCGGGAACGTCGGTCGAGATGACGTGGTGGGGCACCATGTCGGCCAGCTGGTCGAACCACCACAGCGACATCCGGGTGAGCAGCTCGCCCTTGTCCGGGATGGTGCTCTCGAGCACGAAGTCGAAGATCGAGATCCTGTCGCTCGCCACCATGAGGAGCCGGCCCTCGTGCGGACCCTCGGTCAGCTCGTAGAGGTCGCGCACCTTGCCGGAGTGGACGTGCGTGGCCCCCGGGATGTCCGGCGCGGTCGGCAACATCAGGTCGGGCATGGCTCAGTCTAGAAGGCTGCTGGACAAGGGCGTGGACGCCAGGGTCGCGAGAGTCGTGCGACGGCGCGGCGGGAAGGAGCAGCGCGGCGAGCCTCCGAGGGCGCACGCGGAGACCGCCGTCACCATGTGATGCCCCCGCCGGTCAGGAGGCTCGGTGCCGTTTGGCAGGGTTGCGTCATGGCCGAGTCAGCCGAGCAGATCCACGCCCGCATCCATGCGGCCGTGGGCGACGACGGTCGCCTCCAGGCGCCACCGAGCAACGCATGGGACAACTTCCCGTGGGAGGTGGTCGACGGCGCGATCGTGCCGAGGCTGCTGCCGCCGCCGTCCGACGACCCGCTCCGCGCCGGTGAGTCGTCCGACAAGCCGTGTCCGTCGTGCTTCGGCACACCTCCCGAGAACGTCGTGTGGGAGGACGAGTCCTGGGTGCTCAAGCACTTCGGGCAGCCGAGCGGCCTGCCCGTCGTACTCATCCTCGAGCCGCGGCTGCATCTCGACTTCGGCCAGTTCGACGATGAGCTCGCCTCGCAGCACGGCCGGGTCTCGACCCGGTTGGTGCGCATCGTGGAGGGGCTCGACCATGTCGCGCGCTGCCACGTGCTGAGGTACGGCGACGGCGGGGCGCACGCGCACACCTGGTTCGTCGGCCGGACCGCGAGGCTCACCGGCGTGATCGGCTCGCCCACCATCGAGTGGGACGACGTCCTCCCGCCCGGCCCGGAAGAGATCTGGCGCGCCGACCTGCGCACCATCGCCACCAAGCTGGCGAACTGGGGCGGGGAGGCGCGCACCTAGCTAGGGCATGTCCCGCAATTGCTGGTGGATGCCCGGCGTCGTCCAGGCGCGGGCTGGTCAGTCGCCGGCGTGCACGCAGACTGGGCGTCTTCGTAGGGTCGGCGACGCCGCACGCTGTTCCGGGGTCCCCGCGGAAGCGCGAGCGTAGCGAGCGTCTTCCGTGGGGTGGAGCGTGTGATCTGGGCGGCGTCCGGCGCCGCCATGGATTGCGGGACACGCCCTCGTGGTCATCTCCGGGAGTTGTTCGGGGGTGGCCCGTGCTCCGGGTGCGTGCCTGGCACGACGGCGGAGCGATGGCATACCGGGTCGTCTTCCGAGCTCCGCCGACACCGCCAGGTGCGTGCCCGGGGTGCGGGACACCCGAAGAACTTCCGGAGATGACCACCAGTGCCCCGCACACGAAGTTCGCTGCACAACTCGCACCCCCAGCACGCACCTCACTTCGTCGGCGACGCTGGAAAGACGCCCAGTCTGCCGGCGCCGCCGTCTCGCGATGCACGCACTGGGAGCACGAGTTATATTGCGAACTCCGCGCGCGGGACACTAGCGAAGCTAGAGAGGCCGACAGTCCCTGACCTTCTGGCTGCCGACACGCCCGTGGGGCTGGGCAGATCGTCAGGGACTATCCGAGGGTTGCGACCTCCGGAAGGTCGACGGTCACCCGGGCCGAGCTGACCGCGCCCGGCGCACCCTGCGCCCAGAGGTCGGCGACCGCGCTGGCCAGCAGCCCCCTGCTGGTCAGCTGCGCCAGCGGCCCGCAGTAGGTCGCCTCCAACTCGGCTGGCAGTCGGCCCACCATCGTCTCGCCGACGAAGACGGCGACGCCGTGGGGGACGGCCGGGTCCCACGGGTTGGGCACCAGCCGGCAGTGCTCGTTGTCCAGGGTCGCGCCCTCCGCGGTCACCAGGGTCTGCGCCTGGGCGAACACCGCCGCGACCCCGGCGAGGTCGGTGGGTGCGAGCACGAGCTGGGCCTTGATCGACAGCGGCTGCCGCGCCGGCTCGTCACGGCACGACGCCGCCACCGATGCGAACGTCGGGACGCCCGGCTGAGGCGCGATCGCGGTGTTCTGGTTGACCCAGGTCCCCACCGCCGAGAACCCGCGCGACAGCCCGTCGGCCAGGTCGGTGGCCGCCTGGTTGAGCTGGTCGGCAGCCGCCGGGCCGCGCGGGGAACGGTGGTCGGTCCAGGCCGTGCCGTCCCAGTAGCGGAACTGCGTCGCGTCCTCGGGGTCCACGAACCACCCGGCCGCTGGTGTCTGAGTCATATCCGGAGGGTAGTGCCGGGGGTCAGCGGACGGCGGTCACTGGAGGAGGGCGCCCTCACCGCAGTGGCAGGCGCCGAGGGCGCCGGCCGCCGCGTCGAGGGCATGCTGGGCCTTGGTCTCGTTCGGCTTCGCGATCCGGTCGGCCATCAGCGCGAACAGCATCTCGTGGCCGTCCTGGTCGACCGCGATGCCGGCCAGGCTGCTGACGCCGGTGAGCGTGCCGGTCTTGGCCCGCACCAGGCCGCGCGAGTCGGGGTACGGCTGGTCGAACCGGTTGGTCAGCGAGCCCGTGAAGCCGGCCACGGGCAGCGCGGTGGCCACCGCGTTGAGCTCGGGGTGCGCGGGGTCGAGGCTCAGCCGGAGCACCTGCACCAGGGCGAGCGGCGTGATGCGGTTGTCGCGGGACAGGCCGCTGCCGTCGTGGATGTCGAAGGCGGCGGTCACCCCCAGCCCGCGGAGGGTCTGGGTGACCGCCGCGGCGCCGCCGGAGAAGGTGCCGCTGCCCGCGGCCGTCCGCCCGACCTGGTGGGAGAGCACCTCGGCGCCCTCGTTGTCGCTCACCTCGAGGATCCGCGCCGCGATCTCGCGGAGCGGCGCCGACTGCACCGACGCGAGCTCGCGCCCGCCGGACGCGAGGCCGTGGGTCGGCGCTCCGACCACGGTGATGCCGTGAGAGACGAGCGCGGCGGCGAACGTCTGTGCCGCGTAGAGCGACGGGTCGTCGACCCGGCCAGACCCCACGGGCGGGCGGCCCTCGTCGACCCAGAGCGCCGTGACCCGCGAGACCACGTGCTCGGGCAGGTAGTGCGCGGGCCAGGCCGGGTTGAACGACGGCTCGGAGAAGAGCGAGTCGTCGTAGCCGAGCTGCACCGAGGTCCGGCCCTGCTCCTTCAGCGCCCTCGCGGTCTGGACGGCGAGGGTCCGCAGGTCGGCGTGGCCGGGGTGGGCGGCCGGCAGCGGCTTGGAGGACAGGAACGGGTCGCCGCCTCCGACCAGCACGATCCGCTTCTTGCCGCCGGCGACGACCCGGGTCGTGAACCTGGTCTCCGGGCCGAGGACCGAGAGTGCGGCGGTCGTGGTCAGCAGCTTGGTGACCGAGGCCGGCATCGCGGCCCCTGCCGTCCCCGAGCTTCACGACCGGGCCGGCCCGCGGTGAGGTCGGCGACGGCGCCCACGACGTGGTTCCCGAGCACCGGGTCGGCGAGGTACGGCGCCACGGCGGCCTGCACCAGGGCCGCGTCGATCGCGCCGGGCGGGGTCAGGGGCGTGCCGACGGGCGTGGGGTCGCTCAGCGCGGGCAGCTCGAGGCCGGGCGGGGGCTCGACCGCCGCCGGCCCCGCAGCGGTGTCCGGGTCACTGGTGTCCGGGTCGTCGAACCGGCCGACCAGGTCGAGCCGCCACGCAGCGACCCCACCGAGGAGCACCGCCACGATGAGCAGGGCGACCACTGCGCGACCGACGAGCCCGTGGCCTCGCTCACCTGCCACCATCACTAGGTCGCGTCTCCCAATTCATGGCGGCGCCAGCGCCGCCCAGCACGCACGCTGGCGGTGGCGCCAGCGCTCGAAAGACGTCCAGTCTGCCTTCGCACCGGCGCCGTGCCATCGCACGCCCTGGACGACGCTGGCATCCGCCAGCAATTGGAAGACACGACCAACCTCCTCGCCCGTGCACACGTCGAGGACATTGTGCGGGAGGATGCCTGACATGGAGTTCGACGTGCTCGTGGAGATCCCGAAGGGCCAGCGCAACAAGTACGAGGTCGACCACGAGTCCGGCCGCATCCGGCTCGACCGGACGCTGTTCACCTCGACCCAGTATCCCGCCGACTACGGCTTCATCGAGAACACCCTCGGCCTCGACGGCGACCCGCTCGACGCGCTGGTGCTGCTCCAGGAGCCGACGTTCCCGGGCTGCCTGATCAAGTGCCGGGCGATCGGCATGTTCCGCATGACCGACGAGGCCGGCGGCGACGACAAGGTGCTGTGCGTGCCATCGACCGACCCGCGGCTCGAGCACATCCGCGACATCAACCACGTCCCGAAGTTCGACCGCCTCGAGATCCAGCACTTCTTCGAGGTCTACAAGGACCTCGAGCCCGGCAAGTCCGTCGAGGGCGCCGAGTGGGTCGGCCGGACCGACGCCGAGGACGAGGTGCGCGCGTCGTTCGAGCGCGCGGGCAACAAGCCGCCCGCGTACTGAGCCCGGCTACTGAGCCCGGCGTACGCCGCGGAAGTAGGCCATCGCGCCCGAGACGTCCATGGTCACGTCGGCCACGCCCTGGTTGGCCAGCCAGCGCTGGACCTGGTCGGACGTGCACCCCGGGCCGAGCAGCCCCGCCAGCCGGCCGGCGCGGCGCATCGGCTCGAACCGCAGCCCGGTGTCGTTGAGGATCGCGCTGCCGCTGATCACCCCGCCGGGCTTGACCACCCGCGCCATCTCCACCACCGCACGGGCCGGGTCGGGGAAGCAGTGCAGCCCGGTGAAGGAGACCACCAGGTCGAAGGAGCGGTCGTCGAACGGCAGCTGCTCGACGTCGGCGACCCGGGTGGTGACCTGGTCGGCGACGCCGTGCTCGGCGGCCACCCTCGCGGTCCGGTCGAGCATCTTCTGGGAGATGTCGGCGGCGACGTAGTCGACGCCCTGGTCGGGGTGCAGCCCGCGCACGGCGACCCCGCCGCCGCACGGCACGTCGAGCACCCGGGCGCCCTCGCGCTGGCGGCCGATCTCGCCCGCGGCGGCGTAGAGGCGCCCGAGGTCGCTCTGGAGGCCGACCGCCCACAGCGCGCCACCGACGGTCCGGTGCTCGACCGTCCAGTCGTAGAACGAGCCCCACAGCGGGTCGTCGGACCAGCCCCCCAACCCCGGTAGCTCTCACCCGATCAGGTCCTCGCTCCGCAGCATCTCCTCGGGCACGCCGAAGGCGTCGACGAGGTCGCGCGCGAGCGGGCGGAGCTTGCGGCACAGCTCGTTGATCTCGCGGCTGATCGCCTTGGAGCGGCTCGCCGGTGAGCCGGCCGTGCTCCATGAACCAGGCGCGGTCGGCCTCGATCGTGGCCAGCGCGTGGAGGTCGCAGAGCAGGTTCAGCGCGACCTTGTTGTCGCCGTCGTCGAGCGGCGCGACCTTCTCGACGAACGCCTCCAGCACCAGCCGCTCGACGTGCGCGCGGGCGGCGTGGATGACGTGGTCCTGCACCAGGGAGAACACCTCGCCCGGGTTCATCCCCTGGTCGATGCCGCGCTTGAGCCGGCGGGCGACGCCGCCGAGCATGTGCTCCTCGCGGAAGCGCAGCATGGCGAGCTGGTAGGCCGGGTCGAGCAGCCCGGCCTCCTGGTCCCACTCGTCGCCGCCGGGCAGCAGGTCGCGCACCCGCTCGACGAGCTTGTGCACGCTCATCCGCTCGACCACGGTCTCGACCGCGAGCCCGGCCACGAAGCGCACCATCCCGAGCTGGTCGAGGTCCTCGAACGCGAGGAGTAGTCGGTGAGCAGCCCCTTGGCGACCAGCTGGAGCAGGACGGTGTTGTCGCCCTCGAAGGTGGTGAAGACGTCGGTGTCGGCCTTGAGCGCGGCGAACCGGTTCTCGGCGAGGTAGCCGGCGCCGCCGCACGCCTCGCGGCACTCCTGGATGGTGCGCGTCGCGTGCCAGGTGCCGAGCGCCTTGGTGCCGGCGGCGCGCGACTCGAGCTCGCGGCGGAACTTCTGCCCCTCCTCGTCGTCGCCCACCTCGCCGGAGAACACCTGGTGGGCCTGGCCGGCGACGACCTCCTGCGCGAAGTGCAGGGCGTAGGTGCCGGCGAGGAGCGGGAACAGCCGGCGCTGGTGCTGCCCGTAGTCGAGCAGCAGCTCCTCCTCGTCGGGCGACGTCGCCTCGAACTGCCGGCGCCTGAGCGCGTAGCGGACCGCGATGGCCAGCGCGACCTTGCTGGCGTTGATGCCGGCGCCGCCGACGCAGACCCGGCCCTGGATCAGGGTGCCGAGCATGGTGAAGAAGCGGCGGTTGGGGTTCTCGATCGCGCTGCTGTAGGTGCCGTCCTCGGCGACGTCGGCGAACCGGTTGAGCAGCGCCTCGCGCGGCACCCGCACCTGGTCGAACCAGAGCCGGCCGTTGTCGACGCCGTTGAGCCCCATCTTGAGCCCGTCGTCCTCGATGCGGACGCCGGGAGCCGGCTCGCTCGCCCCGGATTCGGCTCGTGTGCGGATCGGCACCACGAACGCGTGCACGCCGTGTCCCTCCCCTCCCACCTCCAGCTGCGCGAAGACGCACCGCGAGCTCGGCGTGCGCCGCGGCGTTGCCGATGTAGTCCTTGTTGGCCTCCGGCTCCATCGTGGTGATCACGAACTCGCCGGCCTCGGCGTCGTAGGTCGCGACCGTGCCGAGCGCCTGCACGTTGGAGCCGTGGCCGGTCTCGGTCATCGCGAAGCAGCCCATCAGCCGGCCGGTGATCAGGTCGGCGAGGTACTGGTCGTGGTGCCGCTCGGTGCCGAGCTGGAGGATCGCGCCGCCGAAGAGCCCGAACTGGACGCCCACCTTGACCAGCACCGACAGGTCGCCGAAGGCCAGCGTCTCGAAGGCCGCGAAGGACGCCCCGATGTCGCCGCCCCCGCCGTACTCCTTCGGGAAGCCCATGCCGGTCTGACCGGTGGCGGCCATCTCGACGACGACGTCCTTGACCCGCTCGCGGAACGCCGCCCGGTCGAGCGTCTCGGCCTCCTCCAGGATCGAGGCGTACTCCACCAGGTTGGTGCGCACCAGCTGCCGCACCTCGGCGTAGTGCCCGTCGAGCAGCGCGGTCAGCGCCGGGACGTCGACCTCGGGCTGGACGTAGCCGGCCGCCTCGGGCTCGGGCGCTTCCGCGTCCTGCTGCGGCGACTCCTCGTCGGGCTGCTCGTCGGCGGGCGGGGTCGTCTCCGTGGCCACGCCGCGAGGGTACCCATCGGCGGCCCGTCGCACCTGCGACTGCGCGCGGTCTCGACACCCGCGCGGGGGTAACAACGCAATGGGAGCGGTGGGAGCGCAGCGACCCGGTCTTGCGGGCGAAGCCCGCGCGCCCCGCGATTCGGCCTCGATGCCCGTGGCGACTGCGCGGTCTCACACCCGCGCGGGGGTATCAACGCAACGGGAGCGGTGGGAGCGCAGCGACCCGGTCTTGCGGGCGAAGCCCGCGCGCCCCGCGATTCGGCCTCGCGCCCGTGACGACGGCGAAGCCCGCGAGCGCAGCGAGCGTCGTCACTGGGGTGGGGCCGAAAGCTCGCGGGGGTAGACAGGGGGGCCGAAGCTCGCCGGGGTAGAACTACGGCCGCGCGAAGTAGTTGGGGGTGATCCAGTAGTACATGGACACCTCCTCGACCGCGCGGCCCGGGCGCGGGGCGTGGATCATCATCCCGCTGCCCGTGTAGATCGCGACGTGGTAGATCGAGGTCGGGCCGCCGTCGCCCCAGAAGAGCAGGTCGCCGGGCTGGAGCTGCGCCACCGAGATCGGTGTCGACTGCTGGTACTGCGCCACCGAGTAGTGCGGGAGCGACTTCCCGCCGGCCCGCCAGGCCATCATCGTGAGGCCGGAGCAGTCCCACGCGCTCGGGCCGGCGGCGCCGTAGTGGTAGGGCTCGCCGAGCTGGGCGCGTGCGAACGCGATCGCGGCCGCAGCGTTGCCGGTCGCCGGGGGCGGCGGGGGCGGCGGAAGGGGCGGCGGAGGGGCGGCGGGGTGGCGGTCGGCGTGGGGGTCGGCCGTGGGGGTCGCCGGTGCCGTGGTCGGGGTGGTCGGGGTGGCTGCGGAGGTCGGAGTCGGTGCCGCGGTCGGCGTGGGGGCTGCGGTCGGGGTGGGCGTCGCGGTGGGGGCGGGGGGAGCCGTGGGGGTCTCCTCCTGCTCCTCGGCCGCTGCTGCGGCAGCTTCGGCGGCGGCGGCCGCGGCCTGCTGGTCGAGCTGGTCCTGCCGCTGCTCGGCGAGGCCGGCACTGACGCCCTGCAGCCTGGCCAGCTGGCCGATCATCCGGTCCCGCTCGGCCGCGTAGGTGGCTGCCTCGTCGGCCGCGTCGGCCTCGGCGTCGCGCGCGGAGTCGCGGGTGTCCTTCGCACGATCGGCGGCGGCGCGGGCGTCGGCGAGCGCGTCCGACGCCCGGTCGTCGGCGGACGTCGCCAGCTCAGCGGCGGCGTCGTACGCCTCGTAGCGCCCCTGCAGCCCCGACTCGGCGTTCTGGAGCGCGGCCGTGCTCTCGAGCACCTCGGTGATGCCGTCCGCCCCGCTGACCGCGCCGAGCGCGCCGAGCTGGGGGAGAACTCGTAGGCCGCCACCGCGGCATCGGCGTACGCCGACCGCTGCCGCTCGAGGTCGGCGGCTGCCGCAGCGGCCTGCTCCTGGGCGAGCCGGGAGGCCTCCGTCGCCTGCTGCGCCTCGTAGCGCGCGCCGTTGAACGCCTCGGCCGCCTTGGCCGCGTCGACCTGGGCCGCGTCGAGCCGCTGCTGGGCCGCGGCGAGCTCGGCCTGGACCGATGCGACGTCCGTGGCCGCGGCGTCGACCGCGGACTCGGCGTCCGCGACGTCCTGCCGCGAGACCGGGCCGTCACTGCCGCCCGAACCGCCGGGATCCGCGACCCCCGCGGCCGGGACGGCGAGGCTCGCGGCGCAGGCCAGCGCCGTCCCCACTACGAACCTGCGCGCGCGCACGGCCTCGACCCCTCATACGGTTCGCGACCGGCTCCTTCCCCGAGTCGGTCTCGGTGCGCACCACTTGTCACACATCCCACATGTGTCACTTGCGGCGCACGAACACCAACCGTAGGGCGATCCGGGGGCTGGTCAACCCGAATCGGCCATATTTCTCGAATTCATCGGCGTGTCGCCTTGACGCACTACACCGATGTAATTCGCGCCTTGCGCTCAGTCGCGGAGAACAGGGACCGCCGAGGTGGTCGTGGTCGGGTGCGAGCGCAGCCCGCGGTGCTCGAACTTCTGGCCGCTCGCCAGGCCACCGACGTAGAAGCTGACCAGGGCGATCAGCACGCCCGCGACGTCGTCGGCGATGTAGTGCCAGCCGAAGTAGAGGGTGGCGACCGCGGTGATGCAGAAGTTGACCCAGACCGTGATCCGCAGCCACTTGATGTTGATCGTGTACTGCACCATGAGCGCCACCAGCATGGTGATCCCGCAGTGCAGGCTGGCGAAGCCGGCCACCGACTGAACGGCGTTGCTGAGCGAGCCGGTGACGACGTAGTCGCGGGTGAAGTCGAGGGAGTCCATCAGCTGCTTGGACGGCGTGTGCGGCAGGTCGGTGTAGAGCTGCACGTAGCGGAAGCCGGGGCCGAGCGTGGGCAGCGCGTAGTAGGAGATCGTGCCGAGCACCCAGGCCAGGCACTGTGAGGTGACGAACCAGTAGCCGTAGGACAGGTTGCGCGCCCACACGACCCAGGCGGTGACGACCAGCGGCACCATCGGCAGGAACCACAGGTAGACGAAGGACAGGAAGTAGGCCGCCACGCCGGTGCCGAGGGTGCTGTGCAGCACCGTGGCCGGGTCGTGGCCGAACAGCAGCGCGTGGTCGAGCAGGTGCAGCTCGCGGTCGTACTTGGTCTGAATGACGAACGGCAGGAACGACTTGATGTTGCGGTAGGTCACGTAGACGACGTAGAAGCTGGTGATCCCCGAGGCCACGAGGACGATCCGCTCCCTGTTCCAGTGCGTGCGGATCCGCTGCCGTACGGCGGCCGGGATCTTGCTGGGCGTCCTGAGGTTGACCAAGACCGCGAGCGGCAGCAGGTCGAGGAGCAGGGCGCCGAACAGGAGGAGCGGCAGCCGGATGTAGGACGGGCCCAGGAAGCTGCCCTCGGGGTCGACGAGCGTCTTGTCGAGCACGATCGCCTCGACGATCGCCCACGCCGCCATGCCCAGGGCCAGGAAGGCCATGAGGACCCAGGCTCGGCGATACACGGACGCCAGTGTAGGGAGGCCCACCCCGGGTGAGGCGAGTGCATTCAGCCGCCGACCGGCGCGGTGCGGGTGACGTCCACCGCCAGCCGCACCGACTCCCCCACGCCGGGGTGCTGGTCGAGGGGTGCCACGGCGTCGAGGGCGCCGACGCCGTCGACCTCGACCACCAGCCGCACCTGCTCCGGCGTCACCCTCGCCTCGACCACCGTGCCGCTCAGCCGCCCGTCGGGATCGACGTGGAACGCCGACCGGCGTACCGCGAGCCGCAGCGGCGGGATAGTCCGTGACGTCTGTGTCTGTGGAACTGCTGGTTCCACAACACAAACGTCACGGACTATCGCGGCGGCGGGGTCCTCCAGCACCCGGGCGTAGCCGAGGAAGAGGGCGGTCTGGGGGTCGACGGGAGCCCGCCACACGTCGTCGATGGCGCCCTGCTGGACGATCCGGCCGGCGCGCATGACGGCCAGCCGGTCGGCGACGGTGAACGCCTCCTCGTGGTCGTGGGTGACCATCAGGGCGGTGGTCCCCTCGTGGGTGAGGATCGCGCGCAGGTCCGTGGCGAGCCGGTGGCGCAGCCCGGTGTCGAGGGCGGAGAGCGGCTCGTCGAGGAGCAGCAGCCGGGGGCGTACGGCGAGGCAGCGGGCCAGCGCCACGCGCTGCCGCTCGCCGCCCGAGAGGGTGGTCGGCAGCCGGTCTGCGTAGCCCTCGAGGCCGACCAGCGCGAGCAGCTCGGCGACCCGGGCCTCGATGCCGGGGGTGCGCCGGAGACGGAGCGCGTAGCCGATGTTGCGGGCCACGGTGAGGTGGTTGAACAGCTGGCCGTCCTGGAACATCAGCGCGAAGCCGCGCCTGTGGGTCGGCACCCGGGCGAGGTCGGCGCCGTCCCACGCGACCGTGCCCGCGACCAGCGGCTCGAGGCCGGCGACCGCGCGCAGCAGCGTCGACTTCCCGCACCCGGACGGGCCGAGCACCGCCAGCACCTGCCCGTCGGGCAGCTCCAGGCTCGCGTCACGGACCGCGGGCGTGCCGTCGTAGGACACGGCGACGTCGGCGAGGGTCAGGGTCACAGCGCACCGAACCTGCGTACGCCTGGGGAGACACGCCCTAAGCGGTCCACGCCGAGGACGACGAGGGAGGTGGCCGCGGCCAGGACGACCGAGGCAGCCAGGGCCATCCCGAAGTTGGCGGCGCCCGGGCTGCCGATGAGCCGGAAGATGACGACCGGCAGGGTCGGGCGCTCGTCGCGCGCCAGGAAGGACGTGGCACCGAACTCCCCGAGGCTGACCGCGAACGCGAAGCCGGCGGCGACCAGCAGCGGCCGGCCGACCACCGGGACGTCCACGGTCCAGAAGGTCCGCAGCGGTCCGGCGCCGAGGGACGCGGCCGCCTGGCGCTGCCGGTCGTCGATGCCGGTGAGCACGGGCACCAGGGTGCGCACCACCAGCGGCAACGCCACCAGGGCCTGCGCGATCGGCACCAGCAGCCGGGAGGAGGTGTGCAGCGTGATCAGGAAGCCGAAGCCGAGCGTCACCGCGGACACCCCGAGCGGGAGCATGAACAGCGCATCGAGAACGGTGCGCAGCCGCCGTTCGCCGCGCGTGGCCGAGCGGCGGCTGACCACGACGGCGATGAGGCCGCCGAGCAGCAGGGACATCCAGGTCGCGTCGACCGCGGTCCGCAGGCTGGTGACCAGCGCGTCGGTGACCGGCACCAGCAGGGCGCTGCCGTCACCGGTGGTGGTCAGCCGCCGGTAGTTGGCCACCGACCAGGTGCCGTCGGCCCGCAGCGAGCCGAGGAGGAGCGTGAGCAGCGGCGCCGCCACGAGCCCGAGGGCCACCAGCGTGAGGGTCAGCTGGGGGACGTCGGCACGGCGTGGTCGGCTTGGCCGCGTGGTGCGCCGCGAGACGGTGGGGTCCGGCGTACGGCGCAGCCGCCCGGCGACCACGATCAGCGCCGTGATCGCGAGCAGCTGGACGATGCTCAGCGCGGCCGCGGCCTGCAGGTCCAGCAGCTGCGTGGTGAGCAGGTAGATCTCGGTCTCGACCGAGGAGTAGCGCAGTCCGCCGAGGGTGAGCACCACGCCGTAGGACGTCGCGCAGAAGAGGAAGACCACGCTGGCCGCCGAGACGACGGCCGGGCGCAGCGCCGGGAACGTGACGGTCCAGAAGACCTGGGCCGGCGAGGCGCCCAGCGCGGCAGCCGCCTCGGCGGGCCGCGGGTCGAGCGACTCCCACGCCGCACCGACCACCCAGATCACCACGGCCAGGTTGAAGAAGACCAGACCGGCGATGATCGTCAGGGCGCTGCCGTCGAGCGCCGTGCCGCGGACCAGGAGCCGGAACGCCACCCCCACCACGACCGTCGGCAGGACGAACGGCACCAGCAGCAGCGCGCGGACCAGGTCGCGGCCCGGAAACGCCAGCCGGTGCAGGACGTAGGCCGCCGGCAGCCCCAGGACGATGCTGGCCAGGGTGGCCGCCCCCGCCGACCAGACCGTGAACCAGACCACCCGGTGGGTGCGGTCGCGCCCGAGCACCTCGAGCACGGCGCGCGGCCCGTCGTCGAAGCCGCGCGCGACCATCCCGCTCACCGGCAGCACGAAGAAGACCCCGAGCACGAGCACCGGCCCGAGGGCCAGGCCGGCCAGGGTGAGGAGGCGGCGGGCGCTCACCGGGAGGTGACGTCGCTCCACTGCTGGAGCCACTCGTCGCGGTGCTCGGCGATCTGCGCCGGGTCGACCGTGAACGGCTGGACCGGCCGGACGGCGAAGCTCGCCCAGTCGCTCGGCAGCTTCGCGTTCGCGTCGACCGGGAAGACGTACATCGAGTCCGGCAGCGACTCCTGGACCTCGGTCGTCTCGAGGAAGTCGATCAGCGCCGTCGCACCCTCGGGGTTGGCGGCGCCGGCCAGCACGCCGGCGTACTCGACCTGCTGGAAGCAGGTGTCGAGCAGCGCCTTCGTCGTCGACCCGCCGGACCCGTCGAGGGTGAACGCCGGCGAGGAGTCGTAGGACAGCACGATCGGGCGGTCACCGCCTCCGCCACCCTGGGTGAAGTCGACCTGGTAGGCGTCCGACCAGCCCTCGGTGATCTTGGCGCCGTTGTCGAGCAGCTTCTCCCAGTACGACGGCCAGTCGTCACCGAACGCCGCGACCGTGGTCAGCAGGAAGGCCAGCCCGGGCGAGCTCGTCGTCGCGCCCGGGGTGACGAACAGGTCCTTGTAGGCCGGCGCCGTGAGGTCGTCGAGCGTCTGCGGCTCCGGGACGCCGTGGTCGGCGAACCAGGTGGTGTCGACGTTGACGCACACACTGCCGGTGTCGACCGGCACCAGGTAGTCGGCACCGGCGCCCTCCACGTCGTACTCGCGGGCGCCCGAGGCCCGCTCGGCGTCGGTCTTCTGGAGGACACCCTCGTCGAGCGCCCGGCTGGCGAAGGTGTTGTCGATGCCGAAGACCGCGTCACCGGTCGGGTCGTCCTTGGTGAGCACCAGCTTGTTGGTGAGCGCGCCGGCGTCGCCGGACGCCTTCACCACCAGGTCGTAGCCGCTCTCATCCTCGAACTGCTTCTGCTGCTCCTCGGACATCACGAACGACTCGTGGGTCACCAGCACCACCCGCTTGCCGGCGTCTCCGCCGTCGTCCTCACCGCCCACCAGCGAGCAGGACGTGGTCAGGAGTGCCGTCGCGGCCACTGCCGCCCACACATGGATACACCGCATCTGCCGTGACTCCCTTCGCCGGTGCTAACCGGAGCAGGTTCAAGGGTCTGCGGCTGTTCCGCACTCTCAGCGCCCACCGGCGCTCCCCTGTCGTTGGCCCCCAACATAGCGCTGGGACTCGACCACCCGGTCGGGTGGCTACCTGCTGAGCGGGACCTCCTGGTCGACGCGCTCGAGCTTGGCGGGGTTGCGAACGAAGTAGAGGCCGGTGACCAGGCCACCGTCGATGCGCATGGTGGCGATGGTGTCCAGCTCGTTGTCGAGCAGGAGGCGCAGGCCGGGGGCGCCGTTGACCGTCGTCCGCTCGATGCCGGGCTCGCCCGGCGACCGGGCGATCACGCCGGCCAGCCAGCGCAGCACCTTGTCGGGTCCGTGGATCGGCCGCAGCGCCGCCTGCTTCACACCGCCGCCGTCGGTGAGGAGGACGACGTCGGGAGCGAGCACGTCCATCAGCGACTGGAGGTCGCCCGTCGCGGCTGCGGCCATGAACCGCTCGATCACGGCCTCCCTCTCCTGGCGCCCGACGTTCTCCCGCGGCCGGCGGGACTCGACGTGGCTGCGGGCGCGATGCGCGATCTGGCGTACGGCGGCCGGGGTCTTGTCGACCGCCTCCGCGATCTCGCCGTAGGGCAGGTCGAAGACCTCGCGCAGCACGAACACCGCCCGCTCGGTCGGCGTGAGTGTCTCGAGCACGAGCAGCATGGCCGTCGAGACGCTGTCGGCGAGCTCGACGTCCTCGGCCACGTCGGGAGTGGTGAGCAGCGGCTCGGGGAGCCACGGTCCGACGTACGACTCGCGGCGCCGCGACAGGGAACGGATCCGGTTCAGCGCCTGACGGGTGGTGATCCGCACGAGGTAGGCGCGGGGATCCCGCACCTCGTCGAGCCTTGTGTCGCCGCTGCGTTCGGCCCAGCGCAGCCAGGTCTCCTGCAGGACGTCCTCGGCGTCGGCGGCCGAGCCGAGCATCTCGTAGGCGACCGTGAAGAGCAGGTTGCGGTGGGCGACGAACGCGTCCGTCGCGTCACCCAACCCCGTCGGCCCCGCCGTGCTCACTGCACAGACGCTACGACGGGCTCGGCCAGGGGCAGCTCGCAGACATCGGAGTAGCCCTGGCTCTGCAGCCCGGCGGCCGAGTTGAACCGCGACCGCATGTTCTCCAGCGCCACCATCTGGGTGAGCTCGACCACGGCCGGCGCCCCGAGCTCGTCGACCAGGTGGGCGACCATCTCGTCGGTGACCGTGGGCGGGGTGACCGTCATGGCCTCGGCGTACTCCATGACGTCGCGCTCCAGCGGCGTGAACACGTCGGACTCGCGCCACCGCGGCACCTCGCGCACCTTGCCTAGGTCGAGCTTGTCGTTGTGCGCCTTGAAGTAGCCGAAGTCGAGGCACCACGAGCAGCCGATGACCCCGGCGCTGACGAGCTGGGCGTAGGACTTGAGCAGCGGGTCCAGCTCGCGCCACTTGTCGACCTTGCCCTCGAAGGACATGACCGCCTTGAGCACGGGCTTGTGGTGGAAGTAGACGTATCCGCCGTCGGGAAACTCCCCGCCGAGCATCTTCTTGGCGAACAGCTTCATCATCGCGCCGTAGACACCGGTGACAGGGGCCTTGGGGATCCGGAAGGTGCTGTTGCTGGTCATGCCCACGAGACACCGGTCGCCCCGGGGATGTGACAGCGGGATGTGACCCGGCACCGTGTGGAAGCCATGTGGGAGATTGCGGCCATGCCCAGTCGCCGCCACGAGCTGCTCGCCCGCGTGGTGCCGAAGCTGCGCAGGTCCCGCGAGCTCGACAGCCCCGAGGCCGAGCGCGCCCGGCTGGAGACGTGGCACGCGACCCTCGACCGCGGCTTTCCCACGGGCGCGGTGCCGCTGTTCGGCAAGAGGTATGCGGTGGTCCGCGAGGAGCTCTCCGCCGACGCCTCTGGCCGCGGCTTCCCGTCGTACACGCTCACGCCGCGCGGTGTCGATGCGACCCGGACCGTGGTCTACCTCCACGGCGGCGGGTTCGTGGGGCCGATCGACCCCTTCCAGGTGCGGTACGCCGCGCGGCTGGCCTCGGCGCTGGGTGCGCGCGTCGTCATGCCCGACTACCCGCTGACGCCGGAGCACACCTGGCGCGACGCGCACGGTCCGGTCGTCGACCTGGTCGAGCGGCTGCTGGGCACGTCGGACGAGGTGGCGATCGCCGGGGACTCCGCCGGCGGCGGCCTGGCGCTCGCCGTGGCCCTGGCCCTGCGCGACCGCGGCGGGCCGCAGCCCAGCCACCTGCTGCTGATCTCCCCGTGGGTCGACCTGACGATCAGCACCCCGGAGACCCACCAGGTCACCAAGGGCGACCCGTGGCTGTTCATCGGCAAGATGCGGGCCTACGCCGAGTGGTGGGCGGGCTCACCCGAGGAGCTCGGCCGGCCCGAGGTCTCGCCGGGGCTGGGCGACCTGGCCGGGCTGCCGCCGGCGCTGATGTTCTTCGGCACCCGCGACTCGCTCTGGCCCGGTGGGCAGCTCCTGGTCCGCCGCGCGAAGGAGGCGGGCTGGCCGCTCAGCTATGTCGAGGAGCCGGGGCTGATCCACGTCTACCCGATCCTGCCGTTCCTGCCCGAGGCGCGCCGGGCCTGGCAGCAGACCCTCGCCTTCCTGACGACCGCGGAGCCGCACGTGAAGATCTCGGCCGTCCCCTTCGCGGCGCTCGACCCGCTCACGGCGTACAGCCTCTGGAAGCTGCGCCAGGACGTCTTCGTGGTCGAGCAGGAGGCGGCCTACGCCGACCTCGACGGGCTCGACCTCGCCCCCGAGACCCGCCACGTCGTGATGGAGGACGACGACGGCGTCGTGCTCGGCTGTGCGCGGGTGCTCGACGAGGGACGCCCCGGCGACAACTTCTGGCGGATCGGCCGGGTCGCCCTGCACCGGACGGCGCGGGGCAAGGGGCTGGCGGAGGCGCTGCTGGAGACCGCGCTCCAGGTCTGTCCCGACCGCGACATCGTGCTCGACGCGCAGGCGCCGCTCGCAGGGTGGTACGCCGGCTTCGGCTTCGAGGTCGACGGCGAGGAGTTCCTCGAGGACGGCATCCCGCACGTCCCGATGCGCCGGCGCGGACAGGCGTGAGCCCATGAGGGTGCGGGTCGGCGCCGGCACCGGCGTCGAGCTGCTGGTCGCCGCGATGGCGGTGGCCGACGCCGACTGGCGCGCGGTGCTCACCCACGGCGAGGCGGCGTACGACGCGGCGCGGGCCGCCGGTGGTCGCGACCTGGTCCGCGACGCGGGCCGGATCGGGCGGCACGGCTGGGTCCACCTCATCGGGCCGCTCACCCGCCTGCGCGGCGCGTGGTCCGCCGAGGCGCTCCGCGGGCAGGTCGGCGCCATGACGGCACCCGCCCTCCACGCGACGCTCCTCGGCCAGCGGGGCCAGAACACCCGGTGGCTCCGCTCGGCCGCGCCCCGGGACGTGCGGAGGACCTGCCGCCACGTGCTCGACAACCTTCCTGCCCCCACCGGGAAGGCGTCGCTCTCCCGCGTGCGCGCCCGGCTGGCCGAGGCCGGTCCCGAGCGGCTGCTGGACGAGGTCGCGCCGGGGTTGCACTACGGGGCCGGCGTCCTCGAGGACGTGCTGCTGGTGACGTCGCCCCAGGTCGCGCCCATCGTGGTCGAGCTCGCCGACGGCGACCGCACGGTGATCGTGCACCCGCCGCTCGGGGAGTCGGCGTCCTTGCGTGACCTCGGCCGTGCGCTCGGGGACTCCACCCGGATGCGGGTGCTCCAGCAGCTTCGGGACGGCCCGCGCACGCTGCCGGAGCTGTGTGACGTGCTCGACGCGCCGCGCACGACGCTGCTCCACCACCTCGCGCTCCTGCGCGGCGCCGGGCTGATCGACCTGTCGGTCACCGCGGGTGAGGCGAACGTCTACCGCCTGCGCCCCGACGGTTTCGACCAGCTGTCCCAGGCGGCGAAGGCGTTTCCTTTGTCGTGAGGTGTCGAGATTTTTCGACACCTGCTCTACGGTTCGGTCATGCTCCGGATCTTCGTCCTGGTCGCGCTGCTGCTGGCCACCGCCGCGTGTGGCGGCTCCGACTCGGGCTCCGACCCGAAGGCCTCCGGGTCATCGGCGCCGGAGTCCTCTCCCGCCGACGCGGAGGTCGAGCTCGCGCCGTACGTCCAGGTGCACGTCGGCCCCGTCGGCCTGACGTCGTCCGAGGACGGCAGCGTGTGGGTGGTGGGGTCGGGGAGCGACACCATCGCCCGCATCCCGGCGGGCGCCGAGGAGGCCGACCTGACCGTCGACGTGCCGAGCACGCCGCTGCGCGCCACCGCGGCGTTCGGCGCCGTCTGGGTGACGGCCTTCCGCGGCAAGCAGCTGGTGCGCGTCGACCCGGCCAGCGGCGAGGTGGTCGCCTCGGTCAGGACCGGGGCCGGGCCCGAGGGCGTGGCCGCCGGCTTCGGCTCGGTCTGGGTGGTCGCGCAGGACGCCGGCCGGCTCCTGCGCATCGACCCCGAGACCAACACGGTCAGCGCGGAGATCCCCCTGGAGGTCGGCGCGAGGCTGGTCGCCCCCGGGCCGGACGCGATGTACGTCGCCCACTACGCCGACGACGCGATCCTGCGTGTCGATCCGCAGTCGAACACGCTCGCGTCGTCCGACGCCGTGTGCGACGGACCCCAGGCGATGGTCGTGCTCGACGGGAAGGTCTGGGTCACCTGCACGCTCTCCGACGAGCTGGTCGCCCTCGACGCCGAGACGCTGGAGAAGGTGGCGTCCGTGCCGGTCGAGGGCTCACCCGACTCGGTCAAGGCCACCGCCGACGGACGGCTCGTGGTGGTCGCCGAGGAGGGGCCGACGCTCGTGATGGTCGACCCGGCCACAGCCACCGTGACCGGCCACACGGTCCTGGGCGGCGAGCGCGCTCTCGGCGACCGCGCCAACCTCGACCTCGTCCTCGTCGCCGGCTCGTCCGGAGAGCAGGCCTGGGTCAGCTCGTTCAACGCCGACCGGGTCTACCACGTGCCGGTGCCGGGATAGTCCGTGACGTTTGTGTCTGTGGAACTGCCGGTTCCACAACTCGAGACGTCACGGACTATCCCGCCGCCGCGAACGTCACCACCCCGTCGGCGTCCTCCGAGCGAGTGGCGAGACCGCGGGCGACGAGGAGCTCGAGGTGGGCCTTGGTCTCCATGGCCGCCATGCCCTTGCTGAAGACGTCGAGCTCGTCGTAGGCGTGCTGGTGGCGGGTCCAGCCGAGGTGGCCGGCGACCTGTACGGAGTTGAGGGGCCCCTCGGCGAGAGCGGCGACGGAGTGGTCGAGCCGCTCCTCGTGGAAGACCAGCAGCTCGTCGACCCGGGCATGTGACGACGGCGCGAGCGGACCGTGGGCCGGGAGGATCTTGAGGTCGGGCAGGGCGCGCACCTTGGTCAGCGACGCCATGAAGTCACCCAGCGGCTGCGGCGTGGGCGGCACGGTGAAGCCGATGGACGGCGTGATGGTCGGCAGCACGTGGTCGCCGGCGAACAGCAGCCCGTCGGCACGGTCGGCGAAGACGTAGTGGCCCGGCGTGTGGCCCGGGGTGTGGACGGCGTCGAGGGTGCGCACCTTCCCGGACGAACGGGATGGGGAAGTCGCCCTCGAGCCACGTGTCGGGGTACTGCCACAGCGAGAGGTCGAGCTCCTGGTCGCCCCGGCCCTGGTTCCAGAGCTCGGCGACGTCGGCCGCACCGGCGGTGACGAGCACCCTGCGTGAACGGGTTGTCGGAGTGCTCGTCGAACTCGTGGTGGAACAGGTCGAGCCCGGGCTTCTCGCCGATGCCGAGCGCGACGTCAGCGCCGAGCTCGTGGCCGAGGACCGTCGCCATCGTGAAGTGGTCGCGGTGGATGTGGGTGACCAGGAACCGCCGGATGTCGCCGAACCCCGACCCGATCGAGCGCAGGCACCGGTCGAGCAGCTCGCGGGCCTCCGGGATCGCCCAGCCGCCGTCGACCAGCACCAACCCCTCGTCGGTGCTGATGACGTAGACGTTGATCGCCTTGAGCCCGTCCATCGGCAGCGGCAGCGGGATCCGGTGGACGCCCTCGGCCACCTCCCACGCCCCTTCGGCGGTCCAGTGCTCGCCGGAGTCGGGCGAGACGGCGTACGCCGTGGGGGTGGTTGACGAGGTCACCCTTGCGACCCTACGGGCACGGGGACCGGCCGCTCATGTGAGATCGGGCATGCCGAGGTCGAGGGTGGGCTGCTGGATCCCGCCGTCGATCTCGATCAGCTTGCCGGTGACGTACTGCCCGGCCCGCGAGGCGAGGTAGAGCACTCCCGCGGCGATGTCCTCCGGCTCGCCGACCCGGCCGAGCGGGGTCTTGGTCTCGAGCTGGTTCATCATCTCCGGCTGGCCGGCGACGAACTCCAGGGCGCTGGTCATGATCGAGCCGACGTAGATGCCGTTGACCCGGATCCGCGGTGCGAGGTCCTGGGCGGCCATCTTCGTCCAGTGCGCGAGCGCGGCCTTGGCGGTGCCGTAGGCGACGAAGCCACGGTCCGCCGTCCGCCCCATCATCGAGCTGATCGTGACCACCGACTGCTGACCGTCCGGGCTCTTGAGCATGAAGGGCACCGCGGCCCGGGTCAGCGCGTGGGCGGTGGCGACGTTGAAGCTGAACGCCTCGGTGAGGAAGCGCGGGCTGGTCTCGAGGAAGCCGCGCGGGAAGGTGCCGCCGACGTTGTTGACGACGGTGTCGATCCGGCCGAGCTCGTCGTACGCCGTCTGCGCGAGGCCGGCGACCGCGTCGAGGTCGCTGAGGTCGGCGGGGACGACGACCGCCTTGCGGCCGGCCGCCTGGATCCGCGTGGCCGACCTGGTCGAGCTGCTCCGCCGTGCGCGCGGAGATGACGACGTCGGCGCCCGCCTCGGCGAGCGCGACGGCGGTGGCGGCCCCGAGACCGCGCCCGGCGCCGGTGACGATGGCGACCTGGCCGTCGACCGAGAACCTGTCGAGGATGCTCATGCCGCTCCGTCCTCCTTCTTGGCAACCAGCCCGCGGCCGGTGACGAGCGGCAGGTCGATCGCGCGGACGATGCCCGGCTCGGCGGCCACCACTGCGGGCAGCGCGTTGATGATGCGCTGCGCGGTGGTGATCATCCCGGAGACGTTGTGGTCGCCGTGCTCGCCGTGGTGGGTGAAGTCGACGTTCATCATCGGCTCGCCGGTGATCTTGATGCGGTAGCAGCCGTCCGCGCCGTCCGGCGGCTTCTCCCACTCGGGCACCTGCTCGGGATCGGTGCGGGTGATGTGCTCGAGCACCACGCGCGGCACACCATCGACCTTGCCGACCACCGCGAACTTCACCGCACCCATCGTCCCCTTCGCCACGTCGCCGGAGACCGACGGCGTGTCCCACTCGGCCTCGCGGCGGTCCACCTCCTCGGTGAGCGGCTCGTCGAGGGTGATGTCGAGACCGGCCGCGAGCTGCCGGACCACGCTGCCCCAGGCCATGGTGAGGATCCCCGGGTGGAAGATCATCCCCACCTCGTCCATCGGCTTGCCGAAGCCGAAGATGTCGTTCATGACCACGGGCTGGTAATAGGTCGAGTAGTCGCAGATCTCCATGACCCGGACCTCGTCGATGCGCTGGCTGAGGCTGGTCATCACCAGCGGCAGCACGTCGTTGGCGAACCCGGGGTCGATGCCGTTGATGTGCATCGAGGCGTGGCCGCGCCGGCACGCGTCGTTGATCTTCTCGATCATCTCCGGCGGCAGGATCTGCTCGGGCCACTGCAGCAGCACCGGGCCGCTGCTGGTGACGTTGATGCCGGCTTCGACGAACGACGTGAGGTCGTCGATGCACTCGAAGACCCGGTCGTCGGCCATCGCGGTGTGCACGATCGCGTCGGGCGCCAGCGCGATCAGCGCGTCGCGGTCGGTGGTCGCCCTGATGCCGAGCTCGCGGCCCAGTCCGGCCAGCTCGCCGGCGTCCTTGCCCTCCTTGGCCGCGGTCGACGTCCAGACGCCGACCAGCTCGAGGTCGGGATGGGCGTCGACGCCCGCGATCGCGTGGCGGCCGATGGTGCCCGTCGACCAGACGACGACGCGCAGCGGCTTCTCGGGGATGACCTGACCCATGGCCGCAGACTAGAACAGGTTCTAGTTTCGCGGAAGGGTCAGGCGGGGTCCAGCACCACGCAGCGGGTGCCGGAGTAGATGGTCGGCATGCAGCGGTTGCAGTGGATGCAGATGCCGTCGGACTGGCGGCCGGCGATCAGCTCGTTGACCAGCGAGGGCTCGCGGAGCAGCGCCCGGCCCATGGCGACGAAGTCGAAGCCCTGCGCCATGGCGTTCTCCATGGTGTCGCGGCGGTTGATGCCGCCGAGCAGCATCAGGGGCATCGAGAGTCGCTCGCGGAAGCGCAGCGCCTTGTCGAGGAAGTAGGCCTCGTGGAACTCGTACTCCTTGAGGAACTTCTTGCCCATCGGCGTCCGCATGCCCCAGCGCACCGGCAACGGCATCGCGGCGGCGAACTCCCTGGTCGGGGTCTCACCGCGGAAGAGGTACATCGGGTTCATCAGCGAGCTGCCGCCGCTGAGCTGCAACGCATCGAGGTGGCGGTCGGCCTCGAGCATGGCCGCGACGTCCAGGCTCTCGTCGGTGGTCACGCCCCCGCGGAAGCCGTCACTGACGCTGAGCTTCGCGGTGACCGCGACCGCGTCTCCAACCTCCTCGCGCACCGCCGCGGCCACCTGCCGGGCCAGCCGGGCGCGGTTCTCGAGCCGGCCGCCGTAGCGGTCCTTGCGCCGGTTGAGCCCCGGCGCGAGGAACGACGAGATCAGGTAGCTGTGCGCCATGTGCAGCTCGAGCACGTCGAAGCCGGCCCGCACCAGGGTGCGCGCGGTGTCGACGTACGCCGCCGTGATGCGGGTCAGGTCGCTGCTCCGAGGCCGCCCGGATCATCTGCATCGACAGCGGGCTCGGCATCCGGCTCGCGCTGAGCGCATGCACGCCGTTGGAGCGGCCGTTGGCCACCGGGCCGGCGTGGCCGACCTGGCCGGCGACCTTCGCGCCCGTCTGGTGGATGGCCTCCGTGAGCCGGGCCAGCCCCTTCTCGGAGTCCGGGCCGACCACGATCTGCTCGCGGTGCGTGCGCCCCTCCGGCGCGATCGCGAGGTAGGCCACCGTGGTGAGCCCGACGCCGCCCTCAGCGACCGCCAGGTGGTAGTCGATGAGCGACTCGGTGACCTGGCCGTCCGGCGTCCGGCCCTCGAAGGTCGCCGCCTTGACCGTCCGGTTGCGCAGCGTGACCGGCCCGAGGCGCGCAGGAGCGAACACGTCGGGGGTCATGCGGCCAGACTAGAACACGTTCTAGTGAGCAGGAAGTGCCCGGCGCCGCCGCACCCGCGAGGCGATGAAGCTCAGCAAGCCGGAGGCGACCAGGAGGGCCTCGGGCCGGAAGGAAATCCCTGGCTCTCGCCGTGACGTCGGGAGGGCTCCGCTCGATCCGGCCACGGTCACCTCGTCCAGCGCGCCGGCCGCCGACCACCAGACCGAGAAGCGGACCGAGTCGGTCATCGTGTCGTTGCCCATCGCCGCGTCCGGGACCACCGTCATCCGGAGCCGCACCGGGGAGTCCTCGCTGACGGCTCGGCCCAGGCTGATGTTGTCACGGTCGGCGAGCTCGGCCAGGCGCCCGTCGTAGAGGAGTACGGCGCCGCCGTCGTCCAGCCGCTCGAGCCGGACCTGCAGCCACGGGAGCAGCTCGCCCTCGGACCGGCAGGTGGTGTCCCCGGCCCGCAGCTCGGGGCGGAGGCACCCGTTGTCCCACGACTCGAGGTCGCGCACCCCCACCTCGGCGGAGACGGGCTGCTCGCTCCGGGAGGTGATCCAGAGCTCCTGCGACCGTCCGATCCCGGGGGCCATGGCGTCGAAGGTCAGGTCCGGCCGGTCGGCAGCGGCCGGCCGGGCCAGGAGGACTCCCGCAAGCACCACGACGGTCATCAGGCTCAGCGCCACAAGCAGTGCCGACAGGTTGCGGGAGCACCAGCGCAGGCCCCGCCGCCCGAGGGGCTGCGGGGCCTGCCTGTGCTTCATGGGTGTGTCAGACGACCTGGTCGAGGAAGAACTTCAGGTCGAAGTTTGCCGAGTCACCCTGCGACGCGTTGGTCGCCGAGATCGGCATGTTGAGCCCCATCGAGACGCAGACGTACTGCCCAGGAGCGAGGTTGGTGCCGGCGGGCAGCAGGTTGATGGGGTTGCTCGAGGTGTTGGCAGCCAGCTGACGCAGCGAGATCGATCCCTGGCGAGCGCCCCGCGGGTGCGAGGCCGAGCAGGCGTCGGAGTCGGTCGACGGGGTCGACGCGTTCACGATGATGCGCGCCTCGTCGATGAACTCACCCGTGGTGGCCGTGTCGTTGCAGTCGGAGTCCACCGCGAGCTCGGAGTTGGTCGACGTGCAGCCGTCCTCGTGGCCGACCAGGTTCGTCAGCGCGAGCCGGAGGCTGGCGGCGGGAATGGTGTCGCCCTGACGCGACGCCACCACGAACTCGTAGTCACCGCCAACACCCGGCGCAAGGTGCATGTTGTCGAAGTTGGCACTGTTCGGCTCTCCCAGCTTCAGCGTCAGCTGGTCGGCGCCCGCGTGGCTGCCGGTGAGCGAGTCGTAGTCACTCCAGGACGAGAAGGTGCTTCCCCCCGCCGCGATGGCGACGACCGCCACTCCCGCGAGCGAGGCCTTGATGAGCTTGTTCTTCATGACGGTTCCCTCGTTGTCGATGCTTGGGCCGGCGTTCCCCCGAGGCCGGCAACCCGGCCATCGGTGCGGCCGAGCCCGATCAATCTGCGCGTCGGACCCGGCCTGCCGCATCGGCGAGGTTGTGGAACGCCGGCGGGCGCTCGATCAACAACTCTGACGATGCTCGAGCCCGGGTCGGACAGCGAAGGTGGCCGGTGGCGCAGGACACTCCGGCGCCGCAGGTGGAGGGACCGAGGACCGATGAACCAGCCCGCGAAGTCGTTGATCACCTGGGGCTCCCGCATCCTCTTCGCCGCCCTGGTCGCAGGCATCGTCGCCGTGATCGCCGTGCTGCTGGTGATCCCTCGAGTCACCAACGGCGCAGCCCTCACCGTGCTCACCGGGTCCATGACACCGGAGATCCCGGTGGGCTCGGTCGTCGTCATCCGCCCCGTCGATCCGGGCACGCTCAAGGTGGGCGACGTCGCCACCTATCAGGCGGCCCCGGGGAAGGACGTCTACATCACGCACCGCGTGGCCCGCATCGACGACTCCACCTCGCCGGCGACGTTCGTGTTCAAGGGCGACGCCAACCGTGGCGAGGACACCGATCCGGTGCCTGCCGCGGCGATCAGGGGCAAGGTGTGGTTCCACGTCCCTCTCCTCGGTGCCGCGCGGGACGCCCTCCAGGGGACGGCCGGTCTGGGCCTCCTGGCGATGCTGGTCCTCTCGACGTACGCCGTGTCGCAGCTCGTGTCCGCGCTCCGTGAGCGCAAGCAGCAGCCGCGCCCGGAGCAGGCACCGCGCTCCGCCGACGACGTGGTCGCGCGGCTCGACCAGACGCTGGTCGTCGCGCGCTTCGACGGCTCGACGTCGGGCGAGCGGGGCCTCGAGCCGCAGGCTGCGGCGCAGGAGTGGGGCGGCCTGGTGGTCGAGGATGACGGCACGGGCTTCACCCTGATCATCGCCCCCGAGCCGCACCTCGTCGACCTGCTGGTCGACGTCCTGGCCCTGCACGGACCGGTCCGGCTGGAGGTCGTCGCCGGCCCGGTCGAGCTCCGGTCGCGGGTTCGAACGACCGCCTCGGCGCAGACGTGAGACGGCACGGCCGAGCCGCGATCGCCGCGATGGTGGGTGGCTCGTTCGCACTCGGTGCGGCCCTGGCCGGGACGGCGCACACCTACGCCCTGTTCTCCGACACCGACCGCATCGGTTTCCACGCGGGAGCCGGGGTGTGGGCGGAGGACCCGCCGTCGGCCTGCGGACCCCTCAGCGGCTACGCGGGGGTCGTCTACGGCACGGCCGGCGACGACGTCCTGCGCGGCGGCAACCGGAGGCAGGTGATCATGGGCCTCGGCGGCGACGACCAGATCCAGGGCGGCAACGCGGGCGACTGCCTGGTCGGGGGTGACGGCAACGACCGGCTGACGGGCGGCAACGCGAAGGACGTACTGATCGGCGGCACCGGCTGGGACTGGCTCTACGGCGGCAACGGCAAGGACCTGCTCGACGGCGGCGACGGCCAGGACACGTGCCTGTCGGGCAACGGCAAGGACACTCTGGTCAGCTGCGAGGAGGGCGACCTCTCGCCGACCCAGCCCCCCTCCGGTCCGACGCAGGACCACACCGAACCGGCCGAGCCGTCCGAGACGTCCGAGTCCGCGCACCCGACACCGCCCTCGGCGACCCCGACCGCCGCACCGACGCCCGGCGCCCACCCGACCCCGACCCCGACCTCCGCGCCCACGCCGAGCTCCACGCCCACGCCCACACCCGCGCCCACGCCCGCGCCCACGCCCACGCCCGCGCCCACGCCCACGCCCGAGGCGACGGCAACGCCGACCTCGGCACCGACCGGTCCGACGGAACCGACCGGGTCGGTCGCAGCCGGCGAGTCCTCGTCGTAGACCCGACGAGTCCACCCTTCCGGGGGAGGTGCGTCCCACATCGTCTTGCTACAACCTTCAACAGAGTCTCGGGGGAGCTCGACACACGGGGGAGCACGGGGGAATGGGAGCAGTACGTCGCGCGCGCCGGAACACCTATCGGGCGCCAGTGGACGTCACGAGGCCGACGCACGTCGTGGGCGCGGTGGCCGGCATGGTCGTGGCAGTCCTGCTCGGCTGGATCGCCGTCGGAGGCGCTGGCGGAGGGCTCGACTCACGCCTGGTCGACACCGCCTCCAGCGCCGCGACGAGGGTGGGCTCCGCGCTGTTCCTGGGCTGCGGGCTGCTGCTCTGGGCCTACTCGCGCCAGCAGCGGTCCGACCTGGCCGTCCGAGTGGGTGTTGTCTCCGTCCTGCTCGGAGCGGCCGACGCGCTGGCGGCGGTCGGTCGCAACCTCGATCCACACCACCCGGCCTCGCCGATCGGCGCGCTGACCCACTGCACGGTCGCCGTGGTGTGCATCGCTCTGCTCACCCCGGCGATCACGACCCGCGAGCCGCGGCCGCTGCGACCGCGCCACCTGGCGGCGACGTTGGGAGCGGTGTTCGGCCTCTTCGTGGTTCTCAGCTGCGCGCAGCTGGTGCGCCCGGGATCCCTCGACGGCGGCCCGTGGGCGCACGGCGTCCTCGAGACCGTGAGCGCCGCAGCGTGGGCGTCACTCGCGTGCCTCGTCCTGACCAGTTCCGCACCAGGCCTCAGCGCCACGGGGCGACGCCATCTCTCCCGTGTCGCTGTTCTGCTGGGCACCGGGCACGTGCTGGCCGCGGTCGACACGACGTCTGTCCACCTGTCCGACGCTTTCGTAGTAGCCATCAGGATGGCTGCCGCCGTCGTGCTCCTCCGGGCCACCTGGTCCGCGCTCGACGAGCGCGTCAGCACCGCTCACCGCAGCCAGGAGCGGCTGAGTGCGGCACTCGTGCACGCAGTCGACGCCGCCCAGGACCAGGAGCGAACTCGCGCCCAGCTCACGCACGACGCACGCAACGCCTGCGCCAGCGTCCGCGCCTCACTCGAGATCCTGCACGACCACGGGGAGGAGCTCGACAGCCGCACCAGGGCTCGCCTGCGTGAGGTCGCCATGTTCGGCGTCGTGCACCTCGAAGAGGTGATCACCCGCGGGGACCCCTACGCACGCGACTTCGACGTCATGGACGTCGTGGTCCAGGTCGTCGACGCACGACGGCTGCTCGGGACCAGGGTCGCCGTTCTCGCCAAGGAGGTCCTGGCCCACGGCCGTCCACACGACGTCGCCACTGCGCTGCTCAACCTGCTGGTCAACGCCGAGCGCCACGCACCCGGCGAGCCGGTCACCGTGGACGTCACCGTGCGGGAGGGTCGCGTGCGGATCTGCGTGGCAGACAGCGGGCCCGGTGTCCCGTCCGAGCACCGCGAGCACATCTTCGCGGGTGGGTGGCGAGGCCCGCGAAGCTCGGGCGACGGGCTCGGCCTGCGCTGTGCCCGCGAGCTGATGCGCGGGCAGGCGGGCGACCTCGAGCTCGTGCCCAGCCCGCAGGGGGCGGCCTTCGTGCTGAGCCTTCCGGCCATGGTGGCCGACCGGCCTGCCGATCCGCCTGCCGATCCGCTGGCTGGCCCGACGACGACCGGTCCTCCCGTGGGAGGAGCCGCGTCGCACCCATCGTCGTTCCTCGGAGTGCGATGACCGACGTTCCCGGTCCGGAGCCGTCTACGGTGCAAGTACTCCTGGTCGACGACCACGACCTGCTCGCCGAGCCGTTGGCGATCGCGCTCGGCTTCGAAGGTCTCGAGGCCCAGATCGCCCCCTTGGACAGCGCCGCCCACGTGGTCGCGGTGGCCGAGGCGGGCAGCTTCGACCTCGTGCTGCTCGACCTCGACCTCGGTGCCTCCATCGGCGACGGCGCCGACCTGGTCCCGGCCCTGACAGCGACCGGCAGCCGCGTCCTGGTCGTCACCGGCTCGACCGACCCCCACCGTGCCGGCTACGCCCTGGGGCTCGGGGCGATCGGGGTCGTCCACAAGCACCAGCCGTTCGGCGAGCTCGTGGCCACGATCGTGGCGGCGGCCCACGGGGAGGCCGTGATGAGCCTGGAGCGACGGCGGGCGCTGCTCCGTGCGGCGCGGACGGAGCGACATCGTCAGGCCGAGCTCGTGGCGCCGTTCGACCGCCTGAGCGACCGTGAGTCGCAGGTACTGCGCGCCCTGGCCGACGGTCGGAGCGTGAGCGAGATCGCGTCCGCCTGGGTCGTCTCCGAGGCGACGGTCCGCAGCCAGGTCCGCGGCGTGCTCACCAAGCTCGGGGTCGGCACGCAGCTCGCCGCCGTCGCGCTGGCCCGCCGGGCAGGCTGGCTCGAAGCCGCTCGGGACAGCTGACCGCGAGCACCGCCCCGGCCTCAGCGTGGACTCAGCCTCGATCCACGCTCAGCTCGGGCAGCAGGCCGAACCACTGGTGTCGAGCTGGCCCACCGAGGACGTGCCGCTGCAGTCCCTCGTGAGTCAGGACCGTGGTGAACGTGGTCAGGGGGAACGGGGTAGGCGACCCACCTGAGGGCGGGCCGGTCCAGGCTGCCGCTCTGACAGCTACCGCCGGCCGGAAGTCGGCCGCGAAGCGATAGGCAGTGCCAGGCTGTAGGAAGAAGGGCTGGTCGGCCTGCATCACCACGCCCTCGGAGCGCAGCTGTGCGGAACTGCCCGCCACCCAAGCCGCTCCAGTGGCCCGCTTGCGCCCGGCTTACGAGCCCCCGGAACAATGAGCGCGTGGCCGCCCTCGACCAGATCAGCTGGGTCGTGGTCGCGTACGCCGTCCTGGTGGCGCTGCTCGCCGGCTGGTCGGCCTACCGCTGGCGTGAGCGGCCGCCGTGGCTCGCCTCGATGGCGTGGATGCTGGCGACGCTGGTCGCCATCCGCGCGGCGGCGGGGCTCGGAGTGATCCTGTCGGGGCGGAAGCCGGACGAGGTCAGCACCCAGGTCGGCTACCTGCTCGCGTCGGTGTGCATCATGCCGCTGGCCCTGCGCTCGGTCAGGACGACAACGGGCCCTGGTCGCTGGGCGTGGTCGGCGTCGCGGCGGCCACCGTCGCGGTCGTGAGCGTGCGGGTCGTGATGACCCTGTGACCCAGCTCGACAAGGGCGCCGAACCCGCGCCGTCCACCACCTCGCGCTCCGGCGCGCACCAGGTGCTCCTGCTCGTCTACGCCCTGTTCACGGTGGCGGCCGGGGCGCGGTCGCTGGTCCAGCTCGCGACCAAGGCCGACGAGGCACCGGTCGCCTACACCCTGTCGCTGCTCGCCGCCGTCACCTACGCGCTCGGCTGGCTGGCGATCCGGCGGGCGTCCGAGGGGCGCACCGCCTTCGCGGCGCGGATGCTCTGGGTGGAGCTGGCCGGCGTGCTCGCGGTCGGCACGGTGAGCCTGCTCGAGGACGACTGGTTCCCCGACGCCACCGTGTGGTCCGACTACGGGATCGGCTACGGCTTCGTGCCGGCCATCCTGCCGGTCGCGGGGCTGCTGTGGCTCCGCGCCCAGGATCCTGCTCGCGCCGGCCGCGGCGCGGTCACGGCGTTTCGGGTCGTGGCGTTCGCCGAGGCGCTCAGCTGGCTCGGGCTGCTCACGGGCATGTTCTTCAAGTACGTCGTCGACGCCGGCGAGCAGGGCGTGCAGGTGTTCGGGCCGATCCACGGCACCGTCTTCCTCACCTACCTCGTCGTCAGCCTGCTCACCTG
The DNA here is from genome assembly GCA_963793315.1 of uncultured Actinomycetota bacterium. Taxonomy (GTDB): domain Bacteria; phylum Actinomycetota; class Actinomycetes; order Propionibacteriales; family Nocardioidaceae; genus Nocardioides. Next base: position 7,357 of record CAWBZR010000025.1, on the reverse strand, counting down.
GCGCTCGCAGCGCTGGTCTCTGCCGGTCGCGGTGGTGGCACTCACGGCGTCGGTGCCGCCGTTCTGCACGGTCATCTTCGAGGAGTGGGCGCGCCGGACCGGCCGACTGGACTAAGCCTCCACTTCCTCCGATAGTCGCTACGCTGCAGTCGCGCTCTCGCGGTTACCGCCTTCGCTCTGCCGGATCCGGTTGGATGGGTACGCCTAGTCGGCTAGATCGTTCGTTCCACGCCTCAGGGGCGCACTACGTCGAGGGCCTCGGCGGCCCACTTGACGACGTGGAACGAGTCGGCGCAGCGCACCGCGTTCTCGCAGCGGCCGGCCACCACCGTAGCGATCCAGTCCGCCCCGTCCGCGGTGACGTGAGTGATCTGACGCGCACCGTTGCTCGCCGAGACGCGTCGAAGAACCCGCTCAGGGTGGCCTTGTCCTGTGCCCGGAGCGGCCCACACCAGCCGCCCAGTGTCGTGGTCCACCACCACGGTCAGGTACTTGTAGCCCGCGTTTGTAGCAGATCTCATCGATCCCGATCCGTCGTCAGTTCCGCGTACCGGTTCGTGCAGCGTGCTCGTCGTCTGGCCCAGACCCGCGTGAGATCGCTCCGACGGTGCGCCAGGCTATCCGCATCATCTCGGTCACCGCTGTCTTCGAGCACTACGTCGCCATCCATGCTACCTGCTCGTCTAAGCCTCGAGGCCGAGCCAGCACCCGCCGTTCACCTGGAGTCCCTAGCGTCCGCGCGTGCCGCAGTCCACGCTGGTCCGCTACCTGCTGATCGGCGCGCTCACCTTCGGACTGGACCTGGCGCTGCTCACGCTCGTGCGCAGCCGGCTCGGCTGGCCGCTGCCGATGGCGGTCACGATCGGCTACGCCGTGGCGCTCAGCGTCAACTACCTCCTCAACCGGGTGCTCAACTTCCACTCGCACGCGCCCGTGGGCCCCGAGAGCCTGCGCTACGCGGGCACCGTCGCCGTGAACTTCGGCGTCCTGCTGCTCGGTGTCACGACCGGCCTCACCACGCTCGGTGTGCCCTACCAGGCGGCCCGGGTCGCGGCCGGTGGGTGCGAGGGAGTCTTCATGTATTGCGCCCTGCGCTGGTTCGTGTTCTCGGCCGTCGGCAGCGCGGCGGGTGATGATGCTTGGCGTGCACCTCTCCCCTGACGAGCTCGACCGCCTCGTACGTCGACTCCGCGCAGCGGGCTGCGTCTTCGCGGAAGAAGAAGCCGCCCGCCTCGCCGGCGCCGCCGACTCCGACGACGAGCTCACGGCCCTGTCGGCCCGGCGCGAGGCCGGGGAGCCGCTGGAGCAAGTGCTCGGCTGGGTGGAGTTCTGCGGGCTCCGGCTCGCGGTCGCGCCCGGCGTGTTCGTGCCGCGACAGCGCACCACGCTGCTGGTGGACGAGGTCGTGGCGATGGTGCGGCCCGGGTCGGTCGTGGTCGACCTGGGCTGCGGCGTCGGGGCGATCGCCGCGGCCGTCCTTGCCCTGGCCCCCGGGATCGAGGTCTACGCCGTCGACGTGGACCCCGCCGCGGTGGCCTGCGCCAAACGCAACCTCCCGCCGGAGTGCGTCTTCGAGGGCGACCTCTACGACGGGTTGCCGCCGGCCGTCCGCGGCCGCGTGGACATCATCGCCGCCAACGCGCCGTACGTCCCCACCGAGGCGATCGCGCTGATGCCGCGCGAGGCCCGCGACCACGAGCACCTGGTGGCCCTGGACGGAGGCCCCGACGGACTCAGGGTGCAGCGCTGGGTCATCGCCGAGGCCGGGTCGTGGCTGCGGCCGGGCGGCCACCTGCTGGTGGAGACCGGGCGCACCCAGCTGGAGGCTACGAGCGAGGCGTTCCGCGCGGGCGGGCTCACGGTCGCGGTGGCCTCCGACGAGGAGTCCGGAGGGCTGGTGGTGCACGGCGCGACGTACCCCAACGACGGTATGGAAGGCCCGGGGCGCCGGACCTAGACTTCGGATGCACCGAGAAGTCTCTCGGTCGGCGACGGCTCCCATCCCCATGTTCGCCGCAGCCCCGGTGGGGGGTGGCTGCGTTCGGGGGCCGTCGCCCTTTGCTGCCCCGGTCTCCTCAGAGAACGACGCGGCCCTTGACGCGCATGTTGTCCTCGGAGAAGCCGGGGCCGGAGCCGTTCTTCTCCTGCGTGTAGGTGATCGCGCGCAGCACGCCCTCGCCCTCCGGGAGGCAGCCAGCGGGCACGTCGACGCGCACGGTGTCCGTCCGACGCGAGGTCTTCACGTCGACGAAGCAGGCGGTGTCGCCGACGTAGGCCGTGCCGTTCTTGTGCTGCGGGTTGGCCAGGACGTCGAGCTCGAAGCCGTCGCGGCCGGGCCTCACGAACTGCGCCTCGACGATCTGGTCGAAGGTCCGGCCGGCGACGATGCGAGCGATCCGGAAGGTCAGCCGGACGCCGTCGCCGTGCCGGGCCACGGAGAACCTGATCAGGTCGATGGACCGGCGCTGCCCGATGGTCGGCTTGGTCCCGCCACCGTCGAAGACGTTGACGTCGCCGGTCGGGTCGGTCTGGTCGACGATGGCGGGGGCCGCCTGTGCGGCGGGCGAGGTGAGGAGCGCTCCGGCCAGTGCGAGCGCGGCGGTGCGGAGGATCACCCGGGGATCGTCGCACCTCCGTGCCCCTCGATCACGCAAGCGCGTCGGCGAGCACCCGCTCGAGCGGTGCCGGCACCGCGTCGTCCGTCAGCGCCTCGACGAGCAGGCGGCCGTAGCGGATCTTGCGGCCCGACCCGGAGCCGAGGAACCGGTGCAGCTGGTCGGCCGGGGGCCGGTCGCGCTGGGCTGGCTGCTGCTGGAGCCCGCGGAGGTGGGCGAGGTCGCCCTGCGCCTTGACGACGGCGAGCACCGCCTCCACCCCGAGGGCCCGGATCAGCTCGTCCTCCAGGTCCCGGTCGCAGGAGTGGAAGCCGAGCGCCGCCAGCCCGGCGGGGCCGGGGGCCGGCGCCCGCCCCGCGCGCTCGAGGCCGCCGCGGACGAACCGCTCCTCCGCCGCGTCGTAGAGGCCGGTGAGCCGATGCGTGGGTGCCAGCTCGGCGACGTACCGCGCGATGTTGGTGACCCCGCCCATCGCGACCACCTCGACGCTCCGGGCGGCAAGGGCGAGCTCGCGCTTGTCGGCCAGCGCCAGCACAGCCTCGCGGTCGCTCTCGCCCTCCACGAGCACCGCGCGCCGCACGCGGCCACAGTAAGGCTCGAGTCAGTCGGCGGGCTGCAGGACCGTCTCGACCTCGATCTCGATGCGGATCTCCTTGCTGACCAGGACCCCACCGGCCTCGAGCGCGACGTTCCACGTGATGCCGAAGTCCTCGCGGTTCACCTTGGTGTGGGCCGAGAACATCGACCGCTCCCCGCCCCAGGGGTCGCGCGCGTGGCCCTCGAAGGTCACCTCGAGCGGGACCTCGCGGGTCACACCGTGGATCGTCAGGTCGCCGAGCACGACCCCGTGAGTGCCCTGCCACTCCGCGCTCTTGCTGCGGAACGTCGCCTCGGGGTACTGCTCGACGTCGAACAGCTCGGCCGACCTGATGTGCGCGTCGCGATCCGAGCTGCCGGACTCGACGCTGGCCATCCCGATGACGACGTCGACGCTCGAGTCGGCGAACCTCTCGGCGACCCTCACCGAGCCGCGGACGTCGGTGAAGCGTCCGCGGACCTTGGTGATCATGAAGTGCCGGCCGATGAAGGCCACGTCGGCGTGCCCGGGGTCGATCTCCCACAATCCGGCGGCCGGCAGGGTCACGCCGTCGACGAGCCGGGTGGTGGTGGTGATGGTGGTCATGGCTTTCTCCTCTTGGTGAGCCTCGGTCTGAGGCTATAAGTGTGGTTGCACGCACATAAAACATCAAAGAGCTCTGTCTGTCAAGATGCGTGCGCCCGCACATTTTTGCTATGGTGGTGAGGTGACCAAGGAGATCGACCGCGTGGCGGCCTGGGCCGCGCTGCTTCGGGTGCACGCGGCCCTGTTGCCCAAGCTCGAGCGCGAGGTGACGCGCGCCGGCCTGCCGCTCACCTGGTACGACGTCCTGCTCGTGCTGAACGCGGCTCCGGACCGGCGCCTCACCATGAGCGAGCTCGGCGCCCAGGCCGTCGTGAGCCGGGAGCGCGTGAGCCGCGTCGTCCAGGAGCTGGAGCGGGCCGGACTGGTCGACCGCTCCCCCAACCCCGACGACAAGCGGTCGTCCTACGCGGGGATCAGCAGAGAGGGCAGGAAGCGGCTGGCCTCGGTCGCCCCGGTCTACCTGGCGGGCATCGAGGCGCATTTCACCGGGCATCTCTCCGACCGCGAGATCGTTGCGGTGGCCACCGCCCTCGGGAAGGTGCTCGCGGCCGAGGAGCGCGACCAGCGCGCTCCTCGCTGAGGTCGGCCGGGCTCAGCCCTTCGTCAGGAAGCCGGCGATCAGCTCGTTGACCACCGCGGGCCGTTCGACCTGGAGGAAGTGGCCGGCGCCCGCGACCAGCTCGAACCGCGCCGTCTCCGGCAGGTTGGTGGCCGAGTGCTCGGCGTACGCCGCCTGCATGCAGCCGTCGTCGGCGCCGTGCAGGACGAGCTGGGGCACGGTCGGGATGCCGGTGAGGGTCCTCGCCCAGGCCTTGTGGGCCGCGGACACACGCCACGGGGCGCGGATCGCCCGGTAGTAGCCGACCGCCGCCGCGACGTGCGCCCGGGTCGGCCAGGCGGCACGCACCAGGTCGATGTCCTCGGTGCAGTCGTAGCCGGGCGACCAGTCGCGCCACAGCCGCGGCAGCCAGCGGTCGACCGTGCGCTCGGGGACCAGCGGCAGCTGGTTGAAGATCGTGTACCAGCTCATCCGCAACTGCCGCGGTGTCAGCCGGAGCGGCGCGCCCTGCACCGCCCCCAGCGGTGGGACCGCGAGGCTCACGATGCGCTGGTACGGCGAGTCGGGGTGCGCGCCGAGGGCGTTCGCCACGATCGCCCCCCAGTCGTGGCCGACCAGGACGGTCCGCTCGTCGCCGCCGAGGGCGCCGTGCAGCGCGACGGCGTCGGCCATCAGCGCGCCGACGTGGTAGCCGTCCGTGGCGAGGCCGCTCGGCGCGTAGCCGCGGAGGAACGGCGCCACCACCCGGATCCCGCGGCCCGCCAGGTGTGGGCCGAGGTGCCGCCAGGTCCACGCGGTGTCGGGGAAGCCGTGCATGGCCACGACCAGCGGGCCGTCCGCGGGTCCCCACGCCAGGCAGGACAGCCTGACGGTGGGCAGCTGGACCTCGACGACGTCGGGTTCACTCCTCGGCACGGCCGTCACGGTAGCGGCGCGGTCTCCAAGGGGCGGTGGGAAACCTGGGTGGATGCCAGCGTCATCCAGGTCGTGCGATGTCTTCGGTGGGGTGGAGCGTGGGCGGCGCCGGCGCCGCTCGGGGTTCCCCACTCGTCCTAGCTTCGCTAGGTCCTCCAATGTTTGGCAGTTGTCTTGAGTTTTCAGGCTGCCTTTCCAACGACGGCGTGTTCGATCGTGTCGGCGACTGAGCGTTCGATGGTGGCGAGTGCTCGTCGCAGTTGTGGTGGCGCGGGTGGCTGGTCGGCGGCGATGAGGGGGCCGAGGATCCGGTCGTGGACCTTGGTGTAGAACAAGGCGACGCGTTGCCCGTCGGGGGTGAGGTCGTAGACGTTGCTCCCGGGCCGCCGAGCGATGATCCCTTTGCGGCGCAGGCGGGCGAGGTCGTAGCTCATCTGGTTGACGGTGTACCCCTCTGGCGGTTCTCCGAGCAGCTGGTTCACCTGGGCGCGAAGGCTCCTGTTGGTGAAGCCGAGGGAGTTCAGCCACATGCATAGGGCGCCGAGCAGGGCCATGACCCGAGGATCTCCGAACCGTAGTGCGGTCGACCTCCTGCCATCCTCATCGAGGGTGGACTGCGCGACCCGCTCAAAGGCTGGGCTCGCAAGGACACAACCCTGCCCGACACGTTCAGTATCGAGCAGCCGGTCGTTGACGTCACGTGCCTTGGACTGGAGTTCATCCAAGTGCTGCAGGCGGCGTTTGCACAGCAGGTCGCCGGCATCGTTGATGACGGTCTCGACGCGTAGCGCCCGGCCGTCCTTGAGGTACTGCTTGACCCGGGAGTGCTTGTAGTCGGCGTTGACGGTGATTCCGATGGTGTCGCGGGTGTCGATCCGGGTCTTGTAGATCTGCTCGGTCTTCGGTGGGCGGCCCCACCGACGTGGGTGACCACGGAAGATCAGCTCGACGTGATCGGGACGGCCCAGGTCGAGGTTCTCAGCGACCAGTGCGGCGAAGAACCCACGGGCCCGCCGAGGTGCGTCGAAGACCAGGGTGCGGGAAGTCTCGATCTGTCGCATCGAGAGCTCCCACCAGTAACCATCGGCGCGGTCGGTGGCCTCGAGCGGCATCGGCAGCCAGTGGCTCCAGCGGGTGAAGTAGTCCTGGATGTGGGTGGGGCCGAGCTGGTCACAGATCGCCTGCAACCCGGCCGGGTCCTCACAAGTTGCGAATCCGTTGGACAGCTCGGTGAACCCGATTCCCGCCTTGATGGCCTGTCGTTTCGCCCATTCATGGCCGTTGAGCCACACCTTGACCGGGTAGGGGAAGTAGGCACAGACCTTGATGAACGAGCCCCCGAAGTCGGTGTCCCAGATGTAGAAGTAGAAGCACGTGACCCGTCGCTGGGTCATGGCGAAGGAGTACCAGACGTAGTTGCCGGTCTCGCCACGGTCCTTGCTCCGGGTGCCTGTCCAGACCCTCTGGTACTCCTGCGCGACACCGATCGCTGCGACGCCGGGCTTCCCGGTCGCGGCCTGGCGTGCCAGGTAGGGCTCCATCACCGCTTGCTTGCGGTCGTCCTTGCCGAAGCGGACCACCGGGACCTGCTGAGCTGTCGCGAACCGCTCGACACCCTCACGGAAGCGGGTGCCGATCTTCTCCATGATCGCCGGCGACGGGATCGGGTTCTTCAGGTGCGCGGTCATGAACGAGACGACCTGACCACTGACCTGCAGGTTCGGGACATAGCCGTTGAGATAGAGCCGATCCAGACACCGGATATCGAGAACCACGTGGCCCTCGATGACGTCAGCGACCTTCACCTGCTCTGATCTCGACATCACCACAGCATGCGCCGCACCGACCTACCCAGACCAGCCCCGCACTCGGCGGTCAGAGGCGGAGCCTCACTGGTGTCCTGAGTCAGAGATTCGCTGACAATATGCGGCGAGGGACTCGAGGATCTCATCGGCGGTCTTGGTCCATACGTAGGGCTTGGGGTTCTCGTTCCATTGGGTGGCCCAGTCGGTGATGTCGTCGGCGAGGTCTTTGACCGAGCGGTGTACGCCGCGGCGGATGAGTTTGAATCACCGGCGTGGGCCG
>CAWBZR010000024.1:0-39084 GCA_963793315.1 uncultured Actinomycetota bacterium | reverse complement strand
CTGGGCCAGCCCGTTGATCACCACGGAGAAGACGAGGAGCGCGATCGCCAGCGAGTGGTGGCCGGCGGCCCAGAGCCCCCAGGAGGCGAGGCCGAAGACGACGACCTTCGTGAGCGGCCGCACGACGGCGGAGCCGAAGCGGGCCTTCGGCGATGCGAACAGGAACCAGGCGAGCATGCCGAGCAGGGGCAGCAGCCAGACCAGCAGCCAGCGCGGTGACGCGGACCAGCCGTAGACACCGAGCCCGGCCATGGCCAGGAGCTCGTCGAGGAAGACAAGGGCGAGGACCGTCCATCCGAGGGGAGCCACCCAGCCATTCTCTAGGGTCGGGACATGAGTGTCCCCATGCACGTGCCCTTGTTCGTCCTCCGCCAGAAGTTCGCCATGACGACCAACCGGTACGAGCTGCAGGGGCTGGGCCCGGACGGCCAGCCGGGCCCGGTGCTGGGCGTGGCGTTCCAGAAGCGGATGGCGCTCAAGGAGGAGGTCACCTTCTACGCCGACGACACGAAGGCCCAGAGGCTCTTCAGCTTCAAGGCGCGGAAGGTGGTGGACCTGAACGCCGGGTACGACGTCTTCGACGAGGCCCACCAGCAGATCGGCTTCTTCCGCAAGGACTTCGGCGCCAGCCTGCTGCGGTCGACGTTCCACATCGAGGGCCCCGGGTACGCCGGGACCGGACAGGAGCGCAGCCAGGCCGTCGCGATCCTGCGCAGGGTCGCCGACATCCCCTTCCTGCCGATCCACTTCGACTACACCACGGCTGAGGGCCAGCCGCTGCTCAGCGTGGAGCGTCAGGGCACGGTCCGTGACCGCTACACGGTCCGGGTCCCCGACCCGCGCGTCGACTTCCGGGTGGCCGCGGCGGTCGCGGTCGCCATGGACGCGATGATGGGGCGCTGAGGCCGGCGCTCAGCCGATCTCCGGCACCTCACCCGCGAGCCGGGGCGCGCGGTGCAGGTACGCCGTCGTCCGTCGCTTCTGGTCGATGTCGCGGTAGACCCGCCGCACCTGCTCGACGGTCAGCCCGGTGGCGGCGGCGACCTCCTCGACCGGCACGTCGTTGTTCTTGCCGAACAGGCACAGGTCCATCTGCTGGTGGGGCAGCGAGAAGTAGAACTCCTCCTGTGACTGCGGCAGCGAGTAGGTGTCGGTCGTGGGCGGCCGAGACCGGATCTCGGCCGGTACGCCGAGGTGCTCGGCCAGCGCGAAGACCTGCGACTTGTAGAGGTGGGCGATCGGCTTCACGTCGGCCGCCCCGTCTCCGAGCTTCACGAAGAAGCCCTGGTCGTACTCGAGCCGGTTGGGCGTCCCGGAGACGACGTGGTTGAGGCGGTCCGCGTGGTAGTACTCGAGCATCGTGCGTACCCGCTGCTTGAAGTTCGTCGCGGCCACGATGCCGAGGAACGCCTCGGGGGTGAGTCGGTGCCTCGTCTCGGTGCCGTCCGGCGCCAGCGCCACGACCGAGTAGAGCCGGAAGCTGTCGGAGTCGATGACGCTGGGCAGCACGATCTTGGAGCGGTGGCCGGGGCCGTACGCCGGGCAGACCAGCCGGATGGCGTCGTCGCGGCGCTGGTAGCAGCCGGCTGCCTCGAGGATCGGGGTGATGTCCTCGACGGCCGAGTCGATGCCGAGCGAGTCGGCCACCAGCCGGCTCAGCCCGAGCGTGTCGGGCGACGACTCGCGCTCCGGCAGGTGCAGGCCGAAGACCCGGTCGCTGCCGACGGCCGCCACGCACAGGGCGGCCACCACGCTGGAGTCGACCCCGCCGGAGAGCGCGACCACCACGCCCCGCCGCCTCGTCTCGGCGAGGTACGACGTGATGACCGCTCCGATCCTGGCGGTCTCGCGGTCGAGGTCCAGCGCCAGGCTGTCGGGGCCGAACGCGGTGGGCGGCGTGGTCATCGTTGGCTCCTGTCGTCGGTGAGCAGGTCCACCGCGACCTCGGGCGCCGGCAGCGCCCGCTCCGCAGCTGACCAGTCGTTGCCCGCGACGAAGCTCTCGTGGGTGAGCTGCGTCGACAGCACCGCGAGCACCCGCATGTTGTCGGTGTTGCCCAGGTGGTGGCCCGCCGTCCGCTCGCACTTGGCCATCAGCCCCGCCACGAGCGCCGGCTCGAAGACGCGGGCCTCGCGGACCGCGCGCTCAGAGGTGACCGCGCCGATCCATTCCGGCCGGTCGGGGCCGAAGAAGCTCACGGCGTCCGGAGCGCGGTAGGGCTGCTTCGGGCGACGCAGGATCTCGTCGGGCACCAGGTCGGCGAAGGCCCGCTTCAAGACGTGCTTCTCCTCCAGCCCGAACAGCTTGTGCCACGCCGGGAGGGCGTTGGCGAGGGCGACCACCTCCGGGTCGAGGAACGGGAACCGGCCCTCCACCGAGTGCGCCATCGTCATCCGGTCGCCCTGCGAGGCCAGAATGTAGCCGGCGAGGAGGGTGGTCATCTCCAGCTACTGCGCCGCGGCTGAGCGGGTCCCAGCCCGCGCTCTCGGCCGGCATCGCGGTGACGACGTCCGGGGTGTCGCGCTGTCGATCCCGGCGCGGAGCTCGGCGGCGAGCAGCGCGCTTGAGCGCCGAGGTCGAGTCCCAACGGGGCCGGTGCGAGAAGGCCGGGTCCGCGGCGGGTCGAGGTTGCGCCCGAAGAACTGCCGCGCGACGGCGGGCTGCGCGGCCGGGGGAGCGGGCCTGGTAGGGGTACAGCAGCTCCGCCGCCCTGGCCGCGGGTGGCCGACTGGGGCTCGCGGGCCCAGAACCGCCGCACCTCGGCCTCGCGGAAGATGTCGTAGCCGGCGAGCATCTCGTCGGCCCCCTCCCCGGTCAGCACGACCTTGAAGCCGCTGTCGCGCACGAGCCTCGAGAGCAGGAACATCGGCGCCGGCGCGGCGCGCAGGATCGGCGCCTCGGCGTGCCGGACCACGTCGGGGAAGACCTCGGCGATCTGCGCGGGGCGCACGACGACATCCTCGTGCTGTGTGCCGAGGAGCGCAGACAGCTGCTCTGGTACTGACCCTCGTCGAGCTCGCTGTCGGAGAAGCGCAGCGAGAACGTGTGCAGGGGCGCGTCGGTGTACCGGGCCACCACCGCCGTCGTGATCGAGGAGTCCAGCCCGCCCGAGAGGTAGGCACCCACCGGCACGTCGCTGCGCAGGAACCTCAGCCGGCTCGCCTCGACGACCCGCTCGCGCAAGTCCTCGGCCGTGGCCCGCAGGTCCTGCTCGGGCTCTCGACCACGCTCGGGGAACGACAGCTGCCAGTACGCCGCGCTGCGCAGCCCGCCGCTGTCGAGCACGACGTAGTGGCCGGGCTCGACCTGCCGGACGCCGCGGAACACGGTGTTCGGCGCGACGGTCGACCAGTAGGTGAAGGTCTGGTCGAGCCCGCCCGGGTCGAGGTCGCGGGGCACCGCGGGGTCCGCGAACAGCGCCTTGACCTCGGAGGCGAACAGCAGTCCGTCCGGCCCCTGGGTGTAGAAGAGCGGGCGCACCCCGAGCCGGTCCCGGGAGAGCACCAGCCGCTGCTCGCGACGGTCCCAGAGGGCGAGCGCCCACTGGCCGTTGAACCGGGTGAAGCACTGCTCGCCCCACTCCTCCCAAGCGTGCACGACGACCTCGGTGTCACTGGCGGTCCGCAGCACATGGCCGCGGTCGCGCAGCTCGGCGCCGAGCTCGACGTAGTTGAAGATCTCGCCGTTGAAGGTGACCCAGAGGGACTCGTCCTCGTTGCAGAGCGGCTGTGCGCCGCCCTGCGTGTCGATGATCGCGAGCCGGGTGTGGCCGAGCGCGGCCCGGCCGTCGCGGTAGTAGCCGTTGCCATCGGGGCCCCGGTGCCCGAGCCGGCCGGTCATCCGCCTCAGCAGCGACAGGTCCGGCGGCGGCCCGGTCGAGACGATGCCGCAGATGCCGCACATCAGGAGGGCCCTTCGTGCCTCGCGACGACGCTCGCGACCGACGGCGGTCCGGCCAGCCGGAGCCGTTCGATGTCGTCGTCGTCAAGCACGATGCCGAGCGTGTCCTCGAGGAGGACGGCGATCTTGAGCGCCTCGAGCGCCTGGTCGGCGTCGGCGTCGTACACCCGCTCGAGCTCGGTGCGCAGCTGCGCCAGCCGCCCGGGTGTCATCGCTGGTCCGCGCGCCGCGAGGTGGCGAGGGCTATGGCGGTGGCGTAGTCGTCGCAGTGCGCGAGAGACACCCTGATGTCGCGCACGCCGGCGGCCTCGGCGGCCTCGCCCACCCGCCCGGAGAGCCGGACCGACGGTGCGCCCCGCTCGTCGGTCACGATCTCGATGGAGCGGTAGGGCACCGGCCCGTCCCAGGGCAGCGTCAGCGCCTTCACCACGGCCTCCTTCGCCGCGATCCGGGCCGCGAAGTGACGGCAGGGCACGGCCATGCCCGAGCAGTGGTCGATCTCGGCCGCGGTGAACCAGCGCTCCAGGAACGTCGCGCCGCGGGCCTCGATGAGGGCCGCGATGCGGGCGACCGACACGATGTCGGTCCCGGCGCCGTCGAACATCGGCTACACCTCGGCCCGACTCGGGCCGAGCTCGCGCAGCGCGCTCTTGGCGACCTTGCCGTTGACGGTGAGGGGCAGCTCGGGGAGCACGATGACCGAGCGGGGCACCATGTAGGCCGGCAGCCGCTCGCGGGCGTGCGCCGCGACGTCCTCGGCGGTGACGTGCGCGCCGGGGCGGACCGTGACGAAGAGCGTCACGGCCTCGCCGGCCCGCTCGTCGGGGACACCGACGGCGGCGGCGGCGACGAGACCGCCCAGCTGCAGCGCACAGGCCTCGACCTCCTGGCTCGAGATCCGGTAGCCCCACGACTTGATGAAGTCGTCCTCGCGGTCGACGATGAAGACGAACCCGTCCTCGTCGACCACGGCCACGTCGCCGGTCCGCAGGCCGAGCGGCGTGAACTTCTCCGCCGTCGCGTCCGGGTCCTCCCAGTAGCCCGGGCTGATGCTGTCACCCGCGGCGTAGATCTCGCCGCGTTCACCCGGCGCCACCGGGCGGCCCTGAGCGTCCAGCACCCGGAGCTCCACACCGGGGATGCCCCGGCCGACCGAGCCGAGCTTGTCCGAGAGCCGAGCGGGAGGGAGGTAGGACAGCCGCGCGGTGGCCTCCGTGGCGCCGTACATGACGAACAGGCTGGCGCCGGGCTGTGCCGCCCGCAGCTCCTCGATCAGCGCCGGTGACAGCTTTCCGCCGGCCTGCTGCACCAGCCGCAGCGACGGCAGCGACCGGGACGCGAAGCTGCTGGCGCGCAGCAGGAGCTGGAACGCCGACGGGATGCCGGCCAGCACCGTGCACTCCTCGCGCACCAGCAGGTCGATGGCGGTCTCCGGGTAGACGAACGAGTTGCACAGCACGACCCGGCCGCCGGCTCGCAGGTGCGTGTGCAGCAGCGACGCCCCGAAGCAGTAGGAGAACGGGAGGATGACCAGGGCGCGGTCGTCGTCGCGCAGGCCGAGGTACCCGACGATCGAGTCGGTGTTGGCCCGGATGTTGCGGTGCGTGACCCGGACCGCTCGCGGCCTGGCCGTGGTCCCCGAGGTGAACATCAAGACGGCGTCCAGGTCGGGGTCGGTGCGGCCACCGGGCCAGTGCGCGGCCCTCGGCGCGGCGAGCACCTCGTCGGTGACGATCGCGACGCCCTCGGCGAACGCGGGGCCGAACCGGCGCAGCGCGCGGCGGTCGACGAGCGCCGCGGACATCCCGACCAGCCCCGCGTTGCGCTCGACGTCGGCCGGCCTCAGCCGGTCGGAGATCGGCACGGCGACGAGGTCGAGCTTGATGACCGCGAGGTAGGCCGCGACCCAGAAGAGCGTGTTCGGGCCGAGCACGCCGACCCGCGCCCCGCGAGGGAGCCCCAGCTCGGACAGCTCGGCGGCGAGGGCACCGGCCGCTGCCCTCAGCTGCGCGTAGGTGTGGTGCCCACCCTCGTCGACGACCGCGACGTCGTGGTCGGCGCCCGACTCCAGGAGGTAGTCGCTGACGTTCGTCGCGGCGCCGTCGTCGACGCTCACCCCGTCAGCCGATCCTCGGTCTCCGACGCTCCCGGCGCGGCCCGCTTGAGCAGGACGAACCGGGTGAGGTTGGCAACCGTGTCGAGGTTGCTGGGCACGGTGTCGCGCTCGGACACCTTGATCTCGAAGTGCGACTCCAGGAACTCGATGAGCTCCATCACCCCGGTCGAGTCGATGATGCCGCCCTCGACCAGCGAGTCGTCGTCCGCGGGGGTCCGGGTGCCGTCGCCGAACAGGAAGTTGGCGACGATGAAGTCGACCAGCTCGGATCGGACCTGTCCCTCCACGTCAACGACTGTAGGACGCTCCCGCGGGCCGGCGGACCGGAACCCTGGGAATGTGATCCAGTCCGGTCAGCCACAATGGCAGCCACAGCGGCACGATCGGGCGGAGAGCGCGGGAAGGGGGACCCATGCCGGGCACCTGTGTCTGCGACGGCGTGTCGCTGCTCGACGCGATCCGGGCGGATGTGGACCGCTACGTCGTCTCGGCCGAGCGGGACGGCGCCCGGGGCTGGCTGGCCCGGCTCGGCGTCAGCCTCTCGCTGAAGGTGTGGGCGGTCGCCTGCTACCGGGTGGCGCACGCCGCCCTGACCCGGGTCCGCCCGCTCGTCCTCGGCCGGGCCCTCGCGGTCGCGCCGATCGCGGGCCAGCGCTTCTTCACCGCGTTCACTGGCATCGAGATCGATCCGCACGCCCACTTCGGGCCGGGGCTGATGGTCCCCCACTCCGGCAACATCGTGATCGGACAGGTCCGCGTCGGGCGGCACTGCAACATCTCCCAGGGGGTCACCATCGGGCAGGGCTTCCGCGGCCGCGGATCAGCGGTGCATGCCGTCCCCGAGCTGGGCGACCGCATCTGGGTCGGTCCGGGAGCGGTGGTCGCCGGGGCCATCCACATCGGCGCGGACGCGGCGGTGAGCGCCAACAGCCTGGTGATGCGCGACGTGCCACCCCGGGCGGTGGTACTCGGCGTGCCGGCCCGGGTGATCTCCTACGAAGGCAGCTTCGCCCAGGTCTACTACCGCGGGATGGACACCGACCCCGAGCGCGTCGCGGCCCTGGCCGCGGGGCCCGAGGGCGAGACGGGGCCGAGTCCCGACGGCGAACGACCCTGACCGGACGGAGGCAGTAGCGGTGGTGATGTACGCGCAGGCCCGCGCCGCCGTCGAGGCCGCGGCCGGAGAGACCCCCGTCTGGGTCGAGGGGTACGACGTCGCCGCGGCCCGCGACGCGAACCGGGCGGCGGCCCTCCAGGAGCCGCCCGAGGACGTCGCCGAGGTCACCGACCTCGACGCGGACGGTGTCCGGGTGCGGCTGTTCCTCCCCGGCGCCGGCCCTGAGTTACGAGCACAGCCAGGCTCGAACGGGGCAGCTCCGGGCGTGCTGGTGCACATCCACGGTGGCGGCTTCGTCTTCCACGACCTCGACGTGCACGACCGGCCGTGTCGCCGGCTCGCGAACCGGCTCGGGATGGCGGTGCTCAGCGTCGACTACCGGCTGGCGCCGGAGCATCGCTTCCCCAGTGCGCCGGACGACGTCGACACGGTGCTGTCCTGGCTCGAGCGCGGTGGAGCGGGCGTGGGCCGGGGCGGGCCGACCTACGTCCACGGCGACAGCGCCGGCGGCAACCTCGCGCTGGTCGCCGCCCTGAGGCACCCGGGCCGGTTCCGGGCGGCGGTGCTGCACTACCCGTTCCTCGACCCGTCGGCCGGCTTCGCGTCGTACGCCCTCGGCGCCGCTGCGGCCTTCGACCCCCGCGAGGCTGAGTGGTACTGGCAGCAGTACGCCGTCGACCCCCGCGACCTGACCGACCCCGACCTCGCGCCGCTCCTCTCCGACCGGCTCGGCACCCTGCCGCCGACACTGGTCACCACCGCCGAGCACGACCCGCTGCGCGACGAGGGCGAGCACCTCGCGACCCTGATCGCCGCGGCGGGTGGTGACGTCACCTGCACGCGATACCTGGGCCAGATCCACGGCTTCTGGCGCCACGCCGCGTTCCCGGCGTCCGAGCAGCTGATCCGGCACACCTGCGCCTTCCTCCACGGGATCTGACCGTGGTCACCGAGGGGCGCCACTGACAGGATGACCGCATGCGCGTCCACCTCGGCTCGGACCACGCCGGGCTCGATCTCAAGGCCCACCTGGTCAGCTGGCTGTCCGAGCACGGCTACGAGCCCGTGGACCACGGGCCGCACCGGTTCGACGCGCTCGACGACTACCCGGTCTTCGTGCTCCGCGCGGCCGAGGGCGTCGCGATCGACCAGAAGTCCGGGCTCGACAGCAGAGGCGTGGTGATCGGGGGCTCGGGCAACGGCGAGCAGATCGCTGCCAACAAGGTCCCGGGGATCCGCTGTGCGCTGGCCTGGTCCGACGAGACGGCGAGCCTGGCCCGCGAGCACAACGACGCGCAGGTCGTCTCGGTCGGGGGCCGGATGCACCCCATCGAGGACATGACGCGCTTCGTGGAGGTCTTCTTGACCACGCCGTTCAGCGGGGACGAGCGCCATGTGCGCCGGATCAGCCAGATCGGCAGCTACGAGCGCACCCGCGAGCTGCCGCCGCTCCCGGAGTCGGCCCAAGGGGACGATCAGGGCCACGATGCCTGAGGGACACACCCTCCACCGACTCGCCACCGCCCTCGACCTGGCCTTCGCCGGCCACCGGGTCGGGGTGTCCAGCCCGCAGGGCCGGTTCGCCGACTCCGCGGCGCTGCTCGACGGGCGCCCCGTCGAGGGCGCCGAGTCGTGGGGCAAGCACCTGTGGGTGCACTTCGACGGCCACGACCTGGTCCACATCCACCTCGGCCTCTACGGCCGCTTCGACATCACCCGCGGCGACGCCCTGTCGCCGCCGGTGGGCCAGGTCCGGCTTCGGCTGGCCGCCACCAACGTGCACGCCGACCTGCGGGGCGCCACCGCCTGCGAGCTGCAGACGCCGGAGCAGCGCGCGGCGATCGGCGCGCGGCTCGGCCCCGACCCGCTGCGCCCCGACGCCGACCCGGACCTCGCCTGGCAGCGCATCAGGCGCAGCCGCGCGCCCATCGCCGGGCTGCTCATGGACCAGTCCGTGGTCGCAGGTGTCGGCAACGTGTTCCGCGCGGAGCTCCTCCACCGGCATCGGGTCGACCCGTTCCGGCCCGGCACCAGCGTGCGCTCAGGTCGCTGGCGGGAGATGTGGGAGGACCTCGTGGCGCTGATGGCCGACGGCGTCCGGACCGGCGTGATCCGCACCGTGCGCGCCGAGCACCTGACCGAGGCCGAGCTGGTCTCGGGGGAGCGGGTCTCCTACGTCTACCGCCGGGCGGGGCAGCCGTGCCGGAGCTGCGGCACCAAGGTCCGCACCCGCGAGCTCCAGGGCCGGAGCCTGTACTGGTGTGCCCGCTGCCAGCCCCGATTCCGGTCGCGGGCCATACAGTGACCGGCACCTCGTCCCCGACCCCGACGAGGTGGAGAAGACCAGTGACCACCGACGTCAGACCGTCGCGGGCCCGTGCCGGCGACGTCGCCCCGCCACGGCGCATGTTGCGCCGGTTCGCGAGGCGGGGTGCGTACGTCGACACCAAGATGCTCGCCGTCCTGGTCCTGCTCGGTCTCCTGATCGTGGTCGCCGTCGTCATCGCGCCCATCGAGGTGCCGCTGACCAGCCTGTTGGTGCCGCTCCTGCTCGGGAGCCTCCGGCTGAACCCGCGACAGCTGCCCTGGTTCGTCGTCTACCTGTTCGGCCTCCTGATGGTCTCCCTGACCGTGCAGGTGCGTCCGACCGGCCGCACGTTCGCGTCCGTCGGGATCCAGGTGCTGATGTACCTGATCGTGCTGGGCGCCTCGCTGCGCCGCTCCCGGCTCGGCGTCGCCGGGGCGATGGGCGAGTCGATGTTCGTCGACCTGCGCGACCGGATCCTTCAGCAGGGCGGCATCCCGGACCTGCCACCGGGCTGGCACGCGGAGTCCGCGCTCCGCTCGGCGGGCGGTACGCCTTTCGCGGGCGACTTCGTGGTCGCCACCCTCGTCGGCCCGTCCCGCCTCGAGCTGGCCGTGGTCGACGTCTCGGGCAAGGGTGAAGAGGCAGGCACCCGAGCGCTGCTGCTCTCCGGTGCGTTCGGGGGGCTGCTCGGCACCCTGCCGCCCGCGCAGTTCCTGCCCGCCGCCAACGCGTACCTGCTCCGTCAGGAGTGGGACGAGGGGTTCGCGACCGCGATCCACCTCTCGCTCGATCTCGGTGACGGCAGCTTCGAGATCCGCACGGCGGGCCACCCGCCGGCGGCGCTGCGCCGGTCCGGCACCGGCAAGTGGAGCGTGCTGCCCAGCGAGGGCCCGATCCTCGGGCTGATGCACGACGCCGAGTTCCGGGTCGCCGCGGGCCGGCTCGTCCACCACGACGTGCTGCTGCTCTACACCGACGGGATGGTCGAGGAGCCCCGCCGCGACATCGACCTCGGCATCGACCGGATGCTCGGGGAGGCCGAGCACCTGCTCCGGGGCAGCCTCGAGGGCGCCGCGCGGCGCCTGGTGGATGCCCTGGGCTCGCACGACGACGACCGCGCCATGGTCGTCGTTTCGCGGAGCTGAGGCCGCGGACGGTAGATTTCCACGGTCCTCCACGCAGGCTCTGTCAGCTGCGGTGGGGCCGCGCGGATGTAGCTCAATGGTAGAGCCCCAGTCTTCCAAACTGGCTACGCGGGTTCGATTCCCGTCATCCGCTCCAAACCGGGTTCACGCTCGCCGTCAGGCGGATGAGGACCCTGTTTGGCGGGGCGTAGCGTAGTGGCTAGCGCGCCTGCTTTGGGAGCAGGAGACCGCAGGTTCGAGTCCTGTCGCCCCGACTCGATCAGTCGCAGGATCATGCAGGACCACCCGAAGGAGAAGTAGTGAAGAGCGCCGTCGAGACCTTGAGCCCGACCCGGGCCAAGCTGACCGTCGAGGTGCCCTTCGAGGAGCTCAAGCCGAGCCTCGACGCGGCCTACCAGCAGATCGCGAAGCAGATCAACGTGCCCGGCTTCCGCCGCGGCAAGGTGCCGCCGGCGGTCATCGACCGCCAGGTCGGCCGCGAGGCGGTCCTCGACCAGGCCATCAACGAGCTCCTCCCGCAGATGTACATGGAGGCGCTGCAGAGCAACTCCCTCGAGCCGCTGGCCCAGCCGGAGATCGAGGTCACCAGGCACGGCGAGGACGGGCTCGAGTTCACCGCCGAGGTGGACGTGAAGCCCGAGATCACCCTGCCGGCGTACGACGGCCTGGACGCCAAGGTCGACGACATCCAGATCACCGACGCAGACGTCGAGGAGCAGGTGCAGGCGCTGCGCGAGCGGTTCGCCACCTTGTCGGACGTCGAGCGGCCGGCCGCCGACGGCGACTTCGTGGTCATGGACCTGGTCGCGACCCGCGACGGCGAGGTCGTCGACGGTGCCGAGCTAACCGGCATGAGCTACCAGGTCGGCCGCGGCGGCATGATCGACGGGCTCGACGACGCGCTGCTCGGCATGGCCACCGGCGACGAGAAGACCTTCCACACCGAGCTCGTCGGTGGCGACCTGGTCGGCCAGGAGGTCGAGGTGCTCGTGAAGGTCGGCCAGGTGCAGGAGCAGGAGCTGCCCGACCTCGACGACGACTTCGCCCAGGAGGCCTCGGAGTTCGACACCGTCGCCGAGCTGAACGACGACGTCCGCGAGCGGCTCAGCCGGGGCAAGCGGCTCGAGCAGGCCGCCGCCGCACGCGACGCCGTCCTCGAGTCCCTGCTCGAGAAGATGGAGGTGCCGCTGCCCGAGGGCATCGTCACCGACGAGCTCAACGCTCGCCGCCAGTCGATCGAGCAGCAGCTGGTCTTCGCCGGCATGACGATGGACGCCTATCTCGAGGAGCAGGGCCAGACCCAGGAGGAGTTCGAGGCCGATCTCGAGCGCCGGGTCCGCGAGGCCGTCGCCGCCCAGTTCGTGCTCGACGCCATCGCGAAGAAGGAGGAGCTCGGGGTCGACCAGGGCGAGCTCTCCCAGCACCTGGTCCGCCGGGCCCAGCAGTCCGGGCAGGACCCGCAGGAGTTCGCGAACCACATGTTCGAGCACAACCACGTCCCCGAGCTGGTGCAGGAGATCCTGCGCGGCAAGGCGCTGGCGCAGCTCGTCGAGGCGGCCACCGTCACCGACGGGTCCGGCAACCGGGTCGAGCTGAAGAACCTGCGCCCGGACGGCACCATCGGTGAGCCGGAGGACGAGGCCGGCGCCGACCAGGCCGGCGCCAACGAGGCCGGGACGCAGGGCGACTCCGAGTAGCCGCGGGCCTTCCCGACGCGCGACCGGGGCTGTCAGTCTGACTCGCAGCCCCGTTCCCGTCGCCTCGGAAGGACCCGTCGTGACCATCTCCGCTCCGCCGTCGCCGCCACCGCGGTCCTGGGCGGGCTGTCGCTGGTCGCTTCCTGCGCGAGCGCTGACGCCAAGCTGACGGCCGGCTTTCCCGGAGGCGGTCAGCTCAACTGGATCCCAAACGGCGGCGGCACCGCCAGCACCCCTGTCAGCGGCGCGGTCGGGTCCGACGACCACTGCGCCTACAGCGTGGACGTGGCTGTCGAATGACCGACGGCGAGCCGTGGTGCACAACCGTTCACTGAATGGGTAGCCTCGCCGGCGTGACCACCGCCCTCCCGCCGGGTCCCACCGTGATCGACGCGTTGTCCCTGCTCGCCGAGGTCGGCGACCAGCTCCTGGTGCGGACCGTGCGAGACACCCACCTGGCCGTCCTCGACCGGACCTCCGCCGGGGCCGTCCACCGGGGCGTCGCCACCGCGGTCTACCGCGGGCTGACCGGTGGGCTGAACGGCACCAGCCGGGCCCTCGACCGGCTCGCCGCGACCGGAGTCGGGCCGCGGCTGGAGGCCGAACCGCGCGGCCGGTTCGTGAGCTCTGCGGTGAACGGCCTGATCGGCGACCGGCTGCTGCGCGAGCGGCCACAGCTCGCGATCCCGATGGCGGTCCGCCGGCGTGGCGCCGACGTCGAGCCCGAGCCGGAGGCGCTCGGCGAGGCGTTCCCCGAGGCGACCGGGCAGCTGGTGGTCTTCCTGCACGGGCTGTGCGAGAACGAGTCCTACTGGAACCGCCACCGCGACCGGATGGGCACGACGTACCCCGCGATGCTCGCCGAGCGCGGCTGGACCCCGCTGATGCTGCGCGCCAACACCGGGCTCCCGCTGCGCGAGAACGGCGCCGCGCTCACCGCCCTCCTGCAGCGCGTGGTGGAGGCGTGGCCGGTCCCGGTCACCCGGATCGCGATGGTCGGCCATTCGCTGGGCGGGCTGGTCCTGCGCGCGGCCGGGGCCGTGGCCAGCGACGTCGCCGAGCCCTGGCGCGACCTGGTGTCCGACGTGGTCACCCTCGGCACCCCGCACCTGGGCGCCCCGATCGCCTGGGGGATCGGCCACGGCAGCCGCGGGCTCTCGATGCGTCAAGGAGACCGCCGCGTTCGGCCGGATCCTCGACTGGCGCTCGCGTGGCGTGCACGACCTGGTCGCCGGGCTCGCCGAGGACGTCCCGCCGCTGCCGCACGCGCGCTACCACCTGGTCGCGGCGACCCTGACCCGCAGCGAGCGGCACCCGGTCGGGCACGTCGTCGGGGACCTGCTGGTGCGCCCGCGCTCGGCCTACGGCCGGGACCGGCGGCGCACGCTCTTCCCGGACGCTGACGTGCTGCACGTCGGCGGCACCGACCACTTCGGGCTGCTCAACCACCCCGAGGTGCACGCGGGCAATGAAGCGCTGGCTGGCCTGACGGCTCAGCAGACCGCGGCCTCCTGGGCGATCGCGGCGTCCATCGCGTCCTTGTACTTGTGGATCTTCGCCTTGACCCGCCTCACCTTGTTCTTGGCGTGCTGGAACTGCGCCGCGGTGCCGTGCGCGTGGGCGCGGTGCAGCTGCCGCTTGGCCCGACCAGCTTCTGCTGCCACGCGAAGAACTTGCCCTGCGCGACCCGGTAGGCCTCGCCGGCCTGCTCGCACGGGACGTTGCGGACCACCCAGTACCGCGTCGCGGGTGTGGCGTCCGGGACACCGCCGTTGACCGCGCGGACGCGGAAGAAGTGGGTGCCGAACGCCAGGTCGTACGTCGCGGGGCTGGGGCAGGCAGCGAAGACGCCGTCGTCGATCCGGCACTCGAAGGTCGACCCGACCTGGTCGGAGGTGAACGTGAACGGCACCGGGCCGGGGAGCACGTAGGCGCCGTCCGGCCCCGAGGTGATCGTGGTGTCGGGTGCCACGGCGTACGCCGGGGTCGCGGCCAGCCCGAGGGAGAGGGCGGCCGCGGCAAGCGCGGCGACAGCCATGCGGACGGTCAGACGGAGCATGTCTCGAACCCCCGGTATTCGTCGACCAAACCAGCTCAGCCTCCTGGACCGAGCGGCTACTGCGCCATGGCCCATACGGGGCATTGGTCGTGCTGGTGTGTCCGACGCGACATCCCGGGGGTCGGTTCCGGCTGCCAGACTGCTGCGCGTGACGAAGGCAGCGCCGCACGGGGCGGCCGACCGGGAGCTGCGAGCCGAGACCACCATCGACGCGCCGCCCGAGGTGGTGTGGGAGGTGCTCGGCGACGTACGCCGGATGCCCGAGCTCTCGCCCGAGCTGGTGCGGATGATCCCGCTCAAGAAGGGCGGGCTGCGGCCGCGGCCAGTGGTACCTCGGGGTCAACAGGCGCAAGGGCGTGCTCTGGCCGACCCGCAGCGTGGTCGCCGACGTCGAGCCGCAGGCGCACGGTCGCCTGGGACACCCGGTCCAGCGGGGCGCGCTGGATCTGGGAGCTGACGCCGGACGGCGCCGCGCACCCGGGTGGTGCACCGGCGCCCGGTGCCGCGCGGCTCACCCCGGTCAGCAATGCCTTCGCGACGGCGTTCCTCGGGCGGCACCACCGGCCACGCCGACGAGCTCGAGGAGGGCATGGCCGCGGTCGGTCGCCCGGCTCAAGCAGGCGGTCGAGGGCCGCGGAGCCGCTGACGTCCCGTCGCTGACCCTCGTGACCGGGGCTCATCTGCCCTGAGCGAACATCGCGGGACACGCCGTGGAACTGCCCCCCGCCCCGGCTATGGTCGGCGACGTGACTGCTCAGACTTCCGGCCGGCTCCCGGCCCGTCGGCCGGCGGCGGCGCCGGCATCGCCGTCCTCGACGACCACATCTACCAGCGGCTGCTGCGCGAGCGCATCGTGTTCCTCGGCTCCGAGGTCCGCGACCAGAACGCCAACGCGATCTGCGCCCAGCTGCTGCTGCTCTCGGCCGAGGACCCCGAGACCGACATCTTCCTGCACATCAACAGCCCCGGCGGCTCGGTCGACGCCGGCATGGCGATCTACGACACGATGAACTACATCCCCAACGACGTGGCGACCGTCGGCATGGGGCTGGCGGCGTCGATGGGGCAGTTCCTGCTCTGCGCCGGCACCAAGGGCAAGCGCTACGCGCTGCCGCACTCGCGGATCATGATGCACCAGCCCTCCTCGGGCATGGGCGGCTCCGCGTCCGACATCAAGATCCAGGCCCAGCAGTCGCTGCACATCAAGAAGGTGCTGCTCGAGCTGATCGCCCAGCACACCGGCCAGACGGTCGAGCAGATCGAGCAGGACGCCGACCGCGACCGCTGGTTCACCGCCGAGCAGGCCAAGGACTACGGCCTGGTCGACCAGGTCATCACCAGCGCCCGCGACGCCGCCGACGACGGCCGCCCCGCGCGGCAGAAGGACTGACCCCGACATGACCGAGCACCGCAACGACCTGAGCCCGTCGATGAACTACTACATCCCCCAGTGGGAGGAGCGGACGTCCTACGGCTTCCGCCGCATCGACCCCTACGCCAAGCTGTTCGAGGACCGCATCATCTACCTCGGCACCCCGATCTCCGACGACGTCGCCAACGCCGTCATCGCGCAGCTGCTGTGCCTGCAGTCGATGAACCCCGACCAGGACATCAGCATCTACATCAACAGCCCCGGTGGCTCGTTCACGGCGCTGACCGCGATCTACGACACGATGAAGTTCATCAAGCCCGACGTGCAGACCGTCTGCATCGGCCAGGCCGCCTCCGCGGCGGCGATCCTGCTGGCGGCCGGCACGCGCCGGCAAGCGGCTGGCGCTGCCCAACAGCCGGATCCTGATCCACCAGCCCTACACCGAGGGCACCTTCGGCCAGACCTCCGACATCGAGATCCAGGCCAACGAGATCCTGCGGATGCGCGAGCTGCTGGAGAAGATGATCAGCGACCACTCCGGCAAGACGGTCGAGGAGGTCAGCCACGACATCGAGCGCGACAAGATCCTCACCGCAGAGGGTGCGGTCGAGTACGGCCTGATCGACGCCGTGCTCGAGTCGCTCAAGGGGACCCCGGCGCTCACGGCCGGCTGACACACCCCCGTGTCTCGCCCCCGAATGGGAGAGGGACGGGGTACCGTTCGGGACGCACTGCGGTGATGGTCGCAGTGGAGGAGGAGGAACGTCGTGGCACGCATCGGTGACGGTGGCGACCTGCTGAAGTGTTCCTTCTGCGGCAAGAGCCAGAAGCAGGTCAAGAAGCTCATCGCCGGTCCCGGCGTCTACATCTGCGACGAGTGCATCGATCTCTGCAACGAGATCATCGAGGAGGAGCTGAGCGAGGGCACCGAGGTCAGCCTCGACGAGCTGCCCAAGCCGAAGGAGATCTTCGAGTTCCTCAACTCCTACGTCATCGGCCAGGAGCAGGCGAAGAAGTCGCTCGCCGTGGCGGTCTACAACCACTACAAGCGGGTCCAGGCCGGCCTCCAGCCCGCCTCCGGGCGGCACAGCAAGGAGGAGGTCGTCGAGGTCGCGAAGTCCAACATCCTCGTGATCGGCCCCACCGGCTGCGGCAAGACCTACCTCGCGCAGACGCTGGCCCGGATGCTCAACGTGCCCGTTCGCGATCGCCGACGCCACCGCGCTCACCGAGGCCGGCTACGTCGGTGAGGACGTCGAGAACATCCTCCTCAAGCTGATCCAGGCCGCCGACTACGACGTCAAGAAGGCCGAGACCGGGATCATCTACATCGACGAGATCGACAAGGTGGCCCGCAAGGCGGAGAACCCCTCGATCACCCGCGACGTCTCCGGCGAGGGCGTCCAGCAGGCGCTGCTGAAGATCATCGAGGGCACCACCGCCTCGGTGCCGCCGCAGGGGGGCCGCAAGCACCCCCACCAGGAGTTCATCCAGATCGACACCACCAACATCCTCTTCGTGGTGGGTGGTGCCTTCTCCGGGCTCGAGCACATCATCGAGCAGCGGGTCGGCAAGAAGACGCTCGGCTTCACCGCGGAGGTCCGCGGCAAGGAGGAGCGCGACGCCGACGACCTGCTGCTCCCTGGTCCGCCCCGAGGACCTCACCAAGTTCGGCCTGATCCCCGAGTTCATCGGCCGCCTCCCGCTGATCGCGAGCGTCTCCAAGCTCGACCAGGAGGCGCTGGTCCAGATCCTCACCCAGCCCGCGCAACGCGCTGGTCAAGCAGTACCAGAAGCTCTTCGAGCTCGACGGCGTCGAGCTCGAGTTCACCGACGACGCCATCGCGGCGATCGCCGACAAGGCGATGGAGCGCGGCACCGGCGCCCGCGGCCTGCGCGCCATCATCGAGGAGGTCCTCCTCCACGTGATGTACGACGTACCCTCCCGCGGCGACGTCGCCAAGGTGATCGTCACCCGCGAGGTCGTCATCGACGACGTCGCCCCCACGCTGGTCCCGCGCGAGTCCGAGGCGAAGAAGAAGAAGTCGGCCTGATCACGGCCCGACGTACGCGCCCTCGAAGGCGTGGAGCGTCGCGCTCAGGTTGCCTCCGCTGCTCTGCAGCGCGGTCACGCCCACGGACTCGCCGGCGTCGAGGTGGATGGTGCCGCTCAGGTTCTGGGCGAGCTGCGCACCGGTGTTCGGAGGCGCCACGACGCAGGCGACCGTCTTGATGGTGGTGCCGGTGGTGTCGATGTCGACGCGGCGGAACCCGGTCGCGTTCGCGGTCCAGCCGACACTGGCGGAGAAGTAGTAGGTGCCGGTCCGGGGTGCGGTGAGGAAGTTGGGAGCCGTCGCGACCCGCATCCCGGCCGGGTCGTAGGCGACCTGGTTGACGGGCAGGGTGGTGAGTAGGGCATCCGCGATAGAGAGCGGAGGACCAGAGACCTCGGCGCTGACCGACTGGTCGGCGCGGGCGAACGACGAGGCGTCGAGGCCGTCGAGGAGGTCGGCGTCGAGCCCGGGCACCTTCTGGCTCGAGCCGACCGTGAGGGCGGCTGTCCGGAGCCACTCCGGAATGCCGCCGCGGGGCCGGACCTGCTCTTGAGCGACAACGCCGGGCCCTTGCCCTTGCTGGCGAGCTCGGTGGTCTTGTGCGCCTTGTTGGAGTGGCCGAGCATGAGGCCGGGGCCGCCGGCGGCGTAGGACGCGTCGCCGAGGGCGACGACGAGGGCGAGCAGGGCGACGAGCAGTGCGGCCGAGGGCCGGCGAGAGGGAGTCTTCACGAGGTCACCCGACTCCTGGTCCCACGCGGACGTCAAGACCCGACCGGGCAGACGGATCGGCTATGGCGCCAGCTCGGCCTCGACGGCCAGCTCGGTGGCCGACTCGTCGACGGTGAACTTCAGCTTGCCGGTGATCTTGCCGGTCTTGCGCAGGTCGTCCGCGGCGAGCTCGGCGGCCCGGACCATCGCCTCGGGGCCGCTGATCCGGACCTTGGTCAGCTCGTGGCGCATCGAGACCTTGGCCTGCGACTTGGCGCCGCGGATCCCGATCAGGGCGGCCGAGACCGCGGCGAGGGTGGTCGGGTCGGCCGCCGCCGCGGCACCCAGGTCGGTCTCGGCCGGCCAGGCGGCACGGTGGATCGAGCCCTCCTGCCACCACGACCAGACCTCCTCGGTGACGTAGGGCA
This sequence comes from uncultured Actinomycetota bacterium, assembly GCA_963793315.1. Classification (GTDB taxonomy): domain Bacteria; phylum Actinomycetota; class Actinomycetes; order Propionibacteriales; family Nocardioidaceae; genus Nocardioides. The sequence goes on along the minus strand of CAWBZR010000024.1, from coordinate 20,178 downwards.
GGAACGGCGCGAGCAGCCGGAGCTGGACCTGGAGCGCGAGCGCCAGGGTGGCGCGGGCCGAGGCGGTGCGCCGTGGCGCCCTGTCGTCCTGGGCGCCGTACGCCCGCTCCTTGACCAGCTCGAGGTAGTCGTCGCAGAACTCCCAGAAGAACCGCTCGGTGACCTCGAGGGCGGTCGTGTAGTCGTAGGCCTCGAACGCCTCGGTCGCGGTCGTCACGACCGCGGCGAGGCGGCCGAGCAGCGCGCAGTCGACCGGCTCGGAGACCTCGAACGCGTTGAGCGAGGTCGCTCCGACCCCGCCGAGGACGAACTTCGAGGCGTTGAGGACCTTCATCGCCAGCCGGCGGCCGACCTTCATCTGGGTCTCGTCGAACGGCGAGTCCATGCCGGGCCGCACCGTCGCCGCGCGCCAGCGGACCGCGTCGGCGCCGAACTTGTCGAGGATCTCGGTCGGGCACGACGACGTTGCCCTTGGACTTCGACATCTTCTTGCGGTCCGGGTCCAGGATCCAGCCGGAGAGCATCGCGTGGCGTCCAGGGCGTCGCATGGTTCTCGAAGTGGGCGCGGACCACGCGCGAGAAGAGCCAGGTGCGGATGATCTCGTGGGCCTGCGTGCACAGGTCCATCGGGAAGACCCGGTCGAACAGGTCGTCGTCGGTGCTCCAGCCGCCGGCGATCTGCGGCGTCAGCGACGAGGTGGCCCAGGTGTCCATGACGTCCGGGTCGCCGAGGAAGCCGTTCGGCTTGCCCGCGCTGGTCGTCGGTGTAGCCGCGGGGCGCGTCGGTCGACGGGTCGACCGGCAGCTCGGTCTCCGGCGGCAGGAGCGGGTGGGCGTAGTCCGGCTCGCCGTCGCCGTCGAGGGGGTACCAGACCGGGAACGGGATGCCGAAGAACCGCTGCCGCGAGATCAGCCAGTCACCGGTGAGCCCGGAGACCCAGTTGTCGTAGCGGACCTTCATGTGCGCCGGCAGCCAGGAGATCTCCGCGCCGCGCTCGAGCATCTCGGTGCGCATGCCCTCGTCGCGGCCTCCGTTGCGGATGTACCACTGCCGGGTGGCGACGATCTCGAGCGGCTTGTCGCCGCGCTCGTAGAAGTTCGCCATCCGGGTCGTCGGCGTCGGCTCGCCGTCGAGGTCGCCGGTCTCGCGCAGCATCGCGACCATCTCCTCGCGGGCGGAGAAGACCGTCTTGCCGGCGAGCCGCTCGTACGCCGCCGCGGCGGCGTCGGTGGACAGCCAGGCCGGGGTCTCGCGACTCGAGCCGGCCGTCGCGGCCGATCACCGTGCGGACCGGGAGGTTGAGCTCGCGCCACCACTGGACGTCGGTGAGGTCGCCGAAGGTGCAGCACATGACCAGCCCGGAGCCCTTGTCCATCTCGGCGAGCGGGTGGGCGACGACCGGGATCTCGACGCCGAAGACCGGCGAGGTGGCCGTGGTCCCGAACAGTGCCTGGTAGCGCTCGTCGTCCGGGTGGGCGATCAGTGCCACCGCCGACGGGATCAGCTCGGGGCGGGTGGTCTCGACGTAGACGGGCGCACCGTCGGCCGGCGTGGTAGCTGACCCGGTGGTAGGCGCCGGGGTACTCCCGCGCCTCGATCTCGGCCTGGGCGACCGCGGTGCGGTCGGTGACGTCCCAGACGGTCGGCGCCTCGGCAAGGTAGGCCTCGCCGCGGGCGAAGTTGCGCAGGAAGGCGCGCTGGCTGATCTCGCGGGCGTGGGTGCCGGCGGTCGTGTAGGTGAGGTTCCAGTCGACCGAGAGGCCCAGGGTGCGCCAGAGCGACTCGAAGACCTTCTCGTCCTCCTCGACCAGCTGCTCGCAGAGCTCGACGAAGTTGGGCCGGCTGATCGGCACCTGCCGCTTGGGGTCGGGCTTCTCCGGGCGGCGTGAAGCCGGCCTGGTAGGGCAGCGACGGGTCGCAGCGGACGCCGTAGTAGTTCTGCACCCGTCGCTCGGTCGGGAGACCGTTGTCGTCCCAGCCCATGGGGTAGAAGACCGCCTTGCCGCGCATCCGCTGGAACCGCGCGACCAGGTCGGTGTGGGTGTAGGAGAAGACGTGGCCGACGTGCAGCGAGCCGCTGACGGTCGGCGGCGGCGTGTCGATCGAGTAGACGTTCTCGCGCGGCTGGGTGCGGTCGAAGGCGTAGGTCTGGTCGTCCTTCCAGCGCCGCACCCACTTCTCCTCGAGCCCCTCCAGCGCAGGCTTGTCGGGTACGACGACGGCGCGAGGGGCCGCCGACGTCTCCGCTGCCTGGTCCTGCTGGGGCTCGGTCATGGCCGAAATCCTAGGTGTCAGCGCGCCTCGCCGGAAAACGGGATTGGGGGGTGACCTGCGCGGTTAGCATTTCCTGCGCGCATCATGGGGTGCGACAGATCGGGGGTTGGAACCACCCATGCGGGCACCCACCATGGCGCTCCGGGCTCGGACGGGGTGCGACCTGCAGCGGATCGACGACGTCGCGGACGCGATCCGTGACTTCGGCGAGCGCTACCTCGACCGGGTCTACACCGCCGCCGAGCAGGAGGCCGGGCGGGTCGGTGGCGCCGCCTCGCTGGCCGCCCGGTTCGCGGCCAAGGAGGCGGTGCTCAAGCTGATCGGCGCCGCCGACGGGGTCGACCCGCGCGAGGTCGAGATCACCCACAGGACGGCCGTCCCGTGGTACGCCTGTCCGGTACGGCGGCCACCCTGGCCGCGCGGCGCCCAGCTCGGCCCGATCGACGTCAGCCTCAGCCACTCCGGCGACCACGCCCTCGCGGTCGCCGTCAGCCATTGCGAACCCGAGAAGAAGACGCATGAGCCAGTCAGTCGACCGACACCATCCGCGCGCTGCTCGCCGAGCACGCCCGGCTGGGCGTCGACGTCGCCACCCTGTCCGACACCGACGACCTCTACGGCGCCGGGATGACCTCGCACGCCTCGGTCACCGTGATGCTGGCCTGCGAGGACGAGTGGGACATCGAGTTCACCCAGCAGATGCTCAAGAAGAGCACCTTCGCCTCCGTCGCGAACATCCGCGACGCTCTGGCCGAGCTCGGCGTCGACGACGCCGCGGTGAGTGCGTGATGGCTGCCCCGACCATGCGACGTCGAAGCCGCCACCGCGCTCGCTCACCGGATCGGCCGCGAGACCGCCGCGATCCACGCCGCCGATGTCGACATCCAGGCGCGGTTCCCCAAGGAGACCATCGACGCGCTGCGGGCCGAGGGGCTGCTCGGCGCGCTGGTCCCGACCGAGCTCGGCGGCCTCGGCCACGACCTGCGCACCGCCGCCGCGGTGGTCCGCACCCTCGGCCGCTACTGCGCCTCCTCGGCGATGATCCTGGCGATGCACCACATCCAGGTCGCCTGCCTGGTCCGGCACGGCCGCTCGGAAAGCTGCGCGCCTACGCCGGCCGGGTCGCGGCCGAGCAGCTGCTGCTGGCCTCGGCCACCACCGAGATCGGCATCGGCGGCAACACCCGCAACTCGTCCTGCTTCGTCGAGCGCGACGGCGCCGGGGGCTTCACGCCTCAGCAAGCAGGCCCCGGTCATCTCCTACGGCGAGTACGCCGACGCCATCTTCACCACCGCGCGGCGCGACGCCGACAGCCCGGCCAGCGACCAGGTGCTCGCGGTCTGCGAGGTCGGCTCGGTCACCCTCGCCCCGCTCAGCGGCTGGGACACCCTCGGCTTCCGCGGCACCTGCTCGCTCGGCTTCACTCTCGAGGCCACCGGCGACGCCGACCTGATCCTCGACGACCCGTTCGGCGACATCTCCGCCCAGACCATGCTTCCGACCGCGCACCTGCTGTGGTCCTCGCTGTGGCTCGGCCTCGCCGAGGAGGCCTCGTGGCGGGCCCAGCGGTTCGTCCAGAAGGCGGCCCGCAAGGACCCGGGCACGCTGCCGCCCGGGGCGATCCGGCTGGCGGCGCTGATGGTCACCCGGCAGGAGTTCGCCGCCACCGTCGACTCGCTGATGACCCGCTACCTGTCGATCATGGACGACCCCGAGGCGACCAGCGCGGTCGACTTCATGGTCGCGATCAACACGCTCAAGATCTCGGCCTCGACCGAGGTCGTCGACGTGGTCAACCAGGCGATGCTGATCTGCGGCATCCAGGGCTACCGGGAGGACTCCGAGTACTCCCTCGGCCGGATCCTGCGCGACGCCCACGGCGCCGCGGTCATGGTCAACAACGACCGCATCGCGGGCAACACCGCCCAGCTGGCGCTGGTCCAGCGGGAGAGCTGATGATCGACGGACACCGACCCGCAGGCGGCGCCGCCGTGGCGCCCTACGCCACCCCCGACGACCTGCGGCAGGCGCTGGTCGACGGCGGCGTGCTGCACCTGACGGCGGTCGACGGCGTCCACCACCGCTCGTGGGACTGGGAGCGGGTGCTGCGCGGCGTCGAGGCACACGTGATGGGCAAGCGGGTCGCCACCCACGCGCCGCGGCGCTGGTTCCCGCCGATCATGCCCCGCGAGGAGTTCCTCAAGACCGACTACGTCCGCTCGTTCCCCGACCTGGTCGGCTCGATCGACGTCTTCACCGGCGGCGACAAGGAGCACCGCGCGCTGCTCGAGGTCCTCGAGGCGGGCGGCGACTGGACCGCGCACCTCACCCCCGCCGAGGTGGTGCTCCCGTCCTCGGTCTGCCACCCGCTCTACGGCACGCTGCCGCACGACGTGCCGCGCCGAGGGGCTCGACGAGGAGTGCAGCGGCTGGTCCTTCCGCCACGAGCCGAGCCTCGACCCGGCCCGGATGCAGATCTTCCGCATCTACGAGTTCGTGCAGGATCGGCACGCCCGAGCAGTCGCTGGCCCACCGCGACGAGTGGCTGGAGCGCGGCCTGGCCGCGCTGACCGAGCTCGGCCTCCCGGTCCGCTCCGAGGCCGCCAACGACCCGTTCTTCGGCCGGGTCGGCAAGATGCTCGCCGCCAACCAGCTCGACTCCGCAGCTGAAGTACGAGATGTGCGTCGACCTCACCGCGGCCGAGCCGACCGCGATCGGGTCCTCGAACTACCACGAGGACCACTTCGGCCACACCTTCGACCTGCACCTGGCCGACGGCGCGCCGGCGCACAGCGCCTGCATCGGCTTCGGGCTGGACCGGATCACCCTGGCCCTGTTCGCCATCCACGGCATGGACCTCGACGCCTGGCCCGGGGAGGTGCGGTCCGCGCTGTCCCTCTAGCGCGCTGACCGGAGCCGATGGGCGAGCCCTGTGACCACGGACACGACGGGCCCGAGCACACCCAGGTGTGGTTCGGGCCAGCGAGTCGCGTCCGCTCTACGGCTGGGTCTCCCGCCCGGCCGGCGGCCTGGCCCGCGGCGGCGCCGATCCTCTGCCCGCCGATGGGGGAGGAGGGCCGCGCCGCGCACCGGACCTTCCGCCGGCTGGCCGAGGAGCTGGCCGCGGCCGGCATCGTCGCGCTCCGCTTCGACTACGACGGCACCGGTGACTCCGCCGGCCTCCAGGACGACCCCGACCGGGTGCCGGCCTGGCTGGCCAGCATCGAGGCGGCCCGCCAGTACCTCCTCGACCTCGGCGCGCCCACCGTGGCCGGCGGTCGGCATGCGGCTAGGCGCGACCCTGGCCGCGTGCCAGGCCGCCGCCCGGAGTCGTCCGGCCGTTCTCCGTCGCTCGTCTGCTGGGACCCGTGCCTGTCCGGGCGCACCTTCCTGCGCGAGGGCGAGGCGCTCTACGGCTTCGGCGAGACCGGCCTCGAGACGGCCCGACGACGGGTTCCGGCACACCCCGGGCTTCCAGTACGACGCGCGACACGGCGCGGCGCATGCGCACCCTCGACCTCGCCAAGCTCCCGGCGGAGCGGTCCGCTGGCCGACCGGCTGCTGCTGCTGACCCGCGCGGACCGGCCGGTCCTGCCGGGGCTGGTGGCCCGGCTCGAGCAGGAGGGCCCCCGGCTCGAGACCAGGGCTTCGGCGACCGGGCAGGGCCAGCTGCTCGACGTGCCGCCCGAGCTCAGCGTGGTCCCGGTCGACGTCCTGCGCGCAGGTCGTGGCCTGGCTGGCCGACGGCGTCGCCGACCAGCAGGCGGTGCCCGTCAAGGCTCCGGACGCCGAGCATCCGGTGCTGGTCGGCTCGGGCGCCGACGGGTCCGCGCCGGTGCGCGAGCGGCTCACCCGGCTCGGCCCGGACGCCATCGTCGGCCTCGTCGACGAGCCGACCGATCTCGCGGCCCGCAGCGCCGCCGGACCGGTCCCCTGGGTGGTCCTGGTCAACGTCGCTGCCGAGCACCACATCGGCCCCGGCCGGCGCTGGGTCGAGTGGGCCCGGCGCTGGGCCGCGCTGGGCTACCGAGTCGTGCGGATCGACCAGAGCGGGGTCGGCGACAGCCCGACCCGGCCGGGCCGGGCCGACGACCTGGCGTTCGCGCCGGAGTGGATCGACGACATGCGCCACGTGGTCACCGCGCTGGCCGCGCGACGGTGCCCGGGTCGGCATCGTGGGGCTCTGCTCGGGCTCCTACTCGGCGTTCGAGGTCGCGATGTGGGAGCACGTCGACGCCGGTCTTCGCGATCAACCCGCGGCTCACGCTCTACCCGGCGGCCAAGGGCACCCCGGTCTACACCGACCGCCGGCGGGCCGCGATGCTGCCCAACAAGCCGTTCGCCCGGCTCGCCGGTCCGGCACCGGATCCTGGCCGGCGGCCTGTGGCGGATCTACCGCGAGGTCGCGGTCTGGCACGCGCCTGCTGCTGGTGCTGTGGCGGGTGCTGCGCCGCGGTACGGCGGTGGAGGTGATCGCCTGCCCCGACGACGCGCAGCACTTCACCGAGGTCTACGCGCTGCGGCCGCTGCTGTGGTGGATGCGGCGCGACCCGCGGTTCCGGTTCGCCGCCGACGACGACGCGCTCGACCACTCGCTGCTGACGCGTCGCGCCCAGCTGGTCGGCTACGACCGGGCCACCGCGTTCCTGGGTCGCCACCTGCGTCCCCCGGGGGCCGCCGTGCGAGCTGATCCGCCTCTTCGACGGCCTCGACCCGGCGACGTACGCCGTGCACCCGATCCACGGCGACGAGCGCACCTACTCCGAGACCAACTGCTACGTCGACTGCCTCGTCGAGCTGGTGCACGCGGCCGGGCTCGAGGCCGACGCGATGATGGCCGGCGCGGTGGCGGCCGACTTCGAGCTCGACCAGTGGACGTTCTTCAAGCCGACGCCCGGACGACCTGTTCCGCCTCTACGGCATCGACCTGCACGAGGTGCAGCCCTACCGCGGCTTCCCGACGCTGATCGCGACCCGGCTCGCCGCCGGCCAGACCGTGATGCCCGAGGTCGACTCGTTCTACCTGCCGGACGTGGCCGCGACGGCGTACCGCACCGACCACGTGAAGTCGACGATCGTCGCGGAGTCGATCGACCAGGACGCGCGGGTGCTGCGGTACTTCCACAACACCGGCTACCACGAGCTGTCCGGTGAGGACTACGACAAGCTGTTCGCGACCTACTCCGGCGACGGCCACCTGCCGACCTACGTCGAGCTGCTGCGGCTCGGCGCCGGTCCGGTGCCGGACGGTGACGAGCTCAAGGCTCGTGGCGCGCGAGCTGCTGGCGGAGCTACCTCGCCCGCCGCCCCGCCGACAACCCGTTCGCCCGGTTCGCCGCGCAGCTCGAGGCCGACCTGCCTGCCGCTGGTCGAGGGGTCGACCGACGACTACAACGCCTACGCCTTCCACAACCCGCGGATGGTCGGCGCCTCGATGGAGCTGCTGGCCGGCCACGTGCGCTGGCTCTTCGGCGAGTAGGGCGAGGAGGCCGCAGTGCACCTCGACGAGGTCGTCGGCGGCTCGAAGATGCTGCTCTTCCGGCTCGCACGCCAGCGCGCGTTCGACGTGACCGGCGTGGTCGGACCGATGGCCGAGGCCTACGACGCCGCGGTCGCCGAGCTCGACGGTCTGGTTTCCTAGCCCTCGTGCGGACCGTCCTGGAGTTTCGAGCGCGTCACGCCGGAGCCCGGACCGGACGCCGACTCGATGACCCACGAGTTCGTCGCGCACTGCACGGCCGGCGAGCCGCCGGCACCCTGGAGTTCGGTGGGATCGCGACGGCCTGGGACGTCCTGGTCGACGGGATCGTGGTCGCCTCCGGGGAGTCGACCTTCGAGCGGCCCGTGGTCGACGTCGCGGCCGGTGAGCACGAGGTGCGGGTCGTCGTGCACCCGCTCACCGAGCTGCTGGAGACGCAGGCCGAGCAAGCCGCGGCAGCGCTGGCGGACCATGCTGGTCGAGGAGGCGCGGCTGCGCTGGGTGCGCACCCAGCTGCTCGGCCGCGCGCCGGGCTTCTCGCCGGGGCCGCCCGTGGCCGGGCCGTACCGCCCGGTGGTGCTGGTGACCGGGGAGCCGTCGAGACCGGTGCTGAAGCGCGTGGCTCGACGGGACCACCGGCGTGGTCGAGGTCGTCGGCCGAGACCGGCTCGAGTTCCCCGACGCCGAGCTCTGGTGGCCACACACGCATGGCACCCCGCGGCTGCACGACGTCGTCGTCGGCGGGACGGTGGTCGGCCGGGTCGGGTTCCGGACCGTCGAGAACCGCTCGACGGAAGGCTCGCTGGACCTCTGGGTCAACGGCGTGCGGGTCTTCTGCCGCGGCGCGGTCTGGACGCCCGGCGACCTCGCCGCCCTCGACTCGGCCGAGGAGCTGGGGCTGAACCTGGTGCGGGTGCCGGGCATCGCTGCCTACGAGTCCGACGCCTTCCACGACCGCTGCGACGAGCTCGGGCTGCTGGTCTGGCAGGACCTGATGTTCGCGACCTTCGACTACCCGCTGGCCGACGACGAGTTCGTGGCCACGGTCGAGGCGGAGGTCCGCGACCAGAGCGAGCGGCTGCTGGGTCACCCCTCCACCGTGGTGGTCTGCGGGTCGGCCGAGCACGAGCAGCAGGCGGCGATGTTCGGCGTCAGCCCGTCCACCGGGTACGCCGGGGAGCTGGCCGCGCTGCTGAGGCCGGCGGTCGAGGCCTCCGGGCTGGACGCGCTCTGGGTCGACTCCTCGCCGTCCGGGGGCGACCCGGTGGTCCGGGTCGACACGGGGATAGCGCAGTACTTCGGCGTCGGCGCCTACCTCCGCGACCTTCCGGACGCGCGGCACAGCCGGGTGAGGTTCGCGTCGGAGTGCCTGGCGTTCAGCAACCTCACCGATCCGGTCGTCGCGGGCGGCGTCCCGCGCGACAGCGGCGCGACCTGGGACTTCGCGGACGTGCGTGCGCACTACCTGTGGCAGCGCTACGGCCCGGACGCGACCCGGGCCGACGCGCAACGGGTCACCGGCGAGGTGATGGCCGACGTGTTCGGCGAGTGGCGGCGACCGGCGTCCGGCTGTGGCGGCGGCATCGTGCTGTGGCTGCGCGACGTCGTGCCGGGCGCCGGCTGGGGGCTCCTGGACCACGTGGGCCGGCCCAAGCCGGCCGCGCTCGCGCTGGCGCCGACGCTGCGGCCGACCGCCGTCTGGATCGTGGACGAGGGGCTCAACGGCCTCGACGTCCACGTCGCCAACGACGGTCCCGACCCACTCACGGGCACGCTCACGGTCGGGCTGCTGCGCGAGGACGGCTCGCTGGGGGAGTCGGCCGAGGTCGAGCTCGGCGTCGAAGCACACGGCCACCACGTGGCCGGGGTGGAGGCGCTGCTCGGCCGGTTCGCGGACGTGTCCTACGCCTACCGCTTCGGCCCGCCCCAGCACGCCGGGGTCGTGGCCCGGCTGGTGTCCGGGTCCGGCATCGAGCGCGAGGCCGTGTGGACGGTCCCACTAACGTCGCTCCGGTGAGGTTCGCGCTCGAGTTCACCGAGGACCCGCGCGCGTTCCTGCTCCGCTCCGGCGGGCTGCTCGAGGCCGATCCGGTGCTCAGCACCGTGGTGGCGAGCGTGACGGCCCGGGCGGTGGCGGAGGTCGAGGCCGGGGCAGCGCCTGCGTCGTTCCCGCGCTGGTGGCTCACGGTCGCCGACCTGGACACGGGCGAGCCGGTCGGGGTGGTGATGCGGACCGCGCCGTTTGCGCCGCACCCGCTCTACGTGCTGCCGCTGCCGGACGCCGCCGCCCGCGAGGTCGCCGGCGCGCTGGTGGAGCGGGGCGAAGAGGTGAGCGGGCTCAACGGCGCGCTGCCGGCCGCCCGCACGCTCGCCGCGGAGCTGGGCCGGCGTACCGGGCGGCGGGCTCTGGTGCACGAGCACACCCGGCTGCACGTGCTCAAGAGCCTGGTCGAGCCGCGGTTCGCGCCCGACGGGCGGCCGCGGGTCGCCGGTGCGGCCGACGTGGAGCTGGCGCTCGCGTGGTTCCGGGCGTTCCATGCCGACGCCGCCGAGCAGGCCGGCCGGCTGGAGCCCGAGGGCACGGGGGAGCAGTTCACGCGCGACGAGATCGGCCGTCGGATCGCCGACGGGCACATCTGGCTGTGGGAGGACGGGCTCGGGACACCGGTCAGCCTGGTGGGCTTCAACGCGCCGAGCCTCGGCGTGGTCCGGGTCGGCCCGGTCTACACGCCGCGGGCCCGCCGCGGGCACGGTTACGCCAGCGTGCTCACCGCCCACGTGTCGCGGGTGCTGCGCGACTCCGGCAACCGGGTCTGTCTCTTCACCGACCAGGCCAACCCCACATCCAACAAGATCTACGCCGCGATCGGCTTCGAGCCGGTGGTGGACATGGCCAACCTGGTGATCACCACACGAGCACGGGCTTGACCACCTTGCCGGAGGCCGAGTCGGCGATCGCCTCGTTGATCTGGTCGAACCGATAGGGGGTGATCAGCCGGTCGAGGTCGAGCTCGTCGGCCATGCCGAGCATCCGCGGGATGAACTCCAGCGGGTCGGCGTCACCCTCGAGCGAGCTCTTGATGACCTTGCCGTTCTGGAGCAGGTCGACCGCGTCGATCGGGTACTCCTCGGCACCGAGGCCGATCGCGATCAGCGTGCCCCGGACGGCGAGCGACTGCTGGGCGGCCTTCACGACGTCGGGGATCGCGGTGGTGTCGATGCCGTACGTCGCGCCGCCGCCGGTCAGCTCCTTGACCTTCGCCTGGACGGTCTGGCCGCCGAGGTCGGTCGGGTCGACGGTCAGGGCGCCGTAGGACTCGGCGATCTCGCGGCGGGTGGCGAGCGGGTCGACGGCGACGGTGGTGACGCCGAGGGTCCGACCGGCGGCGAGCGCCGACAGGCCGACCGACCCGGCGCCGAAGACCACCACGCTCTCGCCGGCGGCCGGCGCCGCGGCGTTGAGCATGGTGCCGACGCCGGTCTGGAAGCCGCAGCCGTAGGGGCCGAGCCGCGCCAGGTCGAGGCTCTTGTCGACCACGACGCAGTTGTCGGCGTACGCGATCGCGTGCTGGGAGAAGCTGGACTGGCCGAAGAACGATCCGAACACCACCGCGCCGTCGCGGGTGTAGGTCGTCGAGCCGTCCATGCGCATGCCCATGTAGTTGATGAACAGCCCCTGCTCGCAGAACCCGTGGTAGCCGGCCGAGCACTGCGCACAGGTGCGGCAGGAGCGCAGGGAGAGCACGACATGGTCACCCACCTCGATGCCCCGCACGCTGGCGCCGACCTCCTCGACGACCCCCGCGCCCTCGTGACCGAAGACGTTGGGGAACATCTCGGCGGGCAGGAAGCTGCTCATCGTGATGTCGGAGTGGCACAGGCCGGTGGCCACGATCCGCACCAGCACCTCGTCCTCGCGCGGCCCCTCGAGGTCGACCTCGGCGAGGGTGAACGGCCGGCCAGGGGACTCGACGAGAGCGACCGTGGTCTTCATGGCGCCAAACCTAGAACGTGTTCTAAGTCTTGTCACCGGGGGTGGGCCAATAGGCTGGCCACCTGATGACAGACCTGCCGGAGGCCGACCACACCCCCCGCCTCGCCGAGACCTTCGAGGAGGCCGAGGACGCGCTGCTGTCCCGCTGGCCGGAGACCAAGCTCGACCCCTCGCTCGACCGGATCACCGCGATCCTCGACGTGCTCGGCAACCCGCAGACGTCCTACCCGGTCATCCACCTGACCGGCACCAACGGCAAGACGTCGACCTCGCGGATGATCGACACCCTGCTGCGCGCCTTCGACCTGCGCACCGGGCGGTTCACCAGCCCGCACGTGGAGCGGATGAACGAGCGGATCTCGGTCGACGGCGAGCCGCTGACCGACGAGGAGTTCGTGGCGGCGTTCAACGACGTCGCGCCGTACCTCGCGCTGGTCGACGCCGACCAGGACCACCCACTGTCGTTCTTCGAGACGGTCGTCGCGATGGCCTACGCGAGGTTCGCCGAGGCGCCGGTCGACGTCGCGATCGTCGAGGTCGGGATGGGCGGCGAGTGGGACGCCACCAACGTCGCCGACGGGGTGGTGGCGGTGGTGCTGCCGATCGCGGTCGACCACGCGCGCTACCTCGGCGACTCGCCGGGCCGGATCGCCGTCGAGAAGGCCGGGATCATCAAGCCCCGCGCGGCCGTGGTCATGGCGGAGCAGCAGCCGGACGTCGCCACGGTGCTGCTGGAGCGGATCGCCGAGGTCGAGGCGACGGTGGCCCGCGAGAGGCATGGAGTTCGGCGTCATCTCGCGCACGCCGGCGGTGGGTGGTCAGCTGCTGTCGCTGCAGGGGCTGCGGGCGAGGTACGACGACGTGTTCCTCCCGCTCTACGGCGCGCACCAGGCCCAGAACGCCGCCGTGGCGCTGGCCGCGGTCGAGGCGTTCATCGCGGGGTCCGAGCCGCTCGACCACGACCTGGTGCGGGCGGCCTTCGCCGAGGTCACCTCGCCGGGCCGGCTCGAGATCATGCGCACCGGCCCGACGATCCTGCTCGACGCCGCGCACAACCCGCACGGCGCGGCGGCGACCGCGGCGGCGCTCGAGGACTCGTTCACCCTCGACCCGCTGATCGGGGTGATCGGTGTGATGGGCGACAAGGACGCCGAGGGGCTGCTGGCGGCGTTCGAGCCGCACCTCGCGCACGTCGTCTGCACCCAGAACTCCACCGACCGCGCCATGCCGGCCGCGGAGCTGGCGGTCGTCGCGGTCGAGGTCTACGGCGAGGAGCGCGTCTCGGTCGAGCCGCGGCTGGCCGATGCGATCGACCTCGCCGTCCGGGCTCGCGGAGGCCGGTCGGCACGTCCTCGATCGGGACGGGCGGCGTCCTCGTCACCGGCTCGGTCGTCACCGCCGGCGAGGCGCGGGCGATGCTGCGGCGGCGGTCGTGAGCAGCCACGACCCGAGGCGGAGCGGTCCCCGCGGCGGGGCATGTGCGCCGCGGTGCTCTCCCTGGAGGGGGTGACGCTCGGGCTCACCACGCCGGTCATGATCAAGATCGCCGACGTCGGCACCCTGGTGGCGCTCGGCGTGGGGCTGGGGCTGGCGGTGCTGTGCCTCCTGGTCGCCGGGCTGCTGCGCAGCGAGTGGGCCTACTGGCTCGGCTGGCTGGTGCAGCTCGGCGCGATCGGGCTGGGGTTCGTGATCGGCCCGATGTTCTTCCTCGGCGACCGTCTTCGCCCTGCTGTGGGCGACGGCGTACCTGCTCGGCCGCAAGATCGAGCGGGAGCGGGCCGCGGCGTACGCCGCGTTCGAGGCGGAGCAGCCGCGATGACCGACCCGTCTCCCACCCCGCTCTCATCGACCGAGCGCACCCGGATCACCCGGCTGCGCGAGCGCGGCCGCAGCGACCGGTCGCAGCTGCTGGCGTTCCTCGGCGGGGCGATGGTCGCCCACGTCGCGGTGGACGCCGGCGACCACCCGGTCACGCTGCCGGTGGCGTACGGCGTCGACCCGGACGGCCCCGACGAGGGCGGCACCATCTATGTGCACGGCTCAGTCGGCGCGGGGTGGCTGGGCCGGGCGCCGGGCTCGACCGTCTGCGTGACCGTGACCTCGCTGGACGGGCTGGTCCTGGCGCGGTCCGGCTTCCACCACTCGATGAACTACCGCTGCGCGGTGATCATCGGTACGGCGCGGCTGGTCGAGTCCGACGAGGAGCGGGCCCGGGCCCTCGACCTGGTGGTCGACCAGATCGTGCCCGGCCGGGCCGCGACCCTGCGGCCGCACACCCGCAAGGAGCTGGTCGCGACCGCCGTGCTCGCCGTGCCGATGCAGGAGGCGTCGCTCAAGCTGCGCGCCGAGGGGGTCGGCGACGAGCCGGAGGACATCGAGGCCGGGATCTGGGCCGGCGTGCTGCCGCTGCGCACGGTCGCCGGCGACCTCGAGGCCGACCCCCTGGCCTCCGCGCCGGTGCCGCACGACGTCGCTGCCCGGGCCGAGGAGCTGCGTGGATAGGGTGCGGCGGCATGGCACGCACCCTGGTCCTGCTCAAGCCCGACGCCGTCCGCCGCGGGCTGGTCGGCGAGATCCTGTCGCGGTTCGAGGCCAAGGGGCTCACGATCGTCGCGATGGAGCACCGCACCATCGACGCCTCGCTCGCCGACCAGCACTACGCCGAGCACGTCGAGAAGGACTTCTACCCGCCGCTGCGCGACTTCGTGACCAGCGGCCCGCTCGTCTCGCTGGTCCTCGAGGGCGACGAGGCGGTCGAGGTGGTCCGCGCCATCAACGGCGCCACCGACGGCCGCAAGGCCGCCCCCGGCACCATCCGCGGCGACCTCTCGCTGTCCAACCGCGAGAACCTCGTGCACGGCTCCGACTCGCCCGAGTCGCCCGCGCGCGAGATCGCGATCTGGTTCCCCCAGCTCGCCGGCTGAGCGCTTTCAGGCCGAGGGCGGTGGATCGCTCTCACCAGATGCAAGCCATCCACCGCTTGCCGTCCGGGAAGCGCGGGCGCTCTCGCGGTCCATAGCGTGCTCCAGCGTAGCAGGGCCGAGGCACACGTCGCGGGCGGCGACCGGCAGCCGCACCTCCACGGCGGGCGGCGCTCGCTTGCGCTTTCGCAACGCTCGCGATTCGCGTCGCAGCCCGCCGCGGCCCGGGCAGCACGTGGCAGCCGAACCATCCGCACACATCAGTCACTCCAGCCCCGGCGTGCCTGCCGGGGTATGACGCCGTCGTTCCTTAGCCTCGGAGTGCCGAGACCGGTGGTCCTGCCGGCCTCTCTTCCCCGCGCAAGGACAAGGACGGATGGCGACTGCATTCCCGCTGGCTTCGTCGGCCGGGACATGGCCGTGGACCTGGGCACCGCCAACACGCTCGTCTACGTGCGCGGCACGCGGCGATCCTGGTCGACGAGCCGAGCGTCGTCGCGGTCAACGAGACGACCGGAGAGCTGGTCGCCGTCGGGCACGACGCGAAGCGGATGGTGGGGCGGACGCCGGAGGACATCACCGCGATCCGGCCGCTCCAGGACGGCGTGATCGCCGACTTCGAGGCGACCGAGCAGATGCTGCGGCACTTCATCGCGCTCGTGCACCGGCGCCGCTACCTCGCCAAGCCGCGGATGGTCGTGTGCGTGCCGAGCGGGATCACCGCGGTCGAGCAGCGGGCGGTCAAGGAGGCCGGCTACCAGGCCGGCGCGCGCCGGGTCTACATCATCGAGGAGCCGATGGCCGCCGCGATCGGCGCCGGGCTGCCCGTGCACCAGGCCACCGGCAACATGGTCGTCGACGTCGGTGGCGGCACGACCGAGGTCGCCGTGATCAGCCTCGGCGGCATCGTGACCAGCCTGAGCGTGCGCACCGCCGGCGACGAGCTCGACCGCGCCATCACCAGCTGGATGAAGAAGGAGCACGCGCTCCTGCTCGGCGAGGCGACCGCCGAGGAGGTCAAGATGACCCTGGGCTCCGCCTTCCCAGGGCCGCTGGACCGCGAGGCCGAGGTCCGCGGCCGCGACCTGGTCTCCGGGCTGCCCCGCACGCGTGACGGTCACCAGCGCCGACGTGCGCACCGCGATCGAGGAGCCGCTGCACGCGATCATCGACGCCGTCCGGGTCACTCTCGACCAGACCCCGCCCGAGCTGGCCGGCGACATCATGGACCGCGGCATCGTGCTCACCGGCGGCGGCGCGCTGCTGCGCGGCCTCGACGAGCGGCTCCGCCACGAGACCGGGATGCCGGTGCACGTCGCCGAGGACCCGCTGCGCTCCGTGGCGCACGGCGCCGGCCGCTGCGTCGAGGAGTTCGAGGCGCTCCAGCAGGTGCTGGTCACCGAGCGGCGCGGGATGGCACGGACGGCCTGACCCGCCCATGACCGACCTGCTCACGCGACCGGCGCCCGAGGGCGGCCGTCCGGTCGAGGACCGGCTCAACCGTCGGGGCAGCCTCCAGCCGCGCGAGCCCGGGCGGCCCCGACGCTCGCTGGTAGTCGCGCTGGTCCTCGCCTGCCTGACGCTGATGACCCTCGACCACGTCAACGGCGGCGCCGCCGGTCGACCCGCTGCGCCGGCTGGTCGGCGAGGTCTACGGCCCGGCCGAGTCCGCGGTGGACGCCGTGGTCGCCCCGGTCGTCGCGGTCCCGCACTGGCTGCGCAGCCGGCACGACCTGGCCGCCGACGTCGACCGACTGCAGGGCGAGAACGACCAGCTCCGCTCCGAGCTCGCGACCGGCGACTACGACCGCAACCGGCTGCGGGAGTACGACGACCTCACCGCGACCGCCGAGGCCATCGGCTATGCGCTGGTGCCGGCGCGGGTGGTCGGCATCGGCCCGGCGCAGTCGTTCTCGCGGACGGTGACCATCGACGCCGGCTCGCGCGCCGGGCTCGCGCCCCGACATGACCGTGGTCAACGGCGCAGGGGCTGGTCGGCCGGATCGCTCCGGGTCACCTCGACCACCGCCACCGTGCTGCTGGTCGTCGACGCCGACTCGACCGTGGGCGGCCGGGTCGGCCGCAGCATGAAGGTCGGCTTCCTGCACGGCCGCGGTGACCTCGGGCCAGGAAGCCCGGCTCGACCTCGAGCTGGTCGACCAGACCTACGTCCCGGCGAAGGGCGAGACCGTCGTGACCTGGGGCAGCCAGGACGGCGCGCCGTACGTCTCCGGCGTGCCGGTCGGCGCGGGTCGACTCGGTCTACTCCAGCCTCCGCGAGACCACCCAGCGCGCGGTGATCGACCCGTTCGTGGACTTCTCGGCCCTCGACCTGGTCGGCGTCGTGGTGCCGTCGGGCACGACGAGCGACCGCGGCGTCATCGAGGCGGACGGGAGCCTGCGGTGAACCCCTCCGCACCGTCGCCGCGCGCTGGCCGCCCTCGCGGCCGCCTCGGTGGCACTGGTCGCTGCAGGCCTCGGTCGTTCCCGCACGTCGCGGTGCAGGGCGTGGTGCCCGACCTCGTGCTGCTGGTCGTCGTGGCCGCCGGGCCTGGCCCACGGCTCCGAGCTGGGGCTGGTGCTCGGGTTCGGCGCCGGGCTGCTGCTCGACCTGGCGCCGCCGGCCGACCACTACGCCGGCCGCTGGGCGCTCGCGCTGCTCGTCGCTCGGGCTACGTCGCCGGCCGGCTCGCCGCGTCCGGTCGCCCGCGGGTCGCGCCAGTGGCTGCCGGTGGCCGCGGCCTGCTCCTTCGTCGGCACCTCGGTGTTCGCGCTCACCGGGCTGGTGCTGCGCGACCCGGCTGGTCGGCGTCGGCGAGCTGCTGCGGGTCGAGGTCGTGGCCGTGGCCTCTGGACCTGGTCGCTCGCCCTGGTCGTCGTACCCCTCACGTTGCGGCCTGTTCGCGAAGGTCGAGCCCGACCGGGTCCGCGCGTGACCCCGCCCTCCCGCCGATGGCGAGCACCGCAGCCGGCTGCGGCTCGTGGTGATCCAGGCGCTGGTCTTCTCGCTGTTCGCGACGCTGATGGTCCGGCTCTACTACCTGCAGGTGGTCAGCGGCGACGAGTACGCCGCCCAGGCCGCCTCGCAGTCGGTCCGCGAGGTCGTGGTGCAGCCGCAGCGCGGGCTGATCGTCGACGACCAGGGCCGGCCGCTGGTCGCCAACCGCACCTCGTGGGTGGTCTCGATCGACCGCGGCACCCTGGCCAAGCTGGCCGACGACGAGCAGCGCGCCCTGCTGCACCGGGTCGCGCGGGTGACCGACGTCGCGGTGCCGCGGATCCACCGGCTGCTCACCAGCTGCGGCGACGACAAGGCGGTGCAGGGGGACTGCTGGAACGGCTCGCCGTTCCAGCCGGTGCCGGTCGCCGTCGACGTGCCGCAGCCGATGGCGCTGCGCGTGCTCGAGCAGCCCGAGGACTTCCCCGGCGTGACCGCCGAGCAGCAGAGCCTGCGCGCCTACCCCGCGCCGTACGGCATCAACGCCGCGCACCTGCTCGGCTACCTCAGCCCGATCACCGGCCCGGAGCTCAAGTCGGCCGAGCGCGACGGCGACCGGTCTGTGAACGGCGCCTCGGTGGTCGGGCGGGCCGGCGTCGAGAAGGAGTACGACGAGTGGCTGCGCGGTATGCCCGGCTACCAACAGGTGGCGGTCGACTCGATGGGCCGGGTGATCGGCGACGATGGCCAGCAGAGTCTCAGAGTGCCGCGCAGCCGGGCGACACGCTGGTGACCTCGATCGACGCGCGTGTGCAGTCGGTGGTCGAGCAGCAGCTCGCGGCGACGATCCGGACCGCCCGGCAGACCTACGACCAGGTGAGCCACCGAACTACGTGGCCGACTCGGGCGCCGCGATCGTGATGGAGGCCAGGACCGGGCGGATCGTGGCGATGGCCAGCCAGCCGACATACGACCCCTCGGTCTGGGTCGGCGGCATCTCGAAGAAGCAGCTCGCGCGGCTCTACTCCGACAAGGCCGGGACGCCGCTGCTCGGCCGGGCCACGCAGGGCCAGTTCGCGCCCGGGCTCGACGTGGAAGCCGTTCATGGCCGTCGGCGCGCTCAACAACGGCTTCTCGCCCGCGTCGCGGCTCGACTGCTCCTCGGGGCTGCAGGTCGGCAACCGGCTGTTCAAGAACTACGAGTCCGCGGCCTACGGCTTCATCGGCTTCGACCAGGCGCTGCAGATCTCGTGCGACACGTTCTTCTACCGGGTCGGGCTGAAGTTCTGGCAGCAGTACGGCACCGACGAGACCGACGTGCACGCCAAGGACCCGCTGGTCGCCGAGGCCACGTCGTTCGGCTTCGGGTCGCGGACCGGGATCGACCTGCCGGGCGAGGCGCCGGGCCGGATCGCGGACCGGGCCTGGAAGCTGTCGTACTGGAAGGCGATGAAGTCCTACTACTGCCGCATCGACCGCGACCACTCGGCCAGGACGCCGTACCTCCAGCTGTTCGCGCACGAGTTCTGCCTCGACGGGAACCGCTACCGCGCCGGCGATGCCGTCAACTTCGCGATCGGGCAGGGCGACACGATCGTCACGCCGCTGCAGCTGGCCCGTGCGTACGCCGCGCTGTCCAACGGCGGGACGCTCTACGAGCCTCGGGTGGCGAAGGCGATCGTGGCGCCGGACGGCACCGTCCTGCGCCGGATCCCGCCGAAGGTGGCGGGGCACGTCCCGGCCTCAGCCGCGTCGCTGGCGTACGTGGACACGGCGCTGCAGGGGACGCCGAAGGTCGGGACGCTGGCGTGGAAGTTCGGCGACTTCCCTCTGGACCAGGTGCACCTGCGCGGCAAGACCGGCTCGGCCGAGGTCTACGGCAAGCAGTCGACGTCGTGGGTCGCGACCTACGACGACAACTACGTGGTCGTGATGATGGTCAGCTCAGGGCGGCACCGGCTCGGGCACCTCGGGCCCCGCCGTCCGCGCGATCTGGGAGTCGCTCTACGGCATCGACGGAGACCGACGTCTCGCCGTCCGCGGCCGCGATCCCCGGCATCACCCCGCCCGCCTCGCTGCCGACGTTCATGGACGACGGCTCGATCCTGCCGCCCGGCCGCTCTGCTGAAGTCCAGACGGGACTGACCGTGCCCCTCTCGCTGCGACGTCTCGACTGGATCCTGTTGCTCGCCGTCCTCGCCGCTGGTGGCGCTGTCCGCCCTTCTGGTCTGGTCGGCCACCGCGCACCGGGTCGACCTGACCGAGGGCGACTCGACGGCGCTACCTGCGCAAGCAGCTGGTCAACATCGTGATCGGCGTGGTGCTGCTCCTGGCGGTGACCGCCCTGGACCACCGCTGGGTGCGGATCGCCGCGCCGCTGGTCTACCTGCTGTCGGTGACCGGGCTGGTGCTGGTGCTGACGATGGGCTCGACGATCAACGGCTCCCGCTCGTGGCTGCGGGTGCTGGGCTCTCGATCCAGCCGTCGGAGTTCGCGAAGCTCGCGGTGGTCGTTGGCATGGCGCTGGTCCTGGCCGAACGGTCATCGGCGCGGTGGCAGCGCCGGGTCGA
>CAWBZR010000023.1:0-11975 GCA_963793315.1 uncultured Actinomycetota bacterium | reverse complement strand
AGACGTCTGGCAGCGGGTCAGACGACGCGTCAACCTCGCCGAGCTGGAGCACGACCGTGACCGTCGTTCCCTCCAGGTGTCCAGACCGTACGTCGATCCGGCCGCCGTGGACCTCGACGATGGCGGCCGCGATCGACAGGCCGAGGCCCGTGCCTTGAATCTCGCGCGCCCGGGTGGTCGATGAGCGGAAGAACGGCTGGAACATCCCGCTCTGCTCGTCAGCGGGGATTCCGATCCCGGTGTCGCTGACCGAGAGCCGGGCCTCCTCGCCATGGACCTCGAGCCGGCACTCCACGTCGCCGCCTTCGCCGGTGAACTTCACCCCGTTGCCGATCAGGTTCAGCAGCACGCGTTCCAGCTGTGCCTTGTCGCCGAGGACGCGGGCGGGGCGGCTGGGCGGTGTGTACCTGAGGGCGACTCGGCGGTCGGCCGCGATGGGGCTCATGGTGTCCATCGCGCTGGCCACCACAACGCCCAGGTCGACGATCTCGCGCAGCTGATGCGTGTCGCCGGACTCCAGGGTGCCGAGCACGAGCAGGTCATTGCTGAGGGCGAGCAGCCGTTGCCCGTTGCGTTCGATGCTGCCCAACAGCCGTTCCTGTTGGGGCGTCGTCGATCCGTCCTGCAACAGCTCGGTGTAGCCCACGATGCTCGTGAGCGGGGTGCGGAGCTCGTGGCTGACTGTGCTGACCAGCTCGTCCTTCGCGCGGTCCAGCTCGCGCAGCCGAACGGAGACGAGCCGCTCCTTCTCCAGTGCGGCGTATTCAGTGGTCACGTCCTCGAGCTGGGCCGAGAAGATCGCCTCCGGCTCTCGAGTGAGAAGCGAGACCGACGCGTTGAGCCGCATGCCCGGCATACCCCGCACACCGGTCTGGGCCTTCCAGCCGTCGATCTCTCCCGCGAGCATCCGCACCGCGATCTCGTCGAACCGCTCCTCGGTGTCCAAGACATCGCCCAGGTCACGCCCGACCTGTGAGCCGTCGCCGCCGAGGAGCTGCACGGCGGCATCGTTCAGCTCGGTGATCTCGAAGAACCGGTCGTGGTCCACGCCGTGCAGCAGGGCCATGCCGACGAGCGACTCGGTGAAGTTGCGGCGAAACAGCAGTTCGCTGCTGGTCACCCGGTCGAGCAGTCGACGACGCTGGTCGATGGTGATCGCCAGCGGGAGCGACATCAACGCGGCGGCGAGGAGGTAGGCCTGGACCAGGGTGCCCACTTCGACGGCATCAAGCGCGCCTCGCCCGAAGTCGTAGCCGAACGGGCCGAACTCACGAGCGCTCAGCAGGGTGATGGCCAGGCCGAAGCCGACCAGCTCCCAGGTGGCGGTCGGGATGTCGAACCTCAGTGCGCCCCACACCAGGAACGGCAGTGGCACGAAGGTCAACGACAACGATTGGTCCGGAGAGAACACCGCGAGGGTGGCGACGGTCAGGGCCACGATCTGGAGTGGGAGCTCCCACCCGGACTGATGCGCTGTGCGCCGCCACGTCATCGCGACCGGCACGATCACGATGACGGACGCCGCATGGGAGCAGAAAACGGAGCGCCAGCTCTCGAGGAAGTCGCCGCCGTCCAGGACCACGACACCGAGAGACGCGAGCGTCGCGATGGTCAAGGCTCCCAGGATGGCGGCCACCGCGAGCTCGACGAAGTGTTCGAGTGACTCCAGCCCCGGAATGTCGTCGCGCCCTCGGCGCAGGATGCCGCCCGCGACGATCGCCTCTGCTGCGTTGGCGATGCCGAAGCAAGCCGAGAGATCGAGTGGTCGGCCGCCCGTGACGTTGGCCGCCGCGCTGACCACCGCGACGCCGATCGCCAGACGCAGCCACCATCGACGCGGCGCCATGGCGATCATGGCGACCGCGAACCCCGCTGCGGGCCACCAGGACGCCACCGGGTCGTCCGGCGGCGCGAAGACGACAGCCCCGACCCCCGCGGCGTACACGGCGCCGAGCATCACGACGGCCAGGGGCAGGGTGAGCCGCGGGCTGCCCGAGGGGGACATGGCGACAGTTTCACGCAGTCGGGAGATCGAGGCGAACTGCGTCTAGTGCACCACAGGACTCACTCGACCCTGTCACACGACTGCTGCTGAGCGGCTGGGTTGTCTGAGGCGGCGTGCAGTCCCGCACTTGAACCCTGGCGGGCGACGACCTCTCCCGGCGGTGGAAGAGCTCAGCGCGCCCGCAGGCCGGCGGTGGCGAGCACGGCGAGGAGGACGGCAAGCAGCAGCGGTGTCCGCAGCGCCCAGGCGGCGCCGGTGACGCCGACGCCGACGAGCTGCGGGCCGTCCACGCCCTGCCAGTCGGGGCCGGCGAGCTCGACCACGATCAGGGCGGAGAGCAGCACGGGTGCCACGAGGCCGACGACCGCCCGGGCCGGGGGCGGCAGGGTCCGGTCGCCCAGCAGGGCCGGCCCGCTGGCCTTGAGCAGCAGGTTGGCCAGGGTGACCGCGAGGATGGACAGCCAGACCCTGGTCACGGCGCCACCTCCTCGCGCCCGGCGCGGCCCGGCGCGACGCCCACCAGGGCGCCGGCAGTCGCGGCCAGGAGCGCGTAGCCCGGCTCGGTCACGAGCAGCAGGCCGGCGGCGATGGCGGCTCCGCCCAGGGCGGCCAGGGCCGCCCAGAGGGACCGCACCTCGTCGAGGACGAGGAGCAGGAAGAACGCCGGGAACACGACGTCGGCGCCGATCCTGTCGAGCAGGGCGGGGTCGGGCCGGAGCAGCAGGCCGGTGAGCGTTCCGAGGAGCCAGCAGGCCCACTGCGGTGCTGACGCACCCATCAGGCGGGGGATGTCGAACTTGCCGCCACCCCGGTGCGCCACCATGAACGACGCGTCGACCAGGGCCTGCGACTGCACCGCGCGCCAGCCTCGGCCGCCGCGCAGGCTGTCGTTGAGCGCGACCCCCATCACCAGGTAGCGGGCGTTGATCAGGACGGCCGAGGCGACGGCGGCCAGGGCGCTCCCGGTCTGCAGCGTGGTCAGGAGCGAGAACTGGGCAGAGCCCGAGAAGGTGAACGCCGAGAAGACCAACGGGGCCGCGGTGCCCCAGCCCGCCGCCGCGGCGGCCGCACCGAACGTGACCCCGAGGACGTACGTCGCCGCGGCCGGGCCGGCGGCGGTGCGTGCCCCGGCGAAGGCGTCTCTGCGCGCGCTCACCGGGATGCCGCCGTACGCCGCTCGTAGTGGCGCCGCGCTCGGCTCCGGTTGCCGCAGTCGGCCGAGCTGCACCAGACCCGCGACGCGTTCTTGGTGTGATCGAGGAACAGCCACCCACAGTCGTCGTCCCGGCACTGCCGGAGCCGGCGCCGGTCCTCGTGTTGCAGGAGGCGCCAGGTCGCGAGGTCGAGCTCGTCGGGCAGGTCGGACACGGACCGCAGCCCCGTCGACCACTCCCACGGCATCGCGGTGCTGACCTGCGCGCGTCCCAGAGCGCCCAGCAGCCCGCGGTGGAGCGCGGCCACGTCCTGAGCTGGAGGCTCCTCGCCGGTCGCCATCGGCAGGAGCACGCGGTGCAGGCGCTCTCGTGCGCGCCGTGCCTGTGCTGCCAGACGCCGGTCGGCGCCGGGATCGTCGTGCAGCTCGGTCCTGAAGGCGGCTGCCTGCGCGTCGTCCAGCAGCCCCACGAAGGCGGCCCAGTTGACCAGGGCCGTTGCGTCGGGGAGCCGATCCACCGTGCGGGCGGGGTCGTGCCGCCAGGCCACGGTGTTGACCAGGTCGAGCGCCGGGTGGCCGCCGATCGCCTCGGCCCAGCCACCGTCGCCGAACCTCAGGACCGTTCGGGAGGACTTGTGCGGCATTCGACCGAGCATAACAGGCTAAAGGCGTTTCGAGTGTTAGAGCACGCCTCGGCCGGCCGCCCCCGGAAGAAGGTCCCGGTGTGAGGAGACCTCTGCCGCTGGCTCCCGGTGCCGCGACGGTGCAACGTGGACGCCAGCGAGGCGATCACGTCGATCTGGTGGGCATCGCGTCACGTGGTCGTCACCACAGACCGCCCGACCGAAGGATGTGTCCTGGATGCGGACGCCAACGGCAGACCCGAACCCCGAACTGCTCGACCAGGTGGGCAGCCACCGCCACACGACGTCGCGGACCCGACTCGCAGCACTGTCACGCACGGTCACTGGCCGTCACCGTGGAGCCGCGGCAGCGATCTCGGTCCTGCTGGCCGCGGCGTACGGCGTGATCCTGGGCATCACCCTCCCTCGTGGCCCCGTCACGACCGGTCAGGCGCTGACCACGATGGTGCTGTGCGTCCTGGTTGGCCTGGTGGCCGCATTCGTCATCGGTTCCCGATGGGCGCTCCTGAGTGCCCCGCTGGTGTTCGCGGCGGCGTTCGAGCTGGTCCGGGTCGGGGCCAGCGGGCCGACGGTCGACGGCGTCCGTCTGACCAGCACCTACGGCGTGATGGCGTTCGTCGTGGGGCGCGGCTTCCTGGCTCTGTTGACGCTGGCGCCGATGGTGCTCGGCGCCGTGCTCGGTGCCGGCGCAGCCCGAGCCGCCAACGCGGCATCGAAACCACACGGCTGGTCGAGATGGGCGGCGCACCTGCGCCGGGCGCTCACCGTCACCACCGTCCTGGCGCTGGTCGGGTTCGGCGCCCTCCTGGCGCGTCCCGCTCGGACCGACCCGATCCTGGGAACCGACGGCCAGCCCCTGCAGGGGAGCGTCGCGGAGCTGACCTCGGTGGAGATCGACGGACACGAGCTCGGGCTGATGATCCGCGGTCAGGACACCGGCAACCCGGTGCTGCTCTTCCTGGCCGGCGGACCCGGCGGGAGCGAGGTCGGCGCGATGCGCCGCCATGCCGAGGGCCTCGAAGAGGACTTCGTCGTGGCCACCTTCGACCAGCGCGGCACCGGCAGGTCCCACGACGAGCTGGAGCCGACGGACACGCTCACCCTGGATCGCGCCGTCGCGGACGTCATCGATGTGACCAACTATCTGCGCGAGCGGTTCCAGCAGGAGCGTGTCTACCTCGTCGGACAGTCCTGGGGCTCGACCCTCGGCGTGCTCGCCGTCCAGGCAGAGCCGTCGTTGTACGAGGCGTTCGTCGGCACCGGCCAGATGGTGAGCCAGCGCGAGACCGACCGGATCTTCTACGACGACACCCTCGCCTGGGCGCAGCGCGAGGGCGACCAGGATCTCGTCGACCGGCTCACCGACATCGGACCACCGCCCTACGACGAGGTGGCCGACTACGAGACCGCCCTGTCCTATGAGCACGAGGTCTACACCTACGACCACAGCGCGAACTCGGAGGGCGAGGGCGGGTTCTCCGAGAACCTGTTCGTCGAGGAGTACACGCTGCTGGAGCAGGTGCACAACCTCGGCGCCTTCCTGGACGTCTTCTCCGTGCTCTACCCGCAGCTGCAGGAGATCGACTTCCGGGTCGACGCCACCGAGCTCGACGTCCCGGTCTACCTGGTGCAGGGCGGGCACGAGGCCCGCGGCCGCTCGGTGCTGGCCGAGGAGTGGTTCGGGCTGCTGCAGGCGCCCCACAAGGAGCTCGTCGTGCTCGACACGTCCGGGCACCGCCCGATCTTCGAGCAGCCCGAGGAGTTCCACGAGGTGATGGTGCGCGTCCTGTCCGACGGCCCGGACCAGTCGTAGCGATGAAAGGGAGGGGACATGAAGGTCACTGAGGTGCTCGGTGCTGCGAGCCAGGCGATCAACGTCAAGCAGGTGTACGCCGAGCCCTACGAGAAGGACGGGAGCACCGTGATCGCCGCCGCGGCGGTCGCCGGCGGTGCTGGAGGCGGCTCGGGAACCGACCCGAAGGGGCAGGAAGGGGAGGGCGCCGGCTTCGGAG
The DNA here is from genome assembly GCA_963793315.1 of uncultured Actinomycetota bacterium. Taxonomy (GTDB): domain Bacteria; phylum Actinomycetota; class Actinomycetes; order Propionibacteriales; family Nocardioidaceae; genus Nocardioides. Next base: position 6,161 of record CAWBZR010000023.1, on the reverse strand, counting down.
CGAGCGCACGTCCCGTGGGCGCCTACGTGATCAAGCGCGGAAGGGTGACGTGGCGGCCAGCGGTCGACCTCAACCGCATCATCACGATCGTCGGGCTGATCGCCATCGCCTACGTGCTCCGCAGGCCACGAGCGCCGCGGCCGCCGGGCCGGGTGCGCTGAGCGGGCTGAAGACGCGATCTCCGATGTCCGCGATGGGACGCGGCGGTCGTGTCCGGGGCACGCCCTAGTGCCCCGCACACGAAGTTCGCTGCATAACTCGCACCCCCAGCACGCACCTCACTTCGTCGGCGACGCTGGAAAGACGCCCAGTCTGCCGGCGCGCCGCCGTCTCGCGATGCACGCACTGGGAGCACGACTTATATTGCGAACTCCGCGCGCGGGACACTAGATGGGCCTGAGGACTGCGACCAGGAAGTCGGAGTCCTCACGCCACGGACGAAGGTCCCACGTGGACAGAAGCAGGTCAGCCTCGAACGCCGCTTGGCGGGCGTCGGTCAGGAACTCCGAGAACTCGTAGCCACGGCCGGCGCCGAAGCCGATGACGACCCGTCCCTCAGCATGAACGTGCCCTCTGAGGCGCCGCAGCACCTCATGGCGAGTACTCGGCGCGAGGAACGTCATCACGTTTCCGGCGCAGACGATGGCATCGAAGGGCTCCGAGATGCCGTGGGCAGGCAGGTCGAGCTCTGCCAAGTCCTCGACGATCCAGTGCGGGCCGGGATGATCCTCGACGGCCGCCTCGATCAGCACCGGATCGACGTCGACGCCGACCACGTCGTGCCCGCGGCGGGCCAGCTCAGCGGCGACGCGACCGGGGCCGCAGCCCGCATCAAGGATGCGCGCCCCACGGCCAACCATCGCGTCAACCAGGCGCGCCTCTCCAGCCAAGTCGCGGCCGGCTGCTGCCATCGAACGGAAGCGCTCGACATACCAGGACGAGTGGGCTGGGTCCGCCGCCACCTTCTGCATCCACGCGCTCTGTTCCGGCATGTCTGCATTGTGCCGTCCGGAACCCGTGTCGCCGGCCCTGGCCGTCCGCCGCGGGCCACCGTGCTGGATGGAGATCTAACCCCAGGCCAGCAGGGCCGGGTGAGCCACGCGCGCGTCACGTCTCGTTCGGCGCCGACCTCGCCCGATCCGTCGCGCCCACGTGCTTCACGTCGCCAGCCGGCGCGAACGCCCGCGCCAGGGGCAGCATGGCGAGGATCAGCACCATCGGCACGGCGAAGCCGAGCCGCAGGGTGCCGGCGCCGACCAGCCCGGTGAGCACGGCGCCCAGCAGGCCGCCGACGTAGTTGAACTGGTTGAACCGCGCGATCACCGCGTCGACACGCGCCCGGTCGCCGCCCGAGATCCTGGCCGCCGCGGAGAAGCTCAGCGGGGCGATCACCGAGACGCCGGCACCGAGCAGCGTGAAGCCGAGGACGGCAACCGGCCAGCTCTGGGCCGAGACCACGACCAGCATGGCCAGCGAGGCCACCACGGCACCGGTGCGCAGGACCAGCGTGGCGCCCCATCTCGCCACGAGCGAGTCACCGGCGAGCCGCAGCGCGAGGCTGGCGACGAGGTAGGGCAGCGTCGCCAGCGCCACCAGTGAGCGCGGCGCGTCGACGACGTCGTCGAGGAAGGTCGGGCCCCAGGTCTGGGAGGCGGTGTCGACCATGTAGAAGAGCACCATTCCGAGGCCGACGAGCAGGATGGGTCGCCACGGCACCTCGGCCCGCTCGGCCTCGGCGAGGGCCTCGCCTTGCTCGCGGGGGAGGTACGGCGCCGCGAGGGCCAGGAGCGGCACGACGGCGACCAGGCCGGCCGTCCAGAGGGGGGCGTCCGCGGCGGCGAGGGCGTAGCAGGCGCCCAGGATGCCGCCGAAGGTCCAGGCGCCGTGGAACGACGGCAGGATCGTGCGGCCGTAGCGGTGCTCGACGGCGACCGCCTGCATGTTGCTCGTCGCGTCGACGACGCCCAGCCCCACGCCGTACGCCGCGAGCGCCAGCACGAAGACCAGGACGCTGGGCGCGGCGGCCACGACCGGGACCGAGACACCGACCACGAGGAGCCCGGAGCGCAGGGTCCTGGCACTGGAGCTGCGGTGCGCGACCAGCTCGGCCACCACCGACCCGGCACCGGCCAGCAGGACGATCATGAGCAGCACCAGCGACAGCTCGACCTCGGACAGGTCCCAGCGGTCGGAGAACCGCGGCAGCCTCGTGGTGAGGCTGATGAAGACCAGCCCCTGGGTGGCGAAGGCGAGTGCGACCGCGCGGCGGGCCACGGCGTCGCGGGGACCGCCCCTGCGACGGTGCCTCCGGAGCGGTCTGCATGGCCCGATCGTGCCAGTGACGGCCCGCGGTCGATGAGGGAGGATCGGCGGGGCCATTTCGGGCCTCAGGGCCACGGCGTTCCGAGAGGAAGACATGGCGCGCACGGGACAGCAGCTCCGGGTCCGCACGGCGAAGGCGATGGCCGACAGCCGGGGCACGTCGGTGAAGACCGCGACGGAGAAGAAGTCCGGGCTGGGCGACCGGCTGCGCTACATGTTCGACAACTCCATGACCCGGGGCACCCCGGCGCTCATCGCCTGGCTCACGGTGGCGACGCTGCGCTGACGCTGGTCTTCGCGGTGATCACCACCATCTTCCGGCTGCGCAGCAGCGACACGACTGGAGGCGGCTTCTTCAAGGAGGTCTTCTACACCCTCCTGCACGCGCTCGACCCCGGCTACATCGGCGGCGACATCGGGTCGTGGGGCTTCCTGCTCACCATGCTGCTGCTCACCATCGGCGGCCTGTTCATCGTCAGCGCCCTGATCGGTGTCATCGCCAACGGCATCGACACCAAGCTCGCTGACCTGCGCCGCGGCCGCTCGATCGTCCTCGAGAGCGACCACACGGTCATCCTCGGCTGGTCGGAGTCGATCTTCACGATCATCTCCGAGCTCACCCTGGCCAACGAGAGCCGCAAGGACGCGGTCATCGTGATCCTGGCCGACCGCGACAAGATCGACATGGAGGACGAGCTCAGGGTCAAGGTGCCCGACCGCCGCGGCACCCGCATCATCTGCCGCTCCGGCTCGCCCATGGACCTCGACGACCTGCGGCTCAGCAGCCACGACACCGCGCGTTCGGTCATCCTGCTGGCGCCCGACTCGGACGACCCGGACTCCGAGGTCATCAAGACCCTGCTGGCGCTGACCCACAGCGGCGAGGACGGGCCGCGGATCGTCGCGGAGATCCAGGACCCGAGCAACCTCGAGGCGGCCGCCCTGGTCGGCAAGAAGCGCACCACCCTGCTCGACATCCGCGAGACGGTCGCCAAGCTCGTCGTGCAGACCTCGCGCCAGTCCGGCGCCGCGGCCGTCTACACCGACCTGTTCGACTACTCGGGCGACGAGTTCTACTTCTTCGAGGATCACGGCCTGGCCGGGTCGACGTACGCCGAGGCGCAGCAGGCGTTCGAGGCGGCCTCGGTGGTCGGCGTCGTCGACGGCGGCGCCTCCAAGCTGAACCCGCCCCCGGAGACGGTGCTCACCGCGGAGCAGACCCTCATCGTCGTCGTGGAGGACGACTCCGCGCTCGAGGGCCAGTCGCGGTCGCTGACCGAGCCGGCCCTGAACAGGCTCGGCGAGCAGGCCTCCGACGAGGCCAAGCCCACGCAGGCGCTCCTGATCGGCTGGAACGACCGGGCGCCCATCGTGCTGCGCGAGCTCGACCGCTATGCGTCCCCCGGGTCGAGCCTGACCGTGCTGACCGGCTTCGGCGAGCCCGTCGTGCCACCCCTGCCCAACCTGGCGGTGACCTTGGTCAAGGCGTCGTCGACCAACCGCGCCGTGCTCGAGGAGCACGTGGCCGCCGACCTCGACCAGATCATCGTGCTCTGCTACGACCGCGACCTCGAGGCACAGGCCGCCGACTCGCGGACCCTGGTGACCCTGCTCCACGTGCGCGACATCCTGCGCAGGGTGGGCTCGGAGACGCCGGTGGTCAGCGAGATGATGGACGACCGCAACCGGATCCTGGCCTCGGTCGCCGACGTCGACGACATCGTGGTCAGCGGCGAGATCGTGTCGCTCCTGGTCACCCAGCTGTCCGAGGACGGCCGGCTCGAGGCGGTCTTCAAGGAGCTGTTGGGCGCCGAGGGCAGCGAGATCTACCTGCGCCCCGCGGAGTGGTACGTGCAGCCCGGCGACGACGTCAGCTGGGCCACGGTGGTGGCTGGCGCGGCCCGGCGCAACGAGACCGCGATCGGGCTCAAGTCGGCGCTCCTGGCCGAGCCGGGGCTCAAGTTCGGCGTGGTGGTCAACCCGACGAAGTCGCAGACCTACACGATCGGCCCGGGCGACGCGGTCGTGGTGCTCGCGGAGGAATGACCCCCAGTCTGGTTACCTGATCGCCATGGGCGACGTCTGGCTGGTGCGGCACGGCGAGACCGAGTGGAGCCGCGACGGCCGTCACACGGGGTCGACCGACGTCCCCCTGACCCCCGAGGGCGAGGTGGCCGCGCGGGCGCTCGCCCCGCGGCTGGCGGGCGAGACCTTCGGGCTCGTGCTCACCTCACCGCTCGAACGGGCGCGGCGCACGGCCGAGTTGGCCGGCTTCCCCGACGCCGAGACCGACGCGGACCTCGTCGAGTGGAGGTACGGCGACTACGAGGGCATCACCACCGAGGAGATCCGGGAGTGGGTGCCGGACTGGACCGTGTGGACCCACCCCTGCCCGGGCGGCGAGAGCGCCGAGGACGTCGCCACCCGGCTCGACCGGGTGGTGGCGCGTTGCCGACGCGAGACCGGCGACGTCCTCCTGGTCGGGCACGGCCACGCCCTGCGGGCGCTGGCGGCGCGCTGGCTCGACCTGACGGTCACCGACGGGCGGCTGCTCAAGCTCGACACGGGCACGGTCTCAGTGCTGGGCCACGAGCGCGAGACCGCCGTCCTGCTGCACTGGAACTCTTGACCGCTCTCCCGCTGTCTTGGACGGTGGCCCCATGGCGCTGTCGGTCGGATGTCCCCGGTGCGCGACCCCGGTCGCTCAGCACGACGGGCTCTGGTCGTGCCCCGACCACGGCGTCGTCGAGCCGCTCTGGCGGCCCGGCGAGGCGTCGTACGACGCGTTCGTCGAGCACCTGGGCGCCACCGCCCGCTTCCCGACGTACCTGCCCTGGCCGCTCAGCCCGGGCTGGCGGGTGACCGACTTCGCGGCCGTCGGCACCGTCGACCGCGGCCGGGCCGCGATGACCTGCGTGTCCGGGACCTCGGCCCTGGACGGACCCGTCGACGTGCTCGTGATCAGCGAGGAGCCGGGCACCGGCCTCGGCGCCCGCATCGCCGGCACCCGCCACGACGACCCCGGCGGCGAGATCGGCGAAGGGCCGGCCACGATGCGGGTCCGCATCGACTCCAAGTCGATCCCGCTCTGGCCGGTCTCGACCACGCGGCCACGGGGGAGTGGGACCGCTCGGTCGTCGCCGGTGAGGCCGACGGGCGCTGGCTGTGGCTGGTGCTGAGGCCGGCCTCGGCGATCATGCTGCTGCGCGACGACTGGATCCTGCGCGACGTGTCCGGGCTCGGCCCGCCGCTGGTCGAGCTGCCCTTCGGAGGACCCGCTCCCGCCTGGTGACCCGATGGTCAATGGCCCTTCTGGGTCAGCGCGGCTCATACCCCGGGGAGTAGCGTCCCGAGTCGACATAAGGACGTGCCCCATGAGGTTTCGCGCGCTTGTCCCTGCCCTGGCCCTTGCCATCGTCCCCCTCACGATCTCGCCACCAGCGGCTCAGGCCGTCGGGCCGGGCGGGTGGCAGCACCTCGGGACCAGCCCTGCCGGTGGTGGCGCGTTGAACGGTGACGTCCTGGCGATGACGGTGGTGAATCCCGTGGTCCTGCTCGTCGGCGGCAAGCTCACCGACGCAGGAGGCCAACCGAACGCGGACCGGATTGCGTACTGGAACGGCTCTGCCTGGGATGGCATCGGTCCGTCGTCGTTCAACGGCGACGTCAGGGCGCTCGCCTACGCGAACGGCTACATCTTTGCGGGCGGGTCCTTCACCGACGTTGCCGGCGACGCCGCCGCCGACCACCTTGCCCGGTGGAACGGCGTCGCCTGGCAGCCGTTCTGCAACGGAGCCGGAGGGTTCGGTGGAAACGTGGACGCGCTGCAGGTGGTGGGC
>CAWBZR010000022.1:0-37133 GCA_963793315.1 uncultured Actinomycetota bacterium | reverse complement strand
TGAAGAGATTGAATCCCGTTAATTTTGTCATGAGAGGTGGGCAGATGGTTTCGCGGCACCAGAAGGCAACATTAGAACCGACGCTAAATGGGGAGGACGTTCTAACACCTCCGGGATCGTAGAGCTCGGCATGTAAACAAAGCTATTTTATAAACGTGGGAGATCCTAAGGATTCTTTCAGGGAAGGAAGGATCGATCAACAAGTGTAAAAGCGAGGAGGTCGAGATGGTTCTTAGGAATTCAGTCGGGTCATAGTGCCGTCGAAGCGGAGTAACGCCCGTGGAGGGAAAGACCCGGGGTAGAAAGAATCTGGACAGGGAAACGTCATGAGACCAACAGAGTCTCGGTTCACGACGGAAACGAAACTGAAAATAATAGTTTGGCTATCGGCGAAGGACCATCAGAGAGGATTTAACAATCTGATGCACCTTTATAATTTGGGGTCCCTCGTCGGCTGCTTCAGCGAGCTTGATGGAAGGAAGGCGGTTGAAGCTGATGGTTTGATTGTTTAGAACCATTAAGTTAAGTGAATGATTCTGTCTTGAGCCTATTGCCTTAATTGGGCACGATGGGTTCTAACGAGGGGTGCGCCAGGTGACTGGCGCATCTACCCAATCTCCTCACAGTAATACGTTAACCAAGGGATGAGCATGGAAAACATACTAAAATTCTTTAATAATATTCAGCCTATTGTAAATTTTTTTGGCGCTTTTTCAGTATTGCGGTGCTTGGCCTAATCATCAAACTATTTGCGATGTTTAAGTCTGTACGCATTGAGCAAATTAGAGCAATTGAAGAACAAAAAAAGATTGTTGAGGAAAGACTTAAAGAACTCGGAAGCGGATCTTGCCAGAACCGAAAAATGGCATGAAAAAGAAAAGACGGAGTTGCAAGAAAAATTAAAATCTTTAATGGATAGCCAAAACATAAGTTTGGAAACATTATTTGACAATAGCGTTTTACTGGCCCTGGAGAATAAGGTTAAAGAAAAAATTGACCTCATTTTGGTGGAGATGAAAAAATTAGAAAGTATTTATTACAATTCCTCGAAGATTGTTGATCCTAATTGGTATATTGAGATGGCAAAAGGATTTACAGTGACAGACAATTGGAAACAGGCTGCACAGCATTATGAAGAATATTTGAAAATAACAAATAATGACTGGCATGTATATTTTTTGCAGGGGGTTGCATATCAAAATATGAAAGGTGGTTATGAGTCTGATTTCAATGCAATGAAATCATATACAAATGCAATATTGTGGATGCCTAACGATCTCGATAATAATAGAAAAGCTAGATTATTCACTTATAAAGGTGCTAGCCTTAAAAGATTAAAAAGGCTTGAAGAATCAGAAGCCTATTTGCTTCTTGGGGAGCGTTATGCGGAAGAGGAATATGAAATTTATGATAATAAGTATAATCAAGCCTGTGTGTTTGCAATGACTGGTAATCGAGATAAATTGTTTTCCTCTTTGGCTGACCTATCAATTCATCCAGCATATATGCAGGCTATAAGATATCATTTAACTGATTATTTTGAAAATTTTTCAAACGATCCTGACTTTTTAGAATATTTGAAGTTTTAGGTGGTTAACAATTTGTTTCAGCAGATTGGCCAGGGCGGGGCAGACATGCTATGCTTAAAAAAACCACATTGCCCTGTCAACTGCTGAACAATCCGTTGTGCAATAAAACATAAAATGAGCCATATAAATCAAATCCGACCTGATTTCAGTAATGCTTTGATACATTTGACCAGGAGACGTAAAGGCGAAATACCGTTAACCGCTCCTGGAAAAATGTTTGAACAAAGCCCAGACGAAAATGTTTCAGCGTTTGAGGTTCTTAAAGAAATTCTGGTGAGTGGTACGATTGAGCCAAGTTTGCCTGATGTTGGTTTTATTAAAGGCCGACACAGAGTTACCTGCTTTTCAGAAATTCCCTTTTCTGGGTTAAAGTATCTTTTGGCTTACACAAAGAAATATGAACCATATGGCTTAATTTTTTCTAAACACAGCATTTTTAGACAGGGCGGCCGGCCAGTCATTTACCTTCCTGATGGTGAAATTGACTGGATTCCCCAACCTGAATTATGGAGAGTAGTCCGCTACGAGCCTTTAAACAATGTTGACTTTTCCTTTGACCAGAGGGAGTGGCGTCTCAAGAAAGCGCTAATAGTAAATGAAACTTCTGGGTTCTATGTCCTTGTAATACAATTTCTGAAGCAAGGGAGATTGAAAGGTTGGCAAAAGAAGTCCCCTTTAAATTGATCACAGCTTTTATTTTCGACCATTTGATTCAGATGTTTTGAGTAAAATGAGATGCCTATATCTGCAACAACTGCACAACCAGAAAATACACCGGACCCAAAAAGCCGGGCAGGTGATTAAACTGTTCGAGCTACAACAATGAAAAAAGGGGTCAAATCCATTCTTGACTTTTTTTCAATTAAAAAAAACGACTGAACATGGATATAGCATGATAATATCTGTAATAAAAAAACATCCCGAAGCCTGATAGTGCTATTTACTATCACAAGAATATCCGGCGCCATAAAAATACAGATACCTGCAATGTATCTGCATTTTTGGAAAATTGACATGGTGGCAGATTTCGACATTCTGACTCAAGTTGTGATAATGTAACCACAAGTTTGACACCCTCAAAATCCGTGAGATAGCCAGGAATTCCTGCAATAGTCCTTTCTGGCAGAAACTATCTAAAAAATCCTCGACCCACAACTCGTAATTTCTCAATAACTGATTATCTTAAATATTATTGGAAAAATAAGGCAACCTGCCCTTGTATTGAGTATAGCCAGCTCTTTCAGACCGAAAAAGGAGAAAAAAGCCATGGCAAATTGTGCAGAAATGAAAACAGGTGATCATTTTGTATGTGAAGTGTGCGGTCTTGAACTCCAGGTCGTCAAGACATGCAAATGCACTGCAGGAGAAGAGATTTCCTGCACCGTTCCATTACAGTGCTGCGGCCGGGACATGGTAAAGAAATAGCATCAAGATTCAGCAGCAAACTACTATACGGATTCATGTATCCAGACAATTAACTGTAATCCATAATCCTCCAAAACCTTTAGTCCGGAGGGCTCATCATGGGTATGAAAACAGATCGCCGCCAGATACTTAAGTTGCTCGCAACCGCTCCGGCTGCTGCGTGGCTTTCAATGGCGCTGCCGGCTGCGGCGAAAGGCGAAGCGGCCAGTGTTGGACTGATTACCAGCAACGTTTGCAAGCTCACGCCGGAAGTGACCGAAGGTCCGTATTACTTCGATCCGGGCCTGGTACGCGCCGATATTCGCGAAGGCAGGCCCGGTATTCCGATGAAGATGCGGATCCAGGTGGTTGCTGCAGCCTGCCGGCCGGCCGTAAGTGCCCGGGTCGATATCTGGCACTGCGACACCCAGGGCAATTATTCAGGCTACAGCAGCCAGGGTTCGGACGCGCGCGTCGACACCAGCGGCCAGACCTTCCTGCGTGGCACGCAGATGACCGACAGCGCCGGAATCGCTACTTTCCAGACCATCTATCCGGGCTGGTACGCCTCGCGCACCGTGCATATCCATTTCAAGGTGTTTCTCGACAAGACGCAGGTACTGACCGGACAGATTTTCTTCCCCGACGCCCTGAGTCAGTACATCTTCGAGAACGCACCTGCCTATGGCGGTCGCTCCGGGAAGCGCGACATGGTCAACATTAACGACGGCATCGCGCAGCAGGCTGGTGAAGGCTCTTATGCCGCCGTGCGTGAGCAGACCGAAGGCTACGACGCTGCCCTTGTGGTCATCATCGATCCCGAAGCGCGTTCCGTGGGGTGGAGCGGTCCCGGTGGTGGCAACCGGATGCCTTCAAGGCCCGAAGGCGATGACGGCATACCGAACATGCGACCCGGCCGGGGTGCGTCATCCAGATCCAGAGGCTGGACACCGGTAGACATCATTCCAACATCAGAGTTTAAATAAGACCAACTATCACCATTGATTAAAACGCAGAAACGGCCTCGGGGAGGCCACCGACACCAACGGCTGCCAGGCCGAGTCGTTGCCGCTGGGCACGCCGGTCACGTTCAACGAGGGCGGGAGCCTGATCAGTGAGGGGACGGTGGTCGGCAGGGGCACGCTCGTCTACTCCTCGTGGCTGACGATGCACCAGCTCGGCACCACCGACCCCAACGCGTGCGCCTACAACGACCTGGCTCTGGTCAAGGTCGACGACGCCGACGTGGGCAAGGTCAACCCGTCGATCCCGTTCTGGGGCGGCCCGACCGGCATCGACACCGACGGCACCGCCGCCGGCGACCGGGTCTACACCTACGGCAACTCGAGCCTCCGCTTCGGCATCAGCCAGCTCTCGCCGCACACCGGCATCAGCCTCGGTGACGACGCCGCCGACGGCGGCTGGTCGCACCCGCTCTACACCGTCACCCCCGGCGTGCCCGGTGACTCCGGCTCGGCGTTCGTCTCGGCGGACGGCAAGGCGATCGGCGTCCTGTCGACGTTGGGCCTGCTCCCGCTCCCGCTGTCGAACAACATCGGCGACCTCGGCAAGGAGCTGGCGTTCGCGCAGGTCAACTCCGGGATTCCCGCACTGCTTCTGGCCAACGGCACCGAACCGTTCGATCCCGTCATCTGACCATTCCCCAGGGAGCAGCGGTCCGTCCCGACGGACCGGAAGGCCAGGGCCCCGTCCACGCGCCAGGACGGGGCCCTGGTCTGTCCCGGTGGCGAGGCCGACACTTCGTGACCGCTACGTGATCGTCTTCGGTCGGTCCCGGCGGTTACGTTCGCACGGTGACGAGTCCCGCCCGCGCCGGCACGTCGGCGGTGGTCGCCGTGCTCGCCGCCGCCGGGCTGCTCCTCGTGCTGGTCACCTGGGCGGCCTCCATCGGTCCCGACCGTGTGGTCTCCGGGGGCCACGTCGACCGGATCCGGCCCGATGAGCCGACGGCGACGAGCAGCCAGGTGGGCGACGACAAGGACCCGGTCCAGGATGCGCTCGACGAGGAGCGCGGCGAGCCGCCGGGCTGGCTGGGCGCCATCGCCTTCGCGCTGGAGCTCCTCACCATCGGGGTGGTCCTGTTCCTCCTCGGCCGCCTCGCGCACAGGCTGCGGCAGGCGTGGCTGGCACGCACCCGGCGGCGTCGGCGACCTCGACCCGAGGACGTCGAGTTCGAGGTGCTGGGCTCGCAGGCCCGGGTCGCCGAGGAGATCGCCGAGGACGCCGAGGAGCAGCGCGCGCTGCTCGCCGTCGGTGGCGAGCCCCGCAACGCGATCGTCGAGTGCTGGCACCGCTTCGAGCAGCAAGCTGTCCGCGCCGGCGTCGAGCGCCGGCACTGGCAGACCACGGGGGAGTTCGTGCTCGGGGTGCTCGACCTCGTCGACGCCGACCCGGGCGCGGTGGCGGGGCTGGCCGTCCTCTACCGCGAGGCCCGCTTCTCCGACCACCCGATGACCGACGAGCACCGGTCGCGAGCCCTCGACGCCCTCGACGCGATCCACCTCAGCCTCAGGCAGAGCGCCGGTGCGCGGTGATCGGCCGTCGACGCTGGTGGTGGCGGCTGACCGGGGGCGTCATCGGGTTCGCCGGCATCGAGACCGCGGTCCTGCTGATCCACGGCCGGGCCGACGAGCTGCGCCTCGCGCTCGTGGTCGCGCTCGTCGTCTGTGCCTCCGCAGTGCTCATCGACGCCATGCCCGTCGAGCCCGCCGTCTGGGGCGGACACACCGAGCCCGAGGCCGGTCTGGGCCGGCTCGACCCGCGCACCGCGTCGTACCTCCGTGTCCTGGAGAGCCACCTCACCGCGCGTGAGGCCGACGGCGCCCTCCGCCACCGTCTCCGCGAGCTGGCGGACCAGACGCTTCGCGCCCGCCACGACCTCGGCGTCGACGACCCGCGCGCCGACGAGCTGCTGGGCCTCGAGCTCAGCAGGGTCCTGCACGAGGGCCCGACCAGGCTGGATCCTGACCGGATCGACCGCTGCGTGACGAGGATCGAGGAGCTGTGACGACAACATCGGGCACCACGGGGAACCCCCAGGCACCGTCCGTCGAGGAGGCCGCGGCCGTCGCCGTCCGGGTGCTCGACGAGGTCGGCAAGGCCATCGTCGGCAAGCAGGAGTCGCTCCGACTGGTGCTCTGCGCGATCCTGGCCAAGGGTCACGTCCTGCTCGAGGACTACCCCGGGCTGGGCAAGACCCTCGCCGCGCGCTCCTTCGCGCGCGCGCTCGGGCTGGACTTCGCCCGGGCCCAGTTCACCCCCGATCTGCTGCCCTCCGATCTCACCGGCTCGTTCCTCTACAACCAGCGCACGGGGGAGTTCGAGTTCCGCCGCGGCCCGCTGTTCACCGGCCTCCTGCTCGCCGACGAGATCAACCGCACGCCGCCCAAGACGCAGTCCGCGCTGCTCGAGGCGATGCAGGAGAGGCAGGTGACCGTCGAGGGCGAGACGTTTCCGCTGGCCGAGCCCTTTCACGTCCTCGCGACCGCCAACCCGATCGAGTACGAAGGCACCTACCCGCTACCCGAGGCGCAGCTCGACCGCTTCCTCCTGCGGGTCAGCTTCGGCTACCCCTCCTCCAGCGAGGAGTACGACGTCATCGCCCGCCGCGTGGCGCGCCGCCAGGAGGAGGTCGACCTCGAGGCGGTCACCGACCCGGCCGGGCTGCGCGGCGTCCAGGCCGCGGTCGAGACCGTGCGGGTCGACGAGAGCATCGGCCACTACTGCGTGGCCCTGGCCGCCGCGACCCGCGAGCACCGCGACACCCTCACCGGCGCCTCACCCCGGGGGTCGCTCGGCCTGGTCCTCACTGCACGTGCCTTCGCGGCCCTGCGGGGCCGCGACTACGTCATTCCCGAGGACGTGAAGGCGGTCGCGCGGGCGGTGCTCTCGCACCGGGTCACCGTCCGCCCGGAGCTCTGGATGACACAGACCACCGGCCGGTCGATCGTCGACGCCGTGCTGGTCCAGGTCCCGACCCCGTCCACCCTCAGCCACTCGTGACCTCGCCATGACGTCACGGTGGCGACCCGACCCCGGCGCTGGCCCGCGCGGTCGTCGTCGCGGCGGTGGCCGTGGTCGCCGCCGTGGTGGGCGCTGCGCCGACGGTGATGGTCCTCGGCGCGCCGTTCGTCCTGCTCGCCTGCTTCGGGCTGCTGCACCGTCCCGACTCGGCGCCGGTGCTCGAGGCCGAGCTCGACCACCGCTGGCTACACGAGGGGCAGGGCACGACTTCGCGGCTCGTGATCCGGCACGGCGACGACGTCGAGCACGTGGCGCGCGCGATGGCGCCCACGCCGTTCGTCGCGCTGCACCCACCGTCCGGCATGGCCGCCGGTCTCGCCGACGAACCGCCCACGATCGAGGTGGGGCCGCGCCGATGGGGGCGGCGGATCCTGGGCGAGGAGCAGGTCTGCCTGACCACGCCGTGGGCCGGCTACCGCTGGGGGCCGGTGAGCCTGCACGGCGACGGCCTGCGGGTGCTCCCGCACACGCAGCGGTTCGTGTCCCGGGCGGAGACCCCGCGACCGGTCGGCCTGGTCGGGGTGAACCGCTCGCCGCGGCTCGGGGCCGGCGTCGAGTTCGCCGACATCCGTCCGTTCCGTCCGGGCGACCGGCTGCGGAGGATCAGCTGGCGGGTCTCGGTCCGCAGCCGCGAGCTGCACGTCACCACCTCGCCGGCGGAGGAGGACAGCGGAGTGCTCCTGGTCATCGACGCCCTCGGTGACCACGGCCGCTCCGGCGGCCTCGACGGCGAGGCGAGCAGCCTCGACCAGGGTGTTCGGGCCGCGGCCGCCGTCGCCGAGCACCATGTCCGCGCCGGCGACCGGGTCGGCCTGCGCATCGTCGGCGGGGACGGCGGGCTGCTTGGCTACGGCGCCGGCACCCGGCACCTGCGGGCGATCTTCGACCTGCTGGCCGGCGTCCGCGCCGGGGAGCTCCCGGACGGCATCGCCGACCGGATCCAGCTCCGCGTGCGCGGGGGGAGCGTGGTCTTCGTGTTCTCGCCGATGCTCGGCGCGGCCATCGTCACGGCGACGGCGAGTCTCGTGCAGCGCGGCCTGCCCGTGGTCGTGGTCGACACGCTCCCGGCCGATGCGAGCCCCCGCGTGCCCGACGGCGTCGATCCCCGGATCGCCGAGCTCGCCTGGCGGATGCGCAGGCTGGAGCGCGACCAGGTGCTGGCCGGCCTCGTGGCACTCGGCTGCCCGGTTGTCCCGTGGCGCGGGGGAGGGTCGCTCGACGACGTGCTGCGCCGGCTCGCCCGCCGGGCCAGCGTGCCGCACGCCCTCCCTGGTTGGGAGAGCGCAGCCAGATGAACCTGCTGCTCCGAGAGTCGCGTGCCCGGCTGCTCCTGCGCGCCGTCATCCTGGTCGCCCCGACCCTGGCGGTGCTGACCGCTCGACCGGCCGATCGCCCGCACGGCTGGTTCGTCGTGCTCACCCTGGTCCTCTCGGTGGGCTTCGCGGCGATGCCGGAGTCCGCGCTGGGCACCGCGTGCCTCGGTCTGGTGGTCTTCTGGTGGGCCCTGGCCGCCTCGGACGGCGTCCCGGTCGGAGCGATCCCGGCCGCCCTCCTGCTCCTGGCCACCCACCTGGCTGCGGTGCTGCTGTCCTACGGGCCGCCCTCGCTGCCGATCGGCGCCGCGCTGCTCGGGCGGTGGCTGCGCCGCGGGGCGGGCGTCGCCGTCGCGGTGCCGCTGGTGTGGCTGGTGGCGGTCGTGGTCGACGACCAGCCCGAGCCGCCGGGCATCTGGGTGTCCGGCCTGGCCTGCGCCGTGGTCGTCTGCATCATCGCCGCGACGGCGGTGACCATGCGTGAGGACTCGGCGTGATCGGGCCCGATCCCGAGGAGTACGTCGAGCTCGTGCTGTCGGTCGTCGAGGAGGTCCCGTGGGGCCGCGTCACGTCCTACGGCGCGATCGCTGGCGTCGTGGGCGGCGGGCCTCGTCAGGTCGGTGCGGTGATGTCACGGCACGGCGGCCCGGTGCCGTGGTGGCGCGTG
Organism: uncultured Actinomycetota bacterium; assembly: GCA_963793315.1. GTDB lineage: Bacteria > Actinomycetota > Actinomycetes > Propionibacteriales > Nocardioidaceae > Nocardioides. The sequence continues at coordinate 28,116 of CAWBZR010000022.1, read as the reverse complement.
GTGCGCGCCGACGGGTCGCTGCCGCCGAGCCACGAGGAGAACGCCCGTCCGCACTACCTCGACGAGGGCACTCCGCTGCGGCCCTCGGGTGCGGTCGACATGGCGACGGCGTTCTGGGAGCCGCAGCCGCCCACACCCTTGTCGCCCACGGACGGCTGACCCGTTTCGTCCACAGATTCGCCGCGGGAGCTGTGGAAAAATCCGGCAACCGGTGGAGAACTAGGCGGCAACGGTGGATGAGGTTGTGGAACCAGAAGAATGTTCGCCGGACCTCTTGCGCCGAGGGCTGCCGAAGTAATAAAACTTCTCCTGCACCGCCACTTCGGTGGAGGTGTAGAAGGGCCCGAACAACTCATACTTGTTCGGGCCCTTCGCCTTTGTCCGGCCCCTGTGTCACTCCCAGGACCGGTTTCGGCCCACCTCGCGGCATGGGCAAGACTCTAGGGCGTGTCTTCCCATGCCTGGCGGCGTCAGACTGGGCGTCTTTCCAGCGTCGGCAACGCCGCCAGCGCGCCCCTGTGGTGTCGCCCAATAGGCGGCCTTCCACGGATCGAGGCTTAGCGTGCTCTACGACGTGATGCACGCGGTGATTCCGCCGGCGCTCAAGCTGATCTGGCGCCCGACGGTGCGCGGCCTCGAGCACGTGCCGCGGTCCGGCGGGGTGATCCTGGCCAGCAACCACCTCAGCTTCGTCGACTCGGTCGTGATCCCGAGCGTGGCGCCGCGCAAGGTGGTCTTCCTCGCGAAGTCCGACTACTTCACCGGCACCGGACCCAAGGGGCTGGCCTCGCGCGTCTGGTTCGAGGGGCTGGGCATGCTGCCCGTCGACCGCGACGACACCCGGGCGGCGATCGCCAGCCTCGAGATCGCCCTCGACGTGCTGGCCAAGGGGGAGGCGTTCGGGATCTACCCCGAGGGGACCCGCTCTCGCGACGGCCGCCTCTACCGCGGTCGCACCGGCGTCGCCCACCTCGCGCTGACCGCCGGCGTCCCCGTCGTGCCGGTGGGGCTGACCGGGACCCAGGACGTGCAGCCGGTCGGGTCGAGCCGTCCGAGGGTCGTGCCCATCACCGTGGAGTTCGGCCACCCGATCAACGTCGCCGGCCGCTTCGAGGGCGTCCCGGCCGGCCGCGCCCGCCGCGAGGTGACCGACGAGGTGATGGCCGCGATCCAGCGGATCACCGGCCAGGTCGACGCCGGCATCTACAACGAACGTCCCATCGACTGAGAGGCTGAGACAGCCACCGATTCCCGGCTACCACGCGCCACCCCACGGGCGCGCTCGCGGCGTTGCCGACGCTCGAAAGACGCCCAGTCTGCCGTTCGCGCCGGCGCCTAGCCACCACCCCACGAAAGACGCTCGCTGCACTCGCGCTTTCGCTGGGACCCCGGAAGACATCACACCCGTCTGGTGACGCTCGCTACACCGCGGATCGGTGATTCCAGGGGCTGAGCCTGCGCTGGGACCGCACATCAGGTCAGGGCGTGGTAGCTCCACGCGCCGGCGAGGAAGCCGATCGAGCCGAGGGCGACGTAGGCCGGCACCCACCAGCGCGAGCCGCTGCCGGGGGGCGGCGGGCTCGGCGCGATGACGGCGTTCTTCAAGGCGACCAGCATCCCGAAGACGGCCGGCGCTGCCATGATCCAGAACACCACCCCGCAGACCAGCCAGCCCGCCTCGACGCCGGCTCCCTTGAAGGCGAACTCGAGGAAGTTCCACCCCAGGGAGCCGAACAGCACACCCCACATGGGGACGAGCAGGTTGGGTGCGTTGACCGACAGGGCGGCCGCCGAGCCGGCCATGGCGGTGATGATCATGACCGGGATCGCGATGGCGATGAGGTAGGAGCCGTCGGGACACGGCTGCGCGCTGACGTAGGGGCCGCCGTCGGCGCACGAGCCGCCGACGTTCATGACGGCGCGCATGGAGAAGAAGGTCCAGGTGAGCGTGATGGCCAGCACCAGTACTGCGACGACGGTGCCCGCTGGCGCCGTCAGGCCGGACCGCGACCCTGTGCTCGCGGCCGGAGTGTCCGTCGTCATGGCTGCACTCTGGCAGAGCCACGGCGGCCGTCGCCACGCCCGTCGCCACGCCCGTCGCCACGCCCGTCGTCACGCCCGTCGTCACGCCCGACGCCACGCCCGACGCCACGCCCGACGCCCCGTGTCATCTACCCTTCCGCCGTGCGCATCCGCCGAGCCCTGCTGATCCTGGTGGCCTGCGCCGCCCTCTCCGGCTGTGGGGGAGGCGACGACGACAAGTCCGACGACAAGCCGGACGACACGCCCGCGAGCTCCCCGGCGGAGGCGACCACGGGGACCACCGGTCCGGCCACCGTCGACCTCCCCGGCGCGGCCTGCGACCTGCTGTCGGTCGACGAGGTCTCAGACGCCGTCGGGACGCCGGTGAAGAAGGGCACGCAGACGTCCGGCCCGGCCACCAGCGGCGGTGAGTTCAGCTCGTGCGCCTACGCCTCCGACGACCCGGACCACCCCGCCGACGCCGCGACCGTCGTCCTCTACCCCAACCTCGACGCCGCGGACCAGGGTCGTGGCGAGGACGCACAGCCCATCAAGGGGCTCGGCGACCAGGCCTACGCCTCGACGTTCGGCAGCGTGTGGGTCTACGTCGACGACGTCTCGCTGTTCGTGCAGTGGTACGCCTTCGGCGGCACCGACCAGGACAACCTGCCCAAGAGCAAGGCGCTCGCAAAGGCCGCCGTCGACGCCCTGCGCTGAGCACGACCCGGACCGCCCCAGCCCCACCTGTCGGTGGGCCGTGATGGAGTGGTCCGGTGACCGACGCCGCGACCTCCTACCACCTGGTCCGGCCCGTCGCTCACCGTCGAGCCACCCGTCCTCGACGATCAGCAGCAGCGTGTCGTCGACCACGGCACCGGGCCGTTGCTGGTGCTGGCCGGCCCCGGCACGGGCAAGACCACGACGTTGGTCGAAGCCATCGTCCGCCGCATCGACGAGGGGGCCCACCCCGACCAGATCCTGGCGCTGACCTTCTCGCGCAAGGCGGCCGAGCAGCTCCGTGACCGGGTCACCGCCCGCGTCGGCCGCACCATGACCGCCAGCATCGGCTCGACGTTCCACTCCTTCGCCTACGGCCTGATCCGCCGCTATGCGCCCAGCGAGCTCTACCTCGGCCCGCTGCGGCTGCTGTCGGCTCCCGAGCAGGACGTCGTGCTCCGCGAGCTGCTCCAGGACCACCCCGAGTCGGTCCGGTGGCCCGACGCGCTCAAGGCGGCGCTCGACACCCGCGGCTTCGCGCGCGAGGTGCACGCCGTGCTGTCCCGCGCTCGCGAGAAGGAGTTGGACGGCGAGGCCCTGCAGCGGCTCGGGGAGGACAACGACCTGCCCGAGTTCGTGGCGGCGGGCCTGTTCCTCGAGCAGTACCTCACCATCCTCGACGAGCGCGCCGCGGTCGACTACTCCGACCTGATCCGCCGGGCCACCATCGAGGCGACCATCCACCGCGACGAGCTCCGTGCGCACTACACCGCCGTCTTCGTCGACGAATACCAGGACACCGACTCCGGCCAGGTCGCGTTGCTCCAGGCGCTGGCGGGGCAGGGCGGCAACCTCGTCGCGGTGGGCGACCCCCACCAGTCGATCTACGCGTTCCGTGGCGCCGAGGTCCGAGGCATCCTCGACTTCCCGGCCGCGTTCCCGCGCGATGACGGGTCGGCGGCCGAGGTGGTCGCGCTCGGCACGACGCGCCGCTTCGGGCCACGCATCCTCACCGCGGCCCAGCGGGTCGCGGAGCGCATCGGCCTCCCCGGCAGCATCCCTGAGTCCGCACGGGAGGCGTTCCTGACGCCGACCGCCGTCGTCGGCGAGCACGGCGAGGGCCGGGTCGTCGTCCGCACCTACGACAGCGACCGCGGCGAGGCCGAGCACCTCGCCGACCTGCTGCGCCGGGCCCACCTCGAGGACGGCATCCCCTGGGACGAGATGGCGGTCCTGGTCCGATCGGGGCGCCAGTCGATCCCGCCGCTGCGACGTTCGCTCGGCGCTGCCGGCGTCCCTGTCGAGGTGGCGAGCGACGAGGTCCCGCTGGTCCGCGACCCGGCCGCGCTGCCGCTGATCGACGCCCTGCGGGTGGTGCTCAACCTCGACAACGAGGACGCCGGCCACGTCGACCACATCGATGCGGCCCGGGCCGAGGCGCTGCTGACCGGGCCGCTCGGTGGCCTCGACGCGGGCGACGTACGCCGCCTGGCCCGCCAGCTGCGACACCGCGAGAAGGAGCTGGCCCACGTCGAGTCCCGGATGCCCACCCACTCGCGCGAGCTCGTGCGCCGGGCGGTGCTCGACGTCGCCACGCTCGACGGGCTGACCGGCCCTGAGGTGCAGCGGGCGCGCGGCGGTGGGCGACCTCGTCCGCACCACCCGCGAGCAGCTCGACGGCGGGGCGAGCGCCGAGGAGCTGCTGTGGTCCCTCTGGGACGGCACGACCTGGCCGCGGCGGCTCCGCGAGCGGGTCGAGCGTGGAGGAGGAGGTGCCCGTCGGGCGCACCGCGACCTCGACTCGATCTGCGCGCTCTTCGAGGCCGCCGCGCGCGCGGAGGAGACCCGCGACCACGTCGGCGTCCGCGAGTTCCTCGCGACGCTCGTGGCCCAGCAGATCCCCGCGGACACGCTCGCCGAGCGCGGTGCGCGCGGGGCGGCCGTTCGCCTGCTGACCGCGCACCGCGCCAAGGGTCTCGAGTGGCGGCTCGTCGTGGTCGCCCACGTGCAACAGGACGGCTGGCCCGACCTGCGCCGCCGCTCGAGCATCCTCGGTGCCGACCGGATCGGCCCCGCCGGGCTGGTGCCGCCGACGTCCGTCCGCGAGCTGCTGGTCGAGGAGCGCCGGCTGTTCTACGTCGCCTGCACCCGTGCTCGCGAGCGGCTCGTCGTCACCGCAGTCGCGTCGGGCGAGGACGACGGCGACCAGCCGTCCCGCTTCCTCGACGAGCTCGGCGTGACCGTCGAGACGGTCGAGGGCAGGCCCGCTCGGACCCTGTCGCTCGCCGGACTAGTCTCCGAGCTGCGCCGGACCGTGGCCGACCCGGAGTCGGGCGACGCCCTGCGCGCGGCCGCGGCTCGTCGGTTGGCCCGACTGGCCGGCGAGACCATCGGCGACCGGGCCCTGGTGCCGTTGGCCGACCCGTCGGCCTGGTGGGGCACGAGGTCGGTCAGCCGCTCGGTCCAGCCGGTCCGCAACCCCGACCAGCCGGTGCCGGTCTCCGCCAGCATCGTGGATGCGATGGACGTGTGCCCGACGCGGTGGTTCCTGGCCCGCGAGGCCGGCGGCGTCGCCCGGCAGCACCAGTCGGCCAACGTCGGCGAGATGGTCCACGCCCTGGCGCAGCGGGTCGCGGCCGGGGAGCTGCGCGGTCGGGCCCGACGGCGTCGAGGTCCTCATGGCACACGTCGAGAAGGTCTGGGACCGGCTCGAGTTCCGCACGCCATGGGCCAAGGCGCGCGAGCTCGACCGGATCCGGATGGCGCTGGCCAGGTTCCTCGCCTGGCACCACGGCAACTCCCGCGCCGTGCTGGGCATCGAGGCGGGCTTCCGTGCGGTCCTCGACCTGCCCAACGGCGAGCGGGTCCGGCTCGACGGCTACGCCGACCGGATCGAGCTGGACGGCGACGGTCGGGTCGTGGTCGTGGACCTCAAGTCCGGACGCACCAAGCCGTCGGACAAATCGGTGCTGACCAACGTGCAGCTCGGCCTCTACCAACTGGCTGTCGACCACGGCGCCGCCGACGAGCTCGTCGCCCCGCGAGGGCCGAGGGGGCGGCCGGAGGCGCGGAGCTCGTCCAGCTCGGACTGCCCGGCGACGCCACCCACGCCACCGTCCAGGCCCAGCCCGTCCAGGCCGACGACGGAGTGGAGCGCGACGCCCTGCGCGGCCGGCTGCAGCGCGCGGCGTCCCTGCTGCGCACGGAGAACTTCCCGGCCGTCGCTGGCCAGCACTGCCGCGACTGCGACTTCGTGCCACTGTGCCCGATCAAGAGCTCGGGGCCCGTGATCGGATCGGCGATCGGCCCGTGACCCTGCAGCCACGCCGCATCGACACCCCCGCCGACCTCGCCGAGGCCATGGGCGCGCCCTGGCGGGCCAGCGAGCAGCAGTGGGCCGCGATCACCGCGCCGCTGGCGCCCGCCGTCGTGATCGCCGGCGCCGGGTCCGGCAAGACCGCGCTGATGGCCGCCCGGGTCGTCTACCTCGTCCTCACCGGCGCGGTCCGGCCCGACCAGGTGCTCGGGCCTGACGTTCACGACCAAGGCCGCGAGCGAGCTGCGCGGCCGGATCCGCCAGGCGCTCACCGACGCCGGCGCGCTCGACGACAGCGACCCCGACGCCGGGCCGGATCGGGAAGACGTGCTCGAGCCGACGGTCGCGACCTACAACGCCTACGCCGCCGGCCTGCTCACCGACCACGGGCTGCGCATCGGCCACGAGCCGGACACGCGCGTCATCACCGACGCGGCCCGCTACCAGCTGGGTGCGCGCGTGGTCGACCGGCACACGGGCGAGGTCGCGTTCCTCAGCGACCACCCCAAGACCGTCATCCAGAACCTCCTCGACCTCGACGGCTCCATGAGCGAGCATCTCGTCGGCCCCGATGACGTGCGCCGGGTCGACGCCGAGGCGCTGGCCGGCTTCCGGGCCGCGGCCGACGAGGAGCGGGCGGGCAAGCACCGCTCGACCTACGTCGACGCCTGCGAGAAGGCCGCCAACGCGATCGAGCGCCGCGGCGAGCTGCTCGGCCTCGTCGACGGCTACCGTCGGATGAAGGCCGACCTGGGGCTGATGGACTTCTCCGACCAGATCGAGCTCGGTGCCCGGCTCGCCGAGGAGCAGCCCGAGGTGGGCGTCGCCGAGCGCGAGAAGTTCAAGGTCGTGCTCCTCGACGAATACCAGGACACCTCGGTCGCGCAGGCCACGATGCTGGCGCGGCTCTTCGGTGGCGGGCACGCCGTCACGGCGGTGGGCGACCCCAACCAGGCGATCTACGGCTGGCGCGGGGCGTCGGTCTCCAACATCCTCGGCTTCGCGGAGACGTTCCCCGCGTAAGGACGGTGACGTGCCGTCGTACCCGCTCACGGTCAACCGCCGGTCCGACCGCCGCATCCTCGCGGTCGCCAACCGCCTGGCCGCGCCGCTCCACGCCGCCACGACCGCGGTCCGCCCGCTCGAGCCGAAGCCCGAGGCGGCCGAGGGCGTCGTCACCGCGCGGGTGTTCGAGACCCAGCGCGAGGAGCTCTCCTGGCTGGCCGAGGCCGTGGGCGCTGCCCATGGTGGTCCAGAGACCCAGCGCTGGTCCGACATCGGAGTGCTGACACGCGACAACGCCCACGCCGCCGAGGTCTTCGACACCCTGACCGACGCCGGCATCCCGGTTGAGATCGTGGGGCTGTCAGGACTCCTGCGGCTTCCCGAGGTGGCCGAGGTCGTCGCCGTCCTGCACCTGCTCAAGGACGTCACGGCCAACTCCTCGCTGCTCACGCTGCTCACCGGCGCGCGCTGGGCGATCGGCCCCCGCGACCTCAAGCTCCTCGGCGACCGCGCCCGCGAGCTGGCCGGTGGGCGCAGCCGGTCGAGCATGCCGACCTCGATCGACGACCACCTGGTCGCGATCGCCGACGGCATCGACCCGGCCGAGATCGCGTGCCTCGACGACGCGCTCAACGATCCCGGCGAGGCGACCTACTCCGACGAGGCACGCGAGCGGTTCGCCCTGCTGGCCGGCGAGCTGCGGATGCTCCGCTCCCACGTCGGCGAGCCGCTGCTCGACATCGTCCGCCGGATCATCGACACGACCGGTGTCGACGTCGAGCTCGCGTCGGCGGTCAGCCCCTCCGCCGCCGCACGGCGCGACAACCTCGACCTGTTCGTCCGGGCCGTCGCCGACTTCCAGGCGGTCGACGGCGACGTCACCCTCGTCGCACTCCTCGCCTACCTCACCGCCGAGGAGGAGGAGAGCAAGGGGCTCGAGGTCGTCGCGCCGTCCGCGGCCGACTCGGTCAAGCTGCTGACCGTCCACCGGGCCAAGGGGCTGGAGTGGTCGACGGTGTTCCTCGTCGGCGTCTGTGTCGGTCGGTTCCCGAGCTCGCAGTCGCGGACCCTGTGGACCTCATCGCCGGCCGTCCTGCCGGCACCGCTGCGCGGCGACGCCGCCGACCTGCCCCAGCTGCGCGGCTACGACAAGGCGGCCCTCGACACCTACCGCGCAGACACCAGGACGCACGAGGCCACCGAGGAGCTACGGCTCGGCTACGTCGCCGTCACCCGCGCGGCGCACGCTCTGTCGGTCACGTCGTTCTGCTGGAGCCCGCGGCTCACGCCGTTCGGGCCGTCGGACTACCAGGTCCAGGTGCGCGACCAGCTCGAGGAGTGGGGGGAGACCGTCGAGCAGTGGCTCGACGCCCCCGCGAAGGGTGACCCCAACCCCTACGCCGGCTGAGGACCCGTCCCGGCCGTGGCCACCCACGGGGACCAGCGCCGAGGCGGAGCGACGGCTGGCGGCGGCCGCCCTGGTGCGCGCCGCCGACCCGAGCTCGGAGGACATCGACCTCGACATGGTCGAGAGCGCCCGCGTCGCCGACTGGGACGCCGAGGTCGAGCGGCTCCTCGTCGAGGCTCGGTCCGAGCGGAGCCCCCAGATCGCCGTGCCGCTGCCCGGCTCGCTGTCGGCGTCCGCCGTGCTCCGGCTCCAGGAGGACGCCGAGGTGTTCGCGCGCGAGCTCGCGCGGCCGATGCCACGGCCGCCGTCGCGGGCAGCCCGGTTCGGCACGCTCTTCCACGCGTGGGTCGAGGACCGCTTCGCCCAGCAGCCGCTCCTCGACCCCGACGACCTGCCGGGCCGCTACGACGCCGACATCGACGACGACGCCGACCTCGACGCGGTCATCGAGTCCTTCGAGAAGGGTCCGTTCGCCGACCGGGTCCCACACGCCGTCGAGGCGTCGTTCGCCCTCGTGCTGGCCGGGCAGGTGATCCGGGGTCGGATCGACGCGGTCTACGACGAACCCGCTCCCGATGGCAGCGTCGGGTTCCTGCTCGTCGACTGGAAGACCAACCGCCACGAGGACGCCGACCCGCTCCAGCTCGCCCTCTACCGGCTCGCCTGGGCCGAGCTCCGCGGCGTGCCGCTCGAGCAGGTCCGCGCCGTGTTCCACTACGTCCGCACCGGCCACACGGTCGAGCCTGACGACCTGCCCGACCGTCAGGCGCTGGAGGCCATGCTCGAGGGCTGAGCGTCGCGATCGAGCCAGCCCGCGACACCACGCGCCGCCACCCGGCCGGCGCGGTTGGCTCCGATCGTGCTGGCCGAGGGGCCGTAGCCGACCAGCTGCACCCGTGGGTCGGCCACCGCCGTGGTGCCGTCGAGCTGGATGCCGCCGTGCGGCGTCTTGAGGTGGAGCGGCCCCAGGTGACCCACTGCCGGGCGGAAGCCGGTCGCCCAGAGGATCACGTCGGCCGGCCAGCGGGGATCACCACGTTGGCCCTGCCGACCTCCAGCGACGGCGGCTCGGAGTCGGGCAGCGCCGCGATGCCGTGCACGTCGCGCATGGTCAGCGAGTCCCACCGGTGCTGCCAGGCGCCCCCGGGACGCCTGGGTGGCGGTGGGCTGGCAACCGATATCCACGGGGACGGGCGTTGCTGCCGCACCGCCCACCTGTGGATGGAGGTTGCTCGCCCACCGCCCCGAGGTCGGAACGGGTCAGGCGAGGCCGGCGGCGAGGGCGATCTCGACCATGTCGCCGAAGGTGCGCTCGCGCTCGTCGGAGGTGGTCTCCTCGCCGGTGACGATGTGGTCGGAGACGGTGCAGATGGCCAGGGCGCGGCGGCCGTGGCCGGCGGCGATCGTGTAGAGCGCCGAGGCCTCCATCTCGATCGCCAGCACGCCGTGCTCGACCATCCGGGTCATCAGCTCCGGGCGGGCGGGGTAGAACGAGTCACCGCTGAAGATCAGGCCGACGTGCACGTCGTCGCGGTCACCCGCGGCCGAGGCGGCGGCGGACAGCAGCCGCCAGTCGGCGACCGGCGCGTAGTCGAGCCCCTCGAAGCGGACCCGGTTCATGCCGGAGTCGGTGCAGGCGCCGGAGGCGATGACGATGTCGCGGAGCTTCACCTTCTCGGTGAGGGCACCGGCCGAGCCGACGCGGATGACCGACTGCACGTCGAAGTCCCGGAACAGCTCGGTCGCGTAGATCGCCATCGACGGCTGGCCCATCCCGGAGCCCTGCACCGAGACCCGCTGGCCGCGCCAGGTGCCGGTGAAGCCGAGCATGCCGCGCACCTCGCTGTAGCAGCGCGCGTCCTCGAGGAAGGTCTCCGCGATCCACTTCGCGCGCAGCGGGTCTCCGGGGAACAGGACGACGGGCGCGATCTCACCGGCCGAGGCTCCGATGTGGGTGCTCACTGGCGGGAGACTAGGGCATGTCCCGTAGTTGCTGGTGGATGCCCGGCGTCGTCCAGGCGCGGGCTGGTCAGGCGCCAGGGGCGCACGCAGACTGGGCGTCTTCGTAGGGTCGGCGACGCCGCCAGCGCGTGATCTGGGCGGCGTCCGGCGCCGCCCTGAATTGCGGGACACGCACTAGTGGTCCCCGCCGAGGGCCCGTCGCAAGCGAGCCGTGCGCCGGGTGGGTGCATCGCACGGCACCGACGCGAAGGTCTACTCCTTCGTCCAGCGAGCGGCGGCGACAACGCGAGGTGCGTGCCCGGGGTGCGGGGCGCTCGACGGGGTCTCGGTGGGGGCCACTAGCGTCAGGCAGGTGGACTACCCCCACCTGCGCATGGCCGCCGGCGCCCACGACCGCATCGCCGTACGTCGTCGCGACGAGGCGTGGCTCGAGGAGCGGTGGGCCGACCCCGACACCCGCGTCCTGCTCGTCTCCGGCACCCGCGTCCGGCCCCAGGACGGCAGGATCCCCTGGGTGAGCCCGGCCGAGGCACCCGACGGGCTGCGGGTGCTGCTGGGCGAGAACGACGGCCGCGCGTGGTTCGCCACCATCACCGGTCCGGAGGAGGCGCAGGCGGCCAAGGACGAGTGGTTCCCGCTGCGCGGCGTGCTCCCGCACCTGGCCGACCCGGAGCTGGGCGACGCGCCGCTGGTCTTCCACGCGCTCGGCCTGGCCGAGTGGCTCTGGGTCACGCGGTTCTGTCCGCGCTGCGGCGAGCCGTTGACGCCGCGTGCGGCCGGCCACGAGCTGGCCTGCGCCAACGGGCACGTCCAGTTCCCGCGCACCGACCCGGCGGTGATCATGGTGGTCACCTCGGGCGAGCCGGGCGGCGAGGACGAGCGCTGCCTGCTCGGCCGCCAGGCGATCTGGCCCGAGGGCCGCTACTCGACCCTCGCGGGCTTCTGCGAGCCGGGCGAGACCCTCGAGGACGCCGTGCGCCGCGAGGTGCTGGAGGAGACCGGCGTGCAGGTGGGCGACGTCGAGTACTTCGGCAACCAGCCCTGGCCGCTCCCGGCCAGCCTCATGCTGGGCTTCATCGGGCGCGCCGTGAGCGAGGAGATCACGGTCGACAACGACGAGATCGACGACGCCCGCTGGTTCACCAGGCGCGACATGAAGGAGGGCACCGAGTCCGGTGAGCTGGTGCTCCCCGGTGGGGTCTCGATCAGCCGGTCACTGGTCGAGCACTGGTACGGCGGGCCGCTGCCCGGCCAGTGGTGAGCCGGTGGCCTGCGAGCCCCACCAGCGTGGAGAGCTTGTCCTTGACCTGGGCCAGCGACGGGTTGGTCTGCGCGGTGCCGTCGCTGTAGACCAGCGTCGGGACGGTCTGGTTGCCGCCGTTGGCGGACTCGACGATCTGCGCGGCGTCGGGCTGCTGCTCGATGTCGACGACGTCGTAGACGATCCCCTCGCGGTCGAGCTGGCTCTTCAGCCGGTGGCAGTAGCCACACCAGGGAGTCGTGTACATCGTGAAGCCTGCGCTCATCAGGGACTGTCGCCTCCGGCATCTAGGGTGATTGCATCCGCTTCAACCACCACCGCGCCGGAGTTGTTCCTTGCCCGATCTGCTGTCCGCCCTCGACCCCGAGCAACGCCTCGTCGCGGAGGCGCTGCGCGGTCCGGTGCGGGTCCTGGCCGGTGCCGGCACCGGCAAGACCCGGGCGATCACCCACCGGATCGCCCATGGGGTCGCGACGGGCGTCTACGCGCCGTCCGAGGTGCTCGCGGTGACCTTCACCACGCGCGCTGCCGGCGAGATGCGCACCCGGCTGCGCGGGCTCGGCGCCGGCGGTGTCCAGGCCCGCACGTTCCACTCCGCCGCCCTGCGCCAGCTGCGCTACTTCTGGCCGCACGTCCACGGCACCGAGCTGCCGCAGCTGATCGAGTCCAAGCTGGGGCTGCTGGCCAGCGCCACCCGCCGCCAGCGGCTCAACACCGACCAGGCGCTGCTGCGCGACCTCGCCTCCGAGATCGAGTGGGCCAAGGTCAGCAACGTCGCGCCGGCGACCTACGTCGAGATCGCCGAGGCGCGTGGCCGGTCGGTCGCGGGCCAGACCCTGGAGGTCGTCGCCCACGTCTTCGAGGCCTACGAAGAGGTCAAGCGCGACCAGGGCCGGATGGACATGGAGGACGTCCTGCTGCTCAACGCCGGGATCCTGGCCGACGACGAGCGGGTCGCCGCGCAGGTGCGCCGGCAATACAAGTGGTTCGTCGTCGACGAGTTCCAGGACGTCTCGCCGCTCCAGTCCGCACTCCTCGACCTCTGGCTCGGCGGCCGCGACGAGCTCTGCGTGGTCGGAGACCCGTCGCAGACGATCTACTCCTTCGCCGGCGCCAACGCCGACTTCCTGCGCGACTTCCCGGCCAAGTTCCCCGGCACCACCTCGGTCGAGCTGGTCCGCAACTACCGCTCGACGCCCCAGGTCGTCGACGCCGCCAACACCCTGCTCGCCGGCACGGCCAGCCGTGGCGTCGCGCTGCGCTCCCAGCAGCCCGCCGGCCCCCCGGTGACCTACGACGCCCACCCCGACGAGGTCGCCGAGGCGGAGGCCGTCGCGGCGCGGATCCTGCGGCCTGCGCGAGCGAGGGCCGCGAGCTCGGTGAGGTCGCGGTGCTGTTCCGCATCAACGCGCAGTCCGAGGCGTTCGAGGAGGCGCTGACGGCCCGCGGCATCCCCTACGTCATCCGAGGCGCCGCTCGCTTCTTCGAGCGTCCCGAGGTCCGCGAGGCCGTCACCCGCATCCGCGGCGCGGCCCGCTCGGGTCCGACGCGGAGACCAGCGAGCGGACGGCGACGTCCTCGAGACCGTGCGCGCCACCCTGGCCGGGATGGGCTGGACGCCCGAGGCGCCGACCGCGCGCGGCCAGACCCGCGACCGCTGGGAGTCGTGGCAGGCGCTGGTCGACCAGGCGCTCGAGTTCTCCGCCGCCGGCGGCGACCCTCGACGAGTTCGTCGACGACCTCGACCGCCGCGCCGCCGAGCAGCACGCTCCCGTCGCCGACGGCGTCACGCTGGCGACCTTCCACGCCGCCAAGGGGCTCGAGTGGGACTCGGTCTTCCTCTGCGGCCTCCAGGACGGCACCCTCCCGATCACCTACGCCGAGACGCCGGCCCAGGTCGAGGAGGAGCGCCGGCTGCTCTACGTCGGCATGACCCGGGCCCGCCGCGACCTCGCGCTGTCGTGGGCGCTGGCCCGCCAGCCCGGCGGCCGCGGCTCCGCGCAAGCCGTCCCGGTTCCTCACCCCGCTGCTCCCGCAGGACGCGCTCCCGCTGCCCAAGGCGCCGAAGGTCAAGGGCGCGCGCATGTGCCTCGAGTGCGGCAGGCCGCTCCAGACCGCGGCCGACAAGACCCGCCGCCGCTGCGCCGACTGCCCGGCTCCCTACGACGAGGAGCTGTTCGAGCGGCTCCGCCAGTGGCGCACCGAGCGGGCCCGCGAGGAGGAGATCGCGGCGTTCATGGTCTTCAGCAACGCCACCCTCGAGGAGATCGCCACCCGCCGCCCGCAGTCCACGCGCGAGCTGCTCGACGGTCAGCGGCGTCGGCAAGGAGAAGCTCCAGAAGTACGGCGAGGAGCTGCTCGAGCTCGTCAGCTGATCCTCGGCGCATACTTGGCAGAAAATCGTCGAGAAATACCCATAAAATCAATTGCCCCTTACCGCGGGCGCGGCGGTACTTTGCTCGTCCCAACAGGTCTGCGCATCACGGGACTGACAACCCCGGCGCACGAGGAAGTGAAGGAGGTGGCCCAGATGAACACCAACACCATCAAGGCGGCGGTTAGATCCCGTCCGGTTTTGGCATGCCCATTTGCGGCCACGCCTGCGCGCAGCGTGACGCTCCGCCGGCTTCGCCACGACGGCTGTCGTGCGCGACCGCCAGGCGCGCCGCTCAAGGGTGACATGGGCCTCTCGCCTACGTCCCGGGGACCAGTGCCTGGAGACCACCGTCCAGTTGACACCAACTGATCGGCAGCCTCCAGGCCGCGGAACCCGAAAGGGATCCGCGGCCTTTCTGTTTCTCCAAGGCAGCCAGGACGAGCCGAAGGGCCGAGTCCCACCAAGACCAGATGACCAAGCAACCGCGATCAAGGTGAGCAGAGGAGGTGAAACAACATGACCATCAGCATTCTCGACCGCAGCACCGCCGACCAGCCGACTCTGGGCAACCTCCACGACGAGGCGGGCAAGGTGGACGAGACGGACCTGCCGTGCCGGGTGAACAACCCGGAGCTCTGGTTCGCCGAGTCGCCCAGCGACGTGGAGTACGCCAAGGCGCTGTGCATCGACTGCCCGGTCCGCGCGCTCTGCTTCGACGGCGCTCTCGAGCGTCGCGAGCCGTGGGGCGTCTGGGGTGGACAGCTCTTCATCCAGGGCGTCGTCGTCCCCCGCAAGCGTCCGCGTGGCCGTCCCCGCAAGAACGAGGTGGCCGCGTAAGCGCAGCCGACGATGGCGTCCGTCAGCTGACGGCCGCATCCCATTTCCGAGAAGGACCAATCACATTCCGATGAACCAGACCCACACGACCAGGAGCACCGAGATGAATCTCATGAACGAAAACCTGGCGCGCGCGCAGATGTCCGCGCGCCTGGGAGAGGCGCAACAGTTGCGGCGCGGCCACCAGCTGGCCCGTGCCCGCCGGCTCAGCCGCAAGGCTGAGCAGGCTGCGCAGCAGGCGCGTCTCGCCCTCGCCCGCGCTCTGTAAGACCCTGATGGGATGCCGCCGTCAGCGGCCCTCTGCAGGGACACCCTGATCGCGGGTGCCAACCAGGAGCCGGGTACGACCACCGAGGTCGTACCCGGCTCCTGCGGCATTGTCCGGGGTAGTTTCGAGCCGTGAAGACGTGCGACTTCTGCGGCCGGCAGGAGGCCGACGAGGCGAAGACGCTCACGTGGACCACCGCGGTCGAGAACGGCCGCGCTCAAGACCTACTGCGACAGCTGCTCGCGCGAGCACCTGCGCGCGATGGAGGGCAAGCTCGACAGCGAGTACTGGTGATCGGAGCGATGTCGAGACCCCGCACGTGCTGCTGGAAGCTCGGCTCAGCGCCCGCCCGCTCGACCAGCTCCTCGGCCCAGGCGCAGCCGCAGTGCAGGTGCCGCCGGTACGCCGTGACCGTCGGCGGGAGCGCCGCCGAGCGACACCGTGGCCGACCAGGTGGCCGGCACGCCGCCGTCGGCGGCCGTCGACAGGTCGTGCACCGCCCAGGCCACGGCCAGGGCGCGCAGCGCCGGGTCGGGCTCGGCCGGCCGCAGCGGCGGCGTCGTGGCCAGCTGCTCGACCACCAGCGCCCGCCGCGGGATCGTGCTCGCCGAGGTGCGCGTCGACGCAGCGCAGGCAGGCGGTGGCGCCCGGGACGACGTAGGGGCCGAGCACGGCGCCGCTCGGGCCCTCGCGGACCACCAGGTGCGGGCGTGCCGGCCCGCATCCAGTCGTCCAGCCGCGCCCGCGGCGGCTCGCCCTCGCTCCAGACCAGCGCCACCGTGGCCGCGGCCGCCGGGTGCGGGCGAGCACGCAGCCCCGCTTCGCCCGCCAGCCGGAGCAGGCCCGGCAGCACGGCCGTCCGGGGCGTCGAGGTGGACCGGCGCAGCCGGCGCGCCGGTCGCGTCGCGCGGCGGCCCGGTCGGCGGCCACGACCAGCCCGGCGGCGACCAGCGTGTCGAGCACCGGCGCCGGTCGTCGCGTCGAGGGTGGTGAGCGGGCCGCCGTGGGCCAGCTCGACCAGCAGCAGCCGCACGGCGCCGGGAGTCGGGCAGCACCGCCGCCAGCGGCGGGTCGACGCCGAGCTGGAGGTGGTCGGCGTCGCGGCGGGCCAGCCCGACCCCGGGGCGCAGGAGCCAGGTCATGCGGCCGCGCGTCACACGGATCACCGCCGGCACGTCGGCGGCCATCCACAGGCTCGCCGAGTCCTCAGGCGCCGGGACAGAAGACGGCGCCCCCGGTCGAGACCGAGGGCGCCGTCGTCGAGTCTGGGGCGAGCTGGTCAGGCCTTGCCGAGGATGCGGTTGAGGTTGGTCCCGCAGACGGGGCAGACGGCCTTAGCCATCCGGGTGCCCTTGTCGTTGACCCGGACCTCTCCGTCGGCCTCGCCGCTTCTCCTTGCACTTCACGCAGTAGAACTCGCCGCTCCAGGTCTCCGCCATGACGGCCTCCTTGCTTGTTCTTCTCGGTCGTCGCGGCGGGGGGAGTTGCCTATTCTTTCGGGCCCAATCTCTCGGGCCGGGGAAGCCCGCCGGAGGCTCTTGGAACGGGTCCTCGAGCCGCTTCGACCGTACTCCACGCCCGCCCAACCCGTGTCAGGCGCTCGGCGCGCCGGAATATTCGCCGTTTCGGCGGCCAGTTTCAGGCGTGAAACCGCTCACGGCGGGCGCCGGGGCCGCTCAGTAGGGTGCGCTCATGCCCGCTTCTCCCACCTGCCGCGTCGAGCGGCCCGTCCGACGGGCGTGGCCCTGCTGACCCTCGACAACCCCGACATGCGCAACGCCATGTCCGACGAGATGACCTCGTCGTGGGTCGTCGGCGATGGCCGAGCTGGCCGCCGACCGGTCGCTGCGCGCGGTCGTGGTGACCGGCGAGGGCTCGGCGTTCTGCTCGGGCGGGAACACCTCCTGGATCGCCAGCGAGCCGGACGCCACGGTCGACGAGCTCCGCGCCCGGATGCTGCCGTTCTACCGCGCCTGGCTCTCGATCCGGACGCCTCGAGGTCCCCACCATCGCCGCGGTCAACGGCGCCGGCGATCGGCGCCGGGCCTCTGCCTCGCGCTCGCCTGCGACCTGCGGTACGCCGTCGACCGGGCGCCAGGCTCGGCGTGCCGTTCGTGAAGCTCGGCATGCACGCGGGCATGGGCGGCACCCACCTGCTGCCGGAGGTGGTGGGCGAGGCGCACGCGCGCGACCTGCTGCTCACCGGCCGGGTCGTGGACGCCGACGAGGCGCTCCGCATCGGGCTGGTCTCCCGGGTGCTCGACCCGGCGACGTTCCTCGACGACGTGCTCGAGATCGCCGCCGGCATCGCCGGCTCCGCGCCCATCGCCACCCGGCTCACCAAGCTCGCGCTCCTCGACGGCGGTCACGCGCGACCTCGAGACCGCCCTGCAGTGGGAGGCGATGGCCCAGCCGATCACCCTGGCCACCGAGGACCTCCAGGAGGGGATCCGGGCCAGCAAGGAGAAGCGGCCGCCGCGAGTTCCGGGGCCGCTGACGTCGACGACCGGACAAGCCGAGGCCCCCGTGTCCGCCGACGGAGACCCGCCTTCCCCTTGCGGATCTCCCCCGACGGGCCCGGGGGCCTCGTCTGGGCGCAACGCTAGGCACTGCGGCCGCGGTCGGGGCAATGGCCCGGGCGGCGCACCCTGTGGACAAGCCTGTGGAGAACTCTGTGCAGAACGTCGTCCGCAGGTGGAGGACACGCCGTGGAGCCGTGAACCAGCCTGTGGACAAGAGGTGGATGTCCACCGCTAGCTCGGCTCTGACCTGCGACGAACGCGATTCCACGGGCTGTGGACGAAAATCTACTTGGCCGGCAATCTGCCGCGACACCGGTGGGCGTGGCCCCGCCTAGGGTGGACGCCGTGGCGGAGGCGTACGACGGCGGGCCGGTCGCGGCGCTGCGCCGGATCGGGTTCCTGCTCGAGCGGGGCCGCGAGGACACCTACAAGGTCAAGGCGTTCCGGAGCGCCGCCGCCGCGATCCTGCCGCTCGTCCGACGACGAGGTGCGGGCCCGGGTCGAGGACGGCACCATCACCAAGGTCCCCGGCGTGGGCGCCAGCAGCGCCAAGGTGATCGCGGCCGCGGTCACGGGCGAGCTGCCCGAGCGGCTGGCCGCGCTCGAGAAGGAGCACGGCGGCCCGCTCACCGAGGGCGGCCACGAGCTGCGCGCCCGGCTGCGCGGCGACCTGCACTCCCACTCGGACTGGTCCGACGGCGGCTCGCCGATCGAGGAGATGGCGTTCACCGCGATCGAGCTCGGCCACGACTACCAGGTGCTCACCGACCACTCGCCCCGGCTGCGCGTCGCCAACGGGCTGAGCGTGGAGCGGCTGCGCGAAGCAGCTCGGCGTCGTCGACGCGGTCAACGAGCACCTGTCGTCCGGGGGAGCCGGCGAGTTCACGCTGCTCAAGGGGATCGAGGTCGACATCCTCGACGACGGCAGCCTCGACCAGACCGACGAGATGCTCGACCAGCTCGACCTCCGGGTCGCCAGCGTGCACTCCAAGCTGGCCATGGACGCGCCCGACATGACGCAGGCGGATGGTCGCCGCGGTCCGGAACCCGCGGGTCAACGTGCTCGGCCACTGCACCGGCCGGATGGTGATGGGCGCCCGCGGGACCCGCAAGCAGTCCGCAGTTCGACGCGAAGGCCGTCTTCAGCGCCTGCGTGGAGAGCAACACCGCGGTCGAGATCAACTCCCGGCCCGAGCGGCGCGACCCGCCGACCAGGCTGCTCGAGCTCGCCCGCGACCTCGGCTGCCTGTTCTCGATCGACTCCGACGCGCACGCGCCGGGCCAGCTCGACTTCCTCTGGTACGGCGCGGAGCGGGCCGAGGCCGCCGGCATCGACCCCGACCGGATCGTCAACACCTGGCCCAAGGAGCGGCTCCTGGAGTGGGCGAAGCGGCGCTAGATTCCGGCCATGGCGGTCGCCTCCGAGCCCGCACCCGAGGTCGAGGTGCGGCGCAGCAAGCGGCGCCGGCGGACGGTCTCGGCCTACCGCGACGGCGAGAAGATCGTCGTGCTCGTCCCCGCCTCGCTCTCCCGCAAGGAGGAGGCCGAGTGGGTCGAGACCATGGTGGCGCGGGTCCAGCAGTCCGAGCGCAGGGCGCCGCTCACCGACGCGGAGCTGATGGAGCGGGCGCTGGTGCTCAACGACCGCTACCTCGGCGGGCTGGCCGTGCCGGGCTCGGTCCGCTGGGTCCAGAACCAGAAGCAGCGCTGGGGCTCGTGCACGCCGGGTGACCGGACCATCCGGCTCTCGGTGCGGCTCCAGGGCATGCCGGGGTGGGTCATCGACTACGTGCTCGTCCACGAGCTCTCGCACCTGATCGAGCCCGGCCACGACGCGGCGTTCTGGGGCTGGGTCGACCGCTACCCGCAGGCCGAGCGCGCCAAGGGCTACCTGCTCGGCTGGTCGGCGGCGGCCAAGGTCGACCCGCCGCCGGGCCAGTCGGAAGACTACTGATCGGTTCAAGCCGCCGATGATCGACGTCGCGTGACTGGGGCGAGTCGAAGCGAGGTGGCTCGCGCAGCGAGCGCTCCCCGCGATTCGGCCTTCGGCCCGTGGCGACCGCGAAGCCCGCGAGCGAAGCGAGCGTCGTCACGGGGGTGGGGTCGTAAGCTCGCGGGGGTAGACAGCCAGGCGCTCCAGGGACTCGGGCCACCAACCCGTTGTCCGGCTCGGGCAGCGCGTCGACCGGCCACCAGCGGACGTCGGTCGACTCGTCGCTGACCACGGGCGTGGCGCCCGCCGGGGCGACCGCCACGAACCGCACGTCCAGATGATTGACGAGTCCCGGCTCGCCGCAGAAGGTCACCGGGTGCTCGTCGAGGTGGACCGGCACCGGGTCGAGGACCAGGCCCTCCACGCCCGACTCCTCGGTGGCCTCGCGCAGCGCCGCCGCAGGCAGCGAGTCGTCACCCGGCTCGCAGTGGCCGCCGAGCTGGAACCAGCGGCCGGCCTTGGCGTGCAAGGTCAGCAGCACCTGCCGGTGGTCGGCCGAGACCACCAGCGCACCCGCGGTGAGGTGGTCGGGTCGGCAGTGGCGGTAGACAGCGTCGGCGTGCGCCTCGAGGTGTGCGACGTACCGCCGCCGCAGCGCCTCCTGGCCGCTGTCGGGCGCGGCCCAACCGCTGAGCAGGCTCAGCGCCGAGGCGTGGAGGCTCACTCCTCGTCGGGAGCGTCCGGGGCCGGCCCGTCGAGCAGCTGGCGCAGCTCGGCGTCGAAGTCCTCCTCGCTCAGCGCCTCGGGCGCGCTGGCCCCCTCGCGGAAGCCCGAGCGGGTCGTCGAGGTCGGCGGCGGTCGGCAGCAGGTCGGGGTGCATCCACACGCCGTCGCGCGCCTCGGTGCCCTGCCGCGTCCGCAGCGAGCCCCACAGCGTCGAGGCGTCGCGGAGCCGGCGCGGCCGCAGCTCGAGTCCGACCAGCGTGGCGAAGGTCTGCTCGGCCGGGCCACCGGCGGCCCGGCGGCGGCGGACCGCCTCCTGCAGCTTGCCGGCGCTGGGCATCCGGCCCTCGGTGGCCTGGCTGACGACCTCGTCGACCCAGCCCTCGACCAGCGCGAGGGTCACCTCGAGCCGCTCCAGGGCGGCCTTCTGGGCGGGGGAGTCGGGCAGCTCGAACATGCCGCCCTCGAGCAGCTGCTGCATCGCCTCGGGGTTGCCCAAGATGCGGGGTCGATGCCGCGCATCTGCTCCTCGACCCTCTGCTGGATGCCCTCGACGTTGACCTCGATGCCCTCGGCGTAGGCCGTGACGGCGCCGACGAGGTGGTCGCGCAGCCACGGGACGCCGGCGAAGAGCCGCTGGTGGGCGGCCTCGCGCAGCGCGAGGTAGAGGAGGACGTCGTCCTCGGACACGTCGAGTCCCTCGGCGAAGGCGGCGACGTTGGCGGGCACCAGGGCGGCCTTGCCCGCGGGCGCCAGCGGGACGCCGATGTCGGAGACCGACAGCACCTCGCCGGCCAGCGTGCCGAGCCCGGAGCCGACCTGGTTGGCGAGCAGCGCGCCGATCGCGCGGCCGAGGATGCCGAGGATCGGGCCGGCCTGGGCCCGGGCCTCCTCGGGCAGGGCCGAGCTCAGCGCGCCGACCGACTGCCGGGCGACCGGCTCGACCAGCACCTTCCAGACGTCGGTGGTGTTGACGACCCACTCGGCCCGGCTCCACGCGGAGGCGGTGGTCACGCCGGAGGGGAAGCCGGTGGTCTCGTCGAGCCAGTGGTCGGCGAGCCGGACGGCGTCGGCGACGGCGTGCTGCTGCGCCGAGCTCGGCGTCGGGTCGGGCGCCTGGGCGACGGTCTTGCGGGCCAGGTCGAGCGCGACGTCCCAGTTGAGCGGCCCGTCGTAGGGCTGCATCATCGACTGGAGCTGCCCGAAGAGCTGGTTGAGGTCGGGCATGCCCTGCCCGCCCGCTCCGGACATGCCCGCCATGCCCTGGGTGAAGAACTGCTCGAACGGCGTGCCCTTGAACGGGTTCTGGGGCTCCTCCGGCTCGTCTGCCATGCCCTCCACCGTACGCGGGTCCCGGCTGGAAACCCCGTCCCGTAGGCAGAGATCAGGGCGAGGTCAGGGCGAGGGTCAGGGAGAGCCGACCCACTCCTCGGAGCCGTCGCTGAACCGCTGGTGCTTCCAGATCGGCACCTCGGCCTTGAGCGTGTCGATCAGCAGCCGCGACGCGTCGAACGACGTGCCGCGGTGCGCGGACGTCGTCGCGACCACGACAGCGATGTCGCCGATGTCGAGGGAGCCGACCCGGTGCACCGCCGCGACGCCGTGCACGTCGTGGGTCGCGGCCACCCGCTCGCAGACCTCGCGCAGCCTGTCGAGGGCCGAGGGGTGCGCGGTGTAGTCGAGCCCGACGACGCCCTTGCCGTGGTCGTGGTCGCGCACCCGGCCGACGAAGAGGGTGAGCCCGCCCGAGGTCTCGTCGCCGAGGGCGTCGACCACCTCGTCGACCTCGAGCGGCGTCTCGCGCAGGTCGACGAGCCGCAGTGCCGAATGGCGCGTCCGCGCTGGCGTGGGCTCCGACATGCGGCGGACGATAGTCCCTACCCTCGCAAGGGTGCAGATCCTGCTCTGGCTGGTGCCGCCGGTCGCCGTCACGCTCGTGGCGATGGCGTGGGTCGGCTGGGTCGGCCGCGAGCGCCGCGGCGAGGTCGACCGCGACGAGGCGCTGCGCCGCCTGGGCGCCGCCCTCGAGCGCGAGCAACCGCCGGCTCCCGCGCGGCTGCCGCGGCGCCGCGAGCGGTCCACCGGCGTGGCGCTGCGGCGTACGTCGCGCACCGTCGCCAGCCCGGCGGGCGAAGCCCCTGCCGACGGGCAGCCGGACCAGCAGCGTCGCGCCGGCTGACCCACGCCCGCCCCCGCTACCAATCGTTTGAGAGAGTTTGGCTCATGAACCAGCGTGCGTTGGCGGCCGTCCTGGCCATGCCGCTGGTGGCGGCGCTGGCCGTGGTGGCGCTGTTCAAGCCGCTGCCCTACACGACCTACGCGCCCGGACCGACCATCGACGTCCTCGGCGCGCCCGACGGCAAGGAGATCATCCAGGTCCCCGACGGGCACAAGACCTACCGCGACGACGGCCAGCTGCGGATGACCACGGTCTCGGTGACGCCGAAGGACGAGCAACCTCAACCTGTTCCAGGTGATGGGCGCCTGGCTCGACCGCAGACGACGCCGTCTACCCGAAGGAGGCGGTCTACCCCGACGACAAGACCGCCGACCAGGTGCGCGACGAGGGCCAGGTGCAGATGGTGTCGTCGCAGGACACCGCGGTCGCCGTGGCGCTGCAGCGCGCTGGGCGACGACCGTGACGCCCGTCGCTCGAGGTGACCCTGGTCGGGAAGGGCTCGCCCGCGGACGGCGCGCTCGCGGTGCGCGACCTGATCCGCAAGGTCAACGGCACCCCGCTCAGCGACGACATCGGGAAGGCCTCCGAGGAGCTGCGCACCGCGATCAAGGCGACGCCGCCCGGCCAGCAGGTCTCCCTCACGGTGCTCCGCGACGGCAAGGAGGTCGACGTCTCCGTCACGCCCGAGGAGCGGACCGCGGACCTGTTCGGCGCGGTCACGGTCACCGGCTCGCCGCAGATCGGCATCTTCCTCGGCCAGGGGTTCATCCTGCCGTTCCCGGTCACGGTCACCATCGACCCGCGCATCGGCGGCCCGAGCGCCGGGCTGATGTTCTCCCTCGCGATCTACGACACCCTGACGCCCGGCTCGCTGACCGGCGGCGGCCGGGTGGCCGGCACCGGCGAGATCGCGCCCGACGGCACCGTCGGCGCGATCGGCGGCATCCAGCAGAAGATCGTCGGCGCGCGCGAGGCCGGCGCCCAGCTGTTCCTCGTGCCGGCCGACAACTGCGACGACGCCAAGGGCGCCCACAACGGCGACATGCGGCTGGTCCGGGTCGACACGTTCGACACAGCCAAGACCGCCATCGAGGACCTGGGCCGCGGACCACGACGCCAAGCTGCCGAGCTGCTAGTGATGACCACTTGTGAGTGAGCTGCCCACCCTCGACCCCGACATCGACCCCGCCCTGGCGGCGGCGGTCCTCGAGATCGAGTCGCACATCGCCGAGGGCGGCTGGGACCAGCCGAGCCGGCTCTACGCGCTGGTCGACACCGCCGCGCTCGTACGCCGCGAGCCGGCGCTCGCCTCCGCCATGGGGCTCGACGACGCGTCCGCCGAGGGCTCGCTCACCCCGGTCGAGCAGGAGCAGCTGCCGGCCGACCGGTTCGAGGCCGCGCTCGCGTCGATCGCGTGGGGCCCCGAGGTGACCGGCTGCGCGGCCGTCGTCGAGCGGCTGGTGCTGCCGCCGGAGGCCGACGACGCGATGCCCGAGGACCCGGCCGCCGCGGCGGCGTACGCCTTGGAGCACCCGGACGCGGCAGGAGGTCCGGATGGTCGTGGGTGTCACCCGGGCCGGGGCGTCGTACTGTGCCTTGCGTCTGCGCGCGCACGACGACGACCACTCGGTCGTGGGCGGCACCGACCTGGTGCCCGAGCTGATCACCGTCCTGGCTGCGACGCTGGACCCCATCGACGACACCGAGATCGACACCCGATCGACACCGAGATCGACACCGAGATCGACGACACTGAGGACGAATCATGAGCGAGCTCTTCGACGAGGACCCGCGGGACGAGCCCGCGGACCGCCCGCCGTCCCGGCGCTCGCGCGCACTGGTGATCACCGCGATCGTGCTGGTGCTCGCCTTCTTCGGCCTCACGACGTTCGCGAACTTCTACACCAACGTGCTCTGGTACCGCGACATCGGCTTCGGCGGCGGTCTACAGCCGGCTGCTCTGGACCAAGATCGCGCTGTTCGCGATCTTCGGCGTGCTGATGGCGGTCGTCGGTCGCGGTCAACATGGTCATCGCGTTCCGGGTGCGGCCGCTGTTCCACCCGCAGTCGCCCGAGCAGACCGGCCTCGACCGCTACCGCCAGGCCGTCACGCCGATCCGCACCTGGCTGGTCATCGGCATCGGCGTGCTGCTCGGCCTCTTCGCCGGCACCTCGGGCGCGGGGGAGTGGCGCAACTACATGCTGTGGCGCAACGGCGTGCCGTTCGAGCGCAAGGACTCCTACTTCCACAAGGACATCGGCTTCTTCGTCTTCGACCTGCCCTGGTACCACTTCCTCACCGACTTCGTGATGGCGATCAGCGTGGTCGCGCTGCTCGCCGCGGCCGTCGTCCACTACCTCTACGGCGGGATCCGGCTGCAGACCCCGGCCGACCGGCTCTCCGGGGCCGCGCAGGCCCAGCTCTCGGTGCTGCTCGGCGTCTTCGTGCTGGCGAAGGCGCTCGACTACTGGCTCGACCGCTACGACCTGGCCTACCAGTCCGGGTCGCTGCTCACCGGCATCACCTACACCGACGACAACGCGGTGCTGCCGGCCAAGGCGATCCTGATGGGCATCGCCCTGATCTGTGCGGTGCTGTTCTTCCTCAACGTCTGGCGGCGCACGTGGCTGCTGCCGTCGATGGGGCTCGCTCTCCTCGTCCTCTCCGCCATCCTCCTCGGGCTGATCTGGCCGGGCATCGTCCAGCAGTTCCAGGTCAAGCCGTCCGAGGCCGACAAGGAGGCGCCGTACATCGAGAAGAACATCGCGGCGACGAGAGCGGCCTACGACATCGACACGGTGGAGGAGTACAAGTTCCCCAGCGTGGGACAGACGGTCTCCCAGCTCGACCCCGACGCCGACCCGAGCGTGACCTCGATCCCGCTGGTCGACCCGCAGCTGGTGCGCCGCGCCTTCGAGCAGAACCAGCAGGTCCGCGGCTACTACTCCGTGGCCGACGTGCTCGACGTCGACCACTACAACATCAACGGCGTGGACCGAGCGCTCGTGCTCGGTGTGCGCGAGCTCGACCAGGACCGGCTGAGCAGCGACGTGCAGAACTGGCTCAACCTGCACACGGTCTACACCCACGGCAACGACCTGATCGCGGCGTACGCCAACCAGCGCGACAGCGACGACCAGGCGCTGGGTGGCAGCGGCACCAGCAACGCCGACAAGACCCAGTGGGCGCAGGGGTTCCAGAGTGGCCAGGACGACCTCGAGCAGGCGACCGGGGACTACGAGACCCGCGTCTACTTCGGCGAGAACAGCCCCGACTACTCGGTGGTGGGCAAGGCTTCCGACAGCGCGTCCGACGTCGAGCTCGACCTGCAGCGCGGTGGCGCAGACCGACACGACCAAGACCAGCTACGACGGAGCCGGCGGCGTGCCGGTCGGCTCGACGTTCCGCCAGCTGCTCTACGCCATCAAGTTCGGGAGCACCAACTTCCTGCTCTCGGGCCGGGTCAACGCGAACTCCGAGGTGATCTACAACCGCGAGCCCGAGGACCGGGTGCAGAAGGTCGCGCCCTGGCTGACCCTCGACGACGACTCCTACCCGGCCGTCGTGGACGGGAAGATCGTCTGGATCGTCGACGGCTACACCACCACCGACCGCTTCCCGGGCTCGGAGCGCGAGTCGTTCAAGGAGATGACCGACGACTCCCTCCAGGCCGAGACCGGGCTGCGGACGCTGCCGACCGACGAGATCAACTACATGCGCAACTCGGTGAAGGCGACCGTCGACGCCTACGACGGCACGGTCACGCTCTACGCCTGGGACGACCAGGACCCGCTCCTCAAGGCGTGGTCGTCGGCGTTCCCCGGCACGGTCAAGCCGAACTCCGACATCTCCGACTCGCTGCGCGAGCACCTGCGCTACCCGGAGGACATGTTCAAGGTGCAGCGCTACCAGTTCGCGCGCTACCACGTCACCGACCCCAACGCCTGGTTCCAGGACAACAACCGGTGGGACGTCCCGGAGGACCCGAACAACGCTGCCCAGAGCCTCCAGCCGCCGTACCGCATGTTCGTCGCGCAGCCTCCGGGGCTGGTGCTCGATGACGAGGACGGCAACGAGACCCCGACCAGCCTCGCGGACGCGCCGCCCGGCCCGACGTGGTCGATGACCTCGACGTTCGTCCCCTACAAGCGCAGCAACCTGGCGGCCTACGTCTCGGTCGACTCCGACGCGACCTCGAAGACCTATGGCCAGATGCGCGTCATCAACGTCATCGACGAGCAGCAGCAGGGCCCCGGGCAGGTGGCCAACGCCGTGCGCTCGGACAACGACGTGGCCGACGCGCTCGCGCAGTTCAACCGGAGCGGCAGCAAGGTCACCTACGGCAACCTGCTCACGGTCCCGGTCGGCGACGAGCTGATGTACGTCGAGCCGATCTACGCCTCGCTCGAGACGGCCAGCGAGTCGACGTTCCCGATCCTGCGCTACGTCCTGGTCTCCTACCGCGGCGGCGTCGGCATCGACACCAACCTGTCCGCCGCGCTGGAGAAGGCGAAGGACAACGCGGACACCACGCCAGCCCGACGACGGCACCCCGACCACCGAACCGAGCGACGGTCCGACCACGGAGCCGACCACACAGCCGACCGACGAGCCCACCTCGACATCGACCGCCGCACCAGGCTCGGTCGAGGACCTGCTCGCCCAGGCGCAGGAGGAGTTCCAGCTCGCCGACGAGGCGCTGACCGCCGGCGACCTGTCTGCCTACCAGGAGCACATCCAGAAGGCCCGCGAACTGGTCGCAGCAGGCGCTGGACGCAGAGGGGGGCGGCTCCTCGTCGCCGTCGGACGAGCCCTCGGCCTCGGGAGGCTCGCCCGTCACCCTGATTTGGGTCGGCGCCGCCCGTGCCGTAACCTTGTGGTCACCGACGCGGGGTGGAGCAGTTCGGTAGCTCGCTGGGCTCATAACCCAGAGGTCGCAGGTTCAAATCCTGCCCCCGCTACAAAGTTAATACGCAGGTCAGAGGCGGTTTTCGGAGAAGTCCGAAGGCCGCCTCTGATGTTGCCTCGGGCCTCAGTGTCAGCAGCATGTCAGCAGACCCTGCCTTCGAGTCGACGCTCGTGCCTGCGGTTGAGTCCGGTATTCGCGGCGCTGTGAGGCATTCTTCCACTGGTGTGAGGCACTCGGTGAGCGTGTCTGCGAGGGTGACGCGCTCAAGTTTGAATGGCATCGCGCCGGGTTGTCCGGATATGGCACGGTCACAGGGATTCATCGCGGACAGGTCTTGCGGGATGCCCTTGAACGCACACCACTGTTGACCTGCCGCGTTCCCGGATGAGGTTCGGCATGCGGGACAGCAAGTGACCGCTCATCGGGCCGAGAGGGACTCGCGGTTGACAGTCATACGCGGCGGAATGGGGCGCCTCCTCGAGCGCGCGGATCGGCGGCATGTCCGTGCGGACGTCACGCTGTCCCGGGACGTCATACGCCACCCCGCTCAGACAGGGCACCATCCGTATGACGTCCTGACAGGCGCCTGGCCCGCAGCGCTCTCAACTCGGCATGATCCGTGCGTCTCGACGGGGTCGAAGCGACTGCGTCTATCTGGGCGGAATGACGCTTCTAC
>CAWBZR010000021.1:0-165976 GCA_963793315.1 uncultured Actinomycetota bacterium | reverse complement strand
TACGGATGCACTCAACTCGTCCCACCTGTCAAGACTCGATTGATTGAAAAGTCCATGGCATGGATAGCCTTTCCCTCAGCGGCCCGCGTCCGGGGGGATCAGCGGGTCGCGGACCACCGTCTTTCACGACGTGGACGGCGGTGGCTCCCGCTTGACGGGGGGACATCCTCGTTTGTCCCCGGGAAGTGAACACCTCACTCCGGAGACACCGAACGCCCTCCTCGCCACCAGCGAGGGAGGGCGTTCCGGCGTGTGTGTTCGACCTCGGCGTGGCCGGTGTCGTGGACGTCACCGCCGGAGGTCGGACGCCGGTCGGCATACTGCTGGCATGACGGCGTCCTACTTCGACCAGCTGGCTGAGTCGATCCTCGACGGGAAGCCCGCCACCGAGGACGACGCGCTCGCCGTGCTCCGGGCCCACGACGACGAGCTGCTCGACGTGGTCGCGGCGGCCGGCCGGCTGCGGCGCGAGCATTTCGGCGCGGCCGTGAAGGTCAACTACCTGGTCAACCTCAAGTCCGGCCTCTGCCCGGAGAACTGCAACTACTGCTCGCAGGCGCTCGGCTCGACCGCCGACATCCTCAAGTACAAGTGGCTCAGCACTGACGAGGCGCTCGAGCAGGCTGCCGCCGGGCTCAAGGGCGGCGCCACCCGGGTCTGCATGGTCTCGAGCGGCCGCGGCCCCACCAACAAGGACGTCGAGCGGGTCGCCGACATGGTGGGCTCGATCAAGGCCGAGCACCCCGGACGTCGAGATCTGTGCGTGCCTCGGGCTGCTCAAGGACGGCCAGGCCGAGCGGCTGCGGGAGGCCGGTGTCGATGCCTACAACCACAACATCAACACCGCCGAGTCCCACCACGACCAGATCGTCCAGACCCACACCTACGCCGACCGCGTCGACACCGTGGAGAAGGTGAAGACCGCCGGGCTGTCGCCGTGCAGCGGCCTGATCGCGGGGCTCGGCGAGAGCGACGAGCAGCTGGTCGAGGCGCTGTTCGCGCTGCGGGACCTCGGCTCCGACTCGATCCCCGTCAACTTCCTGATGCCGTTCGACGGGACGCCCTACGAGAACACCTGGGAGCTGAGCCCGGCGCGCTGCCTCAAGATCCTCGCGATGGCGCGATTCGTCTGCCCCGACCGCGAGATCCGGATCGCGGCCGGCCGCGAGATGCACCTCCGGACCCTCCAGGGGTTGGCGCTGCACGTCGCCAACTCGATCTTCCTCGGCGACTACCTGACCTCGGAGGGCCAGGCCGCCGAGGCCGACCTCGAGCTGATCCGCGACCACGGCTTCACCGTGCTCGGCGCCGCGCCCGAGGCGGCGGATGCGCCCGGCGAGGTCGCGCACGACCCCACCAAGCGCCGCCGCGGTGCGGGCACCGCCGTCGCCCCCAATGCCTGAGGTCCCTCGGAGCAGCTGCTCGACTACGACCGCGAGCACGTCTGGCACCCCTACACCTCCATGACCGAGCCGACGCCGGTGCGGCTGGTCGGGTCCGCGTCCGGCGTACGCCTGCGGCTGGTCGGTCCTGGTGGCGGCACGGAGCTGGTCGACGGCATGTCGTCGTGGTGGGCGGCGATCCATGGCTACGCCGTGCCGGAGCTCGACGACGCCGTACGCCGCCAGCTCGGCGACGTGGCCCACGTGATGTTCGGCGGGCTGACGCACTCCCCCGCGGTCCGGCTGGCCCAGCGCCTGGTCTCGCTGGCGCCGGAGGGGCTGGACCACGTCTTCCTCGCCGACTCCGGGCTCGGTGAGCGTCGAGGTCGCCTTGAAGATGGTGGTGCAGCACCAGCGCGGCCTGGGTCGTCCCGAGCGGACCCGGATGCTCACGGTGCGCGGCGGCTACCACGGCGACACGTTCGGCTGCATGAGCGTCTGCGACCCGGTGGGCGGGATGCACTCGATGTTCCGCGACGTGCTGCCGGAGCAGGTCTTCGCCCCGCAGCCGCCCGCGCCCGGAGGTGACGTGGACGGCTGGGCGGACCAGTTCCGCGCAATTGCGCTGGATCGGTCCGCGCGAGCTGGCCGGGATCATCGTCGAGCCGCTGCTGCAGGGCGCCGGCGGCATGCATGTCTACGACGTCGCCTGCCTGCGGGTCATGCGCGAGGTGGCCGACGAGCACGGGCTGCCGCTGGTCTTCGACGAGATCGCGACCGGGTTCGGCCGCACCGGGACCTTCTTCGCCGCCGAGGCGGCCGGTGTGGTGCCCGACATCATGTGCGTCGGCAAGGCGCTCACGGGCGGCTACCTCTCGCTCGCCGCCGTGCTCTGCAGCCGCGAGGTCGCTCGCGGGCTCTCCGCCTCGGAGTCCGGCGTGCTGATGCACGGGCCGACCTACATGGGGAACCCGCTGGCCTGCGCGGTCGCCCTCGCCAGCCTCGATCTGCTCGAGTCGTCCGGCTGGGCGGCGAACGTCGCCCGCGTGGGTGCCGGACTGAGCGAGCTGGCGTCGCTGAGCGGGCTGCCCGGGCGTGGCCGACGTGCGGACGCATCGGCGCCGTGGGCGTCGTCCAGCTCGACCACCCCGTCGACGTCGTCAAGGCGACCGACGCTGCGGTCGAGGAGGGCGTGTGGCTGCGGCCGTTCCGCGACCTGATCTACACGATGCCGCCCTACGTCACCCCCGACGACGACGTCGCGCGGATCTGCACGGCGATCGAGCGCGCGGTGGCGGTCGCATGACCTGGCCCGACTGGCTCGCGCAACAGGCTGCGCTCCGCGACCACGCGGGGCTGCGCCGCGAGCTGCGGCCTCGGGCGGCCGACGACGCGTCGGTCGACCTCGCGGGCAACGACTACCTCGGCCTCTCCCAGCACCCCGTCGTCCGGGCCGCGGCCGCCGAGGCCGCCGTGACGTGGGGTGCCGGCGCCAAGGCCTCTCGGCTCGTCACCGGGGCGCTCGAGCTGCACCGCGACCTCGAGAGCGAGCTCGCGGCGTACGCCCGCCGACCGGCGAGCCTGCTCTTCTCGACCGGGTACGCCGCCAACCTCGGGGTGCTCCAGGCGCTGGCCGGACGCGACGCCTTCGTGGTGTCCGACGCGCACGTGCACGCCTCGCTGGTGGACGCGGTGCGCGTCTCGCGGACCCCCCTACGAGGTGGCGGGTCACAACGACTGGCGCGCGGTCGACGCGCGCCCTGGCACGGGCCGAGGGACGGCGCGCGCTGGTGCTGGTGGAGTCGGTCTACTCGGTGCTCGGCGACGAGGCGCCCCTGCTCGACCTCGCCGCCGTGTGCGACGACCACGGCGCGCTGCTGGTCGTCGACGAGGCGCACGCGCTGGGGGTCCTGCGCGCAGGGCTCGTCCACGGCGTCGGCCTCGCGAGCGAGGACTCACGTCGTCGGCACGGCGACCTTGTCGAAGGCCTTCGGCAGCCAGGGCGGAGTGGTGCTGGCCTCGCAGGCGGTGATCGACCAGCTCGTCAACACCGCCCGGTCCGTTCATCTTCGACACCGGGCTGGCGCCGGCCTCCACGGCCGCGGCCCTCGCAGCGCTGGGCATCGTGCGCGACCAGCCCGAGCTCACGCGACGGTCGAGCTGCGGGTCGCGGACCTCGCCGCTGCACTGGGCGTGCCGCCGCCCGCACGGCGCTGTCCTCTCGCTGCCGATGCCGAGCCCGCAGTCGGCCGTCGCGGCCCAGGCTGCGGCCGGGGCGCAGGGCGTCCTGGTCGGGTGCTTCCGCCCGCCGTCAGTGCCTGACGGCGTCTCGCGGCTGCGCATCACGGTGAACGCCGGGGTCTCCGAGCCGACTGGGCGCGGGCGGTCGACGTCCTCGTCGCGGTGGTCAAGGAGCACGCCTCGTGATCACGCTCGTCACCGGCACCTCGACGGGGGTCGGCAAGACCGTCGCGACCGCGGCGCTCGCGGCCACCGCGGCGGGCTCGGTGGTCGTGGTGAAGCCCGTGCAGACCGGCGCGCGTCGACGGCGACTCCGACGCCCGCGAGGTGTCGCGGCTCACCGGGCGTCGAGGCCGTCGAGTGGACCACCCTCGAGGAGCCGCTCGCTCCCGACACCGCCGCCCGGCGCCAGGAGGTCGAGCTGCCTCCCGTGGCGACGTACGCCGCCCGGATCTGGGACCTGCCCCAGGACACCGTCCTCGTCGAGGGCGCCGGCGGGCTGCTGGTCCGGCTCGACGCCGAGGGCGGGACCCTGCTCGACCTCACCACGTTCCTCGACGCGGTGGCCGAGGTCGACGTGGTCGTCGTGGTCGCGGCGGGCCTCGGCACCCTCAACCACACCGAGCTGACCGTCGACGCCCTGCGCGCCCGCAACCTCACCGTGCGCGGCCTGGTCGTCGGCGCCTGGCCCGCCGAGCCCGGACTCGCCGAGCAGTGCAACCTCGAGGACCTGCAGCGGATCGCGCCACTGCTGGCGGTCATCCCCGAGGGCGCCGGCGCGCTCGACCGGGAGACGTTCGTGGCGGCGGCGCCGGGGTGGTTCTCCGAGTAGCCCTCCGCCGCGGCTATCCGCCGCGGCGGACGACGGCGTAGCGCGAGCAGCTCGACGCGACGACGTCGGTGCCGAGGAAGCAGACCATCACCTTGGTGCGGCCGGCGGGCGCCTTCTTCCACGGCAGCCGCACGAACGCAGCGCCGCGGGTGACGACGGTGCGCCCGAGCTCCTTGAGCCGGCCGTGCTTGCGCTTGTAGGCGGCCACGGTGGCGCCGTCGGTGGTCCACGGCCGCTCGGTGGACATGAAGGAGATCGCCGCCCAGACGAGCCGGCGCTTGGTGGGCGTGGGGTGCACGCGCCGCACGTCGAGCCGCAGCTCCGTCTCGAGCTTGCGGCCCACGAGCGCGGTGCCCATGAAGTCCGCGACGTCTGGACCGGAGTGGCCGATCACGTGCGGCTGCAGCGTGTGGCCGATGTCGCTGACCTGGACGAGGTAGTCCTGCTTGTCGGCGCCCGGGATGGGCGCGCCGTCGCGGAGCCACTGGAAGTCATAGGACTCCGGGGGCGAGCTCCACGTGCCGAGGTCGGCGACCAGGTAGCCGCCGGGGACCGGCGCGCCCTGCGTGGGGCTGTGGCCGACCGCCACGAAAGGCGGCGCGACGGCCTCGGCGGGAACGGAGCGCGCGAGGACCCCGGCGATCAGCGCAAGCGCCAACCAGCCGGTGACGCGGACCAGCACCCGTGTCACGACGACCCCCCTGAATCATTGGACCTCCTCAGCCTACCGAAGGCACCCGACGGAGTGCGGGAGCCGAGGTCCGTGGCGTCCCGCACCGTGCCGCCACGCCCATCCGCTAGAACCGTTGGTTGAGGAACCAGCGATGCCCGAACGGGTCGCGGAACACGGCAACCCGGCCCGCCGGCGGGCTGTCCTCGGGGCCACGGTCGAGGGTGACGCCGTGCTCGACCACCTGGGCGGCGGCGGCATCGCAGTCGGCGACAGTGAGGTGCATGGTGACGCACGCTCCGCGATGACGGTCCGGCGGGGCGACGCCCGCCGACTCGAACTCGTCGGACATCATCCAGCGCGCCCCACCAATGGCGAGCTCGCAGTGCCCGACCCTGCCGTCGTCCATGACGATCGGCTCGACCGTCACCTCGGCGCCGAGCGCTGCGACGTACCACTCGATCGCAGCGCGGCTGTCGGCCACGCAGATGTAGGGGGTCAGCTCACTCATCGCTCTCCTCCTGGTCGGTCTCCAAGGGCTGCATGAACGACCACAGCCCACCCTCAGGGTCACGCACGCTGTACTCGCGGACGCCGTAGGGCATGTCGATCGGCTCGTGCTGGATCTCGGCACCTGCCGCTCTGGTACGCACATGGTGCGCCTCGACGTCGTCCACGTCGATGGCCATGCAGTGCGAGGCACTGCCCGAGGTGAGCGGACTCGCCAACTAGGCGTACCGAGCCAGGAGGTCGGTGTCGTCGGTGGTGACCTCGGCGACCGGAGTGCCGAGCGAGCGCTGCAGGCGGATCCGGTGGAGCCGGTCGAGGTCCGTCGCGACGTAGGTCCGGCGGCCGCCGCCGGTGCGCGCCTGTTCGAGCAGCCCGAGGCCCTCGTAGTCGAGCGCAGCGTGCGCTGGGTGAGGCCGGTGCGGGTCGCGACCTCCCCGATGGTGAGCTCGGTGGGCATGACTCGACGCTAGGACCTGACGTGGCGTGAGGAGCAACCCCTCCCCCTCCTTCACCAGGTCGTTCACCAGACGTCGCCGTCGCGCCAGTCACAGGTCAGCTCGGCGTCGAGGTCGAGCGGCGCCGCGCCGGGCAGCACGAACAGCCACCCCTCGTCGTCCGGGGTCGCCACCACGCCCGAGGGCGTCAGCGCCGAGAGGCGGCCGCGCCAGCGCTGCCAGCCCCTGCTCTCGTAGAGCAGCACGCCGTCATCGGTCGCCCCGAGGGCGAGCAGGTCGTAGCCGGGCGCCAGCTCCTCCAGCGCCTTCATGATCGCCGTGCCGACGCCGCGGCGCCGGTGGCCGTCGGCCGTCGCCACCGCCTCGACGTACCCGGCCCGCAGCGCCCGCCCGCCATGGAGCAGCCGGCGCTGCACCAGCGAGCCGTGGCCGACCAGGGTGTCGGCGTCGTGGACCAGCACGTGCTGCCCGCCCAGCGCGTGCTCCCAGTCAGTGTCGCCGAACCTCTCGTCCAGCGGCAGGTCGTCGAACGCAGCGTCGAGGAGCGCCCGGGCCGCTGCGCGGTCGGCGCTCGTCAGCTCCGCCGTGTGGGCGCGCGTGACCCTCACCAGCCCGGCGGCTTCCGATGCTGCCACGGCACGGCCGCCTCGACCTGCGCGCACAGGCTGAGCAGGAGCTCCTCCTCGGCCGGGCGCGCGGCGAGCATGACGCCGACGGGCAGGCCGTCGTCGGTCCAGGCGAGCGGGAGTGAGGCGGCCGGCATGCCGGTGACGTTCCAGGCGCTCGTCCAGGGGGTGAACCGCTTCTGATGCTCGAAGTCGGCGGCAGGGTCGGCGTCGTCGCGGATCGCGCCGATCTCCAGCGGCGGGACGGCCAGGGTGGGGGTGAGCACGGCGTCGTAGGGCGCCAGGGCGGTGAGCGCCCCAGCCGCGAAGCGGCGCATCTCGCCGATCGCGAGGCCGAAGTCGGGCCCGCTGACCGCGCGGCCGCGCTCGGACAGCCAACGGGTCAGCGGCCGGAGCAGGTGCTCCTGCTCGGGCGGGACGACCGACATCGCGGTGAGCACCGACCAGCAGGTCTCGAAGACCGGGACGGCCTCCCTCGGAAGCGGTACGTCGATGTCCACGACCTCGTGGCCCAGCGACTCCAGGAGCCGCGAACTGTCCACAACGGCGTCCAGGCAGGCCTTGTCCACAGCCACGTCGAGCAGCACTGGCTCGGTGAACCGGGCGATCCGAAGATGGCCCGGGTCGCGGTCGCACGCCGCAAGGAACGTGCCGAGAGGAGGTGGTGCCCAGGACGGATCCCCCGCCCGACGACCGGCGAGCTCATCGAGCATCGCCGCCGCGTCGCGCACGGTCCGGGCGATCGGCCCGGCCGTCGCCAAACCCACCGGGTCGCCATACATGGGGTGACCACTGATCCGCCCCCGCGTGGGCTTGAGGCCGAACAGCCCGCAGCACGAGGCGGGGATCCGGATGGAGCCGCCACCGTCCGAGCCCTGCGCCACGGGGACCAGTCCGGCCGCCACCGCCGCGGCCGCGCCACCGGAGGAGCCACCCGCCATCCGCGACCGGTCCCACGGCGTGACCGCAGCGGGCCTGCCCTCGGGCTCGGTGTAGCAGGGTGACCCGAACTCCGGGGTCGCCGTCTTGCCGAGGCTGACCATGCCCGCGGCCTCGAGCGC
The DNA here is from genome assembly GCA_963793315.1 of uncultured Actinomycetota bacterium. Taxonomy (GTDB): domain Bacteria; phylum Actinomycetota; class Actinomycetes; order Propionibacteriales; family Nocardioidaceae; genus Nocardioides. Next base: position 158,199 of record CAWBZR010000021.1, on the reverse strand, counting down.
GAGGGTGACGCCGTCCGAGACCTCCGGCACGAAGTCGGCGTAGACCGGCGACCCGAAGGTCGTGCGGATGCCCTGGGTCAGGTTGAGGTCCTTGATGGCCGTGGGCACGCCGTAGAGCGGCGAGCTCGCGCCCCGCTCGAGCGTCTCGAGCTGGCCTGCCCGGGCGCGGGCCAGGTCGTCGGTGAGCGTGAAGAACGCGCCCACCGTCGTCGACGGGTCGTCGTCGATGCGATGGGCGCGTTCGAGGTAGTGGTCGACGAGCTCGAGCGGCGACACCTCGCGCCGGCGGACGAGCGCCGCCCTGCTCGAGGGCGGTCAGGTCGTGCAGCTCGGCCACACCATGACCCTAGGTTGCGTCTCTCAACAGCTCCCACCTGCCGACGTTGTCCAGGCGCTGGCACCCCGCCAGTGGGTAGGGCGTCACGGCGGGCGCAGCGAGCGTCGTCATGGGGGTGGGGCCGAAAGCTCGCGGGGTGAACAATCAGGCTGCGACCGTCTCCTGCTTGAAGTCGACGAGTCGGGCGACAGCGGCGTGCAGCTTCGCGAGCACCTCGGGGTCGGCGAGCACGTCGACGTCGATCGACGACTGCGACACGGTCACGTCCTCGACCACGACGGCCCCGGCGATGGTGGCCGAGCGCAGGGCGTCGGCGTGCGACCACTTGCCGCCGTACGGCGTCGGCGTGGTGCCGACGACGCCGAACGGCTTGGCGGTCAGCGCGCCCTGACCGTAGGGCCGCGACAGCCAGTCGATGGCGTTGTTGAGGACGGCCGGCATCGTGCCGTTGTACTCCGGCGTCACGGCCAGGACGCGGTCCGCGCCGCCGACCCGCTCGCGCAATGCGGCCGCGGCAGCAGGGACGTCCGTCGGCCGTCGACGTCCTCGTTGTAGAAGGGCAGGCGGTCGAGGCCGTCGACCAGGTCGAGGGTCACGCCCTCGGGCGCCTGGTCGCGCAGCAGCTCGGCCAGCTTGCGGTTCAGGGAGTCGGCGCGGAGGCTGCCGACGAGGACGGCGACGCGGGTCTGGGACATGGGTGCTCCTGGGAGTCGGGCGGTCTTGGTCGACAGGCAAAACGGACCACGGTCCGTTTCTATTCCAAACCGTTGGCTCGCGCGGGTGGTCTGGACCACGGCGACCACGTCCCTACAGTTGCCCTCACCAATGAGCGAGCGACCCCTCCTTCCGCTGCTCGGGGACGCCCGCCCCCGAGCGGAGTGACGCTGCCCGCAACCGGAAGGCGCTGCTCGTCGCTGCCGAGGCGCTGATCGAGACCTGCGGCATCGAGGGCGTGACCATGGACGCGCGTCGCGGCCCGCGCGGGCGTGGGCAAGGGGACGGTGTTCCGCCGGTTCGGCTCCCGGGAGGGGCTGATGGCGGCGCTGCTCGACTTCTCCGAGACCGAGTGGCAGGCCGTCGGTGATCTCCGGCCCTCCCCCGCTCGGCCCGGGCGCGCCGCCGATGGAGCGGCTGCTGGCCTTCGGTCGGTCTCGCCTGGAGACGACGCTCCGCTCGGCCGACCTGATCCGCGCCGCCGGCCGGGAAGGTGCCCGTTCCTACGCGGCGTACTCCTTCGTGGCGATGCACGTGCGGCACCTGCTGGGCGAGCTGGGGGTCACGCGGCGACCTCCCGCTGCTCGCCACGGCGCTGATGGCGCCGTTCGAGGCACCGATCCTCGAGCAACAGGTCCGCATCGAGGGGATCGACATCGAGCGGGTCATTCGTGGCTGGGAGGACCTCGCCCATCGCATCACCCAGAAGTGACCCTCACACTCCCTGGCGGCGCAGCCCGAAGGTGAGCCCGTCGACCAGAGCGCCCCAGGACGCCTCGATGACGTTGTGGCCGACCCCGACGGTGACCCACGACGACTCGCCGTCGGAGGTCTCGATCAGCACGCGCGTGATCGCGTCGGTGCCGTGGCCCTGGTCGAGGATGCGGACCTTGTAGTCGATCAGCTCGAACTTCACCACCTCGGGGAAGGCCTGGCCGATCGCCTTGCGCAGCGCCTGGTCGAGGGCGTTGACCGGGCCGTTGCCCTCGCCGGTGACGACGTGTCGCTCGCCCTGCGCCTTCAGCTTCACGGTCGCCTCGGAGACCGCCTCCTCGCCCACCTCGCGGTGGTCGAGGGTCTCGGTGATCACCCGCCACGACTCGACCTCGAAGTACGCCGGCCGGTGCCCCGACACCATCTCCTCGAGCAGCAGCTCGAACGACGCGTCGGCGGCCTCGAAGGTGTAGCCGGTCGCCTCGAGCTCCTTGACCCGCGCGGTGACACTGCTGAGCAGCTCCTTGTCGGCGCCGAGGTCGAAGCCGAGCTCGCGCCCCTTCAGCTCGATGGAGGCGCGGCCCGCCATGTCGGAGACGAGCAGCCGCATGTCGTTGCCGACCCGCTCGGGCTGGGTGTGCTGGTAGAGGTCGGGGTCGACCTTGATCGCGCTGGCGTGCAGGCCGGCCTTGTGGGCGAACGCCGAGGTGCCGACGTAGGGCTGCCGCGAGGCCGGCGGGACGTTGGTGACGTCGGCCACCGCGTGGGCGATCCGGGTCGCCTCGCCCAGCAGGCCCGCGCGGCAGCACCGAGCGGTCCAGCTTGAGCTCGAGGTTCGCCACGACGGTGACCAGGTCGGCGTTGCCGGTGCGCTCGCCGTAGCCGTTGATGCAGCCCTGGACGTGGGTGGCGCCCGCCTCGATGGCCGCCAGCGAGTTCGCGACCGCGCAGCCGCTGTCGTTGTGGGCGTGGATGCCGACCCGGACGCCGGTCGTGTCGATCACGTCGTGGACGACGTCGGAGACCCAGTCGGGCAGCATCCCGCCGTTGGTGTCGCACAGGGCGACGACCTCGGCGCCGGCCTCGTAGGCCGTCCGCAGCACCTCGAGCGCGTAGTCGCGGTTGGCGCGGTAGCCGTCGAAGAAGTGCTCGGCGTCGAGGAACACCTGCTGGCCCTCGGCCCGCAGGTGGGCGACGGTGTCGCGGACCATCGCGAGGTTCTCCTCCAGCGTGGTCCGCAGCGCGAGCTCGACGTGGCGGTCGTGCGACTTGGCGACCAGCGTCACCACCGACGCGCCGCTGTCGCGCAGCGCGGCGACCTGCGGGTCGTCGGCGGCCGCGACGCCCGCCCGGCGGGTGGACCCGAACGCCGCGAGCCTGGCGTGCTGGAGGTCGAGCTCGAGGGCCGCGCGGCGGAAGAACTCGGTGTCCTTGGGGTTCGCGCCCGGCCAGCCGCCCTCGATGTAGCCAACGCCGAGTCCGTCGAGCTGCCGGGCGATCGTCAGCTTGTCGGCGACCGAGAGGTTGAGCCCCTCCTGCTGCGCGCCGTCGCGCAGGGTGGTGTCGTAGACGTGGAAGGCGCCGTGCAGGTCCATCGGGGTCTCTCTCGTCGGGTCGGTCAGAGTGAATCGGTGCCGAAAATGAAAAAACCTCTCGGAGTACGAGAGGTGGGCGCGTCGACGGGTCGACGCGCTAGGGAATGATGATCACACGTGCGTTCATTGCACCCATCCTGACACGTGAGGCGCTCACTGTCCGGTCAACGTTCCGCTGAGCGGACGGTCGTGGCCGGGCGACCAGGACGTGCCGCGCGACTCGGCGAGCCCGCCGAGGCCGGTGGCCAGCACGAGCAGGACGAAGGTCGACGGCCAGCCAGGGCTTCCACCGCTGAGCCGACGGGTTCACGACGCGCGAGCAGCGGCGAGCGCACCCGGGAGCCACCGGGGCCGGTCCACACGGCGGCCGCGAAGACCGTGCCGCAGACGAAGAGGGTCACCGTCTCGCCGGCGACGAAGGCGTAGCAGAGCAGCGCCGCGGCGACCGCGAGTCCCGCGCTCCAGAGCTGGAGCAGCACGGTCCCGGCCAGGGTGCGGAGCAGCTCCCACGGCGCCCGGATGAGCAGCTGCGCGCCGTCGTACCACTTCGGGCCGCGCAGCCGGCGCCGGTCGCGCGGCCGCGCTGGCGGCCAGCGAGCCGCTGCGGAGCAGCCAGACGACGAGGAGGAGCGCGACCGAGCCGTACCACGGGTAGGCCGCCACGACCCCGCCACACAGCAGCGCGCCGACCACGAGCAGGGTCGCGCGGCGGGCCCGCTCGGCGAACGGCGGCCGGACCAGCGCCGCGGGCAGGACAGGCGGAGCCGGAGGCGGCGGGACTCGGCGCGGCTCCCGCTCGAGGACGGTCTGGTGCTCGGTGAGCATCTTGGTGCCGTCCGCGCCGGCCGCTGGGCCGCCGGGAAGCACGTCGGTCGGCCGGGCGTCCGGAGCGGCGAGCGCGGCGGCGTAGGGCATCGTCAGCTTCTCCGGCTCCCGTGGTGCCGCGGCGGGGGGCGGCGCAGGAGCGACCTGGGGCCGCAGCCAGCCGAGGATCGCGTCGAGCGTCGGGCGCTTGGCGGCGTCGGGCTCGAGGCAGTCGGCGAGCAGCTGGCGCAGGGGCGCGGGGATGCCGGCGAGGTCGTGCTCGCCGCGGCGGACCCGGTCCATGATCGCCATCGACGGCCCGCGGCCGAACGGCGGACGGCCGGTCGCGGCGAAGGCGACCGTGGCCGCCCACGAGTGCACGTCGGAGGCAGTGGTGGCGTCCTCGCCGTAGAGGATCTCGGGCGCGAGGTAGCCCGGCGTCCCGAGCAGCCAGCCGGTGTGGGTCAGCTTCGGGTCGTCGGCGACCCGGGCCAGGCCGAAGTCGATGAGGATCGGCGTCCGGCCCTCCATCAGCACGTTGGAGGGCTTCACGTCGCGGTGCAGCACGCCGCACGCGTGCACGGAGGCGACGCCCTCGGCGAGGCAGGCGGCGAACCAGGTGAGGTCCTTGCCGTCGATCGGCCCCTCCTCGTGCACGTAGTCGTGCAGCGAGAGACCGGGCACGTAGCGGGTGGCGACGTAGGGCACCGGCGCCCACGGGTCGGCGTCGACGATCTCGGCGACCCACTTGCTCTTGATCCGGCTCAGCGAGCCGACCTCGCGCTCCAGCCGGCGCCTCGCCTCGTCGTCGCCGACGATGTGGGGGCGCAGCACCTTCAGCGCCACCCGCGCGCCCTCGCCGCGGCGCGCGAGGTGCACCACGCCCATCCCGCCCTCGCCGATCTTGGTGAGCAGGGTGTAGCCGCCCACGGTCCCTCGAGCGGGCGGCGGCGCGACGGCCGGGACGGCGGGCGCGCCTCGCGCCGGCGTCCGCGGCGTGCTGGTCACGCTGATCAGACTAAATGCCGACCCGTCGGGTTCCCGGACGACAGGGCCGCGCCCTTGACCGACACGGACTCGTGCGGCATCGTCATATCAATGACCGCTGATATCTGGACCCGCCTCGGAGACGCCGACCGCAGCCTGCACACCGACACCCGCGACGGTGAGGACGTGCGCGTGCTCGTCGTCGAGAAGACCTACGAGGCCGCCCGGTCCGAGGTCTGGCACGCCGTGACCATCGCCGACCGGATCGCCCGGTGGCTGACTCCGGTGTCGGGTGAGCTCGTGCTCGGTGGCCGCTACCAGCTCGAGGGCAACGCCGGCGGCACGGTGCTCCGCTGCGAGGAGCCTGAGCTGCTGGAGGTCGACCTGGGAGTTCGGCGGTGGCGTCACCTGGGTCGTCGTCACGCTCGTCGAGGATGGCTCCGGGACCCTGCTCCGGCTCGAGCACGCCGCCCCCGTCGATCAGGCGACCGCTCAGGAGTTCGGGCCGGGCGCCGTCGGCATCGGCTGGGAGATGGGCCTGGTGCGGGCTCCGGCTGCACCTCGCCGACCCGGAGGCGCCACGCCCCGAGCCCGACTTCACCCAGCCGGGCTACGCCGCGTTCGTGCGCGCCACTGGCGCCGCCTGGGCCGCGGCCGATGCGGCGGCGGGCACCGACCCCGAGGAGGCGAAGGCAGCCGCGGAGCGCTGCATCGCCGCCTACACCGCGCTGCCGCCCGACGAGGGCGAGAACGAGGGCTGATGCACGCCTTCGACGTCCTCGGCGACCCGGTCCGACGCCGGATCCTCGAGCTGCTGGCCGACGGAGAGCAGTCGTCGGGCGAGCGTCGTCGAGGTGATCTCGGCCGAGTTCGGGATCGGTCAGCCCGCGGTGTCGATGCAGCTCAAGGTGCTGCGCGAGAGCGGCTTCGCCACCGTGCGCGCCGAGGGCCGCCGGCGGCTCTACGCCCTCGACTCCGGCCCCCTGGTCCAGGTCGACGCCTGGCTGTCGCCGTTCCGCCGGTTCTGGGAGCAGCGGCTGGACGCTCTCGAGACCGAGCTGCGACGCGGGCGCCAGTAAGTTCGGACCATGCGCCTGACCCGCTGGAGCCACTCGTGCGTCGCCCTGGAGGCGGGCGGCACAGACCCTGGTCATCGACCCCGGCGGCTGGAGCGAGCCGCGGGCCCTGGACGGCGCCGACGCCGTGCTGGTCACCCACGAGCACGGCGACCACGTCGACGTCGACCGCCTCCGAGCGGCGCGGCTCCCGGTGTGGGCGCCGCGCCGGGCCGACCTGGGTGACCTGCCCTTCACGCAGATCGTCACCGGCAGAGTCCCTGACCGTCGCGGGGTTCGAGGTGCTCGCCGTCGGCGACCGGCACGCCGCGGTCGTGACGGGCCAGGACGGTGTGCGCCAACCTGGGCTACGTCGTCTCGGCGGACGGCGAGTCCGTCTACCACCCGGGCGACGCGCTGGCCGTGCCCGACGCGGGCGGTCACCACCCTTCTGGTCCCGATGCAGGCGTCGTGGCTGAAGACCGAGGAGGCGGTCGGGTTCCTGCGCGCCGTCCACCCCGACCGGGCGATCGGCATCCACGACGGACAGGTCAACGACCGGGCCCGCGCCAGCATCAACCACTGGCTGGCCACCGAGGGCCACGCCGACTACCAGTGGCTCGCGCCCGGCACGACGTACGGCGAGGAGGCGGTCGGGCACTCCCGGGTGAGCCAGCTCCGGCTCGTCGTCGAGGCCCACGACTTCGACGCCGCGGCCGCGTTCTACCGCGACGCTCTGGGCCTGCCGGTCGAGCTCGACCTCGCCGGCGACGGCGGCGAGCACGTGCTGATCCTCGACGCCGGCCGGGCCACCCTCGAGCTGTCCAACCCGCCCCAGATCGCGATGATCGACGAGGTCGAGGTCGGCCGCCGGGTGGCACCGCCGCTGCGCGTCGCCTTCGAGGTCGACGACGCCCAGGCAGCCACGCGAACGCTCGTCGAAGCGGGCGCCGAGCTCGTCGCCCCACCGACACGGACGCCGTGGGACTCGCTCAACGCACGCCTCGAGGGGCCGGCCGGCCTGCAGCTCACGATCTTCGAGGAGGCCTGACCCCCGGCTGCCCCGGCCGACGTGTCAGTCGCCCTCGGGGTCAGACGATCTGGCGCATCCAGCCGAAGGTGTCCTCGGCCCGACCGAACTGCACGTCGACGAGCGCCTGGCGGATCCGCGAGGTCAGGTCGGTCGACGCCGGCGCCGGCGCGGAGCCGCCCTCCCACTTGAGCTCGCCCACCGGGGTCACGACGGCGGCGGTGCCACAGGCGAAGATCTCGGTGATCTCGCCGCTCGTCACGCCGTCGCGCCACTCGTCGATCGAGAACCGGCGCTCCTCCACCTGGTGGCCCATCTTCCCGGCCAGCTCGATGATCGAGGCGCGGGTGATGCCCTCGAGGATCGTGCCGAGCGCGGGGGTGACGATCCGCCCGTCGTTGAACACGAAGTACATGTTCATACCGCCGAGCTCCTCGACGTAGGTCATCTCCTCGCCGTCGAGGAAGACCACCTGGTCGCAGCCCTGCTCGATCGCCTCCTGCTGCGGCAGCAGCGAGCTGGCGTAGTTGCCGCCGGTCTTGGCCGCACCCATGCCGCCGCGGCCGGCCCGGGTGTACTCCTCCGACAGCCAGAGGCTGATCGGCTTGATGCCGCCCTTGAAGTAGGACCCCGCCGGGCTGGCGATCACCATGAACGTGACGTGCTGCGCCGGCCGCACGCCCAGGAACGCCTCGGAGGCGAACATGAAGGGCCGGATGTAGAGGCTCTTCTCCCCCGCCTGGTCGGGCACCCATCGCTGGTCGGCCTCGACCAGCGCCTCGACGGCCTGGAGGAACTCCTCGACCTCGAGCGGCGGCAGCGCCAGGCGGTGGGTGGAGCGGACCATCCGCGCGGCGTTCTCCTCCGGGCGGAACGCCCAGATCGAGCCGTCCTGTGCCGGTAGGCCTTCATGCCCTCGAAGATCTCCTGCGCGTAGTGCAGGACCGCCGTGGCCGGGTCGAGCGTGAGGGGGCCGTACGGCGTGATGCGGGCGGCGTGCCAGCCCTCGGCCGGCGTCCACTCCACCGTGAACATGTGCTCGGTGAAGTGGGTGCCGAAGCCCGGGTTGGCCAGGATCTCCGCCAGTCGGGCGTCGTCGACCGGGTGCTCCGTGCGGGTGGTGCTGATCTCCATGGACATCAAACTACCGCCGTTCGATTCGTCTGTGGTCTGACGGGGTCTCTCTCGCCCGGCCCTCGCAGACGAATCGTCAGAGGCGGGCCGCGATCGCGTCGCCGACCTCGGCGGTACGACGGACCGCGCCGGGTACTCGGTCGGCCAGGTCGGCGACGGCCGCCCGCTCGACGGCGGCGGCCGCGTCGGCGTAGCCGAGGTGGTCGAGCAGCAGCGACGCGGACAGGATCGCCGCGGTCGGGTCGGCCTTCTGCTGGCCGGCGATGTCGGGGGCCGAGCCGTGCACGGGCTCGAACATGCTCGGGGCGGTGCGGTCCGGGTTCACGTTGCCGGAGGCGGCCAGCCCGATGCCGCCGGTGATGGCGGCGGCGAGGTCGGTGATGATGTCGCCGAAGAGGTTGTCGGTGACGATCACGTCGAACCGCGACGGGTCCGTGGTCAGGAAGATCATCGCCGCGTCGACGTGGATGTAGTCGACGGTGACGTCGGGGAACTCCGGCGCGACGGCCTGGACGAGCCGCCACCAGAGCGAGCCGGCGTTGACCAGGACGTTGGTCTTGTGGACCAGCGTCAGCTTCTTGCGGGGCCGGCGCTGAGCGCGGGCGAAGGCGTCGCGCACGACCCGCTCCACGCCGTACGCCGTGTTGACCGAGACCTCGGTGGCGATCTCGTGCGGCGTCCCGACCCGGAGCGCGCCGCCGTTGCCCGTGTAGGGGCCCTCGGTGCCCTCGCGGACGACCACGAAGTCGACCTCGCCCGGGCTCGCCAGCGGTGAGACGGCACCCGGGTAGATCTTGGACGGGCGCAGGTTCACGTAGTGGTCGAGCTCGAAGCGCAGCCGCAGCAGCAGCCCGCGCTCGAGGAGGCCGGGCGGCAGGTTCGGGTCGTTGGGCTTGCCGCCGACCGCGCCGAGCAGGATCGCGTCGTGCTCCCGGATCTCGGCGAGCACGGAGTCGGGCAGCACCTCGCCGGTGGCGAGGTAGCGCTCGGCGCCGAGGTCATAGCTGGTCTGCTCGAACTTCACGCCGGTGGGGGCGGCCGCCTCGAGGACCTTGAGGGCCTCGGCGGTCACCTCGGGACCGATGCCGTCGCCGCCGATGACGGCGAGGCGGACGGTTCCGGAGGCAGCGGGAGTCGAGGTCACCCGGGCGAGGCTAGTTGTCGTCCGGGCGCTGGCCGCCGTTGTCCCGCAGGTCGAGCGAGGCCTGGACGGCGGCGTTGGTGTTCTCGGCGCTGCGCGGGTTCTCGGGGTGGTGGCTGGCCGGGCCCCAGTCGGGATACATGTCGTACATCGGTCCTTCTCCTCGTGAAGTCGTGCTTGATCTGAGTCGGGGTGGTGGCCAAGGACGCCCCGCGACGGGGACGTTCCGACTCGTGGATCGCACGAGGATGGGACCTTGCTGCGGGCGGATCACGCTGTGTGTAGCGAGGGGTCCGCGTCGCGGGGGCGTCTCGACCTGTTGCTGGATTCAGCTGGGTGAGAGGCCGCGCAACGCCGAACTCCGCGGCGAGGTGGCCTCTCGTCAGGCCCCGCCGCGGCGCTCGATAAGTACGAACACGCTCCGCATGGTGATTCGATGGTAGGACGTCCGCGCATCGTGCGACACCAGATATCGCAGGGTGTTCGCGATCTGAGACAACCGTTCCGAGATGAAAGACTCGACGCGTGAGCCACCCGCCTTCCCTCCCCGACATCGTCAACCGCGCGTTCGACGTGTCCCGCCGGGCCGGCTACGTCTCCTTCTGCCGCAACGAGACCGGCCGGCTGCTGGCCATGCTGGCCGCGACCCGCGACGGAACGATGGCCGAGTTCGGCACCGGCTGCGGCGTCGGCACGGCGTGGCTGCGGTCCGGCGTACGCGGGGAGAAGGCGCGGATCGTCACCGCCGAGCTCGACCCCAAGCTGGCCGAGGCGGCCGCCGAGATCTTCCGCGACGACGACCAGGTCGAGGTGCTGGCCGCCGACTGGTCGACCCTTCTCGACCGCGGCCCCTACTCGCTGCTCTTCCTCGACTCCGAGGAGCCGAGCCAGGTCACCGTCGACGCGATCGCCGACCTGGTCGAGGACGGCGGCATCGTCGTGCTCGACGACTTCACGCCGTGCGAGTTCTGGCCCCCGATCACCCACGGCCGCGTCGACACCCTCCGCGAGCACTGGCTCACCGACGACCGCTTCACCGCCGTCGAGGTGATGGTCGCCCCCGACGCCTCCACCATCATCGCCACCAAGCGCTGACGATCGCCGAGCCGTCGTTACTGTCACCAGTAACGACGGGTCACCACCGTCTCACGCCGAGCCGTCGTTACTCGTGCCGGGTAACGACGGGTCGCAGCCGTCGTTCACGCCGAGCCGTCGTTACTCGTACCGGTAACGACGGGTCGGCGTACGTCGACGATCCAGGTGGGGAGCATGAGCTGGGTCAGCGGGCCGATGGCGAGGGCGTAGAGGACGGTGCCGAGGCCGGCCACCCCGCCGAGGAGGAGGCCGATGATGACCACGGTGATCTCGAGGAGGGTGCGGACCAGGCGCAGCGAGAGGCCGGTACGTCGCGCCAGGCCGGTCATCAGGCCGTCGCGGGGGCCGCGCCCGAGCTGGGCGCCGATGTACATCGCGGTGGCGAGCCCGCAGACCACGACTCCGCCGACCATGAGCACCCCGCGCAGCCACAGCGCGCCCGGCTGGTCGAGGACGGCCAGGAACGCGTCGGCGGCGACGCCGATGACGATCGCGTTGGAGATGGTGCCGATGCCGGGCACCTCGCGCAGCGGGATCCAGAGCAGCATCACCAGGAAGCTGACGATCACCAGCGCCTCGCCGAGCGTGAGCGGCAGATGCCCCGCGAGACCGGAGTGCAGCACGTCCCACGGCGCGTTGCCCAGGTGGCTACGGACCATCAGCGCGATCGAGAGGCCGTAGAGCACCAGGCCGGCGTACAGCTGCGGCAGCCGCCGTCCGAGCCGGCCGGCGCGGAGCTGCGCGATGGGGCCGAGGTCGGTGAGGACGCGGCGCGGAGCCGGCAGGGCGGTACTGGTCACCACACCATCGTGGCGGCAAGTGGCCTTTGATGAAATGGCCAATCGTGCGACAGTGGACTGCATGGACCGCTCCATCGCCGCGCGCCGCGTGGCCACCCTGGTCGGCGGCTTCGACCGACGTCCCGGCCTACGCGGGCCTCGCCGACGCCCTGGTGCTGCTGATCGGCGACGGCCGGATCCCGGTCGGCACCCGGCTGCCCAGCGAGCGCGAGCTGACCGAGGAGCTCGGCGTCTCGCGCACCACCGTCACCCGTGCCTACGCGACCGTGCGCGACGCCGGGTACGCCGAGGCACGGCAGGGCTCGGGCACCTACACCCAGGTGCCGGGCGGGCCGTCGCGCGCCCACGACCGGGCCCTGCTCCCCCGCCAGAGCGACCGCGCCGCCATCGACCTCAACTGCGCGGCGCCCTTCGCGCCCCCGGAGATCGCGACGGCGTACGCCGAGGCGGTGACCCGGCTCCCGGCCTACCTCGGCGGCCACGGCTACTTCCCCGCCGGCCTGCCCGAGCTGCAGTCCGCGATCGCGGCGCTCTACGACGCGCGCGGGCTGCCGACCGACCCGGCCCAGGTGATGGTCACCCCGGGCGCGCTCGCGGGCGTCTCGATCGTGGCCCAGGCCCTGGCCGGCCGGGGCGACCGGGTGCTGGTCGACAGCCCGGGCTACCCCAACGCCGCGGAGCGGATCCGCAACGCCGGCGCCCGGCTGGCCACCACCGAGGTGGACCCCGACGGCTGGGACCTCGACGCGACCGCGGCGCGGCTGCGACAGGTCGCACCCCGGCTCGCCTACCTGATCCCCGACTTCCAGAACCCGACCGGGCTCCTGATGGGCGACGAGGAGCGGGAGCGGTACGCCGCGGAGCTGCGCCGCGGTCATGTGACACCGATCGTCGACGAGTCGCACGTGATGCTGGCGCTCGAGGGCCAGGAGATGCCCCGGCCGTTCGCGGCGTACGCCCCCGACACCATCACGCGTCGGCAGCACCAGCAAGGGGTTCTGGGGCGGGCTCCGGGTCGGCTGGGTGCGCGCCCCGCTGGGCGAGATGGAGCGGCTGACCACGGCCCGGGTCACCCTCGACCTCGGCGTGCCGGTGATGGAGCAGCTGGCCGTGGTCCAGCTGCTCGCGGACCCCGGGCCGATGATGCGCGAGCACCGGGCCCGGCTGCGCGAGCAGCGCGACGCCCTCGTCGCGGGCATCCGCGCCGCCCTGCCCGGCTGGACGTTCCGGGTCCCCGCCGGCGGGCTCTCGCTCTGGTGCGAGCTGCCCGGCCCGGGTCGCGGCCTCGGGATCGCCCTCGCGGACGAGGCCGAGCGGCACGGCGTGATCATCGCGCCCGGGCCGGTGTTCGCGCCCGACGGCGGCCTCGACCGCTACGTCCGGATCCCCTGGACCCGTCGCGTCGAGGAGCTCGAGCGGGCGGTCGCCGCGATCGCGGCGGCCTGGGAGATCGTCACCGCCCGGCAGCCCACTGCCAGCCGGTCCAGCGGCCGGGTGATGGTGGCGTGACCCGGCGGGTCCTGGTGTGCGGGATGTCCGGGACCGGCAAGTCCACGGTCGCCGCCGCGCTGGTGCGGGCGCGGGTGGACATGACCACGACGCGTGCCGACCCGCGACGGCCGCAGCTGTGGGACGAGCCCCGCATCGAGGCCCTGCTCGACGAGCGGCCGAGCTGGTGTTCGTGTGCGGCATCGAGGAGAACGCGGTGCGGTTCCTCCCGCGCTTCGACGCGATCGTGCTGCTCAGCGCGCCGGTCGACGTCTGACCAACGGCTGGCCGCACGGACACCAACCCGTTCGGGAAGGACCCGGCCGAGCTGGCCCGCGTGCTCGACGACCTCCGCGAGGTCGAGCCGCGGCTGCGCCGGGTCGCCACCCACGAGCTCGACGCCACCCGGCCCCTGGCCGAGGTGGTCGACGAGGTCGAACGGATCGGGCTGGGGGCCTGATGGCGTGGATCAGCTCCAGACCCGCACGTAGTCGACCGTGGTGGTGGCAGGGAGCGGCGTGGCGTCGGTGAACGCGTTGGTGCCGACCCCCAGGGCCTGGGTGAGGTTGAGGGTGAACGGCTGGTCGAAGGGCTGCGACCCGGTCAGCGGTGGGGCCGGCGCGATGTCGTGGTCGAGGCAGGGCTCGCCGTCATAGGTCACCCGCACGTGGCCGGGCTCCCACTCGATGACGTAGCTGTGCATCTCGCTCGGGTCGTCGATGAGGCACTCGTTGTTGGTGTTGGTGCCGTCCGGCGACGGCCGGCTGGTAGTGCAGGAACGGCACCGCGCGATCGGCGTACTGCGAGAAGTACTCCGCGAGGTCCATCTCGCCGGTGACCTCGGAGCCGTAGGACAGGTCCTGCGGCCACAGCCACAGCGCCGCGTGCACGCCGGGCACGCCAGGGACGTCGACGTCGGGGAACGCCGCCCGCACCTCGACCCGGCCGAACGTCGTCGTGTACTTGCCGTACGTCGTGACGAAGGCGCCGGTCCAGCGCGACGGGAAGTCGCCGCTCAGGGAGGGACACACGATCTCGTGGTCGAGCTGCGCGGGCAGTCAGCCGCAGCACCCCGTCGCCCACCGTCACGTCGTCGGCCCCCAGCGGGCTCTGGTCGCCGAGGTAGCACTCCGGACCGTTGCGATAGCCGCTGGCCAGGCTGGAGAGCACCGTCCAGTGCGCGGTGTCGAGTGCGTCACCGTCGAAGTCGTCGGCGAAGACGCACTCCCACTCCGAGCCGTCCGCCTTCTCGACGGTCGACCCGCAGTCGGGGCCGTCATCGCGACCGTGGGAGTCGCGCGACCCGTGCTCGCTGCCACAGCCGGCCACCGCCCCCAGAGCCATGAGCGCCACGACCGCACGGGCCAGCCCCCGGCGCAAGGCCTCAGACCAGGTCGGCGGCCCGGACCTGGACCGCGTCGATCGCCGTCTCGATCTCGAGCAGGGTGTCGGGCGGGATGGCGGAGTCGACGGAGAGCGCGACCAGCGCCTTGCCGCCCTTGGTGTCGCGGGCCACCTGCATGCCGGCGATGTTGACGCCGGCCGCGCCGAGGATGCCGCCGACGGTGCCGACCATGCCGGGGCGGTCCTCGTAGCTGAAGAAGGCGAGGTGCTCGGTGGGCTCGAGGTCGACGTCGAAGCCGTTGACCTCGACCAGCCGCTCGCGCTGGTGGATGCCGATCAGGGTGCCGCTCACCGAGACCTGGTCGCCGTCGGCGAGGGTGCCGCGGATCGTGATCAGGTTGCGGTGGTCGGCGCTCTCCGGGTCGGTGACGAGGCGGACGGCGATCCCGCGCTCGGCCGCCAGCAGCGGAGCGTTGACGTAGGAGACCTGGTCCTCGACCACGTCGGTGAAGATCCCCTTGAGGGCGGCGAGCTCGAGCACCTTGACGTCGTAGTCGGTGATCTCGCCCCTCACCTCGACGTCGACCTGCTGCGCCACCTCGCCGGCCAGCGCCGTGAAGATCCGGCCGAGCCTCTCGGTCAGCGGGATGCCGGGGCGGACCTCCTCCGCGATGAGCCCGCCCTGCACGTTGACGGCGTCGGGCACGAGCTCACCCGACAGCGCGAGCCGCACCGAGCGGGCGACCGCGAGCCCCGCCTTCTCCTGCGCCTCGTCGGTGGAGGCGCCGAGGTGTGGGGTGGCGACGACGTTCTCCAGCTCGAACAGCGGGCTGTCGGTGCACGGCTCCTTGGCGAACACGTCGATCCCGGCCGCGGCGATCCGGCCCTCCTTGAGCGCGGAGTAGAGCGCGTCCTCGTCGACGATCCCGCCGCGCGCGGCGTTGACCAGGACGAGGTGGGGGCGCACCTTGTGCAGCTCGGCGTCGCCGATCAGGCCGAGGGTCTCGGGCGTCTTGGGCAGGTGCACCGACATGAAGTCGGAGTCGGCCAGCAGGGTGTCGAGGTCGACCAGGCGGACGCCCATCTGCGCGGCGCGGCCGGCCTGCACGTAGGGGTCGTAGGCGATGACGTCCATGCCGAACGCCGCGAGCCGGTGCGCGACGAGGACGCCGATCCGGCCGAGGCCGACGATGCCGACGGTCTTCTCGAACAGCTCGATGCCGGTGTACTTCGACCGCTTCCACTCGCCCTGCCGCAGTGCGGCGTGCGCCGGGCTGACGTTGCGCGCGGCCGCGAGCATCAGGGCGACGGCGAGCTCGGCGGCGGAGACGATGTTGGACGTCGGGGCGTTGACGACCATCACGCCCGACTGGGTCGCCGCGCGGACGTCGACGTTGTCGAGCCCCACCCCGGCCCGGGCCACCACCTTGAGCCGCGGCGCGACGGCGAGCGCCTCGGCGTCGACGCCGGTCGCGCTGCGCACCAGGAGCGCACTGGCGTCGGGCAGCGCGGCCAGCAGCTCGGCGCGGTCCGCGCCGTTGCAGTGCCGGATCTCGAAGTCGGGGCCGAGCTCCTCGATCGTGGCCGGGCTCAGCTCCTCGGCGATCAGGACGACCGGCCGGCCGGCAGGGGGTGGAGCATCGGTCGGTGCGTCAGTCACAGCGTGTCCTCGGAGGTCGGGAGCCGGTCAGCAACGTGAAGGCGCACGACGCTGTGCGGCGGCTCACACTACCCCGCGCGGGCGGCGTAAATGGGGCGCGTCTGCCGAGTGGCCGCCTTAGCCTCGTCCTCGTGTGAGTGAACCGGTGACCGTCCCACCAACCTCGTCCTCTGAGGAGTCACCGTGCCAACCCCTGTCCACTCCGTGCTCACCTTCTCCGGCGCCGGCCTGACCTGGCCCGACGGCACCGTCGCGTTCGAGGGGCTCGACCTGCTGGTCTCCCCCGGCCGGTCCGGGCTGGTCGGCGCCAACGGCTCCGGCAAGTCCACACTGCTCAAGCTGGCCGCCGGCGCGCTGCGACCGACCTCGGGCTCGGTGTCGGTCGCCGGCGAGGTCGGCTACCTGCCCCAGGACCTCACCCTCGACCGGTCGCGCCGCGTCGACGACGTGCTCGGGATCGGTACGGCGCTGCGAGCCCTTCGCGCGCTCGACGCCGGCACGGGCGACGCAGCGGAGATCGAGAGGGACCTCGAGGCGGTCGGCGACCAGTGGGACGTCGAGGAGCGTGCGGTGGCCGAGCTCGACCGCCTCGGGCTGCCGGTGTCGGTGCTCGACCGTCGCCTCGGGGAGCTCTCGGGCGGCGAGGTGGTCCGGCTCGGGTTGGCCCGGCTGCTGCTCCAGCGGCCCGACGTGCTCCTCCTCGACGAGCCGACCAACAACCTCGACGGCGCCGCGCGGTCGCGGCTCCACGACGTGCTCGGCACCTGGCCGCGCACCCTGCTCGTGGTCAGCCACGACCGGGAGCTGCTCGAGCGGGTGGACCGGATCGGCGAGCTGCGCGACGGCGCGGTGCGTTGGTACGGCGGGGGCTTCTCGTCCTACGTCGAGCAGGTCGGCGCCGAGCAGGCGGCCGCGGAGCAGGCGGTGACCGCGGCCCGATCCGACGTCCGCCGGCAGCAGGCCGACCGGGTCGAGGCCGAGCGGCTGGTCGCGCAGCGCAAGCGCCAGGGCCAGCGCAACGCCGTGAAGACCAACATGGGCAAGGCGGCCCGCGACTTCTACAAGAACCGGTCGGAGAAGTCGGCGGCGTCCTACCGTCGGGTGCACGACGAGCGGCTCGAGACCGCGCGGGCCCGGCTCGACGATGCAGAGGCGCGGCTGCGCGAGGACCGCACCATCCGCGTGGACCTGCCGACCACCGAGGTGCCCCGTGGCCGCGTCGTGCTGACCACCGACTCGCTGGTGATCCGCACCGGGGCCGGAGTCGAGCTCGACCTCCGCGGACCCGACCGGGTCGCGATCGCCGGACCCAACGGTGCCGGCAAGACGACCCTGCTCGACACCATCGTCGGCTCGGTCCCTCCGCGCTCGGGCTCGGTCCGCACCCACGTCCCGACCGCGCTGCTCCCCCAGCGGCTCGACGTCCTCGACCCCGACCTGTCGGTCGTCGAGAACGTCGTCCGGCGCGCGCCCGGTGTCGACGCTGACCGCGATCCGCGCCCAGCTGGCCCGCTTCCTGTTCCGCGGGGCGGCGGCCGAGCAGCTGGTCGGCACCCTGTCGGGTGGCGAGCTGTTCCGGGCCACCCTGGCCGCGCTGCTCCTCGCCGACCCCGCACCCCAGCTGCTGCTCCTCGACGAGCCGACCAACAACCTCGACCTGACGTCCTACGACGCCCTGGTCTCAGCCCTCGCCGCCTACCGCGGCGCCCTGCTGGTGGTCAGCCACGACCAGGTGTTCCTCGACGAGATCGGCGTGGACCGGACCCTCGACCTCTAGGCCGCGAGGGTCAACAGCCGCGACCGGAGCACGCAATGGGAGCGGGCGAGCGCAGCGAGCGATTGCTCGCGGAGCGAGCGCCCCCCGCGACCGGAGCACGCACTGGGAGCGGGCGAGCGGAGCGAGCGTTGCTCGCGGAGCGAGCGCGCCCCGCGATCGGCCCCCGGGCCGTAGCGACTGCGCCGAGCGAGCGCAGCGAGCGAGAGCGCGGCGAGCGCCAGCGAGCGTCGCCACGGACTGGGGGCCGAGGCTCGCGGGGGTAGACGGCCCGAGCTCGCGGGGGTCAAACAAAGAGTGCCTGGCCGACGTACTCGCCCGTGCCGATGCCGGGAGGCACGGCGAAGAGGGCGGAGCCGTTGACCTTGAGGTACTCCATCAGCGCGTCCTGGGAGGCCATCTTGGTCTGGATCGGGATGAAGTGGGTGTCGGGGTTGCGCACGAAGGCCAGGAAGAACAGGCCGGCGTCGAGCCCACCGAGGGAGTTGCTGCCGTCGACGAAGTTGTAGCCGCGCCGGAGCATCCGGGCGCCGTCGTTGAAGTCCGGGTGGACCAGGCGCACGTGGGCGTCGGGGGCGATGACCGGGAGGTCGTCGCTGCCCGGCAGGTCGAAGTCGGGCTTGGTGAACTCCGAGCCGCCCGACAGCGGCGCGCCCGAGTCCTTGGTGCGGCCGATGAACGACTCCTGGTCGCCGAGGGGCTGCCGGTCCCAGACCTCGATGGTCATGTTGATCCGGCGGGCGACGAGGTAGGAGCCGCCCGCGAGCCACTCGGCCTTCGCGTCGTCGCCGGCGGCCACCCAGACGTGCTCCTCGAGGTCGGAGGTCTCCTCGGCCTTGACGTTCATCGTGCCGTCCTTGAACCCGAACAGGTTCCGCGGCGTCGACTGGTCGGTCGTGGTGCTGGAGGTGCGGCCGAAGCCGAGCTGCGACCAGCGGACGGCGACCGTCCCGAAGCCGATGCGGGCCAGGTTGCGGATGGCGTGCACGGCCACCTGGGGGTCGTCGGAGCACGCCTGGATGCAGAGGTCGCCGTGGGACCTCGTCGGGTCGAGGTTGTCGGCCGGGAAGTGCGGCAGCGTGCGCAGCGCGTCGGGCTGCCGGTCGGCCAGGCCGAACCGGTCCTTGCCGTCAGCGTCGACGAACAGCGAGGGGCCGAAGCCGAAGGTGATGGTCAGCCGCGGCCGGGGAGAGCCCGATCGCCTCGCCGGTGTCGTCGGGCGGCACGTTCGAGGGGCCCTCGACCGGGCCGACGGAGCCGGCCGGGTCGCCCTGGGTCATCCGCTCCGCGGCCTCGGTCCACTGCTGGAGCAGCTCGATCAGGTCGTCGCGGCTGTCGGTGGTGACGTCGAAGGCCGCGAAGTGCAGCCGGTCCTGGGCCTGCGGTCGTGATGCCGGCCTGGTGCGCACCGCGGAAGGGGTACGACGTCGGGCGCGCGGCCGGCTCGCCGGCCGAGCCCTCGCTCGCCCGGCCGACCACGAACGCGCCCGCGACCCCGGCGGCGGCCGCGCCGCCACCGAGGAGGGATCGTCTGGAGAGCTTGCTGGGCACTAGGACAGCACGGCGGCGGTGAGCTCCGAGAGCGGCTCGGAGAGGGCGTTGACGGAGTCCGAGAGCTGTTTGACCTCGTCGGGCGTCAGCTGGTCGTAGGTCTTGAACCCGTCGCCGACCTTCTGTGCGTCGAGCAGCTCCTGCAGGCTGGCGAACCTGGTCGTCGAGGGTCTCGGCCAGCTCGGGGTCCTTCGCCTGCAGGATCGGCTCCAGACCCTCGTAGCCGACCCGGGCTCCGTCGACGTTGGCCTGGAAGTCCCAGAGATCGGTGCGCGACCAGTACTCCTCCTCGCCGGTCACCTTGCCCGTGGCGACCTCCTCGAGCAGCCCGCGCGATCCGTTGGCGATCTGGTCGACGGTGTAGGTGAGCCTCTCGACGCGCCCCTGGAGCTCCTGGGTGTTGGCCATCAGGTCGTCGGCGTACGTCGCGCGCTCCTGGGGGGTCAGTGGGGTGTAGCCCTCCGCAGTCTCTTGGGCGCGCTGCGGCCAGAGGTCCTTCTCGATGCGGTGCCAGCCGGTCCAGTCGGCACCGGGCTCGACGTCGGCCTCGCGCAGGTCGAGCTTGGGGTCGAGGTCGCCGAACGACTCGGCCACCGTCTCGATGCGCTCCCAGTGGGTGCGGGCCTGGGGGTAGAGCGTCCGGGCGGCGTCGTCGTCCCCCGCCTTGTAGAGCTGCACGAACTCACCGGTCTTGCCGACCAGCTCCTCGGTCTGCTCCTCGACGTAGTCGGCGTAGCTGTCCACGGCCTGGTCGATCAGCTGCTGGTCGTCGGCTGCCGCGGAGGGAGCGTCGGCTCGTCCTTGGGCTCGGTGACGGTGAACTCGGCCCGGATGCCGTCGCCCTTCATGCCCGGCTTGCAGGCGGTGAAGTACTTGCCCGCGGTCGCGGTGACGGTCATCTCCCGGCTGAGGCTCGGGCCGATGTTCTCGACCTCGGCCACGATCCGCTGCCCGTCGTCGCCGAGCAGGTAGAACTCGGTCACCTGCGAGCCGGAGTTGGTGACCTCGAAGGTCAGCGTGCCGGCAGGTGCCTCGGCGGCCGAGACCAGGCACTCGTCGTCGGTCGACTCGACGCTCAGCTGCCGGGCGCTGCCACCGTCGGCGGCCACGTCGTCGCCGTCGGCGTTCTCGGTGCAGGCGGCGAGGAAGGGCGCGGCGACGACGAGAGCGGTCGCGACGAGGGTCTTGCGCATGGGGGTGGGTCCTTCTGGGTCAGTGGACAGGAGTCGTCGGGCGGGGCGAGGCGGGCGCGGCGGCCGAGCGCCGGCGTACGCCGAGCAGGAAGAGGACCATCACCGGGATGGCGTAGATGAGCCAGGCGGCGGCCTCGAGCTTGGTCGTGGCCGGCGAGAAGTTGAAGATCCCCTTCAGCAGGGTGCCGTACCAGCTGTTGACGTCGACGGTGTCGGAGACGTCGAAGGCCAGGTTGTTGAGGCCGGGCAGGAAGTCGGCCTCCTGGAGGTCGTGAACGCCGTAGGCCAGGACGCCGGCGGCGACCAGGATGAGGAAGGCGCCGGTCCAGGTGAAGAACTTGGTGAGGTTGATGCTGATCGCGCCCCGGTAGATGAGGTAGCCGAGCACGACGGCCGTCAGGATGCCGAGCGCGGCGCCGAGCAGCGGCTCCCAGGTCGGCGTCACGGAGCCGACCGACTCACGGGTGCCGGCCTTGGTCGCCGCCCACAGGAACAGGGCCGTCTCGAGCCCCTCGCGGCCCACGGCGAGCACCGCGACGATGACGAGCCCCCAGCGGCTGCCCTCGG
Organism: uncultured Actinomycetota bacterium; assembly: GCA_963793315.1. GTDB lineage: Bacteria > Actinomycetota > Actinomycetes > Propionibacteriales > Nocardioidaceae > Nocardioides. Next base: position 137,216 of record CAWBZR010000021.1, on the reverse strand, counting down.
CTGCGGTGTCGATCTGCCCGCGCAGCTCACCACTGAGGCTGCGAGCGGCGCGCGCCATCCAGAAGATCATGTAGGTGACGAAGCCGACCGCGATGATCGACAGGCCGCCGCCGATCGCCTCCTGGGCCTCGAAGGTCAGGCCGCGAGGGCCGAAGGTGAGCGCCGCCCCGAACGCGAGGCTGACCGCCACGGCCAGCGCCACGCCCACCCAGATCCGCGGGAGCAGGTGCCGCCGGTCGGACTTCACGAGGTAGGCGACAAGGATGCTGACGACCAGCGCGGCTTCGAGCCCCTCGCGCAGACCGATGAGGTAGTTGGCGAACACAGGCGGTCACTGTACGCCGACCTACTTAGGCTTGGCTAACCTAGGTGAGGTTAAGCCTCACTCCGAGAGCTCAGATCGCGCAGCCGTCCGGACCGCAGGCATCCGCATCCGGGCCGCCGACCAGCTCCACGCCCGGGTGGCTCTCGGTCCAGGCCCGCTCCAGCAGCTGGCCGAACACCTCGGCCGGCTGGGCGCCCGAGACGGCCGTACCTCTCGTCGACCACGAAGAACGGCACGCCGGTGGCGCCGTAGGCGCGGGCCTGACGCGATGTCGTCGTGGACGGCGTCGAGGTACTCCTCGCTCGCCAGCACCTCGTCGACCCGGGCGGGGTCGAGGCCCGCGCCGACGGCGACCGCGCGCAGCACGTCGTGGTCGCCGACGTTCTCGCCACGGAGGAAGTAGGCCGCGAGCAGCGCCTCCTTCAGCTCGCCCTGCCGCGACGACCCGCCCTCGTCGGCGGCGAGGTGGAGCAGCCGGTGCGCGTGACAGTGCGGGCGTGCGGGGCGTCGCGCGTGGTGGAACTCGAGGCCAACCGAGGCGGCCACGCCGTCGGCGCGCGTCATCAGCTCGCGTGCGCCCGCCACGTCGGTGCCGAACTTCTTCGCCAGCGACTCGACGGTCGTCTCGACCGGCACCTCGGGAGCGCGTCGGGTCGAGCTCGAAGGAGCGGTAGACGACCTCGACGTCGTCGCGGTGGTCGAAGCCCTCCAGCGCCGCCTCGAGGTGGCGCTTGCCGATGTAGCACCACGGGCAGACGACGTCGGACCAACCTCGATGCGCATGCCGAGGTGGCAACAGCGACGGCCGCTGGCTCGGAGTGTTCCCGCATCCGCCGGGGTCGACCCCGAGGTCACCCCTCAGGGTCCGGCAAGGGGTCGGTGGGGACCGCTCCCCGATGTGGGCGACCCCCTCTCGCCGCGAACGTTGACCCCATGATCGACGTGACCGCACTCACCAGGACGTACGGCGGCCTCCGGGCCGTCGACGACGTCACCTTCACCGCGCGCCCGGGCCGTGTGACCGGGTTCCTCGGTCCCAACGGCGCCGGCAAGTCGACGACCATGCGCGTCATGGTCGGTCTGACCCCGGCGACCTCCGGGTCCGCCACCGTCCTCGGCCGCAAGTACGCCGACCTCCCCAACCCCGGCCGCGAGGTCGGCGTCCTCCTGGACGCCTCCGCGCAGCACGCCGGCCGCACCGGCCGCGAGACCCTCCGGATCGCCGCCCGCACGATGGGGCTGCCCGATGAGCCGGGTCGACGAGATGCTCGAGACCTGGTCTCGCTGACCGGCACCGAGGCCGAGCGCCGGGTCAAGAACTACTCGCTCGGCATGCGCCAGCGGCTCGGCATCGCCACCGCGCTGATCGGCGACCCCGAGGTGCTGATCCTCGACGAGCCGGCCAACGGCCTCGACCCGGCCGGCATCCGCTGGATGCGCGACCTGCTCCGCGGCTTCGCCAACAAGGGCGGCACCGTGCTGCTCTCCTCGCACCTGCTCCACGAGATCGAGGTCATCGCCGACGACCTGGTGGTCATCGGCCAGGGCAAGATCGTCGCCCAGGGCACCAAGGCCGAGCTGCTCGAGCCTCCGCCGGCACCCTGGTCCGCACCAGCGACGTCGTCGAGCTGGCCCGCGCCCTCGAGCTGGACGGCATCCACGCCGTGCCGACCGGCCAGGACGGCCTGCGCGCCGAGGCCGACGCCGACCAGGTCGGCAAGGTCGCGCTCGCGGCCGGCGTACCCCTCACCGAGCTGCGCGCCGCCGACGGCGCCGGCCTCGAGGAGATGTTCCTCGAGCTCACCGCAGACACGTCCCGAGAAGGAGCAGCAGCATGACCGCCACCACCATGGACCGCGCGCCGCGCCCAGCTGGCCGCCCCGCACCGGCCCCGGCACCCGATCCCGTTCACCCGGCTGATCCAGGTCGAGCTGATCAAGATGTTCGACACCCGCGCCGGCTACTGGCTCATGGTGTCGATCGCCGCCACCGCGTTCATCGCCACGGCGCTCGGTCATCCTCTTCGCGCCGGACAGCGCGATGACCTACGACAACTTCGGCGCCGCCATCGGCGTCCCGATGACGCTGCTGCTCCCGGTGATGGCGATCCTGTCCGTCACCAGCGAGTACACCCAGCGCAGCGGGCTCACCACGTTCACCCTGGTCCCGCACCGCGGCCGGGTGATCCGCGCCAAGATGGTCGTCTCGATGGCGCTCGGCGCCGTCTCGATCGGCGTCGCGCTCGCCATCGGCGCGCTCGGCAACATCCTCGGCAGCACCATCGCCGGGCGTCGACACCGTCTGGGACATCCCCGCGCCAGCAGATCGGCTACCTGGTCTTCGCCAACGTGCTGAACCTGCTCATCGGCTTCATGCTCGGCGTGCTGATCCGCAACTCCCCCGGCGCGATCGTCGGGTTCGTCGTCTACTCGTTCGTGCTCCCGACCCTCTCCCTCGTGCTGGGCAACTTCCAGCAGTGGTGGGAGGACCTCCGGCCCTGGCTGGACTTCAACTGGGCGCAGGGCGAGCTCTACGACGGCAGCCTGACCGGCACCGAGTGGGCGCAGCTGGGCACCTCCGGGCCTGATCTGGCTGGTCGTCCCCCTGATCGTCGGCCTGGTGATGGTGATGCGGTCGGAGGTGAAGTAAGGACCTCTGACCACCAGGCCGCACGACGAGGACCCCCGGCGCGCACGGCGTCCGGGGGTCCTCGCATGACCTCGGTCACAGCGGGCCATCTCCGACCGTGGTCGGACGCAGGCGGCCAACGGTCGTGGTTACCGTCGAGCGATGCCCTCCCTCGCCTCGTCTCGCCCTGCTCCTGCGCTGGCGGCCGCGCCGCTGGCGGTGGCCGCGCCGGCGTCCGCGGACGTCACCGGCGCGACCTCGACGAGCGACGTCGTGCTCTACGACCACTGCCAGCAGCACCCGATCTCCTACGACCTGCTGGTCGGGCCGGGCACGCTTGCTCTGGCGGCTGGAGGTCCAGGTCGCCGACCCGCGACGGCCAGGTCTCGGAGGGCACGGTCGTCAACTCGGCGACCAACCCGTCCACCAGCGGCACCGTCATGGTGACCTTCTGCGGCTCCGAGCCGGCCGGCACCTACACGGTGCGCGCCACCGGCTTCTACCAGCTCCTCCCCGCCGCTCCAGCTGCCCTTCGCCCTGCCCGAGACCACCTTCCAGGTCCGGCCCGCGGCCACCCGCACCGCGCTCGCCGAGAAGCCGCTCGGCCACGGGCGCTACCGGCTCATCGCGCGCGTGCGCGAGCAGGGCGAGCACGGCTTCGGCCGCGCGAACGGCCTGCCGGTCCGGCTCGAGCGGCTCGTCTCAGGGCACTGGAAGCCGCTCCGCGGCCGCACGCTGACGACCGTCCACGGCCGCGCGGTGGCGCGGGTCGGCGGGCACGCCGGCCAGCGGATCCGCGCGGTGGTGCCGCGCGCACAACAACGTCGCCGGGTCCGACCTCGGGGACCGTCACGCTCTAGTGTCCTGTCAGCCAGCTGGCTGACGGGGCGCCAGCCGTGCCCGTGTGGAATCCTTCGCTGAGCGATGACGACCAGACCCCATCTCCCGACCCTGCAGCCGCCTCCTCGTTGCGGTGCTGACCGGCGTCTGCCTGGCCGCACTGGCTCTGGCCTGGCCGGCCCCCGCCGGCGCCGGTGCAGCCGCCGCCAGCGGCGCCGGCGGCGTACGACCACCAGCTCCACGAGGCCGACTGCACCCTGCTCGGACGCGAGTTCGTCAAGCGCCGGGGCTGCTCACGCGCTCGAGTGCTTCGAGGGTGCGGTGCCGTGGCGCAAGACCTACGGCGCCGAGGCGTGCACGCTGCGGGGCGCCCCGAAGGGCTACGGCTTCGCCGCCACCGTCGACGCCCGGCGGTGCCGGGCGCTGAACCGGCGCTGGATCGCGCGGGTCAACTACTGCGCCTCCGAGCCCGACCGGTCACCGGGCGTCGTCTACAGCGCCCCGCAGTGCATCGGCGCGGGCGACGCGTCTACGTCACCCTCGAGGAGACCGAGGGCTACTACGACGAGTGCCTGACCGCGGCGCGCGCCGCCGAGCTGGTGCAGCGGTCCGCGCTCGACGGCACCAGCCTCGAGGCCGAGGTCGCCCTGCGCTCCAGCGTCCAGTGCCCCCACCGCCCGGGCCACGTCTTCGTGAACGGCGCCTGCGCGGCAGACCCGGGCTTCCGGCCCTCCGGCGGCGGGGTGCTGATGATCGGCGACTCGCTCACCTGGCGCGGTTCCGACGAGCTGGCCCGGCTGCGCCCGGACTTCACCCTCGACGGGGAGCCCGGCCCGGCCCCCCACCGAGCTGGCGTCGCGGCTGGCCTTCTACCGGACCGGCCACGGCCAGCCCGCCGGCCTGATCATCGAGCTCGGCACGGTCCCGGCCGCCAACGTTCAGCCGCCACGACCTGGTGAAGGCCGTGCGCAGCGTGCCGCGCGGCACGCGGGTGATGCTGGTCCTGCCCCACTACGAGCTGAGGAGCGACCCCGTCGTGGTCACGCCTCAGTCGCGCAGGGTCGGCGAGTGGATGCGCGGCCTGGCGCGGTCCCGCCCCAGGACGTGCGTCGCCGACTGGCCGGCGTACGTGCGCTCGCACCCCGGCATCCTCCAGGACGGCGTGCACACCAAGCACGCCGCCGAGGGCCGCTGGGCGCGCTGGGTGTCCCAGCAGTGGGCGCCGCTGCTAAGCCTCGATCCATGGCTACAGCCTCGATCCGTCTGGATGGGCGGCGTAGCGTCAGCGGCACCAGAGGGGCGTGAAGGCAAGGCGCCGGCGCGCCGTCAGACTGGGCGTCTTTCCAGCGTCGGCAACGCCGCCAGCGCGCCCCTGTGGTGGCCGCGTAGTAGGCGGCCATCCACGGATCGAGGCTAAGCCCGTCCCTCTTGGGCGGGTGAGCACAGTGGCGGCCGAACGGCCCCTTTCTCGGTGATCCCCGGCGGTCACCGCCCCGCGCTCCTACCGTGGAGCACGAGGGAGCCGGCATCGATTCCGGCTCAGGGGACATCCACACGGGGTCATTCGTCATGCCATACGCACGTCCGCGCGCCCTCCGGCGCCGCCTGGCGGTGCTCGCGCTCGGAGTGGCCACCGTCGCCGCCGTCGAGGTGGCGCTGCCCGTGTCGAGCATCGCGCCGGGAACGGCGATCGCGGTGGCCGACAGCGGGACGGCGTACGACCGTGCCCTGGGCGCCGACGAGTGCGCCCTCCTGGGTCGCGGCTTCACACCCGACCTCGGCTGCTCGCGCGGGCGGTGCGTCGAGGGCGCGGTGCCGTGGCGCAAGGTCGCCGGCGCCGAGGCGTGCGCACTGGCGGGCGAGCCGCAGGGGTTCGGCTACGCCGCCACGGTCGACGTGCGCACCTGCCGGGCGCTGCACCGCCGGTGGATCGCGGCGGTCAACTACTGCGCCTCCCAGCCGGACCGCTCCCTCCTCGCCGTCGCCGACGCACCCCAGTGCACCCCGCCGGGCAGCGTCTACGTGGCCCTTCGGAGAGGCCCGGCCGCTACGACGAGTGCCTGACCCCCGGCGGGCCGCGGCGCTGTCGCAGCGAGCCGCCGCGGACGGCACCACGCTGGCCGCCCAGGTGGCGCGGACCCAGTGGCTGCCCCCCTCGCGCCCGGGACCGCTCATGGTCGGCGACTCGGTCACCTGGCGCGGTGGTGACGAGCTGGCCCGGCTCCTGCCCGCGCTCACCGTCGATGGGGAGCCGGCCCGCCGCCCGACCGAGCTGCCGGCCCGCCTCGAGGCCTACCGCCACCGCAACGGCGCGCCGACCGGGCTGGTCGTCGAGCTCGGGACCAACCCGGCCCAGGGCTACACGCCGCCGCGACCTCGCCACGGCGATCGGCGCCCTTCCGTCGTGGACGCCGGTCATGCTCGTGCGCCGTACGTCGAGACCAGCTCCGACCCGGTCGTGCTCTCCGCGTGGGCGCAGAGGTTCGGCGGCTGGATGCGCTCGATCGCCGCCGGCCGCCCCCACACCTGCGTCGCGGACTGGCCGGCGTACGTGCGCACCCACCCCGACCTGCTCCAGGACGGCATCCACCCCCAGAACGTCGCCGAGGGTCAGTGGGCTGCGTGGGTCGCGAAGCAGTGGTCCGACTGCTGACCGCTCACGGACGCCGGAGGCACGGGCAGCTGTCGTCGTCGTGCTTGTAGTCGTAGTAGCGCGGGTGGCCGCAGAAGCAGACGGCCCGGCGCAGGTTGCCGGGGTTGGTGCTCTGGTCGCGCGAGGCGCCGCACGCCGGGCACGCCACCTCTTCGCGTCCTCCGGCCGTCACGGCGTCGGCGCTTCTGGGTCGGACTCCCGCACCCGCCGACCGCGCACAGGGGCGTTCGCCTCCTCGCCCAGCGAGACCTGCCAGGTGGCCTGGTCCCAGGTCCGGACCCATGTCTTGGCGGGCGAGCCGGATCCGGACGACACGGCCTCGAGGACGAGGATGCCGTCGCGGAGCGAGGCATGCTCGACCCACGGCAGCTCGATCCGGCGGCCGCCGATGACGACGACGAACACGGCCCCTTCGGTCGCGTTGTGCTCTGCCTCGAGGATCTCCATGTGGGTCGTCGTCGGCGCGGGTCAGCCCCGCGCCGAGGAGCCCTCCACGTAGTCGGAGTCGTGCGACTTGACCCACGCCATCAGCTTGCGGAGCTCGCGGCCGGTCTGCTCGATCGGGTGCTGCTCGCTCTTCTCGCGGTAGGCGGTGAACTCGGGCGACCCTGCGTCCATGTCGGCGATGAAGTGCGCGGCGAACGAGCCGTCCTTGATCTCGGCGAGCACCTGCTTCATGTTCTCCTTCACCTCGGGCGTGATCACCCGCGGTCCGGAGACGTAGTCGCCGAACTCGGCGGTGTCGGAGACCGACCAGCGCTGCTTGGCGATGCCGCCCTCGTACATGAGGTCGACGATCAGCTTCAGCTCGTGGAGGCACTCGAAGTAGGCGACCTCGGGCTGGTAGCCCGCCTCGGTGAGGACCTCGAAGCCGTACATGACCAGCTGCGAGGCGCCGCCGCAGAGCACCGCCTGCTCGCCGAACAGGTCGGTCTCGGTCTCCTCGGTGAACGTCGTCTTGATGCCGCCGGCGCGCAGTCCGCCGATCGCCTTGGCGTAGGACAGCGCGAGCGGCCAGGCGTTGCCGGAGGCGTCCTTCTCGACGGCGACCAGGACGGGGACGCCGCGGCCGTCGACGTACTCGCGACGGACCAGGTGACCCGGCCCCTTGGGGGCGACCATGAACACGTCGACGCCCTCGGGCGGGGTGATGTAGCCGAAGCGGATGTTGAAGCCGTGGCCGAAGACCAGGGTGTCGCCGGGTGCGAGCTCGGGCTCGATCTCCTCGGCGTAGAGCTTCCGCTGGTGCTGGTCGGGCGCGAGGATCACGATGACGTCGGCCTCCTCGGCCGCCTCACGTGGGGTGAGCACCCGCAGCCCCTCGGCCTCGGCCTTCTCGCGGCTCTTGGAGCCGGGCTGCAGCCCGACGCGTACGTCGACCCCCGAGTCGCGCAGCGACAGCGCGTGCGCGTGGCCCTGGCTGCCGTAGCCGATCACCGCGACGTTCTTGCCCTGGATCAGGGCCAGGTCGGCGTCGTCGTCGTAGAACATCTCAGCCACAGGGCTGCTCCTTCTTGGGTTGCGTTACGAGGAAACTAACGAGGTTGCGGGACGCTCGCTGCACGAGCTCCTCAACCAGTGGACGGGATCAGCCAGCGGCGGGTGGCGCGGGTACGGCGACCGGGCGCACCGAACGCTCGGAGATGGAGCGCGAGCCGCGGCCGATCGCGACCATGCCGGACTGGACGAGCTCGCGGATGCCGAACGGCTCGAGGATCCGCAGCACGTCGGCGATCTTGGCGGCGTTGCCGATCACCTGGACCGTCACCGCGTCGGTGGCGACGTCGACGACGCTGGCCCGGAACAGCTGGACGACGTCGAGGATCTGGCCGCGGGTCTCGGCGGTGGCGGCGACCTTGACCAGCACCAGCTCGCGGTGGACCGACGCTTCGTGGTCGAGCTCGACGATCTTGATCACCTCGACCAGCTTGTTGAGCTGCTTGGTGACCTGCTCGAGCGGCGACTCCTCGACGTTGACCGCGATCGTCATCCGCGAGACGTCAGCGTGCTCGGTCGGGCCGACCGCCAGGGACTCGATGTTGAAACCGCGGCGGCTGAACAGCCCGGCGATCCGGGCCAGGACGCCCGGCTTGTCCTCGACCAGCACGGACAGGGTGTGTCGGCTCATCGGATCTCCCCCATCACAGGTCGTCCTCGTCGAACTGCGGCGCGAGGTCGCGCGCGTACTTGATCTCGTCGTTGCTCGTGCCGGCGGCGACCATCGGCCAGACCATGGCGTCGCGGTGCACCCGGAAGTCGACCACGACGGGCACGTCGTTGATCTCCATCGCCTTGGTGATGGTCGCGTCGACGTCCTCGGGGCTGTCGCACGAGAGCCCGACGCAGCCGTAGGCGTCGGCGAGCTTCACGAAGTCGGGGATCCGCTTCGACTCGAGGTCGGTGTTGGAGTAGCGCGAGTTGTAGAACAGCGTCTGCCACTGGCGCACCATGCCGAGCGACTCGTTGTTGATGATCGCGACCTTGATCGGGATGTTGTTGATCGCGCAGGTGGCGAGCTCCTGGTTGGTCATCTGGAAGCAGCCGTCGCCGTCGATCGCCCACACGACCTGGTCGGGACAGCCGACCTGGGCACCCATCGCCGCGGGGACCGCAAAGCCCATCGTGCCGAGACCGCCGGAGTTGATCCACTTCCGCGGCTGCTCGTAGCCGACGAAGTGGGCGGCCCACATCTGGTGCTGGCCGACCCCGGACGTGTAGATCGCCTCGGGCCCGGCGAGGGCTCCGAGCCGCTCGATGACGTACTGCGGCGCGAGCGAGCCCTCGGGCTTGTCGTAGCCGAGCGGGTAGGCGTCGCGCACGCCCTCGAGGAACTTGACCCAGCCCTCGTAGTCGCCGGTGTGGCCGGCGTCGGCCTCGGTCTTGAGCGCCACCAGGAGGTCGACCAGCACCTCGCGGACGTCGCCCACGATCGGGACGTCGGTGTGCCGGTTCTTGCCGATCTCGGCCGGGTCGATGTCGGCGTGGATCACCTTGGCGCCGGGCGCGAACGAGTCGAGGTTGCCGGTCACCCGGTCGTCGAAGCGGGCGCCGAGGCTGATGATCAGGTCGCTCTTCTGGAGCGCGGCCACCGCGGCGACGGTGCCGTGCATCCCCGGCATCCCGAGGTGCTGCGGGTGGCTGTCGGGGAACGCCCCGCGGGCCATCAGCGTGGTGACGACCGGCATGCCGGTCAGCTCGGCGAGCTGCTTGAGCTCCGCCGAGGCACCGGAGCGGACGGTGCCCCCGCCGACGTAGAGGACCGGTCGGCGCGACTCGAGCATCAGCCTGGCCGCCTCGCGGATCTGCTTCGAGTGGGGGCGAGTCACGGGGCGGTAGCCGGGCAGGTGCAGCTCGGCCGGCCACTCGAACGTCGTCATCGCCTGCAGTGCCGACTTCGCGATGTCGACGAGCACCGGGCCCGGGGCGGCCAGTGCTGGCGATGTGGAACGCCTCGGCGATCCGCTGCGGGATCTCGTCGGGGTCGGTGACCAGGAAGTTGTGCTTGGTGATCGGCATCGTGATGCCGCGGATGTCGGCTTCCTGGAAGGCGTCGGTGCCGATCGCGGCGGCCCCGACCTGGCCGGTCACGGCGACGATCGGGACGGAGTCCATGTGGGCGTCGGCGATCGGGGTGACGAGGTTGGTCGCGCCCGGACCCGACGTCGCCATGCACACGCCGACCCGTCCGGTCGCCGCGGCGTACCCCTGCGCGGCGTGGCCTGCGCCCTGCTCGTGCCGGACCAGGATGTGCCGGATCTTGGAGTCCATCAGCGGGTCGTAGGCCGGCAGGATCGCCCCGCCGGGGATGCCGAAGATGTCGGTGACACCCGCCGCCTCCAGGGAGGTGACCAGGCTCTGCGCTCCGGTGATCTGCTCGCTCATAGTCCCTTGTCCCTGTTCGTCCTGCTCGCCTCGGAAACAAAAAACCCCTCGGCCGCCTGCGGGCAACGAGGGGTGACGCGTCGTCTGATCGGTCAGGCGGCGCGTCGCATGCGTACGAGAAGCTCCAAGCGCATGCGGCCACGCTAGCCGCTCGTCAGAACGCGCGTCATGTCGATGCCCAGCCGTCCCACCATACGGGACGGCCGTCTCAGTTCCGTGCGGCGGGCGGCGGCTGGGTCGGGTCGACGCCCGCGAGGAAGCCGGTGACCTGACCCGACAGCCGGACCGCGCCCAGCCCGTCGGCCCACCGGAGCGTCTCCGTGGCGAGCGCCCGGGCGCCCGCCTCGTCGCCCGCGTCGCGGGCCAGCACCGCGAGCAGCAGCTGCTGCGCGAGAACGCCGAGGATGTGGCCGCCGCGGGCGGCGGCCGCCGCTGACTCCTGCCAGGCGGCGAGCGCAACCTCGTGGTCGCCGTCGTCGTGGGCGTGGTCGCCGAGGTGGCGCTGCGCCTCGAAGAGCAGGACCGGGTCGTCCACGACCCGCGCCAGCGCGAGGGCCTCGGCATAGTGCCCGGGCGCGGTCTCGCGGTCGCCGCGCAGGTTGTCCGAGATCCAGCCGAGGCACATCAACGCCCAGGCCCGGCGCCCGTCGTCCGGCGCGGTGTCGCGCAGGCGGGCGGCCTCGGTGTCCATCGCGTTCACGACCGGGCCGTCGCGTCCCGCCGGGCCGATCCCGTCCGACGAGCTGGTCGGCGTACTGCCGGCGCAGGTGCAGCATCGCCAGGTCCCACGACTGGGTGGGGTCGGCGCCGACCTCACCGGCCAGGGCAGCGGCGTCGTCGAGCGGGTGGTCCGCTCCGGAGCGCGCGCCGCGGGTGTAGTCGCGCTGGGCGACGACCTCGGCCCTGGCCATCAGCACGGCGAGCCGGTCGCGATCGGTGGCCGCGGCTGCCGCGGCGAGAAGGTCGAGAGCCTCGTCGTAGTGGGTGGACAGGCGGAGGGCGCGGACGGCGGTGAGCACGGTGTCGAGTTCCATGCCAGCAAGGTAGTTTGGCACAAAACTATCCTCCAGAAAACTATTCAACCGGAGAGCATGTTGACCCGACAGGACTCCGTCGACCGGCACGTCGCGCGCTGGCGCGAGGAGCTCGACTACCTCCAGCCCGTGCACGAGGCGGTCATCGCCAGGCTGATGATCCTCAGCCGGCACCTGGCCGGCAGCCGCGACGCCGCGCACACCAGCGCCGCGCTCCCGCGCCCGTCGTTCAAGATCCTGCTGGCCCTGCGCCGGCTCGGGCCGCCCTACACCGCCAGCCCGTCGGACCTCGCCGACCACCTGGGCCTGAGCCGGGGCGCCCTGTCCGCGCGGCTCGGCCCCCTCGAGGACGCCGGGCTGGTCACCCGCACCGTGGACAAGGACGACCGGCGGCGGGTGCACGTGCGGCTGACGGCGCTCGGCCAGCGGGCGTTCGACCGGCACGCCAGGCTCGAGGGCCGCGACGAGGCCGCCCTGCTCGGCGCCCTCTCCCCCGCCGACCAGCGCCGCCTGGCCGATCTCCTGCGCGAGCTCGTGCTCGCTGTCGAGGACTGACCGGGATCTTGCTGACAGGACTGGTGTCGTGTCAGCGAGATGCGTGCGATAAGTCCGTGGTCCAGGTGCGTGCATGGCAAGGCGCCGACGCGCACGCAGGCTGGGCGTCTTCGCAGCGTTGGCAACGCCGCCAGGTGCGTGCCTGTGGTGGCGCGTAGCAAGCGGCCATCCACGGATCGAGGATTAGTGCGGATCTCGCTGACAGGGCACTAGCGAAGCTAGGAGCTGGACTCCCGACCGTCGGCGGTGCAGATGCAGACCTTGTTGCCGTGCTGGTCGGCCAGCACCCAGAAGGCCGGGACGGCGTCGGTGCTGACCAGGATGCCGCCGGCGTCGAGGGCGGCCTGGAGCCGCTCCTCGGCCACCTCGCGCGGCACGACGATGTCGAGGTGGAAGCGCTGCTGGACCTCGCCGGTGGCCTCGGGTGCCTTCTGGAACCAGAGGGTGTTGTTGCGGCCGCCCTTGTCGTAGACCTCGGGCCACTTGTCCGAGTGGTCGTAGCCGAGGACCGCCGCCCAGAACGGCTTCACCTCGTCGGCATCGGGCACGTCGAGCGCGAGCTCGAGCGTCGACACCTCGCGCGGCGCGGCCTCGACGCCGAGCTCCGCGGCGATGGCCGAGATCTGCCTGGCCAGGTCGAGGTCACGGCTGGTCACGCCGCCCACGTCGTGGCTGGTCAGGTCGACGTCGACCTGCGGGTAGGTCAGCACGACGTCGGGGTGGTGGTTGGCCGCCTCGGCGGCCTCGGCGATCCGGGTGACCAGCTCGAGTCCCTTGACGAAGCTCCCGGTCCTGAACCGGGCGTGCAGCTTGACGAGGAAGAAGCGCCAGTCGTCGAGCCCCTCCTCGGCCATCACGTCGGGGTAGCGGAGCGTCTTCTTGGGGTCACTCATGGCAGCACCTTCTGTCCGATGGGTCCGGGGTTGGTGGCGATCTCCCAGCGGTAGCCGTCGGGGTCTCCGAAGTAGCCGGTGTAGCCGCCCCACTCGCGCTCCTGCGCCTCCTGCACGGGGTCGGCTCCCGCCGCGCGGGCGGTCGCCAGGATCGCGTCGACCTCCGCCTCGGTCGCGACGTTGTGGGAGATCGTGAACGGCGGCACGCCGTCGCCGACAGCGATCCGGCCGACCTCGACCTGGAAGTGCTCGCGGTCCCACAGGGAGAACACGAGCCGGTCGCCCGCCATGATCATGACGCCGTCGCCCTCGACCTCGAGCTCCGGCGTCCACCCCAGCCCGTCGACGTAGAACCGACGACTGGCGTCGAGGTCACGCACCGCGAGGGTCAGGAAGCTGATGCGCTGGTCCACGTCCCCAAGCCTGTCACTCGTCGCCGACATCGATCGTTCCGGCGGCGTCGCCCTCCTCGGAGTCGTGGTCGGGGTCGCGGCCCAGCCAGGTCGTGACGCAGGCCTTGTTGCCATGCGTGTCGGCAAGACCCACACGGTGGGGGCGCGCTCGTCGCTGACCAGCGTGCCGCCGGCCTTCAGCGCCGCCCGGACGCGGTCCTCGGCCGCCTCGGGCGGGACGCGCACGTCGAGGTGGAACCGCTGCGGCACCACACCCTTGGCCTCGTGCGACTTCTGGAACCACAGGGTGGGCCGGGTGCCGTTCGGGTCGTTCAGCTCCTCGGCGTGGGTCCGGTCGCCCTCGTAGCCGAGGACGGCCGCCCAGAACGGCTTCACGTCGTCGTAGGCGGGCGTGTCCAGGGCGATCTCGATGACCGACTGCTCTCCGGGCGCCGCTTCGGCACCCGACGTCCGAGGCGAAGCCGCTGATCTGGCGGGCCAGGTCGACGTCCCGCTCGGTGACCCCGCCCGCGTCGTGGCTGGACAGGCGGACGTCGACCCGGCCGTAGGAGAGGTCCACGTCGGGATGGTGGTCGGCCTTCTCGGCCGCCTTGCCGATCTTCGTGACCAGCTTGAGCGCCGTCGCGAAGTCCTCGGTGCGGAACCTGGCGTGCAGCGCGTCGAAGAGCATCCGCCAGTCCGCCGAGCTCGGCCCGCTCGATGTCGTTCGGGGAGAGCGTGGTCTGGGCGGAGTCGTCGTCGGTCATGCCGACGCGGTACCCCATGCGGTCGATAGCGAGGTCCGCTGCGCGCCGTTCTCGTCGAAGTTCGCCGGGTCCAGCCACCGCTCGTGCGCGGCTGCGTACGGCCGGGCCACTCGGCGTCCGTGACCGAGAACCAGTCGGTGTCGCGGTTGCGGCCCTTGGTCACCATGTGGTGCCGGAACCGGCCCTCGTAGGCGAAGCCCGAGCCGCGCGGCCGCGCGCCGCGACGGCTCGTTGAGCGAGTCGCACTTCCACTCGAACCGCCGGTAGCCGAGGTCGTCGAAGGCGTAGCGCATCAGCAGGTGGATCGCCTCGGTGGCCGCGGCCGTGCGCTGCAGCGACCGGGCGTAGAGCACCCCGGCCACCTCGACCTGGCCGGTGGCCGGGTCGATCCGCGTGAACGACGCGATGCCGGACGGCGCGCCGCCCCGCGGCACCAGGACGAAGGTGAGCAGGTCGGGCGTCGCGAGCGTGCGGGCGATCAGCTCGGTCATCTCGTCGAGGTCGGCCGGCGGCTCGGTCGGGCGGTAGGTCCACAGCGGCCGGTCCTCCGGGCCGCACACGGCCCCGAGCAGGGCGGCGGCGTGCGCCACGGCGAGCGGCTCGACGTCGACGTACCGACCCTCCAGCGTGACCGCATCCGGGCGACGCTCGCGGAGACCACGCGGGCACGCGGTCGCCGACGGGCTGTCCGAACTCGTTCATCTCGGGCACCGGTGCACCCTAGTCTCACCCTCGTGACGCCACGAACAGCTCGGAGCTGGCACGGTCTGACGGCCGTCGTGACGATCGGGGCGCTGGTCTTCCAGCTGGCGCTGATCATCCACGGCGGCCGCGTGCTCGACGAGGCCGAACCGGACCCGATGTTCGACCGGCTCTGGCACTTCGTCTCCTACTTCACGATCCAGAGCAACGTCCTGGTGGCGGTGGCGGCGGCGCATGCTGGCCCGCGACCCGCTCCGGGAGGGCTCCGTCGTTCCGAGCCGCTCCGGCTGGCCGGGATGGTCGGCATCACCGTGACGGGCGTCGTGCACTTCACCCTGCTCCGGCCCGCTGCTGCGACCTCGCACGGAGCCGACTACGTCGCCGACAAGCTGCTGCACATGGTGGTGCCCGGCGCTCGCCGTCGTCGGCTGGGCGCTCTTCGGCCCGCGACCCCGCATCGAGCGCTGCGCCCAGGTCTGGTCGATCGGCTGGCCGCTGGCCTACCTCGGCTACGTGCTGGTCGTGGGCGCGGTCAGCGGCTGGTACCCCTACCCGTTCCTCGACGTCGACGCAGAAGGGCTGGGGCCACGTGGCTCGTCGCCGCGGTCGGCATCACCGTGCTCTTCCTGCTCTTCATCGCGGCCGCCACTCTCGTCGACCGGCGGGCCACACCGGCGCCCGAGGCGTGGGATCCCTACCGCGGAGGTACCGCCCAGCCATGACCGACCAACCCATCGACCCAGGCATCGACCCGACCGTCCCTCCGAGCGGCACCGGCTGCGCCGAGTGCGACCCGGCAGGGGGCTGGTGGGTGCACCTGCGCCGCTGCGCCCAGTGCGGCCACGTCGGCTGCTGCGACTCCTCGCCGGCCCAGCACGCGACCGCGCACTTCCGGGCCACCGGCCACCCGGTGATCCAGAGCTTCGAGCCCGGCGAGGAGTGGTTCTGGGACTACCGCACCGACGAGCCCGTCGACGGCCCGGAGCTGGCACCCCCGACCGGGCACCCCGAGGACCAGACCGTCCCCGGCCCGGCCGACCGGGTGCCGGCCGACTGGCGCGACCACGTCCACTGAGGCCCGGCCGGCGCACTTGTAACTAACCGTCCGTACATCTTCCATGCGGTTGTAACTGTCAGGTAGATGACCGGACGGTTAGTTACAAGTGCCGGCCGGTCAGTCGCATCGCAAGCGCGCCATCGCCTCAGGCTGTCAGCCCGGTGAGCACCTCGCGAACGCTTTCCAGCCCGGCCCGGACCTCGGCGTACGACGTGGAGAGCGGCGACAGGCCGATCCGCAGCCCGTGGGGGTCGCGGTAGTCGGGGATCACGTCGCGCTGCCAGAGCGCCGCCGTGGCCTCGCGCATCAGCGGGTGGTTCAGCGTGACGTGGCCGCCGCGCCGCGTGGGGTCGCGGGGCGAGGCGAGCTCGACGCCGAGCGGGGCGAGGAGCTCGTCGGCGACCTCGATCGCGTGGCCGGTCAGCGCGACCGACTTGGCGCGCACCGCGTCCGGCCCGGCCTCGGCGACCAGGTCGACCATGTCCTCCAGCGCCAGCATGCCGACGATGGCCGGGGTGCCGGAGAGGAACCGCCGGATGCCTGGGGCCGGGACGTACGACGGCCCCATCAGGAACGGGTCCGCCGCGCCCATCCAGCCCTGGATCGGCTGGGTCAGCTCCTCCTGGAGCCGTTCGGCGACGTAGAGGAACGCCGGGGAGCCGGGGCCGCCGTTGAGGTACTTGTAGGTGCAGCCCACCGCGAGGTCGACGTCCCAGCGCGTCCAGCTCGACCGGCACCACCCCGGCCGAGTGGCACAGGTCCCAGAGCACCAGCGCCCCGGCGTCGTGCACGATCCGGGTCAGCGCGGGCGCGTCGGCGAGCCAGGCCGAGCGGTAGGCGACGTGGTTGAGGACGACGAGCGCGGTCTGCGGCCCGACCACCTCGGCCAGCTGCTCGGCGGTGACGCCGCGGCCGGTGTCGACCTCGATCCAGCGCAGGGTCAGCCCGGTCTCGCGGGCGACCCCGTCGGCGACGTAGCGGTCGGTCGGGAACTGGTCGCGGTCGAGCACGATCTCGGTGCGCCCCGGACGCGCTGCGACCGCCGCGCGCATCAGCTTGTAGAGCAGCACCGTCGTCGAGTCGCCGATCGCCACCTGCCCGGGCGCGGCTCCGAGGCAGACGCCGCCGAGCCGGTCGCCGAGGGTGCGCGGCAGGTCGAACCAGCGCTCGTCCCAGCCCCGGATCAGCCGGCCGCCCCACTCCACCTCGACGAACTCCGCCAGCCGCGGCCCCGTCACCTTCAGCGGCCGGCCCAGCGAGTTGCCGTCGAAGTAGACCAGCGGCGTCGTCGGCGCCGACGAAGCGGTCGCGGTAGGCCGCGAGCGGGTCGGCGGCGTCCAGGTCGGCGGCAGCAGGCACGCGGTGAGGCTATCCGGCGGTCACTGGAACGAGACGAACCGGACCTTCGGGTTGATCCGGCGTACGTCGGACGGCGACATGCGGTGCACGTCCTCGTCGTAGAAGAGCTTGAACCCCATGAAGAACTGGCGTGGCCTCGCGACGGCGTGGAAGGTGGCGAGCTTCTGGCCCGGCGTGCCGAAGCCGTCGACGTGCTGCACCATCACCAGCCCGCGGCGCGGCTCGATGGTGCCGATGCGGTCGATCATGTCGGTGCGGAACTGGTGGAGGACGAACAGCTTCTGCGGCAGCGCGTTGCGGGCCACCAGGTCGCGCAGCCAGGCGGAGACCCGGTTGACCTCGCGGGCGCCGACCGAGCCGATGCGGGCACCGGGGACGCCGTGCTTGCCCATCCGCCACTCCGGGTCGAGCGCGAGGCCGACGTAGGGGTCCTTGAGCGCCCAGGCCCACCGCTTCGCGGCGGTGAGGAAGTCGGAGCGGCCGGGCTGGATGTCGAGCAGCAGCAGCGCGTCGTGCCGGTGCGCGGCGTCGATGTACTTCTGCACCTCGGCGCGCGGGATGTCGTGGGAGTAGTCGCGACCCGGGCCGGCGTAGCCGTCCGCGATGCTGACGATCAGCTCGAAGACGATCTGGGTGGGCTGCTTGCGCCGGGCGAACGGCTTCGCGGCGCGCTGCACGCGGTGCGGCCATCTGTCGCGGAGAGGTCTCGCCCAGCACTCCGAGGGCGCCGGTCTCGGCGGTGCCGTAGTAGGCGACGAGGAACCTGCCGTCGCCGAAGATCTTCGTCGCGCCGTTCGGAAGGGTCTTGGTCGGCTCGGGAGCCGGTGGCGGTGCCGCCGTCGTGCCCGGCCTGCGGGTCGGTGACGGTGGTGCCGCCGCCCTCGGTCGTGTCGGTGTGCGCGGTGGCGGAGACGCCGGACGTCGACGAGACCGTGACGGCCGCGCTGCTGCTGCCAGGCATCGCGCCCCAGGCAGGCAGGTTCGACGCGTCGGGCACGACTGCGGCCACGCCGATCAGCGCGACGATCGCCACGAGGACCGCGACGAGGACGGGGCGTTCGGATTTGTCCATCGGGATGAAGACGATAGGCGATGCCCTCCGGTTGCGAGGGCACCGCCTCCCGTGGCCGCGAGCCGAGCTACAGCGCGCCGTCCTCCAGCAGGCCGTCGAGCGACGCGTAGCCGTCGATGACGCCGGACTCCATGCGAGGTGAGCATGAAGTCGCGGGCCTCGAAGCTCTCGTAGAGCGACTCCGACCGGAGCAGGGTGCGCCCGTTGCCGAGCTCCTCGAAGGTGAACGTCTCGAGGCACACCGCGTCCGGCATGGCCTCGAAGGTGAACGTCTCGACGATGCGGTCCTCGCGCACCGTGTGGAAGCAGCCCCGGAAGGCGAACTCCTGGTCGCCGGACACGCCCACGTAGCGCAAGCTGCCGCCGGTGCGCGGGTCCCACTGGTCGATCTCGAGGGCGCTGCCGTCCGGGCCCATCCACTGCGCGAACAGCTCGGCCTCGGTGTGCGCCCGGAACAGCTGGGCGGGCGTCGCCGCGAACTCGCGGGTCAGCCGGATCACGGGCAGGTCGGCCGGCGCCTCGACCGTGGTGGTGCCGTCCTTGAGCGTCTTGGTGGTCGTGGTGGTCATGCCGTCTCTCCTTGGTCGGTGGTCTCGTCCTGCTGCTCGTTCGTCGGGTCATCGTTCATCTGGGCGAGGACGTCGTCCAGGCGCCGGTAGCGCGCCTCGGCCTCGCGGCGGTAGCGCTCGATCCACTTCGTCATCAGGTCGAACACCTCCGCCTCGAGGTGCACCGGCCGCCGCTGCGCGTCCCGTCCCCGGGTGACCAGGCCGGCGCCCTCGAGCACCTTCAGGTGCTTCGACACGGCCTGCAGGCTCACGTCGTACGGCGCCGCCAGCTCGCCGACCGTCGCGTCGCCCGCACACAGGCGGGCCACCATGTCGCGGCGGGTCGGGTCGGCCAGGGCCGCGAAGACCTGGGACAGCGGATCGGACATCTCGCTCCTCGTAATCAACTGATTGGTTGAATAAAGGAGAGTGGCAGGCAGGCCCGGGACGTTGTCAACCACTTGGTTGAGCACCCAGTTGCCAGATCCCACGCAATTGCGCTGGATCGGTCCTGTTTCACGCGTGGAACAGGACCGATCCAGCGCAATTGCGCTGAATCGGTCTTGGCGTGTGGCAGAAGCGGCTCGGGCGAACCCTCAGCCGGTGACGGCCCCGTCGGCGGCGGAGGAGACGAGCTTGCGGTACTTCGCGAGGACGCCGGTCGGGTACTTCGACGGCAGCGGCTCCCAGCCGTCCTTGCGCGACTCCCAGTCCTCCCCCATCTCGACCTCGAGCGAGCGGTTGAGGACGTCGAGGGTGATCTGGTCGCCGTCGCGCACGAACGCGATCGGGCCGCCGTCGACCGCCTCGGGGGCGATGTGGCCGACGCAGAGCCCCGTCGTGCCACCCGAGAAGCGGCCGTCGGTGATGAGGAGGACGTCCTTGCCGAGCCCGGCGCCCTTGATCGCCCCGGTGATCGCGAGCATCTCGCGCATGCCCGGGCCGCCCTTGGGCCCCTCGTTGCGGATCACCACGACGTCGCCGGCCGTGATCTGGCCGGCCTCGAGGGCGTCCATCGCGGCGCGCTCGCCGTCGAAGACCCGGGCGGTGCCGGTGAAGACCGACTCGTCGAAGCCGGCGCTCTTGACCACCGCACCCTCGGGGGCCAGCGAGCCCTTGAGGATGGTGATGCCGCCGGTCTTGTGGATCGGCCGGTCCAGCGACCGGATCACGTCGTCGTCGATGGACGGCGGGGCGAGCGCCTCGAGGTTCTCGGCCATCGTCCTTCCCGGTCACGGTCAGGCAGTCGCCGTGCATCAGCCCGGCGTCGAGCAGCGCCTTCATCACGACCGGGATGCCGCCGACCTTGTCGACGTCGTTCATGACGTAGCGGCCGAACGGCTTGAGGTCGCCGAGGTGCGGGACCTTGTCGCCGACCCGGTTGAAGTCGTCGATGGTGAGCTCGACCTCGGCCTCGCGGGCCATGGCCAGCAGGTGGAGCACGGCGTTGGTCGAGCCGCCGAGCGCCATCACGACGGTGATGGCGTTCTCGAACGCCTCCCTGGTCATGATCTGGCGCGCGGTGATCCCCTCGCGGAGCAGCCCGACGACCGCCTCGCCGGAGCGGTGGGCGAACCCGTCGCGGCGCCGGTCCACGGCCGGCGGGGCGGCCGACCCGGGCAGGCTCATGCCGATGGCCTCGGCCACCGCGGCCATGGTGTTGGCGGTGTACATGCCGCCGCAGGCGCCCTCGCCGGGGCAGATCGCGCGCTCGATCTTGTCGACCTGCTCGCGGCTGATCTTGCCGGCCAGGCAGGCTCCGACCGCCTCGAAGGCGTCGATGATCGTGACGTCCTGGCCGTCGACCTGGCCGGGCATGATCGAGCCGGCGTAGAGGAAGACGCTGGCGAGGTCGAGCCGCGCGGCAGCCATCATCATGCCGGGCAGCGACTTGTCGCAGCCGGCCAGCAGCACCGAGCCGTCGAGCCGCTCGGCGCTCATCACCGTCTCCACCGAGTCGGCGATGATCTCGCGGCTGACCAGCGAGAAGTGCATCCCCTCGTGGCCCATCGAGATGCCGTCGGAGACCGAGATGGTGCCGAACTCCAGCGGGTAGCCGCCGGCCGCGTGCACGCCGTTCTTGACCGCCTGCGCCAGCCGCTGCAGCGACAGGTTGCACGGCGTGATCTCGTTCCAGCTCGACGCGACGCCGATCTGGGGCTTGAGGAAGTCGTCGTCGCCCATGCCGACGGCGCGCAGCATCCCGCGCGCGGCGGCCTTCTCGAGGCCGTCGGTGACGTCGCGGGACCGGGGCTTGATGTCGGGGGCGTCGCCCGACCGATGAGTCATGTGGCGAGCGTACGACGACCGGAGCGGCCCTCCGGTCGCCGCGTCACGATGCGGCCGGTGCCGGCCTCCCAGGGGCGGAACTCCTGCGAGGGCGACCAGTGGGGTGAGTCCGCCCGTGCGGTGGGGTACTGCTGGACGTTGTCGTCGACAACCGATGAGAGGAGCGCGGGGATGGCCAGCGTCACCGAGGAAGCACCTGAACGGCAGGATCACGAGCTCAAACGGCACGTCGGTGTCGTCGGACTGCTCTTCGCGAGCGTGGGCTCGATCATCGGCTCGGGGTGGCTCTTCGGCGCCCTCGATGCCTCGACCCAGGCAGGCCCCGCGGCGGTCATCTCGTGGGCGCTGGGCGGGGTGATGATCCTGCTGATCGCCCTCACCTACGCCGAGCTGGGCACGATGTTCCCGCTGTCGGGGGGAGTGGTCCGCTTCCCCCACCTCGCCTTCGGGTCGTTCGCGAGCTACACGGCCGGCTGGATCACCTGGGTCGCGGTCGCCACGACCGCCCCGATCGAGGTCGAGGCGTCACTCCAGTACGCCACCAAGTACGCCGCCTTCACCGAGAGTCACACGGTCAACGGCGACGAGGTGCACACGCTCACCACCCTCGGCTACGCGCAGCGCGGTCGTGCTGATGGCGGTCTTCGTGGTCATCAACTACTTCGGCATCCGCTGGTTCGCACGGATCAACAACGCGCTCGTCTGGTGGAAGATCGCGATCATCCTGCTGGTCATCGCGGCGTTCCTCATCAGCGCCTTCCACGGCGAGAACTTCACCGAGCCACGGGTTCAAGCCCCAGGGGTGGCACGGCATCTTCACCGCGATCGCCACCTCGGGGATCGTGTTCTCCTACCTCGGGTTCCGGCAGGGCATCGAGCTCGCCGGCGAGACCGACAACCCCAAGCGCAACGTTCCCCTGGCGGTGGTGGGCTCGGTCCTGATCACCGCGCTGATCTACATCGCGTTGCAGTTCGCCTTCATCGGCGTCGCTCGACCCCGGCGCTCCTCGACAAGAGCGACGGCGGCTGGTCCGACCTGTCGTTCAAGAACGACTTCGGCCCGCTGGCCGCGCTCGCGTCGCTGCTGGGCCTGGGCTGGCTGGCGATCCTGCTCTACGTCGACGCGATCGTCTCGCCCGGCGACACCGGCCTGATCTACACCACCGTGACCTCGCGCATCTCCTACGCCATGGCACGCAACGGCAACGCGCCCGAAGGCGCTGGCCCGGACGACCGATCGCGGTGTGCCCCTGATCTCGCTGATCGTCACCTTCGTCGTCGGGCTCATCGTCTTCCTGCCCTTCCCGAGCTGGCAGCAGCTGGTCGGCTTCATCACCTCGGCGACGGTCCTCTCCTTCGCCTCGGGGCCGCTCGTCCTGTCGGCGCTGCGCAAGCAGCTGCCCGACCACGAGCGACCCTTCCGCGTCCCGGGCGGCCACGTCATCCCGCGTCCTCGCCTTCTGGGCGTCGAACCTCATCATCTACTGGTCCGGCTGGGACATCGTCTGGAAGCTGGGGATCGCCGTCGCGATCGGTTTCGTCCTCCTCCCGATCTACCACCTGCTCGGCCAGGACACCCCCAGGCTCGACTTCCGCTCGGGAGCAACGTGGGTCGTGCCCTGGCTCCTCGGGCTGCTCGTGATCTCGTGGCTGGGCAACTACCCCGAGCCGGCGGCCGGCAACCAGGGCGTGCTCGAGTTCTCCACCGCCATCCCGGTGATCTTCGTCTTCTCGGTGGTCATCTACGCCCTTGCCATGCGGTTCCCGCTCTCGACCGAGGAGATCGAGGAGCACGTCGAGCAGTCGCGCAAGGAGTCCGAGCTCGAGGAGAAGGCACTCGGCGAGGTCGCCGCTGACCCGGTCGCGGGTCGGGTCAGTAGGCCGCGGCCCGCACCGACCATCACGTCCGGGAGGTTGGCGACGACCTGACGCCAGCTCTCCCCGGAGTCGGCGGACGCCCAGACGGCGCCGTTGCGGGCTCCGACGTAGAGCCCGGCCGAGGAGTGGTCGTCGGCGCACATCGCGTCGCGCATGACGCCGACGAAGAAGTCGTCGGGCAGCCCGTCGCCCAGCTCCTCCCAGCGTCTCGCCGGCGTCGCGGGAGCGCCACACCCGCGCCCTGGCCTCCGGCGGGTAGCGCCGGTCGCCGCCGTTGATCGGGAAGACGAAGACGGTGTCCGGCTCGTGGGGGTGGACCACGACCGGGAACCCGAAGTCGGCCGGCAGCCCGTCGCCGATGTAGGTCCACGACGCCGCCCTCGTCGTCGGAGCGGTAGACGCCACCGTGGTTCTGCAGGAACAGCCGCTCCGGGCGCGACGGGTGCCGGGTCACCTTGTGCACGCACTGGCCGAACGTCGGGTACTGCTGGCCCTCGGGGAGGAACTCGGCCCGGATGCCCTGGTTGCGCGGCTCCCACGAGCCACCGCCGTCGGTGGTCTGGTAGACGCCGCCCGTCGAGATCGCGACGGTCACCGAGTCGGCGTCGTCGGGGTGCGGGAGGATGGTGTGGAACGCCTGGCCGCCGAAGCCGGCGCCCCAGTCAGGCCGCTGCGGGTGGTCCCAGAGCTGCTGCTCCAGCGCGAAGGTGTGGCCGCCGTCGGACGAGCGCCAGACCGCACCAGGCTCGGTGCCGGCCCACACGGTCTCCGGCTCGCGGCCCGGCCACCAGCTGCCAGATCCGCTCCACACTCGCGCCGCTGCCCTCGGGGAACCGGATGCCGCCGTCCTCCCCCTCCGCCCAGGTCGCGCCGAGGTCGTCGGAGCGGCGCACCCTGCGGCCCCAGCCAGCTCGACGAGGCGCCGGCGTAGAGCCGCGGCGGGTCGGCTCCGGGTGTCGGCCAGGCAGGAGTAGACCTCCTCCATGTCGAAGTGCGGCCCGGTGAACTCCCACTCCTCGCGGGCCTCGTCGGACGTCCCGACCCAGAGCCCCTTGCGGGTCCCGACCAGCAGCACGGTGTGGTTCATGGCTCGCATCCTTGTCCGATCCAGGTGGCGACACGTCGATAGGTTGACCCGGTGGCGGCCCGGGACTCATCGCTGCGCGTCTCTCCCGTCTGGCTGGTGCTCTTCGGGATCCTGTCGGTCCAGTTCGGCGCCGGCATCGCGAAGACGCTCTTCGACGAGGTCGAGCCGACCACGATCGTCTGGCTGCGGCTGGCCACCAGCGCGGTCGTCCTGCTCGCGGTCGCCCGGCCGGCGCTGCGCGGCCGCACCGGCCGCGACTGGCTGGTCGTCGTCGCGTTCGGCCTGATCCTGGGGCTGATGAACTGGTCGATCTACCAGTCCTTCGCCCGGATCCCGATCGGCCTTGCGGTCACCCTGGAGTTCGTCGGCCCGCTGACGCTCGCGGTGCTCGGCTCGCGGCGGGCCCGCGACCTGATCTGGGTGGGGCTGGCCGGGCTCGGCGTCCTGCTGCTCGGGCTGCAGCCGGGCGACCTGACCTGGGCCGGGGTCGCATTCGCCCTCCTCGCGGCCGCCTGCTGGGCGGCGTACATCCTCCTGAGCGCGCAGACCGGTCGCCGCTGGCAGGGCATCGACGGCCTGGCGGTCGCCAGCGTGGTGGCGGCCCTCCTGCTCACGCCGCTGGCGCTCGGGAGGTACGCCGACGAGCTGTCCGACACGCGGATCCTGCTGCTCGGCGCGCTGGTGGGGCTGCTCAGCTCGGTCATCCCCTACACCTGCGAGCTGGTGGCACTGCGGACCATGCGGCCGGCCGTCTTCAGCATCCTGATGAGCCTGGAGCCCGGCGCCGCCGCCCTGGCCGGTCTCGTCGTCGTCCACGAGCTGCTCGGCCCGGTGCAGCTGGCGGCGATGGCCTGCGTCGTCGTCGCGAGCGTCGGCGCCACCCGCTCCGGCGCCGTCCTCGCCGAGCCGGTGCCGGACTGAGCCGCCGCGCGCCGGCTCAGGAGTTCCTCACCGAACTGTTCACGGACTCTTTACATAGGGGTGATGACTCGGCGGCGGTGGCATGGCTAGCGTCGTGACCACTCCCCTGCCCCAGCCTTCCCCCAAGGTCCGGAGTCACATCGATGAGCTCGCTCAACCCGTTGTTCGCCGTACGGTCCGCAGTGCTCGGCCGGGTCCACGCCTGGAGCGTCGACTCGCAGCAGGGCGCCCGCCGCAACGCCATGGTCGCCAACACCGCCCTGGCCGCCCGGCGCGCCGAACGCCAGGACGTCGACCGCTTCCTCGCGTCGTTGCGACCGGCCGCCTCCGAGCCTCGGCTGCCGACCGCCGCCCACCGCTAGCGGACTGCCCCGGGCGACACGCGCGCCAACCACCCGACGAGAGGGACCGCCCTCCCTCCGGCAGAATCGACCCATGCCGACCTCAGCGGCGCGGGTCGCGCCGGCGCCGAGCATCACCTACACCGACGTGCTGTCCGACGACGGCACCCGCCTCACCGCGTGGACCAACGACCCCGACGGGTCGCATCGACGGACCCACCGTGGTGCTGTGCAACGGGCTCGGGACCGGGCCGTGGACCTGGCCGGCGCTGCTGCGGCCCGACTGCGGCGTGCGGGTCATCTCCTGGAACCACCGCGGCACCGGCGGCTCGGACCGCCCCGCCGACCCGGCGCACTGCGGCATCGAGGCGTTCGTCGAGGACACCCTCTCGGTGATGGACCACTTCGGCATCGACCGGGCGCCGGTCATGGGCTGGTCGATGGGCGTCAACACGATGTTCGAGCTGGCCTTCCGGCACCCCGAGCGGGTGTCCGGGCTGTTCGCGGTCGCGGGGGTGCCCGGCGACACCTTCGCGACCATGCTGGCGCCGCTCAGGCTGCCCCGCGCTGGTCGCCCACGAGCTCACGGTCAACATCGCCCGGGTGCTGAAGCTGACCGGCCGCGCGCTCACCCCGGTGACCAGCCGGCTCCCGGTCGGCCCGCGCGCCATCGGGGTGCTCACCCACAGCGGCTTCATGTTCCCGGTGGCCGACACCGAGGGCGCCGTCAACGCCGTGCGCGAGTTCCTCGAGACCCCGATCGAGTGGTACATGCACCTCGCCATCGCCACCTCCGAGCACGGCCGGGTCTCGCTGAGCAGGATCACGGTGCCGACGGCATTCGTGGCCGCGAAGTGGGACGTGCTGGCCGGCGCGCGCGACATGGCCTCCGCCGCGGCGCGGATCCCCCACGCGACGTACGTCGAGCTGGGCGGCAGCCACTTCGTGCAGATGGAGCAGCCGGAGACGGTCCACGAGCTGCTGCTGGAGTTCCTCGGCCGGGTCTCCTGATGCTCCGGCCCGCCCTGCGGCGTGGCGCAGTCGCCGCGCTGGTGCTCCTGGCGGCGGGCTGCTCGCAGGGCGGCGACGAGGTGAAGGTCAACGTCACCCACGACGACACTCCTCCCGACCGCCACCGCCTCGGCGGGCGCATCCGGGCCGGCGCCGTCAGTGGTCGGCACGATCGCGACCGGGCTCGAGGTGCCGTGGGGGCTGGCCTTCCTGCCCAACGGCGACGCCGTGGTCACCGAGCGCGACACGGCGAAGGTCCTCACCATCACCGGCCCCGACCACGACGGTCACCGAGGTCGGCCAGATCGGCGACGCCGCTCCCCAGGGCGAGGGCGGGCTGCTCGGCGTCGCCGTCTCCCCGGCGTACGACCAGGACCACAGGCTGTACTTCTACGCGAGCGCCGAGGACGACAACCGGATCCTCACCGCCACGCTCACCGGCGACACCCTCGGCGCGGCGAAGCCGATCTTCACCGGCATCCCGCTCGGCGCCATCCACGACGGTGGCCGGCTGGCCTTCGGCCCCGACGGGATGCTCTACGCCTCGACCGGCGAGACCGGCAACGGCGAGCTCGCCCAGGACCGCGACTCCCTGGGCGGCAAGATCCTGCGGCTCACCCCGCGGGCAAGCCCGCGCCCGGCAACCCGTTCGACACCGCCGTGTGGTCGTTCGGCCACCGCAACGTGCAGGGGCTCGCGTTCGTCGACGGGCAGCTGTGGGCCTCGGAGTTCGGCCAGAGCACCTTCGACGAGCTCAACCGCATCGACGCCGGCGCCAACTACGGCTGGCCCGTCCACGAGGGCACCGGCGGCGCCGCCGAGGGCTACACCGACCCTCAGGCGACCTGGGGCACCGACGTCGCCTCACCCTCCGGGCTCGCCTACGCCGACGGCGCGCTCTGGATGGCTGCGCTGCGCGGCAACCGGCTCTGGAAGATCCCCGTCACCGACCAGGCGGCCGGCCCGCCAGAGGCCTACTTCGTGGGCGCCTACGGCCGGATGCGCACCGTCGTCGTCGCTCCTGACGGCAACCTCTGGGTCACCACCAGCAACAAGGACGGCCGCGGCTCACCCGGCGACGACGACGACCAGATCCTCCTCGTCAGCCCCACGGGCAGCTGAGCTGCCCGGGTCCGGTACAACGGGACTGGCGGTGGGCCAGCAACGTCTGTCCACCCTGCGGCGGTGGGCCAGCAACGTCTGTCCATCCTGCGGCGGTGGGCCAGCAACGCCTGTCCACCCTGCGGCGGTGGGCCAGCAACGTCTGTCCCCGTGGAGAACGGTTGCCGAGCCACCGCTCCCCCGATCCACAGGTTGCTCAGCCACCGCTCCCTGTGGATAGGGGTTGCTAACCCACCGCTCCCCGGGTCGACGTGCCCACCACGGTCGCGCGGCGAGCCGCCCGGCGGAGGGTGGTGAGGACGGCGGGGCCGACGACGATGATGGCGATGGCGTTGGTGACCGCGCGGCCGGTGTCGAAGGAGCCGGTCGAGGTGATGAGGGTGTAGGCGCCGAAGCGCTGGAGGTTCTCGAGCAGCGGCGCCGACGGGTCGAACGACAACGCGGTCTGCTCGTGGCCGGGAATGACGATCCCCAGGAGGAACGGCCAGCCGGAAAGGTTCATGAGCAGGCCGTAGAGGTAGGCCGCCACCACGCCGTACGCCGCGAGCATGGCGATCTCCCCTCGGCCGGTCACCCGCCGCGGCAGCAGCCCCGCACCCATCCCGACCCACGCCGAGACGAGCATCTGGAACGGCAGCCACGGACCGACGCCGGCGGTCATCAGGGCGGAGGCGAACAGTGAGGTCACGCCGAGCACGAAGCCGAAGCCCGGGCCGAAGACCCGTCCCGACAGGACCAGCAGGAAGAAGACGAGCTCGACACCGCCGGTGCCGGCGGAGAGGCCACGGAGGATCGCGATCACGGCCGAGAGCACCCCGAGCACCGCGAGCACCCGGGTGTCGAGCCCGCCCTCGCTCAGCTCGGCCAGCACCACCGCGATCACCACGGGCAGCAGCGCGAGGAACAGGAAGGGCGGGTCGACCCGGTCGGTGGGCTGCACCCGCAGCAGCAGGGGCCAGACCAGCATCATCAGCCCGCCGACCGACGCGACAGCGAGGATCACGGCGGAACGGCGCGTGACCGGCACGGCGCGAGTCGTCATGACGTGGCCCCCAGGGCCGCGAGGACCTCGTCGACGCGCAGCCACGGCGGACCGAGGACCTTGGTCACCTGCGGCGCGAACGCCGGTGACTCGGCGACCACGCGGCGTACCGGCCCCGAGGAGACCACCTCGCCCTCGGCCAGCACGACGACATCGTCGGCCGCGAGCGCGGTGAACTCGACGTCGTGCGTCGACACGACCACGGTCCGGCCGCCCGCCGCGAGCCCCCGCAACGCGTCGGCCAGCACCCGCTTGGCTCGGTAGTCGAGCCCGCGCGTGGGCTCGTCCAGGAGTACGACGGACGGCCGGCCAGCCAGCACCAGGGAGAGGGCCAGGGCCAGCCGCTGCCCCTCGGAGAGGTCGCGCGGATGCTGGTCACCGGCGATCCCCGGCGCCAGGGAGTCGAGCATCGTCCGGGTGTCGGGACCGCCCGCCGCGCACTCCTCGTCGACGGTCTCCAGGTAGAGCAGGTCGGCCGACTGCTGCGGCAGCAGCCCCACGAGCCCGCGACGCTCGGCCGGCTTGAGGCCGACCGGGTCGACGTCTCCCATGGCCACGGTGCCCGCCCGGCGCGGACCGCTCCCCTGCACGGCCCACAGCAGCGATGACTTGCCGGAGCCGTTGCGGCCCATGAGCGCCGTCACCCGACCCTTCGAGAGCGTCAGCGAGACCTCGCGCACGGCCACCGTCCGACCGTGCACCACCGTGAGCCCGGAGACGACCACGCCCGGCGACACGACCGCTGCGGGCTCGACGGCCGGCGGGGACAGCCCGAGCGAGGGCGCCAGCCGGCGCGCGTCGCGCACGGTCAGCGGCAGCGGCGACCAGCCGGCAGCCCGGCCGAGCTCCACCAGCGGAGGCACGACGGGCGACGTCGCCAGCACCGCCGCCGGCTCGCCGACGACCACGCTGCCGTCGCCGGCGACGAGGCAGATCCGGTCGGCGAACGGCACCACCCGCTCCAGCCGGTGCTCCGCCAGCAGCACCGACACCCCGAGGTCGTGGACCAGGCGGGTGATCGTGGCCAGCACGTCCTCGGCCGCGGTCGGGTCCAGTGCCGAGGTCGGCTCGTCGAGCACCAGCAGCCGCGGGTGCATGGTCAGCACCGAGCCGATCGCCACCCGCTGCTGCTGCCCGCCCGACAGGGTGCGCAGGTCGCGGTCGCGGAGGTCGGCGATGCCGAGCAGGTCGAGCGTCTCCTCGACCCGGCGCCGCATGGTCTCCGGCGGCAGCCCGAGCTGCTCCATGCCGTAGGCGAGCTCCTCCTCGACCGTATCGGTCACGAAGCCGGCCAGCGGGTCCTGCCCGACGTAACCGATCGCGTGCGCTCGCTCCCGCGGCGGCACGTCGAGCACGGAGACGCCGTCCAGCAGCACGTCGCCGCGCAGCGTGCCGCCCGAGAACCGCGGCACCAGCCCGGTCACGACGCCGAGCAGCGTGGACTTGCCCGACCCGGTCGGCCCGGTGACCAGGACCAGCTCACCCTCCTCCACCGACAGCGACACGTCGGTGAGCACGGGCGCGTCGTCGTAGCCGAACGAGATGTCGCGCAGCTCCAGGAGCGTCATGGCGCCGCCAGCCGGGGTTGAGGAGCCGCGGCCGCCGCCGCGAGGCCCAGCACCGAGCCGACCAGCGCGACCAGCGTGACCTGCGGGAACGACGTGAGGTCGGGGTAGGCCACCACCAGCTGGTGGCCACTCACCCACCAGGCCACCATTGCGGTCGCGACGCCCGAGAGCATCACCGCCAGCTCAGGCCAGCGCCACGGGTCTGGCCGGTAGCGCGACCGGGGGACCCGCCGACCGGCCAGCGCCAGCCCGACGACGGCGGCGACCACGCCGAGCACGAGCATCGGGGTGGCCAGGAGCCGTGGCGCCGTGTGGTCGAGGCCGGCGTAGACCCCGACGGCGAGACCGCACAGCCCGAGCAGCATCAGCCCACCGGTGAGGCGGCGCTCGGCGGGCGGAGCTCCCCCCGAGCGGCCGTAGCCGCGGGTGTCCATGCCGGCTGCGAGGCTCAGCGACCGCTCGAGCGCGTCCTCGAGCACCGGCAC
This sequence comes from uncultured Actinomycetota bacterium, assembly GCA_963793315.1. Lineage (GTDB taxonomy): Bacteria > Actinomycetota > Actinomycetes > Propionibacteriales > Nocardioidaceae > Nocardioides. Next base: position 106,765 of record CAWBZR010000021.1, on the reverse strand, counting down.
GAGGTAGCGGCGCAGCCTGCCGGTGCGCCGGGTGTCCCCCGGGCGCAGGGCCTGGGCGGCCCGCACCCGGCGGGCACTGTCGACCAGCTGCGGCAGCACCGTCACGGCCACGACCAGCGCGGTGCCGACCTCGTGCAGGGCGGCGGGCACCGACCGCAGCAGCCGCTTGGGGTTGGCCAGCGCGTTGGCCGCGCCGACGCAGACGACGATGGTGCCGAGCCGCAGCCCGTCGTAGAGCCCGGCCAGCACCGACTCCCGGGTCACCGGCCCCAGGAGGTGCAGCCCGAGCACCCAGTCGGGCAGCGGGACCTCGGGCAGGTCGAGCAGCACGTGCCCGCCGTCCACCCCGCCGCCCAGCAGCACGCGGAAGAGCACCCGCATCACCACGATCACGATCGCCACCACGACGTAGAGCCGGAACGCGTCGGCCCAGGGCTGCTCGGAGCGCCGGGCCAGCACCACGAGGGTGGCCACGGCCACGATGGTCAACAGCACCAGCGGGTTGGTGGTGAACGACGCGGCGGTCGCCAGTCCGAGCGCCCACACCCACCAGGCGACCGGGTGCAGGTCGCGGGGCAGCCGGGCGCTCATCGAGCGATGATCCCGGACGGACCCGCGAGGGCCGGGGCGTGACCTAGGGCCGGTCTCCCCATTGCTGGTGGATGCCAGCGTCGTCCAGGGCGTGCGAAGTCTGTCCGGGGTCCCCGCGGAAGCGCGAGCTCTGCGAGCGTCTTCCGTGGGGTGGTGGCTCGGCGTCGGTGCGACGGCAGACTGGGCGTCTTTCGAGCGCCGGCGCCACCGCCGGCGTGCGTGCTGGGCGGCGTTGGCGCCGCCATGAATTGGGAGACACGCCCTAGGAGTCGTCGCCCACGGTGTCGTTGGTGGTCGTGGCCCGCGCCACGGCCGGGCGGGTGCCGCGACCCAGGACGCCGCCGAGCAGCGCCAGCATCGAGGTGAGCACCAGGAGGATGCCCGGCACCACCCAGACGGGGGCGCTCTTGGTCTCCACCGGCTCCGAGCTGGTCAGGTAGGTGTCGTAGGTCTCCGCGTCGTCGGCACCCTCGTCCACCTCGGGCGTGGCGGTCGGCGTGGTCGGCGTCGGTGCCACGACCGCACTCGTCGGCGCACTGGTGGGCGCAGACGCGGTCGGCTTGCTGGTGGGCTTGACAGGGGTGGAGGTGGCCGGCGCGGCGGGCGGGGTGTAGGGCGCGCTCGTCGAGCCGCTCGAACCCGTGGAGTGGGTCGGCTTGGGCGGCGGGGGCTTGGGCGTCGAGCCGCCGGAGCCGTGGTGACCGCCACCGTTGTGCAGCGTGGTCGGCTTGCGCGTCGGCTTCTTCGTCGGCTTCTTCGTCGGCTTGTGGGTCGGCGAGGCCGGTGGCGGCGGGGGCGCCGCGGTGGTCGGCGCCACGGTCGCGGTGGGTGGGTTGGTGGCCGTGGGCGTCTTCTGGGTCGGCGCCGCGACGGCCGCGGAGAAGGTGCCGGTCTCGCCCGATCCGGCCGCGCTCTGGGGCCACCAGGCGACCAGGCAGGCGGCAACGCCCAGCAACGCCGCAACGGCGAAGCGGACGAAGTTCGTCCCGGTCCTGCTCACCACGTCCTCCTGAGGCCCCCACGACGGAAGATGCCTCCGGGTCCCTCATGAAAAATACCTCACGCACGTCTGGAGCGGTGAATGTTCGCGGAACTACGAGCAGGTGACGCGTCTCAGAAGTCCATGCGCGCTTCGCGCGCCCACAGCACGCAGCTCGCGACCCCGCCGAAGCTCGCAGGACAACCAGGACAACCAGGACAACCTCACTCCGGCGGGTTGCGAATACCCGCACTCTGGACACGCCAACCGTCCAAGGACCTTCAAGACGCGTCACCAGTCCGCTGCCGCCGGCGCCACAGGTACGCCGCACCGCCGCCGCCCGCCAGGGCGACCAGCACCGCGAGCACGACCCACGCCGGGAGCGCGCCCGCGTCGTCGGGCTGGCTGTCGGGGAGCTCCGCGGCGGCCGTGGACGGGGACTCCGACGGGTTCGTCGGGTCGGATCCAGCCAGCTGGGCGCTCTCGGACGAGAGCGGAGCCACCGTCGGCGAGGCTGCCGGGCTTGCACCGTCCGGAGCCATGGAGCCCGGTGCAGGGCTCGCCGACGGCGTGGCCGAGGTCGCGGTCGGTGCTGTCGAGGCCCCGCTCGAGGGCTGGGCCGACGACTGTGCGGAGGGCTTGGTCGACGGCTTGGTGGACGGCTTGACCGTCGGAGTCCCCGAGCCGTGGCCGCCGCCGTGGCCGCCGCCACCGCCCCCACCGCTACCCCCACCGCCGACGGTCGGCGCCACCGTGGGCACGGTCGACGGCGTCGGCGTGGCTGCGTGCGGGGTCGGGGCGGCGTTCGGGCCGTTCCTCGGGCCGCTCTGCCAGGCGAACGCGATGTAGCCGCCGTCGGGCACGTTCAGCGCCCCGGCCGCCACGGAGGCATAGCTCCACGACCCGGACTTCCCGTCCGACCAGAACAGCCCCCAGTAGGCGTCGGACGGTGGCGTGTTGACGCACGGGTCGGACGCCGGCTGGTCGTTGATCCGGCAGACGAAGCCGGGCTGGCGCTGGACGTACTTCAGGACGAAGCCCGCGCCCGTGAACAGCGAGGCCCCGTCCTGGCCGCCGCCACCCGCGTTGCAGGCCTGCTCGACGCCTCCTCCGAGCGAGCCGTGGTCGACGACGACCGTCACGCCGGTCGCCCCCGAGCAGGCGGCCGCCGAGGCCGGAGCCGACGTGGTCACGACCAGGCCGAGCCCCGCCGCCGAGGTCATGAGGACCGCGGCAGCGAGGCGAGCGACGGGGAGCCCGGCGAGGTGGAACCCCATGGTCAGCGCACCACGCGGTAAGAGGTCTTCCCGGCCCGGTCGAAGAGGCCGACGACCCTGACCTTGTGGCGGCCCGGACCACCGGCCCGGAGCTTGAGCTTGATGGTCGCCTTGTTGGTGCCGGCGCCCTTCGCGGCCCGCTTGCCGTCGATCAGGACCTTGAAGTGCTCGTCGCGCGCCAGGCCGGAGATCTTGACGACCACGCGGTGGCCACGGTGAACCCGCTTGCGCGCCTTGACCTTGAACGTGACCTTGTCGAGGACGGCGAAGCTGTAGGTCGCCACCCCGCCGACGTAGTCGCTGATGTCGTAGACACGGGTGCCGTCGCCGGCCGGGAGCGTCACCGTCGCCGGTGCCGCGCCGTTCGCATCGGCGATCACGGTGGCCACCGGTCCGGAGTTGCGGAGCGCCACGCAGACGAGGTCACCAGGGTTCGCTCCAGCGATCGGCAGCGTCACCGTGGACCCCGCCCGCTTGAACTCCCCCGGCGCCGTCTTCACCACCGGGTCCGTGCTGACGCCCAGGGGCGCCCAGCGCAGCGCGGGGAGGGCCTGCGCGGTGGCCCGGACGTACTGGTCGCGGGTCGCGAGTGTGAGCGGGGTGGTCGCCGCGGCGGTCCGGGCGGCGTCGTCGTAGGCCACCGCACCCTTGTCGACGATCGCGGAGTTGGCGCAGGCTCCCGACTTGCCGAGCTGGTGCTGACGCAGCCAGATCGCGGCCTGCTCGGCGTCCGCGGTGGCCGCGCTGTCGCCCAGTGCCCAGCCCGCGAGGCCGGTGCTGTTGGCGTTGGGGGCCGCGGTGGGGCCGCCACCGCCGAAGGAGCCGTCGGCCTTCTGGGTCAGCTTCAGCCACGCCACCGCCTTCGCGACCGCAGCGTCGACCGCGGGCGTGCCCGCCTGGCTCTCGAGGTTGAGCACGGCAAGGGCCGTGACGTCGGTGTCCGGCGCGGCCGAGGCGTCCCCGTCGCAGGTCTGGTCCGCCGCGACCTTGCTGGTGGTGAAGTCGAGCCGGAAGAAGCCGGCTGCGCACTGCTGGTCGAGCAGAAAGTCGGTCACCGAGGGGGTCAGCGGGCTGCTCGCGTCGTCGAGCGCGTGTGCAGCGAACGACTGGCCGACAACGTTGGCGAAGTCGTCGGGCGGGCCGAACATCGTCGTGTCCTCGATCCGCCCCTCGATCGGGTCCGCCGCCGTGTGGACGCGCGCCTCCAGTCGGGTGACGAGGTCCTCGCCGCCGTACGCGGCCGGGTCCTGCCCCGCCACCTTCGCCAGGACCGCCGCCTTGGCGAGCGAGCCGGCGTAGGACTCGCCCAGCCCGTCGTCACCTGCGTAGTCGTTGATGTGCGCGGCGACCGCGTTGCTGATCGCGGTGACCGTCGCGTCGTGCCCGCCGATCTCGGCCAGGGACATCGCGAGGTCGGCGCTGAGCCCGTACTCCTCGTAGTCGACGCCGCCGGCGCGCACGGTGAGCAGGCTGCCGCCGTTCAGCTGGGCCTTCAGCCAGGTGGCGGCTCCGAAGGTCGGCCCGCCGTCGTAGGGAGGTGCGGCGACGGCGCTCGGACCGGAGACAAGGCTCAGGCCGCTCAGGACCAGGGCGGGTGCGACGAGAGCCGCGACCCGGCGGAGGGAGGTGCGCATGGTGGTTCCTTCCCGCTGCAACAACGAGAAGGCCGTCAGGGCCGACCCGCTGGTTTCCTCGACAGCGTGAGGTCAGGACGTGACGCAACGGGTGCTCCGGCTCGCCCGCTGCCTCTGTGTCGAGGTGAGCGGGCCTACGGTTGCGGGTCAGCGCCGGATTCGGACCGGCTTCCCCCACGGCGTACGTGATTGATGAAGTTGTTCGTCACGCACCCTAGCGCCCGTCGCCGAGTCGGCAGCAAATGCCGCCTCGGCGTCAGCCCAGCTTCTCGAGGATCAGCTCGCGGACCCGGCCGGCGTCGGCCTGGCCCTGCATCTCCTTCATCACCGCACCGATGAGGGCGCCGGCTGCGGCCACCTTGCCGTCGCGGATCTTGTCGGCGATGTCGGGGTTGGCGGCGACGGCGGCGTCGACGGCGGCCGACAGCGCGCCCTCGTCGGACACGATCGCCAGCCCGCGGGCGGCGACGATCTCGTCGGGCGTGCCCTCGCCGGCGAGCAGCCCGTCGAGGACCTGACGGGCCAGCTTGTCGTTGAGCGCACCCTCGTCGACCAGGACCTGCACCCTCGCCACGTCGGCCGGGGTGACGCCGAGCTCGCCGAGCTCGGTGCCCGAGTCGTTGGCCCTGCGCGCCAGCTCGCCCAGCCACCACTTCCGGGCCGCCGCGGGCGATGCCCCGGCGGCGATCGTCTCCTCGACGAGCCCGAGCGCGCCGGCCCCGACGGTGTCGCGCATCTCCAGGTCGCTGAAGCCCCACTCGGCCTGCAACCGGGCCCGCTTCTCGGTGGGGTTCTCCGGCAGCGTGCCGCGGAGCTCCTCGACCCAGGCGAGCGGCGGCGCGATCGGCACCAGGTCGGGCTCGGGGAAGTAGCGGTAGTCGTCGGCGTCCGACTTCTCCCGCCCGCTGGTGGTGACCCCGGTGTCCTCGTGCCAGTGCCGGGTCTCCTGGAGGATCGAGCCGCCCGCATCGAGGATGCCGGCATGGCGCTGCATCTCGTAGCGCACCGCCCGCTCCACCGACCGGAACGAGTTGACGTTCTTGGTCTCGGTGCGGGTGCCGAGGACGCCGGAGCCCTTCGGCGCCAGCGAGAGGTTGACGTCGGCACGCAGGTTGCCCTGATCCATCCGGGCCTCCGAGACGCCGAGCGCCACGATCAGGTCGCGGAGCTGGGAGACGTAGGCGCGGGCCACCGACGGCGCCTTCTCCCCCGCCCCGGTGATCGGCTTGGTGACGATCTCGATCAGCGGGATGCCGGCGCGGTTGTAGTCGACCAGCGAGTAGTCGGCGCCGTGGATCCGGCCGGTGAGGCCGCCCACGTGGGTCGACTTCCCGGTGTCCTCCTCCATGTGCGCCCGCTCGATCTCGACGCGGACGGTCTCGCCCATCTACGTCCACGTCCATGTAGCCGTCGAAGCAGATCGGCTCGTCGTACTGGGAGGTCTGGAAGTTCTTCGGCATGTCGGGGTAGAAGTAGTTCTTCCGGGCGAACCGGCACCACTCCGCGATCGAGCAGTTGAGCGCCAGCCCGATCCGGATCGCCGACTCGACCGCCTTGCGGTTGACCGCCGGCATCGAGCCCGGCAGGCCGAGGCAGGTCGGGCAGACGTGGGTGTTGGGCTCGCCGCCGAACGCCGCCGGGCAGCCACAGAACATCTTGGTCGCGGTGTTGAGCTCGACGTGCACCTCGAGACCGAGCGCCGGGTCGTAGCGCTCGAGCAGCTCGTCGAAGGGCACGAGCGCGTCCTGGGTCGTGGTCATGCCGTCGCTCCGTCCAGAGGTCCGTCGAGAGGGGGTGCCTTGTCGAGCAACGGGCCGCCCCACTGCTCGAGCAGCAGTGCCTCGAGTGCGGCGCCGACGCGGTAGACCCGGTCGTCGGCCAGGGCGGGCGCCAGGATCTGGAAGCCGGCCGGCAGGCCGTCCTCGTCGGCCAGGCCGCTCGGCACGGAGATGCCGGGCACCCCGGACAGGTTGGCCGGGATGGTGGCGAGGTCGTTGAGATACATCGCCATCGGGTCGTCGACCTTGTCGCCGATCGGGAACGCCGTGGTCGGCGCCGTCGGCGAGACCAGCACGTCGGCCTGCTCGAAGGCGGCGGCGAAGTCCTGCGAGATCAGGGTGCGCACCTTCTGAGCCTGGCCGTAGTAGGCGTCGTAGTAGCCGCTCGACAGTGCGTAGGTGCCGAGGATGATCCGGCGCTTGACCTCGTCGCCGAAGCCGGCCTCGCGGGTGGCGCGCATGACGTCCTCGGCCGACGGCGCCTCGATGCCCTCGGGCAGCACCCGCAGGCCGTAGCGCATCGCGTCGAAGCGAGCCAGGTTGCTCGAGGCCTCGGCCGGGAGGATGAGGTAGTAGGTCGCCAGCGCGTGCACGAAGTGGGGGCACGACACCTCGACCACGTCGGCGCCGGCCTTCGTGAGCAGCTCCAGCGACTCCTGGAAGCGGGCCAGCACGCCGGCCTGGTAGCCCTCACCGCCCAGCTCGGTCACGACCCCGACGCGCAACCCGGTCAGGTCGCCGGAGGCCCCCTGCCTCGCGGCCTCGACCAGCGCGGGCAGAGGACGGTCGATCGAGGTCGAGTCCTTGGGGTCGTGGCCGCCGATGATCTCGTGGAGCAGCGCGGCGTCGAGGACGGTCCGGGTCACCGGGCCGACCTGGTCGAGCGAGTTGGCCAGCGCGACGAGGCCGTAGCGCGAGACCCCGCCGTAGGTCGGCTTCACGCCGACCGTGCCGGTGACGGCGCCGGGCTGGCGGATCGAGCCGCCGGTGTCGGTGCCGAGCGCGATCGGCGCCTCGAAGGCCGCCACCGCCGCTGCCGAGCCGCCGCCCGAGCCGCCGGGGATCCGGGTGAGGTCCCACGGGTTGTGCGTCACGCCGTACGCCGAGTGCTCGGTCGACGAGCCCATCGCGAACTCGTCCATGTTGGTCTTGCCCAGGATCGGCAGCCCGGCCGCCCGCACCCGGGCGACCACCGTGGCGTCGTAGGGCGGCACCCAGCCCTCGAGGATCTTCGAGCCGCAAGTGGTGGGCAGGCCCTGGGTCGCGAGGACGTCCTTGACCGCGATCGGCACACCGTCGAGCGAGGAGGCGGTCGTGCCGGCGGCGCGCCGCTCGTCCGACGCCCGGGCGGCGGCCAGCGCCCCTTCGCTGTCCACCTGGAGGAACGCGTGCACCGCGCCGTCGACGGCGCCGATCCGGTCGAGCGCGGCCTGGGTCAGCTCGACGCTCGTGGTGGTGCCGGAGACGAGGTCGTCGGCCAGCTCGGCAGCGCTCCTGCGCAGGTCGGTCACTGCTCGTCTCCCAGGATCCGTGGAACGGCGAACCGCTGGAGCTCCTGTGCGGGTGCTCCCGACAGCGCCTGCTCCGGGGTCAGGCAGGGCTCGAGGACGTCCTCGCGGAAGACGTTGGTGAGGGGCAGTGCGTGCGAGGTGGGCGGCACGTCGGCCGAGGCCACGCCCTGGATCGACGCGACCGACTCGAGGATGACCGACAGCTGGGGCGCCAGGTGGTCGAGCTCGGCCTCGGTCAGGTCGATCCTCGCGAGGTCGGCCAGGTGGGCCACCTCGTCACGGGACAGCGATGCGGACATGCGCTCAATCCTAGGGACGCCGTCTTCCCGGTTTCGCCCCGCCTGCCGCGCTGGGACCGGACCACCGCTCATCGAGCCTGTCGAGATGCCCGACCCCGGCGCTGGGGCTCACCCGGGTGCCTTCTCTGCGGAGTCTCGACAAGCTCGACCAGCGCGGATCGGCTCCCGACGCAGAACCTCACGGCCGACACGCCGACACAACATGTGGTCCCGATATCTCGGACCACTACTACATACGGTGGTCGACGCAGCTGGTTCATCGGCGCCACCCGGGCGCGGTGAGGCAACAGGGAACCCGGTGTAACTCCGGGACTGCCCCGCAGCGGTGAGTGGGAACGACCGCCGTCAGACGCACTGGGACACACCGGTCCTGGGAAGCGACGGCCAGTAGGGGTCAGGCAGCTCTGCACCATGGAGCCCTGGCGTGCCCACGAGTCCGAAGACCTGCCAGCGCACCGCACCCGTCCGGGTGCGGTGGTCCGAGGCCTCGTGGGACGGCCGACGGCTGATACGTCGCGGCCCCTACTCCGCGTCGTACGACCGTCACCTCCCGCGCGACCTCGGACCCTCCGACCGGATCTCGCGAGGAGAGAGACACGTGCAAACCATGAAGGTGCGCAAGCGCAACGGCGACGACGAGCCCGTCGACGTCAACAAGATCGTCCGGGCCGTCGACCGGGTCTGCGACGACCTGGCGGACGTCGACCCGATGCGGGTCGCGACCCGCACCATCAGCGGGCTCTACGACGGAGCCACGACTGCCGAGCTCGACCGGCTGTCGATCCAGACGGCCGCCGAGATGATCGGCGAGGAGCCGGAGTACTCCCGGCTCGCGGCCCGCCTCCTGGCCGGCTACGTCGACAAGGAGGTCCGCAACCAGGGCGTCATGTCGTTCAGCCAGTCGATCGCGCTCGGCCACGCCGAGGGGCTGGTCGGCGAGGAGACGGCTCGGTTCGTGAAGGACAACGCCCGCAAGCTCGACTTCGCCATCGACGCCGAGCTGTCTGCAGGTGCCGACCGGCGGTTCGAGTACTTCGGACTGCGCACCGTCTACGACCGCTACCTGCTCCGGCACCCGTCGAGCCGGCTCGTGGTCGAGACACCGCAGTACTTCCTGCTCCGGGTCGCCGTCGGCCTGGCCCGCACTCCGGCCGAGGCGATCGAGTTCTACCGGCTGATGTCGTCGCTGGCCTACCTGCCCAGCAGCCCCACGCTCTTCAACTCCGGCACCCGCCACACCCAGATGTCGTCCTGCTACCTCGTGGACAGCCCGCGCGACGACCTCGACTCGATCTACGCGCGCTACCAGCAGGTCGCCCGGCTCTCGAAGTTCGCCGGCGGCATCGGCATCGCGTTCTCGCGGGTCCGGTCGCGCGGCGCGCTGATCCGGGGCACCAACGGCGCCTCCAACGGGATCGTCCCGTTCCTGCGGACGCTCGACTCGTCGGTGGCTGCGGTCAACCAGGGCGGCCGGCGCAAGGGCGCGGCCTGCGTCTACCTCGAGCCGTGGCACCCGGACGTCGAGGAGTTCCTCGAGCTTCGCGACAACACCGGCGAGGACGCCCGTCGCACCCACAACCTCAACCTGGCCAACTGGGTCCCCGACGAGTTCATGCGCCGGGTCGAGGCGGACGGCGAGTGGTCCCTGATCGACCCCGACCAGGCACCCGAGCTGCCGGACCTGTGGGGCGAGGCGTTCGACGCGGCGTACCGCCGGGCCGAGGCGGAGGGCCGCTACGTCAAGCAGGTCAGGGCGCGCGAGCTCTACGGGAAGATGATGCGGACGCTCGCCCAGACCGGCAACGGCTGGCTGACGTTCAAGGACGCCGCCAACCGGACCTGCAACCAGACCACGGACCAGCCCGGCGGGCCGGTCGTGCACCTCTCCAACCTGTGCACCGAGATCATCGAGGTCTCCTCCGACACCGAGACCGCGGTCTGCAACCTCGGCTCCATCAACCTCGGGCAGCACGTGACCCCCGAGGGGATGGACTGGGACAAGCTGCGGGCCACGGTCCGGACGGCCCTGCCGCTGCTCGACCGGGTCATCGACGTCAACTACTACCCCAGCCCGGAGGCGGCGGCGTCCAACCCGCAGTGGCGCCCGGTCGGCCTCGGGCTGATGGGGCTGCAGGACGTCTTCTTCGCGCTCCGGCTGCCCTTCGACTCCCCCGAGGCGCGCGAGCTGTCGACGCGGATCCAGGAGGAGGTCTACCTGACCGCGCTCGAGGTCTCCTGCGAGCTGGCGAGGGAGCACGGCCCGCACCCGGCGTACGCCGGGACGAGGGCGGCGGGCGGGAAGCTGCAGCCGGACCTCTGGCCGGCGGCGACCCCTGCTCAGACCGAGAGGTGGGAGGCGCTGCGCGCGGCGGTCGCCGAGCACGGGCTGCGCAACTCGCTGCTCATCGCGATCGCGCCGACGGCGACGATCGCGTCGATCGCGGGCTGCTACGAGTGCATCGAGCCGCAGGTCTCGAACCTCTTCAAGCGCGAGACGCTCTCGGGCGAGTTCCTGCAGGTGAACGCCGCCCTCACCCGCGAGCTCAAGGCGCGCGGCCTGTGGACCGCCGAGGTCCGCGACGCCATCAAGCGCGCCGAGGGCTCGGTGCAGGGCATCGAGGCGCTGCCCGAGGACGTGCGGGAGCTGTTCCGCACCGCCTGGGAGCTGCCGCAGCGGGCGCTGATCGACATGGCGGCCGCGCGGGCGCCGTACGTCGACCAGAGCCAGTCGCTGAACCTGTTCATCGCCGGGCCGTCGATCGGGAAGCTCTCGTCGATGTATCTCCACGCCTGGAAGTCCGGGCTGAAGACGACCTATTACCTGCGGTCGCGGCCGGCGACCCGGATCCAGCAGACGACCGTGACCGCCGTACCGACCATGAGTGAGCCCGAGGCCGTTGCCTGCTCGCTCGAGAACCCCGAGAGCTGCGAGGCCTGCCAGTGACCACCGCGACCCACACCACCACCACCAAGAACCTGCTCGATCCCGGGCTCGACCTGACCCTGCGGCCGATGCGCTACCCGCACTTCTACGACCGGTTCCGCGACGCCATCAAGAACACGTGGACGGTCGAGGAGGTCGACCTGCACTCCGACCTCAAGGACCTGCAGCGGCTCACCGACGCGGAGCGGCACCTGGTCTCGCGGCTGGTGGCGTTCTTCGCGACCGGCGACACGATCGTGTCCAACAACCTGGTGCTCAACCTCTACCAGCACGTGAACTCCCCCGAGGGGCGGCTCTACCTGTCGCGCCAGCTGTTCGAGGAGGCGGTGCACGTGCAGTTCTACCTGACCCTGCTCGACACCTACGTGCCCGACGAGGATCGAGCGGCACGAGGCGTTCGCGGCGGTCGAGAACATCCCCTCGATCAAGGCCAAGGCCGACTACTGCTTCAGGTGGATCGACTCGGTCTTCGAGCTGGACCGCCTCGAGACCCGCGAGCACCGGCGGGCGTTCCTGCTCAACCTGATCTGCTTCGCGGCAGTGATCGAGGGGCTGTTCTTCTACGGCGCCTTCGCCTACGTCTACTTCCTCCGCTCCCGCGGCCTGCTCAACGGGCTGGCCTCGGGCACCAACTGGGTCTTCCGCGACGAGTCGATGCACATGGCCTTCGCCTTCGACGTGGTCGACACCGTGCGCGAGGAGGAGCCCGACCTGTTCGACGACGAGCTCGACGAGCAGATCCGGCAGATGCTGGTCGAGGGCGTGGACGCCGAGGCGCTGTTCGCCGATGACCTGCTGGGTCGGGGCGTGGCTGGGCTGTCGACCGCGGACATGCGCAGCTATCTCGAGTACGTCGCCGACCAGCGGATGCAGCGGCTCGGGCTGCCCGTGATCTACGGGTCGAGGAATCCGCTGGCGTTCATGGAGCTCCAGGACGTGCAGGAGCTGTCGAACTTCTTCGAGCGGAAGGTGTCGGCCTACCAGGTCGGGGTGAGCGGCGCCGTCGGCTTCGACGAGGACTTCTGAGCCGGACTCCGACCCAACCGATCGCCGTCCCGGGGCATCTTGGAGGGTGCAGGGACCTAGCCGGGAAATGTGGCGCGAGAGGAGGTACGTCGTGGCGGCACCCACGGACGAAGAGTTCGCGAACCTGGTCGAGGCCTCGTGGCCGGGGCTCTACCGCACGGCGTACCTCCTCCTCGGCGACCACCAGCTTGCCGAGGACCTCGTGCAGACCTCGCTGGCCAAGACCTACGCGTCCTGGGGCAAGGTCCGCGAGCCGGGCGCCGCGGGCGGCTACGCCCGGGTGGTGCTGGCCAACACGGCGGCCTCGTGGTTCCGCAAACGGTCGTGGCGCAACGAGCTGCCGTCCTCGGAGCTGCCCGAGGAGGCGACGGGTTGCGAGCCCTCGGACCGCCCCGCGGTGCTCGCCGCGCTGGGCACCCTCCCGCCGCGGCAGCGTGCCGTCGTCGTCCTCCGCTACTACGACGACCTCAGCGTCCGCGAGGTCGCGGACGCTCTCGGGGTCAGCGAGGGCACGGTCAAGAGCCAGACCTCGGCCGCGCTCGACAAGCTCCGGGTGCAGCTCGGGGACGCTGTCCTGCCCCAGGAGTCGGGAGCCCGCCATGACTGAACGGCTGAGCGTGCTGCTCCGCGAGGAGACAGACGCACTCGACGTACCTCCGGCGCCGACGGTCGCGATCCTGGCCCGCGGCCGCGGGCTCCGCCGGCGCCACCGCTGGACCCGCGCCGTCGCCGTGGCCGCCGTGGCCGCCGTGGTCGTGGCCGGGAGCGCGACCGGCGCGCACCGGTTCCGCGCCGACGACTCCATCGACCCGACCCGGGCCACGGAGGCGTTCGTATCCGAGGGTGCGTTCGCGGTCGGCCGCGACCTCTACATCGGTGACGAGCAGCTGCGATGGCCCGACGCGATCAAGGCGCTCTACTACACCTCGGCCGGCGTCGTGGTCCGCAGCGGCAGCTCGGAGAACACCAACGACGGCGTCTCGACCTACACCCTCGTCTCCCCGACCGGCGAGAAGTCGCTGGTGCACGCCGACAGCAGCGACCGGATCCCGGGGTTCGAGCCTGACGGCACCAACTTCGCCTACTCCGACCAGTCGACTGGTCAGCTCGTCGTGGTGGTCCACGACGTCGTCACCGACCGCGAGCTGGCGCGCGTCACCGTCCTCGACCACCCCGTGGAGACAGGCTGGGACGCTCCGCCGGTGTCGATCGACGGCGACGTCGTCTGGGTGCGCACAAACCCCGGGTGGACCCAGGTCAACTGGCGCACCGGCGAGGTTCTTGCCGTCCCGGACACCCAGGACACCTTCGAGATCCAGAACGGCCGCTACGCCGTGCAGGGCAGCAGCGTCTGGGAGATCCGGTCGATGGCGGACCAGTCCAAGGTGGGCAACGTGCGGATGCTCCAGGGCTGGTACGCGTTCTTCTCCCCCGACGGCCGCTACATGCGCAGCTTCCCCAACGACACGATGAACACCGACGAACGCCCCGACTCCTACGTCCATGACGTGTCGGACGGCACCCGGTTCAACCATGCCGACGCCGGCTACGACATCGGCTGGACGCCGGACGGGCACCTGCTGGTCCTCGACGGGCAGACGGTGCGGACCTGCGAGCCGATGTCGGATGCGTGCTCCGTGCGAGCCTTCGACGGGAGCGGCTCGGTGAAGCTCGGCGGCGCGCCGTACGAGTCCTGAGGTCTGCTGACGGCCCCGCCCGCGCCAGGCGGGATGAGTACGCAGGCTCGCGACTCCCGCCGTCCCCGGCCGCAACATGGAGGTATGAGGCGGCTTCTGCGGGTGTGTGGTCTGGTGATCTCGGCAGTCTTGCTGCTCATCGGTGTCGTCTACGTCGCGCAGGGTCTGCACGGAGTGGCGGATCTGTCCAGGGCGAAACGGCGGGCGCAAGCCGACCTCACCGCGGCGCTCCCGGCTGCGAAGGAGCAGTCGGTCCGAGACCGCGACGAGGCCCGCACGGTGACGTTCGAGAAGTGGGGCAGGCCCAGCTCTGCCTGGCAGGAGCTGACCTGCAATCTCGACACGGTCGATGCCGGCTGGATCGTCCAGAAGTACACGCAGTCGTGCCGGATCCAGAGCGTCGATCTCTTCGCGACCTCCACCACCGGCGTTGCCGGCGCCTCGGGTGCGGCCCCTGCGGACGGCGTCGCCGGCGGCGGATGTGACTACTCCAGCCTCAGCATCCTGTTCCCCGACGATCCGCTGGCCGGCCAGGTGCCGTGGACGACCGTCGAGAGCGGACCCGCGAGCTCGCTCGGCGCAGAGGATCCCTTGGCTCAGGGGTGCCCCGACGACGTCTTAAGCGCCTCGGTGGCCGGTGAGAGCCGACTGGTGCAAGGTGCCCGTCCCAGCTCCCTCGACGAGAGCCCGGAGTGGGTCGTGGTCACCGTCTCGACCGACGTCAGCGTCAGTGATCTCGGCTGCAACCCTTGGGGGGTGCTCTTCTGCACCTCGCCGGTCGACGACCCGGTCATCGGCGACCTCGACTAGCGCACCGACGCGCTGTGCCTCCGCCGGCCTGAGCCGGCGGTGGGTGGGGTGGGGTGGTCAGGGTTCGCCGAAGCCTCGATCCGTGGATGGGCATGCCTTGCCTGCGGAGGTTTCGAGACTGGCGCAGAACGCCCTCCTCAACCAGCATCCGGTCGAGACCGCCGCCAGCCCACCGACGTACCGACCTCGTGCATCACTCAGCGCGCGAAATGGCCGAGCCGCCCAGCCTTTGGTTGAGGCTGGGCGGCTCGATCTGTGGGTCTACTTGCCGGAGACCGCGGACTTGAAGGCCGCGCCGGCCTTGAAGCCCGGCACGGTGCTCGCGGCGATCTGGATCTCGGCGCCGGTCTGCGGGTTGCGGCCGGTCCGGGCCGAGCGCTCGCGCGGCTCGAAGGTGCCGAATCCGGGGATGGTGACCTTGTCGCCACCCGCCACGGCCTTGGTGATGGTGTCGAGCACGGCGTCGAGCGCCCGCTCCGCGTCGGCGCCACTGAGCCCTGCGGCCTCGGCGATGGCGTCCTTGAGCTGGCCCTTGTTCATTGCGTTGTCCCTCTCGAAAGCATGGTCACGTGTGCTCCTGTTCTACACGAAGCGGTCGGCCACCTAGGCTCCTGCCCCGTGACTGAAGCCGACTATCTCAGCGAACAGGCCCTCATCGGCAGTGAGCGCGCCCAGTTGTCGGCGTTTCTTCACGACAACCGCACCGAGCTCGTCGCGCTGCTCGACGGGCTCACCGAGGCGCAGGCCCGGGCCCGGCTGGTGCCGTCGGCGACGACCCTGCTGGGCATCGTCAAGCACTGCGCGTTCGTCGAGCGGGTGTGGTTCCACGTCTCCCTGGCCGGGCGGAGCCGCGCGGAGGTCGGCCTCCCCGAGTCCGCCGACGACAGCTGGGTGCTGAACGACGACGACACCGTCGCCTCGGTCGCGGCCGACTACCGGGCTGCCTGGGCCGAGGCGGACGAGATCGCAGCGCCGTACGACCTCGACGACCTGGCCGTGCACAACCGGCGCGGCCCGCTGACGCTGCGCTGGATCTACGTCCACATGGTCGAGGAGCTCGCCCGGCACGCCGGCCACGGCGACATCCTGCGCGAGCAGGTGCTGGCGGCCGGCTGACGACTGCCCGAGACTTTTCTCGGGCCGGGCTGTCGATTTCCGGCGCCGAGCGGCGACGAGTCCGTGACCGTGCCCCGATCGGGGCACCCAAGAGAGGCAGAGAGCCATGAAGTACGTGCTGATGTACACCTCCCGCCCCGACCTCGACGCGAACGCCGACCCCGAGGCCGCGCAGGCGCTCTACAAGCGGGTCTACGAGTGGTTCGGCGAGAACGGCGGCATCATGGCCGACTCCGGCGCCGAGCTGCTCGGTGTCGAGACCGCGACCACGGTGAAGCACGGCGAGGACGGCGCCGTGGTCGTCGACGGACCGTTCAACGAGGCCAAGGAGGTCATCGGTGGCTTCAGCGTCATCGAGGTCGCCGACCTGAGCGCCGCGATCGAGGCGGTCAAGACCTGGCCGCTGCTCGACCTGCCCGGCGTGGCCGTCGAGATCCGGCCGATGGTCGAGGACTACTCGCACATGGAGCAGTGACGGCGAGGCCATCCACGGACGGTCTCCTCGCGCAGGTGCTGCGCGAGGAGGCCGGTCCGCTGGTGGCCCGGCTCTCGCGCCGCTTCGCCGACTTCGACCTCGCCGAGGAGGCCGTCCAGTCGGCGGTGGTCGAGGCGCTGACCGGCTGGCGCCGCGACGGTCCGCCCGACAACCCGGCCGCCTGGCTGCAGGTGGCGGCCCAGCGCAACGCGCTCGACGGCGTACGACGGAGCACGCGGCAGCGCGCCCTGGCCGAGCGGGTCGACCTCCCCGCGGAGGCCCGGCGGGCGACCGACGACCGGCTCGCGCTGCTGTTCGCGTGCTGCCACCCCGCACTCGCGCCCGAGGCCCGGCTGGCGCTCACCCTGCGCGCGGTGGTCGGCCTCACCACACCGCAGATCGCGCGGGCGTTCCTGGTCAACGAGAGCACGCTGGCGCAGCGGATCGTCCGCGCCAAGCGCAAGATCACCGACGCCGGCATCTCGCTCGCCGTGCCACCCGCCGACCAGCTGACCGAGCGGCTCGGCGACGTCCTCGCCGTCGTCTACGTGATGTTCAACGAGGGGTTCGTCTCCTCGACCGGCGCCGCCCAGGACCGCGACCTGGCCGCCGACGCGGTGTGGCTGGCGGGGGTCGTCGCGACCTCGGTCCCGCGCGAGCCGGAGGCGTGGGGGCTCGCCGCGCTGCTCACCATCCAGCACGCCCGGGCCGCCGCCCGCTTCGACGAGCACGGCGGGCTGGTGCTGCTGCGCCACCAGGACCGGTCGCGCTGGGACCACGCCGCCATCGCCGAGGGCGAGCGGCTGATCGAGCGCGCGGCCACCCTGGGCGCACCCGGCCGCTACCAGCTCCAGGCGGCGATCGCGGCGCTGCACGCCACGGCACCGTCGTGGGAGGAGACCGACTGGCTGCAGATCGTGATGCTCTACGACGTCCTCGCCCGCCTCGACCCCTCCCCCGTCGTCCGGCTCAACCAGGCCGTCGCCCGCGCCCAGCTCGGTGAGCCCGGCCGCGGCGCTGGCCCAGCTCGACGGCCTGGCCGGACGCGCTGGCGACGCTACCACCTCTTCCACGCGGCCCGGGCCGAGCTGCTCACCGCCCTGGGCCGGCACGACGAGGCCGGGGAGGCCAACCGCACCGCCCTCGGCCTGACCAGCAACGACGCGGAACGCCGGCTGCTGACCACCCGGCTGCACCGGCACCCGTTGGGGGACGGTTCCTGAGCTCACGACCCGCCCGCGGAGAACCCGGGGGACAGACGCTCAGCGGCAGTGGGGCCGGGTCACGCGCTGCGTGGACGGCGGGTCCGTGACGAGCAGTGCGGCGCGGGTCGCAGCTCGAGCATGCAGTCGGGCTCCAGGTTTGCGCTCGTCGATGCAGAACCGCCGGGTCGGCGGAGGTCGGGCTGCGCCCCACGCGACGAGCTCGTCCGCCGCGCGAGCCAGCGGACCTGGCGCGCCTTCCCCTCGTCGTACGCCGCGCGGCCGGACAGCGACGCGGGGGTGCCCGTCTCCCACCAGGCGCCGGACTCGGTCCACGCCGACTGCGCGACCCGGCAGACCACCACCGCCGGCCGCTGCTCCGCGACCGCGGCGGCGCGCGCGGCGGCGTAGGCGGCCCGGAGCCGACTCGAGGTCGCCGTCCGCGACCGTCTCGACGTGGCAGCCGAGCGAGGCGGCGTGGGCGGCGAAGTCGACGGTGAGCCCGGAGGCGGCACCGGGGCCGCGGGAGTCGGCGAAGAGGTTGTTGAACCCGTCGGCGCCCTGGCCGGTCTGCAGCCGGTGGATCACGGCGAAGCCGGCGTTGTCGCAGAGCACGGCGACGTACGGCACGCCGGCGAAGGCCGCGGAGTAGAGCTCGGAGTTGAGCATCAGGTAGGAGCCGTCGCCGAAGATCGAGGTCACCACGCCGTCCGGGTGGGTGCGGGCGCGGGCCATCGCGGCGCCCCACGGCGCGACGATCTCGTAGCCCATGCAGGAGAAGCCGTACTCGAGGTCCATGGTCGCGCCGGACGTCGCGCCCGGGGTGACCTTGCCGGTGCGCCAGCCGCCGTGCAGCTCCCCGGGCATGCCGCCGGACGCGGTGAGCACGTAGTCGTCGGGACCGGAGGCGTCGTTGACCACGCCGGTCACCTGGGCGTAGGTCAGCACTCGCCGCGGCTGACCCGCCGGCGCGGAGCCGGTCGATCTCGACGTCCCACTCCGCCTTCACTGACGCCGCACGCGGCGGCGCACGCCGCGGGGCGCGCTGCCAGTCCCCAACGCGGAGGAGAGCTCGCCCAGCACCTCGCGGGCGTCAGCCGACCACCTCCTGGGCGCCGTGCTTGACGGCGTCGAACCGGGCGGCGTTGACCGTCACCATCCGGACGCCGGAGGAGAAGCCGGTCCACGACGAAGTCGTGAAGTCCTGCAGCCGGGTGCCGACCGCGACCACGACGTCCGCCTCGGCCGCCAGCGTGTTGGCCGAGGCGGAGCCGACGATGCCCGAGCGCTCCGCCGTACAACGGGTGGTCGTGCGGCACCAGCGTGCGGCCGGCGACTGTCTCGACCACGGGGACGCCGTGCGCCTCCGCGAACGCCACCGCCTCGGCCGCGGCGCCGGAGTAGCGCACGCCACCGCCGAGCACCAGCAGC
The DNA here is from genome assembly GCA_963793315.1 of uncultured Actinomycetota bacterium. GTDB lineage: Bacteria > Actinomycetota > Actinomycetes > Propionibacteriales > Nocardioidaceae > Nocardioides. Next base: position 87,995 of record CAWBZR010000021.1, on the reverse strand, counting down.
GGTCGCGACGCCGAGCGCACGGCTGCCGCGGCCGCGCCCAGCGCGTCGCGAGTCGGCGCGCGGTCCGCGGCACGCGGTGCAGCCGCGGCTCGAAGAACGCCTCGGGGAAGTCCCACTCCTCGGCCTGCACGTCCTGCGGCAGCGCGAGCACGACCGGACCGCAGTCGGCCGGGTCGGTGAGCACCCGGGCGACCTGCGGCAGGGAGGCCAGCAGCTGCTCGGGACGGGTGATCCGGTCGAAGTAGCGCGAGACCGGGCGGAAGGCGTCGTTGACGGTCGTGGTCGGGTCGCCGAAGTGCTCGACCTGCTGGAGCACCGGGTCGGGTGCCCGGCCGGCGAAGGTGTCGCCGGCCAGCAGCAGCACCGGCAGCCGGTTGGCGTGGGCGACGCCGGCGGCGGTGACCATGTTGAGCGCGCCCGGGCCGATCGACGACGTCGCCGCCATCACCTGGCGGCGGTCGGTGGCCCGCGCGTAGGCGACGGCGGCCAGGGCCATGCCCTGCTCGTTCTGGCCCCGCCAGGTCGGCAGCGAGTCGCCCGCCTCGTGCAGCGCGGTGCCGAGCCCGAGCACGTTGCCGTGGCCGAAGATCGCGAAGACGCCCGGCGAACAGCGGCACCGGGGTGCCGTCGAGCAGCTCCGAGCGCTGCGCGGTCATCCAGCGCACCAGCGCCTGGGCGGTCGTGAGACGAGGCATCAGCTCTCCCTCCGGCCCGCCGCCGACGTCATCGGACAGCGGGGGTCCGTGGGCATCGTCGCCCAGGTGTCGCGCACCCAGCCGTGCGCCGGGTCGTCGCAGAACGCCAGCTCGCGCTCGGCGCCGGGGCCGGCCATCACGTTGAGGTAGTACATCTCGTAGCCGGGCGCCGCCACGCACGGCCCGTGGTAGCCGTGCGGCACCAGCACCACGTCGTGGTCGCGCACCCGGTGGTTGTCGTCGATCGGCGCCAGCCCGGCGGCCTCGTGCTCGGGACCGGTGTAGGTCGTGTGGTAGCCGAACCCGCGCCGTCTGGCCCACCGTCGATCCGGTAGTAGTAGATCTCCTCGTTGACCACCCGGCAGGGCTCGCTCGCGTCGTGCTTGTGGGGCGGGTAGCTCGACCAGTTGCCGCCGGGGGTCAGCAGCTCGCAGCAGACCAGCCTGTCGGCGTGGTCCCAGACGCCCGGCACGCCGAAGTTGGCGACCTGGCGGGTGGCCGGCCCGGCGCCGCGCACCTCGACCGGCACGTCCTCGGCCGCGCCGTACGCCGGCGGCAGCGCGCGCTCGCACCGCGACGACGGCAGCGCCACCTCGGCGCCGGCCTCCGACACCAGCTCGGCGGCCGTGTCGCGACCGACGTAGCAGAAGTCGGTGACCCGGGCGAACACCGAGTCGCGGCCCTGCGAGCTCGAAGGTCTCGCCGCCGGCGATCACCCGCAGCGATCCCGAGAGCGGCAGCACGAACAGCTCCGATCCTCCGGTCTCGACGACCTGCGGCTCCCCCGGCGCCAGCCGCAGCACCCGCAGCCCGGTCCAGTCCCAGCCGGCGTCCTCGGGGGTGATCTCGACGACCACGCCGGGTGCACCGGTGTCGGCAGCGCGGAGCACGCGTCACGCGACCTCCCCTGCCGCCCGGAGGACCGCGGCGGCCGCGTCGACCGCGGCGAACACCTCGCCGTCCGGCGGGTAGAGCAGCGCCCGGCCCACGACCAGGCCGCGCACGACGGGCTGGGTGAGCGCGCGCCCCCACGACGCGAGGTCCTCCGCCGGGTCGGGGTGCGGCACGCCGCCCAGCACCACGCACGGCAGCGTCGTCGTGGCGAAGACCGCCTCCGGGTCGTCGCACGACGGCATCTTCAGCCAGGTGTGGGCGCTGGTGGTGCCGAGCCCGCTCGCGATCGCGACCGCGCGGGACAGCGACGCCACGTCCTTGAGCAGACGAAGCGACCCGTCGGCCTCCCGGTGGTAGGGCAGCGGCTCGACCATCGCCACCAGCCCGCGGTCGGCGAGCTCGCTGACCGCCTTGGCGCAGCCCTCGAGCGTCTCGGCGGTGCCGTCGTCGGCGTCGTCGATGCGCAGCAGCATCTTGCCGCCCTCGAGGCCGCAGTCCGCGATGCTGGCGGCGTCGTAGCCGGTGAAGCGGTCGTCCATGGTCCAGGTGGCGCCGTCGAGGCCACCGCGGTTCATCGAGCCGATGACCACCTTGTCCTCGAGGGCGCCGAGCAGCAGCAGCTCCTCGACGACGTCGGGGGTGCCGAGCACACCGTCGACGTCGGGGTGGCTGAGCGCCTCGGCGAGCCGGGCCAGCAGCGAGCGCCGGTCGGCCATCGCCATCGGGTCGCCGCCCGAGGCCAGCGCACCACGGGCCGGGTGGTCGGCCGCGACCAGGAAGACCGTGCCGCGGTCGTTGAGCATCCGGCCGGGGCGGCGGCGGGCGGCGTACGCCCTCGCGATCGCGCCCGGGTCGCCGGCGCGGGTGGCGAGCAGCTCGAGCCAGCGCTCGTCGGAGAGGGTCGGGGTCATGCCGTGCGCCCCGCTGACCAGTGCGTCGAGCTCGTCGACAGTGGGCATGGCGTCGGCGCAGGCCAGCCGCGAGGCGACCAGCGCACCGGCGGCGTTGGCGTACTCCGCGCACCGCACCGGCTCCCAACCCGAGAGCAGCCCGTGGACCAGCGCGCCGCCGAAGGCGTCGCCGGCACCGAGGCCGCAGACGACCTCGACCGGGTGGGGCGGCACGACGGTGGCCTCCATTCCGTGCGGGCCGGCGGTGGCGACGAGCACGCCCTCCCCGCCCAGCTTGACCAGCGCCAGCTCGACGCCGCGGTCCAGCAGCCTCGTCGCGGCCTCGTGCGGGTCGCTGGTGCCGACCGCCACCTCGACCTCGGCGCGGTTGCCGACGGTGACGGTGACGTGGTCGAGCATCGCGTCGTACTCCGCGCGGGCCTCGTCCGGCGAGGGCCAGAACATCGGCCGCCAGTCGAGGTCGAGGATCGTCCAGCGGCCCGAGCCGGGCTCGGGACGCGGGCGCCGGGCCAGCATCTCGAGCTGCGTGGTGCGGGCCGGCTCGACGCTGACGCCGGTGCCGGTCACCCACAGTACCGGCACCTCGGACACCACGTCCCACGGCACGTCGTCCGCCTGAGGGTCAGGTCGGGCGCGATCGGCGCGCGGTAGAAGGTCAGCGGCGGGTCCTCCGGCGGGTTGAGCTCGCAGAAGACCACCGGCGTCTGCAGCCCTGCGGCCGTGCCGACGTACGACGCGTCGACGCCGAAGCCGGTCAGCGCCTCGCGCACGTAGTCGCCGAAGCCGTCCGGGCCGACCTTGGTGAGCACCGCGGCGCGACGGCCCAGCCGGGCCGCGCCGACCGCGACGTTGGTCGCGGTGCCGCCGAGCGACTTGGCGAACGTCGCGACGTCCTTGAGCGGGACACCGGACTGCTCGGGGTAGAGGTCGACCCCGACCCTGCCGACGGTGAGCAGCTCGAGCGGCCGGCATCAGCTGGACGTCGGGAAGTGGAGGCTGGCACCGCTGGCCTGCGACTGCTCGGGCCAGCGGGCCGTGACGACCTTGGCGCGGGTGTAGAAGCTCACGCCTTCGGGGCCGTGCACGTGCTTGTCGCCGAACAGGGAGTCCTTCCAGCCGCCGAAGGAGTAGAACGCCATCGGCACCGGGACCGGCACGTTGATCCCGATCATGCCGACGTTGACCCCGCGCTGGAACCGCCGGGCCGACTCCCCCGAGGCGGTGAAGATCGCGGTGCCGTTGCCGTAGGGGTTGGCGTTGATCAGGGCGATGGCCTCCTCGACGTCGTTCGCGCGCACGACCGAGAGCACCGGGCCGAAGATCTCCTGGGTGTAGACGTCCATCTCCGTGGTGACCTCGTCGATGACGGTGGGGCCGACGAAGAAGCCGTCCTCGAAGCCCGGCACGACCAGGTCGCGACCGTCGACCGCGAGCGTGGCGCCCTGCTCCGCACCGGTGCCGATGAGGCCGCGGATCCGCTCCTGCGCCTCGCGGGTGACGACAGGTCCCATCTCGCTGGCCGCGTCCCGGCCGGAGCCGACCTTGACGGCCCGCGCCCGGTCGGAGACAGCTTCGACGACCCGGTCTGCCGCCGAGCCGACCGCGACCGCGGCCGAGATGGCCATGCACCGCTCACCGGCCGAGCCGAACGCCGCCGCCGACAGGTGGTCCGCCGCGAAGTCGACGTCCGCGTCGGGCATCACGATCGCGTGGTTCTTCGCTCCGCCGAGGGCCTGGACGCGCTTGCCGCTGGCCGTGCCGCGCTCGTGGATGTAGCGCGCGATCGGCGTCGAGCCGACGAAGGACACCGCGGCGACCCTGGGCGAGTCGAGGATCGCGTCGACCGCGACCTTGTCGCCGTGCACGACGTTGAAGACGCCGTCGGGCAGCCCCGCCTGCCGCCAGAGGTCGGCGATGACCAGCGACGCCGACGGGTCGCGCTCGCTCGGCTTGAGGACGAAGGTGTTGCCGCACGCGATCGCGACCGGGAACATCCACATCGGCACCATCGCCGGGAAGTTGAACGGCGTGATGCCGGCGACCACCCCGAGCGGCTCGCGGAACGAGAAGGTGTCCACCCCGCTCGAGACCTGGTCGGAGTAGTCGCCCTTGAGCAGGCTCGGGATGCCGCACGCGAACTCGACGACCTCGAGGCCGCGCTGCACCTCGCCGAGAGCGTCGGAGAGCACCTTGCCGTGCTCGTCGGTGATCACCTCGGCCAGCCGCTCGGCGTTCGCGTTGAGCAGCTCGCGGAAGGCGAACATGATCTTGGTCCGGGCGCTCACCGAGGTCTGCGACCAGCCCGGGAACGCGTCCCAGGCGGCGTCGATCGCGCTCTCGACGTCTGCCGGCTCAGCGAGCAGCACGTCGGCCGCGACCTGGCCGGTGGCGGGGTTGTAGACGGGTGCGGTGCGGGTCGAGCCGCCGCTGGTCAGGGAGCCGGAGACCCAGTGCTGGATGGTGGTCATGCCTGCGAGCCTGTCAGGAAGGTGAGGCACCGGCGAACGTCGGCCAGCGGTCCGCACGCCGTCCGGCTCGCCGGGAAGCATCAGGTCCTGCTCGAGGACGTACCAGCCCTGGTAGCCGGCGTCCTCCAGGGTGTCGACGATCCCGGTGACGTCCACGCTGCCGGTGCCGAGCGGCACGAACATCCCCTGGCGCACCGCGTCCGCGAACGTGAGCGAGCCGGCCACCACCTGAGCCGCCAGTGCGCTGTCGACGTCCTTGAGGTGCACGTGGCGGACCCGGGCCGGGTCGGCGGCGACGATCGCGCCGGGGTCGGCGCCCGCGGCGGCGAGGTGGCCGGTGTCGACACAGAGCCCGATGTGCGACCCCTCGAGGACCCGCAGGGTCTCCGCGCCGGTCTCGATCATGGTGCCCATGTGAGGGTGGAGCGAGGCCTCGACCCCGCGGCTCTCGGCGTGGTCGGCGATCCGGTCGAGGTTGGCGAGCAGGGTCGCCCAGCCGGACTCGTCGAGCTCGGGCCTCGCGTCGTAGCCCGCCTGGCCGGTCCCGGCGGCGAGGACGACCATGCCGGCCTTGGCGGCCAGGCACTCGTCGATGAACGCGTCGACGCCGGGCACCGGGTCGTGGTCAGGGTCGTGCAGGACGGCCACGTGGAAGCCGCCGACCGCCCGGAGCCCGTAGCCGGCCAGCTGCGCCACCCGGGAGCCGGCCTCGGCCTCGAGGAAGCCGGGCGGACCGAACTCCGTGGCGACGAGCCCGAGGTCCCGCATCTCCGAGAGCACCCGGTGCGGGGTCAGCTGGTAACCCCAGCCAGGCACCTCGCACAGGCCCCACGAGATCGGCGCCCCGGCGATGCGGTCAACGGGCAGGGAAGTGGTCACGACACCGATCCAATCGTGGCTGGAAGACTCGCGAGTTACTTTGTCCTAACATTAGATCATCTGACATACTGACTCGCATGTCTGCCCTCGCCCTGAGCTGGCCATCGACCGGTCGAGCCCGATCCCGCTGTGGTTCCAGGTCGCGCAGCACTTCGAGCAGTCGATCGCCTCCGGCGCCCTCCCCCAGGGCGCGCTGCTCGACAACGAGATCGTCCTGGCCGGCCAGCTCGGCATCTCCCGGCCCGACGATGCGCCGGGCCATGGAGCAGCTCGTGGACCAGGGGCTGATCGTCCGCCGGCGCGGCATCGGCACGCGCGTGGTGCAGCCCAAGGTGCGCCGACCCCTCGAGCTGACCAGCCTCTACGACGACCTCGCGAGCACCGGGCAGGAGCCGACCACCACGGTGCTGGGCTTCGAGACGGTGGGGGCCGGGGCCGACGTCGCCGCACGCCTCCGGCTCGCCGAGGGCGACCCGGTCGTCCTGGTCGAGCGGCTCCGCAGCGCCAAGGGGCAGCCCATCGCGCGGATGACGAACTGGCTGCCCGCCGGCATCGTCACGCTTCGACGGAGGACGCCCTCGGCGGCGACCGGCCTCTACGACCTGCTCCGCCGCACCGGGGTGCACCTGCACTCGGCCACCCAGACCGTCGGCGCCCGCAGCGGCGACGGCGGCCGAGGCGCGCGAGCTCGGTGAGACCCGCGGCGCCGCGCTGCTCACCATGGAGCGCGAGACCCTCGACGACCACGGCACGGTGGTGGAGTTCGCGAGCCATCTCTACGCCGCCAGCCGCTACAGCTTCGAGATCAACCTGGTCCACGGCTGACCCCTACGAGAGCGGCGCCGGGGCGCCGGTCTCCAGCTCGGTCCGCAGGGCGCGCAGCTGTGCCTCGATGGGCTGGGCGGTGGCACCGAGCCGGGCCATCGTCGTGGTCGCGGCCATGCTGGTGTCGTAAGGGACCGGCGCCGGGAGCCGCGCCTCGTCGGGCGGCGGCCCGAAGTCCAGACGGCCGGGGTCGAGCCCGAAGACCTCGCAGGTCGCCCGGGCCAGCTCGCGCCGGGTGACGGCGGTGGCGCCGGCGAAGTGCAGGACGCCGTCGAGCTGCCACGATCCACGGCCAGGCCGAGCAAGGCCCCGATCTCGGGCGACACGATCGGCGTGGCGACGAGTTGATGTGCGGGTCCTCCCAGACCGTGAACCGCCCGCCTGCACGCAGCGCGTCGACCAGCGCGAGGACGAAGTAGCCGAAGCCGCAGTCCTGCGCGCGCGGGCCGGAGGCCTGGGTCTGGTGCAGCCCCTGCACCCCGCCGACCCGGGCCACGAAGCCCGCTCTGGCCCGCTCGAGCACGACCAGCTCGGACGCGGCCTTGAGGAAGCCGTAGAGGTTGACCGGGTTCGGGCGGCTCCTCCTCGTCGACGAGGTGGCCCGTCCCGTCGAAGACCCAGTCGGTCGAGACGTAACCCGACCCGGGTCGCCGGTCTCGTTGGCCGCGTCGACCACCCGGCGGGTCAGCCCGACGTAGCCGTCCCAGCCGCGCTTCCGGTCGGCGTACATGCCGTCGAAGTCGTTGCAGATCGCCAGGTGGGCGACCGCATCGCAGCCGTCGAGCCCGCGCCGCCAGCGAGTCGATGTCCTGCATGTCGACGAGCCGGGTCGGCCACGGGAAGTCACCGCCCGGGTCCCGTCGCACGAGGCAGACCACGTCGTGTCCCTTGTCCGCGAGGACGGCCGCGACCGTGCCGCCGACGAAGCCGGTGGCGCCGGTGACCGCGATCGTGCTCATCTAGTGCCCCCCGCGGGCGGCGCCTTGCGATGCGGGCACCCTGAGCACGCCAAGCGGAATGCCGCCGGCCGCGGGGAGCACTATCCGATCTCCTGCACCTGCACCGGCCGGCCCTCGCGCAGCGAGACCCCGGCGGCGAGGGCGACGGCGGTGCAGTGCCGCGCGTCGGCGGCGCCGGCCGGCGAGGGCCCGCCCTCGGTGAGATAGGTGTGGAACGCCGCCCACTCCTGCCGGTAGGACTCGACGTAGCGGTCGAGGAAGAACCACGGGAGCGGCTCGCCGGTCCTGCGCCTCCCGGCCGATGTGCCAGCCGGCGTGCCGGGCCGGGTTGTCGGAGACCGCCATGCCGGCGTTGCCGAACGCCTCGACCCGCTGGTCGAAGCCGTAGACCGCCTCGCGGCTGTTGTCGATGGTGGTGAGCGTGCCGTCCTCGTGGGTCAGCACCGTCACGGCGGTGTCGACGTCGCCGGCCTCGCCGATCCGCGGGTCGACGCGCACCGCACCGCGAGCGAACACCTCGACCACCGGGCTCTGCACGACGTAGTGCGCCATGTCGAAGTCGTGGATCACCATGTCGAGGAAGATGCCGCCGCTCACCGCGACGTACTCCGGCGGCGGCGGCGCCGGGTCGCGGCTGGTGATCCGCAGCACGTGCAGGTCGCCGACGGTGCCGTCGGCCACCCGGTCGCGCACCGACTTGTGGCCCGGGTCGAAGCGCCGGTTGAAGCCGATCATGAACGGTACGCCGGCCTCCTCGACCGCCGCGAGCGCCCGGTCGACCAGGGCCAGGTCGAGGCTGACCGGCTTCTCGCAGAAGATCGCCTTCCCCGCCCGGGCCGCCGCGATCGATCAGGTCGACGTGGGTGTCGGTGCTCGTGCAGATCGCGACCGTGTCGACGTCGTCGGAGGCCAGCAGCTCCTCGATCGACCATGACCGGCGCGCCGATCGCGGCGGAGACGCCCTCGGCCGCCGCCGGCACGGCGTCCGCCACGGCGGCCACGACCCAGCCCGGCACCTCGCGGGCCAGCAGCGAGGCGTGCATCCGGCCGATCCGGCCGCAGCCGATCACGCCGATCCGGCGGAGCGGCAGCTCCGGGCCCGTGTCGACGGCGAAGCCCGCGTCCTTGGTCGAGACGGCTCATACGGCTACCCACTCTCCGGTGTCGTGGGAGGCGACCATCGCGTCGAGGACGCTCGCGGAGGCCACGGCATCGTCCAGGGTCGCGAGCTCGGCGGCCTCGCCCGCAGATCGCCCTCAGGAAGTTGTGGGCCTCGACGACCTTGGTGTCGTCGTAGCCCATCGCGATGCCGGCGCCGGGCTGGAAGGCGGCGTACTCGCCGTCGCCCGGCTCGCTGAACACGGTGCTGGTCGGCTGGCCGGCGTACTGGTCGCCGGCCGAGACCTGCAGCTCGCCCGGGCGGCGGAAGTCCCAGCGCACCAGCCCCTTGGTGCCGTGCACCTCGAACGCGTAGTTGTTCTGCTCCCCCACCGCTGCCCGGTTGGCCTCGCAGACGGCTAGCGCGCCGCTGGCCATCCGCAGGATCGCGACGACGTAGTCCTCGTTCTCCACCTCGCCGAAGCTCGAGCCCGGGATCGTCGACGTCGAGCACCGAGTAGTGCCCGGCGGCGTCCGCGCGACCGGCCGCTGCGGGATGTGGATCGCGGTCTGCGCCATCACCCCGGTGACGTCGCCGAGCACGAAGCGGAGCAGGTCGACGCCGTGCGAGGCCAGGTCGCCGAGCGCGCCGTGGCCACCGCGGTCTCGACGGCGTAGCGCCACGACAGCGGGCTGCCCGGGTGGGCGGCGTAGTCGGTGAGGAGCTGCACCCGCGCGTGCGTAGGTACGCCGATCTCGCCCGACGCGACGATCCGCCGGGCGCCGCGCCACGGCCGGCACGTGGCGGTAGTTGAAGCCGACGCAGTCGACGACACCGTTGGCGTGCACGGCGTCGCGCACCGCGATCGCGTCGGCGGCCGTGAGCCCGACCGGCTTCTCGATCCAGAGGTGCTTGCCGGCCTCGGCGACCGCGACCCCGATCTCGCGATGCAGGAAGTTGGGTGCCGTCACGCTGACCGCAGCGAGGTCCGGGTCGGCGAGCAGGTCGCGCCAGTCGGCGTACGCCGCGCCGCCGTGGGCGCGCGCGAACGTCTCGGCCGCGGCGGCACGACGAGTCGGCCACGGCCACGAGCTCCGGGCGCACCGCCAGGTCCGGCCAGTGCTGGGCCAGCCGCTGGTAGGCCCGTGCGTGCACGTGACCCATCCATCCGGCGCCGATGATGCCGACCTCGAGCGGTCTCCATGGCTCCGCTTCCTGGTGGTCATGCGTTTCTCAGGGCGCGTCGGCCGGCACACGTCACTGGCCGGCGACCTCGAGCTCGTGGGCCAGCGCCTCGAGCTCGGCGCCTCCGGACATCGCCTTGACGAGCTCCTCGCGAGTGACCGTCTTCGCGCTCGAACTCGTTGGTCATCCGGCCGCGGTTGAGCAGGTAGAAGCGGTCGCCGACCATGTGCGCGTGGTGCGGGTTGTGGGTGATGAACACGACCGCGATGCCCGCGCTCACGGGCCTGGAGGATGTACTTCAGCACCACGCCGGACTGCCTGACGCCGAGCGCGCTGGTCGGCTCGTCGAGGATCAGCACCTTGGCCCCGAAGTAGACGGCCCGGGCGATCGCGACGGCCTGGCGCTCGCCACCGGACAGCGTCCCGACCGGCTGCTCCAGGTCGCGGATGTCGATGCCCATCGCGAGCAGCTCCTCGCGGCAGACCCTCTTGGCCTTGCGCGGTATCGAGGAACTTCAACGGCCCGAAGCCGACGCCGTGGCTCGTTGCCGAGGAAGAAGTTCCGCCATACCGACATCAGCGGCACGGTGGCCAGGTCCTGGAAGACCGTGGCGATGCCGGCGACCGAGCGCGTCGCGCGGCGAGGAGAACGACGCCGCCTCGCCGTTGACGAGGAACTCGCCCTCCGATGGGCTGGTGCACACCGCTGAGGATCTTGATCAGCGTCGACTTGCCGGCGCCGTTGTCGCCCAGCACGCAGGTGACCGTGCCCGGGTCGACGTGCAGCGAGATGTCGCGCAGCGCGATCACGCTGCCGAAGCTCTTGCCGACGTTCTTCAGCTGCAGCGCCGGCGTCACGTCCCGACGGCGGGCGGCGCCGTCAGCTCGGGCTCGGGGATCGGTTCGAAGGTCGTCACTTCTTCGCTCCCTGCGCCCGCTTGCTGATGAAGGTGTTGACCAGGACCGCGGCGAAGAGGATCACGCCGAGGAACAGCCAGTTCCAGTCGGTGTCCCAGCCGGCGTAGTTGATGCCGATGAAGGCCATCCCGATGATCGACGCACCGATGCTGGCCCCGATGCGCGGAGCCGAAGCCACCGGTCAGGAGGCAACCGCCGACGACCGCCGCGATGATGAAGGTGAACTCCTCACCGACGCCCTGTGCCGGCCTGCATCGAGTGCAGTCGGCTCAGGCTGATGATCCCGACGAGCGCCGCGGCCAGCTGGGTCGCGACGAACAGCGTGATCTTGGTGCGGCGCACGGGAACGCCGGTGTTGCGGGCCGCGTTGGCGTCGCCGCCGACGGCGTAGATCCAGTTGCCGAACCGGGTCTTGGTCAGGACGATCGTGGCGACCAGCGTGATGCCGATCCACCACACCACCGCGATCTGGTAGTCGTAGGGGTTCCAGAACGTCCGAGGCGAAGATCTTCGCGCGCCGAGTCGAACCCGTCGACCTGGTCGACGCCCGCCACGCGGACCGTGTCGGTGATCGACTTGGTCACACCGAGGTTGATGCCGCGTAGCGAGAAGAACATCGCCAGCGTCACGATGAACGACGGCAGCCCGGTCGAGCATGACCAGCCAGCCGTTGATCAGGCCGATGCACGCGGCGAAGGCGAAGGTGACGAGGATCGCCGGCCACATCGACATGCCGTACTCGGTGGTGAGCACACCGCACAGCAGGCCCGAGCTGCCGACCATGACGCCGGAGCTGAGATCGAACTCGCCGGCGATCATCAGCAGCGCGACCGGGACGGCCACGATGCCGACGGTCGAGGCGACGTCGGTCCAGCGGGCGGTGCCCGTGATCGTGGCGAAGACTGCCCGTGTCGTGTCGACGACGGCGAACATCGCGTAGATGACGACCGCACCCATGAGGGCGCCGAGCTCGGGACGCCGGAGCAGGCGGGTCACCCGAGGACGTGGCCGCGAGGCGTTCGTCCGCCGGTGTCGTGCGGTGGTTGCGGTCACGGGGTTGCGGCCCTGGGGTTCCCTCCACGGGATGGTGTCCGGCGCGGGCGGGCGGCGGTGGCCCGCCCGCCCCGGACGGGGATCAGCGGGTGCCGGCCTGCAGCCAGCTTCTGGACCTGCTCCGCGTTGTCCTGGGTCACGAAGCCGGGGCCGGTGTACATCGGCTGCCCGCCACCGAGCACGTGGCCGTTGATCTTGTTGAGGTAGAGCAGCACGACCGGCAGGTAGCCCTGCGCGTACTGCTGCTGGTCGATCGCGAAGGCCATCTTACCGTCCTTGATCGCCTGCACGGCGTCGCCGGACAGGTCGACGGTGCCGACGTGATGTCGCGACCCACGGCTTCGACGGCCGGCAGAGCAGAACCGGTGGCGATGTCGGCGTTCAGCGAGAACACCGCGTCGATGTCGCTGTCGGCCTCGAGCTTGGCCTGGATCTCCGACTCGCTCTTGGTCAGGTCGGCGAGCCCCGCCGACAGCTGCAGGTTCTCGACGTTGCCGAAGGTGTCCTTCGCGCCGTCGCACCGCTGCTGGAGACCGATGTTGCTGGCCTCCTGGATCGGGCACAGGATCTTGGTCGCGCCGAGCTCCTTGAACTTCAGCCCGGCCTGCTGGCCGGCGATGAACTCGTCCTGGCCGACGTGGGTGAAGGCGTGCAGCTTCTGGAAGTCCGCGCTCCCGGAGTTCATGGTCACCAGCGGGATGCCGGCGTCGTTGGCCTTGTCCATGGCGCTCTGGATGGCGTCCGGGTTGGGCGCCGAGACGGCGATGCCGTCGCAGCCCGGCGTCGACGCCGGCCTCGATGAACTGGGCCTGGGCCTCCGGGTCGTTGTTCGACTCCTGGTAGTCCAGGCTGACCCCGAGGTCCTTCGGCCGCCTGCTCGGCGCCCTTCTTGGCCACCGACCAGAACCCGCCGCCGTCGCCGTGGGTGTACATGCAGATCTTGATGTCGGAGTTGCTGCCGCCGGCGTCGCTGTCCTTCGTTGTCGTCGTCCTGGCCGCTGGCGCAGGCCGACAGGACCAGGGTGGCCGCCACTGCGACGGCCAGACCCAACTTCGGAGCCTTCATGCTTCCTCCTTGGTCGCGGGGCCTGGCCCGCTCCGCGCACCTTTGCGCGTTAGCGCGCGCTACTGATTAGCGCGCGCTAATCGGGTACTGTGGTGCCGATCACACCGCGGCCACAAGGGGCCGTTACCGAACTCGTTACACAAAGTCCTGACATTTCGTACACGACGGGGTACGCCGTGGGTCCGACGCAGGAGGACGTGGCCAAGAAGGCCAAGGTCTCCCGCGCCCTGGTGTCGCTGGTGATGCGGGACTCGCCCAACGTCTCCGAGCAGCGCCGCCGCCGCGTGCTGCGCGCCGCCGAGGAGCTCGGCTACCGGCCCAACGCGTACGCCCGGTCGCTGGCCAGCAAGCGGCTGCACACGATCGGCGTGCTCATCAACGACGTGACCAACCCCTACTTCGGCGGCGTCTACTCCTCCCTCGCCGCCGCGGCCGAGGCGGCCGGCTTCGACCTGCTGGTGGCGCCCGGCACCCGCTCGGCCGACGAAGGAGGCAGCGCTGGTCCGGACCCTGCTCGAGCACCGGGTGGCCGGTCTCGCGCTGATGAGCCCGATGATGCCGACCAAGGAGCTGCGCAGCGCTCACGGCGTCGTGGCCGACCGTGCTGATCGGCCGTGACGCCGCGCTCCCCGGCGTCGACGTCGTGACCACCGACGAGCACCAGGCCGCGCGGCTCGTCCTCGACGCACCTCACCGGGCTCGGCCACCGCGACATCGTCCACATCACCGGCGGCGCCAACCGCTCGGCCAAGGACCGCGCGCAAGGCCTACCGCGACGGCGATGCGCGAGCGCGGGCTGGAGCCGCGCGAGGTCGTCCGGCGCCTTCTCCCACGAGGCCGGCCAGGAGGCGGCCCGGGAGGTCCTCGGATGTCACCGCGTACCCACCGCGGTGGTCGCGGCCAACGACCTGGTCGCGGTCGGCGCCATGGGGGTCTTCGAGTCGCACGGCCTCCGCGTCCCCGACGACATCAGCGTGGTCGGCTACGACGACTCGCAGATCGCCCGGCTCGACCTCGTGCAGCTCACCAGCATCTGCCAGGGCATCGACCACTTCGGCTCCGCCGCGATCCGGCTCCTGGTCAACCGGATCGACGACCCGCAGACCCCGCGGGTCATCGAGCGGATCGAGACCACCCTGGTCGTGCGGCGCACCACCTGCCCGCCCAGGAGCTCCTCGGACGTGGCCTGGCCGACACTCAGGTACGCCGGCGGGCGGCGTAGTCCGCCGATGGCCGCGGTCAGCGCGGCCGGCTCCCAGCCCTCGGCCAGCGCGCGGTGCACGAGCTCGGCCTGGGCTGATCGGGGTCAGCCCGTCGACCGGCTGGTCGAGGTCGAGGTTGGTCGGGAACGGATAGCCCTCCGCAGAGGCCGCGACGGCGTTGGCGAGCCCGGCCTCGTCGAGCCCGCTGGCCCGCAGGGCGGGGTAGACGGCCTCGACGACGCGGGCGCGGTCCACCTGCTCCATCGCCCGGCCGAACGCCGAGGAGACCTGGAGCAGGTTGGCCATCCGCTGGATGTCGGCCGAGACGTTGGTGCCGGCGCCGTGGAACAGCGCCGGGTTGAAGAAGCCGGCGTCGCCCTTGCGCAGCGGCAGCTGGACGTGGTGCTCGGCGAAGTAGGCCTTGAAGTCGTCGCGCCGCCAGGCCAGGTAGCCGGGCAGGTACTGCTGGGAGTAGGGCAGGTAGAGGGTCGGCCCGCTCTCGAGCGGCATGTCGCTGTGCGCGACCGCGCCCTGCAGGGTCAGCACCGGCGACAGCGCGTGCACGTGGGTCGGGTAGCGGGCGATCACGCTCGTCGGAGAGGAAGCCGAGGTGGTAGTCGCGGTGCGGCTCCTGGGCCTTGCCGCCCGGGCGGACGACGTTGACCTGCGAGGTGACCTGGTAGCCCGGGCCGAGCCAGGCCGACGACGCCAGCGCGATGATGTCGTTGGCGTAGTAGGCGACGAACGCCTCCGGGTCGCGGACCGCGAGCTTCTCCAGCGCGTTCCAGACCCGGCTGTTGGCGCCCGGCGCCGCGAAGTGGTCGCCGGCCGCGCCGCCGGCGGCCGCCTCGTCGGCGATGATCTCGTCGAAGACGGCGGTCACCCGGTCGACCACCGCGTGGTCGGGGAACGCGCCCTCGAAGACGACCACGCCCGGACCGTCGGTGAGCGCGCGGACCAGCTCGGCGCAGACGTCGTCGCGGCCGGCCTCGGTCGCGATCGCCGCGCGGAGCCGGTCGGCGTCGTAGACCAGCACGTTCTCTCGACCCGGTCGGCATGGGGGTACGCCGCGAGGTCGGTCGTCTGCTCGACGACGGCCGCGAACTCCTCCAGACGGACGTCGGCCGGGGTGAGCCGCGCACGCGGCGGCGATGGTGGGGCTGGTCATGGGACGACGCTAGCCCCGCGTGGACCTTCGCGCCCGACGAGAACGCCTCAAGAACGCCTCAGGCGGCCAGCGGTGGCTGAGGTGCGAGCGCCGTCCACCGGCCGACGCCACGAAGCCTGGTGACCCGGGGCTGAGTCGCCAGCCACGCGCAGCGGAGGCTTCGAGGCTCAGGCGTCGAGAAGCGCCTTCGCACCTCAGCCACCGTGCGGTCGGACCGGTCCTCGAGCAGCGCCTTGAACCCGGCCTCGTCGAGGATCGGGACCCCGAGCTGCTCGGCCTTGTCGGCCTTGGAGCCGGCGTTGTCGCCGACCACGACGTAGTCGGTGCTCTTGGAGACCGAGCCCGCCGCCTTGCCGCCGCGGGCCAGGATCGCCTCCTTGGCCGAGTCGCGGGAGAAGTCGACCAGCGAGCCGGTGACCACCACGGTGAGCCCCTCGAGGGTGCGCGCCACCGACTCGTCGCGCTCGTCCTCCATCGAGACCCCGGCGCCGCTCCCACTTGTCGACGATCGCGCGCGTGCCAGTCGACCGTCGAACCACTCGACCACCGCCTCGGCGATGGTCGGGCCGACGCCCTCGGCAGCCGACAGCTGCTCCGAGCGAGGCGCCGTCGGATCGCCGCCATCGAGCCGAACTCCTGGGCCAGCGCCCGGGCCGCCGTCGGACCGACGTGGCGGATCGAGAGCGCGACCAGCACCCGCCACAGCGGCACGTCCATCCGGCTGCGCGAGGTTGGCCAGCAGCCGCTCGCCGTTGGCGGACAGCTGCGGCCCCTCCTCGCCCTTCTTGGGCGCCCGGGTGAACAGCGGCGCGTCAGCAGCTTGGCCTCGTCGAGGTCGAAGAGGTCGCCCTCGTTGTCGATCGCCTTCGCGTCGAGCAGGGCCACCGCCGCCTCGTAGCCGAGCCCCTCGATGTCGAAGGCGCCGCGGCCGGCCACGTGGAAGACCCGCTCGCGCACCTGGGCCGGGCAGAACTGGTGGTTGGGGCAGCGGAGGTCCTTGTCGCCCTCCTTCTGCTGCGCCAGCGGCGTCTGGCAGGCCGGGCACTCGGTCGGCATCTCCCACTCGGCGCAGCCCCTCGGGCCGCAGGGCCAGCACCGGGCCGAGGATCTCGGGGATCACGTCGCCGGCCTTGCGCAGGATGACCGTGTCGCCGGGGCGCACGTCCTTGCGCTTGACCTCGTGGGCGTTGTGGAGCGTGGCGTTCTCGACCGTCGAGCCGGCGACCAGGGTCGGCTCCATGACGCCGTAGGGCGTCGCCCGGCCGGTGCGGCCGACGTTGACCCGGATCTCGAGGAGCTTGGCGTTGACCTCCTCGGGTGGGTACTTGAAGGCGATCGCCCACCGCGGCGCACGGCTGGTCGAGCCGAGCCGGCGCTGCAGCGCGACGTCGTCGACCTTCACCACCACGCCGTCGATCTCGTAGGGGACGATCGTGTGGCGGTGCTCGCCGGCGTTCTCGACGTACTTCTCGACGTCCTTGAGGCGTCGGCACGCACCTTGCACCTGGTCAGACGTCGGCAGCCCCCAGGCCGCGAGCGCCTCGTAGGCGTGCGACTGCGCCTTGGGCTCGAACCCCTCGCGCGCGCCGATGCCGTGGCAGACCATGCCGAGCGCCCGGCTCGCGGTGACCCTCGGGTCCTTCTGGCGCAGCGACCCCGCAGCCGAGTTGCGCGGGTTGGCGAACTGCTGCTTGCCGGCCTCGAGCAGCGACTCGTTGAGCCGCTCGAACGCCTTGACCGGCAGGAAGACCTCGCCGCGCACCTCGAGCAGCGCGGGCACCGGGAACTTCTCGGTCGCCTTCAGCCGGTGCGGGATCGAGTCGATGGTCTTCACGTTGGGCGTGACGTCCTCGCCGGTGCGGCCGTCGCCGCGGGTCAGCGCCCGGACCAGCCGGCCGTCCTCGTAGAGGAGGTTGATCGCCAGCCCGTCGACCTTGAGCTCGCACAGCAGGGCCGGCGCTCTCGATGCCCTCGCGGCCGAGCCGGGCGTGCCACGCCTCGAGCTCGTCGTAGGTGAACGCGTTGTCGAGGCTCTCCATCGCGCCGCAGGTGGGCGACGAGCGGTGAACTCGGTCGAGACCGCGCCCCCGACCTTCTGCGTGGGCGAGTCGGGGGTCTGCAGCTCGGGGAACTCGTCCTCGAGCGCCTCGAGCCGGCGCATCCGCCGGTCGAAGTCGGCGTCGTCGAGGGTCGGGGTCGTCGAGGACGTAGTAGCGCCAGCGCGCGTCCTCGATCTCCTCGGACAGTCGCGCGTGCTCCTCGCGGGCCTCGGGAGTGGCGGCGGCCGGGGGCTCGGGCATGGAGCCGACATCTTGCCAATCGGCGCCGACAGGCCCGCGACCGACGGACCAGTCGGTCCAGACCGGTGCCGGAAATCCGGTTTGGCGGGAAGACCCCGCCGTGCCACTCTGTTCGCGATGAAACGAAACCGTTTCGTTTCATGCAGGTAAACGAGGAGCAGAGCCGCAGATGTCACCCCAGGCCGAGACCGCCACCCCCGCCCGCGGGTGGAGGGGTCCGCGAGGCCGAGATCCTCGAGGCGGCGCTCGCGGTGCTCGCCGAGGTCGGCTACGACCGGCTTCACCATGGACGCGGTGGCCCTCAAGGCCAAGGCCTCCAAGGCGACGCTCTACCGCCGCTGGAACGGCAAGGTCCAGCTCGTCATCGACGCGCTGCACCACGACCACCAGCAGCACCACTACACCGAGCACGGGCCGGTCGACACCGGCACGCTGCGCGGAGACCTCATCGCCGCCTTCTGCGGCGAGGGCGGCCTCACCGACAAGCCGGAGGTCGACACCTTCGGCGCGATCCTCACCGCGATCACCCGCGACGCCGAGTTCGCCGAGGCGTTCCGCACCGAGGTGCTCGCCCCCAAGCTGGCCGGCTCCAAGGCGCTCTTCGAGCGCGCCAAGGAGCGCGGCGAGATCCGTGCGGACGTCGACATCGAGCTGCTCGCCCCGGCCCTGGCCGGGATCGTGCTGCACCGGTTCTTCCTCGTCGGCGAGCCCCCGACCAAGGAGCTCGTCCTCAGCGTCATCGACCAGATCATCCTTCCGGCCGCCGGCGCCGTTCGCTGAACATTCGCTCCCACCACAGAGAGAAACCCATGACCGAACTGACCGAACGCGACGAGCCGATCGTCGACGAGAGTGCAGTGGCTGCGCCCAAGCACGCGGCCTGGGCCCTCGTCCTCATCTGCGTCGCCCAGCTGATGGTGGTGCTCGACAGCACCATCGCCAACATCGCGCTCCCCTACATCGGCACCGACCTCGACATCGAGAGCACCAACCTGTCGTGGATCGTGACCGGCTACGCGCTGGCCTTCGGCGGCCTGCTGCTGCTCGGCGGCCGCCTGGGCGACCTCTACGGTCGCCGCCGGATCTTCATCATCGGCGTGAGCCTGTTCGCCGTCGCCTCGGCGGTGGGCGGTATCGCCCAGAACGAGGCGATGCTGCTCGGGTCCCGTGGCTTCCAGGGGCTGGGTGCGGCGCTGGCCTCCCCCACCGCCCTGGCGCTGATCACCACGACGTTCCCGCCCGGCCCGCTGCGCAACCGTGCCTTCTCGGTGTTTGCCGCGATGTCCGGCGTCGGCGCGGCGATCGGCCTGATCCTCGGCGGCTGGCTCACCGGCATCGACCCCGAGTTCGGGTGGCGGCTGACCTTCCTCATCAACGTCCCGATCGGCCTGGCCGCGGCGTACTTCGCGCCGAAGGTGCTGGCGGACTCCGACCACCACGCCGGCGTGCTCGACGTCCCGGGCGCCGTCCTCGGCACCCTGGGCCTGCTGTCGCTGGTCTTCGGCATCACCCGCACGGGCAACCAGGACTCGAGCGGACAGCCCTACGGCTGGGGTGACCCGCTCGCGCTCACCGGCATGATCACCGGTGTCG
Organism: uncultured Actinomycetota bacterium; assembly: GCA_963793315.1. Lineage (GTDB taxonomy): Bacteria > Actinomycetota > Actinomycetes > Propionibacteriales > Nocardioidaceae > Nocardioides. The sequence continues at coordinate 68,780 of CAWBZR010000021.1, read as the reverse complement.
TGCTCCTGGTCGCGTTCGTCGTCTGGGAGACCCGGACGAAGCACCCGATCATGCCGCTGACCATCTTCAAGAGCCGCACGCGAGCGGTGGCGTTCCTCTCCATGATGATCACGCCGGCCGCGATGTTCGCGATGTTCTTCTTCCTGTCGCTGTTCGTCCAGAACGTCATGGGCTACGCGCCGCTGCGGGCCGGCTTCGCGTTCCTGCCGTTCTGCTTCGGCATGGTGTTCGGGGCGACCCTCGCCTCGAAGCTGATGACGAGGGTGGACCCGCGGTTCATCTCCGGCACCGGCACCCTGCTCGGTGGCATCTCGCTGTTCATGTTCCACCGCCTGGACGCCGCCACCGGCGCCCAGGACGTGCTCAACGCCGCCACGGGCGGGGACAACCTCGGCCACACGGTCAGCTACTGGGCCGACCTGATGCCGTTCATCACCCTGATGTCGTTCGGCATGGGCATGACCTTCGTGCCGATGATGATGGCGGCGGTGCACGGGGTGCGCTCGCAGGACGCCGGCATCGGCTCCGGCGTGCTCAACACCATGCAGCAGGTCGGTGGAGCCCTCGGGCTGGCCGTCCTGTCCACGGTGGCCGCGCACTACACGACCCAGCACCTCGGCACCATCAGCGGCTCGCTCCAGGGGCTGGGCGACCAGCTGGCCGGTGTCGACCAGGCCGTGCTGCAGCAGCAGACCTACTTCGCGGCCTTCTCCTACGGCGCGACGCACGCCTTCCTCGTGGGCGCGATCATGATCTGGACCGCCTCGGCCCTCATCTGGACGATGCTCAACGTCAAGAAGGAAGAGATGGCCGAGATCGAGACCCCCGAAGGGGTGGCCGCCTAAGGACCCCTCGGCGTCCGCAGGGGCGCCGACCGACATCGAGCACCCCGGGCCGGCTCGTCACAGCCGGTCCCGGTGGTTGCTGCGCCCACGCCGCCAGACGAACCCCCTCCCACCAGAGAAGGAAACACCATGACCGACATCCGAACCGACGTAGCCGTCGAGGAGGTCTCCGAGACCAAGGGCAGCAAGAGCCTCGTCTGGGCGCTCGTCCTCATCTCGGTTGCGCAGCTGATGGTGGTGCTCGACGGCACCATCGTGAACATCGCGCTGCCCTACATCCAGAGCGACCTCGACATCTCGATCGACAACCTGCGCTGGGTCGTGACCGGCTACGCGCTGGCCTTCGGCAGCCTGTTGCTGCTCGGTGGTCGCCTCGGCGACCTCTACGGCCGGCGCAAGGTCTTCATGACCGGCCTGGTCGTCTTCGGCGTCGCCTCGCTGCTCGGTGGCCTGGCCACCAGCGAGGGGCTGCTGCTGGCCGCCCGGGGCCTTCAGGGCCTCGGCGCCGCGCTGGCGTCTCCTGCCGCCCTGGCACTGATCGCCACGACGTTCCCGGCCGGCCCGGCTCGCAACCGGGCCTTCGCGGTGTACGCCGCCATGTCGGGTGTCGGCGCGGCCGTCGGGCTGCTGCTCGGTGGCTGGCTGACCGGCACCGACCTGAGCCTGTTCGGCCAGCACATCGACGGCTGGCGGCTCACGCTGCTGATCAACACCCCGATCGGCATCGCGACCGCGTTCCTCGCGCCTCGCTTCCTGGCGGAGTCCGAGTCGCACCCGGGCGAGCTCGACCTCCCTGGTGCCGCCACCGGCACGCTCGGTCTGCTCGGCATCGTCTACGGCATCAGCCGCGCCGGCTCCGAGGGCTGGGGCGACACCTGGACCCTGGCCAGCCTGGCTGCCGGCGTGCTTCTCCTGGCCGGCTTCGTGCTGGTCGAGTCGCGCGTCGAGCACCCGCTGCTGCCGGTGCGGGTCTTCACCAACCGCACCCGCGCCGCCAGCTTCATCGCGATGTTCTTCGCCCCGGCGGCGATGTTCGCGATGTTCTACTACCTCAGCCAGTACATCCAGGTCGTGGTGGGCTACAGCCCGCTGCGGGCCGGCGTCGCGTTCCTGCCGTTCTGCTTCGGTCTGGTCGCCGCCGCCGGGATCTCGTCCAACCTGATCAACCGGTTCGACCCGAAGTACCTCGCCGGAACCGGCACCCTGCTGGCAGCGGCCGCCCTGTTCGGGTTCTCGCGGCTGCCCTTCGACACGACTGCTCCGGTGAGCGACGTGCAGGGCAGCTACGTGACCGACCTGCTCCCCTACATCCTGATGATGTCGTTCGGGATGGGGCTGGTCTTCGTGCCTCTGACCCTGACCGCCGTGCACCACCTGCGCATGGAGGACTCGGGCATCGGCTCGGGGGTGCTCAACACCATGCAGCAGGTCGGCGGTGCGCTGGGCCTGTCACTGCTCGCGACCCTGGCCACGCAGACGATCACCGACCGGGGCAAGGAGCTCGGCCAGGCCATGGCCGACCCGATCGCCCAGCACCAGGTGTTCACCGAGGGTGCGACCGACGCCTTCCTCCTGGCATCGGCGCTGATGATCATTGCCTCCGTCGTCACGTGGGTCTTCCTCAACGTGAAGCACGAGGAGCTGGCCACCGACGGCCCGGAGGTCGTGCACGCGGGCGTCTAGCCGGAGAGGGCGTCCTCCAGGGCGCCGACGAACGCATCGAGATCGCCGGGGTTGCGGCTGGTGATGAGGTTGTGGTCCACGACCACCTCCTCGTCCACCCAGACGCCCCCGGCGTTCTTGATGTCCGCGGCGAGCGAGTGGTAGCTGGTGAGCCGGCGGTCCTCGACCAGCCCGGCGGAGATGAGGAGCCAGGGGCCGTGGCAGATCACGGCCAGCGGCTTGCCGGCGCCGGAGACCTGTCGGGCCAGGGTCTGCGCCGTGGCCTCGACGCGGAGCTTGTCGGCGTTGACGGTGCCGCCGGGGACGACGAGCGCGTCGATCCTCTCGACGTCCACGTCGTCGAACGAGCCGTCGGCGTCGACCTTCTGCGTCGGCTCGGTGTCCCCTTCGACGGCCTGGATCGGGCTGCCGTCGGGCGAGTAGACCCTCACCTCCGCCCCCGCCTCCCGCAGGCGGTCGCGCGGGGTGGTCAGCTCGGCGTCCTCGACGAAGTCGACGGCGATGATCGCGACGTTCTTTCCACTGAGGTCTGGCATGTCCGTGCGGTACCCGGCCCACCACGGGCGACGCTCACCCCGACAGGTGAACGGCGCTCTCCCTGAGCAGGGTCAGCGACCGCCGCGCCCAGTCGCGCGACGCACCGGCGAGCCCGCACGCAGGGGTCAGCACGAGCCCGTCGCCGACCTGCTCGGGGTCGAGGCCGAGCATGTCGAGCCAGCGCATCGACCCCCTCGGTGACCTCGGTGTCGGTCGGCGGCGACGACGGGTCCGTGGCAGGGAGCACGCCGAGCGCGACCGACTGCCCGGCGTCGAGCGCGCCGGCCAGCTCGTCGAGGTCGCGGGCCGACAGCTGGGTCTGGTCGACCGACAGCCCGTGGGCGCCCGCACCGAGCAGCAGGTCGAGCGGAGCCCCGGCGGCGCACGAGTGCACCCAGGGCTCGGCGCCCGCGTCGCGGATCGCACCCAGCACCCAGCCGAGAGCCTCCGACGCCTCGGGCGGGTGCACCGTGCGGTGCCGCCCGAAGCCGGAGGCGGTCGGCACCGAGCCGGACAGCACCGCGGTGAGGGCGGGCTCGTCGACCTGGACCACCAGGCGGGCCGCGCCCGTCAGCCGTCGACGCAGGTCGGCGACGTGCGTCGTGAGCCCCTCGGCCAGCGCCTGGGCGAGCTCGCGCCGGGCGCCGAAGTCCGCGAGCACCTTGTCGCCGCGGGGTCGCTCGACGGTCGCTGCGAGGGTCCACGGCCCGGCGACCTGGACCTTGAACGCGCCGGCGTGCTCCTGCGCCTGCTCCTCGAGGCCGTCGAGGTCCTGGGCGAGCAGGCTGCGGGCCCGGCGGTGGTCGACGCCGGGGGTCCCGCCATGACCGGTGAGCCGCCAGCCGGCCGGCTGCAGGTCGGCGCCGAGCTCGGCCATCACCGCGAGCGCGCGGCCGGTCATCGAGGCGGCCGCGCCCCGTCCGGGCACCTCGGGGAGGTAGGGCAGGTCCGGGAGCTCACCGAGGACGAGCCGCACCGCCTCGTCGAAGTCGCGCTGGTCGTCTCCGGGGTGCGAGCCGACGCCGCTGGCCCACGTCATGTCGCGAGCCGGCCGGCGCCGAGCAGCGTGGCCCGGCGCTCCTCGGGCATCGGCTCCTCGACGACACGGCCCACGCCGACCGCCTGGCTCGCGTGCAGCAGGCCGAGCTCGGTGACGAACCCGACGTGGCTGACCGTCTCGTCTGGCCGGCCGAAGAAGTAGAGGTCGCCCGGCTGCGGCTCCTGGACCGGTGTGGCCGCGGCGGCCTGGTCGGCCGCGTCGCGCGGGACCCGCACCCCGACGGCGCGGAAGCTGAGATGGACCAGGCCCGAGCAGTCGATGCCCTCGTGGCCCAGCCCGCCCCAGACGTACGCCGTGCCCAGGAAGCCACGCGCCACGGCCAGCGGGTCGTCCTCCACGAGGGCGTCGGTCTCGACCCAGCCCGGGTAGCCGGCCGGGTCGAGGTGGGTGGGCTGGTCGGGCGCGAGCACCCGGGTCCACTCCCCCTGGACCTCGACGACGAAGACCTCCTCACCGAGCCTCAGCGAGGTGACCCGCTCCGAGCCCTCGTCGGGCTCGCGGTGGACCGCGACGTCTCGTGCAGCTATCACTTCTCCATCATGACCACGTGGCCCTCGGCGTACGTCAACCGGTCGGCGTACGGCGCTCCGTCGGCCAGCCACCACGCGCCGTCCAGGTCGGGGTCGACGTCACAGGCGACCCGGGCGGCCAGGACCGCCGCCGCGCTGACCCCGACCGCCGACTCGATCATGCAGCCCACGCTCACCCCGAGGCCGTGCTTCCTGGCGACGGCGGCCAGCTCGAGGGCCGGGGTGATGCCGCCGGACTTGGAGATCTTGAGGTTGACCTGGTCCGCCGCGCGGTGCCGCACCAGCTCGAGGAGGTCCTCGAGGTCGAAGACGGACTCGTCGGCCATGACGGGAGTCTCGACGTGGCGCCGGACGTGGGCCAGACCCACGAAGTCGCGACGTCCGACCGGCTGCTCGACCAGCTCGAGGTCCACACCGGCGTCCTCGAGCGCCCGGATCACCCGGACCGCCTCGACACAGTCCCAGCCGGTGTTGGCGTCCACCCGCAGCGCCACGTCCGGGCCCGCCCCCTCACGGCAGGCGCGCACCCGGGCCACGTCGGTGGCCGCATCGGTGCCGACCTTGAGCTTGAGGGTGCGGAAGCCCTCGGCCACCCGCAGCCGCGCCGTCTCGGCGATCTGGTCGGGCTCGCCGACCGGGACCGTGACCAGGGTCGCGAGCTCGAGGGCCGGGTGGCCGGCCAGGTCGTGCAGCGCGCTGTCGAGGGCCCCCTTGGCGGAGGTGTTGCCGGCCACGGTGCGGTCGATGACCGGCCAGACGGCCTGGGGGTCCGTGACGAGGCCGAGCACCGCCTCGCGCAGCGGCCCCGCCAGGCATGCCTCGGAGGCCGCCACGGACGCGCCGAGCACCGGCCAGTTCTGCGGCGCCTCACCCAGCCCGACCCGGCCGTCGCTGTCGGTGACGCGGACGATCACGCTGTCGGCCCTGGTCGCCTGGCGCCGTGCGGTCGCGAACGGCGAGTGCAGCGGCAGGCTGAGCCGCTCCACCTCGACGCGCTCGATCGTGCTGCGAGCGGTCATGGCCGACGCCGCCAGGCCTCACGCGCCAGCTCGGCGATGCGGGCGTTCCCCGCGGCCGTCGTCACACCGGCCAGCCGGGTCAGCACCACGAGCGCGAACGGCGTCGCGCCCTCGGGCCGCACGACCGCCATGTCGTGGGTGTGGTCCTCGATCCAGCCGGTCTTGTTGGCGACCGGCGTGCCGGGAGGCAGCCCGGCCGGGATGCCGGACCGGTAGGTCTGGCCGCGCATCACGTCCTCGACCTCCTCGGGGACGGTCCCGAGCAGCCGTCCCCAGTCGCGCGCGGACGCTGCGTTGACGATGCCGGCGTCGGTGGCGGGCAGGTCGCTGATCATCCGGCGCACCTGCGGCAGCACCGCCGACACCGCGGCCACCCCCGTCTGCTCCATGACCAGGTTGGTGGCGAGGTTGCCGGAGAACACGATGGAGCGCCGGCGCAGCTCACGCAGGGTCTGCCTGCCGCCCACCTCGGCCCAGGTGTCGGGGTCCTGGTCGTCGTCCTCGTCGAGGGTGAACCGCTCGCCCGGCACCGCCGAGTCGAAGTCGGGGTGCACCTCGACCTCCGCGTCGAGGTCGAGGTCCATGGCCGCCATCGCGACCGGCACCTTCATCAGGCTCGCGGCCAGCACCGGCTCGTCGGCGTCCTGCTCCCACCAGGTGGTGCCGTCGAGCCCGCCCAGCCAGATCCCGACGACATCAGCCACGGACCGTGCTCGCGATCGTCGCCGACCCGACCACGCGGGTGCCGTCGTAGACGACCGCGGCCTGGCCGGGTGCGATGCCGTACGCCGGGTCGAGCAGCTCCACGTCCACTGTGACATCAGCACCGTCGCCGGAGACCGTCACCACCGCGCGGTGCTCGGCACCGTGCGCGCGCAGCTGCACCGAGACGTCTGGTCCCTCCAGCCGCGCCGGCGGCGTGCCGCACCAGCGCGGGCGGATCCCGGCCAGCCGATGCACAGCGAGCCGGTCGTGCGGACCGACGGTGACGGTGCCGGAGACCGGCTCGATGTCGAGCACGAACCTCGGCTTGCCGTCGGCCGCCGGCCGGCCCAGCCGTAGCCCCTTGCGCTGGCCGATCGTGAACCCGTAGGTGCCGTCGTGCCGCCCGAGCTCCTCGCCGTCCTCGTCGAGGATCGCGCCGCCCTGGTTGGGGGCGCGGTCGCCGAGCTTCTCCCGCAGCCAGCCCGGGGTGTCGCCGTTGGCGACGAAGCAGATGTCGTGGCTGTCCGGCTTGTCGGCGACCAGCAGCCCCCGCTCGGCCGCCTCCTCCCGCACCTTCGCCTTGGTCGAGCCGCCCAGCGGGAAGAGTGAGTGGCGCAGCTGCTCCTGGTCGAGCACTCCGAGCACGTAGGACTGGTCCTTGCCGTCGTCGACCGCCCGGTGCATCTCGACCGACCCGTCGGCGCCGGTGCGGAGCTGGGCGTAGTGACCGGTGGCGACGGCGTCGAAGCCGAGCCCCAGCGCGCGGTCGAGCACCGCGGCGAACTTGATCTTCTCGTTGCACCGCAGGCACGGGTTGGGGGTGCGCCCGGCGGCGTACTCGTCCATGAAGTCCTCGACCACGTCCTCGTGGAACCGGTCGGAGAGGTCCCAGACGTAGAACGGGATGTCGATCACGTCGGCGGCGCGGCGCGCGTCGTTGGCGTCCTCGATGGTGCAGCAGCCCCGCGCACCCGAGCGGTACGACGCCGGGTTGCGCGAGAGGGCGAGGTGGATGCCGGTGACGTCGTGGCCGGCGTCGACGGCCCGGGCCGCGGCGACCGCGGAGTCCACACCGCCGGACATGGCAGCGAGGACCTTCACGTCTTTACCGGGGTCCCCGCGGAAGCGCATCTCCGCGCGCGGAGCGCGTCCCCATGCGCTTTCGTGGGTGGTCATCGCGTCATCGAGGGCCTTCGCCGCCCTGGCGCGCTCGACCGCGGGGACGATCGCCTCGACGACGGCGTCGACGTCGGCGGGGGTCGAGGTGTGCCCGAGGGAGAACCGCAGCGAGTGCCGCGCCGCCTCCGCGTCGCAGCCCATCGCCAGCAGCACGTGGGAGGGCTGCGGCACGCCCGCCGAGCACGCCGACCCGGTCGAGCACTCGATGCCGCGGGCGTCGAGCATCATCAGCAGCGAGTCACCCTCGCAGCCGGGGAAGCCGAGGTGGGCGTTGCCGGGCAGCCGGTGCTCGCCGAGCGGATCGAGCGCGCCGCCGTGGAGGTGCGCATCGGGCACGACCTCGATGATCCGGCGCACCAGGTCGTCGCGGAGCGCCCCGACGCGGGTGGCGTAGGACGCCTGCTCCTTGACCGCGAGCTCGACGGCCGCGGCGAAGCCCGCGATCGCGGGGGTGTCGATGGTGCCGCTGCGGATGTCGCGCTCCTGGCCGCCGCCGTGCATCAGCGGAGTGACGCCCAGCTCGCGGCGCACGATGAGCGCGCCCACGCCGTAGGGCCCGCCGAGCTTGTGCCCGGTGAGGCTGAGCGCGTCGACGCCGCTGGCCGCGAAGTCCACGGGCAGCGCCCCCACCGCCTGGATCGCGTCGGTGTGCACCGGGATGCCGTGCGTGGCAGCGGCCGCGACGACCTCCTCGACCGGCTGCAGGGTGCCGACCTCGTTGTTGGCCCACATCACCGACACCAGCGACACCGACTCCGGGTCGCGCTCCACGGACTCGCGGAGCGCCTCGAGGACCAGCCGCCCCTTGTCGTCCACGGGCAGGAGCTCGACCTCGACGCCCTCGGAGTCGCGCAGCCAGTCGAGCGGGTCGAGCACCGCGTGGTGCTCGATCGACGAGGCCAGGATGCGGGTGCGGCGGGGATCCTCGGCGAGCCGGGCCCAGTGGATGCCCTTGACCGCGAGGTTGTCGGCCTCCGTGCCGCCCGAGGTGAACACCACCTCGCCCGGGCCGGCAGCCGAGCGCCTGCGCGATCCGCTCGCGCGACTCCTCCACCACCCGCCGGGCGTGCCGGCCCGACGCGTGCAGCGAGCTGGGGTTGCCCACCTCGAGGAGGTGCGCCGTCATCGCCTCGACCGCCGCGGGCACCATCGGCGTGGTGGCGGCGTGGTCGAGGTAGACCGTGCGCGGGGTGTCCATAGCCTCCCCAGCGTACGGCGCAGCCGCGATGTTCCGGACAACGCCGAGGGTGACGGCTACCTCAGACTCATGCGGCGCTACCTCAGATCAGCCGCGAGCCCAGTGTCCTCGCCAGCCACGGATGGTCGGGCACCTCGGTGGCCGTGATGGCCTCACGCAGCCAGGCCCGCCGGTCCTCGGTCAGCAGCGGCAGCGTCGGCCTCGAGGTCCTGCTCGTCCTTCGGGCGCAGGAACCTGCGGTCCGGCGTGATGGGGAGGTCGACCGCCCACGGCGAGGAGGCGTCGCGGCGGAGCCAGATCTGGCTCTCCGCGTCGAACGGCTCCGGGAACCAGTCATTCAGCGGTCGCAGGGTGCCCCCGTGGTTGCTCCACGGCGTCCACGCGTCGCCGAGGTGCGCGCGGAAGGCGGGTACGTCGCAGGCGAGGAGCGACAGGTCGACGTCCTCGTGCTCGCGGGCGACCCCGTGAACGCCTCGATCGACCAGCCGCCGACGACCCACCAGGGCCGGTCGAAGCCGCGCATGAGCTCGGCCAGGCCGCCCGGGTCGAGGGGTGCCCACGCGCCGTACCAGCGGTAGAACTCCGCGTCATCCACGGGCAGCCACCGTCGCGACCAGCGCCAGGTGGTCGGAGCCCTCGATGTCGACGGTGTGGGTGCCGAGCGAGGCCAGCTGGTCGCCGATCAGCACGTGGTCGATCCGGACCAGCGGCGGCAGCAGGGGGAGGATGCCGACGTGGTTGGCCGGCCAGGTCGGCTGCCAGCCCTCGTTGGACACCTCGCCGGCGTCACGGAACCCGGCGTCGTCGAGCCGGCGCATCACGTCGTGGTCAGGGGTGGCGTTCATGTCGCCGACGATGAGGTCGGCGTGGTCGGCCTCCGCCTGCTTGAGGATCGCGGCGTGGTCGGCGTTCGCAGCCCGCCGGGTCGACCGGGGCGACGGGGTGGACGCCGAGCACGGTGAGGGTCCCGAACTTCGCCTCCCAGCCCTGGAACGTCGTCCGCAGCCGCACGTGGTCGGTGAGCGGCGCGGTTGGCCAGGATCATGGTGCCGGCCACCATGTAGTCGGGCTGCCCCATCCGCTCGGGAAGCAGCTCGTCGAGCCCGGCGTCGTCCATCTGGGCGAGCAGGTCGGGGGTGATCTCCTCCAGCACGAGGATGTCGACGTGGTTGGCACGACGGCGTCGACGACCTCCTGGGCGTTGGCACGGCCCCGTAGAGGTTGGCGTTCATCACCGTGATGCGCTGCGCCCCGTCGGCGGGCTCGGGGGTGTCGCCCAGCAGCTGCGGGGAGAACCACCAGGCGTGCACGCCCAGCCCCAGCAGGGCCAGCAGCGCCGCCGCGACCCGCGGCCTGCGGTCGCCCGGCCCCAGCACCGCGCCGGCGGCGAGCAGCACCAGCAGCACGGCGTAGAGCGGCAGCCGCCAGCGGCGTGAACGCCTCGATCCTCACCATGCTGCCGTTGTCGGTGTCGAAGGCACGGGCCAGGGTGAGGATCAGCGCCGGGACGGCCAGCGCGGCGGCGCTCAGCCAGAACAGCACCCGCCACATCAGAGCAGCACCAGGTCGTCGCGGTGGACCACCTCACGCTCGTAGGCCGCGCCGAGCTCGCGCTTGAGCTCCTTCGAGGAGCGGCCGAGCAGCGCCGGGAGCTCCGCCGGAGTCGAAGTTGACCAGGCCGCGGGCCACGGGAATACCGTCCGCGTCCCGCGATGGCGACGGGGTCGCCGGCGTGGAAGGTGCCGACCACCCCGGTGACCCCGGCGGCCAGCAGCGAGGCGCGGCGCTGGGTGACCGCGGCGACCGCGCCGTCGTCGAGGAGCAGCGTGCCGACCGGCTCGGTCGCGTGCGCCAGCCACAGCAGCCGGGTCGGGCGGCGGCGCCCGGTGGCGTGGAACAGGGTGCCGACCGGCTCGCCCGCCAGCGCGCCCGCGATCCGCTCGGCCGCGGTGAGCACCACCGGGATCCCGGCCCCGGTCGCGATCCGGGCCGCGTCGAGCTTGGTCTGCATGCCGCCGGTGCCGAGCCCGGCCGCGCCGGCCTTGCCGACCCGGACCGCGGCGAGGTCGGCGGTGTCGCGGCACCTCGGACACCAGCGTGCTGCCCGGCGCCGCCGGGTCGGCGTCGTAGAGCCCGTCGACGTCGGAGAGCAGCACCAGCAGGTCCGCGTGGACCAGGTGGGCGACCAGCGCCGCCAGCCGGTCGTTGTCCCCGAACCGGATCTCGCTGGTGGCGACGGTGTCGTTCTCGTTGACGATCGGCAGCACGCCGAGCTCGAGGAGCTTGGCGAAGGTCTGGTGGGCGTTGCGGTAGTGCGAGCGCCGGGTCACGTCGTCGACGGTGAGCAGCACCTGGCCGGCGACGACGCCGTACCGCGCCAGCTCCTCGGTGTAGCGGTGCACCAGCAGCCCCTGGCCGACCGACGCGGCGGCCTGCTGGGCCGGGAGCGACCCGGGGCCGGCGCTTCAGCCGCGAGCGGCGCCAGCCCGGCGGCGATCGCCCCGGACGACACCAGCACCACCTCGACCCCGCGGGCGCGGGTGCGCGGCCAGCACCTCGACCAGCTGGCGCACGCGGGCCGGGTCGATGCCGCCCTCGGCGCTGGTCAGCGAGGACGACCCCACCTTCACCACGATCCGGCGGGCGTCGGTGACCTCACTCCTCGCTCCTCCGGGGTCCCCGCGACGTCGTCGTCGTCCTGCGCGCGCGCCACTCGAAGAACTTCGTACGGACGTCGGGGTCCGGTCGGAGCCGATCTCGTACGACGCGGCCCGGTCGGCGCCCGATGCGGTCGAGCCGGCGGGCCACGTCCGCCCGCTCCTCGCCCTCGGCCCGGTCGGCCATCGCCTCCTGGATGGCGCGGCGGCGGCCGACGGCCGGCCGCTTCTCCATCGAGGCGGGTGTCCTCGCCGCGGCGGGCAAGGTTCTCGGCGCCGGCGTCGATGCCGGGCTTGAAGTCGAAGACCACGGCGTTGTCGGGATCACCGATGAGGACGGTGTCACCCTCGACGGCGCCCGAGCTGGACCAGCCGGGCCTCGACCCCGAGCCGGTTGAGCCGGTCGGCGAGGAAGCCGACGGCCTCGTCGTTGCTGAAGTCGGTCTGCCGCACCCAGCGCTCCGGCTTGGTGCCGCGTACCTGCCAGCCCTCGCTCGCTCGGCCGGCCACCTTGAAGTCGTCGCCGCCGTCGGCGGACGGCGGACGCAGCACGATGCGCGTCGCCTCGGCGACCTCCTTCGTGGCGCGGGCCGCGGCCACGATCTCGGCCATCGCGAAGGTGAGCTCGCGCAGCCCCTCACCCGAGGCGGCGCTGACCGGGAACACCCGCAGCCCCTGCTCGCGCAGGTCGTCGATGACGATGTCGGACAGGTCGCGCCCGTCGGGGACGTCGATCTTGTTGAGCGCGACCAGCCGCGGGCCGGTCCTCGAGGCCGCCGTAGCGGCTCAGCTCGTTCTCGATCACCGCGAGGTCGTCGACCGGGTTGCGGCCCGGCTCCATCGTGGCGGTGTCGACGACGTGCACCAGGGCGGCGCAGCGCTCGACGTGGCGGAGGAACTCGTGGCCGAGGCCGCGGCCCTCGCTGGCGCCCTCGATCAGGCCGGGCACGTCGGCGACGGTGAAGGTCGTCTCGCCGGCGGTCACCACGCCCGAGGTTGGGCATCAGGGTGGTGAACGGGTAGTCGGCGATCTTGGGCCGGGCCCGCGAGATCGCGGCGATCAGGCTGGACTTGCCGGCGCTCGGGGAAGCCGACCAGGCCGATGTCGGCGACCACCTTGAGCTCGAGCACGATCTCCAGCTCGTCGCCGGGCTCGCCGAGCAGTGCGAAGCCGGGCGCCTTGCGCTTGCTGCTGGCCAGCGCGGCGTTGCCGAGGCCCCCGCGGCCGCCCTGCGGCGACCACCAGCTCGGTGCCCGGGCCGACCAGGTCGGCGAGCACCTCGCCGCTCCCGGTCGGTCACCAGCGTGCCGTCGGGCACGGGCAGCACCAGGTCGCCGCCGTGGCCCCCGTTCGGTGGCCGCCGGCGCCGTGGCCGCCGTGCTCGGCCCGGCGCTGGGGCTGTGGTGGTAGTCGAGCAGCGTGGTCACGTCGGGTTCGACGCGCAGGATCACCGAGCCGCCGGGGCCGCCGTTGCCGCCGTCGGGGCCGCCGAGCGGCTTGAACTTCTCGCGGTGCACCGAGGCCACCCCGTTGCCGCCGCGGCCGGCGCTGACGTGCAGCGTCACCCTGTCGACGAAGGTCGGGACGGCCATGGGGTGGTGCTCCTCTAAGTGGGTGAAATCGACGAAAGGCGCCCCGAACGGGACGCCTCGAGTTCACCCCACGACGTTCGGGGTCCCCGCGGCGCTTCTCTCGGAGGAGCGAAGCGCGGGGACGAAGAACGTCGGGAGGTGTACAGTCAGGCGTCGTCACCCGGGACGATGTTGACGACCCGGCGGCCGCGGCGGGTGCCGAACTGCACCGCACCGGCCGACAGGGCGAACAGCGTGTCGTCGCCACCACGGCCGACGTTGACGCCGGGGTGGAAGTGGGTGCCGCGCTGGCGGACGATGATCTCGCCGGCGTTGACGACCTGGCCGCCGTACCGCTTGACGCCCAGGCGCTGGGAGTTGGAGTCGCGGCCGTTCTTGGTGGACGCCGCACCCTTCTTGTGTGCCATCTCTGTGTCTCCGCTGCGCTGCGAGCCGTGGTGGGAGGCCGTCAGGCCTTGATGTCGGTGATCTTGACCTGGGTGTACTTCTGGCGGTGGCCCTGGCGCTTCTTGTAACCCGTCTTGTTCTTGAACTTCTGGATCACGATCTTCGGGCCCTTGGTGGCACCGAGCACCTCGGCGGTCACCGACGCCTTGTCGAGCATCTTGACATCGGACGTGACGTCGTCACCGTCGACCACGAGGACCACGGGCAGCGAGACCTCGTCGCCGACGGCGGTCGAGATCAGTGTCGATCTCGATGACGTCGCCGACGGTCACCTTCTGCTGCTTGGCGCCTGCGCGCACGATCGCGTACACCGCGGTCTCCTTGGTCGTTGTGCTTCTGGGTCTGGGGCGCCACGCTGGGCGGCGCCGCACAGAAACGGGCGCGCGGAGCGCGCACCGACGATCAATACTACGGATCCGGCCGTGCACCCGCAAAACAATCCACGCCGAACCCCGCTCACCGGCCCGCCGCGACCATCGCATCACCCAGCGACGTCCGCCAGTACAGCACCTCCCGGCCCGAACGCCGCGCAGCACCGCCCCGGCGTCCAGGAGCACCCGCAGGTGGTTCCCGACCGCGCCCACCGGCAGCAAGGTCAGCGCCGCCAGCTGGGTCGTGGAGCGTGGCTCGTCGAGGAGGGCGAGCAGCCGGGCCCGGTTCGGGCCGACCAACCGCCGAGCCCGTGCTCGGACCGGGCGATCCTCCGCGGCCTGGGCGCCACCGACCGGATAGACCACGGCGAACCGCCACGGCAGCTCCCAGGCCACCCAGGACCCGTTCGCGTGCACCGGCACGAACGACAGCTCACGGGCCTGCGCCAGGTCCCGGGTCGGCAGGTCGTAGGAGTTGATCTGCAGCTCGCCACCCGGCCTCCAGTCGATCCTGTGCCCAGCGTCGGGACGACACCTGCCCAGCCCTGGGTCGCCAGCCGCTGGGTGCGCGAGACGATGTCGGCCTCGAGCACCCGGCGTCGACGAGGCCAGTCGGCAGCCACGGTCGCGGTCCAGACCCAGGTGAGCAGCTCCGAGACCGCCTCCCGTAGCCCGCTGCGGTCGAGCTCCCGCCGGGATGGCCCCGGTCGCAGGGACCGGACGTCGGCGCGGATCCGCTCGTCGTCCCAGCCGCGAGCTGGCGAGCTCGTCGGCGAACGTCGCGGCGGCCCCGAGCGGCGGCAGGGTCAGGAAGTCGGCCATCCACCCAGGCACCGCGCCCCGGCGCGGCCGCCACAGGTTGTCCGCCAGCGCGTGCCAGCACGGGTCGTCGGCCAGCAGCTCGTCGTACGCCTCGCGGTGGCTGACGCGGAAGGCGCGCTGCCACGGCATCCCCGGCAGGGCGCGGCCCGCTCAGAAGGGTCAGGGCCGCCACCGTCTCGTTGCAGCGGAGACACCACGAACCGGCTGCGGGCCAGCAGGTCGGCCGGCACCAGCCATGTGCCCATGTTTCGCCTCCTCGCGAATCATTGTCCCACCCGGCCGCCAGTGTGCCGCAGAGTCGAAGACGTGCCGAGCTACCGCGACCTGTTCGCCATTGCGGAGTTCCGCGTGCTGTTCGTCAACCGGCTCGTGGTCATGGCCGGCATCACCATGTCGGGGCTCGCGCTCGGCACCATCACCTACCAGGCCACCGGCTCGCCCGTCCTGACCGCGCTCTCGATGTTCGGCGGCCCGCTGTTCTCGCTGGTCGCCTCGCAGCTGCTGCTGGCCGGGTCGGACTCGGTGCGACCCCGTACCGCACTCATGTGGCAGATGGCCGCGCCGCTGGTCGCCAACGGCCTGCAGGCCGTGCCCGGCCTGCCGTGGCCGGCCCGGTTCGGCCTGCTGGCCATCCCCCACCTCGTGAACGGGATGTTCTCCGGCACCCAGTGGGTGGTGGTGCGGGAGATCGTGCCCGACGGCTCGTACGTCCTCGCCCGCTCGGCGTTCAACCTCGCTGTGGGCGGCATGCAGGTGGTGGGGTACGGCCTGGGCGGCCTGGCGCTCCTGTGGCTCTCTCCCCGCGACCTGTTCCTGGTCGCGGCGGTGGCCGACGCCGTCTGCCTGGCCAACCTCCGGCTCGGGCTGCGGGACCGGCCGGCCCGGGGCAGCTCACGCGAGGGCGGCGTGGTGCGGCGCACCGCGGCGGTCAACCGGCGGCTGCTCGGCAGCCCGGTGACCCGGCCGCTGTACGTCGCGATGCTGGTCCCGAACGGGCTCGTCGTCGGCTGCGAGGCGCTGTTCGTCCCCTACGGCCGCGGCTCGGTGGCCGGCTACCTCTTCGCCGCCTCCGCGGCCGGGATGATGGTCGGCGACCTGGTGGTGGGCCGGTTCGTGCCCGTGGCCGACGCGACCGCCTGATCGGCCCGCTGCGGCTGCTGCTGGCCACGCCGTACGTCGCGCTCCTGCTGTCGCCTCCGCATGCCGTCACGCTGGTCCTGGCCTGCGCCGCCTCGGTCGGGTTCGCCGCCTCGCTGCCGCTCCAGGAGCGCATCTTCGCCAGCACCGAGGAGGCCATGCACGGGCAGGCGATGGGCCTCTACGGCACCGGGCTGATGGTCTGGCAGGCGATCGGCGCCCTGCTCGCCGGGCTGGTGGCCGGTGTGGTGCTCAGCCGGCGCACGCCATGGGGATCATGGCCTGCGCCTCGATCGCGGTCACGCTGCTGAACACGCCCGGGCTGCGGCGATCGGCCCCCGACGCCACCCCGGCCCCGCTGGTCAGCGCTTCCGGGAGCGCTTCCGCTTGATCGGCACGTGCTCGACATGCGCCGGGGCCGCTTCTCCGATGGCTTCCCCGTGCCGCACCCGGATCGCCTGTCCTCGGCCGTGCCCGGCTCGACGATGCCGTCGGCGGCCGGCGCACCCACCGAGCCCTCCCGCTCGGTTCCGATCGCGGTTGGAGCGTCCGCCATGGCCGGCACGCCACGGCGTCGTCGGACCTCGGCGGCCCGGCCGGGCGGCTGGCGCTGCGGCGCCGGGTCCGCGTGACCACGGTGGGCTTCTCCGGCTCGCTCGGCCGGCTCGGGCTCGGGCTCGGGCTCGGCTCCGGCTCGGCTCCGCCTCGGCCTCGGGCTCGGCGGTCGCCTCGTCCTCGACGATCTCGGTCACGACGACTCGACCACCTCCGAGGTCAGGCTCTCGAGGTCCTCCTCGACCTCGCCGACGACGTCCTCGTTGTCCTCGGCATCCTCGGCGTCCTCGAGCGTCGTCGGCCTCGGCCGCCTCGCTTCGTCGTCCGGCTGCCGGGCCATCGCGGCCACGTCCATCGGTGAGGGCGTCTTGGAACCGTTCCCGTTGCCGTTGCCGTTGTCGCCCGACTCGCCACCGGAGCCGCGGCCCCGGCCGCTCCGGCTGCGCCGGTTGCCGCGACCGCCGGCCCGCTTCGTCGTCGGCAGCGCTTCGGCTCGACCGGGTGCTCGTGGATGATCAGGCCACGGCCCTGGCAGTGCTCGCAGGTCTCGCTGAACGCCTCGAGCAGCCCGGTGCCGATCCGCTTGCGGGTCATCTGCACCAGGCCCAGCGAGGTGACCTCGGCGACCTGGTGGCGGGTGCGGTCGCGACCGAGGCACTCGACCAGCCGGCGCAGCACGAGGTCGCGGTTGGACTCGAGCACCATGTCGATGAAGTCGACGACGATGATGCCGCCGATGTCGCGCAGCCGGAGCTGGCGGACGATCTCCTCGGCCGCCTCGAGGTTGTTCTTGGTGACCGTCTCCTCGAGGTTGCCCCCGGAGCCGGTGAACTTGCCGGTGTTGACGTCGACCACGGTCATGGCCTCGGTGCGGTCGATGACCAGCGAGCCGCCGGAGGGCAGCCAGACCTTGCGGTCGAGCCCCTTGGCGATCTGCTCGTCGAGGCGGTAGCCCGCGAAGACGTCGCTTGCCGCCGTGCTCCTCGCCGTCGTACCTCTCGAGCCGCTCCTCGAGGTCGGGCGCCATGTGCGCGACGTAGCTGCTGCACGGTCTCCCAGGCGTCGTCGCCCTGGATGACGAGCTTGGCGAAGTCCTCGGTGAACAGGTCGCGGACCACCTTGAGGGTGAGGTCCGGCTCGCCGTAGAGCAGCTGCGGCGCGCTGCCCTTGGCCTTCTTCTCGATGTCCTCCCAGCGCGCCTTGAGCCGCTCGACGTCGCGGGTCAGCTCGTCCTCGCTGGCGCCCTCGGCCGCGGTGCGCACGATGACGCCGGCGGTGTCGGGGACGATCTCCTTGAGCAGCGCCTTGAGCCGGTTGCGCTCGGTGTCGGGCAGCTTGCGGGAGATGCCGGAGGTGGTGCCGTCGGGCACGTAGACGAGGAACCGGCCGGCCAGGCTGACCTGGCTGGTCAGCCGGGCGCCCTTGTGCCCGATCGGGTCCTTGGTGACCTGCACCAGCACCGACTGGCCGGAGGACAGCACCGACTCGATCTTGCGCGGCTGGCCGTCCTTGTGGCCCAGCGCGGACCAGTTGACCTCGCCGGCGTACAGGACGGCGTTGCGGCCGCGGCCGATGTCGAT
Source organism: uncultured Actinomycetota bacterium (assembly GCA_963793315.1). GTDB lineage: Bacteria > Actinomycetota > Actinomycetes > Propionibacteriales > Nocardioidaceae > Nocardioides. The sequence goes on along the minus strand of CAWBZR010000021.1, from coordinate 50,862 downwards.
GAACGCCGCCTCCATGGACGGCAGCACGTTCTGGACCCGGCCGAGGTAGACGTTGCCGATCAGCGAGGTCTGCGACTCGCGAGCGACGTAGTGCTCGACGAGGACCTTGTCCTCGAGCACGCCGATCTGGGTGAGCTCGTCGCGCTGGCGGACGACCATGACCCGCTCGACGGCCTCGCGGCGGGCCAGGAACTCGGCCTCGCTGACGATCGGGGCGCGGCGGCGACCCGCCTCCCGGCCCTCGCGGCGGCGCTGCTTCTTGGCCTCGAGCCGGGTCGAGCCCGAGACGGCGGTGATCTGGTCCTCGGCGGTGCGGGCTGCGGCGGACCCGGGTGACGGTGTTCTGCGGGTCGTCGGAGCTGCCCCGCCCGTCCTCGCCGGCCCGGCGACGGCGCCGACGGCGGCGCGAGGTGCCGTCGCCCGAGTCCTCGTCGTCGGCCTGTCGGACCGTGTCTCCTGTCGTCCTCCGAGTCCTCGCCTGCCTCGCCCTCGCCACCCTCGTCCCGAGGACTTGCGGCGGCGACGGCCGCCACGGCGGCGGCGACGACGGGCCCGGCCCTCGCGATCCGTCACCATCCCCGGAGTCGTCCCCGGAGTCGTCGCTGGGACTCAGCAGACCTCCTCGGGTTCGTCGGTGACCTCGTCGGCCGCGTCTTCTTCGGCTCGTCTTCTTGGCGGCAGTCTTCTTGGTCGACTTCCTTCGTGGCGGTCTTCTTCGCGGTCTTCTTGGCCGGCTCTGCCCGGCCGCCCGTGTCGGGCTCCGGGCTGGCAGGCTCGGCCGGCGCCGTCGGCGGAGGCTTCTTGGCGGCCCTTCCGGGCGGCCCTTCTTCGCGGCTTCTCGACGGCGTCGGGCACCTGGAAGAGCACGGCGGGGCCGCCGCCGCGGCGGTCTCCTCGGCCTGCCCGGCCGGCGCGGCGGCCGGCTCGGCGGTCTTCTTCGAAGCGGTCTTCTTCGCGGCCGCCTTCTTGGCGGTCGTCTTCTTGGCGGCGGCCTTCTTCGCGGCCGTGCTCTGCGGCCTTCTTGGCCGGTCGCCTTCTTCGCGCGCGGCCTTCTTGGCGGGCGCCGCGCCGGAGTCGCCGGGGGGCCGACCCGGTCGGGGCTTCCGGACGCCTGGGTGGTCTCGTCCTCGGGCATGTACTGCTCCTCGACCCGGCTGCGCTAGCAGCCCGGGTGGTCATCGCCGGCGTGCCCGGTAGCCCGGGTCGCAGCATCAAGCCTTCATTGGCGACGACACCCTCGTGGTGTCACATCCGAGTCCCGTTCGACCCCTGCCGCGGTCGCCGGCCCGGCTTGGTCGCTGTCACCGACCGGCCTGGCCGCGTCGCGGTCTGGCGTCGACGAGCCTCGCGCAGGAGAACGTCGTCGGGTCGACCTGTCGTCGACCACTTGCGAGTATCGCACAGCGGCCCGAGCGCAACCCATTCAACGGGGCGCAGCGGGTCGCCGATCTCGCCGGTGCCGGAATCCAGCGGGCCCTGGGCCAGCCGGGTGAGCAGCGGTACGCCGACCGGCTCCAGCCCGGCCACGGACCTGAGCCCGGACAGGACGTCGTCGGGCCGGACCGCGGGCTCCAGGTGACGCAGCACCAGATCCAGCGCGTCGCGCCCTCCCCGCCGGGTGCGGCGGCCAGCGACAGCACGGCGGCCCGGCTGTCGAAGTCCCGGAGCCCCTTCTTGGTCATCCGCTGGACGAGCACCTCGTCCGCGGCCAGGAACGCCGCCACCGCCGCCTGGGCCCGGTCCACCGGCACCGCGACCGTCGATCCGCCAGCGGCTGGCCTGCAGCACTCCGACAGCGCGGCCCCCGGTGACTCCGACCACCTCGACCACGTCGAGGCCGTCCGGCAGCGCCTCGTCGAGAGCGGCGTGGACCGCGGCCGGGTCGACCACCTCGGCCAGCGCCGAGCTCGAGGTACTCCGCCTCGCTGGCCGACCCGGTGGGCGACGGCGCCGGCGTACGAGATCCGCGGGTGCGGGTTGAAGCCGGACGAGTACGCCATCGGCAACCGGGCGCGGAACACCGCCCGCTCGAAGGCACGGCTGAAGTCGCGGTGGCTGGTGAACCGCAGCCGGCCGCGCTTGGCGTAGCGGACCCGCAGCCGCTGCACGGGCGGCGGCGCCTGCTTGGGCTGCTCCCTAGTCATGGCGCGTCACGGATGGACCCAGTCGACGACCTTCATGGCTGAGGAAGGGTAGACCGTGCCGACTCGTACGCCGTCCAGCCAGTCGGTCAGCCGCTCGGCCTCGGCGGCCAGCGCGGTCCTCGCCGTGGCCCGGCAGCCTCTCCAGCAGCCGTACCTCGACGACGCCCGTCGCCGTCCTGCACCCAGCAGCCGACGACGCGGCCGTCCCACCAGGCCGTGGTGCCGGCGTTGCCGTTGCGGTCGAACAGCTGCGGGGCCGTGCGGCCGAGGTAGAACCCGCGCTCCTTCCAGCCCATCACCGTCGGGTCGAGGACCGGCAGCAGAGCTGCCGAGGCTCCACGTCGGCTCCACCTCGTCGACGTCGTCGGGCAGCACCCAGCCGGTGCCGCCGCCGTCCAGGCCCACCTCGACGGCTCCGACCGCCGACAACGCGGCCCGGACCGCGCCCTTGGTCGCGCCCAGCCACCACACGAGGTCGTCCTCGGTGCCGGGGCCGAAGCAGCGCAGCCAGCGGCCGACCAGCTCGGCGTACCCCTCGTCGGCCTTGGCCGGCTGGCGGTACGTCGCCGAGCCAGCTCGTCATCAGCGTCCAGCGTGGCTTCGACAGCCGCCAGTGGCCGGCGTTCTCGCCGCGGACCACGGCGCCCTCGACGCCCGAGCTGGGTGAGCACCCGCGGGGCGATCGAGACGTTGGCGGCGTACTTCTTGCCGAGCGCCAGGTCGAGCCGCGCCTCCAGCGCGGGCACGCCCTGTCGGATCTCCTGGGCGGTGAGCGCCTTGCCGGCCCGAGCAGGTCGACCACGCCGGCCCTCGCCTCCTCCAGCCACGCGGCGCCGTCCTCCGCGTGGCCGGCCGCCTCGACCTCCTTGGCCAGCCGGGCCGCCAGCTGCTCGGCCACCCGGGCGGACGCGCTCCCCCACGCGGCGGGCAGCAGGTCGCGCGGGAAGACGAACAGAGTGCGCCGCATCGCGAGCTGCTTGACCAGCGATGCGGTCGTCGTAGAGCGCCCGGTCGACGTCGGCCAGCGTACCCCGTCGACCCGGGCCCGCACCGAGAGGTAGACCGTGGCCGGCTCGGTGGAGTGCAGCACCGTCGACCGCCCTCGTCGCGCCTCGGCGTCGGCCGCGCGCTGGCCGGGCGCGAGCGCGTGTCGCTGCCCCAGCCGGGCCCGCCGCTCGGTGTCGGGATGTGCCGCACGGCAACCAGTCTCCCCCAGTAGGGTCCGGCGGCGTGCCCGCCGCTCCGACCGTCCTGGTCCTGGCTGGGCATCCTCCTGCTGTCGCTCAACCTCCGCCCGGCCGCGGTGAGCGTCGGCCCGGTCCTCGACGAGCTCCGCGACGGGCTCGGCATGGGCCCGCCTCGGCCGGGCTGCTGACCTCGCTGCCGGTGCTGGCCTTCGCGATCTTCGGCGCGCTGGCGCCCGCGGCGGCCCGCCGGCTGGGGCCGCACCGGGTGACGCTCTCTGCCCTGCTCGCGGTGGTGGTCGGCCTGGCCGGCCGCGCCGTCGTCGGCCAGGAGTCGGCCTTCCTGGCCCTCTCGCTGGTCGCCGCCGGCCGGCATGGCGATGGCCAACGTGCTGATCCCGTCGCTGGTCCGGCTGCACTTCCCGGACCGGATCGGCCTGCTCACCGCGCTCTACACGACCGCCCTCGCGGTCGGCCTGACCGCGTCGTTCCTGCTCACCGTGCCGGTGGCCGACGCGCTCGGAGGCTGGCGCTACGGGATCGGCGTGTGGGCGGTGCTCGCGGCCGTCGCGGCGCTGCCGTGGTTCGGGCTGGTCCGCCGCGACCAGGCGCTCGACACCCCGGCGCGTGACGTGAGCTTCGGCGACATCGCGCGGACCCGGCTGGGCTGGGCGATGACGGCCTTCTTCGGGCTGCAGTCGCTGATGGCGTACGCCGTCTTCGGCTGGTTCGCCACGCTGTGGCGCGACGCCGGCTACGGAGCGGGCACGGCCAGCGCCCTGGTCGGCATCGTCGCCGCGATGTCGATCCCGCTCTCGCTGCTTCTCGCCGCAGATGGTCGCCCGGGCGGGCGACCAGCGGCTGGTGCTCGTGCTGGTGATGGGCTGCTACCCGATCGCCTACGTCGGCCTGATCGTCGCGCCGCACCAGCTGGCGGTGCTGTGGGCGGTGATCCTCGGCACGGCCCTGACGACCTTCCCGATCGTGCTGACCTTCATCGGCCTGCGCACCCGGACCCCCGGGGCGACCGCCGCGCTCTCGGGCTGGACGCAGTCGACCGGCTACCTGATGGCCGCGCTCGGGCCCGTTCGGCGTCGGTGTGCTGCACGACGCGACGGGTGGCTGGACGGTCCCGCTGCTCGTGCTGGCCGCGCTGAGCGTGCCGCTGTTCCTCGTGGGTCTCGTACGTCGGCAGGCCGGCGCACATCGAGGACCAGCTCCCCGCCCGGCTCGGCGAAGTCGGGACAAGCACGGCCTGACGGACCTACGCTCCCTTCACCACCAGCACGGACGGGGACGGGGATGACCACGCCGCGGGCGCCTCCGGGCGAGGAGCTGGCCGTGCCGGTGCGACCGCACCGCTCGCTCCGTATGTGGAACGCTGTCTCGCGCACGGACCACGGCGGCACCCGAGGGGGACCCGATGAGCACTCCGCAGAACCCTGGCGACGGCGACGCGCCGCAGGACCCGAGCGACCCGCAGAACCCCTACGGCACGCCGCCTCCGCCGCCCCCGAGCGACCCCGGCGCGCCCGCGACCCCTCCCCCGGCCAGCCCACCTCCGGCCGCCCACCCCCGGCCAGCCCACCCCCGCCGCCAGCCCCCACCCGGCCCGGACCCGCTCCACCGCCGTACGGCGATCAGCCGCCGCCGTCCGCCATCCCGCCGGCCGCTCCGGCGTACGGCCAGCCCGCCCAGCCGGCGTACGCCCAGCCCGGCCAGCCGGCGTACGCGCAGCCCGTCTACGGCTCCTGCGCCGATGCCCGGACCCGCCGAGCCCGGCAAGGGCATGGCGATCACCGCACTGGTCCTGTCGATCCTCGGCTGCACCTGCATCGCCATCCTGGTGGCCATTCCGCTCGCGATCGTGGTCCTCGTCCGCAGCCGCAGCGGTCAGGCCCGCGGCAAGGGCATGGCCATCGCCGCGCTGGTCATCAGCGTCGTCTACATCATCGCTTGGGTGGTCGGCGGCTCTTCCTCTACGACTGGGCCAAGGACTTCAAGGACGTCGACGGCCTCAAGGCCGGCGACTGCATCACGGCCAAGGGGCTGACCGACGAGTCCGACACGGGTGTCACGCAGATCCGGTCGATCGGCTGCTCCGAGAAGCACGACGGCGAGGTCCTCGCGACCTCGTCGCTGAGCGCCGACGCGGCGTCGTCCTACAGCGAGACCGACCCCGTCACCGTGTGCACACCGTCGGTGACCGCCGCCGGAAGTGCGGACCTGCTCACCAACACCGACCTGGTGCTGATCGCACTGACCCAGGACGCGGAGCCCTCCACGGGCGACAAGCTGGTGTGCGTGGTCGCGAACGCGGACGGTTCGGACCTGACCTCCAAGCTCGGGTCCTGACATCTTCCTCGAGAGGCACTCTTGCGGCGAGCAGTCCTGACGGCGGTCGCGGTGGCCCTGGCCGCCGTGGCCGTCGCCGTGGCGGTCGTCGTGCGCCACCACGGCGACCTGGGCAGCGTGGCCGACCTCGAGCGCGGCGACTGCGTCGACGCGGCGCCGTTCCGCACCGGGCGGCAGCCCGCCCTCGCCGACCTGGCCCGCGCCGACTGCGACGAGGACGCACGACGCCGAGGTGCTGGTCGTGGTCGACCTCGACGCGGAGCAGGCCGCGGCCTACCGCCCGGTGGTGCCCGACGAGATCTGCCTCGACGCGCTCGGCAGCGAGGCCGACGCCGCCGTCAGCGACGAGCGGCTGCTGGTGGCCGGTGTCGCCGACCACGCGAAGCCCGCCGAGGGCGACGCCCTGGCCTGCTTCGGCTTCGCCGCCGACGGGACGCGGCTGGACGGCCGGGTCAAGCCTCGCTGAGGATCGCGCGCCAGCGAGGCGCCTGACGAGCGCCCGGCCTCGATTCGTCTGCGGTCTGACAGCGATTCCCCGGCGCAGCTACCCAGACGGATCGCCGGCAGGTGACCACTCCCCCAGCCACTGCTCGGCACCGAACTCCTCCAACCGCTCCACCTCGGTGAAGCCCAGCTTCGCGGCGAGGCGCAACGAGGGCTCGTTGGCGGTCTGGGTGCAGACCACCACCCGCTCGCTGGGCAGCGCGCCGGCGCACCAGTCGAGTGCTGCGGCGCAGGCCTCGCCGGCGTACCCATGTCCCCACGCCTGCGGCAGGAACAGGTAGCCGAGCTCGAGCACTCCGGCGGGGACGCTGCCCGCTCGGCCCGCCTCACGCCGGTCGATGGTCCGGGCCTCGGACTCCCGGAGCACGAGCCGCTCGGTGCGGATCGGGGTGGGCGGCCAGGGGACGGGTCCGAGATCAGCCATCAGCGCGCCGGCACGATGCCGGTCCGGCCCTCCCAGGCACCGTGCTCCGAGATCGGGCGGAAGCGGTAGGTGGCGAACTCATGGTGGAAGTCGCGTCGCTGCCGTTCGGCCATCGCGGCAGCGTGCCGCTCGGCGTCCGGGACGCCGGAGTGGCCGGACACCATCGCCTCCATCTCCCGGGCGGTCCGCCAGACCGAGAACGTCGAGATCGTGCGTGGCGGCCGGACGGCCGCGAGCGCGAGCGTGGCGCCCGGGTGGTCGCGCACCAGCCGCTCGACCGGCTTGCCCCACCGCAGGAACCGCGGCACCTCACGCAGGCGCATCCGCGCGAGCGTGACGGCCACGACCGGCTCGTCCTGGTCCCAGGCGCCGGCGCGTGCCGGTAGACCGGGGAGAGCCGCCAGCGTCGACCACCGACGCAGGAACTGCAGCCGCACGTGCCAGCCCTCGGCGAGATGGCGACCGAGCCGGTCCTCGGACAGGAAGTGGTCAAGGGCGTCCTCGTCGCGCCACTGCGCGAAGACGGCGAGCCGACGCAGCTGCATCCGGCTCGGCGACAGCGTCGGGGCACCGAGCCGCGGGCGGCGTAGTCGCGACCGCCGTCGCGCACCACGACGTACGCACCGTCCTGGCCGAAGCGACCCGAGGGCGGCTCGAGGACCAGCCCTCCGTCGGCGGTGACCGAAGGGCGCAGGACGACCTGGACGTTCCCGGACTCCAGCGGGAAGGCGACGTGGACGCTCGGCCCGGCGGCACCCGGCAGCGTGTACGCCGAGTAGGCGCCGCTGAACACGTTGCGTCCGCTGCCGCGCAACGTGCGGGTCCAGGCGGCCGCGACCTGGGTGCCGCGGTGGTCGCGAATCGGCGTGACCCGGCCGGCCATGCCGTGCGCCACGTCGAGGGGACGCATCGGGAGGGCCAGCTGCTCCACCCGCTGGCCGAACAGGCGGGACACCAGCTCCCCGCCCGGCCAGAACAACGGCGACCAGCCGGTCCACACCTCCATCCGCCAGGCGGCCGTGTGCTCGTAGAAGTCGCGGATCTCCGATCGCAGGCGCGCGGCGTCGAACCCGGGGCCGTCGAGCAGGGTCATCGACGGCAGCAGCCCGGCGTTCGGATCGTCCGGCTCCAGGACGCCGCCGTGCCGCGTCGCCTCGGCCTCAAGCCATGCGTCGGTGACCGTCGGCGATGCACTCATCGGCGCCTGGAGCCACCGCTCACGACCGTCGAGGTCGACCTCGCGGCCGGTGAGCCGCCAGAGCTTCCGAGACCCCAGGTCCAGCAGATGGCCCACGGCCGTGGAGTCTGGCACACCGCGATTCGTCTGCGGTCGGACCTGGGGCAGAGAGCCTCGACCTCGTCGACGGCGTAGGTCGGTCCGGCGTACGTGGACCCGAGACCGAGTCCGCACAGTTCGCAGACCGCATCGGACTCGACGACGGAGCCTGTCCCGACGGGTTCGGGGTGGTAGCGGACGGCCGGAAGCGGCTCGGCCGTGTCAGACGACGTTGAGCGGCAGCAGCTGCCGGCCCGTGGGGCCGATCTGGATCTCGGTGTTCATCTCCGGGCAGACGCCGCAGTCGTAGCAGGGGGTCCAGCGGCAGTCCTCGACCTCGACGTCCGAGGACCCGTCGGCGACCGCGAGGGCGTCCTCCCAGTCGGCCCAGAGCCAGTCCTTGTCGAGGCCGGAGTCGAGGTGGTCCCACGGGAGCACCTCGTCGTAGTCGCGCTCGCGGGTGGTGTACCAGTCGAGGTCGACGCCGACGAGCGCCTGCCTCGCACGCCTCGAGCCAGCGGTCGTAGGAGAAGTGCTCGCTCCAGCCGTCGAAGCGGCCGCCGTCGCGCCACACCTGCTCGATCACGGCGCCGACCCGGCGGTCGCCGCGGGAGAGGAGTCCCTCGATGGTGCCGGGCTTGCCGTCGTGGTAGCGGAAGCCGATCGCGCGGCCGTACTTCTTGTCGGCCCGCACCACCTCGCGCAGCTTGCGCAGCCGCTCGTCGGTGGTGTCGTGGTCGAGCTGGGCGGCCCACTGGAACGGCGTGTGCGGCTTGGGCACGAAGCCGCCGATCGAGACCGTGCACTTGATGTCGTTGCGGCCGGAGACCTCGCGGCCCTTGGCGATGACCTGCCGCGCGAGGTCGGCGATGGCGAGCACGTCGTCGTCGGTCTCGGTGGGGAGGCCGCACATGAAGTAGAGCTTCACCTGGCGCCAGCCCGAGGAGTACGCCGCGGCGACGGTCCGGATCAGGTCCTCCTCGGTGACCATCTTGTTGATCACCTTGCGCATCCGCTCCGACCCGCCCTCGGGGGCGAAGGTCAGCCCGGAGCGGCGGCCGTTGCGCGAGAACTCGTTGGCGAGGTCGATGTTGAAGGCGTCGACGCGGGTGGACGGCAGCGAGAGCGAGACGTTGGAGCCCTCGTAGCGGTCGGCCAGCCCCTTGGCCACCTCGGCGATCTCGGTGTGGTCGGCGCTGCGAGAGCGAGAGCAGGCCGACCTCCTCGAAGCCGGTCTGGCGGATGCCGTTCTCCACCATGTCGCCGATGGTCTCGATGCGACCGCTCGCGCACCGGCCGGGTGATCATCCCGGCCTGGCAGAACCGGCAGCCGCGGGTGCAGCCGCGGAAGATCTCCACCGAGAACCGCTCGTGCACGGTCTCGGCCAGCGGCACCAGCGGCTTGGCGGGGTAGGGCCACGCGTCGAGGTCCATCAGCGTGTGCTTGCGGACCCGGAACGGGATGCCCGGGCCGGTTGGGCACGACGGCCTCGATGGTGCCGTCGGCGGCGTAGGCCACGTCGTAGAACCGCGGGACGTAGACCCCGCCGCTCACCGCGAGCCGGCGGAGCAGCTCGTCGCGGCCACCCGGCCGACCCTCGCCCTTCCACTCGCGCACCACCTCGGAGATCGCGAGCACGACCTCCTCGCCGTCGCCGAGCACGGCCGCGTCGAGGAAGTCCGCGATCGGCTCGGGGTTGAACGCCGCGTGGCCGCCGGCCAGCACGATCGGGTCGTCGTCGCCGCGGTCGGCCGCGTGCAGCGGGATGCCGGCCAGGTCGAGGGCGGTGAGCATGTTGGTGTAGCCGAGCTCGGTCGAGAAGCTGAGCCCGAAGACGTCGAAGTCGCGCACCGGCCGGTGGCGCGTCGACGGTGAACTGCGGGATCTCGTGCTGCCGCATCACCGCCTCCATGTCCGGCCACACGGCGTAGGTCCGCTCGGCCACGATCCAGTCGCGCTCGTTGAGCACCTCGTAGAGGATCTGCACGCCCTGGTTGGGCAGCCCGACCTCGTAGGCGTCGGGATACATCAGCGCCCAGCGCACGGTCTCGCCCTCGGGGGCCGCGTCCCACTCCTTCAGCGTGGAGTTGAGCTCGCCGCCGACGTACTGGATCGGCTTCTGACACCGTCGGGAGCAGCGGCTCGAGACGACTGGGAACAGCGACTCGGGGACGGTCGCGGTGGCGGACATCAGGGCACTCCGACGGAACGGGGCGGCGGGTCAGCCGACCAAGAGTACGGCGCGGGCCGGCCGCAGCGCCGAATGGCGACCTGCCTACGCTCGACGCGTCGTGACCTCTCCCGACTTCGCCTCGCCGTCCGACCTGCCCACGCCGTTCGGCTACTCGCACGTGGTCGGGCTCCCGGCCGGGCGGCTGGTGCTGGACGTCCGGCCAGGTGGCGATCGACTCCGACGGTGCCGTGCCGGAGGGCTGGGAGGCGCAGACCCGGCTGGTCTTCGAGAACGTCGGCCGCGCGCTGGCCGGACAGGGCGCCGGCTGGGCCGACGTCGTGAAGCTCACCTACTTCGTGACCGGCGTCGAGGAGATCGCGACGGTGCGGTCGGTGCGCGACGAGTTCGTCGACACCGAGCGGCCGCCGACCAGCTCGCTGGTCCAGGTGGCCGGCCTGTTCCGACCGGACCTGCTCGTCGAGGTCGAGGCGGTGGCCTGGCTGCCGTGATCGGGCCAGACTGATCGCCTGCAGGCGCTACGCGCGGCCCAGGTGTTCGACGGTTCGGCGTTCCTCGGGCCGACGACCGTGCTGGTCGAGGGCGAGTCGATCGCGGGGGTCGAGCCCGGATACCCCGACCTGGCGGACGGCACCGCGGTCACGTCGTACGACGGCACGCTGCTGCCCGGGCTCATCGACTGCCACGTGCACCTCGTGTCCAACGGCGACGTCGGCAGCCTCGAGCGCGCCGGCGCGCCTCGGACGACGAGCTGCACGCATCTCCGCCTCGCTCGTCGCGGAGGTCACCGGCGGGGTCACGACCGTCCAGGATCTGGGCGACCGCGGCTACCGCACCCTCGCGTGGCGAGCACGGCCGGGGCTGCCCCGCGTCGTGGCGGCGGGTCCGCCCCTGACCGTTCCCGACGGGCACTGCCACTACCTGGGCGGGGCGGCGGTGGGCGCCGACGGCCTCCGGCGCGCCGTCGGCGGAGCACGTCGAGCAGGGCGTCGACGTGATCAAGGTGATGGCCACGGGCGGGATGGTGACGCCAGGGACCGACGCGTTCGCGCCGCAGCTGACCGACGAGGAGCTCGCCGACTACCCGCTGGCCGGGCGATCGCCACCGCGATGTCGGTCGCCGCCGACGAGCTCGCGCTGACCAGCGTGACCGGGCGGCTCCGGTCCGGACTGGACGCCGACCTGCTGGTCGTCGACGTCGACCTTGCCTCGACGCCCCGGCGCTGTGCCGGCCGCTCGCCGTCGTCGTGCGAGGGATGCGGGTGCGCTAGGAGACTGCTGAACAATCATGCGGCGCCAGCGCCGCGACAGCCGCACGCTGGCTTTGTTGCCGCCCCTCGAAAGGCGCCCAGCCTGCCTTCGGGACGGCATCGTTGCCATCGCACGACTCTCGCGGCGCTGGCATCCACAGCATTGTTCAGCAGCCTCCTAGTGTCCTGAGTCAGAGATTCGCTGACAATATGCGGCGAGGGACTCGAGGATCTCATCGGCGGTCTTGGTCCATACGTAGGGCTTGGGGTTCTCGTTCCATTGGGTGGCCCAGTCGGTGATGTCGTCGGCTAGGTCTTTGACCGAGCGGTGTACGCCGCGGCGGATGAGTTTGAGGGTGATCTCGGCGAACCAGCGTTCGACGAGGTTGAGCCAGGAGGAGCTGGTCGGGGTGAAGTGCAGGTGGAACCTGGGGTGGGCCAGGAGCCACTTCTTGACCGTGGGCGCCTTGTGGGTGGACAGGTTGTCGCAGACCAGGTGCACGTCGAGGTCCTCGGGAACGGCTTTGTCGATGGCGGCCAGGAACTTGCGGAACTCCACCGCCCGGTGTCGGGCGTTGATGCGGGTGATCACCCGTCCGGGTGTGGGGCCGGCGACCTCGAGGGCGGCGAACAGGTCCAGGGTGCCGGCACGGATGTAGTCGTGGCTGATCCGCTCGGGGGTGCCCGGCATCATCGGGATCACCGGCTGGGACCGGTCCAGTGCTTGGACCTGGGTCTTCTCGTCCACGCACAGCACGAGTGCCTGCTCGGGAGGATCCATGTAGAGCCCGACGATGTCGCGGACCTTCTCGACGAACTGGGGGTCGGTGGAGAGCTTGAAGGTCTCCTGCTTGTGCGGCTTGAGCCCGAAGGCCCGCCAGATCCTGGAGACCGCCGACTGGCTCATCCCACTGGCCTGGGCCATCGACCGGGTCGACCAGTGCGTGGCGTTGGTCGGCTTGGACTCCAGGGTCCGCACGATCACCTGCTCGACCAGGTCGTCGCTGACCGTGCGCGGCGCACCGGGCCGGGGCTCGTCGCTGAGTCCCTCGAGTCGATGCTCGACGAACCGCGCCCGCCACTTGCCCACCGTCGCCTTGTTGATGCCCAGCTGGGTTGCGACGGCGGTGTTCGTGCTGCCTTCCGCGCAGGCCAACACGATCCGCGAACGCATCGCCAACTGCTGAGAGGACTTGGGTCGACGCGCCCACCGCTGCAACGTCTCGCGCTCGTCGTCGCTGAGCTCGAGCACCACCTTCGGGCGACCAGGCTGAGGCATGCCCCAGCCTAACAATTATCTGGCGAATTTCTGACTCAACACACTAGGAGCCTGCTGAACAATCATGCGGCGCCAGCGCCGCGACAGCCGCACGCTGGCTTTGTTGCCGCCCCTCGAAAGGCGCCCAGCCTGCCTTCGGGACCGGCAATCGTTGCCATCGCACGACTCTCGCGGCGCTGGCATCCACAGCATTGTTCAGCAGCCTCCTAGGCCTCCGGCGCCGCGGGCGCTGCGGTCCGGGCCGCGGCCGCGGCCGATGTGGCGCGGAGCTCGACGCTGGGCATCAGGAGCAGCAGGAGGAAGGCGATCACCCCGACGCCCGCGCCCAGCATGAAGACCACGTCCATCGAGGCGGCGAAACCCTGCTTGAAGGGGTGCGCCAGTGCCGGCGACAGCGTCTCGATGAACGAGGAGTCGCCCTGCACCTGCTCGGCCGCGCCGCTGTTGCCGAGGACGGCGGCGTCGGCGGGGGTCGGGTGGGCGACCACCTGCTGGAAGGCCTCGGTCTTCGCCGCCTTGTCGAACTCGTCGGCGATGTTGGCGCCGACGGTGCTGAAGAGGATGGACAGGAAGACCGCGACGCCGATGGTGCCGCCGATCTGACGGAAGAACGTCGCCGAGCTCGTCGCCACGCCGATCTCGCTGGGCGGCACCGCGCTCTGCATGATCAGGAGCAGCGGCTGCATGCAGTTGCCTAGCCCCACGCCGAGCACGAGCATGAAGAGGTCGATGGTCACGAGCGACGTGTCGGCGGACGTGGTCGAGAGCAGCACCAGACCGACCACCAGCAGCGCCGACCCGACGCGAGGGAACACCCGGGTCTTGCCGGTCTTCGCGATCAGCTGACCCGAGACCAGCGCGCCGGACATCATCCCGAGCACCATCGGCAGCATCAGCAGGCCGGCCTTCGTCGGCGACGCCCCGTGCACGATCTGCATGTAGAGCGGCAGGATCAGGATGCCGCCGAACATCGCGGCGCCGATCGCGATGCTGGCCAGGATCGTCACTGCGGCTGCCCGGATCCGGAACAGCCTCAGCGGGATCAGCGCGGCGTCGCCCATGGCCCGCTCGGCGAAGTAGAACGCCGCCAGCCCCAGCCCGCCGATGACGTACGCCGCGAGCGAGCGGCCCGAGCCCCAGCCCCAGTCGCGGCCCTGCTCGGCCACCGTGAGCAGCGGGACCAGGGCGACGACGAGCGCGGTGGCGCCCCACCAGTCGATGCGGACCTCGCGCGGGTGGTGGCTGAGGTGCAGAGTGCGGTAGACGACGACCAGCGCCGCGGCTCCGACCGGCACGTTGACCAGGAAGACCCAGCGCCAGCCGGTGACGCCCAGCAGCTGGTCCTGTCCGGCGAAGAAGCCGCCGACGACCGGCCCGAGCACGCTCGAGGTCGCGAAGGTGGCCATGAAGTAGCCCGTGTACTTCGCACGCTCCCGTGGGCTGACGATGTCGCCGATGATCGCCAGCACCAGCGTGAAGAGGCCCCCGGCGCCGAGCCCCTGGAACGCCCGGAACGCCGCGAGCTCGTACATCGTGGTCGCGAACGTGCACAGCACCGAGCCGAGGATGAAGACCGAGATCGCGAACATGAACAGCTTCTTGCGGCCGTAGAGGTCGCCGAGCTTGCCGTAGATCGGCGTCGCGATGGTGCTCGTGATCAGGTACGCCGTGGTGACCCACGCCTGGATCGACAGTCCGTCGAGGTCGTCGGCGATCGTGCGGATCGACGTGCTGACGATGGTCTGGTCGAGCGCGCCGAGGAACATCCCCAGCAGCAGCCCGGTCAGGATCGTCAGGACCTGAGCGTGGGTGTATTCGCCCGTCTCCGCCGGGGCGGGTGAGTCGCTGGTTGTCATCGGCAACGAGTGTAGAGCCGGGTCGGTGGCTCCGTAGGGTCTCCCCATGAGCACTGCGACGCGGGGGCCGCTCGCCTGGACGGTGGTCGCGCCTGTGGCTGCCCTCGTCGTCCTGGCGGCGTCCTGGGGCCGACACCCCGGCGGGGCGGTCGCTGCGGTTCTCTCGGTCTTCCTGGTCGGCGCCGTGCTGGCCGCCGTGCACCACGCCGAAGTGGTCGCGCACCGCGTCGGGGAGCCCTTCGGATCGCTGGTCCTCGCCGTCGCGGTCACCGTGATCGAGGTCGGGCTGATCCTCACGCTGATGCTCGCCGGCGGCGGGAAGGACACCTCCGCGCTGGCCCGCGACACCGTCTTCGCCGCCGTGATGATCAGCTGCAACGGGATCGTCGGGATCGCACTGCTCGTCGGGGCGCTCCGCCACCACCTGGCGAACTTCAACCCGGAGGGCACCGGCTCGGCGCTCGCCACCGTGATCACGCTGGCGTCGGTGACGCTGGTGCTGCCGCGCTTCACCACGACCACGCCGGGACCGGAGTTCTCGTCGTCGCAGCTGGCCTTCGCCGCCGTGGCGTCGCTCGCGCTCTACGCCCTGTTCGTCTTCACCCAGACGGTCCGGCACCGCGACTTCTTCCTGCCCGTGGAGCCCGCGGACGACCTCGACGGCGACGGCCACGCCGACCCTCCCTCGAACCGCACCGCCCTGACCTCGCTCGGTCTGCTCGTGGTTGCGCTCCTCGGGGTCGTGGGACTGGCCAAGGTCGAGTCCCCCTCGATCGAGCGGGGTGTCGACGCCGCCGGTTTCCCGGCCGCCTCGGTAGGCGTCGTGATCGCCCTGCTCGTCCTGCTGCCGGAGTCGATCGCCGCCGTGCGGGCCGCCGGCCGCGACGACGCCCAGACCTCCATGAACCTCGCCTACGGCTCGGCCATCGCGTCGATCGGGCTGACCATCCCCGTCATCGCGCTGGCCACCGTCTGGGTCGACGAGCCGCTCGACCTCGGCCTCGAGCCCACCCAGATGGTGCTGCTCGCCATGACCGCCGTGGTCTCGGTGCTGACCGTCGTCCCCGGCCGGGCCAAGCCGCTCAACGGTGGGGTGCACCTGGTGCTGTTGGCGGCGTTCATCTTCCTGTCCCTGAAGCCCTGACGGTCATCACCGCACCGGCACGAGCTCGACCCCTGCCGCCTCGAGCGCCGTGCGCGTCCCGCGCGCCATCTCGACCGCGCCGGCGGTGTCGGAGTGCACCGTCAGCACCTCCGCGCGGAGCTCGACCTCGCTGCCGTCGACGGCGGTGACCCAGCCCTCGGTAACCATCCGGACCGCGCGGGCGGCGGCCTCGGCGGCGTCCGTCAGCAGGGCGTCGGGCTCGGTGCGTGGCTGGAGCAGCCCCTCGGCGGTGTAGGCGCGGTCGACGAACGCCTCCGAGACCAGCCGCAGGCCGGCCTCCTCCCCCAGCCGCCACACCTCGGTGTCGGCCTGGCAGAGCAGCGGCAGACCCTGGTCGTACTGCACGGTCGCGTCGACCAGTGCCTGGGCGTGCTCGGTGTCCGTCGCGGAGACGTTGTAGAGCGCCCCGTGCGCCCGCACGTAGCCGACCCGGCCGCCGGCCAGCCGCGCGAACGCCTCCAGGGCGCCGAGCTGGTAGAGCAGGTCGTCGGTGAGCTCGGGGCCGGGCACGGCGACGTACCGGCGCCCGAACCCGTGCAGGTCGCGATAGCTCACCTGCGCGCCGACGGCGACACCGTTGGCGACCGCGGTGGCACAGGTGCGCCGCATGATCCCGGGGTCGCCGGCGTGGAAGCCGCAGGCGATGTTGGCGCTGGTGACGATCTCGAGCAGCGCGTCGTCGTCGCCGAGGCGCCACGGGCCCAGCCCCTCGCCGATGTCGCTCGCCAACGCCACCGATGCCGTCACGCCTGCCGCCACCCGTCGAGTATCCCGCACGCCTCTGGTGCGCCGGCCGCTCCTGGCGCAGACTCCGGGCATGGCGACAGAGGTCAACCAGGGCCGGCGCGGAGCGCGGATCGAGGGCGACTTCGTCGTCTTCCTGATCGGCGCGCGGCTCGACAGGCTGCATCCCATCCGGTCGCTGCGCGACCTCGGCGGCATGCGCGGGATGCCCTACATGCTCAAGTACCTCACCGAGCGCCCCGAGAAGGGGCTGCTCGGCTACGAGAGCCACGGCCTGATGAACGTGCAGTACTGGCGCTCCTTCGAGCACCTCGAGCGGTTCGCCAAGGACGACAGCGACCCGCACATGAAGGCCTGGCGCAACTACTGGAAGCGGGTGGGTCGCGACCCGCGGTCCGGCATCTGGCACGAGACCTACCTCGTGCGGGCCGGCGAGTACGAAGCGGTCTACGGCAACATGCCGGCGTACGGCCTGGCGAAGGCGAGCGAGGTGGCACCGATCGGGACGGACTCCACGGCCAGGGGACGGCTGGGGCGGCTGCCCAAGGGATGACCGAGGTCCCGCGCGCGGTCGGCGCGCTGGCCGAGGGGCTCGCACCGCTCCCGTGGGTCAGCGACCTGTGGGTGGCCGGCTCGCTGGCCACCGGTGACTACGTGCTGGGAGTCAGCGACCTCGACCTGGTGGCGCTGGTCGACGGACCGGTCGGAGCCGAGCGCGAGGCCGCGCTCGTCGACCTCCATCGCGCGCTGGACGCGGGTGAGGCGGCAGGCACCGACCTCGGCTGCGTGTACGTCGACGAGGATCGGCTGCCCGAGCCGGACGCGCTGCACCCGACCTGGACCCACGGTCAGCTGGTGCAGCGCATCCTCTCCGGCGTGACCCGGGCCGAGCTCGGGCTGCACGGCTTCGCGGTGCTCGGGCGCCCTCCTGCCGGCGTCCTGCCGCCGGTCACCGAGGACGACGTGCGGGCCGCCGCGCGGGCGGAGGTGTGCGGCTACTGGGCGTGGGCGGCGCGCCGGCCCCTGATGTGGCTGAGCCCGGTCATCGCCGACCTGGGGCTGACGTCGATGGCCCGCGGCCGGCACGCCATTCGGCACGGAGTCCTGCTCACCAAGTCGTCGGCGATCGAGCAGGCCCGCGCCCCGGACTGGCTGGTCGAGCAGCTGCGCGCCCGGCGCCGCGGCGAGGACGTCGTGTCGCCGCGGCTGCGGACGGCGTACGTCGCCTGGCGGGATGCCCGCGCGACCGTCCGGGAGGTCCGTCAGGCGAGCTGCTGAGCCGGCCCGACCACATGGGACGCGATCAGCTCGGCCAGGCGGGCGTGCGAGTCCGGGCTGAGGTGCAGGCCGTCCGCGCCCACGTGTGCGACCTCGGCCGCGTCGGCGAAGAGCACGCCTCGCTCCTGCGCGACGCGACGTACCTCCGCCGCCAGCTCGCGCGACCTTGCCACGCCCAGGGAGTCGAAGCACTCCCCGGTCGACTCCGCGAAGGCCAGCTTCGTGTCGTCGATCCAGACGGGGCTGACCAGGACGATCCGCGGAACGCCACCTCGTGGATCGGCGACGTTGGCGGCGACGTCGTCGACGTAGCCGTGCAGGGCCCCGGCGATGGCCTGGGGCGTGCGGTCGAAGCACGTCTTGAGGTCGTTGGTCCCGAGCATCACCACGACGGCGTCGAGGGGGTGGTGGCTCTGCAGGCAGGGCGCGAAGTAGGGCCGCCCGTTGCAGCCGGGCCGGTCGTCGTGGTCGAGGTCGGTCGTGCGCCCGCTGAGACCTTCCTCGAGGACGTCGTAGCCGTCGCCCAGCAGCCGCTGAAGGACGCCGGTCCATCTGCGGTCGGCGGGCAGCCGGACAGCGTCGGGGTCGTCACCGGGTGTGCCGTGCGTGTTGGAGTCACCGAAGCACAGGACGCGGCTGGCCTCGGGGTCGGTGATCACGGCTCGATCGTAGGTGCCGCTCGGTCCACTTTCCGTCCACAGGCAGCGTGCCGGCCCCGGTTGTCCACAGCTGGGTGCTGGCACCGCGCGGTGGTCGGTCTGCGCCGCTTGACTGACTGCATGCCCGGGATGCAGGCGCTGGACGACATGGGTGAGGAGGCCCTCCTCGCCTATGCCGACGAGCGCGCCCAGATCATCCGCCAGGGCGAGGCCGACCTGCTCCGGGTCGCCTACCAGTGGGCTATCACCCACCACCCCGACCGGCTCGACCCGGCCGATGCGGAGCGGCCCGGTCGAGAGAAGGCGCGCTGTCTGGGTGGCGAGGGCACCCCACTGGTGTGCGAGTTCGCCGCCGCCGAGCTGGGCGCCCGGATCGGCCGGTCGGCGTACGCCGCCGCGCAGCTGATGGCCGACGCGCTCGACCTGCATCACCGTCACCCGCGGCTCTGGACGCGGGTCAAGGATGGCGAAGTCCGCGCCTCCTACGCCCGCCACGTGTGCGCCAAGACCCGCGAGCTCACCCCGGCCGAGGCCGCCTACGTCGACGCGAGGGTGGCCGAGCCGGCCGACGGCCGGATCGCCTGGACCCGGTTCGAGGCGCTCGTCGAGGCCAGTGCCGCCGCTGCCGCACCCGAGCGCGCCCGCGCCAAGGAAGAGAAGGCCAGCAAGGCCACCTTCGCCAAGAAGCTCCGCAAGGAGGCCCACGGCATGGGCACCTTCATGGTCCGCGCCGACCTCGCCACCATCGACCAGATCGACGCCGCCGTCACCGCCCGCGCCGGCACTCTCGTCGAGGCCATGCCCGAGGCGACCGACGACGAACGCCGGGTCCACGGTGTGCTGCTGATGGCCAACCCCAGCTCCACCCCCGAGACACCCACCCCGGAGCTGCTGCCCAAGGTCACCCTCTACCTGCACAGCTACCTGGATGAGGACGCCGACAACCCAGAGGAGCGGATCGCCCGGCTCGAGGGCCACGGACCGGTCACCGAGGCCTGGATCACCCGCGTTCTGGGCCCCCGCGCCAAGTTCGAGGTCCAGCCCGTCCTCGACCTCGCTGGCCAGGCACCGGTCGATGCCTACGAGATCCCCGACCGACATAGACAGGCCGTGCATCTCATGACGCCGGCCGACACCTTCCCCTTCGCCTCCAACCTGTCGCGCGAGCAACAGGTCGACCACACCATCCCCTACGACGAGGGTGGTGAGTCCGGCGTCGGCAACTACGGCCCCATGACCCTGCGCCACCACCGCATCAAGACCTTCGGTGGTTGGCGAGTCCAGCAACCTTTCCCAGGCATCTACGTCTGGAAGGACCCCCACGGCGCGTTCTACCTCGTCGACAACACCGGCACCCGACGGATCCGCACGGCCGCCTGAAGGCGGCACCGCAATCCAGTCAGGAATCGAGAAGCATCGGTGAGGCGGCGTACCTAGCCTTTCGAACACGGTCGGCACGCAGCCGACACCACCGTCTCGAAAGGAACCAGACATGCCCACCAAGACGGCCACGGCGGCCAACAACGACTCCGACGGCTTCAGCGCAGCCGAGCGCGCGGCGATGAAGGAGCGCGCAGCCGAGCTGCGCGCCGAGGGGAAGAAGGGCGCCAAGAAGGCCGACGGTCTGCAGGCGACCCTCGACAGCATCGCCAAGATGGACCCGGAGGACCGGGCACTGGCGGAGCGGGTCCACGTGGCGGTGACCACACACGCACCGGCAGCTCGAGCCGAAGACGTGGTACGGCATGCCCGCCTACGCCAACAGGGACGGCAAGGTCGTGATCTTCTTCCAGAACGCCGGCAAGTTCTCCTACCGCTACTCGACGATCGGCTTCCAGGACACCGCGAACCTGGACGAGGGTGACCTCTGGCCCGTCGCCTACGCCGTGACGGACTGGACGCCCGCGGTGGAGAGGCGCGTCGCGGCGCTGGTGAAGGCGGCTGTCTCCTGAACGGTCAGCGTTGTTCCGCCCGGGCCAGCAACGACCGGAACTGCTTGCCGAGCAGGCGCCCTCCGACCAGCGGGATGAACGCGCCGACCAGCCTTCCCTTGAAGGACTTGGCCTGTCGGGTCAGCGTGACGTGCACGTCCGTGCCGCCGTCGGCCGGGGTCAGCTGGTAGCGCCAACCGCTGCCCTTGGCCCAGAGGTTCGAGTCGAGGGTGTCGATGGCCACCGTGCCGGCGGCGGCGTCCCAGGTGTAGCGCTCGCGCTCCCAGGCCATCGTGTTGCCCTCGGTCACCTCGGCCCAGTCCGGACCCACGTCGTGGACCTCGAAGTGCGACTCGTCGACATTCGGCCAGCGTTCCGTGCGACCCGGGCCGAAGTCGGTGAAGAGCGACAGCACCTCGCTGGGCGACAGGCTCGTGTGGACCGTGAACTGCGTGGAAGGCATTCATGAACGCTAGCCGTCAGCGCCCGACCAGCACCCGTCGCTCCTCGTAGGGCGCGACGTAGGTCCGCGTCTGGGACCGCACGTGGATGTTCTGCAGGAGACCGACCGCCAGCATCCCGGCGAAGAGCGACGACCCGCCGTACGACACGAACGGCAGGGGTACGCCGGTGACCGGCATGATGCCCAGGCACATGCCGATGTTCTGGAAGGCCTGGAAGCCGAACCAGCAGGCGATGCCCGCAGCGGCGACCCGGCCGAAGACGTCCTCGGCGCGGCGGGCGATGACCAGGGCGCGCCAGATGACCAGGCAGAGCAGGGCGATCAGCAGCCCGGCGCCCAGGAGCCCAAGCTCCTCCCCCGCGACAGTGAAGACGAAGTCGGTCTGCTGCTCGGGGACGAACCCGGCGCGGGTCTGCGAGCCGTGGAAGAGCCCCTGGCCCAGCAGCCCGCCGTTGCCGATCGCGATCCGGGCCTGCTCGACGTTGTAGCCGGCGCCGCGCGGGTCGAGGTCAGGGTTGACGAAGGCCAGGAAGCGGTCGACCTGGTAGGCCTTCAGCACCCCGCTCGCGAGTGCCGCCGCCGCGACGCGAGCCGGCGGACAGCAGCACCAGGACGAGCCAGCGCCGGCGGGCGCCCGAGACGGCGAGGACGCCGAAGACGGTGGCGGCGAGGACGAGCATGGTCCCGAGGTCGGGCTGCAGCAGGATCAGGGCCGCCGGCACGCCGGCGATCACCAGCATCAGCAGCACGTCGAGCGACCCGACGCGCCGCTTCCACCGGGCCGACGACCGCTCCGCCAGCACCAGCGCCATGCCGATGACGACCGCGAGCTTGGCGAACTCAGAGGGCTGGATCGAGAGACCCACGACCCGCAGCCACGACCGCGAGCCGTTGACGCTCGACCCCATGGTCAGCACGAGCACCAGCCCGGAGACCGACAGCAGGTAGACGAGCGGCGCCACGATCCGCACCCACCGGTGGTCCGCGACAGTTACCCCGAGGAGCAGCACCAGCCCGATGACGATGTTGACCAGCTGCTTGCGCAGGTAGGCCGTCGAGTCGCCGTCGGTGAGATCCACGCGGTGCGCGGTGGCCGACCACACCAGGAGCGCGGACATCGTGACGAGTGCGAGCACGGCCAGCAACAGCACCCAGTCGAGACGGCGGAGCAAGACCATGTCAGTCCTTCCGGCCCGGAGGCAGGATCGAGCCGTCGTCCATGAACGTCGGCAGCCCGGACGGCGGCGTGACGCCGTCGATCGCGGACGCGGCGGGCGACACGGTCTCGCCGGTGATGCCGTAGAGCGACTCCCAGATCGCCCGGACGGCGGGACCGGAGGTGCCCGACCCCGTGCCGGCCTGCGACACCATCATCACGACCACGTAGTTCTCGTCGTACGTCGCGACCCACGACGTCGACTGCTTGCCATAGACCTCGGCGGAGCCGGTCTTGCCCCGCAGGTGCACCTGGTCGAGGGGGAAGTCGGTGAACTTCCAGGCCAGCGTGCCGACCTTCGGCGTGCCCTGCAGCGCGGTGTCGACGTAGTCCAGCGCGGCCTTGGTCGACGGCACGTGGCCGGCGACCTTCGGCGAGATCCGCTTCAGCACGGTGCCGTCGGGCGCCACGATCGCCTTCGCCACCCGCGGCTCGTAGAGCGTGCCGCCGTTGGACAGGGCGGCGTAGGCCCGCGCAAGCTGCAGCGGGGTGACGATCGTGTCGCCCTGGCCGATCGCGAAGTTCACGGCGTCGCCGGCACGGTAGCGGTTGCCGTCGAGGCAGAACTCGTGGGCGAACAGCTGCAGGTAGTCGTTCTTCGCCGACTGCTCGCGGTCGATGCGGCAGTAGTAGGAGCGCATCGACTTCCAGTAGGACAGCTTCCACGCACGGTCCGCGATCCGCCCGGGAGCCTCCCCCGGGAGGTCGATGCCGGTGCGCGACCCGAAGCCGAACGACTTCGCCTCGTCGACCAGCGGGTCCTTGGCGTCGACGTCGGTCTCGTCGGTGCCGTACTGCTGCCAGTACTTCAGCCCGACCCGGTAGAAGAACGTGTCGCACGAGATCTGAAGGGCCTGGTCGAAGCCGATGTAGCCGTAGGCCGCCGACTCGTAGTTCTTGAACAGCCGGTTGCCGACCTGCAGCCCCGACGAGCAGTCGAGGCGGGTCGAGGGCGAGAACCCGTTGTTGAGCGCCCCGACGCTCATGATCGGCTTCCACGTCGAGCCGGGCGCGAACTGGCCCTGCGTCGCCCGCCCCAGCAGCGGCGTCCCGGCCTGCTCGGAGTAGAGCCGGGCCAGCTGCTTCTTCGAGATCCCGCCCACCCAGACCGAGGGGTCGTAGGTCGGCTGGCTGGCCATCGCCACGATCCGGCCGGTCTTCGCCTCCATCACGATCGCGGCGCCGGAGTCGGCCACGTAGTTCTTGTGGGTGACCTTGTCGTAGGTCTGCCGCGCGGTCTGGATCGTCGCGGCGAGCTGCTGCTCGACCACCGACTGCACCCGCGCGTCGATCGAGGTGACCAGCGTGTCGCCGGGCTGCGCGGACACCTCGGCCTCGTCGCCGATCACCCGGCCCATCGAGTCGACCGCGACCTGCTGGTAGCCGGGCATCCCGCGCAGCCACGCGTCGTACTCCTTCTCGACGCCGGCCCGGCCGACCACCGAGGCGCCGTTGACGGACTTGTCGCCGTCCTCCTTGGCCTGGTCGAACTCCTCGCCCGTGATCGGGCTGAGGTAGCCGAGCAGGTGCGCGGCGTTGATGCCGTACGGCGCGGGGTAGGCGCGCAGGCTCTGCTGCTCGGCGGTCACGCCCGGGAAGTCCTCGGGCTGCTCGAGCACCCGCAGCGCCATCGGCTGCGGCACGTCGACCGCGACCGGCACCGGCTGGAACGGCGAGCCGTTCCAGCAGTCGCCCTGCACCGCCTTGTCCTCGCCGCACGTCGTGAGCAGCCGGTGGATCCGCGGCACCGCCACGTCGGTCACCCGCGCCACCCGGTGCAGCAGCGCCCGCTGCTCGGAGTCCTCCAGCTTGGCCAGGGTGCCGCGGTCGATCGACACCACCCACGAGGTGCGGTTGGCGACCAGCGGCCGGCCCTCGTCGTCGACGATCAGCCCGCGCTGCGGCTGCACCACGACCTCGCGCACCGACTGCGAGGCCGCCTGGGCGGCGTACTGCGTCGCCGCTCACGACCTGCAGGTAGTAGAGGCGGACCAGCAGCGTCGCGAACAGCGAGAAGACCAGCGCCTGGATCACCACGAGCCGGAGCCGGCTGCGGTGCTCGCCCGTCGAGCTGTTCATGCCAGGACCCGGTCGGGCTCAACCTTCGCGAAGAACCCCAGCGTGAGGGGTACGACGACGAGCGCGAGCGCGAAGTCGAAGCACACGGCCACCACCTCGACCCGCAGCAGCTCGCCGACCCCGACCGCCGGGTCGCTCAGCACCAGCCCGCTGAGCGCGAACGCGGACGTGCCGACGAACGACGCCGCGGCGGCCACCGGCAGCCACTGCGTGACCCTCGGGCGGCCCGGCGTCGCGAGCCGGCCGGCGACGTAGCCGACCACCATCAGCGCCAGCGCCCAGCGCCCGGCGTAGTGATCGGCCGGCGGGGCGAGGTCGAGCAGCAGCCCGGCCCCGAAGCCCAGCACCAGCCCCTGCTCGGCACCGTAGGCCAGCCCGGCGGCCACGACCACCAGCAGCACGACGTCGGGCACCACGCCCTGGACGGCCAAGTGCGGGAACAGCGAGGCCTGCAGCACGAGGGCGACCGAGACCGCCACCAGGGCGGCCAGGGCGCGGGGCAGGGTGAGGTTCATCGCAGCCCGTCCACGTCGATGACGCCCCGGTCGCTCCGGGTGCCCGAGGGCACCACCACGCCCACGACGTCGAGCGCGGAGAAGTCCACGAAGGGCTCGATCACGGCCCGCTGGGTGGTCTCCCGCGGGCTGGAGTAGACGGACTCGACGCGCCCGACCGGCACCCCCGAGACGTACGGCGCACCGTCCTGGCTGCCCCACGTCACCACGGCCTCGCCCGGGGCCGGCACGTAGGTCTGGTCGACGAGCTCGAGGTCGATGCGGGCGCCCTGACCCAGGTCGCCGCGGCCGTGCAGGAAGCCGACCTTCATGCTCCGGCCCACCCGGCCGCCGACGGTGGAGTCGGCGTCGACGATCAGCAGCACGGTGGCCGTGGTCGACGTGACCCGCAGGATCCGACCCACCAGCCCCTGGCCGCTCACCACGGTCATGTCCGGCGCGAGCCCGGCCCGCGAGCCGGCGTCGATGGTCACGGTCCGCGAGAAGGACTGAGCGGGGCCGATCCCGATCACCCGGGCCGGCACCAGCGCGTAGCCGATCGACTCGGCGGTGGCCGTGAGGTCGTCGTACTCCTGCAACCGGTTGCGGTCGTAGTCGGTGGCGGCGAGCTCCGAACGGAGCTGGTCGTTCTGCGCCTGCAGACCGTCGATGTCGCCAGCCAGGTCGTGGCGGCTGCGCAGCCAGTGCGGGACGGCGGCGACCGGGTCCACCACCGTGCTCACCCCGGACTCGGCCGGGACCGTAGACCTCGCCGACCAGCCGCCGCAGCGGGTCGACGGCGGCGCCACCGTTGACCTGGTCGAGAGTCATCAGCGTCACGCAGGCCAGCACGAGGCTCACCACGAGCGACCGCCGCGGGCGCCCGGGCTCGCGCCGCTCGAGGCTGCCGCGGCGGTTGAGCCGGTCGCGGCCGACCGGGTCCGGCGGCGTACGCCGAGACGCGGGTCGCGCGAGCAGATCAGTCATGGATCACGCGGTCCGGGCCATCACGCGCCGCTCGGCCACCAGCACCTGCTGGAGCGCCTCGAACTCCTCGACGCAGCGGCCCGCGCCGAGCGCGACAGACCGCAGCGGATCCTCGGCGACGTGCACCGGCATCCCGGTCTCGTGGCGGAGCCGCTCGTCGAGGCCGCGGAGCAGGGCGCCGCCACCGGTGAGGACGATGCCGCGGTCCATGATGTCGCCGGCCAGCTCGGGCGGGGTCTGGTCGAGGGTGACGCGGACGGCGTCGAGGATCGCGTGCAGCGGCTCCTCGATCGCGGTGCGCACGTCGGAGCTGGTGAGCGTCACGGTGCGAGGCAGGCCGGAGACCAGGTCGCGGCCGCGGATCTCGGCCTCGCGGTCGAGCGGGCCCGGGAACGCCGAGCCGAGGGTCACCTTGACCTCCTCGGCCGTCGCCTCACCCAGCAGCAGCGCGTGCTCCTTCTTCATCCAGTTGGTGATCGCCCGGTCGAGCTCGTCGCCCGCGGTCCGGACGCTGAGGCTGGTGACGATGCCGCCGAGGCTGATCACGGCGACCTCGGTGGTGCCGCCGCCGACGTCGACGACCATGTTGCCGGTGGCCTTGTGCACGGGCAGCCCGGCGCCGATGGCGGCCGCCATCGGCTCCTCGATGATGTAGACCCGGCGCGCGCCCGCCTGGTAGCCCGCCTCCTTGACCGCGCGCTGCTCGACGGTCGTGATGCCGCTCGGCACGCACACGACCATCCGCGGCTTGGCCAGGTAGCGGCGCCGGTGCACCAGCGCGATGAAGTGGCGCAGCATCTGCTCGGTGGCCTCGAAGTCGGCGATCACGCCGTCCTGGAGCGGCCGGATGGCGGTGATGTCCTCCGGCGTACGCCCCACCATCTGCTTGGCGTCGCGCCCGACGGCGACCAGCTCGCCGGTCTTCTCGTTGACCGCGACCACGCTCGGCTCGTCGACCAGGATCCCCCTGCCACGCACGTAGACGAGCGTGTTGGCGGTGCCCAGGTCCACGGCCATGTCCCGGCCGACGAAAGTTGTTCGCCATCCGTCCTTGTCCTTGCGCGGGGAAGCGTGCGGGGAAGAAGAGACCGGCAGGACGCCCGGTTTCAGCACCTCGAGGCTAAGCAAGGACAGTGCGTAGCCCGGCAGGCACGCCGGGGCGGGTGTGACTGATGTGACGAGAGTGAAGGCTGTCGCGCTGGAGCAGGCGGCGCACTGACAACCCCTGTCGCCCCGTGGAGAACCGTTGCTGGGCCACCGCCCCCCAGCCGGAGCGAGCCTCAGGCCGCGAGCTGCGGAAACCAGATCGCGATCTCGCGCTCGGCGGACTCGGCGCGAGTCGGAGCCGTGCACGAGGTTCTCGCGGTTGGAGAGCGAGAGGTCGCCCCGGATGGTGCCGGGGGCGGCCTTGCGGCCGTCGGTGGCGCCGTTGAGGGCGCGGACCACCTCGACCGCCTCGTCGCCCTCGAGCACCAGCGAGACGAGCGGACCGCTGGTCACGAAGTCGCGCAGCGGCGGGTAGAAGTCCTTCTCCACGTGCTCGGCGTAGTGCTGGTCGGCCAGCGCGGCGTCGATGGTGCGGTGCTCCATCGCGACGATCGTGAGCCCCTTGGCCTCGAACCGGGACAGGATCTCCCCCACCAGCCCGCGGCGGACGGTGTCGGGCTTGAGCAGGACCAGCGTGCGTGACATGCGCCAGACCCTACTGACCGGGCTGCCCGCGCAGCTCGGCCGCGCCCTGCGAGCGACGTCGTCCGGCACCGGCGCGGAGGTCAGCGGATCGGTCTCGACCTCGCTCTGCGACGGTCCGCAGCGGCAGACCCGCCGGCCCAGATGCCGGCCTCGACGTCCTCGGGCTCGTCGCCGACGCCCTCGGCGCGCAGCTTGAGCGACGCCTCGTGCAGGGGTACGGCGAGCACCGCGGTCGCGACCAGCTCCTTGCGGGTGGGCGGGCGCAGGGTCGCGGCCCGGCCGGGCACGATCTGGTCGACCACGAGGTCGAGGGCCCGGGCCCGCTCCTCCTCCGACTCGACCAGCCGCGCCGTGCCGATCACGACGGCGCAGCGGTAGTTCATCGAGTGGTGGAAGCCCGACCGGGCCAGCACGAGCCCGTCGAGCGACGTGACGGTCACGCAGACGGTCGAGCCGGGCGCGTGTGCGCAGCCAGCCGGCGCCGACCGAGCCGTGGAGGTAGATCGTGCCGTCCTCGTCGGGGCCGTCCGGGTCGACGCCGAACGCCACCGGCAGCGCCACCGGGTGGCCGCCGGCGTCCACGGCGACGTGGGCGATCAACGCCTCGCCGAGGAAGGCCAGCAGCTCCTCGCGGTCGCTGCGGCCGCGCTCGCGCAGCCGGGTGATGCGGGTGCGCTCGGTCGGCGAGAGCGGGTCGGCTCACTGCTGTTCGGCCTCGAGCGCGGCGTACGCCGCGGCCCGCTCGCGCTCGATCTTGCGGCCGAGCAAGTAGGCGGTCGCCCACAGCAGCGCGAAGACGCCCCCGAGGAAGAACATCAGCGCCGATCACGAAGCCCAGGCCGACGGCGCCGCAGCCTGCACCAGCCAGCCGAGCGCGTAGGCCCACTCGCCGCGCAGCATCCCGGCGATCAGCAGGCACGCCACCGCGAGCCCCAGCCCCACGGCCAGCGCGACCGGGGTGTCGCACGTCCGGCGACCTTGATCATCACCGGCGTGGTCAGACCGAGGGTGATCGCCTCCAGCGACAGCACCGCGGCGCACATGCCGCGCCGCGGCGACCGCTCCGGCGCCGCCGCGGTCACGTCCGGCCTCCGGCGGCGGAGCATCGCGCGGGCCTCACCGACCGTGACGACGGAGCCGGTGACGAGCACGCCGCCGGCGCCGATCGAGGAGCCCGACTGGTCCTCGGCCAGACCGACCGCCTCGTCGATGGCGTCGGCCAGCCGCGGCTCGACGGTCACGCGGTCCTCGCCGTAGACCTCGACCGCGACCTCCGCCAGCTCCGCCGCGGGCATCGCGCGCTCGGTGGAGTTCTGGGTGCACGACGACGTGCGCGAGGTGCGGCTCGAACGCCGCCAGCAGCCCCTCGGCGTCCTTGTCGCCCATCACGCCGACCACGCCGATCAGCGGGTCGAGGGTGAAGGAGTCCTCGAGCGCGGCAGCGACCGCCTCGGCGCCGTGCGGGTTGTGGGCGGCGTCGAGCAGGATCGTCGGGCCGGTGCGCACGATCTCGAGCCGGCCCGGCGAGGTGACCTGGGCGAACGCCGCCCGCACGAGCTCGTCGTCGAGCCGCTCGCCGCCGCCGACGAACGCCTCGACCGCCGCCAGCGCCATCGCGGCGTTCTGGGCCTGGTGGGCGCCGTAGAGCGGCAGGAACAGCTCGTCGTAGCGCGCGCGCAGCCCCTGCAGCGTCACCACCTGGCCGCCGACCGCCGGGCACCCGCGTCACCACCCCGAAGTCCAGCCCCTCGCGGACCACGCTGGCGCCGACCTCGGTCGCGCGCGCGAGCAGCACCTCGGCGACGTCGGGCTGCTGGTCGGCCAGCACGGCGACCGCTCCGGGCTTGATGATCCCGGCCTTCTCGACCGCGATCTCCGCCGGCGAGTTGCCGAGGTAGCGCGCGTGGTCGACCGCGATCGGGCAGCACGACCGCCACCGCGCCGTCGGCGACGTTGGTGGCGTCCCACGAGCCGCCCATCCCGACCTCGACCACGGCCACGTCGACCGGCGCCTCGGCGAACCGCGCGTAGGCCATCGCGACGACGGTCTCGAAGAAGGACAGCGGGTGGTCTCCTCGGCGTCGACGATCGCGATGTAGGGCGCCACGTCGTTGAACGCCGCCACGAACTCCTCGTCGCTCAGCGGCTCGCCGTCGACCGAGATCCGCTCGCTCATCCGCTCGACGTGCGGGCTGGTGAACCGCCCCGTGCGCAGGTCGAGCGCGCGCAGCAGGGTGTCGATCATCCGCGAGGTCGAGGTCTTGCCGTTGGTGCCGGTCAGGTGGATCACCGGGTAGCCGGTCTGCGGGTTGCCCAGCACGTCGAGGAAGGCGGTGATCCGGTCCAGCGACGGCTCGAGCTTGGTCTCCGGCCACCGCGACAGCAGCGCGTCCTCGGCCTCCTCGAAGGTCTCGGCGAGGCGCGGTGCATGTGCCGGCGTCGGGACGTCGGTCATCGACGTCAGCGTCGGTGCAGGTCGGTCATGGCCGGCGACGAGTCTCGGAAGCAGCGACTTCTGGGGCTGGGCCGCTGACTTCTCGGGTGTTCCAACGCCCCAGAAGTCGGCAGGCTCCGAGGTTCGCAACCTGGCATCCTCTGCCACCGCGGCCCGGCCCCGACGACAAGATCTAGAACACGTTCTAGTGGCGGCTAGGTTGAGCGCCATGCAGACCAGAGCCGCCGTCGTCGAGGCCAGGGCCAGCCGTTCACGATGAGCGAGGTGGAGCTCGAGGCCCCCCGCGACGACGAGGTGCTGGTGCGGATGGTGGCCACCGGGCTGTGCCACACCGACATCACCATGGGCAGCTTCCTGCCGGCGGAGATGTTCCCCAACGTCTTCGGCCACGAGGGCGCGGGCGTCGTCGAGGAGGTCGGCGCCGGCGTGCGCGGACTCGAGGTGGGCGACCACGTCGTGATGAGCTTCCGCTCCTGCCGCGACTGCGCGAAGTGCCAGGCCGGCCTGGTGGGCTACTGCGACCAGACCCTGCTGCTCAACTACATGGGCATGCGGATGGACGGCTCCAGCCGCATCAGCCGCGACGGTGCCCCGCTGTTCGGCAACTTCTTCGGCCAGTCCAGCCTGGCCGCGCACGCGCTGGCCTACGCCGACAACTGCGTGAAGGTCGACCCCGGAGCTCGACCTGACGCCTGCTGGCGCCGTACGGCTGCGGCTTCCAGACCGGCGCCGGCACGGTGCTCAACGTCCTCAAGCCCGGCGACGGACGACAGCCTGGTCGTCTACGGCGTCGGGCGCGGTCGGGCTGGCGGCGATCGCCGCCGCCGCCGCCGAGGGCGTCGAGTCGATCATCGCGGTCGACCCGCTGAGCCGCGCGGCGCACGGTCGCCGAGAGGTTCGGCGCCACCACGGTCGACCCCGCGGCGGTGGAGGACGTGCGTGGCCCGGGTCAAGGAGCTCACCGGCGGCGGCGCGACCTACGCCATCGACACCACCGCCATCCCCGAGGTGGTCAAGCAGGCCCAGCAGTCGCTGGCCCCCGCGGCACCCTGGTCGCGCTCGGGCCTCGGCGCCGAGGAGTACGCCCTCGACGCGATCGACCTGCTCCAGGGCGGCAAGACCGTGATCTCGTCGATCGAGGGCGACTCCGACCCGCAGGAGATGGTGCCGCGGCTGCTCGGGATGCGCGCGGCCGGCACCTTCCCGATGGACGACCTGGTGACGACCTACCCCGCCGACCAGGTCAACCAGGCCGTCGCCGACGTGACCAGCGGCGCGGTGGTCAAGCCCGTGCTGGTGTGGTGACCGGCCGGCTGATGACCAGGTTGGCCATGTCGACGACCGGCTCGTAGCCGATCGCGGCGTAGATCTTGTTCGAGGTCGGGTTGGCCTGGTCGGTGAACAGGCAGACCCGCGCGCCCGGTGTCGCGCAGCACCCGCGAGACGTGGGCGGTCAGCACGCTGGCGTAGCCGCGCCCCCGGTGCGGACCCGGCGTGTAGACCGGCCCCACCCGGGCCACGCCGAAGCTCGGCGCGTTGAACCCGACCAGGCTGACCGGCGTGCCGAGCCCGTCCTCCCACAGCCAGATCCGGCCCTCCGCGATCCGGCGCCCGATGTCGGCCTCGTCGAACTGCTCGCCCGCCGGCTCCGGCGCCAGCCGGCCGGCCTGCTCGGCCGCGTCGGCGTGGAAGGCCCGGAACCACGAGAGGGCCAGCGTCCGCGTCGGCCGGTACGGCGGCCCGCGCCCGCCCGTCGGGCGCCACCCGCGGCTCGACCAGCCTGTCAGCACGTGCAGCCGGGTGTGCTCGTGGACGCGGACCCGTCGACCGGTGCGCCGGGCCAGCTCGGTGGCGAGCGCCCGCGCGGCCGGGGCAGCGCGCCGTTCAGCCGCGCCGACGTCCTCGCCCCGGTCGACCAGCGCCGACGGCCACCTGCGCCGCAGCGGCGTCCGGGCATCGGCAGCACGTAGAGCGGGTACGGCGGGAACGGCGCCGTCCGCATCACCACGCCGACGGGCGCACCGGACTGCTCCTCGGACACGGTCAGCCACCACCGCGGGTGCGCCGGCCGTGGCTCCCCACGGTCGAGCTCGGCGACCGCCCGGGCAGTCACCGATGCCACGACGGTGCCCAGCACCGGGTCCGCCTCGAGCAGCCCGGCCGGCGCGGGCCAGGAACTCGCGCGGGTCCTCGGTGAACTCGAGCGCGAACCTCACCGAAGGGACGCTAGCGGCACCTTCCAGACGACCTCACGGGTGATCCCCGCTCAGCGGTCAGGCCACCCGCACGCCGGCGTGCTGGAGGCGGGCCGAACCGGTAGGCGTAGGACGCGTCGGCGAACCGGCCCGAGCAGCCGCCTCGACCGCCGGCCATGTGGTGGCCGTGGGCCGGCACGCTCCAGCTCGACCGCGACCGACTCGCCCGGCGAGCCGTCCTCCCGGAGCAGCGCCGACCACGAGCGTGCCCGCGACCGGCTCGGGTCGGTCGTTGGCCACGTGGACGTCGAGCCCGTTGAGCCCCTCGTCCACGACCACACCGCGACCGGCTGGAGCGTCGGCGCCAGCGCCGAGCGCGGCCGGCTTGGGCCGCCCTTCGTGGTCGAGCAGGCCCCAGCCGGCGCCGGGGACGACGTCGCGCAGCCACAGCACGATGCCGCCGCCGCAGCCGGAGTCCGGCCGCCGCCACTCGCCGAACACGTCGGCCATCACCTCGCCGGTGACCCGCTGGGCGTCCGCCTCGGTCGCGTCCGCTCCGTAGCGCTGCCGCAGGTAGTGCTCGCGCACGTCGGCGAAGTCCCAGTCGGCGCCGTTGTCGCGAGGCACGCCGCCCCGCGACCACCGGGTCGGTGAGGTTGCTGAACGCCAGGCACTCGGCCGCGAACCCCACCCGGCTGTGCCGCACGTCCGGCAGGTCGCGGAGGTAGGCGCCGACGCCGAAGTACTGCGCGATCCCGGTCGTCGACCCGGATCACCGGGTCGCCCGCCGGACGGCGAGGAGTCCACCCAGACCGCGTCGAGCCCGGACGCCTCGACCACCGGCCGCAGCAGTGCGGCCAGCTCGCCGGCGTACCCGGTCTCCGGGCTGACCCCGAACATCGCCGCCTGCTGCTCGTGCTCGGCCGAGCCGCAGACGACGACCGTCGATGGGTGGCCGCGCAGCCGCGCGCACTGGTCGCGCACCTCGTCGGTGACGGTGGCGACGAACCCGTCGTCGGCCAGCGGGTAGTCGAACGTCGCGAACATCAGGTCCTGCCAGACCAGCAGCCCGAGCTCGTCGCAGCGCTCGTGGAAGGCGTCGGACTCGTACGCCGCGATGCCGGGCACCCGGACCAGGTTCAGGCCCGAGCGCGACCGCCTCGTCGAGCGCGGCCAGGTCGCCGGGCGTCCACACCGCACCGCGGCAGAAGACCCGGACGCCGTTGACCCAGAGGTCGAGCGAGCCGCTCGGAGCGGTTCTCGACCGTCCGGAACCCGACCCGGCCCGACCACCTCGCCGTCGACGACGACGTCGTGGAGCCGCGGCGTGCCGTGGGTGTGCGGCCACCAGAGCTCGGCGTCGGGGAACTCGAGCCGCCGTCCCGCCGTCGACCTCGACCACCCCGGTGCGTCCCCTCGAGCCACGCCCGCAGCCGCGGGCCGCGGCCGTTCGCCGGTGACCAGGGTGACCGGGCGGTAGGGCCCCACCACCGGCGGACCCGGCGAGAAGCCCGGGCGCCCGGCCGAGCAGCTGGGTGCGCACCCAGCGCAGCCGGGCGTCCTCGACCAGCATCGTGCGCCAGCGCTGCCGCGGCTTCGTCGGCAGCGGTCTCGAGGAGCTCGGTGAGCGGGTGCACGACGATCCGCACCTCGTGCTCACCGGCCGCGATCGCGACCGTCGTGCCGCTCGAACATCGACCGGCCGGACGCGGACGACCTCGCCGTCCACCAGCAGGTCCCAGACGGTGGCGATCCCGCCGATCTCGAGGACGCCGGCCTCGGTCGGCGGCGCATGCGCGCGACGTACTCGTGGCGTGACCGCGTCCGCCTCGGGCCCGGTTCAGGCGTCAGCCGCTCGAACTCCAGGACCTGACGCATGGCACAGGAAACCAGCACCGCGCTCGGCGCCCGGTCACCGTCTTGCAGGATCCCTGGCACCAGGTGCCGACGATCCCGCAGACGCCGCGGCCACCCGGCTGCCGGACATTGCTCGACGTCGGAATTCCAGCAGCCCGAGCCGACAGCCGCGTCAGCGTCGAGCTCGGTGACCGCGGCGTCGTAGGCCTCGGCCATCGGCGCCGACCACGCCGGCCACGTCGAAGGCGCGCTGCCGGGCCAGCCGGAAGAGCAGCATCTTCGAGCCGCCGACCACGTCGTCGAGCTGGGCGGCGGCCTTCTCGCCGTCCTCGCCGAACAGCCACCGCACGTGGCCGGCCAGCAGCTCCATCGAGGCGCCGACCATCCGCGGGTTGTGGAAGGCGTAGGCGTTGTAGTCGGCCGATGGACCCCTCGATCAGCGCCGGCAGGTCGGCCTCGAGCTGGGCGGAGAAACGGGCGAACGGGTTCTCGGCCGGGCGGCGCGCCAGGTAGCCGGCCAGCAGCTCGCGCGCCACGCGCCTTCAGCGCGTCGCCGGTCGGCACCGGGCCGGCGCCGAGGCGGAGCAGCTCGACGTAGGTCGGCAGGTGGCCGTCGCCGGAGTAGGTCGCGAACAGCTTGTCGTAGTCCTCGCCCGAGAGCTCGTGGTAGCCGGTGTTGTGGAAGTAGCGCAGCACCCGGGCGTCCTCGTCGATCGACTCCGCGATGATCGTCGACTTCACGTGGTCGGTGCGGTAGGCGGTGGCCGAGACGTCGGGCAGGTAGAACGAGTCGACCTCGGGCATCACCGTCTGGCCGGCGGCGAGCCGGGTCGCGATCAGCGTCGGGAAGCCGCGGTAGGGCTGCACCTCGTGGAGGTCGATGCCGTAGAGGCGGAACAGGTCGTCGGGGCTCGGCTTGAAGAACGTCCACTGGTCGAGCTCGAAGTCGGCCGCCACCGCGCCGCCCATCATCGCGTCGGCCTCGAGGCCGGCGGCGTGCACCAGCTCGACGAGGCAGTCGACGTAGCAGTTGGTCTCGGAGTAGGTCCGCTCGTCGCCGTGGATCGGGTGCTCGGCGTACGACGCCGGGTCGAGGTCGAGGAGGCTGATCATCCGGCTCATGGCGTGGACTCCAGGTTCGAGGTGCGCGGTGGAGGAACGCGGTGGCCATGTCGTAGCCCACCAGCTGGGCGGGCCTGCGTCAGCAGCGAGTGGTCGAGGACGGGGTCGGCGGCGAAGTCGGAAGCGCGGGCTGCGCCGCATCCACCACAGCAGCGGCCGCAGCGCGTAGACCTCGGTGAAGTGCTGGGCGTCGTCGGGGCACGCGATCACCTGCGACCGCCGTACCCCGGCGCAGCACCCGCCGGAGCACCAGCAGCGGGGCATGCCAGACCGCGAACTCGCGGTAGATCCGCCACAGCCCGCCGGCCAGGATCCGGCGCCTCGCCGCGAGCCGGGCGAACGGCTTGTTGGGCAGCATCGCGGCCCGCCGCCGGTCGGTGTAGACGGGCGTGCCCTTGGCGGCCGGGTAGAGCGTGAGCCGCGGGTTGATCGCGAAGACCGCGTCGACGTGCTCCCACATCGCGACCTCGAACGCCGAGTAGGAGCCCGAGCAGAGCCCGACGATGCCGACCCGCGCGCCGTCGCGCGGCGAGCTCGGTGACGACGTGGCGCATGTCGTCGATCCACTCCGGCGCGAAGGCGCGGTCATCGGCGCCGCCCGGCCGGCGTCGGGCTGTCGCCCACGCCGCTCTGGTCGATGCGGACCACGCGGTAGCCGAGCGCGGCCCAGCGCCTGGCCCACTCGACCCAGCGGCGGCCCGGGCCGATGTGGTGCTCGGCGGCCACGTTGACCAGGACCACCCACGGCACCGGCCCGTCCCGGGCGGTGCGGTCGGCCAGGTCGGCCGGCTCGTCGACCAGCGCCGACGATGCCGTCGGGGCCGAGCCGGGTGATCCGCTCCAGCACGGGCGCGGACCCGTCCGGCCCGGAGCCGACCAGCACGGCCCGGTCGCCGTCGGGCGCCTTGACCGGCACCGCGGGCTGGTCGCCGACGCCAGCGCCCAGCCAGGCCACCACCCGGTGGAGGGCGTCCTCGGGGACCACGCTGAGCTCGGGGGGTACGTCGAGCAGCCGGCCCTGGCCGGCGGCCGCACCCTGCTCGAGCGCGCTCGTGCTGGAGCCGGGCCACGATCGCGGGCGGGACCGGCCGGTCCTCCCGGGTCAGCAGCAGCACCCGGTCGGCGAGCGGCCGGTCGGCCGGGACCTTGCCGAAGTCGACGGAGCGCAGCCCCGAGGCGGTCTCCGCGTCGTACTGGAAGCCGGGGGTGTGCCGCAGCCCGTCGTCGGGCGTCTCGAGCGCGGTCTCGCCGAAGCCGTAGAGCGCCTCGCCCTCGCGGAGGAAGGTGCGGCCGGACAGGCACGGGTCCCAGCAGACGAGTGAGGAGAACGGCCCGGTGAGCCGGATGACCAGTGGCGGCCGCCTGCGCCGCGGCCAGCGTCGCGCCGAGCCGCATGCCGACCGCGGCCACGGTGGGCGCGCCGAGGTCGAGGAGGTACTGGCGGGCCGCCTCGATGCTGGCCAGCCAGGCCGCCACCCGTTCGGGCTCGTCCTGCAGCCCGGCGGAGTCACCGGTGCCGTCGTAGTCGAAGCGGAGCGCGACGATGCCGGCCCCGGCCAGCTCCTCGGCCAGGCGCCGGAAGGTGCGGTGCGCGGCCCGCCCCTCCTCCCCCATCGGCGGGCAGAGGACCGCCCCGCCCCGGGCCAGGCCGCCGGCCGGACGCGAGACCCAGCCGTAGAGCGGACGCGACTCGGGCCCGAACCACACCTGGGTGTGCTCGGGCCCCTCGGGTGTCGTCGAT
This sequence comes from uncultured Actinomycetota bacterium, assembly GCA_963793315.1. Lineage (GTDB taxonomy): Bacteria > Actinomycetota > Actinomycetes > Propionibacteriales > Nocardioidaceae > Nocardioides. Next base: position 14,320 of record CAWBZR010000021.1, on the reverse strand, counting down.
TCCCCCATGGCTCTGGTCGGCGCGCTACAGCGCCAGCGCGGACCGCACCTCCTCCGGCCAGGCCTCGACGGTCGGTGCCGTGGACCGCGAACAGGGCGAGGGTGATCCGGTCGAGCCCGAAGCCGATGCAGGCGCTGTGCGCCGGGGTGCCGTCGGCCAGGTGCAGGTCGAAGGAGTGGCCGAAGTGGTCCTCGTGGTAGTTGGAGGAGCCGATCGCGGTCTCCTTCACCTCGGTGAGGTCGACGACCATCTCGTACTTCAGCGCGGACGTCCAGCTGGTTGGCGGCCAGCATCCTGCCGACCCGGCCGAAGAACGGGTCGTTCGCCGCCTCGGAGCGGACCGGCAGCCCGAGCTCGGCTGAGTGCGGCCAGCCCGCGCTGGAGCCACTCGTCGCGGTGCGCGAGCGACTGCTCCGGCGTGCCGATCCGGACGAACTCGTAGATCCGGAAGATCTGCATCCGGGCCGGGTCGAGGCTCGGCTCGTGGCGGAACGACCAGCCGCTGCACTCCTCGTCGAGCCCCTCGGCGGGGACGTCGTGGGGCAGGGTGCCGTAGAGCGGGTGGCACACCGAGGACGGCAGCACCACCTCGGCGGGCGTGAGGTGGGCCGTCCAGTCGCCACCCGCCTCGAGCACCTCGAGCAGCGCGCGGTGCTCCTTGTCGCCGCCGGTGAAGACGTCGATCGAGCCGACCAGGTCGGGGAACGAGCGGACGTAGTCGGTCTTGAGGAACTCCTCGCGCGGCATGATCGGCGGGAACCAGCGCTGCGGGGCGTCGAGTCGCGACCCGCTTGCCCATCACGTGGCCCTCGACGCCGCGCAGCACCCGCTCCCACGCCCACGACCGGTGGTGGACGCCGTCCACGGCCGTCAGGTGGAGGACCCCGCCGTCGACCAGCGCCTGGCGCAGGTCGTCGGGGGTGGCGTACGGCGCGGGCGGGCTCCGTGGTCATCAGAACCTCCCGCTGCATCAGCGCCAGCTGGGCGGTGTTGCCGGCGATGCGGTCGTTGTTGACCATCACGGCGGCGCCGTGGGCGTCGCGGAGGATCCGGCCCAGGGAGTATTCCGAGTCCTCGCGGTAGCCCTGGATGCCGCAGATGAGCATCGCCTGGTTGACCACGTCGACCACCTCGGTGGACGCCGAGATCTTGAGGGTGTTGATCGCGACCATGAAGTCGACCGCGCTGGTCGCCTCGGGGTCGTCCTTGATCGCGAGGTAGCGGGTCATCAGCGAGTCGACGGTGGCCGCGAACTCCTGGCGGGTGACCATCAGCGCCGCCAGCCGGATGGCGCCGGGCGGCGTCGTGCCGGGGTCCTTGCGGGCCGCCTTCTGCACGAACCGCTGGGCCCGCCACGAGGCCTCCTCGGCCAGGCCGAGCCAGAGCGAGGACCAGAGCAGGTGCGCGTGTCGGGAGCATCGTCTGCGAGGAGATGTCACCGAACGGGTCGTCGAGGACGAGCGCGGCGTCGCCGCTGGCCGTGAGGGTGAAGCCCAGGGAGCAGGTGCCGCGGAAGCCGAGGGTGTCCCAGCCGCTGAGCGGCTCGAGGGTGACCGCGTTGCTCTCGCAGACCGCGAGCACCTGGTCGCTGGGCGGGCTGTCCGCGTCGCGCCGGGCGGTCGTGAAGATCGCGTCGGCGTACTGCCCGTAGGAGATGACCGGCGCCTGCTTGCGCAGGGTGAAGGCTCCCGCACCGTCGCGCTCGACGAAGCACGAGGAGTTGCGGGTGTTGCCGCCGATGCCGATCTCGGTGGTCGCCGAGGCCAGCAGGAGCTGCTCGGCCGCCACCCGGCGGGCGTAGTCGCGCAGCCGTTCCGAGCGGCCGTGCCGGACCAGGCAGGCCACCTGGATGTGGTGCATCGCCAGGATCATCGCCGAGGACGCGCAGTAGCGGCCGACCGTGCGGACCACCGCGGCGGCGGTGCGCAGGTCGTGGCCGAGCCCGCCGAGCTCGGCCGGGATGAGGGCGCCGAGCAGCCCCTCGGCCCGGAAGGCGTCGATGGTCTCCTTCGGGAACCGCGCCTGGACGTCGACATCGGCCGCGTGGATCGCCGCGACCTCGCGGCCGATGCGGTGGGCGAGGGCGGTCGCCTCTTCCACGGAACCCGTGGTCGGCGTGGTCGGGCGTCCATCAGGCCCTCGCCACCGTGGCGTCGTCGACGCCGAGCTCGCCGAGCGCGTCGCGGATGTTGGCGATCGAGGCGAAGGTGCTCTTCTTGAGCATCTGCTGGGGGAACTCGAGGTCCCACTCGTCCTCGCAGGCCAGCATCACCGTGACCGACGCATGCGAGGTCATGCCCGCGCCGTAGAGGTCGTCGGTGTCGGACAGGGAGCCGACGTCGACGCCCAGCCTGGCGTGCTCGGTGAGGAGCCCGCGGATGGTGTCGGTCACTGACTGCGTCATGCTGGTTCGTCTCTCAGTTCGTCGGGGGGTCGGTGGGGGTCGTGGTGAGGGCGACGGCGACCGCGAGGGCATGGTCTCCGGAGTGGCTCAGGCTGACGTCGATCGGGCCCACGCCCGCCTCCTCGGCCAGGGTGGCCGCCAGCCCGGACAGGCGTACCACGGGACGACCCTCCGCGTGGGTGATCTCGACCTCGCGCGGGTCGACGCCGTCGGCGGTGCCGATCAGCTTGAGCACCGCCTCCTTGGCCGCGAACCTGGCAGCGAGCGAGGAGGCGCCGCCGAGCCGGCCCGCCTCCTGCTCCGCGGGCGTGTAGACGCGGTCGAGGTAGCGCGCGCCGAAGTCGCGGATCGCGTCCGTGACGTCGTCGATCCGCTGCAGGTCACACCCCGTCCTAGGAGCCTGCTGACCAATCGCGTGGCGCTCGCGCCGCGACAGCCGCACGCTGGCGGCGTTGCCGTCCCTCGAAAGGCGCCCAGCCTGCCATCGGGACGGCGCCTTGCCATCGCACGACTCTCGCGGTGCGCGCATCCACGCCATTGGTCAGCAGCCTCCTCGCCCGGGGCGCCGTCGTGGCTGCCCGCCTGAGTGGTCGAACCCCGATCTGTCGCACCCCATGATGCGCGCTGGAAATGCTAACCGTGCAGGTCACCCCACTTTCGCGTTTTCGGCACAGGCGTGCTGACGCCTAGGATTTCGGGCATGACCGAGACCCAGCAGGACCAGGCACCGGAGACGTCGACGGCCCCCCGCGCCGTCGTCGTACCCGACAAGCCTGCCCTCGAGGGCCTCGAGGCCAAGTGGGTGGAGCGCTGGCGGACCGACCAGACCTACGCCTTCGACCGCACCCAGCCGCGCGAGAACGTCTACGCCATCGACACGCCGCCGCCCACGGTGAGCGGCTCGCTGCACGTGGGCCACGTCTTCTCCTACACCCACACCGACCTGATCGCGCGGTTCCAGCGGATGCGCGGCAAGGCCGTGTTCTACCCCATGGGCTGGGACGACAACGGGCTGCCGACCGAGCGGCGCGTGCAGAACTACTTCGGCGTCCGCTGCGACCCGTCGCTGCCCTACCAGGCCGACTTCGCCCCCCCGGAGAAGCCCGACGCCAAGCGCCAGGTGCCGATCAGCCGGCCCAACTTCGTCGAGCTCTGCGAGCAGCTGGTCCAGCAGGACGAGCAGGTCTTCGAGTCGCTGTGGCGCACCCTCGGCCTCTCGGTCGACTGGAACCAGCACTACACGACCATCGGCCCCAAGTCCCAGCTCGCCAGCCAGCGCGCGTTCCTGCGCAACTTCGCCCGCGGCGAGGCCTACCTGCAGGAGGCGCCGACCCTCTGGGACGTCACCTTCCAGACGGCGGTCGCGCAGGCCGAGCTGAAGGCGCAGGAGTACGACGGCCACTACCACCGCGTGCACTTCCACCGGCCCAGCGGTGAGTCCGGTCGACATCGAGACCACGCGTCCCGAGCTGATCGCCGAGCGTCGTCGCGCTGATCGCGCACCCCGACGACGAGCGCTACCAGGAGCTGTTCGGCACGACGGTCACCTCCCCGGTCTTCGGTGTCGAGATCCCCGTCGTCGCGCACCCTCTCGCCGAGATCGACAAGGGCTCCGGCCTGGTCATGTGCTGCACGTTCGGCGACCTCACCGACGTCACGTGGTGGCGCGAGCTCGACCTGCCCGGTGCGCACCGTGATCGGGCGCGACGGCCGGCTGACCCGCGAGACGCCCGCCTGGCTGTCGAGCGAGCAGGCGGCCGCGGCGTACGCCGCGCTGGCCGGCAAGACGGCGTTCTCGGCGCGCGAGGCGATGGTCGCGCTGCTCCGCGAGAGCGGCGACCTGGTCGGCGAGCCGACCCCCACGAAGCGGATGACCAACTTCTACGAGAACGGCGACAAGCCGCTCGAGATCGTGGCCACCCGGCAGTGGTACATCCGCAACGGCGGCCGCGACGCGGCCCTGCGCAGCGAGCTGGTGGAGGACGGCAGCCGGATCACCTGGCTGCCCGGCCACATGCGCAGCCGCTATGACAACTGGGTCAACGGTCTCAACGGCGACTGGCTGATCTCGCGGCAGCGCTACTTCGGCATCCCGTTCCCGGTCTGGTATCCCCTCGACGGCGAAGGCGAGCCCGACTACGCCCATCCGCTGCTGCCCCGCGAGGACGAGCTGCCCCTCGACCCGTCGACCACCGCCCCGCACGGCTACACCGAGGACCAGCGCGGCAAGCCGCACGGCTTCCTCGGCGACCCCGACGTGATGGACACCTGGGCGACGTCCTCCCTGACCCCGCAGATCGCCGGCGGGTGGGAGACCGACCCCGACCTGTTCGCCCGCGTCTTCCCGATGGACCTCTGCACCCAGGCGCACGACATCATCCGCACCTGGCTGTTCTCGCGCGTGGTCCGCGCGCACTTCGAGCACGGCGCGGTGCCGTGGACCCACGCGATGATGTCGGGCTGGATCCTCGACCCCGACCGCAAGAAGATGTCGAAGTCGAAGGGCAACGTGGTCGTGCCCAACGAGATCCTCGAGCGGTTCGGCACCGACGCGGTCCGATGGCGCGCCGCCCTGGCCCGGCCCGGCCTGGACTCGCCGTTCGACGAGACCCAGATGAAGGTCGGCCGCCGGCTGGCGATGAAGGTCCTCAACGCCTCCAAGTTCGTCCTCGGCAATGTCGGGCGCCAGCCAGCTCAACGCCTTCGAGGTCTCCGAGCCGGTCGACTGCGCCCTGCTCGCCCGGCTGGCCACCGTGGTCACCACCGCCACGGAGGCCTTCGAGGCCTACGACTACACCAGCGCCCTCGAGACGACCGAGCGGTTCTTCTGGGAGTTCTGCGACGACTACCTCGAGCTGGTCAAGGAGCGCGCCTACGACGAGGACGGGGGGCCTGCCACCGCCTCGGCCCGCGCCACGCTCGCGATCGCGCTCCAGGTCCAGCTCCGGCTGCTGGCGCCGTTCCTCCCCTACGTCACCGAGGAGGTCTGGTCGTGGTGGCAGGACGGCTCGATCCACCTGGCGTCCTGGCCGACCGAGGCCGACCTCGGCGCCGCAGCCGCCGCTGACCCGGCGACCCTCGACGCCGTGGCTGCCGCACTGATCGGCATCCGCGGGGCGAAGTCGCAGGCCAAGGTCTCGATGCGCCACGAGCTCACCGCCGTGACGCATCAGCGGCCCCGAGCCGCTGGTCCGCGCCGCCGAGCTGGCCGCCGACGACCTGCGCAGGACCGGCAAGGTCACCGGCGAGCTGACGTTCACCGTCGACGAGTCGGCGGCGGAGCTCTCGGTCGACGCCGAGCTCGCACCGGACCCCAGCGACTCGTCTGCGGGCTGACCCGGCGGCGTCCGCGGTCACGTTGGGCGTGCCTGAGGCCGACGAATCGGGGTCTGCGGCGCCGGAACTGGGTGGTTGTACGTAGGCAACACGCCGCGACGGGCGAGACGGTTGCGGCGTCCGTTCAGCCACGAGGAAGGTTTCAAGATGCCGCTGTTCATGGATGTTCACGAGAAGGTCGAGGGGCTCACGGCCGAGGCCGTTGCCAACGCCCACGCCCGCGACCTCGAGGTCCAGGGTGAGTATGACGTCGACTACCAGAAGTACTGGTTCGACGAGGGCACCGGCAAGGTGTTCTGCCTGGTCGACGCGCCCGACGCGGAGACCGCCGCACGAGTGCACCGCGAGGCGCACGGGCTGGTCGCCGACCAGCTGATCGCGGTTCGCGAGGGTTCCTGACGATTCCTGCCCTCGGAGGGGCGCCCGCTGCCGCCGGACCCGATCGCGGACCATACTGCTCTCCTGTGAGCAGGGCGACCGGGACCGGCGGCGGTCGGTCGGCGAGCCGGCAGCTGATCGGGCGCGACGGCGTCCTGGCCCGGCTCGATTCCCTTCTCGACGAGGGGGTGGCGTCCCAGCGGCTCACCAGCGTGCTCGTCGAGGGTGCTGCGGGGATCGGAAAGACGCGTCTGATCCAGGAGTGGACCGCCGGACTGCGCGACCACGACATCGAGGTGCTCGTCGGGCACTGCGTTGCCCAGGCCGGCGACACACTCCCCTACGCCCCGCTCGTGGAGATCCTCACCGAGCTGGTCCGTCGCGAGGGTCCGACCGCCGTACGCCGCTGGGCCGGCGCCGCCGGCGCCGAGCTGGGCCGACTGGTGCCCGTCCTGGCTGATGAGGGCACCCCGCCCACCCCGGACGGCACCGGCAGGCTCTTCGCGGCCTTGTCCTCGCTGCTGACCAACCTCAGCTTCCGCCGCCCGCTCCTCCTCGTGGTCGAGGACGTGCACTGGGCCGACACCTCCACCCGGGAGCTGCTGGCCGTCCTGGGCCGGCAGCAGCGCGGCTCAGTGCTGCTGCTGCTCACGGTGCGCAGCGACGAGACACCCGTCCCCTCCGGGCTCGGGCGATACGTCGCGGAGCTGGCGCGCGGGGGCGCCGCTCGGATCTCCCTGTCGCCCCTGACCCGGAGCGAGCAGGCTCGACAGGTCAGCGACATCATGGGAGTCCCGCCCACCCGAGACCTCCTGGAGCAGGTGTACTCCAGGGCCGAGGGCAACCCGTTCTTCGCCGAGGAGCTGCTGGCCCTGGGAAAGCAGGAGCAGCACGCGCTCCCGGTCACCGTCCGCGACCTGCTCCTGGCCAGGCTCGAGGCTCTCCAGCCCTCGACCCGGCAGCTGCTTCGCGCGGCCAGCGTCATCGGGCGCGAGGTGCCCTACCGACTGCTCGAGGCCGTCGTGGACGTGCACGGGGACCGCCTCGACAAGGCGCTGTTCGAAGCCGTGGAAGCGCACGTCCTCGAGCCAGGGACCCAGGCGCTGACGTTCCGACATGCGCTGCTGCAGGAGGCGATCCTCGGCAGCCAGCTGCCGGGTGAGGCCGTGCGCAGCCACCGGCGCGTCGCGGTGGCCCTGACCCAGGACCCGCGCCTGGTCGGCGCCCGGAGCCAGGGGGTGGCCGGCCGCGTGGCCCGGCACTGGGACGCCGCGGGCGAGCCCGCCAAGGCGCTGGTCGCCTCGGTCGCGGCCGGCACCGAGGCCTGGGACGCCCTGGCCTTCGCCGAATCGCTGTTCCACTACGAGCGAGCCCTCGAGCTCGTGGACGTCGTCCCCGAGGGGGCTGCCAGCCTGCCGGTCGAGCGCGCCCTCCTGCTTCGGTGGGCGGCCGAGGTGGCGCACCTGACGGCGCACGCGGACCGGGCCACCGAGCTGATCCGCGAGGCGATGACCCATGCCGACCGTGACGACGACGCTCTGCACGGCTGGCTGCACGAGCGGCTGGGCCGCTACCTGTGGATGGCCGGCGACGGGCTCGGCGCGCTCGCGGCGTACGAGGAGGCGGTGAAGCTCGTCCCCGCTGACCCACCCAGCCGGGCGCGGGCCGCCGTCCTGAGCGGGCTCTCCCAGATCCTCATGCTGGCCGACCGCCACGAGGAGTCCGCAGTGCTCGCGCGCGAGGCGATCGACGTTGCGCGCCAGGTGCCCGACGGCCGCTCCATCGAAGGGCGTGCCCGCAACAACCTCGGCGTCGACCTCGCCTTCACCGGCCACCTGGAGGACGGTCTGGCTGAGCTGAACGCCGCCCGCCGGATCGCCGACGAGGAGCTGGCCGACGTCGACGAGAACGCCCGGGCGCTGGTCAACCTCAACAGCACCCTGTTGCTGGCCGGTCGGCTCGAGGAGGCGGCCGAGGTGGCCCTCGAGAGCGTGCGCGCGAGCGACGCCCTGGGGCTGCGCAGGCGCAAGGGGATCTGGTGCCGGTGCGACGCCGCGCACACCCTGATGCTGCTCGGCCGCTACGACGAGGCTGCCGAGCTGCTGGCAGAGGCTCGGGGCGTCGACCCCCAAGGCGTCAATGCCTTCCGCATGGACCTGGTGGAGGGGCAGCTGCTGATCCGCCAGGGTGAGGTTGAACGGGCGCGCGACCTGCTGGAGCAGGCCCGTCGGGCCAGTGATCTGCTCCTGGACCCGCAGCTCACCGGTCCGCTGTACGCCGCGCTCGTCGAGCTGACCTGCTGGCAGGAGGACGACGCCGCCACCGCCGCCGAGCTGGTGGACGAGGTGCTGTCCCGGCTCGACCTGGACGCGGTCCACCCGGTCGTCACGCTCGAGATCGCCTCCGCCGCGGTGCGTGCCGCGGCGCGAGCAGGGGGCGACACCGAGACCACCGCCGCGTGGCTGGCCCGGGCCCGGATCCGGGTCGACGGCACGCCTGGCCCGCTGCCCGAGCCGTGGGCACACCTGGCCACCGCCGAGGCCGAGGTCGCTGACACCCCCGCTGCCTGGCGGCTGGCGGTCGACCGGTGGGTGGCGTTCGGTGACACGTTCCGCACGACGTATGCCCGGCTCCGCCTGGCTGGCGCACTGCTGGCCGCCGGCGCGGACCGCGCTGAGGCTGCCGAGCAGCTGACCGAGGCCGACCGGACCGCACGCGAGCTCGGTGCCGCCGGTCTCGTCAGCGCCTGCGAGGCCCTGGCCCGGCGTTCCCGGCTGCGCGTCGAGGCGGCGCCGGCCGACAACCCTTACCGGCTGACCCGCCGCGAGCGCGAGGTCCTCGGTCTGGTCGCCGAGGGCCTCACCGACCGGGCCGTCGGCGGCCGGCTGTTCATCAGTCACCGGACCGTCGAGCGCCACGTCTCCAACCTGCTGGCCAAGCTCGGCGCGGACCGGCGTTCGGAGCTGGTCGCCACGGCACACCGCGAGGGCCTGCTCGATGACGGCGACGAACCGGGCGGCGGGTAGCAGTCCGTCGCCCGGCCCTGGTGCGCTCGTCCTCGAAGCGCTCTCGCGTCTCGTTCGCCGCCATGTGACTTAGCTGCGACGCCTAGTGTCCCGCGCGCGGAGTTCGCAATATAAGTCGTGCTCCCAGTGCGTGCATCGCAAGACGGCGGCGCGCCGGCAGACTGGGCGTCTTTCCAGCGTCGCCGACGAAGTGAGGTGCGTGCTGGGGGTGCGAGTTATGCAGCGAACTTCGTGTGCGGGGCACTAGGAGCCTGCTAGGGGTGTTTCTTGACCTTGACCTTCGAGGTGCCGGCCAGGGTGGCCTGCGCCGTGCCGGTCGAGGTCCGTGGCGGTCCCGGTGAAGGTGACCCGCACCTTCTTGCGCAGCCTCGGCTTCCTCTCCAGGAGGGCCAGGACCTTCTTGAACGCCTTCTTGCTCACCTTCAAGGTGATCGGGGAGGTGACCCCGGCCGCCGGGGTCAGCTGGGCCGCCTGGAGCTTGAACGACGTCTTCCCCACCTTGAGTGCGCCGCCGAGGCGGACCGCGCACGACTCCTCCGGGCAGGTCACCTGGGCCTTGAACTTCCTGCGCAGCCTCTGCTTCGGGGCCGTCACCAGCTGTGAGGTGATCTCGAGATCGTTCCAGTTGCGCAGCGCCGCGATCTCCGCCGCCGACATGCCGGTGTACAGCTGGTCGGCAGGCGCGGCCAGGTAGGCCCGAGCGCGGCTCGCGGCGAGAGCGTCGGCCTCCACGGCCTGTGTCGCGCTGGTCGCCGCGTCGGCCTGGACGACGAAGGACATGAGCGCCACGGTCTCACCCGGGGCGATGGTGACCTGATGGCGCCAGATGAGGTTGTCCTCGGGCGTGGCAACGGAGCCGCCGCCCACCTGGATCGTCGAGGCTGGGGTCAGGGCGCCCGGCCCGTCCACCACGAACGCGAGGGCCGGGTCGGAGTTGCCCGTGATGCCTGTGTGGTCGCTGGTCACGAACCAGGTGTCGCCGGCTGCTGCGGTCAGGTCGCCGGAGGACGAGGCACGGACCGCGGTGTTCTCGTCGGAGCCCAGGCCCGCGGCGTAGTTGTCGGCCAGGTCTCCGACCTGGACCGAGGTGGTCACCGCCGTGGCGCCGTTGTTGGTGAGCAGGTCGAGGATGCGCACACCTGGCAGCCCGCCGGTCTGTGCACTCGGGCGGACGTAGAGCTTGCGCTGGACCTGCAGGCCGTGCAGCGTGACCACGGGGTAGACGCGCTCAGCGCCACCCTCCTCACTGGCGCAGGAGTCGTTTGTCGCAGAGAAGTACATGTCGAAGAGGCCGGTGCCGCCGACGAAGAGCGCACCCCATCTGTCGAAGGCGTCGTTGTTGGCTCGGGGCCCGGGCGGGGAGCCGGTCGGTCCGTTCCCGCCGCTGTCGTAGAGCGCCGCGAAGGGACGGGACCGGTCCGGAGTCAGGCCCCCGTCAGTGAAGTCGAAGTACTGGCCGGCGGGGTCGAAGAGCCTCGTCACCCCGTCGTCGCCGCAGGTCTCCGCTGATGCCGGAGACTGGGGCACCACCACGAGTGCTGCCGTCGCCGCCATGACCACGGCCCCTGCTCGCGCGAGCTGCCTTGTCCGCATGCATCCTCCTGGAGATCGGCCCCCGGCTGGGGCTCGGTGGCTTGGTCTCTCAGTCGCTAGCCCGCAACTGCCCGACGCGTCGACCGCGACGCGCTGACTGCTAGGTGCGCTGCTACGTGCGCTTCTTGACCTTGACCTTCGAGGTGCCGGCCAGGGCGACCTGCGCCGTGCCCGTGAGGTCCGTGGCGGTCCCGGTGAAGGTGACCCGCACCTTCGTGCGCAGCCTCGGCTTCCTCTCCAGGAGGGCCAGGACCTTCTTGAACGCCTTCTTGCTCACCTTCACGGTGATCGGGGAGGTGACCCCGGCCGCCGACGTCAGCTGGGCCGCCTGGAGCTTGAACGACGTCTTCCCCACCTTGAGGGCGCCGCCGAGACGGACCGCGCACGACTCCTCCGGGCAGGTCACCTGGGCCTTGAACGTCCTGCGCAGCCTCTGCTTCGGGGCCGTCACCAGCTGTGAGGTGACCCCCGGCGAGGCCTGGGGCGCGCCACCGTCCACGCGCACCACTACGGGGCGGGCAAGAGTCGTTCCGTCGTCACCACCGGTGACGGCCTTGCCGTCCCCCTGCACCGCCAGGCCCTGGGCGAAAGACATGGCTCCGGGGAGCTCGCTCACCCCGGACTGCCCGAAACCAGCATCGAGGTGACCACGGAGGTCGAAGCGGGTCACCACTGCATCGCCCCCGAACGCGCCGGACGCGAGGATGCGACCGCCCGCGTCGATGGCCATGGCGTTGAGAGACTCGTCCGAACCGAGGTCGATGGGGCCGCCGAAGGTGAGGTCGATACGACCGGTGGGGGTGAACCTCGCGAGATACGAGTCCGCGTCCATGATCGACACCCCGGCGCCAATAGCAGCGATGCCGCCGTCGGGCAGGACCCGGACGTCGTAGGTGAACGGTGACGAGGCAGGAACCGTGGCCGCACCGCCGGTGCCGAAACCAACGTCCCGGCCGCCTGTGGGGTTGATCCGGAAGACGGTCATTCCGCTCTTGGTCGGGGACAAGCCGGCGACGACGAGCTTGCCGTCGGACTGCAGGTCCACTCCAAGTGCGACGTCGTTGGTCGAAGAGCTGACGTAGTAGGACCCGTCGTCATCGAAGGTCGTGTCCGGCTGACCCTTTGAGCTCAGGCGCCACATCGTCATGGCGCGGGTCACGCCGAACCTCTGTGAGCCAACGACGACGATTTTGCCGTCGGGCTGGACGGCGACGTCGTACAGCTTCTCCTCGGAGCTGAGGTCAGTGCTTCCAAGGACCACCACACCGCCCTGGTTGAAGGTCGGATCGGGCGACCCGTTCGGATCGAACCGCCAGACGACAGCGTCGGCGTGCGTCGAGGTGTTCCCGATGACCACGATCCGGCCGTCCGGCTGGACCGCCACGCCCTCCGCGACATCGACCTCACCGATGTCCATCCGCTGGACGCCGAAGGTGGGGTCTGGTGAGCCGTCGGTGTTGAGCCTGGTGACGAACGCGTCCGTCTTCTTGGGGCCGAGCTCGATCGAGCCGACCGCGACGATCTTCCCGTCCGCCTGGATCGCCACGTCGGTGACGGTGGCGGAGTCGTGGACGACGCCGAGGTCCAGGACGACGCGCCCCGCAGTGCCGAACCCCGCATCGAGGTCACCCGGCCCGGCCTCGGCTGCCAAGGCCGTGAGGAGCAGCACCGGCACGACGCCGAACACCACGCTGATGGTGCGCCTGAGGCGCTGATGTGCGGGTCCACGTGAAGAGCTCATCGTTCCACGCTATGAACGCCGGCCCGCAAAGCACTGCGTGAAGCCACGCAGTAGTGGCAGCTGACCCACCCAGTCCGTCCGAACCTCAGTCACGCAGTTGGTGCGTGCCTACCTGGGGCCGATCCGGCGCGTCCGCTGCGTCAGGGATGAGCAACGGCAGTGCAACCCGCTCCGCAGAGGAGTCGACTCAGCTCAGCTTGATCCACGTCAGGCCGACTTCTTCTTCTTGGCCTCGGACTCGCGGGGACGAGGGTGGGGGCGACGCCCTCGAGGACGGTGTCGGCCGTGACGACCACCTTGGCGACGTCGCCGCGGGAGGGCACGTCGTACATCACCTGGAGGAGGACCTCCTCGATGATGGCGCGCAGCCCTCGGGCACCGGTGCCGCGCTCCATGGCGTTGTCGGCGATGGCCTTGATGGCGTCGTCGGTGAACTCGAGCTCCACGCCGTCGAGCTCGAAGAGCTTCTGGTACTGCTTCACCAGCGCGTTGCGAGGGACGGTGAGGATCTGGACCAGCGCCTCCTGGTCGAGCTTGGAGACGCTCGCGATCAGCGGGAGGCGGCCGATGAACTCGGGGATCAGGCCGAACTTCGTGAGGTCCTCGGGACGCACCTGCAGGAGCAGGTCGTCGGCGTCGCGCTCCTCCTTGCCGCGGACCTCCGCGGTGAAGCCGAGCGTCTTCTTGCCGACCCGCTGCTCGATGATGTGCTCGAGCCCGGAGAAGGCACCGCCCACCACGAAGAGGATGTTGGTGGTGTCGATCTGGATGAACTCCTGGTGGGGGTGCTTGCGACCCCCCTGCGGCGGCACCGAGGCGGTGGTGCCCTCGATGATCTTCAGCAGCGCCTGCTGGACGCCCTCGCCGGAGACGTCACGGGTGATCGAGGGGTTCTCCGCCTTGCGGGCCACCTTGTCGATCTCGTCGATGTAGATGATCCCGGTCTCGGCCTTCTTGACGTCGTAGTCGGCGGCCTGGATCAGCTTGAGGAGGATGTTTTCGACGTCCTCGCCGACGTAGCCCGCCTCGGTGAGCGCGGTGGCGTCGGCGATCGCGAAGGGGACGTTGAGCATCCGGGCGAGGGTCTGGGCGAGGTAGGTCTTGCCGCAGCCGGTGGGGCCGATCACGAGGATGTTGGACTTCGCGACCTCGACGACCTCCTCCTTGCTGTGCCGCCCGGTGATGGGCTGGAGGCCGGCCTGGACCCGCTTGTAGTGGTTGTAGACCGCCACGGCGAGCGACTTCTTCGCCTGCTCCTGGCCGATGACGTAGGAGTTGAGGAACTCGAAGATCTCCTTGGGCTTGGGCAGCTCGTCGAGGCTGACCTCGGTGCCCTCGCTCAGCTCTTCCTCGATGATCTCGTTGCAGAGATCGATGCACTCGTCGCAGATGTAGACGCCGGGACCGGCGATGAGCTTCTTGACCTGCTTCTGGCTCTTGCCGCAGAAGGAACACTTCAGCAGGTCGCCACCGTCACCGATGCGTGCCACGTCGTAGCTCCTCCTCCACTGTGATCATCACTCGCAGTGCGTCCGAACGGTACCCCGTCCCCCCGCCATTCGGTGGCGAGACACGGAGTGCCACATGACCATGTCAGCCGGCGAGCGCCGGGGTCCCCTTGAGCGACTGGAGGACGGCGTCGATCAGACCGTACTCGACCGCGCCCTCGGCGGTGAGGATCTTGTCGCGCTCGATGTCGCGGCTGACCTCCTCGACAGACTTGCCGGAGTGGTCGCTGATCATCTTCTCGAGCAGCTCGCGCATCCGCAGGATCTCGTTGGCCTGGATCTCGATGTCCGAGGTCTGGCCGAAGGTGCCCTCGGTGTAGGGCTGGTGGATGAG
>CAWBZR010000020.1:0-8586 GCA_963793315.1 uncultured Actinomycetota bacterium | reverse complement strand
AAAGCGCACCGCATAGCCTTGCCCGCGTGGGGTTCGTCGACACGCTCGACCGCACGCAGCGGAAGAGGTCGGTCCTCGGATTCCCCATCGCGACGTTCTTCAAGTTCATCGACGACCAAGGCCCCTACCTCGCGGCCATCATCAGCTTCTACGCCGTCCTCGCGGTCTTTCCCCTGCTGCTGCTCGCTGTGACGATCTTCGGCTTCATCCTGCAGGGCAACCCCGGACTTCCAGGAGCGGGTGATCGACTCCGCCCTGGGGACGTTCCCGATCATCGGCGACGAGCTCGGCCGCCCCGACCGGCTCCAGGGGTCGACGACCAGCACCGTGGTCGGCATCCTCGCCGCGACGTACGGCTCGCTCGGCCTGGGCCAGGCGCTTCAGAACGCGCTGAACGTCGTCTGGTCGGTGCCGCGCAACATGCGCCCCAACCCGATCCGGCTGCGGCTCAAGAGCCTCGCCCTGCTGGTGCTCGGCGGGACCTCCGTGCTGATCATCACCACCGTCTCCACCCTCGGCAGCGAGACCGAGGTGTTCGGGCCCCGGCTCGACACCACCCTCCGCTGGACCGTGCGGCTGCTCACCGTGCTGCTGATCGGACTGCTGCTCACCGCGGTGTTCCGCCTGGCCGCCGCCCGCCGGCACCACCTCGGCCGCGCGGCGCCGGGCGCGTTCACCGTCGCGTTCCTGTGGGCGGCCCTGCAGTACGTCGGCACGATCTACACCAGCCGCGTGCTCGCGGAGACCAGACGGCATGAACTTCGCCTTCGGCCTGGTGCTCGGCCTGATCGGCATCATCTACGTCGCGGCGTTCATCGGCGTGCTCGGCATGCAGGTCAACGTCGTCCTGGCCCGCCGCCTGTGGCCCCGCTCGATCCGCTCCCTCTTCGTCGACCGCGGCGAGCTCACCGACGCCGACCGCCGCGCCTACGCGTCGTACGTCCGCGCCCAGCAGCACAAGGGCGCCGAGAACGTCGAGGTCACCTTCAAGGACCCCGACACCGGCGAGCTCCACGTCGTCGAGGAGCCGGGGCCGAAGGGGAAGCTGAAGCGCTGACCTCGGCGTGGCCCCCGGGCAACTTCCCGGCGGGCCGTGTTCCTGGTCACGTGTGTGCTGAGGTTTCACCTGGCGACACCTCAGCGCACACCAAGCGGTCCGCTCGGGGGATGTTCTGGTTGAGGTGGAAGACGTTGTCGGGGTCGACAGCGTCCTTGAGCGCGGTGAGCCGCGCCAGCTTGGCTGGTGAGTACGCGCGGCGTACGCCGGCCGCGCCCTCGTCGCCGAGCACGTTGACGTAGGCGCCGCTCGCGAACGGCTCCAGCCGGGCCGCGCTCTGGCGGGCGGTCGCCATCTGCGACTCGTCCTCGGCGGGGTCGGTCCAGCGGGCGGCGCCGACGTACTCGAACGCGGTCGCGCGCTGGCTGAACGCCGTCGCCTCGTCGGGCACGTCGGCGATGGCGCCGCCGTAGGCCTGCAGGCTGGCGGCCACCGACGGGTCGTGCGCGAGGAGCGCCTCGATGGCCGCGTCGGGCAGCTCGTGGAAGTAGTGCCCCTTCCAGTAGCGGCGCAGCTCGTGGCCCTCGATGGTGTCCTCGCGGCGCTGGAGGTCGACGTAG
Organism: uncultured Actinomycetota bacterium; assembly: GCA_963793315.1. Classification (GTDB taxonomy): domain Bacteria; phylum Actinomycetota; class Actinomycetes; order Propionibacteriales; family Nocardioidaceae; genus Nocardioides. The sequence goes on along the minus strand of CAWBZR010000020.1, from coordinate 6,969 downwards.
GACAGCTCCGCCACCCGCTGCGCCTCGGGCCGACCGAGCGCCTCGAGCTCGCGGGCGTGCTCGTGACCCTTGTCGGGATCACCGACCCAGACGAAGCCGAGCGCCACGATGCCGCCGAGCACCGTCGCGGCGTACGTCGCGCTGCGCGGGGCGACCGCGGCGAGGTCGCGCCAGCGGGCCATGGCCGACGCCGCGTCGCCGACCGGGAAGTCGAGCTCGACGCTCAGCGCGCGGGTGCCGGTGTCGTGCAGCTGGAACTCGAACTCGGTCACCACACCGAAGTTGCCGCCGCCACCGCGCAGCCCCCAGAACAGCTCGGGGTGCTCGTCCGCCGAGGCGCGCACGACGTCGCCGCCTGCGGTCACCACCTCGCAGGACACGAGGTTGTCGCAGGACAGGCCGAGCTCGCGGGCGAGCCAGCCCATGCCGCCACCCAGGGTGAGACCGCCGACCCCGGTGTGCGACACGTTGCCCGCTGTCGTGGCCAGGCCGTGCAGCTGGGTGGCCGCGTCGAGCGCCCCCAGGAGCGCCCCGCCCTGCACCCACGCGCGGCGACGCTCGACGTCGACGCGCACCGCATGATCAGTCCGTCGCCGGCAGCGACGATGAACCGCGCGAGCTCATCGAGGTCGACGTCGGTATCGACGCCTTCCGCCTGCGCGGCGGCGCCGAAGATCTCGCGGGCGACCAGCTCGGCGAGCAGCTGCACGAACCTCGACGCGGGCGACGCTGTCCGAGCCAGTGCAGGCCCGCCGGACGCTCGTCGGACGGGCCCGGGCTACCAAGGACCCGTGCCGAAGATCCCGTTTCTCATCGCCCTCCTGCTGCTCGCGCCGACGTACGCCGTCACGTCGACGACGGCTTCCGGCGCGACGGGCGGTGACCAGTTCTCACAGCTCCAGCCGCCGCCGCTCTGCTCGGTACCACACACCGGGTCGTGCGTGGCGCAGCCGCATCCCTCCTACGGCAACGTCGACGTGCCGATCGGGGTCGACATGCCGACCATGACCAGGGACAGCACCTCCACGGGGAGCGCCGACCCGACCGGCTACGTCACCTTCACGATCACCGCACCTGCCAGCAAGGTGGGCTACGTCGCCCGGCCGCCCGGGTGGGCCAACAGCCCGAGCGGCATCGCGATGATCCCGATCCCTGGCTACTCCCAGGCCGGGGCCGACCAGATCTACATGGTCAGGGACAGCAGCTGCGACGGCCGGTGGACGTGCACCTACACGACCACGGACACGAGCATGCAGGCCGGGTGGTACTGGGCGATGACCGTCAACGGCGAGCTCGTCGGGCAGGACATGTGCCCGCCGGACAGCCCGAACTTCGTCTACGGATGCGGCTGGACCTCGAGCCAGTCGGCCTTCTACGTGCCCCAGGTCGGCGACATCGCCGCTCCGGTCGTGCGGAGCGCGGTCGCGTCGTCTGGCCACACGGCCAAGGCCATCGCCAAGGCCCGCGACCCCGAGGGCCACACGATGTCGCTGACCTGGGACTGGGGTGACGGCACGATCACCAACGGCGTGCTGGGCGCTGTGGCCACTCACACCTACACCGACGTCGCCGACTTCACGGTCACGGCCCGGGTCCGCACCGACGACGGCCGCAACGCCGCCTGGTCGCAGTCGGCCGGCATCAGCCCGCCCGCCCCGGTCCTCCAGTCGGTCTCGCGCGTGGGGGCCACGACCAGCGGCGTGGCGTCCGGTCTCGTCCAGGGATGGCCCGAGGGGACCAAGACCCTGGTGTACGGATGGTCGAACGGCTGCCCGAGCAACCCGGCGGCCAGCCTCGACTCGGCGGACCAGTTCTACCCCGGGTTCAGCTGGGTGACCGCCCAGGACGACGGCACCTTCAGCCGCCCGCTCACCAACGCCCAGCCCGCACCGGCCGGCTACGTCGTCCTGGCCCAGAACTACCTCGACGTCGACGGGCAGACCTACCTGGTGAAGGGGTTCAGCAACTGCGTCACGTCGGTAGGCATCGTGACGACCACGACGGGCGCCACGGTGATCGGGGAGGACGAGGTGCCGGTCGACTCCGCGAGCGTGCCTGTCGGGCACGTCGCGGTCGTCGATGCCGGCACCGGGGACGCCGAGCAGCGGCTGGTCATCGGCCACGGCTCGCTGATCCTGCAGTCCGGTCTTGCCAAGGCGCACCCCGCCGGCGCGCAGGTCGTCGACGCCGGGGCCCCCGTCGCGCCGTACGTCGATCCGCCGGCACCGGCGGACCCGACCCCTCCGACCCTGCCGAAGGGCGACGGCTCGACCCACCCGAGCGGCCCGGGCGGCGCCGCCAAGCGGTCCCCGGATGCGCCCCGCGTCACCAAGACCAAGCTCAAGGGCGGCAAGCTCCAGGTCAGCTTCCAGCCGGGCAGCGACGGCGGGTCGACGGTGACTTCCTACATGGCCTCCTGCGCGGCGAAACACGGCCGGACCCGCACCGCCGCCGGGGCTACGACGAAGCTGCGTGTCGGCAAGCTGACGAAGGGCAAGAGGTACGCCTGCCGCGTCCAGGCGATCAACGCCGTCGGAAGCAGCCCCTGGAGCCGGCCCGGCAAGAAGGTGAAGATCCCCGCCGGGCACAGAAGTCAGCACCCCACGGCGTAGTCGCCGCGCGGCCCGGCCGGCGTGGGCGTGTGTCACGCTTGGTCGCGTGGAGGAGGTGGTCCTCTCGGGGGAAGAGGTGGCCGCGCTCCTCCGTGCTCATGACCTCGACGTGAGCCGCGACGCTGTCGTGCGTCTCGTCCGCCGCACGGCCGGTCGGCCGACCGAGGTCGTACGTGCGGTCCGTGACCTGGCCGCAGGACAGCCCGGACGCAACGGAGAGGTGCCGCTCGGAGCTGACGTCCTGGTCGGACTACCTCTCCTCTCGCCGGGTCTGGTCGACGAGCTGCTCGGCCCGGGGGCGTGGAGACGACTGGCCACCTCCGAGACCACGCTGCACCGCCGTAGTGACGGCTGGTATGTCCCCGCCCGCCGGTCGGGTGACGTCGAGGCCAGAGCGTCAGAGGAAAACCGGCGCACGGCCGCCCGCTGGTACGCAGGCCATGGTCAGCTCGCGGCGGCCGTCAGGTGGCTGCATGCCCAGCACGACATCGAGTCGCTGATCGACCTGCTGGCCGACTCGCTCGCCGCCCCCGACCGACCTCGCATCTGGGCCCAGCTCGACGAGCTCGACAGTGGCGAGCTGGAGGCCGTGGTGCGCAGCTGGCCCGACGAGCAGGTCCGCAGACGGCCTCACGGGCTGCTCGCCCTGGTGCGGGCCGTCGAGTTCAGGATGCTGGCCCAGGTCCGATCGGAATGGCTGGCGAGACTCGAGCGGCTGGTGCTGCCCGGGTCCGATGGGTGGGTGCCGGTCGAGGCCGAGCTGGTCCGCGAGCTGGCCCGGCAAGGAAAGGGCGCCGAGGCGCACGCCCGGGCCGAGCGGCTCAGGGCGCACGCGGACGAGGTGTCACGAGCGCGTCTGCTGATGGCCGAGTCCCTCGTCGACCTCCTCCACCACGAGGACGAGGCGGTCGCGAGCTCGTACGACCGGCTCCACGAGGCGATGGCACTGCTCCGCGTGAACGGCGAGCGCGAGTGGGAGGCGGACGCATGGCTGAGCCTGGGCGTCGGCTCCGACTACCGCGCCGGGCGCGTCGGTCTCGCCGTCGAGCACATGGAGCGCGCCCTCGCGCTCTCCGTGCCGGGCAGCCAGATGAGGGGCCGGGTCCTGACCTTCCTTGCGGAGGCGCTCAGCGTCGCGGGCCGGCCCGACGACGCGGAGGCAGCGCTGCGCGAGGTGGCCGAGCTCGCCACGGTCCGCGCGGACTCGGCGCTCACCGCCTACACCGCCTGGTCGGCCGCCATCGTCGCGTCGCGCCGTCCTGACCTGGCCGCCACCCGCCGGCAGCTCGCCGTGGTCGAGGCGAACCGGGGCGAGTGGTACCGGCTTCCAGCGGGCGTAGCCTTCCACGCTGAAGCGGCCGAGATGCTGGCCTCCCTCGGGGAGTACGACGACGCTCGCGCGCATCTGCGCATCGGCGCCGCGCACCCGGCGAACCGGGACTTCGCCACCGCCTTCGACCTGGCCGAGCTGATCCTGGCTGCTCGAGACGGGGACCCCGCGCTGGTGCCGGAGCTCGCCGCGCGATGCGCGCAGACCCCCCTCACCGAGTGGCGGATCCGACTCCTCGAGGCATGGGCGGGCGCGCGTGCAGGTGACACCGACCGAGCCCGGGCACTGGTGGACCACGCACTCGGCTCTGCGGCCGCACTCGGCCATCCCGAAGTCGTCGAGGCCGTCGAGCCGGAACTGGCCCTGTGGGCGCGGGGCCTGGTCGGTCGCTCGGCCGCTACCCCCGCCGGCGCCAAGCGACGCCTGGTCCGCCTGTGTGGCGAGGTCAGCGTCGACGGGCCCCAGGGGGTCCGGACCCCACGGCGCGGCGACGAAACCACATTGTTGGTCGCCGTGGCCGTCCGCCAGGACGTCGACAGCGAGGGGATGCTCACCCTCCTCTGGCCGGGTGCGCCGCAGCCGGTGGCCCGCCGCAGGCTCCGCAACACCCTCAACCGGCTACGCGGCTCGGTCGGAGAGGTCGTCGTACGCCGGGGCGACCGGCTCGCGCTGGCCGCTGACGTCGACGTGGACGTGCATGCGGTCCTCAAGGTCGCCCGGGTCCGGCACACCGTGCCGGAGCTCGGCATCGAGGCCGCCCGCCGCGCGCTTGCAGCGGTCGCCGGCGTGCCGGGGAGCGGGACGGACCCGTTCCTCGACGACCTCCGCGACGAACTCGCCCTGGCAGTGGGCACCCTGGCCGACCGGGTGGCCGACGCCGCGACCACGGTCGGCGAGCTCGGTGAGGCCGCGCGCTACCTGACCCAGGCCCGCGGACTGGACCGGTATGACGAGATCCGGGCGGTCCGTCTGGTCCACGTGCTGAGGGCCCTGGGTCGCGACGCCGAGGCGGACGACGTGCTCGCCGACGCGCTGCGGGCCTGCGCAGAGCTGAGCGTGCCTCCCTCGCCGCAGCTGGCGGCTCTGTCCGGCTGAGCCCGCATCCTCGTCGGACCGTGGTCAGACTGTGGTCCTGCTGCACACCGCCCACTTTGGCGCGGGTGTGTTCGCAGCCAGGGCGCCAAACGTCCGTGGGAAGTACCGGCGCTACCTCCCTCTTGGACCTCCGGGGCCGCCACCGGTGAGCCGTTTCGGCCGTCTGACCGGGTCATCCGCGCTATCCGCGCTGCATGAACATCCAGCGGTGACCCTCGAGATCCTCGGTGCGATAGAGGCGACCTGGGCCGCCGCTCTCGATCTCGGACAGCGTCGGCGCGCCCGCACTCACTGCTCGAGCGTAGTGGGCATCGATGTCGTCGACGTAGACAAGGGCACCGTCGACGACGTACGGCGAGCGCAGCCAGTTGTCCGCTGACGCACAGTGCCGCCGATGTGTGGTCGGCCCCTCGTAGATCGGATTGGTCGAAGCGACCATGACCAGCCCGCCGCCGGCCCTGAGCTCACCGTGTGCAACTCGTCCGTCGTCGTCGAGCCAGCGTGCCTGTTCCTCGAAGCCGAATGCTTGAGCGAGCCAGTCCATGGCGGCCGGGCCGTCGGCGTAGGTGAGCATGGGCACGACGTCGTTCATTGCGGACTCTCCAGGATGTGGTCGCGCGGCGACGCGGTGTACGACGCAAACCAGCCGGCGATGTTGGGCCAGAACAGGAAGGCACGGGTTGCTCCGGGAAGGGCCTTCTGGTGGACGCGGACACGGGTGTGGTCTTCGATCGCCATGAACGTCACGATCGTCTCGGTGTCGTCGACCACGCCTCGGTAGGCAACCTTGGAGCCCGGCTCCCACACGGTGACCGTCGCTATCACCAGTGGCGGCTGGTCACCGTACAGCTCGAGCACGCGGCCGCCGACGCCCGGCTCGACCGCCATGCCCGTGGCGCGGGCGGCGTCGAAGAAGTTGATCGGGCCCGGGACCCACCACGAGGCGATCTCTTCAGTGAAGATCCGAAAGGCTGTCGCCGGGTCCACCCCGACCTCGACGGTGGCCTCGGCGGATCGCTCACTGGCCATCGCGCTGCCTCTGCTCGACGAGTTCGGCGTACGACTCGAGCGTGCGCTCCCAGTGGGCCTGCACGTTGGCCCACCAATCGGTGGTGTCGTCGAAACCCTCGGGGCGAATCCGGAACATCCGCACGCGCGCGTCGTCGGGCGAACGGTCGTCGGCGACCAGCCCGGACTCGAGTAGCACTCGCAGATGTCGGCTCATCGCGGACTTCGAGAGACCGGCCAAGGCAGCGAGCTCGCCGGCGGAACGCGGTGCCTCCGCAAGATGCTCGACCACCAGGCAGCGGGCCGGATCGGCCAGTGCGATGAATGTGCGAACGGCGGCGCCCATACCCAAAACGCTACACACCGTGCGCAATAGTTGCAATACTACGCAACTAGATTCGCCGGTGGTCGCTACCGAACGATGAAGAGCGCCCCCGCGACGTTGTCGGTACAACACCTCACTGCGCTACGCCGGACCGCGGTCGGAAGCACGCAGGTCGACCGCCTCGATCGCCGCGAGCTGGCGTGAAGCCAGGTCGTTCTGGTCGCGCTCGGGCCACGGCCATTCGACGGTCATCGAGTTGAGTCCCGCAGAGTGGTGTACGGCTCCGGGGTGAGCGTGTCGCCTGAGTTGGCGACGGCCACCGCGTGATCCCTTCGAGTGATCTCCTACAACCGACTCGAAGAAGGACACGACGCGAACCCGAGGAGATTCGGGTGCAGAACGTTCGTCAGGAAGCGTTCTGAGCAGGTGCAGCGGAGTTTGAAACCCCCAGAGGGATCTCGCGGCGGGACGCCGAGAGCGGACTCGCCTGAACGCGTGAACGGCACCGCGAAGCCGTCGTCACACGGGCTGGTTCCCAGCCCAGGGAACCGAGGCCGCGGCATGCCGGCCCGCTGCATACCGCCCACTGTGACGCAGGG
>CAWBZR010000019.1:0-61395 GCA_963793315.1 uncultured Actinomycetota bacterium | reverse complement strand
CTGAACAGCGCCGGCTTGACGCCGTTCTCCTTGGCGAACGCCTTGCGGATCGGCTCCAGCAGCCCGGTGTACGTCGCCGGGTTGCTCCGGCGGGAGCCCTTGATCGCGCCCTGGTCGACCACCACGACTCCGTCGCGCCCCGCGACCGACCCCTGGACCAGTGAGCTCTTGCCGGACCCGGCCACGCCGGTGAGGACGCACAGCACGCCGAGGGGGATGTCGACGTCGACGTCCCCGAGGTTGTAGGTCGACGCCTTGCGGACCTCCAGCGCCCGTTCCGCCTACGCCTCGGCCTTGAGCGAGGCGCGGTCGTCGAGGTGGCGGCCGGTGACCGTCCTGCTCCTCGCAGCCCGTCGTAGCTGCCCTCGAAGACGACCTCTCCCCCGGCGGTCCCGGCGCCCGCTCGAGGTCGACGCAGTGGTCGGCGATCGCGATCGTCTCGGGCTTGTGCTCGACGACTAGCACCGTGTTGCCCTTGTCGCGCAGCTCGAGCAGGAGCTGGTTCATCCGCTCGATGTCGTGCGGGTGGAGCCCGATGGTCGGCTCGTCGAACACGTAGGTCACGTCGGTCAGCGACGAGCCGAGGTGGCGGATCATCTTGGTCCGCTGCGCCTCGCCCCCGGACAGCGTCCCGGCCGGGCGGTCCAGTGACAGGTAGCCCAGCCCGATCTCCTCGAATGGGTCGACCAGGTGCTGCAGCCCGGCGACCAGGGCGCCGGCTCCCGGCTCCTTGACCGCCGGCAGCCACCCGGCCAGGTCGCTGATCTGCATGGCGCAGAGATCGGCGATGTTCCTGCGGTTGATCTTCGAGGACCGCGCCTCCTTGCTGAGCCGGGTCCCGTCGCAGTCCGGACAGGTCGTGAACGTCACGGCCCGCTCGACGAAGCGCCGGACGTGGGGCTGCATGGACTCGACGTCCTTGGTGAGCATCGTCTTCTGGACCTTGGTCAGCACGCCCTCGTAGGTGAGGTTCACCCCCTCGACCTTGATCTTCTCCGGGTCGCCGTATCAGGAGCTTCTTGAGCTCCTTCTTGCGTGTACTTCCGATCGGCTTGTCCATGTCGAGGCCGGCACCACTGAAGATCCGGCCGTACCAGCCGTCCATGCTGTAGCCCGGCACGGTCAGGGCGCCTTCCGCGAAGGACTTGGACTCGTCGTAGATCGCGGTGAGGTCGAAGTCGTTGAGCGCACCCATGCCCTCGCACGCGGGGCACATGCCCCCGAGGTAGACGGCCTTGCGGACCACGTCCGTTGTCCGGCCCGCCCTTGTCGGTTTCATCACGCCGCTGGCGACCCTGGTGGGGACGTTGAACGAGAACGCCTGGGTCCGCCGACGTGGGGCTTCCCGATCCGGCTGAACAGGATCCGCAGCATCGCGTAGGCGTCGGTCGCGGTCCCGACCGTCGAGCGCGGGTTGGCGCCATCCGCTCCTGGTCGACGATGATCGCCGTCGTCAGCCCCTCCAGCAGGTCGACCTCGGGCCGGTTGAGGTTCGGCATGAACCCCTGCACGAACGCGCTGTAGGTCTCGTTGATCATCCGTTGCGACTCGGCGGCGATCGTGCTGAAGACCAGCGAGCTCTTGCCCGAGCCGGAGACGCCGGTGAACGCCGTGAGCCGGCGCTTCGGGAGCTCGACGCTCACGTCCTTGAGGTTGTTCTCGCGGGCTCCCTGGACGCGGTATCGGAGATCGTGGCCTGTCGGCGGTCATTGCGACCGTTGGCGCCTGACCCGATCGGTCAGCGAGCCTCCCACACGAAGCCGTCCGGGTCGGTGAAGTCCCCCGCGTCGCCGGTGACCGCGATCCGGTGCGACCCGAGCCTTCCAGGTCCACGCCGGCGTCCTTGGCGGCGGCCTTGCGCGGGTAGAGCGCCAGCTTGACCGTCGACCCCGGGGTGTCGAACTCGGCGTACTTGCTGCCGAAGCTCTTGCCCACCGCCAGCCCGTGGTCGGTGTAGAACTGCTTGGTCGCCTTCACGTCCTCGACCCCGAGCAGCAGCACGACCTCGTCGACGCTGCAGGTGGCCGGCCCGGTGTCCTTCTTGGCCGAGCGGCGACCTTCCACAGCGTCCCGTCGGGCGCCCGCACCACGCCGCCGTAGCCCCAGAAGCTCTTCTTGACGGGCTTCACCTCGGTGGCGCCGGCGTCGAGTGCACTGCGGACCAGGGCGTCCACGCTGCCGGGCTGTGAGGCGACCAGGGAGACCGTGTAGCCGCGGAAGCCGCTCGTCGGCGCCGCGGACTCGCGGACCCTCAGCACGTCGCCCAGCTCGAAGGCCTCCTTGTAGAACGCCTCGGTGGCCGCGCCGTCCTCGACCTCGAGGACCAGGCCGTCGATGGTGGCCACGTCACTTCACCTCATCGATGCGGATCGTGTTGCCCGACGGGTCGCGGAAGGCGCAGTCGCGGCCGCCCCAGTGCTGGTCGGTCGGCTCCTGCATGACCTCCGCGTCCGTCGCCTGCAGCCGCTCGAAGAGCGCGTCGAGATCCTTCGTGGCGAGCGTGAGCATCGCGAAGGTGCCCTTGGCCATCATGTCGGTGATCACGCGACGCTCCTCGTCGGTGACCCCGGGGTCGGCGCCGGGCGGGAACAGCACCAGGTTGACGTCGGGCTGGTCGGGCGGGCCCACGGTCAGCCAGTGCATGCCGTTGTAGCCCACGTCGTTGCGCAGCTCGAAGCCGAGCGTGTCGCAGTAGAACGCGACCGCGGCATCACGGTCGCTGTGCGGGAGGAACGCGTTGCGGATCTTGAGGTCCATGCGGAGAACGCTAGGAGGCGTTCGCCGACGGTGCTTCTCGATTCCTGATCGATCCGGCCCGCACCGGCCGCGTGACCTGCTTGACCACGCACGACGGCACTCCGGCCATCGCGTCGGCCGCCTGCTGCTTGTAGACGCTCGGCGGCACGCCGACCAGCTCGGTGAAGCGGGTGCTGAAGGTGCCGAGCGACTGGCAGCCCACCTCGAAGCAGACGTCGGTGACGCTCAGCTCGCCCACCCGCAGGAGCCTCATGGCGCGTTCGATCCGCCGCGTCATCAGGTAGGAGTACGGCGACTCGCCGTAGGCCTTCTTGAACTCGCGGCTCAGGTGGCCGGCGGACAGGTGCACGCCGCGCGCGAGCGCCTCGACGTCGAGGGGCTGGGCGAACTCCCGGTCGATCCGGTCCTTGACCTTCCGCAGCAGCCTGAGGTCGCGCTGCCGCTGCTCGTCGGCCGGGCTGGTGGTCACGTCTCAGATCGTGCCATGCGCGGGACGCCGCAGGTGAGGCCCGCCCGGCGCCGCTGATTCGTATCTGCGTCGGGAGTCGGTACTCCTACACACCAGGACACGAGGACCGGCAGGAGGCACGACCATGTGGGACACCGTCCAGACCAGCCACACGCAGCTGTCGCACGACCTGCCGTGCCCCCGGTGCGGCCACGCGCTGCACACCTTCCTGGCCTGCGGCGACGACTGCCCGTGCGAGCCGGTCGTGATGCCGGGCTCCGCGTCGGGCTCCGCATCGGGCTCGGTGCTCGCTGCCTGACGCTCACTCCTCGAACGCCGAGAGCCATTTGGCGAGCAGCCGCTCCAGGTCCTGGGCGTCTCGTTCGGAGAGCGTCGCCATGAGCCGGTGCTCGTTGGCCATGTGCGCGGTGAAGGCGTCGTCGATCACCCGCTTGCCGGCGTCGGTCAGCGTGATCACCCGGCCGCGGTGGTCCTCGTCGCTGGTCCGCCGCGACACCAGGCCGGCCGCCTCGAGCCGGTCGATCCGCTTCGTGGCCGCGCCGCTGGTCACCATCGTGTGCCGGGCCAGCTCACCCGGCGCCAGCTCGTAGGGCTGCCCGGCGCGACGCAGCGCCGCCAGCACGTCGAACTCCCCCTCCCCCAGCCCGTGCCGCCGGAACTCGATGTCGAGCTCCTCGCGCAGCCGGTCGGCGAGCCGGTGCAGCCGCCCGTACAGCCCCTGGGGGGTCACGTCGAGGTCGGGGCGCTCCCTGCGCCACTGCGCCTGGATGCGGCCCACGTGGTCGAGGTCGTCGGTCATGAATGGAATATATCTTCCCCGGAAGGCACTATGCCTTCCATGGAAGCGAAATGGCTGGGCATCACCGCCGTCGCCCCCGTCGTCTGGGGTGCCAACTACGTGGTCACGCGGCAGCTGCTGCCGATGGACGCGCCCCTGTGGGGCTCGGCGCTCCGGGCCCTGCCCGCCGGTCTCGTGCTGCTCGCGGTGGCCCGCGCGCTCCCCCGGGGCGTCTGGTGGTGGCGCTCCGCGGTGCTCGGCACGCTCAACGTCGGCGCCTTCTTCCTGCTCGTCTACGTCGCGGCCCAGCTGCTCCCCTCGAGCATCGCCGCCTCGGTGATGGCCCTGGCCCCGCTCTCGATGGCGGCTTCGCCTGGCTGCTCGTGGCCGAGCGGATGAGCAGCCAGGCGGTCGGTGGCGCGGTGGCCGGGATCCTGGGTGTGCTGCTGCTCGTCGGCGGCGGCACCGGCAGCATCGACCCGCTGGGAGTCGCGGCCTCCGCGGCCGCCCTGCTGCTCTCGTCAGCCGGTGCGGTGCTGGGGAAGCGCTGGAACGACGGCACTCCCCTGGTAGCGCTGACCGCGTGGCAGCTCGTCTTCGGTGGCACGATCCTCGGCGCGGTCGCGCTGCTCGTCGAGGGCGCCCCACCGGCCCTCGACGCGAAGGAGACGGCCGGCTTCGCGTTCACCACGCTGGTCGCGACCGCCCTGGCCTACCTGTGCTGGTTCGCCGGGCTGGCCCGGCTGCCTGCCGGCACCGTCGGCATCGTCGGGCTGCTCAACCCCGTCACCGGCGTTCTCCTCGGCGCCCTGGTCGCCCACGAGACGTTCACCGTCGAGCAGGTCGCCGGCATCGCGCTGGTCCTGGTCGGCATCCTCGCCGCCACGCAGGCTCCCAGCCGGCGCATCCCGGTGCAGCCGGAGCCCGACTTGCTACCTTCCCCGAGCCACGACCTGTCAGCCCTTGCTGGGGGGCGCTGCTGAGGAAGGGATCATGACGACGTCCACCGCGGAACTGCAGCGACGCACTCTCCGCGTGCTGGTGGTCGCCCAGGTCCTCAGCGGCGCCGGGCTCGCCGCCGGCATCACCGTCGGCGCCCTGCTGGCCCAGGACATGCTCGGCAGCACCGGTCTCGCCGGTCTCCCAGCGCCCTCTTCACGGCCGGCAGCGCGCTGACGCGCCGTCGGAGTGGGCCGGATCTCGCAGACGCCGCGGTCGGCGACCCGGGCTCGCCACGGGCTACGCCGTCGGCGCGCGCGGGGAGCGCCGGCGTGGTCGTGGCGGCGGTGCTCGACAGCCCGGCGCTGCTCTTCGTGTCGCTGTTCGTCTACGGCGCAGGCAGCGCGACCAACCTCCAGGCGAGGTACGCCGGCGCCGACCTCGCCGATCGCAGCCACCCGCGCCCGCGCGGTCTCGACCGTCCTCGTGGCCACGACGCTGGGCGGGGTCCTGGGCCCGCTGCTGGCCTCGCCGTCCGGCGACCTCGCCCACCTCGTCGGCATCCCGCACCTGGCCGGACCGTTCGTCCTCGCTGGGGCGGCCTACCTCGCGGCGGCGGCCTCCCTGGCCACCCGCCTGCGGCCCGACCCGCTCCTCCACGCGCGAGAGGTGGGCGGCCGGCGAGGCCTGCGGCCCCGACCGCGCCGAGTCCCGGCCCGGGCAGCCGCCGGCGGCGCCGGCCGAGGTCGGCCACGGCGTCGTCGTCGGCACGACGGTGATGGTCCTCACCCAGGTGGTGATGGTGGCGATCATGACCATGACGCCGGTGCACATGCACGACCACGGGCACGGCACCGGTGCCTCCGGGGCCGTGATCGCCGTGCATGTCGCCGCGATGTACCTGCCCTCGCCCCTGACCGGCCGCCTCGTCGACCGGATCGGACGGACCCGGATGGCCGCCGCGTCCGGCGTCACGCTGCTGCTCGCCGGGCTGCTGGCAGCGTCGGCCCCGGACGACTCGGTGGTCCTGCTGGCCCTGGCGTTGGCCCTGCTCGGCCTCGGCTGGAACTTCGGCCTGGTCTCCGGCACGGCGATCATCACCGACGCCGCGCCGCTGGAGACCCGCGCCCGCACCCAGGGGCTGGTCGACGTGTCGATCGCGATCGCGGGCGCCGGAGGCGGGCTGGCATCGGGCATCGTGGTCGACGTCGCCAGCTACTCCGCCCTCTCGCTCGTCGGTGGGCTGCTCGCTCTCGCCATCGTGCCGGCGATCGCAGCGAGCGCCCGCTCACGGACGCCCGTCGCGGTCTGACAACCGGACGCGGATCGTCCGTCTCACCTCCTACTGTGTCCGCCATGGCAACGGTGCGCGAGGGCAGCAAGGGTGCGTTGGTCGTCGTCGACGTGCAGGTCGGCGTCGTGGACTCCGCATGGGAGGCCGACCGCGTGGTCGGCAACGTCGCCCGGGCGGTGGAGCGGGCCCGGGAGGCCGGGGTGCCGGTGCTGTGGGTTCAGCACCAGGACGAGGAGCTCGTGCGCGACACGCCGGCGTGGCAGTGGGTGCCGGAGCTGGTGCCCGCCGACGGCGAGACCCGCGTCTTCAAGGAGTACAACTCCTCCTTCGAGAAGACCTCGCTCGACGGCGAGCTGGCCCGCCTCGGTGTCTCCCACCTGGCGCTCGCGGGCGCCGCCACCAACTGGTGCATCCGCGCGACGGCGTACGCCGCCCTCGAGCGCGGCTACGACCTCACCCTCGTCGGTGACGCCCACACCACGGGTGGCGACGAGGCGGCCGCGGTCGTGGATGACCTCAACACGGTGATGACCTGGGTCTCCTACGCCGACGTGAGCAACGCGACGACGACCGCTGAGGAGCTCGACTTCACCGCGCTGGCATGAGCACCGTCCTCCTCGACCGGCTGGCCCACTTCGTGCGGGTGCCGGTCTCCCTCGGTGGCGACGAGCTCCGCTTCCTCGTCGACACCGGGATCGGGCCGACCGTCGTCAGCTCGCTCTCGCTGCGCGACCGGACGTGCATCTCCTCGGTGAGAGCTACGCCGGTCGCCGGATGTCCGGCCAGGTCGTCGAGGCGCCGACCGTGCGGCTGCCTGCCCTCGCGCTGGGTGACCACGTCGTCGACGACCACACCGCCGTGGCCGTCGACCTCGGTGAGGGGTTCGACGGCATCGTGGGCCCGGCCTACTTCGGCGACCGAGCGACAACCACCGACGTGGTCGCCGGGACCTTCACGGTCCATGACGCGCGGCGCCACGCTCGAGGGCATGGCGGTGCCGGTCGACGTGCACCGTGACAGCCTCGGCTCCGACCCGTTCGTGGACCTCGTGCTCCCCAGCGGGCGGACCGTCTCGGTCGAGGTGGACACCGGCTCGGACAGCCTGATCCTCGACGCACGCTTCATGGCCGAGTGCGGTCTCACGCCCGACGCAGACGCGGTCACCACGCGCGAAGGCGTGGACGAGACCGGCCACGGCTACGTGAGGTACGACGCCGTGCTGCGCGGCAGCGTCCATCTGGCCGCAGCGCCCGAGACCTCCCTGCAGGCGCCCAAGGTGATCTTCCAGGAGATCATCCACGACGGTCTGGTCGGATCGGAGTTCCTCTACCGCTACCGGTTCTCCGTCGATCTCGCCGCCGAACGACTGGTCCTCGCGCCGCTCAGCGAGCCTCCAGCACGCTGAGGTCGCGCTCGGCGAACCGGTGGTGCCACCACTCCTCGTTGACGACGGCCCCCAGGCAACGCCGCACGGCGTAGGAGCCTGCCTCGGGGTAGCCCGGGCCGGTCACGACCGTCTCGCCGGCCAGCCGCTCGTCGGTCAGCCCGGCCAGGAAGTCGCGGACCACGGCCTGTCGAGCCGCCCGCAGTGCCAGCACGTGGTCGAGCGCGGGCCTCGCCTCGGCGTCGTGGGGCACGCCACCGCCGAGGTTGACCATCTCGCTGTGGCCCAGGTCGAGCGGGTCGTAGGGCACCGGCTCGGCCAGCAGCGCCCGGCGCAGCCAGGCGTCGACGACGAACAGGGTGTGGCGGAGAGTCTCGATGAAGGACCACTCGCCGTCGACCCGCTCGTGGAGCAGCTCCTCGGGCAGGGCACGCGCCCGGGCGATGGTGGGGCGCCACAGCTCCTCGAGCAGTGGCCAGACCTCGCGGTATCCGTCGGCGTCCTCAGGGCGGAGCAACGCGAACTCCGGGTGCCGTCGGACCATCTCGGACCGCCACAGCGGGACCAGGTCGATGCCGTTGTAGACGATCTCGTCGAAGTCGCCGTCCAGGTCGAGGCGGGTGGCCCAGCAACCGCTGAACACCGCCCCTTCGAGGTGGACGTTGCGGAACCTCGTCTGGGACAGGTCGACGTCGTCGAACACCGATCCGGACAGGTCCTGGTCGCGAAGCTCGACCATGCGCACGAGCATGCGCAGCGGGCGCCGACAGTGGCAGAGCCTCCCAGGGTACCCCGGCCGCCGGGCGTAGCCCGTTCGGGCTACCCGGCCACCGAACGATCAGCCCGAATGTGGACGGTTCGTGGAGGTTCACGGCGGTTCTGCGCCCAGTGGTGTGCCGCGAACTGTCACCTTCGAGTGGACATCACATCCGTCGAGGAAGCTCTCGGAAAGGAGGAGGAACCATGTGGGACACCGTGCAGACCAACGACACGCACCTCTCTCATGACATGCCGTGCCAGCGCTGCGGCCACGCCCTCCACACCTTCCTCGGGTGCGACGACGGCTGCGAGTGCCAGCCCGCGCTGATGCCCGGCGAGCAGCACCTCGCCATCGCCTGACCGCCCCCGCTGCCCCGCGTCCGCACATCTCCGTGCCGATCGGACGATCGCCGGGCTGGTGCCCAGGCGCCATGCCTTTCGGGTCCTTGGTACCTCGGGCTGGGTACCAACGGTGCTGCTTCCCGCTCTCTCCGCGACCGCCACCTTGGTCAGACAGACATCAGCACGCCGGAGGGAGGCGAACACCATGTGGGACACCGTTCGAGATTTCGAGCAGCCACCTGTCGCACGACATGCCGTGCCAGCGCTGCGGCCACGACCTGCACACCTTCCTGTCGTGCGGCGACAGCTGCGCGTGCCAGCCGGCGCGAATGCCCGGCGACACCGGCACGGTGTACGCCTGACCTGCTCACCGGGCGGTCGGGACGTCGACCGTGGCGACCGGGTGGAGGGTGGCCCGGTCGGGCCGGCCCTCACTCACCTCGCCCCGTGACCACCGGAACCTCAGCCGGTCCTCGAGGAGCTCGAGCACGGCCAGGCTGTTGTCGTACCACGGCCCGCTGGTGACCTCCCACCGCAGCGGCGACCGTGGCACCTTGCCGGCCAGCAGCCGACCGGTCGGCCAGGCCCGGCCCCGGGCGGCCACCCGCAGGAACGTCTTCATCCACTCCGGCAGCGGGTTGCGGATCGGAGAGCACGTCGCCTGGACGACCGTGCTCTCGAACCTCGCGCCCGAGGCCGGGTCGGGCCACGCCTGCGCGACATAGCTGTGGTGCACGTCGCCGGACAGGAAGACCACCGAGCGCGGCGCCCTGCCCCGGCGTCCTGACGCGACCTCGAGGGTCATCCGGGCGAGGTCGACGAAGCCCTCCTGGAACGCCGCCCAGTGCTCGAGGTCTGCGGTCTTGCGCAGCCACTCCCCGAACCGCCCGCCGAGCCTGCCGAACGCCGCTGGGCCAGGGCTTCGCCGGCCGCCTCGACGTGGTGCAGTGCCGGCACCAGCAGCACGCGGCAGTGACGTCCCGACGACAGGTGGTCGACGTCGCCGGCCATCCGCTCGTCCAGCCAGGCGGCTCCTCGTCGTCGAGCATCGAGCGCTTCTCGGGCTCGAGCACCCGCGCCGCGCGCGAGTCGACGACCACGGCCGAGCCTGGTGCCGAAGTCGCGCGGAGCTCCAGCGGTAGGTGTCGGGCTTCTGGTCGGCGCGGTCGGCGAGCCGTCGAGCTCCGCGGTGATGTCGGCTCGCCGGGCGGTCGTACGTCGCGATCCGCTGCCAGAGCGCGTCCTCGTCGCGGTCGACCGGGCCGAGGTTGCCGAGGGCTGGTCGACCCAGTAGGAGCCGAGCCCGGCCACGATCCGCTCGTGCCACCAGACGGTCGCCTCCATCTCGCGGCGCCAGCTCGAGGCTGGTGTTCCGTCGTCGCGGATGTCGTGGTCGTCGAAGATCATGGCGCTCGGCAGCGTCGAGAGCAGCCAGCGGTTGGCCGGTCGCCCACGCTTGCCGTGACGTAGCTGTGGTGGACGTCGCCGGAGCCTGAAGGCGACTGACCGCGGCGCACTCCCCCGGTCGCCGGACGCGACGCTCCAGGGTCATCCGGGCTCGAGCGTCGGACGAAGCCCTCCTGGAACGCCGCCGCAGTGCTCGAGGTCGGCGGTATGGCGCAGCCACTCGCCGAACCGCCCGCCGAGCCTGCCGAACGCACCCTGGGCCAGGGCCTCGCCTGCCCTGGTCGTCATGGGAGACGCTGACCCGGCAGGACCCGAACGCCACGCGCAACGGCTTGCCGGCATCGAGCGTCGGGATCACCGGCGGCGGGAACTCGGCGAGTTCGGGGTCGTCCGGCGGCCACACCACCGCACCGTCGACGACCACGCGGTAGGGCGTCGCCGTGCCCGGCGGCAGACCGACGACCTCGACCAGCGCATAGTGGTGGCCGTGGGCCGCGAAGGTGCCGGCGCGGGCCGTCACGGCACCGGCCTCGACCACCACCTCGGCCGCGTCCCGGGTCTCGACCCAGACGGTCGCGCTGGTCGTGTCGACGTAGCGGAGCAACGGGCCCAGCCGCAGCGGACCCTCGGGAAGGTCCTTCACCGGCGCCGCTCGGCCTCGATCACGGCCTCGATCTCGGCGATGGACACGGGAGTTGAACGATGCACGACGCCTCGGTACCCCACTGCGCGGGCCGCCTCGACGTGACCCTCGACGTCGTCGAGGAAGACGATCTCCTGCGGACGGACACCGAGCCGGTCCGCTGCCAGGAGGAAGATGCGCGGGTCCGGCTTGAGCAGGCCGACCTCGTGCGAGTAGACGATGTCGTCGGTGATCGCCTCGAACCCCCAGCACGCCTCCGCCTCCCGGGCGCCGGGGCCGGAGTTGGAGACGATGCCGGTCTTCCGGGCCGGCCGCTGGGCGGCGAACCAGTCGAAGAGCACCCGGTCGAGGGTCCCGACGTACCACCGCCAGTAGTCGGCCATCAGCTCGTCGGCCTGCGCGTCGTCGAGCGCGAGATGCTGTCGGAAGTGGCGCCGGGTCTCGGCCTCGGTCAGCTCCCCCGCTCCGGCGTCACCGGGCAGCGACGCGGCAGCCGCGTGCACCGAGCCCGCCGTCAGCCCGTGCCGCTGCTCGAACGGCGCCGGGAAGACCGAGTCGTCGATGACCTCCAGCACCGAGCCGATGTCGAGCACCACCGCCCTGATCATGACCCGATCACGCATGGCATCCTTGCAACTTGCGCTCCATCGCCACCCCGCGGGCCTGTCTTGTGATATCTCACATATGAGTTACCGTGGTTCGCATGACTGAGGGCTACAAGGGTCGGATCGGGAGCATCATCCGCGACGCGCGCAAGCACCGCGGGCTGACCCAGCAGCAGCTGGCGGAGCGGCTGTCGCACCAGCCAGAGCGCGATCAACCGGATCGAGAAGGGTCACCAGAACCTCTCGCTCGACATGCTGGCCCGCATCGGCTCGGCCCTGGACTCCGAGATCGTGGCGCTCGGCGCCGGCCCCACCCACCTCCGGGTCACGGGCCCGACCCGGCTGTCCGGGTCGATCGACGTGAAGACCTCGAAGAACGCCGGGGTCGCGCTGCTGTGCGCCACGCTCCTCAACCGGGGCCGCACCACGCTCCGCAAGGTCGCGCGCATCGAGGAGGTCAACCGGCTGCTCGAGGTGCTCAACAGCATCGGCGTGCAGACCCGGTGGCTCAACGACGACAACGACCTCGAGATCGTGCCTCCCAAGGAGCTCAAGCTCGACGCGATCGACCAGGTCGCCGCGCGCCGCACGCGCTCGATCATCATGTTCCTCGGTCCGCTCCTCCACCGCGAGGACGTCTTCGAGCTCCCCTACGCCGGCGGCTGCAACCTCGGCACCCGCACCGTCGAGCCGCACATGTATGCGCTGCGCCCCTTCGGCCTCGAGGTCAAGGCGACCGACGGCGAGTACCACGCCAACGTCAACCGGGCCATCGAGCCGCAGGCGCCGATCGTGCTCACCGAGCGCGGCGACACCGTCACCGAGAACGCGCTGATGGCGGCCGCCCTGCACCCGGGCACGACGGTCATCCGCAACGCGTCCTCCAACTACATGGTCCAGGACCTCTGCTTCTACCTGCAGAAGCTCGGCGTCACCGTCGACGGCATCGGCACCACCACGCTGACCGTGACCGGCGTCGTCGACATCGACGTCGACGTCGACTACGCCCCGAGCGAGGACCCGATCGAGGCGATGTCGCTGCTCGCGGCCGCGATCGTCACCCAGTCCTCGATCACGATCCGCCGGGTGCCGATCGAGTTCCTCGAGATCGAGCTGGCCACCCTCGGCGAGATGGGCTTCCAGCACACCCGCTCGGAGGAGTACGTCGCCCGCAACGGCCACACCCGGCTGGTCGACATCACCACCCAGCCGCTCCGAGCTGCACGCGCCGCTCGACAAGATCCACCCGATGCCGTTCCCGGGCCTCAACATCGACAACCTGCCGTTCTTCGCGGTGATCGCCGCCGTGGCCGATGGCCAGACGACTGCTGCACGACTGGGTCTACGAGAACCGCGCGATCTACCTCACCGAGCTCAACAAGCTCGGCGGCCAGGTCAAGCTGCTCGACCCGCACCGGGTGATGATCGAGGGCCCGACGCACTTCTCCGGCGCCGAGATCGTCTGCCCGCCCGCGCTGCGCCCGGCGGTCGTGCTCCTCATCGCCATGCTCGCCTCCAAGGGCACCTCGGTGCTCCGGTCGACCTACGTCATCCACCGCGGCTACGAGGACCTCGCCGAGCGGCTCAACGAGCTCGGCGCCAACATCGAGCCCTTCCGAGACATCTGACCCCGTGCGCTGGTCGAGGACGGCGCCGCTGACGCCGTCTCGAAACCACTGAATGACGCGCTGGGAGGCAGTCCACGCAGCACTGTCGGACGTCGCGAGCGCGCGTGGTCGGCCCCAGGCCGGCGCTTGCGAGGTTTCGAGACAGGCGCCAGCAGCGCGCCTCCTCGACCAGCGAGCTCACCGTCAGAACAGCGTCTCCACCCAGGCCTTGGCCGGCGGCTTGGTGGTCGGCGGGGCGGTCATGTCGGCGGTGATGCGGGGCATCGGCATGGTGTGCTGGCCGGCATGGCGGTGCCAGTCCTGCTCGGCCTCGACCAGGCTGCCGAGGTCGGCGCGGCGCAGGAAGACCCCGTGGCCGTCGGGACAGGCGTGACCTCGCCGTCACCGAGCGAGCGGGAGTCCATCGTCGCGCCGCACACCGGGCAGTCGAGGGCCATGTCTCAGCGGCGTCTCCGTCCATGGGTCGACCGTAGCGCGCTCCGCGCGCGGCGGCCCCGGACGCACGCCGCGAGAGGCGGCTCGGGTACATACTGCTCGCTGTGACGGCGCCGATGACCGGGTTCGCCTACCTCGACGAGGTGGCCGGCGACCCGGGCGGCGTCCTCGCCTTCGCCCACCGCGGGCGGCGCCTACCACCCGGAGATCGAGGGGCTGGAGAACACGCTGGCGGCGTTCAAGCACGCCGTCGCGCTCGGCTACGACTACCTCGAGACCGACGTGCACGTGACCAGCGACGGCGTGCTGCTCGCCTTCCACGACGCCGTGCTCGACCGGGTCACCGACCTCGAGGGCGCGATCGCCGACCTCTCCTTCGAGGAGGTGCGCCAGGCGCTGGTCGGCGGCCGCGAGCAGGTGCCGACCCTGGCCCAGCTCTTCGACGAGTTCCCGCGGGCGCGCTTCAACATCGACATCAAGTCCGAGGGCGCGGTGCCGGTGCTGGCCGAGTTCATCGAGGAGCGCGAGGCCTGGGACCGGGTGCTGGTGGGCTCGTTCAGCCCGCAGCGGCTCACGGAGTTCCGCCGGCTCACCGAGCACCGGGTCCCGACCTCCGGCACACCGGTCGAGGTCGCCATCTTCCGCTTCGTGCCCAGCGCACGGGTCGCGGACTGGCTCACCCGCAAGCGGGTGGCCGCCCTCCAGATCCCGCACAAGCGCGGGCGCTGGACCATCGCCAGTCCCGGGCTGGTACGCCGCGCGCATGCGACGGGCAAGCATGTCCACGTCTGGACCGTCGACGACCCCGAGGAGATGAGGGAGCTCCTCGACCGCGGCGTCGACGGCCTCTTCACCGACCGGACCGACCTGCTCAAGGACGTGCTCACCGAGCGCGGCCTCTGGAGGGACTGAGCGCATGACCAGCCACCGCCACCGACTTCGCCGACCTCGGACCGCTGCGCGACCAGGCCGAGCGCAGCGCGAGCAGAAGGCCTGGAACTGGTACGACTGGGCCAACTCGGCCTACTACACGACCGTGCTCATCGGTGCTGTTCGCGCCGTTCATGATCACCGTCGCCGGCCGGGCGGCCGGCTGCGGCGACGATGCCGACGACACCTGCGACAAGACCGTCAGCGTGCTCGGGCTGCACCTGGCCGCCGGCTCGCTGCCCGTTCTACCTGACCAGCTTCGCGACCATCCTCAGCGCCGTCATCCTGCCGATCGTCGGCGCGATGGTCGACCGGTCGCGCGCGCAAGAAGCTGGCACATGGCCGGCTTCGCCTGGGCCGGCGCGTTCTTCGCCTCGCTGCTCGTTCTTCATGCAGGGCGACGAGCTGGCAGCTCGCGGCGGTCGCGATCGTGATGAGCAGCGTGCTGGCCGGCTGCTCGCTGGTCAGCTACTACGCGATCCTCGTGCGACATCTCCACCGAGGCCGAGCGGGACCACGTCTCCTCGCGCGGCTGGGCCTTCGGCTACCTCGGCGGCGGCGCTCCTGCTGCTCGTCAACCTGGGCATCGTGCTCGGCCACGACGCCGTCGGGCTCGACAAGGAGCTCGCCGTCCGGCTCTCGCTGCTGTCCGCGGCGATCTGGTGGGCCGGCGTTCACGTCATCCCGTTCCGGCGGCTCCGCAACCGGCGCGCCGGTCCACGCCGTGGCGGCGACCGGGTGGCCTGCTCGCAGCGCAGCTTCGGCCAGCTGTTCACCACGCTCAAGGAGCTGCGCAACTACCCGATGACCCTGACCTTCCTGCTCGCCTACGTCTTCTACAACGACGGCATCCAGACCGTGATCTACGCCGCGTCGACCTACGGCTCCAAGCAGCTGAAGTTCGGCGACTCGGTGCTGATCGCGACGATCCTGCTCATCCAGTTCGTGGCCTTCGGCGGCGCCCTCTACTTCGGCCGGCTGGCCGCGAAGTACGGCGCCTACCGCGCGATCCTGTGGGGCACCTTCGCCTGGATGGCGATCGTCGTGGTCGCGATGTTCCTGCCGGCGAAGAACGTCGCGCTGTTCCTCGTCGTCGGCATCGCGATCGGCGTCGTGCTCGGTGGCACCCAGGCCCTGTCGCGCTCGTTCTTCAGCCTGCTGATCCCCCGCGGCCGCGAGGGCGAGTACTTCGCGCTCTACAACGCGTTCGAGCGCGGCACGTCGTGGTTCGGCGTGCTGCTCTTCGGTGTGGTCTTCCAGGTCACCGGCTCCTACCGGCCCGCCATCGTCTCGCTGATCGTCTTCTTCGTGCTGGGCGCGATCTTCCTGCTCCGGCTGGACCCCGAGCGCGGCATCGAGGAAGCCGGCAACGCGGTCCCGGCCACCCTGTAGACCAGCGGCTGGTGCGGCCGACGACGCGCCCGGCGCCACCTCCCGATCACCTGGGCATCCTGCCAAGCTAGGCTTGGCGACGATAGCTGAGCGGCCGGAGACCCCCGGGTCCTACTGGCCGGTCACCGCGAGGAATGGGGGAATCTTCGCGGGCTGGGTACCGTTAACCCCTCGGACGGCTATTTGTCAACGGGGTCCGCAGCGAACCTTTGACCGGTTCAGACCGTCTCTGTCGTTGTACGGGGAAAACACCATCAGTTTGGAGGTGCCTTCATGGCGGAGCGCACGCTACGCGGGGCGCGGCTGGGAGGCCAGAGTTTCGAGGACGAGCGCGGCATCGAGTTCGCCGCGCGCCAGCAGGTCGGCTATCGCTGCCCGCAGGGTCACGTCTTCGAGATCACCATGTCCGATCGAGGCCGACATCCCGGCGGTCTGGGAGTGCCCTCGCTGCGGTGAGGAGGGCGAGAGCACGGCCGGCATCGAGCGTGAGGTGAAGGCCGAGAAGCCGGTCCGCACCCACTGGGACATGCTGCTCGAGCGCCGTTCGGAGAAGGAGCTCGAGGACATCCTCAAGGAGCGGCTGGAGCTGCTGCGCGGCGGCGAGATCGGCCCGGCCCACCTGCACCGCGCCAACGCGAAGAAGCGCAAGGCTTCGGCCTGAGCCACAGGCCTGACGAGACGCAGCTACTCGTCGACCACCTCGCCCCGGATCACCGGCCCGTCAGGGTCGGGACCGGGGCGTCGTGCTGCTCCGGGGACACGGGGTGCCGGCCACCACGAGCCGGTTGGCGACCACCCCGGTGAGCAGCCGCCGGAACAGCGGCCGCGTGAACGGCAGGATCATCAGCATGCCGAACGCGTCGGTGACGAAGCCCGGGCGCGAGCATCAGCGTGCCGCCGATCAGGATCAGTGCGCCGTCGGCCAGCTCCTTGGCCGGCATCCGGCCGCTGTCGAGGGCCTCGCGCAGGGCCCGCCAGGCGCGCGCCCCCTCGTGCCTGATCAGCCACGCGCCGAGGATGCTGTCGACGACGAGCAGCAGGATCGTCCACCACGGTCCGATCGCCTGGCCGACCTGGATGATCACGTAGATCTCGACCAGCGGCACGACGATGAACAGGCTGAGGAGCAGCCAGCCGAGCCCCGAGCGACGCCGTGCCATCAGCGGACCTCGCGGTCACCGCCGCAGCGCTCGGCGTACCTGGTCGCGCCGCTCGTGCAGCCCCCAGCGGGTGATCCGGCGCAGCGACTCGGTGGCCACCGCCCCGCTCATCTTGGAGTCGCCCCGGACCCGCTCGACGAACTCGATCGGCACCTCGCGCACGGTCAGCCCGGCGCGCAGGCAGCGGGTCACCAGGTCGGTCTGGAACACGTAGCCGGTGGACTCGACCGAGCCGAGGTCGATCTTCTCCAGCGCGCTGCGCCGGAACACCCGGAAGCCGGCGGTGGCGTCGCGGATCGAGATGCCGAGCAGCATCCGCACGTAGAGGTTGCCGCCGCGGGACAGCGCCTCGCGGCGCAGCGGCCAGTTCACGACCGACCCGCCGGGGACCCACCGCGAGCCGATCACCAGGTCGGCGTCGAGGAGCGCCTCCAGCAGCCGGTGCAGCTGCTCGGGCTGGTGCGAGCCGTCGGCGTCCATCTCGCCCACGACGTCGTAGCCCGGCGTCGAGGGCCCACGCGAACCCGGCGAGGTACGCCGCGCCGAGGCCGCCCTTGCCGGCGCCGGTGCAGGACGTGGACCGCGGGGTCGGCCGCGGCCAGCTCGTCGGCCAGCCGCACCGGTGCCGTCCGGTGAGTTGTCGTCGACGACGAGCACGTCGACCGACGGCTCGCGCGGCACGGAGCCGGCCGACCACCCAGCCGAGGTTGTCGGCCTCGTTGTAGGTCGGGATGACCATGACGACGCGGCCGAGTCGGGAGTCGCGTCCATCGACCCTCCTACGTGGTCGACATGCCCTCCGTCGTCGCTGCTCGGCCGGACCGACGGCCTCCGCGCCGGTCCGCTCGCTGCGGCCCCGACGATACGGGAGCAGCACCAGCAGGAGGCCGAGGACCGTCAACCCGATCGCGAGCCCGCCCGGTCCAGGGCCCGATCCGCATCGCCGGGGTCAGCTGGCTGGTGAGCCCGAGCCTGCGCGACCAGCACCGCGCGGGTGCGCTTGTCGGCGGTGGCGATGACCCGCCCGTCCGGAGCGATCAGCCCCGAGACGCCGTTGGTCGTGGCGACCGCGACCCAGCGGCCGGTCTCCATCGCGCGCAGCCGGGTGATCGCGAACTGCTGGTCGGTCTGGTCGGTGTGGATGAAGGTCGCCTGGCTGCTCTGCACCACGAGCAGCTGGGCGCCGTTGCGGAGCTGGGCGTTGAGGCCGTCGTCGTAGGCGATGTCGAAGCAGATCGCGTCGGCGACCTTCACCCCGTCGACGTCGAGCGGCTCGCGCCGGGTGCCGCTCAGCATGTCGCGCGCCGACCTCGCGGAGCCGGTCGAAGAAGTTGTACCTGGTGAACACCGAACGGAGCGGGATGTACTCGCCGAACGGCACCGGGTGCCACTTGGTGTAGCGGTCGCCGGCACCGGTCTGCGGGTCCCAGACGATGCCCTGGTTGAGCACCTGGTTGCCCTGGCCGTCGACGATCGCACCGACCAGGATCGGGACGCCGATCGCCGAGCTGGCGGCCCGGATGCCGGCGTTGGTCTCGGAGTCGGCGAACGGGTCGACCGCCGTGGAGTTCTCCGGCCACAGCACCAGGTCCGGCGTCGGCCACCTCGCCGGCCTCCACCCGGCGGGCCAGGTCGACGGTGGCGTCGACGTGGTTCTGGGTGACCTGGCGGAAGTCGTAGAGGATGTCGTCGCCGTTGCCGGGTACGTCGCCCTGCACCGCGGCCACGGTGAGCTCGCGCGTCGGCCGTGGCCGTCCACGGCACCAGGGCGGGTACGGCCAGCAGCGCCACCAGCCCGGCCAGGCAGAGGGCCGGCGGCCCTGCGGCCCCCCTCCCCGCACGCCACCGGGCCGGCGACCAGCCAGGCGAGCAGCGCGCCGAGCAGGGCGAGCAGGAAGCTGACGCCCACCGCGCCGGCGTACGGCAGCGCCTCGGCGACCGGGGTGTCGACGACCCCGAAGGCCAGCCGGCCCCAGGGCATGCCGCCCAGCGGCCAGCCGCTGCGCCACACCTCCATGGCGGTCCACGCCGCGGCGAACCACAGCGGCCACAGCCGGTGCCGCTGGAGCAGCGCCGACAGCGCGCCCGTCAGGCCGTAGAAGAGCGTCTCCAGGGTCGAGAGCGCGAGCCAGGCCGGGATCCCGACCGCGCGCATCCAGAAGATGTGGACGAGGTAGAAGGCGGCGCCGAAGCAGAGGCCGACGACGAAGCCGCGGCGCAGCGTCAGCGCCCGCGTGCGTGAGCACGAAGCCCGCCACGGCCACCGGGATCAGCCAGGCGACCGCGACGGGCTCGAAGGCCAACGAGAGCACCAGCCCCGCGCACGCCGCGAGGAGGGCTCTCAACCTCAGCACAGCACCAAGTGAAAGCAGAAGGGTCGGAGGGGTCCCGCAGCCCTTCGGTCCAGCCCGGTCCGTGACCGGCTGCCGCGGTCAGGCTGTTGTCTAGGGGGTGCGGGCCCCTCCGTGCCCTGCTCTCACGGAGAACCCCGGAGCAGTCGTCGGGTCGTCGGGAGATGGCACGTCACCCTCGAACCCGGCCACCCGAAACCGGTGCTCCTTGCCGTGATCTGCATGAGCGGACGGGCGTTACCCAACTCCCCCGTCGCGCTTCCGTCAACACCCCGCTGACCTGCGCAGACACGAGAAGGCGCAGGTCAGGGGCCACGCCGCCGTTCACACGGAGTTCACAAATATTCGGGACGCAGTCGGCGTGTCGCGCACGCGGACCGACCAGCGGACCAGACCAGTCGGGTGGCGGGTCAGCCAGCCGGACGGCGGGACGACGACGGTGCCGGTCGCCGTGGTGGCGAGCAGCGGCTCGTCGAGCATTGCCGCGGCCGCCCGGCTGCTGCGGCGTGGGCTCGCCGCGAGCCACGACGTGGACGGCCAGGTCGAGGGTGCGCGACCGGGTGCCGACCCGGGTCAGCGTGCAGGTGATCTCGAGGACGTCGCCGGCCCGGACCGGCGCCAGGAACTGCACGTCGGAGTACGACGCGAACAGCCCCTCGTCGCCGTCGGTGCGGATGCACATCTCGGTGGCGACGTCGCCGAACAGCTTCATCGAGTAGGCGCCGTCGACCAGGTTGCCGGCGTAGTGGGCGTCGGAGAACGGCACGTAGCGGCGGTGCACGACGGTGATGCCGACCTCCGGAGCGCTCATGCCGCAGCCTGCGCGCGGCGCCAGCCGGTGCACGATGAACGAGGCTACCTCGCCCGGGGTCGTGCCTCGGGTGAAGACCCGGTCGACGCCGAGCTCGTCGGCCATCGTCTCGTCGAAGCGCGGACCGCCCACGACCAGCAGCGGCCGCCGGTCGGCGGGGTAGGCCTCGCGGAACGCCGCGGACATCTCGCGGGTGTTGAGCAGGTGCGCGTCGCGCTGGGTGACCACCTGCGAGACCAGCACGGCGTCCGCCTTCTCGGCCCGCGCCCGCTCGACCAGCTGCGGCACGGAGACCTGGGCGCCGAGGTTCACGACCTTGAGCTCGCGGTAGTACTCCAGCCCCTTCTCCCCCGCGAACCCCTTGATGTTCAGGATCGCGTCGATGCCGACCGTGTGGGCGTCGCGTGCCGATGCAGCCGCCGACGACGACCAGCCGCCGGCGCAGCGTGCGCTTCACCGCGGCGTTGACCTCCTTGGGAGTCAGCAGCGGGTAGTCGCGCTCGACCACCTCGACCTTGCTGGTGTCGACGAGGTGGTTCACCCGGCCGTAGACGACGAAGAAGGTGAAGTCGGGTCCCATCGGCTTGCTGTGCACGACCAGCGCCGGGTCCATGCCCATCTTGTTGGCGAGCTGGACGGCGGCCCCCTCGGCGACCTTGGAGTGCGGGAGCGGCAGCGTGAAGCTCAGCTGCACCATGCCGTCGCCGGTGGTGTCGCCGTAGGGCCGGACGATGCCTGTCACTGCGCCTCCTCCAGCAGCTCGGACGCCGGGTTGTAGTAGGCGCTCGACTTCCTCGCCACGCCGTCGAGACCGCGGCCGGCGTCGGCCGGGCGCCGCATCAGCCCGAAGGTGCCGTCGGCGATCGCCTCGAGCAGCGTGTCGTCGACGATCGCCTCGAGCAGCTCGATCGGTCTCCCCCAGCACCTGGCGCGCGCGCTGGGCGATGAACCCGTCGGGCGCGGGGTGGAAGTCCTCGTGCAGGTCGCCGGTGGCCTCCAGCACGTAGCGGACGTTCTGCAGCGCGATGTCGCGGTCGGAGAGCCACGGGCGTCACCACGGCCTCGGTCATCATCCCGACCAGCAGGATCCCCTGGCCGGTGAGCGAGCCGACCAGGTTGAAGAAGCCGTCGAGCAGGTTGCCCCGGAAGACGTCGCCGGTCATGTGCCTGGTCGGCGGCATCCACTTCAGTGGTGCGTCCGGGAACAGCTCGCGGGCCAGCAGCGCGTGCGCGAGCTCCATCCGGAACGAGTTCGGCAGGTCGGGGTCGATCTCGAAGGCGTGGCCCAGCCCGAGCTGCCAGTCCTCGAGCCCGGCCTCCTTGGCGAAGTACTCGTTGAGCAGCTGGCTCGTCGTCACCGTGTGCGCGGCCTCGACGGCGTCGGCGGTGGTGAGGTAGTTGTCCTCGCCGGTGTTGATGATGATCCCGGCGCGGGCGTGCACCTGGCGGCTGAACCGCTGGTCGACGAAGGTGCGGATCGGGTTGATGTCGCGGAAGAGGATCCCGTACATCGAGTCGTTGAGCATCATGTCGAGCCGCTCGAGCCCGGCCAGCGTGGCGATCTCGGGCATGCACAGGCCGGAGGCGTAGTTGGTCAGCCGGACGTAGCGCCCGAGCTCGGCGCTCGACTCGTCGAGGGCGGCCCGCATCAGCCGGAAGTTCTCCTGCGTGGCGTAGGTGCCGGCGAACCCCTCGCGGGTCGCGCCCTCGGGCACGTAGTCGAGCAGGCTCTGGCCGGTCGAGCGGATCACCGCGATCACGTCGGCGCCCTCGCGCGCGGCCTGCTGGGCCTGCGGGATGTCCTCCATGATGTCGCCGGTCGCCACGATGAGGTAGATCCACGGCGTGCGCGGGGCGTCGCCGTGCTTCTTGATCATCCGCTCGCGCTCACGGCGGCGACCGTCGATCCGCTTGAGCCCGGCTCCGACCTGCTTGCGGGCGGCCGCGCCGGGCCCGGACGGCGTCGCGGCCCTCCGGCACGCGGAAGGTGACCGACCCGGCGCCCGCCTTCTGGGCGAGGGTCGCGAGGTCCTCGGCCTCGTGCCGCACCAGCGCGTCCCACACCGGCAGGGCCACGCCGTGCTCGAGCCCGACGTCCGCGCGTACGACGTCGAGCAGCCGGTTGGCCCACGGGATGCCGTCGCCGTCAGCGCCCTCCAGACCCGCCATCCGCAGCGTCGCTCGCTCCACGCTGACGGTGGTGTGCTGCTTGGCGAGCTCCACGATCGGGCCGGCCGGCCCTGCGGGCCAGCGCCCGCGCCTTGCGGACGGTGACCGGGTCGAGGTCGAGCTTGCCCCGAGGCTTGCCGGCTCACGTCGTGACCTCGAGGCGGTCGCTCGAAGAGCGCGACGGACGCCCGGGCTGTCGCGCGCAGCAGCTCCATGGCGTAGTCGGCGTGACCGGGGACGTAGCCGTTGCCGACGAGCATCGTCACGTCGGCGGCCAGCCCCTCGGCGCCGAGCGCCGCCGCCGAGAACGAGGTGGCCATCGAGAAGAAGATCACCGTCCCCTGCGGAGAGGTGGCCAGGATCGCGCCGCCCTCGCAGCCCGGGTACGTCGACGCACACCACGGTGACGTCGGCAGTCGCCGCCGACCGCCGACCGGACCGCGTCGCGCAGGGCGATCGGGTCGCGCGCGTCGGCGACGACGACGTCGTCGGCGAGTCCCGAGCCGCGCAGGCGAGTCGGCCTCGGCCTCGTCGGGGCACGACGCCGACGTGCGCCGGGCCCGGCGTCCTCGCGCGGCGGCCAGGCTCAGCGAGCCGGACTTGCCGGCGCCGCCGATCACGGCCACGACCGGCCGGTCGTACTCGCGCGACCACGCGGCGGGTCAGCGCCGGGGCGCCGCAGACGTCCATCACGGCCAGGCTCAGGTCGGCGGGCAGGTCGTCGGGGATGCGGGCGGCGATCGAGCGGCCGAACAGCACGGCGTAACCGTCGCACGGCACCTGCTCGGAGCGGCCGTCCCAGCGGGCCAGGCCGTCCTCGATCACGAGCGGCGTCAGGGTGAGCGAGACCGAGTGTCGCCACCCGGTCGCCGACCGCGAGGCCGAGCGGCGACTCGGGGCCGACCTCCTCGACGGTGCCGACGAGCATGCCGCCGGAGCCGGTCTCGGGGTTCTGCATCTTGCCGCGCGCGGCCACGATGTCGAGCACCGCCCGGCGTACGTCGTCACCGTCCGTCATGGGTGCGCTCGAGCTGCCGGAACGACGCGGCGTCCAGGTTGAGCCGCTCCACCCGGATCCGGACCTCGTCGGGCCACAGCTCCCTGCGGGTGTCCAGGCGCTCGGCCGCCTGCGGCAGCACCACGCGGTCGTCGAGCACTCGGTGCAGCCCGGTCGGATCGCTGGCACGCACGAACGTTCTCCTCAGTAACTTGCATCTTCAACCGAATGATTTGCGGCATGCCTTTGGACAGGCCGCAGATCCTCCACCTACAGTGGCACAGTGACCATTGAAACGTCCATCGGGCTCGAGTCCGGTCAGCCCTACCCCTACCAGCGTGTCGAGCTGGTGGAGCCCGACTGGACCCGGTTCCCCGGCTGGAAGGACGTCACCGCCGCCGACTGGGAGTCGGTCCAGTGGCAGCGCGCGCACTGCGTCAAGAACGTCAAGCAGCTGCGCGAGCTCCTCGGCGACCTCGTCGACGAGCGGTTCTACGCCGACCTCGAGCGCGACCAGGCCGAGCGGGCGACGATGTCGATGCTCGTGCCGCCGCAGATGATGAACACGATGGCCCCTCACGACGTGCCGGCCGGTCCGGGCTCGCTCACCGATGCCTTCTACGCCGACCCGGTGCGCCACTACATGATGCCGGTCTTCTGCGACCGCCGCACCGACTGGCCCTCGCACCCGCACGCGACGCGCGACTCGCTGCACGAGCACGACATGTGGGCGACCGAGGGGCTCACCCACCGCTACCCGACCAAGGTGCTGGCCGAGCTGCTGCCGACCTGCCCGCAGTACTGCGGCCACTGCACCCGGATGGACCTGGTCGGCAACTCCACCGCGGTCATCGACAAGCTCAAGTTCGTCGGCAAGCCCAACGACCGGCTCGGCGACATGCTCGACTACCTGCGCCGCTCCCCCGGCGTGCGCGACGTGGTGGTCTCCGGCGGCGACGTCGCGAACATGCCGTGGCCCCGGCTCGAGGCGTTCCTGACCGACCTGCTCGAGATCGAGAACATCCGCGACATCCGGCTGGCCACCAAGGCGCTGATGGCGCTTCCGCAGCACTGGCTCCAGCCCGAGGTGGTCGAGGGCATGACCCGCATCGGCGCGACCGCCCGCCCGCGCGGCGTCTCGATCGCGATCCACACCCACGTCAACCACGCCAACTCGGTGACGCCGCTGGTGGCGAAGGCGACCCGGGCGATGCTCGACACCGGCATCCGCGACGTCCGCAACCAGGGCGTGATCCTCAACGGCGTCAACGCCGACCCGCACGCGCTGCTCGACCTGTGCTTCCGGCTGCTCGATGGCGCGCAGATCATGCCCTACTACTTCTACATGTGCGACATGATCCCGTTCTCGGAGCACTGGCGGATCTCGGTCGCCGACGCGCAGCGGCTGCAGCACGCGATCATGGGCTACCTGCCCGGCTTCGCGACCCCGCGGATCGTCTGCGACGTGCCGTTCGTCGGCAAGCGCTGGGTCCACCAGCTCGAGTCCTACGACCACGAGCGCGGGATCTCGCACTGGACCAAGAACTACCGCACCTCGATCGAGGCCGCGGACCCCGAGGCGCTGAACCGCACCTACGAGTACTACGACCCGATCCACACCCTGCCCGCCGAGGGCCAGGCGTGGTGGGCCGAGCACGCCTCGCTCGACGAGTCCGCGCTGCGGGCCGCCGAGATGGCCGAGGCGTCGCGGCGTACGGCGGCGCTGCAGGCCTACTGAAGTACTCGTTGGTGAGGAAGGCGCGCTAGCGCCATTTCGGAACCTGGCGACGCGATGCTGGAACTCGCGGCTACCAGCCCCGGGTCACCCGGTTCGAGACGGTTGCGCGCAACCTCCTCAACCACCGATGCGCATCACCCGCCGGTGACCGGCCGGTTCTCGTAGTAGGTCGACAGCACGATCGTGGTGCGGGTCGAGACGTTGGCGGCGGCGCGGATCCGGGCCAGCAGGTCCTCGAGGTCGCTGGGCTTGGCCAGCCGGACCTTGAGGATGTAGGACTCGTCGCCGGCCACCGACCAGCACGACTCGATCTCGGGGACCTCCTCGAGCCGGGCCGGTGAGTCGTCGGGCTGGGACGGGTCGATCGGGCGGATCGAGATGAACGCCGTCAGCGGCAGCCCGATCTCGTCGTGGTTGACGGTGGCGCCGTAGCCCAGGATCAGCCCGCGCTGCTCGAGCCGCTTGACCCGCTGGTGGACCGCCGAGGTGGACAGCCCGGTGGCCTTCCCGAGGTCGGTGAAGGACATCCGGCCGTCCGCCGCGAGCAGCTGGAGGATCTGCCGGTCGGTGGCCTCGAGCGTGGAGGATGTCACGGCGCGCAGCTTAGTCCGATCCTCTGACAGGATGCAGTGGTGACCAGATCCGGGCCGCGGTTGATGCTGCTCGACTCCGCCTCGATGTACTTCCGGGCCTTCTTCGGAGTCCCCGAGATCACCGACGACGACGGCACGCCGGTCAACGCCGTCCGCGGCTTCATGGACTTCATCTCGCGGCTGGTCGAGCAGTACGACCCGGACCAGCTCGTCTGCTGCTGGGACAACGACTGGCGGCCGGCCTGGCGGGTCGAGCTGCTCCCGACGTACAAGACCCATCGCGTGGTGGCCGAGGTGCGCGTCCGGCCCGGACATCGAGGAGGTGCCGGACCCGCTCGAGGTCCAGGTGCCGATCATCCTCGAGGTGCTCGACGCGTTCGGGATCAGCGTCCGGGGCGCCGACGGCTACGAGGCCGACGACGTCATCGGCACGCTCGCGACGGGGGCGGCCGGCCCGGTCGACGTGGTCACCGGCGACCGCGACCTGTTCCAGGTGGTCGACGACGACGCCGCCGTGCGGGTCCTCTACATCGCCCGCGGGGTCGGCAACCACGAGCGCGTCGACAACGCCTGGATGCAGGCGAAGTACGGCGTCGACGCGGCCCAGTACGCCGACTTCGCGACGCTGCGCGGCGACGCCTCGGACGGGCTCCCGGGCGTGGCCGGGGTCGGCGAGAAGACCGCCGCCACGCTGCTCAACCGGTTCGGCGACATGGCGGGCATCGTGGCCGCCGCCGAGGATCCCGACTCGGAGCTGGGTCCCGGCCCGCGCGGCAAGATCAAGGCGGCCGCCGACTACCTCCTCGGTCGCGCCCCGCGTGGTCGCGGTCGCACGCGACCTCGAGCTGGACCGGACGGGGCTGGACCGGCCCGTCACTCCCCGCGACCCCCAGGCGGTGACGGACCTGGCGCGGCGCTACAACCTCGAGAGCCCGGCGGCGCGCCTGGTGGAGGCCCTGATCCGATGAGCCACGCCGTCAAGACGGTGCTGTGCATCGCCGCCTGGTGGGCCGTCGTCGTGCTCCCGGCCGTGCTCACCCTGGCGGGCGTCTTCGGTGACTTCGATGAGGACAGCGAGATCTCCGGGGGGCTGACGGGCGTCTGGATCGGCGCCTTCCTGGCGCAGATCGCGGTGCTCTACCTCGCCTCGCGAGTCCTCGGACACGTCCGGCAGTGGTGGTTCATCATCGCCTCGATGCTGCCCTGGGCCGTCAACTGGGCGGCGCCGTTCGGCCTCGGCTGGGGGCTGCTGTGGATCGGCATCGCCGGGGTCGACGCTGTCGCGATGGCGCTGCTCGCGGTCCGGTCGATCAACCTCGAGGAGCGTGGCACCGTGGTGACCGCGACGGTGAAGAAGGTCCTGAAGAACCACATGAACGTGGTCATCAACAACGTCTACATCCGGCGTCGGGTGCTGCTGGACGTCCCGGGCGCGAACGGCAGCTACGAGGCTGTGCTTCCGATGCTCTGCGAGATCGGCACCTCCCCCGATCCGGGCGACAAGCTCAAGCTGCGGGTCGACCCCCACAACCCCAAGCACTTCGCGCTCGATCCGAGCCACTTCCACGACGACGACTGACCAGCGCGCTCGTACGGTGGACGGCATGTCCCGGATCGCCGTCGTCGGGGGCCACGGACAGGTGGCCCGTCATCTCCTCGTCGCCCTGCGCCGCTCGGAGCACGACCCGGTCGCCCTGGTGCGGCGCGAGGAGTACCGGCACGAGCTGGAGTCCCGCGGCGCCGAGGTGCGGCTGCTCGACATCGAGCGGGACGACGCCACCAGGTTCGCCACGGCCTTCGCCGGCTGCGACGCGGTGGTCTTCGCCGCCGGCGGCGGCCCGGACGGCAACAAGGAGCGCAAGCGCACGGTGGACCTCGAGGGCTCGCTGAAGTCGATCGAGGGGGCGCGGGCGGCCGGGATCGCCCGCTTCGTCCAGGTCTCCGCGATCAACGTCGACGAGCCCCTGCCCGACGGCACCGACGAGGTCTGGCGGGCCTACGTCGAGGCCAAGCGCGACGCCGACGCGGCGCTGCGGGCCAGCGACCTCGCCTGGACGATCATCCGGCCGGGCCGGCTCACCGACGACCCGGCCACCGGGCTGGTCTCCCTGGGGCCGGACGTGGCTGGTGGGGACGTCACTCGGGCCGACGTCGCTGCCGTGCTCGCGGCGGTGCTCGACGAGCCCGGCGCGGTCGGGAAGCAGTGGAACCTCGTGAACGGCGCCACGCCGGTGGCTGACGCGGTCCGTCAGGGCTGATACACGGGTGAAACGCGCCCGTCACACGCCGCGCATAGCGTCGCCGGCATGCACCTGACCCCGGGCGACACCGAGAAGCTGCTGCTCGCGGTGGCCGGCATGGTCGCCCGAGACCGGCTCGAGCGCGGCGTCCGGCTCAACCACCCGGAGGCGGTCGCCCTGCTGAGCACCTGGGTCATCGAGCGGGCCCGCGAGGGCGCGGGCGTCGCCGAGCTCATGGAGGCCGGCCGACACGTGCTGACCGCCGACCAGGTGCTGCCGGACGTCGCCGAGCTGCTGCACGACGTGCAGGTCGAGGCCACCTTCCCGGACGGCCGCAAGCTGGTCACCATCCACGACCCCATCGCTCACGATCGACTCGCGAGGGCCCGGGGTCGTTGCGGCTGGCCGACGGCGTCCTGGAGATCAACGCCGACCGCTCCCCCGAGGAGCGCGGCACCCTGGTGATCGTCAACACCGGCGACCGGCCGGTCCAGATCGGCTCGCACCTGCACCTGCCCGACGCCAACGCTGCCCTGGACTTCGACCGCTCGGCGGCGCAGGGGTTCCGCCTGGACATCCCGTCCGGCACCTCGCGCCGGTTCGAGCCGGGGGCGTCTCGCGAGGTGCCGATCGTGGCGCTGCGCGGCCGACGGCTCGTGCCCGGTCTCCAGATCCGAGACGGCCGGGTGCGACGAGATGGCTGAGCTGACCAGGCGCGAGCACGCCGCGCTCTACGGCCCCACCGTCGGAGACCAGGTGCGGCTCGGCGACACCGACCTCTGGATCGAGGTCGAGCAGGACCTCACCTTCGGCGGCGAGGAGGCGGTCTTCGGCGGGGGCAAGTCGATCCGCGAGTCGATGGCGCAGGGCACCGCTGACGCGCGCTGGCGGCGCTCCCGACACGGTCATCACCAACGCCGTCGTCCTCGACCACTGGGGCGTGGTCAAGGCCGACGTCGGGCTCCGGGACGGACGGATCGTCGCCCTCGGCCGGGCCGGCAACCCCGACATCGCGGACGGCGTCCACCCGGACCTCGTGATCGGGCCGTCCACCGACGTCATCTCGGGCGAGGGCCGGATCCTGACCGCGGGCGCGATCGACGTCCACGTGCACCTCCTGTCGACCTCGCAGGTGCACGAGGCGCTGGCGACCGGGATCACCACGGTCGGCGGCGGCGGGACCGGGCCCGTCCGAGGGGTCGCGGGCCACGACGGTCACGCCCGGCGCCTGGCACCTGCAGATCGGTGCACCGCGCCCTCGACCACCTGCCCGTCAACGTGCTGCTGATGGGCAAGGGCAACACGGTGAGCGCCGAGGGGCTGGCCGAGCAGGCGCTGGCCGGCGCCGCGGCCTACAAGGTGCACGAGGACTGGGGCTCGACCCCCGCCGCGATCGACGCCGCGCTGCGGGCGGCCGACGAGTTCGGGCTCCAGGTGGCGCTGCACTCCGACTCGCTCAACGAGGCCGGCTTCCTGGAGTCGACCGTCGCCGCGATCGCCGGACGGTCGATCCACGCCTTCCACACCGAGGGAGCCGGCGGCGGCCACGCGCCGGACATCATCGAGGTGGCCGCGCTCCCGCACGTGATCCCCGGCTCGACCAACCCGACCCTCCCGCACACCGTCGAACACCGTCGCCGAGCACCTCGACATGCTGATGGTCTGCCACCACCTCAGCCCTCGGGTGCCCGAGGACCTCGCCTTCGCCGAGTCCCGGATCCGGGCCACCACGATCGCCGCCGAGGACGTGCTGCACGACCTCGGCGCGCTGTCGATCACCTCGTCCGACGCCCAGGCGATGGGCCGCATCGGCGAGGTCGTCTGCCGGACCTGGCAGGTCGCCCACGTGATGAAGGCGCGGCGCGGACCGCTGGACGGCGGCCTGCCCGGCGGACAACGAGCGGGCCCGGCGGTACGTCGCGAAGTACACGATCAACCCGGCGATCGCGCACGGCATCGGCCACGAGGTCGGCTCGGTCGAGGCCGGCAAGCTCGCGGACCTGGTGCTGTGGGACCCGCGGTTCTTCGGGATCCGCCCCGAGCTCGTGCTCAAGGGCGGCGCGATCGTCCGGGCGGCGCTCGGCGACCCGAACGCCTCGATCCCGACGCCGCAGCCCGTGCTGATGCGGCCGACGCTGGTCGACGCCGACGGGAGCGACCACGCGGTCACCTTCGTGGCCCCCGCCGCGCTCGAGGACGGGCTCGGCCGGCCGGCTCGGGCTGCGCCGGCGGCTCGCGGCGGTCACGCCCGACCCGCGCACGTCGGCAAGGCGGACATGGTCAACAACGACGCCCTGCCCGCACATCGACGTGGACCCCGAGACCTTCGCGATCACGATCGACGGCGACCTCGTCGAGCCCCGCCCGGCCACCGAGCTGCCGCTGGCGCAGCTCTACTCGCTGTTCTGAGCACCGATGGACACCCTCGCCCTGCTCCTCGCCGACGCCCGGCTGCCCGCCGGCGGGCCACACCCAGTCGGCTGGGCTCGAGCCCGGTCTGGCCGACGGTCTCGACCCGGCCGACCTGCCGGCGTACTGCCGGGCCCGCCTGGCGACGGTGGTCGCGCACCGAGGCCGCCACCGCGGTCGTCGCCCGGCACCACGCCCTGGCCAGGGCGCTCGCTCGACGCCGGTGGAGACGGCCTGGGCGGCCCGGACGCCCAGCGACGCCATGCGGGCGACCGCGCGGACGCTGGGCCGCGGGCTGCTCCGCCTGGCCCGGCGGACCTGGCCGTCGGCGGTCGCCGGGTGGGCCGTCGGGCGCCGCAGCCGCCGCGGCCGCTCGTGCTGGGCGCGATCGCCGCCGAGACCGGGCTGCTCCGCGGTCGAGCCTGGCCCGTGTCGTCGGCGTACGACGACGTGCAGACGGTGCTCGCCGCCGCGCTGAAGCTGCTGCCCCTCGACCCGGCCGACGCGACCGCGTGGTGCGTCGGCTGCTCGCCGAGATCGACGTGCTCGCCGCCGGCATCGCCGAGCTCACCGTCACCGACCGACATCCCGGCGACCGGGTCACCGCTCATCGAGGGCTGGGCGCAGGCCCACGCCCGCACCACCAGGAGGTTGTTCAGTGCCTGACTCCGACCGGTCCCTGCAGAGCCTGGGCGTCTGCGGACCAGTCGGCACCGGCAAGAGCTCGCTCATCGCCACGATCTGCCGCGAGCTGGCCGGCTCGCTGCGGCTGGCCGTGGTCACCAACGACATCTACACCGACGAGGACGCGCGCTTCCTGCGCTCGGCCGGCGTGCTGCCCGAGGAGCGGATCGTCGGCGTCGAGACCGGCGCCTGCCCGCACACCGCCATCCGCGACGACGTCACCGCGAACCTGATGGCGGTCGAGGACCTCGAACAGCCGCTTCGCCCCGCTCGACGTCGTCCTCGTCGAGTCCGGGCGGCGACAACCTGACCGCGACCTTCTCCCCGGCCCTGGTCGACGCCCAGATCTTCGTGCTCGACGTCGCCGGCGGCGGCGACGTGGCCCGCAAGGGCGGTCCCGGGATCGAGCGTGCGGACCTGCTGGTCGTCAACAAGACCGACCTCGCGCCGTACGTCGGGGTGGACGTCGCCCGGATGGTCCACGACGCCGAGCACGCCCGCGCCGGCCGTCCCGTGCTGGCCCTGTCGCGCACCGACCCGGCTTCCGTGCTGCCTCGCTGACCGGCTGGGTCACGGCGCGCCTCGCGGAGTTCCGCGCCGGAGACCTCGTGCCCGTCGACCCCGGCCCGATGGCAGCGCATGCGCACCGCTCACCCGCACTGAGGTCCGCTCCAGCCACCTGCGCGCCTTCCGCGCTCGACGGCGCGCCGGGTCGCACTGGTGCCCGAGCAGGCCGTGCTGCTGGCCGGCGACCACGTGACGGTCACGGTGCGCGTCGGTGCGGGCCAGGCCCTCGAGATCGTCGAGCCGGGCGGCACCGTCGCCTACGCGATGAGGGGCGGCGCGGCGCACTGGGACGTCGACGTGGAGGTCGAGGCCGGAGGCGAGTCTGGTCTGGCACGGGGAGCCGTTCGTGGTGGCGCGAGGGCGCCGACGTACGGCCGCACGACCGCGTCGAGCCTGGCTGCCGGGGCCCGTGTCGTGCTCCGGGAGACGCTGGTCCTCGGGCGGCACGGCGAGGCGCCGGGCCGGCTGGTCGCCCGGACCGACGTTCGCCGAGACGGTGCCACCGTGCTGGTGGAGGAGCTGGACTCCTCGGTCGGGCTGGGGCCGCACCGCGTGGTCGACCAGCGGCTGTGCCTCGGGCACCGGGCTGCAGCCGGGCGACGGCGATGCTGCTGGAGTCGGGCGACCGGCTGCACCGCTGGCTGGGTGCCGGCGACCCACGCGCAGCCCGCTCGAGGCCTGTCAGTCGTCCCCGAGGGAGGAGTAGGCGACCACGCCCCGCTTGACGGCGCGGACGACGTCGCGCGCCGTGTCGCGCAGCGGTCCGTCGCCGGCGGCGTCGGCGACCTGGCCGGCCAGGTCGAGGAGCTGCTTCATCCAGCGCACGAAGTCTCCGGCCGCCAGCTCCACGACGTTGAGCACGTCGTCGAGCTCGTCGCCCTCGGCCCAGCGGTAGGCCGCCCAGGCGAACCCGGCGTCCGGGCGGGCGCAGGAAGTCGAGGTGGTGGTCGCGCTCGAGCGCATCGAGCCGGCCCCAGAGCGTGACCATCTCCTTGATCACGTCGCGGACCTGCCCGCCGGGCACCCGCGGCGGCGAGGCGTCGTCGGGACGGCGCGCCTCGAAGACCAGCACCGAGAGCACCGCGGCGAGCTCGGGCACGCTCAGCCCGTCCCAGAGGCCGGTGCGCAGGCACTCGGCGGCGACCAGGTCGAGCTCGGAGTAGAGCCGCATCAGGTGCCGGCCCTGGTCGGTGACCCGGACCTCGCCGCCCCGACCACGGGTCGTCCTGGCGAGGTAGCCCAGCGCGGTCAGCACCTCGCAGACGCGGTCGAACTGCCGGGCCACGGTGTTGGTGCGGGTCTCGACCCGGCGCCGCAGGGTGGCGGCGTCGCGGTCGAGCTTGAACCACCGCTGGGCCCACCGGTCGTGGTCCTCGCGGTCGGGGCAGGGTGGCAGGGGTGCGCGGCGCAGCTCGGTCGCGGAGCTCCTGGATCTCGCGCTCGACCGCGGGGTCGAGGCCGGCCTTCGCGGGCTGCCGCTTGCCGGGCGGCGGGGGCGCGAGGTCGTGGGTGCGCGTGCGCAGCGCCGAGGCCAGGTCGCTGCCGCATCTGCGGGTTGCGGCCGTTGAACGACTTGGGCACCTGCACGCGTCGCCCACCGAGGCGACCGGGACCGGGAAGTCGATGATCGCGAGCCGCCGCGCCTGCCGGTCCGCGGTGACGACGTAGGGCCGCGGGTTCACCGCGTCCCAGCCGTTGTCGATGACCACGGCGTAGCCGGCGAACTTGCCGGTCGGCACCTCGATCACGTCGCCCCGCTTCAGGTGGCGCAGCGACTCGATGGCCTCCTCGCGGCGGTCGGCCCGCCGGGCCTTGCTGGCGCCCTTCTCGACGTCGGAGATCCGGCGCCGCAGCCCGGCGTACTCCATGAAGTCCCCGAGGTCGCAGCGCGCGGACTCGGCGTAGCCCTCGAGCGCCTCCTCGGCCTTGCGCAGCTGCCGGGCCAGCCCGACCACGGCCTTGTCGGCCTGGAACTGCGCGAAGGACTGCTCGAGCAGCTCGCGGGAGGTCTCGCGGCCGTACTGGTCGACCAGGTTGACCGCCATGTTGTACGACGGCCGGAAGGACGAGCGGAGCGGGTAGGTCCGCGTCGAGGCCAGGCCGGCGACCTCGCTGCGGGTTCATGCCGGGCTGGTAGAGCACGACGCCGTGCCCCTCGACGTCGAGGCCGCGGCGGCCGGCCCGCCCGGTGAGCTGGGTGTACTCCCCCGGCGTGATGTCGGCGTGCGCCTCGCCGTTCCACTTGGTCAGCTTCTCGATGACCACGGTGCGGGCGGGCATGTTGATGCCCAGCGCCAGGGTCTCGGTCGCGAAGACCACCTTGCACAGCCCGCGGACGAAGAGCTCCTCGACGACGTGCTTGAACGCGGGCAGCATCCCGGCGTGGTGGGCGGCGATGCCGCGGGTCAGCCCGTCGAGGAAGTCGTGGTAGCCGAGGACGTGCAGGTCCTCCTCCGGCAGGTCGCGGCAGGCCGCCTCGACGTACTCGTGGATCGTGTCCCGCTCCTCCGGGATGGTCAGCCGCACGCCCGGCCTGGAGGCACTGCTGGACCGCCGCGTCGCAGCCGACCCGGCTGAAGATGAAGACGATCGCCGGCAGCAGCCCTTCGCGGTCCAGCCGGTCGACGACGTCGGCCCGGCTCGGGATCCAGACCCGGCGGCCGTTGCCGACGTTGCGCCCGTCCTTGGAGAACTTCGCCTTCGAGGAGCCCGGCTTGCCCTTGCGCGGTGAGCGCCGGTCGCGCATCAGCCGGGTGCTGGCCCAGTCGTCGCGGGCGACCTTCATCAGCTCGCCGTTGACCGGGGCGCCCTCCTTGACGAAGCCCGGCCGCCGCGTCGACGTCGGAGGAGGCGAACAGGTCGAGCAGCCGCCTGCCCGACCATCACGTGCTGGTAGAGCGGGACCGGGTCGGCGCTCCTCGACGATCGTGGTGGTCTCGCCGCGGACGGTCTCCAGCCACTCGCCGAACTCCTCGGCGTTGCTCACCGTCGCGCTCAGGCTGACCACGGTCACCGACTCGGGGAGGTGGATCATCACCTCCTCCCAGACCGCGCCGCGGGAGCGGTCGGCGAGGTAGTGCACCTCGTCCATCACCACGAAGCCGAGGCCCAGGAGGGTCCGGCTGCCGGCGTAGAGCATGTTGCGGAGCACCTCGGTGGTCATCACGACCACCGGCGCCTCGCCGTTGACGACGTTGTCGCCGGTCAGCAGCCCGACCTCGTCGGGGCCGTAGCGCTCGACGAGGTCGTGGTACTTCTGGTTGCTCAGCGCCTTGATCGGGCGTCGTGTAGAAGCACTTGCGGCCGGTGGCGAGCGCCAGGTGGATCGCGAACTCCCCCACCACGGTCTTGCCGGACCCCGTGGGGGCAGCGACCAGCACGCCGCGCCCGTCCTCGATCTCTCGGCAGGCGCGGAGCTGGAAGTCGTCGAGCGGGAAGTCGTAGAGGGCGGTGAAGTCGCGGACCACCGGATGGTCCTTGTCGCTGCATGTGTGCGGCGTACCGCTCCGACGGGGACAGCTCGTCGGTGCTCACTCGCCCCACCCTACGGACCCCCTCCAGCGCTGTGGTGACCGTTCTACGTGTAGACCGTCAGCGCCCCGGGAGCGCACTCCACGGTGAGCGGCAGGTCGCCGAACCGCTCGCCGTCGGCGTACGTCGTGATCCCCGGCGCAGGCGACGGTCACCGTGCGGACCAGGTGGTGCTCGTACTGCGGGTGCGTCATGTGGGTGCCCTTGAACAGCTTGGGGTAGGTGCGGACCAGGCTGCCGCGGCTCATCGGCTTGATCACGACGACGTCGAGCATCCCGTCGTCGAGCAGCGCGCCCTCGGCGATCCGCAGCCCGCCTCCGAAGCTCGGCCCGTTGCCGACCGACGACCATCATCGCCTCGAGCTGAGCTGGCTGCCCGTCGAGGTCGAGCGTGTAGTGGCAGCGGCCGGAAGACCCGCAGCTCGGAGAGGGTGGCGAGGTTGTAGCGCATCTGCCCCTTGGGCCAGGTCATCCGGTTGGCCCGCTCGTTGACCAGCGCGTCGAAGCCGGCGCACAGCACGGTCGCGAAGTACTTGCTGCCCGCTCCGGGCGAGGTCGACCTTCCTGGTCGTGCCCCTGATGACGGCCTCGGCAGCGGCCACCGGGTCCTTGCGCGGGAGGTCGAAGTAGCGGGCCACGTCGTTGCCCGGTGCCGGCCGGGATGATCCCGAGCGGGGTCGCGGTCTCGGCCACCGCCTGGACGCCGAGGTGGACCATGCCGTCGCCGCCGAGCACCACGAGCGACTCGACCCCGTCGGCCACCGCTGCCCTGGCCAGGTCGAGCGCCTCGTCGGCGTCCCGCCCGCTGAGGTCGCGCACGGTCAGCCCGCCGCTCGCGCAGCCGCTCCACGCACCGCCGCGCGCGCCTTCGCGCCTCGTCCCTTGCCCGCGGTCGGGTTGGTCAGCAGGGCGATCTCTCGGGCCACGCGCGCAGACTAGGGCCTCGGGGCGGCGGAATGCTGCTGCGAGGTCCGCCGGACCGTCGGTCGCGTCGCCGCGTGGCCGGCCAGGCCGGCGGGTTACTGATCGATCACCGGGGCCGGCGGGTTACTGATCGATCACCAGGGTCGGCGGGTTACTGATCGATCACCGGGGCCGGCGGGTTACTGATCGATCACCCGGGCCGGCGCCCTACTGATCGATCAGCAAGGCTCGCTGCCTGGCTTCGTCGCGAGCCTGTGGAGATCGACCGTGGTGTCCGTGAGAACGGGGAAGGGTCTCTCCATGGACTCACCCTTTCTTCGCCTCGATGACCGGGACTACCCCGAGGTCCTGACCGATGCGGCCGTCCTTGTTCTCGCGGGTCAGGGGATCGATCGCTTCAGCGTGCGAGCGCTGGCGCGATGGATGAAGGTCTCGCCTGCGGCGGTCTTGAACGAGTTCAGTCGCGCGCGGGTGCTCGAGCTGGTCAACATCTGCTTCGTGAGGCGGTGGCTGGCGTGGTCGGGGATGGAACCGTTGTTCGGACCACGTCCTGCAGCCGTGCCGCTGCGGCTGCCAGAAGATCCCGATGAGCTGGTCGGCGTCACGGTGCTCAAGGCGCTCGAACTTCTCGCCGAAGGCGAGCGGGTCCGGGGGAATCCCGTTCCGCGCTATCAGCTTGATCAGCTCCGCGGCCAGGAGCAGGCATTGTTGAGGCAACGCCTGGAGAGCGCACTGAGCTGCTGTGAGGTCATGCCGGACGACCTGCAGGTGGCCGGCGTGATGGCTCTGACCCGTGGCGTGCGTGAGGCCCTGGCAGAAGCCGCGCCACAGCTGACCCCGGACCAGGCGAGCGAGATCATGCGCGCCCACGTCGGCTCCATGCACGCGAGCTCATGCGAGCGACCTACCTCTAGCTGAGCCCCAGCCGGACCGACCAGCGCGACCGGGTCGGCGCCGACAGCCCGAGCGACCCGGGTGAAGGCCTCGAGCACCCGCTCGGCGGTCCAGGACGTGCCCGGGAGCGGCCACCGTGGCCCGACCCTCGCGGCTCAGCAGCAGCACCTGACCGTGCCGCCAGCTCTGGTGGACCCGGGTCCGCGTGGCCTCGTCGAGGACCGGGGCCGGGTAGGCCTGGTCGACGGCGAGCAGGTCGCACGGGAGCGCCTGGTCCGACGGCGCCGGTGAGGCGGCCGGCGACGAGGTGGCCGCTCCAGCCCCTGGTCGGTGGCCCAGGCGACCGGACCGTCCCCCAGCCAGTCGGGCAGGTCGAACGGGTCGAGCTCGAGTCACCTGCGGAGCGGTCACAGCGTCGACACCTCGTCGTCCGCCCACTGGTCGGTCGAGTCGCGACCACGGCCGCGGGCCCGGTCGACGAGGCGCGCGATCATCTCGGCGACCAGGAACAGCACCAGCATCGGGATGGCGAGGAAGAGCATCGAGAACGGGTCGGTGGACGGCGTGCCGACGGCCGCGAAGACGAAGGTGCCGATGATGATCCACGGGCGGTAGCGGCCCGAGCG
Organism: uncultured Actinomycetota bacterium; assembly: GCA_963793315.1. Taxonomy (GTDB): domain Bacteria; phylum Actinomycetota; class Actinomycetes; order Propionibacteriales; family Nocardioidaceae; genus Nocardioides. Next base: position 23,939 of record CAWBZR010000019.1, on the reverse strand, counting down.
CCTGCCCCGAGACCACGCCGGCGAGGTTGAGCATCACGACGAACAGCGGGATCTCGAAGGCGATGCCGAAGATCAGCAGCATCCGGCTGATGAAGGAGAAGAACTGCGGTGAACTCGACCAGGTTGGTCACGTCGTCCGGGGTGAACCCGATCAGGACCGTGATGGCCTTGGGCAGGACGTAGTAGCCCACCGCCACGCCCGGCGAAGAACAGCGGCCCGGCGATGGCGGCGAAGATCCGCGACCACTTCCGCTCGCTGGGGTGCAGGCCCGGGACGATGAACGCCCAGATCTGGTAGAGCCAGTACGGCGAGGACCCGACCAGCGCGGCCAGGCCGCAGAGCTTGAGCTGGAAGGTCAGACCGGCGGCGACGCCGTTGAGGACCGCCTCGCTCTCGGTGCCCTTCGGTAGCTGCTTCTTGGCCTCCTCGTAGGGGTGCAGGATCAGCTGGTAGAGGTCCTGGTAGAAGTACAGCGCCACGAAGAACGCGACGATCACGACGAGCGTCGAGCGGATGATCCGGGCCCGCAGCTCGCGCAGGTGGTCCGACAGCGCCATCCGGCCGTCGGGGCCGACAGGGTGGTGCGGGCTCCCCTTGAGGAGCCCGGCGAGGCGCTTGATCAACGGGGCTGCGTCAGCTGGATCAGGCGGTGTCGCCGCGGTTGAGCCGCTCGGCCTCGGCGTCGAGCTCGGCCTGGCGCGCTCGCGAGGTCGCGCTGCTTGGCCTCGAGCTCGAGCTGTGCCTGGCTCTGGGTGGCGGATGCTGGCGTCGAGCAGGCGGCGTCGTCCTCGTCGTCGTCCATCAGGCCCTTGGTCTCGGCCTTGAAGATCCGCAGCGCCCGGCCGCTGCCCCGGGCCAGCTCGGGCAGCTTGGCGGCGCCGAAGAGCAGGACGAGGACAGCCAGGATGAGGAGCAGCTCGGGGGTGCCGAGCCCTCCGATGAGCGAGCGGTGTCATGAGGTCCTCACATGGTCGGTGCAGTGCGTCACCAGCGTACTCGCCCGTCAGCGCGTACAGGCTGAGCGCCCGCCGTGCGGCGGCCATGAACGTGTCGGCGTACGCCGGCGGGCGACAGGACCACGCCGCGTGCGGCGCCAGCCGCAGCATCAGCCGGGTCAGCCAGCGCTCGTCGGCGACGAGCAGCACGACCTCCATTCGGTCCTGACCCACCTCGCGGATTTCCTCGACCGGGTAGTACGACGTCATCCAGCGCGCCTCGGGCTCCAGCAGCAGCGTGACCGGGCGTGACGTCGGACGACTGGCTGAAGATGCCGTCGCCCGAGGTCGCGCGGCCCCTCCTGGGGCGTCTCGACCGGCTCGTCGAGCACCTCGGCCCGGTCGATCCGGTCCAGCCGGAACAGCCGCGGCGCCTCGGCGCTGTGGCACCAGGCGTCGAGGTAGAGGTTGCCCGTCGGCCGTCACGACGCCGCGCGGGTCGACCACCCGCTCGGACTGCTCGTCGCGGCTCGGGACGTAGTAGCTGAGCCGCACCTGCCGGCCGCGGTCGGCGGCGCCCTGCAGCTGGCTGGCGAGCAGGGCCAGGTCGGTGTCGGCGGCGCCGTCACCCGGGTCGATCTGGGCCGCGGCGCTGCCCCGCGCCGACCCCTGGGCCGCCGCCGCCTCCAGCTTGGCCAGCGCCCGGTCGACGACCTCACGGGTGTCGTCCTTGGCCCCGTTGCGCAGCGCCCGCAGGGCCACGATCACCGCGGAGGCCTCGGTGGGGTTCAGCCGCAGCGGGCGGGCCAGGTAGTCGGCGTTCGACACCTTGATCACGCCGTCGGTCCGTACGCCGTCCGGCCCCTCGAGCGCGTCGATGTCGACGTCGATCAGATCGTCGGGGTAGCCGCCGGGCAGGCCGCACATGAAGAGCACCTTGAGGTCGCCGAACAGCTGGTCGGGATCGACGCCGAGCGCCTGGGCCGCTTCGTCGAGCCGGACCTCGCCGTGGGCGTGCAGGTAGGGCACCAGGGTCAGCAGCCGGGCCACCTGGTCCTTGGCGCTGGGCGGTGCGCTCACGCCGGCCTCCTCGGGACCGCCGACAGCCGCCCGGAGGCGGCGTACGACGCGCTCGCGCAGCTGGCGCCGGCTCCTCGACGTAGACGTCGGCGCCGTAGCCCAGCACCTCGTCGGCCAGCCCCACCGAGCCGCGCTCGAGCACCAGCCGGTCCCAGGTCGACCCGCCTCCGGGTGTCCGGGCCCGGGCACGCCCTCCTCGACCCGGTCCGCACCGCGGCGCAGCGTGTGGCCGGCGCCCTTGCGCACCAGCAGCACCACCCGCTCCGTCGAGGGCTCGGGCGCCAGCCGGCGGGCCACCTGGCTCACGTCGGTGCCGGGCGGGATCTCGTAGGAGCCCGGCTGGCCCGGCCTTGGCGCGCCGTCCCCTGCACCCGGGAGAGCCGGAAGATCCGCTCGGCCCGCCGGTCGGTGTCGAAGCCGACGACGTACCAGCGGCCGGAGTAGCGCGCCACGCCCCACGGCTGGAGGTGGCGGGTGCGGACCTCGGTGTCTCCGGAGCGGACGTAGTCGAAGACCACCGGCGTGCGCTCCTGGGTGGCCTCCCAGAACACGTCGAACGACGGCTCGTCGGCGCTCAGCCGCGGCTCGACGATGTCGAGGGCGGTCAGGTCGACGTCGACGCCGAGCGCGGTGAGCTTGCGCACCGCCTCGGTGGTGGCCTCGGCCAGCCGGGCGTGCTGCCAGACCTTGGTGGCCAGACCGATCACGGCGGCCTCGTCGGCGGTCAGGCTGATGTCGGGCAGCGCGAACTCGTCGGGCCGGATCCGGTAGCCGGGCTCGTCGTCGAAGAAGGCGTCCATCTGCCCGACCTCGATCGGCACGCCGAGGCTGCGCAGCTCGTCCTTGTCGCGCTCGAACATCTTCTCGAACGCGTCCGGCGTGGAGTCGGGGTAGAGGATCTCCCGGATCCGGTCCTTGGCGACGTAGTGCCGCTGCACGAGCAGCATGATCAGCAGGTTGAGCAGCCGCTCGCTCTTGCCCGCCGTCATGCCCCCGATCCTGCCATCCCGGAGGGGATCGACACCGCTGGCTAGGCCGCGGCGAGGATGTCGATCATGAAGACCAGCGTGGCGTCCTTCGGGATGCCGCTGTCGGGGCTGCCCTCGGCGCCGTAGCCGAGCTCCGGCGGGATCTCCAGGACCACGCGGGAGCCCGACCGGCATGCCGTCGAGCCCCTTGTCCCAGCCCTTGATGACCGCACCGGTGCCGATGCTGAACGTCGTCGGCTCGCCGGTGCCGGTGTCGCCGAAGTTCTCGTCGAAGGGCTTGTCGCCGTCGAAGGCCTGCCCGAGGTAGCGGACCGCGATCGTCTGGCCCTTCTTCACGCGCGGGCCGGTGCCCTTGATCAGCTGCACCTTGCGCAGGTCGTCGGTCGGGTCGGGGGCGTCGGTGAAGTCGAAGCCGCGGATCACGCCCTTCCTGAACTTCGGCTTGGGCATCCAGTACGGGGCCGGCTGTCTCGCTCGCCCTCGGGCTTGTCCAGCACCTTCGACACCAGGTCGATGATGACCAGGACGGTGTCCTTGTTGGCGATGCCCGAGCTGGGAGTTGCCGGTCTCGCCGAACGCCTCCTCCGCCGACGCGGTGACGGCGAGCCGCGAGCCGACCTTGGCGTCCGGATGCCGGCGAGGAACTCCGGCAGCTGGTCGTTGACCGTGAGCAGCTCGGCCTTCTTCTCGTCGTAGGTCGAGAACGCCGTCTCCTGGGAGTAGCCGTTGCCGATCCACAGGTGGGCGAGCACGTCGTCGTCGTCCTTGAGCGCGTCGCCGTCGCCCTCGGTGAGCGTCTCGGTCTCGACCTTGCCGGCCTCCATCGAGCCCTTCCACTTCACCTCGGGCGCGCGAGCCGACGTCGCCGGAGATCGTGACCGCGTCGAGCCGGTCGTAGCTCTTGCCACCGGTGAACGGGTCCGCCGAGGGGCCCTTGTCGTCGCCGCAGGCCGTCAGGAGCAGCGCGCAGCACGCGAGCAGCGCAGGGACGAGGGCCAGCTTGCGGGAGCGGCGTCGAGGCACGGAAAGCACGGCGGAACCCTAACGGGCGAGGCTGAGAGTTCTCACATTGCGGCGGTCGCGTACCGCCCCGGGTCACATCCCGTCGATCAGCCGCTGCACCCGCTCGTCGTAGGCCCGGAACGGGTCCTTGCAGAGCACGGTCCGCTGGGCCTGGTCGTTGAGCTTGAGGTGCACCCAGTCGACGGTGAAGTCGCGGCGGCGCTCCTGGGCCCGGCGGATGAACTCGCCGCGCAGCCGGGCGCGGGTGTTCTGCGGGGGCACCGACTTGGCCTCGAAGATCTTCAGGTCGGTGGTGACCCGGGCGACCGCCCGCGGCGCTCGAGCAGGTAGTAGAGCCCGCGGCCGCGGTGGATGTCGTGGTAGGCGAGGTCGAGCTGCGCGATCCGCGGGTGGCCGAGCGGGCAGTCCGTGCTTGGCGCGGTAGCGGTCGATCAGCTTCCACTTGATGACCCAGTCGATCTCGCGGTCGACCAGGCCGAGGTCGTCGGACTCGACCGCCTTGAGCCCCCGCTCCCACAGGTCGAGCGCCGCCTCGATCGTCGGGGTGCTGATCTGGCGCCGGTCGACGAAGTCGCGGGCCTTGCTCGAGGTACTCGCGCCTGGATCTCGAGCGCGCTGGCCTCGCGGCCGTTGGCCAGTCGCACCTTCCGGCGGCCGGTGACGTCGTGGCTGATCTCGCGGATGGCGCGGATCGGGTTCTCCATCGTGAGGTCGCGCATCACCACGCCCTCCTCGATCATCCGGAGGACCAGGTCGCAGGAGGCCACCTTGAGCATGGTGGTGGTCTCGCTCATGTTGGAGTCGCCGACGATGACGTGCAGGCGGCGGTACTTCTCGGCGTCGGCGTGCGGCTCGTCGCGGGTGTTGATGATCGGCCGCGAGCGGGTGGTGGCGCTCGAGACGCCCTCCCAGATGTGCTCGGCGCGCTGCGAGACGCTGTAGGACGCCCCGCGCGGCGTCTGCGTGATCTTGCCGGCGCCCACCACGATCTGCCGGGTCACCAGGAAGGGGATCAGCACGTCGGCGAGGCGGCTGAACTCGCCGGCCCGGCCGACCAGGTAGTTCTCGTGGCAGCCGTAGGAGTTGCCGGCCGAGTCGGTGTTGTTCTTGAACAGGTAGATCTCGCCGGCGATGCCCTCGTCGTGCAGCCGCTGCTCGGCGTCGAGGAGCAGCCCCTCGAGGACCCGCTCCCCCGCCTTGTCGTGGGTGACCAGCTCGACGACGTCGTCACACTCCGGGGTGGCGTACTCCGGGTGGCTGCCGACGTCGAGGTAGAGCCGGGCGCCGTTGCGCAGGAAGACGTTGCTGCTGCGCCCCCAGCTCACGACCTTGCGGAACAGGTAGCGGGCCACCTCGTCGGGGCTCAGCCGGCGCTGGCCCTTGAACGTGCACGTGACGCCGTACTCGTTCTCGATGCCGAAGATCCGCCGGTCCACACCCCAACCCTACGGGTCCGAGGGCGCTGGGTGTCGAGCCGCAGGCAGGCGCGACGTCGGCGGGCGGCGGAGGCGCCGGGACCGGGCACCGGGTCCTCGAGGGGCGGCGCGTCGCCGCTCTCCTGGTCGGTCGGGTCCTTCGGGTCGTCGGGTTCGGCGTCGGTCGCCGCGGTGCCGGGCGGGTGCTCGGCGCCCTCCTCGACCGGGTTCGGAGGTCGTGGGACGCCCGGTCGCCCAGCAGCGCCTCCAGCCGGCTCGGGCGCAGATCCGGCTGAACTTGCGGGGCCGGGCGCGGGTCCGGTCGAGCACCGCGACCTCGAGGTCCTTGACCGGGATCACCCGGTCGTCGGTCTCGCCGCGCTCGTTGGTCGAGCGGCCGAGGGCGGCCACCGCCGAGGCTGAGCGCCTGGTCGAGCGTGGCGCCCTCCTGGTAGTGCTCGGCCAGGTAGCCCGACACCACGTCGGCGGCGCCGCCGATCACGGCGTAGCCGTGCTCGTCGGCGACCTGGCCGTCGTAGGTGAGCCGGTAGATCTGGTCGTCGGCGGCCGCGTCGCCGATCTCGGCGACGAAGATCTCCACCTCGTAGGGCTTCTCGCCGCCGCTGGAGAAGATCGTGCCGAGGGTCTGGGCGTAGGCGTTGGCCAGCCCGCGGGCCGGTCACGTCGCGCCGGTCGTAGGCGTAGCCGCGCATGTCGGCGAGGCGGACGCCGGCGATGCGGAGGTTCTCGAACTCGTTGTAGCGGCCGACCGCGGCGAACGCGATCCGGTCGTAGATCTCCGAGATCTTGTGCAGCGCCTGCGAGACGTTCTCGGAGGCGAGCAGGATGCCGTCGGCGTACTGGACGGCGACCATCGACCGGCCGCGCGCGATGCCCTTGCGCGCGAAGTCGGCCCGGTCCTTCATCAGCTGCTCGGGCGAGACGTAGAACGGCATGCTCATGACGCACCACGCTCCACCGGTCAGCGGGGCCGCGGGTCCGTCGGGACGGGTCATCCGCGCCGCGATCACCCGGTCGGCGATCTGGGCCACCTCGTCGTCGGGGATCCGGTGGCCACCCTCGACGGTGATCACCTGGACGACCGGGAAGATCCGCCGGGTCAGGTCGGGGCCGCCGGTGGCCGAGTCGTCGTCGGCGGCGTCGTAGAGGGCCTGGACGACGACCTCGATCGCGCCGTTGAGGTCGAGGTCCTCGCGGTAGAGCTTCTTCAGCGCGCCGCGCGCGAACATCGAGCCCGAGCCCACCGAGTGGAACGCGGTCTCCTCGTAGCGGCCGCCGGTGACGTCGTAGCTGAAGATCCGGCCGAAGCCGGCGTCGATGTCGTAGCCCGCGAACAGCGGGACGACGGCGAGCCCCTGCATGGCCATCGGCGAGGTTGCCGCGGATCAGCGCCGAGAGCCGGTTGGCCTTGCCGTCCATCGACAGCGTGGTGCCCTCGATCTTCTCGTAGTGCTCGAGCTCGGTCTGGAACAGCCGGACCATCTCGACCGCCACGCCTGCGGTGCCGGCGATGCCGACGGCGGAGAACTCGTCGGCCGGGAAGACCTTCTCGATGTCGCGCTGGGCGATGATGTTGCCCATCGTGGCGCGGCGGTCACCGGCCATCACCACGCCGCCCGGGAACGTCGCCGCCACGATGGTGGTGCCGTGCGGGGCCAGGTCGCCGGCGTGGCCCTGGGGCACGGCGCGCCGCGACGGCAGCAGGTCGGGGGCCTGCTCGGCGAGGAAGTCCGCGAACGACGAGACGCCGGGCTGGAGGAACGCGGCCGGCAGGCGCGGGTTGCCCCCGCGGTCGGAGGGAATCACTCGCCGCCCTTCTGGATGAACGACTTCACGAAGTCCTCGGCGTTGGTCTCGAGCACGTCGTCGATCTCGTCGAGGATGGCGTCGACGTCGTCGTCGAGGGCTTCCTTGCGCTCGGCGACGTCGGTCTCGGTGACGGCCTCGGTCGCCTCCTCGGTCTCCGACGCCTTGCGCGGCTGCTTCTGCTCCTGGGCCATGCCCCGACCCTATCCGGCCGGGCCCACCGTCAGCGCGTGAGCTCGGCGACCAGCGCCGCGGCCGTCTCGGAGCGGTCGAGCAGCGCGCCGACGTGGGCCTTGCTTCCTCGGAGCGGGTCGATCGTCGGCACCCGCTGCAGCGACTCGCGGCCGGGCAGGTCGAAGATCACCGAGTCCCACGACGCCGCGGCGACCTCGGAGGAGAACTTCTCGAGGCACCGGCCCCGGAAGTAGGCGCGGGTGTCCTCCGGCGGGTCGTGCATCGCCGCCACGACGGACTCGTCGTCGAGCAGCCGCTCGATCCGGCCGGCCTGCGCGAGCCGGTGGTAGAGCCCCTTCTCGGGCCGGATGTCGGAGTACTGGTAGTCGATCAGCTGGAGCTTGGCGTCGTCCCACTCCAGGCCGTCGCGCTGACGGTACTGCTCGAGCAGCTTGAGCTTGGCCACCCAGTCCAGCTCGCCGGCCAGCAGCATCGGGTCGCGCTCGAGCCGGTCGAGCACCGACTCCCAGCGGGCCAGCACGTCGAGGGTCTGGTCGTCGGCGTCGGCGCCGAGCCTGTCCTCGACGTACTTGCGCGCCAGGTCGAGGTACTCCAGCTGGAGCTGGACGCCGGTCAGGGTGCGGCCGTCGGTCAGGGTCACGGTCTGCTTGAGCGTCGGGTCGTGCGAGATCGCGCGCAGCGCCGAGACCGAGCCGTCGATCGTGAGGTCCTGGGTGATGAACCGCTCCTCGATCATCGACAGCACCAGCGCGGTGGTGCCGACCTTGAGGTAGGTCGAGATCTCCGCCAGGTTGGCGTCGCCGATGATGACGTGCAGCCGGCGATACTTCTCAGGGTCGGCGTGCGGCTCGTCGCGGGTGTTGATGATCGGCCGCTTGAGCGTGGTCTCGAGGCCCACCTCGACCTCGAAGAAGTCGGCGCGCTGGCTGAGCTGGTAGCCGTCCTCGCGCCCGTCCTGGCCCTTGCCGACCCGGCCGGCGCCGGTGAACACCTGGCGGCTCACGAAGAACGGCGTCAGGTGGCGCACGATGTCCGCGAACGGCGTGGCCCGCCGCATCAGGTAGTTCTCGTGGGCGCCGTAGGACGCGCCCTTGTTGTCGGTGTTGTTCTTGTAGCAGACGATCGGGGAGCCGCCGGGGAGCTGCCCGGCCCGACGGGCGGCGTCGAGCATCACCAGCTCCCCCGCCTTGTCCCACTTCACGATGTCGCGCGGCGTGGTGACCTCGGGCGTGGAGTACTCCGGGTGGGCGTGGTCGACGTAGAGCCGGGCGCCGTTGGTCAGGATGACGTTGGCGAGCCCGAGGTCCTCGTCGGTGAGCTGGGTCGGGTCCGCGATCTGGCGGGACATGTCGAAGCCGCGCGCGTCGCGCAGCGGCGACTCCTCCTCGAAGTCCCAGCGCGCGCGCCGGGCCTTGACGGTCGCCGAGGCGTAGGCGTTGACGACCTGCGAGGACGCGACCATGGGGTTGGCCAGGGGCTGGCCCACCACCGAGATGCCGTACTCCACCTCGGTGCCCATGACCCGTCGCACAGACATGGCTCCAGCGTACGGGTACGTCCTGCGGGGTATGGCCTGGTGGAGCTACCGCGTCCTCCCCACCTCGTCGGTCGCTGTCCACCGGACCGGTGATGGAGCGGCGCCGCGAGGTCGAGCACGGCCCGGCCGGCTCGCTGCCCCTCAGTAGCCGAGCTGCCGGAGCATCTTGGCGGCGCCGCCCTGCCGGATGAATACCGTGGGTGCGCCGCTGCCGTTCGCGTAGTTGGGGACGGGCTGGACGGTGAAGACCCAAGCCGAGCCGAAGGTCGCGTCCCCGGTCAGCTGGCACCCGTAGTCCAGCGTGGCCGGCTGGGTGAAGGTGAAGGAGCCGGCATCCTGGGTCAACGTGGGCGCAGAGGTTTCCTCGGCGATGTCAGCGAGGTAGATGAGCTCGGGCTGGACCGGCGGGGTCAGGACCGCCGGGTCCGCGACCAGGCAGATCGCACTGAACCCGGGCCCACCAGGGGTGGTCTCCTGGAACGAGCCGTGAAACGCGAGCTGGTAGGTGCCCGGCTGCAGGGTGATCTGGAAGAAGTAGCTCCCCGGCACTGTGTGCGGAGCCCCGACGACGTACCGCGTGGTGGTGGGCACCAGCGTGCTGGCGTCCTTGCCGTCGACCGTGTCCGCGTTGAGGTTCTTGACCAGGTCGGTGCTGTTCACCGCCAGTGCCGGGCCCTTCTTCGCCTTCAGCGACAGGGCCGGCCCCTTCTTCGAGGAGACCTTGGTGGTCTTGGCGGCCTTGTTCTTCCCGCCGAGCAGGAGGGGCTTGACACCCTTGGCGCCCTCGGCGGCGACGTCGATCCCTCCGATGAGAAGTGCGGCGGCGCCGATGACGGCAAGGCCGGTACGGGCCCTCTGGAGGACGGGCTGGGACGGCATGGTGGGACCCCTTCGGGTGGGAGAGATGCGTCGGTCCATCCAATGCTGGAGAGCCGAGGTCCTCCATGGCCCGTTTGGGTCATGTCCGCCGAGACGCAGGCCCCGAGACCGGCCCTACCCCACGAGTTCCAGCGTCCGGGTACGACGCTGGCCCGTAATGTTGGGGACGTGGGCTGGTGGTCAGAGCGCGTCGTTCCCCGGCTGGCCGACCGGAGCCTCTCGTCGCGACCGATCATGGAGCTGCGTCGGGACGTCTGCGCCGGCCTGTCCGGCCGGGTGCTGGAGATCGGCTTCGGCAGCGGGCTGAACGTCGCGGCCTACCCCGCCTCGGTCACCGCGGTGGACGCCGTGGAGCCGTCCGACCTCAGCTGGGAGCTGTCTGTCGAGCGCCGAGCGAGCGCCTCGATGCCGGTCGACCGGGCCGGCCTGGACGGACAGCGACTGGCCGCCGCGGACGCGACGTACGACGCCGCGCTGTCGACGTTCACGCTGTGCACCATCCCGGACGTCGACGCCGCGCTGGCAGAGCTGCACCGGGTCCTGCGCCCCGGGGGCGAGCTCCACGTGCTGGAGCACGGCCTCGCGCCGGACCCGAAGGTCGCCGGGTGGCAGCACCGCCTGGCCGGGCTGCAGGGTCGCGTGGCCGCCGGCTGCCACCTGACCAGGGACCCGCCGGCCCTCCTGAAGGGGGCCGGCTTCCGCGTGGAGCGGCTCGACCAGTCCTATCTGCCCGGTCCCGGCGTCGGGAGTCCGTGGACCTTCGTCTCCCTGGCCGTCGCGGTCCGGTGACGAACGACGACCGCTCCACCGACAACTCCCCACGCGCTCTCGCAGCCGCGGCGCAGCTGGGCCTGGCCCATGAGGTCACGCGACATGGGCCGGTGCGCTCGCTGGAGGAGGCGGCGGCCGCTCGCGGTGTCGAGCCGCACCAGCTGGTCAAGACGATGGTGGTGCGGGTCTCGGAGGGTGAGCACGTGTTCGTGCTGGTCCCCGGCGACCGGGAGATCGCGTGGCCCAAGCTCAGGGCGCTGCTCGGGGTCAACCGCCTGACCATGGCCTCCGCGGACGCGGCGTACGACGTGACCGGCTACGTCCGCGGCACCATCACCCCGCTCGGCAGCCTGACCCCGCTGCCGGTCATCGCCGACTCGTCGATCACCGGCCGGATCAGCCTGGGCGGTGGCGCGCACGGCGTCGCCCTGATGGTCGACGCGTCCGCGCTGGCCGAGCGGCTCGGTGCGCGCGTCGCCGACGTCACCTGAGGGTCAGAAGAAGGGCCAGATGTCGAAGTCGCCGGTGCGACGAGGCGCGGTCGGCGGCCTGCGGTCGGGCACGCCGCCCACCAGCAGGGATGCGACCGCCGCCAGAGCCATCAGGGCCGCTAGACCCGCGATCGTCGTGAACAGGTCCATCAGCTAGAGGGGACCCGGGCCGGTGCCGCCGCCCGGGGGGGTGTGGGCCGGCCCCTGTGACGCCGACCAGAACCGCGCGCTGTCCTGGGCGGCGTCACCGTCCGCGTTGTTTCGGCGGCCGCTCGCCCTCGAACGCCCACTCGACCACCACGCGAGCCAGAACAGCAGGGCCGCCGCACCGACGACGATGAGCACAACGATGGCAGTGGGCATGTCAGAAACCGCTGGGGCCGAGGTCGTTCTGGACGTTCCTCGTCACGGTCGAGCCGGTGGCGTTGCGCTCGGCCCGTCCGCCATCGCGCGCGAGGCTCAGCTTCCACGGCTCGGCGTTGCCGCGCCGGGTGCGGTTGCCCAGGAGGACCAACGCGGAGAGCACGCCCACGAGCACGGCGATGAAGGTGTTGCCGTGGATCGCAAGGGCGACCACCACGGCCACTGCGAGTGCCGCGCCGATCCAGAACCTCACAGCTGCCTCCCGTGCTCTACAGGTATTGACCGGTGTTGGGGACGGTGTCGATCGAGCGCCCGGGCTCGGTGCCGGACTTGCCGGTGATGAGCGTGCGGATGAACACGATCCGCTCGCCCTTCTTGCCGGAGATGCGGGCCCAGTCGTCGGGGTTGGTGGTGTTGGGCAGGTCCTCGTTCTCCTTGAACTCGTCGACGCACGCCTGGAGCAGGTGCGAGACGCGGAGCCCGTGCTGCTGCTCGTCGAGGAAGGCCTTGATCGCCATCTTCTTGGCGCGGTCGACGATGTTCTGGATCATCGCACCGGAGTTGAAGTCCTTGAAGTAGAGGACCTCCTTGTCGCCGTTGGCGTAGGTCACCTCCAGGAAGCGGTTCTCCTCGGTCTCGGTGTACATCCGCTCGACGGTGGCCTGGATCATCGCCGCCACGGTCGCCTCGCGGTCGCCCCCGAACTCGCCGAGGTCGTCGGCATGGAGCGGCAGGGTGACGGTGAGGTACTTGCTGAAGATGTCGCGGGCGGACTCGGCGTCCGGGCGCTCGATCTTGATCTTCACGTCCAGGCGGCCGGGGCGCAGGATGGCCGGATCGATCATGTCCTCGCGGTTGGAGGCGCCGATGACGAGCACGTTCTCGAGCAGCTCCACGCCGTCGATCTCGCTCAGCAGCTGAGGGACGATCGTGTTCTCCACGTCGGAGGACACCCCGGAGCCACGCGTGCGGAACAGCGAGTCCATCTCGTCGAAGAAGACGATGACCGGCGTGCCCTCACTGGCCTTCTCCCGGGCGCGCTGGAACACGAGCCGGATGTGGCGCTCGGTCTCGCCGACGTACTTGTTGAGCAGCTCGGGGCCCTTGATGTTGAGGAAGTAGGACTTCCCTTCCTGGCCGGTCTTGGCGGCCACCTTCTTGGCCAGCGAGTTGGCGACCGCCTTGGCGATCAGCGTCTTGCCGCAGCCGGGCGGGCCGTAGAGCAGCACTCCCTTGGGGGGCTTGAGCTCGTGCTCCTTGAACAGCTCGGGGTGGAGGTAGGGCAGCTCGACCGCGTCCTGGATCGTCTCGATCTGTCCCTTGAGCCCGCCGATCGACGAGTAGTCGATGTCCGGGACCTCCTCGAGGACCAGCTCCTCGACCTCCGACTTGGGGACCTTCTCGTAGACGTAGCCGGCGCGGGTGTCGAGCAGCAGCGAGTCGCCGGCCCGGATGGTGTCGCTGCGCAGCGGCTCCGCGAGGCGCACGACGCGCTCCTCGTCGGCGCTGGCGATGACGAGGGCGCGGTCGCCGTCGGCGAGCAGCTCCTTGAACATCACGACCTCGCCGACCTGCTCGTAGTCGAGCGCTGCGACGACGTTGAGGGCCTCGTTGAGCATGACCTCCTGGCCGCGGAACAGGTGGTCGAGGTCGACGCTGGGGCTGACGTTGACCCGCAGCTTGCGGCCGCCGGTGAAGACGTCGATCGAGTCGTCGTCGTTGCGGCTCAGGAAGGTGCCGAAGCCGGCCGGCGGCTGCGCGAGCCGGTCGACCTCCTCCTTGAGCTTCATGATCTGGTCGCGGGCCTCGCGCAGGGTCTGGGCCAGCCGCTCGTTCTGCGACGTCACGGCCGCGAGCGAGCGCTGGGCGTCGGCCAGGCGCAGCTCGAGGCCTCGCGAACCGGTCGGCGCGTCGCTGAGACGGCGGCGGAGGTCGGTGACCTCGGCCTCGAGGAACCGCACCTGGCTCATGAGCTCGTCGGGGGTCCTGCCCCCAGCGGCTCCGCTGGACCTGTCCGGGCTGTCCGAAGTCATGGGCGTCACCTCCTGTGGAAAACGACCCTACTCGTGAACGCCGGTGGCCCAAGGGGTTATCCGCGCGGCGTTGGTCACGAATTGAGGATGATCTTGCTCGCCGGATGTTCGCGCCAGGGTTGCTCGAGGCGGGTCGGTCCGCGTCGGCTCAGTCGTCTCGGCCGGGTCGACCGGCACGCCGGGCGGCCGCGGCCCGGTGTAGTCGGGACCGTAGGCGCCGGGCGCCGGCCGGCGCCGCTTGAGCGGTGGCCGCTGCCCGGGAGCCATCCGGCGGGCGGTGACCAGGAAGGCGGTGTGGCCGATCATCGAGTGCCCGGGGCGCACCGCGAGCCCCTCGACGTGCCAGTCGCGGACCAGCGACTCCCATGCGGCGGGCTCGGTGAAGCCGCCGTGGACCCGCACGGTCTCGACGAACCGCGAGAGCTGGGTCGTCGTGGCGACGTACGCGCACAGGATCCCGCCCGGGCGGAGCGCGTCCGCGGCCACGTCGAGGCACTCCCAGGGCGCCAGCATGTCGAGGATGATCCGGTCGCACCGCTCCCCCGACCGCCGGGCAGCAGCTCGGCCAGGTCGCCCACGTGGAGCGTCCAGGCCGGGTGGCTGACCCGCCCGAAGAACTGGGTGACGTTGCTGCCGGGCGACGTCGGCGAACTCCTCGCGGCGCTCGTAGGACGTCACGCGGCCGCCCGGGCCGACGGCGCGCAGCAGCGAGCAGGTGAGGGCACCGGAGCCGGCGCCGGCCTCGACCACGTGCGCGCCCGGGAAGACGTCGACCAGCGCGACGATCTGCGCGGCGTCCTTGGGGTAGATGACCGCCGCGCCTCGCGGCATCGAGATCACGAACTCCGACAGCAGCGGCCGGAAGACGAGGTACTCCCCCCCGGCCGACGAGGTGACCGTGAACCCCTCCTCGCGGCCGATCAGCTCGTCGTGGTCGAGGTGGCCCTTGTTGGAGAAGAACCGCTTGCCGGGCTCGAGGCAGAAGTTGTGCCGGCGGCCCTTGCCGTCGACCAGCCGCACCCACTCGCCCGCGCGCAGGGGGCCGCGGTGCACCCCCGACCACTCCGGGGAGTCGCTCGCTCGGCCACCCCGGGAACCTACAGTCCAGCGCCGGGATCGCTCAGTCGGGACCGCCCGGAACGCCCGGTCCACGTCGGCGGTGGTGAGCACGCCGTAGACCGAGCCGTCGTCCTCGACCAGCAGGTACTCGCTCGCCGGGCGCCGGGTGATGGCCCGGACCAGCTCCTCGCCGGTGATGCCCACCGGCAGCGAGAGCCCGTCGTCGACCCCGCGGGCCACGGTCGAGACGGCCAGCCAGGGCCGGCGGTCCTCGGGGGTGGCCATCAGGGCCGCCTCGTTGACCACGCCGACCGGGCGGCCGCTGCCGGTCACGGTGACGATCGCACCGGCCTGTGCCTCGCGCGCGCGGCGCACCGCCTCGGCCAGCGGAAGGTCCTCGGGCACCGCGAGGGTACGGCGCGCGAGGTCGCGGGCCACCAGGTGTGGAAGCCGGCGTCGGACCTTGGCGGCCTGGAGCGAGGCGGTGGCGCCGTTCCAGAGGAAGAAGCCGATGACGAAGGCCAGCAGGAAGTCGAAGAGGTCCGGCTCGATGCCGAAGAGCTGCTCCTGCGATCAAGGGCCACAGCAGCACCGCGAACGCCGTGACCCGGCCGCCCCAGGCGGCCACGACCGTGCCGCGATGCACGCTCCCGGTCAGCTGCCAGACGGCGGACTTGAGCACCCGGCCGCCGTCGAGCGGCAGCCCGGGCACGAGGTTGAGGACGCCCACCAGCGAGGTTGCCGAAGGCCAGCCCCTCGACGACCATCAGCAGCAGCCCGCCGGGCACGACGAACCACAGCCCCAGCGCCGCCGCCGCCGATGGCCAGGGACGTCAGCGGCCCGACCACCGCGATCCAGAACTCCTGGCGCGGCTTCTTCGCCTCCGCCTCGATCGCGGTCACGCCGCCGAGGAAGTGCAGGGTGATCGACGACACCGGGAAGCCGTAGTGGCGCGCGACGTAGGCGTGCGAGGCCTCGTGGAGGAGCACCGACAGGTAGAGCATGATCGCGAAGGCGAGCCCGGCGACGTACTTCCAGACCCCGAGCCCGGGGTGGGCCGCCTCGGCGCGCGGCGCGACCACGACCGCGATCAGGGCCGCCACGACGAACCACGACGACGTGACCAGCACGTCGCTCCCGGCGATCGTGCCGATCTTGAACGTGCCCGCGGGGCGAGGCGTGGGAGGGCTCGCCTGATGTCCGGACACGACCCAACGCTAGCCTGCCCTGCCCCACGGCGCCGCCGCGGCGAGCGGACGGCTGTCGGCGCAGCGCGCCTAGGGTGCGCGCATGGGCTCGATGAGCGCGGCACCGATCGACCGCAAGGTCCGTGGTGCGCTCTCCCCGAGCCGGGCCGGCGACTTCATGTCCTGCCCCCTGCTGTTCCGCTACCGCACCATCGACCGGCTGCCCGAGGGCTCCTCCCCCGACGCGGTTCGCGGCACGCTCGTCCACCAGGTGCTGGAGGACATCTTCGACCTGCCCGCGGCCGAGCGGACGCCGGCCGCGGCACACCGCCTGCTCGAGCCCGCCTGGCGCCGGCTGCAGCAGCTGTCGCGGCAGGCCCGCGAGGTCGCGGCCACTCTCGACGAGCCGGCCTGGCTCGAGTCCGCCCACGACGGTGCTCGACCGGTGGTTCCTCCTGGAGGACCCGACCCGGCTCGAGCCGGCCGAGCGCGAGGTCTTCGTCGAGGCCACCCTCGACTCGGGGCTCCAGCTGCGCGGCATCGTCGACCGGCTCGACGAGCGCCCGACGGAGCCCTGCGAGTGGTGGACTACAAGACCGGGATCCGCCGTTGCCGAGGGGTTCGAGTTCAAGGCGCTCTTCCAGCTGCGCATCTACGCGCTGATCCTGTGGCGCAGCCGCGGCGTGGTGCCGCGGATGCTCCAGCTCGTCCGACCTGGCATTCGATGCCTTGGTCACGACGTCGCACATGCCTGCGCTATGTCAGCGCCTGCAGCGAAACCGGCAGCTGCGCGCAGTCCTTGACCACGCCGGCAAGCCGCCGATGGCGCATGCAGTCAGCGGTCAGTGGGCCGACTGGATCGATGAACTCGCTCAGCAACCACAGCTTCATTGCAAGTTGTCCGGGCTACTCACGTTGCTTGATGCAGAGATGCTCGAAGCGGCGATCGAACCCTACGTGGAATACCTCTTCGATCGTTTCGGCGCGGAACGTCTGATGTGGGGCAGCGATTGGCCGGTGCTCACCACACGCGCTGATTACGGTCACTGGCTGCATCTTGCGCAGACCCTGACCGAGCGCCTCGCACCGGGCAGGCAGGCTGATGTATTCGGCGCCAACGCTACGCGCTTCTATGCGCTTGACACCATTACAGCTCTTTCGTGACTACCGCAGGAACCACGATGACCTTTCACCCAAGTCCCCCTTCCCTCCCGTCCACTGGCGGTTTCGCATGAACGGGCGACTATCCGGCAAGCACGCCCTGCTCACGGCAGCAGGTGCCGGCATCGGCCGCGCTACGGCTTTGGCCTTTGCCCAAGCGGGCGCCCACGTCATCGCCACCGACATCGATGCCGACGCACTCGCCAGCCTCGCGGAGCAACATCCATCGATCACCACCCGCGTGCTTGATGTGACCGACGTCGACGCCATCACGTCGCTGGTCGGCTACGCCGGCACGATCGACGTACTGTTCAACTGCGCCGGCCACGTGCACGCGGGAACGATTCTGGATACCGATGAGGACAGCTGGCGGCGCTCGTTCTCCATCAATGTGGACAGCATGTTTCGGCTGTGCAAGGCGGTGCTGCCGGGCATGCTCGAACGGGGCAAGGGCAGCATCGTCAACATGGCTTCGGTGGCGTCGAGCATCAAGGGTGTACCCAACCGTTTTGCCTACGGCGCCACCAAGGCCGCGGTGATCGGCCTCACCCGTTCGATCGCCGCCGATTTCGTCGCCCATGGCGTGCGCTGCAACGCGATTTGTCCGGGCACGGTGAAAAGCCCTTCGCTGGAGCAGCGCGTGCACGCGCTCGGTGGTGACCAGGACGCCGTGTGGCGCAGCTTTACCGACCGCCAGCCGATGGGCCGGCTGGGTCGACCGGAGGAAATCGCTGCACTTGCCCTGTACCTCGCTGCAGACGAGTCCTCGTTCACCACCGGCACCATCCATATTGTGGATGGCGGCTGGTCCAACTGACGGAAACAACCTTCAATGAAACTCGCCCGCTACGGTACCCCCGGCGATGAAAAGCCCGCCATCCTCGATGCCGACGGACGGCTGCGCGACCTGTCCGCGGTCACCGCGGACATCACGGGGGACGTGCTCACCCGCGATGGCTTGCGACGGCTGTCGGCCATCTACCCGGCAACACTTCCGCTCGTCCCTGGCTCGCCAAGGTACGGCACGCCGATCGCCCGTGTCGGCAAGATGATCTGTGTCGGCATGAACTACGCCGAGCACGCGGCCGAGACGAACGCACCGGTGCCGGAAGAACCGGTGCTGTTCATGAAAGCCACCAGCGCGATCGTCGGTGCCAACGACGACGTAGTCATTCCACGCGACTCGAGTAAAGACCGACTGGGAGGTGGAGCTCGGCATTGTCATCGGCGATATCGCGCGCGACGTCCCTATCAACTCCGCGCTTGAGCATGTGGCCGGCTATACGGTCATCAACGATCTTTCCGAGCGCGAGTTCCAGCTCGAACGCGGCGGCCAGTGGGTGAAGGGCAAGAGCTGCGATACGTTTCGGCCCGATCGGTCCATGGCTGGTCACCGCCGACGAGGTGCCTGATCCGCAGAACCTGTCGCTCTGGCTTGAGGTCAACGGCCACCGCTACCAGAACGGCAATACGCGGACCATGGTGTTCGGGGTTGCACACCTGGTCAGCTACATCAGTCGCTACATGACCCTGATGCCCGGTGATGTGATCAGCTCGGGCACACCGGCCGGCGTCGGCCTCGGGCAGCGCCCGCCGACCTACCTGCGCGATGGCGACATCATCGAACTGGGCATCGACGGCCTTGGACGGCAACGCCAGCAGGTACGAGCACATCCCGCCAATCGCGCCTAAAACCCTGAGCCTTTTCTTTCTCATTTTTTCCGGCGAGATGGAGGCCGGACCACCATGGTGAAAATTACCGCGTTGGAGACGCATGACGTGCGCTTTCCGACCTCACGTGAGCTGGATGGATCGGACGCGATGAATCCGGACCCGGATTACTCGGCCGCCTACGTCGTGCTGCACACCGACAGCTCCGACGGGCTTTGCGGCCACGGACTGGTGTTCACCATTGGTCGTGGCAACGACATCCAGACGGCAGCGCTGGCGGCGCTGGCGCCGATGGTGGTCGGACAGTCTGTCGATGAGATGGTCACCGACCTAGGCAGCTTTGCGCGCCGACTCACCGGCGACTCGCAACTGCGCTGGCTGGGGCCGGAGAAGGGCGTGATGCACATGGCCATCGGCGCGGTGATCAACGCCGCATGGGACCTGGCCGCCCGCCGCGCAAGCAAGCCGCTGTGGCGATTCATCGCCGACATGACGCCGGAGCAGATCGTTGCGCAGATTGACTTCCGTTACATAACCGATGCGCTCACGCCGGAGCAGGCGCTGGACATCCTGCGCACGGCCGAACCGGGCAAGTCCGGGCGAATCGCGCGCCTGCTTGCCGAAGGCTATCCCGCCTACACGACGTCGCCCGGATGGCTGGGCTACTCGGACGAGAAGCTGCAGCGGCTCGCCCGTGAAGCGGTCGATGAGGGCTTTCGCACCATCAAACTCAAGGTCGGCCTCAGGCTCGACGACGATATCCGGCGCTGCCGCCTGGTCCGCGCCACAGTCGGCCCGGATATCGCTGTGGCGATCGATGCCAACCAACGCTGGGATGTCGCAGCAGGCCATCGAATGGCTGCGTCCGCTGCGCGAGTTTGACCTCGCCTGGATCGAGGAGCCGACCAGCCCCGACGATATCCTCGGCCACGCGGCGATCCGACACGGGGTCACGCCGATACCGGTATCCACCGGCGAGCACACGCATAATCGGGTGATGTTCAAACAACTGTTCCAAGCGCAGGCAGTGGATCTGGTGCAGATCGATGCTGCACGCGTGGGTGGCGTCAACGAGAACCTGGCGATCCTGCTACTCGCAGCAAAGTATGGCGTGAGGGTATTCCCACACGCCGGTGGCGTGGGGCTATGCGAGTTGGTTCAGCACCTGGCAATGGCGGACTTCGTCGCCATCAGCGCCAGCAAGGACGATCGTGCCATTGAGTTCGTCGATCACCTGCACGAACACTTCGTCGATCCGGTGACGATCCGCGATGGCCACTACCTGGCGCCCGCACGACCGGGCTTTTCGGCAGAAATGTATACACGCTCGATCGCCGAATATGCCTTCCCCGATGGCATCGTCTGGCGTGCCCCTGCCTTTGCCGGGAATGCCTGACGATCATGGCCGAACCGATTACCAACATCATGGACCTGCGCGCGCTTGCGCGCCGCCGTGTGCCGCGCGCTTTTTTCGAATACGCCGATCGCGGCTCGTACGACGAATCCACCCTGCATGAAAACCGTGCAGCACTCGCACGCATCCACCTGCGCCAGCGCGTGATGATCGATGTCGATGACCGATCCCTGGCAACCGAAATCGTCGGCCAGCCGGTCAGCATGCCACTGGCGATCGCGCCCACCGGACTGACCGGTTTGCAACACGGCAGCGGCGAGATCCATGGTGCCCGTGCCGCCGCACGCGCCTGCATTCCGTTCTGCCTGAGCACCATGTCGATCTGCTCGATCGAGCAGGTACGCGAAGCTACCGGCGTGCCGTTCTGGTTCCAGGTCTACGTGATGCGCGACCGCGGCTTCACGCGCGAACTGATCCAGCGCGCACACGCAGCAGGCTGCTCGGCCCTGATGCTCACCGCCGACCTCACGGTGCAAGGTCAGCGCCATCGCGAAATAAAGAACGGCCTGGCCGTGCCACCGAAAGTCACCCTGCGCAATCTGTTCGACATCGCCAGCAAGCCGCGCTGGGCCTGGAACGTGCTGCGCGCGCCGAGCCGTTCGTTCGGCAACCTGGAGGGTCGTATCGGCGGCGCCGACAGCCTGACTACGCTGGCGCAGTGGATCGCCAACCAGTTCGACCCGACCCTGAGTTGGCACGATCTGGCATGGATCCGCGAGCTATGGCCCGGCAAGCTGATCGTCAAGGGCATCATGGATGCCGACGACGCGCGCCTGGCCGTCGAGCATGGCGTGGACGCCATCGTGGTATCCAACCACGGCGGACGGCAGCTTGACGGTGCACCGGCCACGATCGACGTCCTGCCATCTATCGTCGAAGCGGTCGATGGCCGGCTAGAGGTACTGTTCGACAGCGGCATCACCAGCGGGCAGGACCTGCTCAAGGCGCTGGCGCTCGGCGCGCGAGCAGGTCTGATCGGCAAAGCATTCCTGTACGGCCTTGGTGCTGGTGGCGAAGCGGGCGTGACCCAGGCGATCGAGATCATCCGCCGCGAGCTTGGCGTAACGATGGCACTGACCGGGCAACGCGACGCCCGCAACATCTCACCCGACGTGGTGCTGCGGCCGGGCGAAACCGCTACGACCCCGCCGCCTCCACGGCCCCGTGGTCGGTCAGGCTAAAAATACGCGTCATCGGTACCCATTTCTGTCCGGGCGCGGCCCACGGCAGAGGCTCCTGGAATGTGCTCATCAGCCTTTCCCATGCTTGGACGCGTTCGTTGGCGGCATCGGTCGCCACCTTGCCGGCCGGATCGTAGTCCGCTCCGGCATCGATCACCATCATCAGGCGATTGCCCGTTCGGAAGATCTCCATAGACTCGATGCCGGCCGCCCGTATGGAGGTGACGATTTCGGGCCAGATGTGTTCCGCCCGGTGCCACCGTTCGTATTCAAGGATCGCCTGCGGGTCGTCGCGCAGATCGAGGGCCAAATAGATGCGCGTCATCTCAGCACTCCGACCGTGACGTGTCAGTCCAGTGCCGACTGGCGAACAATAGGATCACGGCGAAGCATGCAGCCGGAACCAGCATCGCATGCGCAATGCCGGCCACATCAGAGCTCGCGCCCATTAACGCGGTGAGCACCGCACCGCCGATGATCGCCATCACCAGCACCGCCGAACCGAACTTGCGTTCGTCGTCGTCCCGCCTCTCCACTCCGAGCGCGAAGATGGTGGGATACATCACCGACATGAAGAAGCTGCAGGCCACCAGGGCGTACGCGCCGACCTCGCCAGGCATCAGCGCCGCGAGCATCGCCAAGACGATGTCGGTCGCCGCAAATAGCGCAAGCAGCGCGTGCCGGTCGCAGGTATTTCATCAGCGCGGCTCCGGCAAACCGGCCGATCATGAAAGCTACCAGCGACGCGGTGAGGAAATTGGCGGCAGCTCTTGGCCGGCGTACCGGGCATGGTGGCCTGCACGTATCGGATCATGTAGCTCCAGATGCTGACCTGCGCGCCAACGTAGAAAAATTGCGCCGCCACCGCGGCCATGAATCGGCCGTCTCTCAGCATACGACCAAGCGTTCCACGGTGAAGCGTGGTGTCTCGCTCCGCCGCGACGCGGGTCCCCGGAAAACGGGTCAACAGGATGATGACCGCCCAGCCGATGACCACCAGGCCGATCACCAGATAGGGCCACTGCACGGCGGACGCCTCTTGCACCAGATAAGCCTGCCGCTACCGCGGGCCCATGGCCGCCAGCTGGTCCGGCGTATGCTCGACGCCAGAAAAGATGAAGATCTGGCCGATCAGCACGCCGGCAATGGAACCAAGCGGGTTGAACGCCTGCGCCAGATTGAGTCGTGCGCGCCGCGGTCTCCGCAGGACCGAGCAGGGTCACCAGGGGATTGGCCGAGGTCTCCAGGAACGCCAGGCCACCGGCGATCACGAACAGTGCAAAGGAAAGCTGCTGTATGTCGCCGAGGCCGCCGCCGGCCAGAACAGCAAGGCGCCAACCCCGTACAACAGCAGGCCGAAGACGATCGCGCCCTTGTAACCGAACCGCCGCATGAACAGGCCGGCCGGGATCGCCACCAGGAAATAACCCAGGTAGAAGGCGCTCTGCACCAGGCCAGCCTGCAGATCGGACAGCGTGAATGCCTTCTTGAACTGGGCGACGAGAATGTCGTTGAGATTGTTCGCCACGCCCCACATAAAGAACAGGCTGACCACCAGAATCAACGGCAGGAGCAAGCGGTGCGCCGTGGCCGATGGCGGCGGGTCGATACTTGCGAACATGGCACCTGCGACATCTCATTGCTCCGGGCTGTGCGCTGATACTACGGTCGATATTCGGTGGCAGCGGCCTGGCGCGCTTGTGCAAATATGAACGCATTATTCATCAGCATAACAAGTTGCAGCGCAACACGTCGGCCCAGATTTACCAGCATCTGCGTACACTTTGCACACCGTATGCGCCTGAATCCAACCATCGCGCATACCCGATCCCTGCCCCATCACTCGCGAACATCATGCCCAAAGCCACTCCCAAGTACCGTGCACCCGCCCTGGACAAGGGCTTGGACATTATTGAGTTGCTGGCTTCAGCATCGGCACCGATCAGCATTGGCGAGATTTCTGAAGGCGTCGGACGCTCACGCGGAGAAATTTTTCGCATGTTGCAGGTGCTGGAAGAGCGCGACTACATAGCGCGAGGCGAAGGCGACAGTGGCTACTCGATTACGCCACGCCTGTTCCGGCTGGGCATGGAGCAACCACCGGTGAAAAGTGCCGTGGAGACAGCGCTGCCTATCATGCATCGGCTGGCCGAGCAGGTGGATCAGGCATGCCACCTGGTGGTTCCTTCGCGCGAGCAAATCGTAGTCATCGCCCGGGTCGACCCCCCGGGCGATATCGGTCTGGTGGTGCGCGTCGGCCATCGTCGGCCGATCTCGCAAGTCGGCATCCGGCCATGTGCTCCTGGCTTGGCAAAGCGACGAGATCCGTGAGCGCTGGCTGACCATCGATCTCCGAATTCGAACCCGATCTGGACCAGCCAGAAATTGCTGCAGGCAGTCCAACTGATCCGCACGCTTGGATATGCAAGTACGGTCAGCCATGAAGTGGACGGTGTCACCGATCTCTCCGCGCCGATTCTGGAACACGATCATGCGGTGTGTGCGCTGACCGTGCCTTTCATCGAGCGTCGCTCATCATCGACCGACATCGAAACCACGCTGAACTACCTCCAGCGAGCGGCCAGCGATATCTCGGAAGCGCTGCAGTACGGCACGCCGCCTCGATCCGCATGAGTTTGAGGCGCCGCAAGCCGTCATCCGGCAGAAGGCGCAGATGCGATCGCTGGCCGCGACGCAAAAAAGCCCCCTGAGTTTCAGGGGGCCAT
>CAWBZR010000018.1:0-303747 GCA_963793315.1 uncultured Actinomycetota bacterium | reverse complement strand
GGACGGAGAGCGCCCCCATCGACCAGGTCGACCCGGCCGCCGCGTCCGCGCTGCACCGGCTCCTCGTCGTACACCGGCTGCAGCCCGACCTGCCGGCGTCGGTCGACCTGCGCGCCTTCGACCGGATCGAGGTCTGCGGCCCCGAGGAGCCGGCGCGTTCATTGGCCCGGGCGATGATCTGCTCCGCGGCGGCCTTCCACGCGCCCGAGCACCTCGTCGTCGCCGTGCTGACCACCGACCAGAACCTCACCCACTGGGACTGGATCAAGTGGCTGCCCCACGGCCAGAGCGCCCAGCAGTCCGACGCGGTCGGCCCCCGGCGGATGGTGTCCACCTCACTCGATGAGCTCGCGGCGATGCTGCCGGCGGACCTCGGCGAGCGGCCGCGGTTCGGCGCCGAGGAGCGGCCGGCCACCCCCCACATCCTGCTGGTCATCGACGGCGCGGAGCTGCCGCCCGGCAACCACACGGTGCCACCGGACGGCGTGCACGGCGTCACGGTCCTCGACCTGCCGATGCGCTGGGACGAGCTCGAGGACGCAACCCGGCTCCGGCTCCAGTTCGACGCCACGTCAGCGGGTGGGCCGGAGCTGGTGGACGGCCGCTATCCGGTGCAGGCGCTGCGGCTGCGCGACGAGGTGATCCGGGCCAAGGTCGACCAGTGCTCCCTGGCCACCGCCGAGGCGTTCGCGCGGCGCCTCACGCCGTTGCACACGGTCAGCGGGGTGGTCGACAGCGCCGGCGCCGAGACCGGTGGTGACGCCGACTTCATGGAGCTGCTGGCCCTCGGCGACGTGCACCGCTTCGAGCCCGAGCGGGCCTGGCAGCAACGCCCCGCGCGCGACCGGCTGCGGGTGCCGATCGGCACCGGCGACGGCGGCGCGGTGGTCCACCTCGACATCAAGGAGTCCGCCCAGCAGGGCATGGGCCCCCACGGCCTCGTGATCGGCGCCACCGGGTCCGGCAAGTCGGAGTTCCTCCGGACCCTGGTGCTCGGCCTGACGATGACGCACTCGCCCGAGCACCTCAACATGGTGCTGGTCGACTTCAAGGGCGGTGCGACGTTCGCCGGCATGTCCGAGCTCCCCCACGTCTCGGCGGTGATCACCAACCTGGCCCAGGAGCTCACCCTCGTCGACCGCATGCAGGACGCGCTGTCCGGCGAGATGGTGCGCCGCCAGGAGCTGCTCCGCGAGGCCGGCAACTTCGCATCGATCCGCGACTACGAGAAGGCCCGGGCCGCTGGCCCCGTCGACGGCAGGGTCCTGGAGCCGATGCCCTCGCTCTTCATCGTGGTCGACGAGTTCTCCGAGATGCTCACCGCCAAGCCCGAGTTCATCGACCTCTTCGTGGCCATCGGCCGGCTGGGCCGGTCGCTCGGGCTGCACCTGCTGCTGGCCTCGCAGCGGCTCGAGGAGGGCCGGCTCCGCGGCCTGGAGTCGCACCTGTCCTACCGCATCGGCCTGCGCACCTTCTCGGCCCAGGAGTCGCGCGCGGTGCTCGGTGTGCCCGACGCCTACGAGCTGCCGCCCGTGCCGGGGCTGGCCTACCTCAAGCCCGACCCGACCACGATGCTGCGGTTCAAGGCCGCCTACGTCTCGGGCCCTCCGTCGGGACGGGTGCGCGTACGCCGCGACGAGGGCGGCAAGCTCCAGGGCATCTTGCCGTTCACGATCTCTGAGGTGCTCAAGCTCGAGGTGCCTGTCGACGAGCCGGAGCCGCAGCCCACTCCGGTCGACACCGGCGACCAGCAGTCGCTGCTCGACATCGCGGTCGGCCACATGATCGGCCACGGACCCGCCGCCCACCAGGTCTGGCTGCCGCCCCTCGACGTACCCGACACCCTCGACGAGCTGATGCCGGACCTCGCGGTCGACCCGCAGCTCGGCCTGGTCTCGCGGGAGTGGCGCGCCCTCGGCGGACTCGTCGTGCCCCTCGGCACCGTGGACCGTCCGCGCGAGCAGCGACGCGACACCCTCTCGGTCGACCTGTCCGGCGGGGCCGGCCACCTCGCCGTGGTCGGCGGCCCGCGCAGCGGCAAGAGCACCACGCTGCGGTCCGTCGTGGCCGGGATGGCGCTGACGACCACACCGCAGGAGTCGCAGTTCTTCGTGCTCGACTTCGGTGGCGGCACCTTCGCCGGGCTGGCCGGTCTGCCGCACGTGTCGGGCATCGGCACCCGCTCCGAGCCCGACGTCGTGAGCCGGATCATCGCCGAGGTCACCGGCGTCGTCGACCGGCGGGAGAAGTACTTCCGCGCCAACGGCATCGACTCCATCGAGACCTACCGGACACGACGTGCGCAGGGCCGCGCCGACGACGGGTACGGCGACGTGTTCCTGGTGATCGACGGCTGGAGCACGCTGCGCGCCGACTTCGACGACCTCGAGCTGGAGATCCAGCAGCTCTCGACCCGCGGCCTGACCTTCGGGTTGCACATCGTCGCCGCGACGAGCCGGTGGGCCGACTTCCGGGCCGCGATGCGCGACATGTTCGGCAGCCGGCTCGAGCTGCGGCTGGGCGACCCTCTCGACTCCGAGATCGACCGCCGGGTCTCCGCGCTGGTGCCGCAGAACCGGCCGGGCCGCGGCCTGGTCACCAGCAAGCTGCACTTCCTCACCGCGCTCCCCCGCATCGACGGCGACGCCGACGCCGGCAGCCTCGGCGACGGCGTCGACGACCTGGTCCGCAGGGTCACGGAGGCCTGGACCGGCCCGGCGGGTCCCAAGCTGCGGCTGCTGCCCGAGCGCATCACCCTCGACGACGTGCGCGCCCAGGCCGGCGTCCCGGCCACGCTGGCCGACGCCGAGAAGGGCGCCCACCCCCTGGTCGTTCGGCATCAACGAGAAGGAGCTGGCGCCGGTCTCGCTCAACCCCGACACCGAGCCGCACCTGCTCATCCTGGGCGACGGCCAGTCCGGCAAGAGCTCGATCCTGCGAGGGCTGGCGCAGGAGATCATGCGCACCCGGACGCCGCAGAAGGCGCAGCTGGTCGTCGTCGACTACCGCCGCGCGCTGCTCGGCGAGGTCCCCGACGAGTACCTCCTCAACTACCTCACCTCCGCCAACCAGGCCCAGCCCGCCCTGCGCGACCTCGCGACCTACCTCGAGAACCGCATCCCCGGCCCCGACGTCACCCCCGAGCAGCTGCGCAGCCGGTCATGGTGGAACGGTGCCGAGGTCTTCGTGCTCGTCGACGACTACGACCTGGTCGCCACCCAGCAGAGCTCGCCGGTCGCGGCGCTCCAGCCGCTGCTCGCCCAGGCCCGCGACGTCGGCCTGCACGTGACCGTCGCGCGGCGCTCGGGCGGCGCCTCCCGGGCGCTCTACGAGCCGGTGATCCAGTCGCTGCGCGACCTCGCCATGCCCGGGCTGATGCTCTCCGGCAGCCCCGACGAGGGCCCGCTCCTCGGCAACCTGCGCGCCGTCCCGTCGGTCCCCGGCCGCGGCCGCCTCATCACCCGCGAGCGCGGTGTCGAGGTCGTCCAGATGGCCTGGACCGACCCGACGATGTAGCCGGCGGGCGTCGGCGCGCTGAACCAAATCAGCGCAATTGCGCCGAAAGCGCACTCCCACGACCCGGACACCCCGCGGACCAGATCAGCGCAATTGCGCTGGATTGGTCCAGTAGACGGGCAGCGCTACTTGTGGGTGTGGACGCCGGGGCCGGAGAGCTTGAAGCCGGGCAGGTCGCCGAGGTTGTACGTCGCCTCGAAGGTGCGGCGGTAGCCGGTGTGGGCGACCCGCCAGCCGTCCGGCGTACGCACGTAGCGGTCGGTGTAGAAGGCGCCGCCCTCGAGCATGAACGAGAACGCCTCGACGATGACGCGGTCGTAGAGGTACCAGCGCCCGGCGGCGGCGTCTCCGTCCACCTCGATCTCGGGGTGGTGGGCCTGGTGGAGGGTGATCAGCCCCTCGCCGAGGTTCTCGCGCATGTAGGCGACCAGCGCGGCGCGGTCGTCGAAGACCAGCCCGTTGTAGTCGCCGGTGGCCTCCGGCACGAAGCACTGCTCGAAACCGTCCCAGTCCTTGGAGTCGAGGGTGCGCAGGTAGCGGTACTTGAGCTCGCAGATCGCGCGGACGTCGCGCTCCTCGAGGACCAGGGCGGCGAGATCGGGCGCTTCGTCGGTCACGGCGTCAACCTAGAACGTGTTCTAGATGAGGGCAATGCACCCGCGCCGAGCCAGCCGTAACGTCCCGTCAACACGCCGTCAACCTTCCGGCGATGTTGGTCGGGCACGCTCAGTTCATCCCGTCAGTTCGCCGGAAAGCTCGGGTGCCTCCGGCCCGATCCACAGGAGGCCGCACGTGGCAGATCCCACGACGACCCAGCCTGAACCCGCCTTCGACATAGACGCCCAGCTCGAGCGGATCCGCGCCCAGCGCGCCGCGTTGAAGGACCGGCACAGCCAGGCGCTCGCCCGTCTGATGGCCGAGCGCGAGGACCTCCAGGGCGTGCACCCGCTCGCCGACCTGGTCAGCGACTCGCTGCGCTGGTCGGCCTGACCTCACTACCCCGCAGATGACGCTTCCACCAGCGTGGAACCGTCCCGGTTGCAGACTGGAGCCATGGTCAGCACCCAGACAGCGGCGGAGCCGTACGTCGAGGTCGGCGGCGACGTCGACATCGCTGCCGCCGCGGGGCTGTTCGCCGACCGCACACGGGCGGCGATCCTCGGTGCGCTGGCCGACGGCCGCGCCCTCGCGGCCAGCGTGCTCGCCGACGAGGCGGGCGTCAGTGCGCCCGCCGCCAGCGCCCAGCTCTCCCGGCTGACCAAGGCCGGGCTGATCGACGTCGAGGTGTCCGGACGGCACCGCTACTACCACCTCGCCTCCGACCGGGTGGCGATCGTCATCGAGGCGCTGTCGGCGCTGGCGCCGCCGAGACCGGTCCGGTCCCTGCGCGAGGGCACCCGCGCGGCCGCGCTGCGCCGGGCCCGCACCTGCTACGACCACCTCGCCGGCCGCTACGGCTGCGCGGTCACCCAGGGGCTCCTCGACGGCGGCGTCCTGGTGGCCTCCGACGGCATCGCCGACACCCGGCGCCGCAGCCGCGACCCGCTGTCGTCTCAGCTGCACGAGCACCCCTACCAGCTCGGCGCGCACGCCTCACCGGTGCTCGAGGAGCTCGGGGTCGACCTCGACGCAGTACGCCGCGGGGCCGGGCAGCGGCCGCTGCTGCGGTTCTGCCTCGACTGGAGCGAGCAGCGCCACCACCTGTCGGGCCGGCTGGGTGCCGCGGTCCTCGACGCGTTCCTCGAGCAGCGGTGGGTCGAGCGACGTCCCGGCCAGCGGGCGGTGACGGTCACCGATGCCGGCGAGGCCGCCCTCCACCGGCTCGGCACCTCACCTTGACCGGAGCGGCGTCCGCGTAGGTGTCTTCCGCTCGCGCAGCGAGCGCGCCCCGCAGCGGTGTACAGCGCAAAGGGAGCGGTGGGAGCGCAGCGACCCGGTCTTTCCGAGCGCAGCGAGGCGCCCGGCGACCGGTCTGGTGGCCCCGACGACGGCCCCGGAGCGAGCGCTAGCTGTTGCGAATGGGGCGTTTGCGGGCGAAGCCCGCGTCGTCGGGGACATCCAGGCCGAAGCTCGCGGGGGTGTTCAGCGCCGCCGGCCGGTCCCGAACAACCCGCGCGCGATCTCGGCGGCCGCCGTCCGCATGAACTGGCGGAAGGCACCCGACTTCACCACCTGGGTGACCACGCCCTCCTCCTCCTTGGTGCGGCGTGACGACGAGGTCGGCTTCTTCGCGCTCTTGGCGTCGGCCTTCGCCTGGTCGGAGGCGGCCTTCTCCTCGGCCGCCTTCTCGGCGCCCTTCTCGAGCTTGGCGGCGAGCATCTCGCGGGCCGACTCGCGGTCGACAGTGACGGCGTACTTGGCGTTGCGTGGGCTCGCGGTCACGGTCGCCTGCATCGCCGCGGGATCGGTCGGGGCCATCAGCGACTCGGGGGCGCGCAGCCGGGTCCAGGCGACCGGCGTCGGGGCGCCGCGTTCGTTCATCACGGTCACGATCGCCTCGCCGATGCCGAGCCCCGTGATCACCTCACCGAGGTCGTCGTAGGCCGAGTTGGGGTAGGTGTTGACCGTCGCCTTGAGCGCCTTCGCATCGTTCGGCGTGTGCGCGCGGAGCTGGTGCTGGACCCGCGACCCGAGCTGGGCGAGCACCGCGTCGGGCACGTCGGTCGGGCTCTGGGTCACGAAGAAGACGCCGACGCCCTTCGAGCGGATCAGCCGGACGGTCTGGGCGATCTGGTCGAGGAACGCCTTCGAGGCGTCGTTGAACAGCAGGTGCGCCTCGTCGAAGAAGAAGACCAGGTTGGGCTGGTCGACGTCGCCGACCTCGGGCAGGTCGTGGAACAGGTCGGCCAGCAGCCACATCAGGAACGTCGAGAAGACCTGCGGCCGGTCCTGGAGGTTGGGCAGCTCGACGAGCGAGATCAACCCCTTGCCGTCGGCGGTGGTCTGCAGGAAGTCGCTCGACTCGAACTCCGGCTCCCCGAAGAACGCGTCGGCCCCCTGGTCGGAGAAGCCGATCAGCTCGCGCAGGATCACGCCCGCGGTGGCGGCGGAGAGCCCGCCGAGGTTCTTCAGGTCGGCCTTGCCCTCGTCGCTGGTGAGGAACTTGACCACCTCGCGCAGATCGGACAGGTCGAGGAGCGGCAGGCCGGCCTGGTCGGCGTAGTGGAAGACCAGGCCGAGGCTCGACTCCTGGGTGTCGTTGAGGCCGAGCACCTTGCTGAGCAGGGTGGGACCGAACGCCGACATGGTCACCCGCAACGGGATGCCGGTCCCCTGCCCGCCGAGCGCGTAGTACTCGACCGGGAAGCCCGTGGCGGTCCACTGCTGGCCCACCGACGCCGTCCGCACCGAGAGCTTGTCGCTCGGCACCCCCGGGGTCGCGAGCCCGGAGAGGTCGCCCTTGATGTCGGCCGCGAAGACGGGTACGCCGGCCGCGCTGAGCTGCTCGGCCATCAGCTGGAGGGTCTTGGTCTTTCCGGTGCCGGTGGCGCCGGCCACGAGGCCGTGCCGGTTGAGCATCCCGAGCGGGATCCGGATGTGGGTGCTGGTCAGCGTGGTCGCGTCGAGCATCAGCCCGCCGAGCTCGAGCGCCGCGCCTTCGAACTCGTAGCCGGGCGCCACCGCTTGCACGATCGGGCTGTCGGCGTGCGCCTCCGGTCCGGCCGCGGGTGTCGCAGGAGCCGGTGCCGAGGTGGGCGGCGCGGGTTCGGCGGGAGGCTCGGGGGCAGCGGCCTCGGCAGGCGTCTCGGTCATGACGCAAACCCTAGTGTGGCCCGACCGAGCCCGGTTCACCGCGAGAAGTGAGGCCTGCGCCCGGTCTCGTTAGTATCGCCGCGTGATCTTCAAGCGCGTCGGTGAGGGGAGGCCCTACCCCGAGCACGGCCTGTCCTCCAAGGCGTGGGCGGCGCTCCCGCCGCGCCAGGTCCGCCTCGACGAGCTGGTCACCACCAAGGACACCCTGCAGCTGGCCGCGCTCCTCGATGAGGACTCGACGTTCTACGGCGACCTGTTCGCCCACGTGGTCGAGTGGCAGGGCGAGTACTACCTCGAGGACGGCCTGCACCGCGCTCTCCGCGCCGCCCTGCAGCAGCGCAATGTCCTGCACGCCCGCATCCACCTGATGGTCGGATAGGCATGGCCGGGTTCGAGTGGCGGCTGAGTGGCCGGCTGCGAACGGCGATCACGCTGGCCGCGCTCGCGGCGCTGATGCTCCTCGGGGTCACGTGGGGCTGGGCCCAGATGACCAAGCCGTTCCCGGGCAAGGTGGACGCCGCGATCTGCGTGGACACGTCCTACCGCGAGGGCGACGAGCTGTTCGTCCAGGAGGTCACCGTGAGCGTGCTCAACGGGAGCGGGCGCGAGGGGCTGGCTGGGCGCACGATGCAGGAGCTCAAGACGATCGGGTTCGCGGAGGGCCAGACCGGCAACGCACCCAAGGGCACCTCGCTCACCACTGTCGCCGAGATCTGGGTCGACGACGTCGACAACCCCGGCGCCAAGCTGCTCCGCGCCAGGCTGGGCAAGGTGCCCGTCGTGGCTCATCCGGAGGTCGACTACGCCGGCATCGTGGTGGTCGTCGGCGACCAGTACGAGAAGCTCCGGCAAGGGCCACAGCAGGTGACCCTCTCCGACGACGCGGTGGTCTGCAGCCCGTCGGTCGAGTAGGTGGACCCGGTCAGCCGAGCCACTGGGCCAGGCGGCCGCGCGCGCTGACCTGGCGCAGCCGTTCCTCGGTGCGCTCGCGCTGCTTGCGCGAGGTGACCACCAGCAGGTCGTCGCCGTGCTTGAGCACGGTGCGGCGCTCGGGGACGAGCGTCTCGCCGTCACGGATGATCATCGACACCGACGAGCCGGCCGGGAGCCGCAGCTCGCCGACCTCGACGCCGTGCATCTGCGACGTCGGCGCGATGGTGACCTGCAGCAGATCGGCCGCCACGCGCTCGAGCGGCGCCGCCTCGATGTCGAGCCCACGGGGTTCGGAGCGCCTCGTCACTCGCAGAGCCTTCGCGACCCACGGCAGTGTCGGGCCGGTGATCAGGGTGTCGACCACCACCAGCACGAAGACCAGGTCGAACAGGCGGGTCGAGTCGTGGACCCCCTCGGCCAGCGGGATGGTGGCGAGGACGATCGGCACCGCGCCGCGCAGACCGGCCCATGAGACGAAGGTCAGCTCGCGCACCGGCAGCGGCTGCACCACGGCGCTCACCGCCACGGAGAGCGGCCGGGCCAGGACGGTGAGCAGCGCGCCGGCCACGAGGGCGAGGAGCACCGTCTCGAGGTCGAGCCGGCCCGGCGAGAGCAGCAGGCCGAGCATCACGAAGAGGCCGATCTGCGCGAGCCAGGCCAGCCCCTCGGCGAAGGAGCGGGTCGCGGCGCGGTGCGGCAGCTCGGAGTTGCCGAGGATCAGCGCGGCGACGTAGACCGCGGCGAAGCCCGAGCCGTGCAGCGCCGCCGCACCGCCGTAGGACAGGAAGCAGAGCGAGAGGACCGACAGCGGGTAGAGGCCCGACGACGGCAGGGCGGCGCGGCGCATCAACCAGGCGCCGGCGTAGCCCACCGCCAGGCCGAACGCGAGACCGCCGAGCAGCTCGTAGGCCACCAGGCCGAGGTTGTAGGCCGGACCGTGCTCGTCCAGGCCGCCGGTCGAGATGATGGTGACGATCACGATGATCGGGGCGTCGTTGAGCCCGGACTCCGCCTCGAGCGCTCCGGTGAGCCGCTTCGGGAGGGGTACGACGCGCAGCACCGAGAACACCGCGGCCGCATCGGTCGGCGAGATGATCGCGCCCAGGAGGACGGCGGTCTCCCACGGCAGCCCGAGCAGGTAGTGCGTCGAGACGGCGACCACCAGCACGCTCACGGTGACACCCACGGTCGCCAGCGAGATGCCGAGTCGCATCGACGGCCGGACGTCGCCCCACGGGGTCGTGAGGCCACCCTCGGCCAGGATCACGATGAGCGCGGCGAACCCCATCGCGTGCGCCAGCTCAGCGTCCTCGAACCCGATCCCGAGCCCGGACTCCCCCAGCGCGACTCCCATGGCGAGGTAGAGCAGCAGCGACGGGAGCCGCGTCCGGGAGGAGACGCGCACGGCGAGGATCGCCAGGAAGGTGACCGCCGAGCCCCACAGCACGAACACGTCGAGCTGGTGCACATCGATGCTCATGCTCCGGGGTCCCCGCGGAAGCGTGGTCCGGCAGCGCGCGGCGCCCCCCACTCAGGCTTCGGTGGGGTGGACGACATGTCACCTCGCTCGATCGGGGTGGCGAAACCACACCCTATCGGGAGGTCGCAGGTCGCCCGGACTCAGAAAGAGCCGGTGGACGCCCAGACGGGCGCGACCTCCTTGCGGTACTTGCGGCCGAAGATCCCGCCGATGATCGCCAGCACGGGACCGGGGACGCTCTGGCGCAGCGCGGCCTTCTCCTCGGGGGAGGCACCGTCCTCCATCCAGGCGAAGAACACCCCGGCCACCGGGAGCGACGCGCGCCGGGAGAACTGCTTGCCCATCGCCTTGACCGCTGGGTCGTCGTGCTTGTCGAGGATGAGCTGCTCGGTCTCCCGCTCCTCGTGCTCGAGGTGAGTGGTGGTCGCCTCGTCGAGGGCGGCCATCGCCGTCGCCGCGCCCTGGGCGTCGGCGGCGGAGCCGCTGGTCGCGAGCCGACCCATCGCCTCGCTCGCGCCGCGCAGCGCGGCGGCCATCGCCTCGTGCTCGTCGTCGAAGGTCGAGATCGACGCGTCGGGGACGCCGATCGCCTTGAGCGCCGGCCACGCGATCTCGTGCTCGCCCTCGTGGTGCTCGGTCAGCTGCTTCTCGAAGTTGACCCACGCCTTGTGCAGCGCAGCGGCGCGGGCCTTGTCGCCGTCGGGGAACCCGTCGAGCGCGCCCCGGAAGCGCTTGAGGTCGCGGCGTACGGCGCAGTGGATCGTCTTGTTCATGCTCATGGTGGCTGCCATGACAGGAGCGTAGACACCGGCACCCCCCACCGCTTCTGCGAAACCACCGAAACCACCACGCCCGCGCACGGAGCGACCTACCGTGGCGTGATGGCCACCTTCGTCGCGACGGTGATCGCCGTCGTCCTGGCGGTCGGTCTGGTGTTCCTGGTCCGCCGGATCCGCGCGACCCGCTCGGTCCTCGCCGCGGAGGTGCTGTACGCCGCCCGACCGCCGGCCGAGATCGACGCGGAGCTGCGCGCCGCCCTGTCCTCGGTGCAGGGCGCGCGCGTGGCGCCGCTCGAGCCGGGCCACGTGCGCGTCATCCTGCGCCGATCGCCCGTCTGGACCGTCCTCGTCGCGATGCTGGCCTTCCCCGTCGGGCTTGCGGCGCTGCTCTACCGCGAGGACGTGCCGCTCGACGTCTGGGTCTACTCGACCCCCGATGGCACCCAGGTGCAGCTCACCGGCCGCACCGAGGCGCACGTGCTGGCGCGCGTGCGCGAGGCCGCGCTCACCGTCCCCGGACTGCGCGCATCTCAGGTCGTCGGCGTGTAGCCGGGACGCCCGGCGGCGTCCCACTCCTCCCAGAACGACGTGAACTCCTCGCCGAGGAACGGGTCGCCCCCGGTCAGGGCGATGCCGCCCCGGCGCACGGTCCAGTCCCACGGCGCCAGCTCCTGGGCGGCGGCGAGGTGGCGCTTGGCGGCGTCGGTGTCGCCGCGCCGCTGCAGGTGGGCCGCGACCCGACGCTGGGCGAGCGCCTGCTGCTCGGCGTCGGTGCGCTCGTGCGCCTCCGCCTTCGCGCTCTCGGGCAGCACGCCGTCGCGCACCCACCGGCGCAGCGCCTCGTGGTGCTGCTCGCTCTCGATCTTCGTGAACTCCACGAACTGGTCGTCCCCCGGCGCGATGGTCGGCGGCTTCACGACGTTGTCGTCCTCGTCGACCCAGACGACGGAGGGGACGTTGGTGATGCCATACCGCTCAGCCGTCACGTGGGCGGTGTCGACGGCCACGGGGTAGGACGCGTGGCCGGCCTCGATCCACGGGCGCGAGTCCTCGGGGTCGTCGTCGAGCGCGACCGAGAACAGCCGCAGCCCCTCGTCGGCCAGCTCGTCCTGGAGCCGCTGCCAGCCGGCCAGCTCGTGGCGGCAGCCGCACCAGCTGGCCCAGGTCACGAGCACCCGCTTCTGGCCGGAGTAGTCGTCGAACGAGACGGGGTTGCCGTCGACGTCCTGCAGGTCGAGCCGCGGGGCCTTGCCGCCCGCGGTCTCGCGGTGGCGGGTCTCGGCGGACGGTGCCACCGCGGCCACGCCCGCCTCCTCGTCGACCACCGCGAGGAGTCCCAGCGC
Source organism: uncultured Actinomycetota bacterium (assembly GCA_963793315.1). Classification (GTDB taxonomy): domain Bacteria; phylum Actinomycetota; class Actinomycetes; order Propionibacteriales; family Nocardioidaceae; genus Nocardioides. The sequence goes on along the minus strand of CAWBZR010000018.1, from coordinate 291,943 downwards.
GTCGAGGACCGAGCGGCCCAGCAGCGGCACGCACGTCTCGTCGCGGCACAGCCCCTCGGGCTTGAGTGCCCAGCCCAGCGCCTCGGCCAGGGCCGGCTCGTCGTCGAGACCTCCGGCCAGCGGGTGCTCGTGGCCGTCGACGTCGATCAGGATCACGACGGCCAGACTAGAACAAGTTCTAGTTCCGTGGAATCCTGTTCGCGTGGCCGGCACCGATCTTCCCGACGTCCGCTCCGACGCCGACGTCCCGGCCGACGCGCCGACCTACGACGTGGTGGTGGTCGGCTTCGGCATCGCCGGTGGGTGTGCGGCGCTCGAGGCGGCGCGGGCAGGCGCGCGGGTGCTGCTGCTCGAGCGGGCCGCGGTGCACGGCGGCACGTCGTCGCTGTCCGGTGGGCACTTCTACCTCGGGGGCGGCACCGCCGTGCAGAAGGCGACCGGCCATGACGACGACGCTCGAGGAGATGGTCAAGTACCTCACCGCCGTGTCGAAGGAGCCCGAGCCCGACAAGATCCGTGCCTACTGCGAAGGGTCGGTGGAGCACTTCGACTGGCTGGAGTCGCTCGGCTTCGAGTTCGAGCGCTCCTACTACCCGGAGAAGGCGGTCATCCAGCCCGGCACCCAGGGGCTGATGTACACCGGCAACGAGAAGGTCTGGCCCTACCTCGACCAGGCGGTCCCCGCGCCGCGCGGCCACAAGGTGCCGGTGCCGGGCGACACCGAAGGCACCAGGATCGTGATGGACCTGCTCCGCGACCGGCTGCAGGAGGCCGGGGTCGAGGTGCGCTACGAGACCGGCGCGACCAACCTCGTGACGTCCGACGCCGGCGAGGTGGTCGGGATCGCCTGGCGCAGTCTTCGACGAGGCCGGCTACGTCCGGGCCAGCGCGGTCGTCGCTGGCGGCCGGCGGCTTCGTGATGAACCCCGACATGGTCGAGGCCCACACCCCCGCGCTCGGCTCCAAGCTGTTCACCCTCGGCTCGACGTACGACGACGGGCTCGGCATCCGGCTGGGCCGTCGGTCGGAGCCGAGCTCAAGCACATGGACGAACCGTTCATCACCGCGCCGTTCTACCCGCCGTCGATCCTGGTGAACGGCATCCTCGTCAACCGCGAGGGCCACCGCTTCGTCGCCGAGGACAGCTACCACTCGCGGACCTCGCTAGTTCACGTCATGCAGCAGCCCGACAGGCGGCCTACCTCATCGTCGACAGCGAGCACGGTGAGCTCACCAGCTACGGGATGCTCGTCCCGCTGATCGACGGCTAGGACACGTCGAGGAGATCGAGACGGCGCTCGGTCTGCCCGCCGGGTCGGTGCAGGCCTCGCTCGACCGCTACAACGAGCACGCCGCCCGCGGCGAGGACCCCGACTTCCACAAGGCCGAGAACTTCCTCGCCCCGCAGGACAAGGGCCCGTGGGCGGCGCTTCGACCTCCGCCTCGGCAAGGCGATCTACGCCGGCTTCACGCTCGGGCGGCATCCGCATGACGGTCGACGGCCAGGCGCAGCGACCGGACGGCTCCGTGATCGCGGGTCTCTACGCCGCCGGCGCCTGCGCCTCCAACCTCGCCCAGGACGGCAAGGGCTACTGCTCCGGCACCCAGCTCGGCGAGGGATCGTTCTTCGGCCGCCGGGCGGGTCGAGCCGCTGCCGACTCTCGCGAGGGCAGCTAGCGGGAGGCTCGGCTCGGGCCGACGCGCCAGCGGCGGACAGACCGAGCCGTCTCAAACGACACGCGGCGACCGCGCAGCTCACCTAGTGGTCATCTACGGCTCCTATAACACCGCGGCGACACATCGTCACTGACCAATCTGGTCGATGCCGTGGACGGCTCTCCGGACGTAGGGTGCAGCCGGGCTGTCCTCGTCGGAGGCCCCATTGCCACCGGGAAGCGGGTAGGGACATGCGCGGACGACCTCGCGGCGTCAACCACATCAGCAGGAGCAAGAAGATCGCCGGCGGCCTGCTCGCCGCCGCGGTCGCAGCGGGCACGGCGTACGCCGTCCCGTCCACGGCCGAGGCCGCGCCGCACGGCCACGCTCGGCCCGGCCGACCACCTCTCTCCGCGGCTCATCGCCGCCGCTCGCCGCCGAGGGCACCCCAGCGGCCGTGCCACGGCCCGCAGCTCACTGAGCCCCAGACCGGTGCCGGGAGCCTGCTGCGCACGCCCGACGGGGCGCGGCTGGTCGTCGACCTCCGCCTCAGCTCGGGCAGCCGCCGGTGAAGCAGGCCGTCGTGGCCGCCGGCGCCAAGATCCTGAACGACGACCGCTACAGCCGGGTGGCGGTCTCCGTGCGACCGCAGGACCTCGACGCGGTCGCCGGACGTCGCCGGCGTGGAGTACGTCGGCGAGGAGATCACCCCGCATGGTCAACGCGGTCTGCGACACCACGCATCTCCGAGGGTGACGGCATCCTCCACGCCAACGCCCTCCGGGCCACCGGCGTGGACGGCACCGGCGTCAAGGTCGGGGTCATCTCCGACAGCTACAACAAGGCCGCCGAGCCCCACCTCCGCGCCGGGGACATCCTGAGCGACAACCTCCCGGGCGCCACCAACACCTGTGGCCACACCAGCGTCGTCCACGATCGCGGACCCAGCCGGCGCGCGGCTCCGACGAGGGCCGCGCCATGATGCAGATCGTCCACGACCTCGCGCCGGCTCGCCGCTCGACTTCGCGACGGCGTTCATCAGCGAGCCCGGCTTCGCGACCAACATCACCGCGCTGGCCAACCAGGGCGCCAAGGTGATCGTCGACGACGTGACCTACTTCGACGAGCCGATGTATCAGGACGGCATCGTCGAGCAGGCCGTCACCGGCGTGCGCGCCCAGGGGGTCGACTACTTCACCTCCTCGGCCAACAACCGCTACGTCAAGAACGGCCACGAGGTCGGCTCCTACGAGGCCGTCGGCGGCTACCGGCCGACCACCTGCCCGGCCGCGTATCCCTGCGGGCCACGTCGACTGCCACAACTTCGGCACCGGCGGCTCGCCGGACAGCACCTTCGGCTACACGCCAGCCACCGGAAACGTGATCCGGCCGATCCTGAACTGGGCCGAGCCGTGGGACGGCGGGATCGACACCGACCTCGACCTCTATCTCATCGACGACACGGCGCACTCGGTGCTGCTGTCGGCGGCACGACGAACAACATCACCAGCCAGCAAGCGTTCGAGTTCACGTCGCCACACAGAACACGTCAGTCGCAACTGGGCCATCGTCGTGGCACGCAAGTCAGTCCGCCGGCCGACCCCACGGTTCAAGATCGTCTTCGCCGGCAACGGCAACAAGCCGTTCGAGACCCTGGAGCACGAGACGCCAGTGGCCGGCACCGGCGACGTCATGGGCCCGAACGCGTTCGGCCACAACGGCGGTGCCGACGCGATGTCCGTGGGCGCTTCCGACGTCGCGGGTCGCGACCAACCTCAACAGCTACTCCAGCTATGGCCCGGTCACCACGATCTTCGGACCGGTGAACGGCGTCACCCCGGCCGCCCCGCTGTCCTCTCCCAAGGTCGTGGCGAAGCCGGACCTCGTCGCGAGCGACTGCAACGTCACGACGTTCTTCGCCGGCGCCGGCCCGCCATACCACTTCTGCGGCACGTCGGCGGCCGCGCCGCACGCCGCCGCGGTGTTTGCGCTGCTGCGGCAGAAGTTCCCGGCAGCGACGACCGAGGCCATCAACGCCGCGATGATCTCCAGCGCCACCCCGATCGCCGGCGTGCCGGGGAGCTTCCAGGGCGGTGGGCTGATCAACGCCGCCGCCGCCATCGCTCCGCTCACGCCTCCTCCGCCGGCAGTGCCGGACACGGTGTTGAACAAGACACCCAAGAAGACGATCAAGACGACCAAGCGCAAGGTCAAGGTCACCTTCAAGTTCAGCTCGACGCTGGCCGGGTCGACCTTCGCGTGCAGCATCGACGGGAAGGCCTTCAAGGCGTGCACCTCGGGCGTCAAGTACAAGCTCAAGGCCGGCAAGCACACCTTCGCCGTCCGGGCCACGGCAGCCGGGCAGACCGACCCGACGCCGGCGACGTACAAGTTCAAGATCAAGAAGAAGAAGAAGAAGACGCCGCTAGGGCTGTCGACGGGCGGGGGATCCCAGGTGAGCCTGGGGTCCCCCGCACCTTGAACGCCCTCTAGTAGCGCGTCGCAGCTAATTCTTGGTCCTGGCGACGCCCGGGCACGCACTTCGCTGCGTTGGCGAAGCTCGACAGACGACCCGGTATGCCGTCGCTCCGCCGTCTTGCGATGCACGCACGCGGACGCCGCCAGACCACAAGCCTTAGCTGCGACCCGCTACTAGCCTCACCGACATGACAACGACCGCCGGCCGCTGGCAGGTGGCGAGCCGCGCCAACGTGCCGCCGTTCCACGTCATGGACCTGCTGGCGGCGCCCACACCAGGCGGCGGACCCACGGCGACCTGGTGGACCTGCTGGCCGGCCAGCCCAGCACGGGCGCGCCGGCGCCGGTGCGCGCGGAAGCGATCCGGCTGCTCGCAGGGCACCGACCCGCTCGGCTACACCCCGGCGGTCGGGATCCTCGAGCTGCGCGAGGCGATCGCCGGCCACCACAAGAGGACCCACGGTGTCGACGTCGACCCCGACGAGGTCATCGTGACCACCGGGAGCAGCGGCGGGTTCCTGCTGGCGTTCCTCGCGGCGTTCGAGGCCGGCGACAAGGTGGCGATGGCCCGGCCGGGCTACCCCTGCTATCGCAACGTGCTCACCGCGCTGGGCATCGAGGTGGTCGAGGTGCCGACCGGCCCGGAGACGAGGTTCCAGCCGACGGTCGAGCAGGTCGCGGAGCTGCACGCGCAGCACGGCCTGAAGGGGCTCGTCGTCGCCAGCCCGGCCAACCCGACCGGCACGATGCTGCTCCCGAGCGAGCTCGCGGCGCTGGCGCAGTGGTGCGAGGCCGAGCAGGTGCAGCTGATCAGCGACGAGATCTACCACGGCATCGAGTACGCCCCCCTCGACGGTGGAGCAGCGCTGGCGCGCTCCGCCTGGGAGACCAGCCGCGAGGCGGTGGTCTTCGCGAGCTTCAGCAAGTACTTCTCCATGACCGGCTGGCGGATCGGCTGGATGCTGGTGCCCGACCGGCTGCGCCGGGCCTGCGACGTGCTGACCGGCAACTTCACGATCTGTCCGCCGGTGCTCGCCCAGCGGGCGTGCCTCGCGGCGTTCGACGACGCGACGTACGCCGAGCTCGACGGGCACGTGCGGCGCTACACCGACAACCGCAGGATCCTGCTCGAGGGGTTGCCGAGGCTGGGCATCACCGAGCTCGCGCCGGCCGACGGCGCGTTCTACGCCTACGCCGACGTCGGGCATCTGACCGACGACACGATGGCGTGGTGCCACGACCTGCTGGCCCGGACCGGCGTGGCCCTGGCACCGGGCGTCGACTTCGACACCGAGGTCGGCCACCGGTTCGTCCGGATGAGCTTCCCGGGCGAGGCAGCCGTCATCGAGGAGGCCCTGGAGCGGCTCTCCACAGTCGTCTGACCCGACGTTTGGCCCACAGCGCCCGGCGGGCAGACCGCCTTCATGTACGGCGACACCGAGGCGATCCGCGGGCTGGCCCGCACGATGCGTGGCCAGGGCGCGACGCTGCGCTCCGAGGCCACCCGGCTGCTGGCGCGGGCCGAGGCGGTGCCCTGGCAGGGGCTGGCCGCCGACACGATGCGGGCCCGGGTGCGCGCGCAGGTGGGGGCGATGCGCCGCACGGCCGAGCTGGCCGACGAGGCCGGCCGCGCCCTCGACCACCACGCCGACGAGGTCGACCGGCTCAAGGCGTTGATCGCCGCGATCGAGCGGAAGGCGAGGGCCCTGGTGTCCGCGGCGCGCGACCGGCTGGCCGGGCTGGCCGGGCTCGCGGCCAGCGTGCTGCCCGACCCGGTCGACGAGCTGCTCGACCGGTTCGTGCCGCCGCCCCCCGGCCACCGCGACTGGCTCGTCGTCGACCTCCCGGGGCTGTCATGATCATCGACCAGGACGCGGAGATCGTCGACGTCCGGGGCGGGTCCGACGGCGTCGCCGCGTCCTACGCCGCCGCCCGCGAGCTGGCGGGCGTCTTCGACGAGACCGGCGACCGGCTCCGCGGGCTCGGCGCCGACGGGCTGCGGGTGATGCGCGACCCCGACCTGCTGGAGTCGGGGCTGCTGAGCCCCGGCAGCTGCGCGGCCGCGGAGGCCGCCGTGCTCGCGGTCACCGGCGGACCCGACGGTGTGGTGGCGGCGTCGTTCGGCTGGGAGGCCGACGCGATCGGCGTACGCACCGCGATCGAGTGCCTCGAAGCAGTCGACGACTCCGTGCGGCTCGCCATCGAGGGCCTCGACCGCCAGCTGGTGCATGACCCTCGGCCCGGTCGCCGCAGTCGACGATCGCCGCCGACCCCGACGTGCTCACCGAGGTGCCCGGCCTGACCGAGCACCTGGTCGACGGGCTCGGCGGCCCCGTCTCCGCCGGCCTCCTGACGCTGCTCTACGGCGGGGCCGGCCGGCCCGTCGTGACGCCGTACTCGCCCACCGTCGGCGCAGTCGGCACCGGCCGGCCCTCGTCGGTCCGCGACCTGGTCGAGCACCTGCACGAGGTGGCCGGACTCTCCGGACCGGCCCGACTCGCCCGCCAACGGCACGATCGAGGTGCAGACGGTCACCGGCGCCGACGGCGCCATGCGTCACGTGCTCTACCTCCCCGGCACCGACGACTTCAACGCCCCGTGGGACCAGGACGCCGACGTCCGCGACCTGGAGACCGACCTCGACTCGATCTCGGGCCGCCCCGACGCCTACCAGCAGGGCATCCTGGAGGCGCTCGACCGGGCCGGCGTCGCCAAGGACGAACCGCTGCTCGTGGTCGGCCACTCCCTGGGCGGGATGGAGGCGGCCGCGCTCGCTGGCGGGCCACGGCGGCTACCACGTCACCGACGTGGTCACGGCGGGCTCGCCCGACCGCGCAGGTGCCGGGCTTCCCCGGCGGCTCGCACGTGCTCTCGCTCGAGCAGCGGGGCGACATCGTCCCCGAGCTCGACGGCGCCCCCAACCCCGACTCGGTCGAGCAGACGACGGTGACCTTCGACGCCCACCCCGACGGCGGCATCGTGGCCCACCACGCCTACGGCGTCTACGAGGAGGGCGCCGGGCTCGTCGATGCGTCCACCGACCCGTCCGTCGTCGACGCGGTGCAGTCGCTGCACGACCACGGCTACCTCGGCCAGGACGGCACCGCGACCAGCCAGCTCTTCCAGATCACCCGCGCTCCGTGATTTCGAGACAGCTCGCGTTTCGCACCGGTGTCGACGGGTAGGTGGCGGAGCGAAGAGAGGCGGTCCGGGATGTACGGCGACACCGACGTGATGCGCAAGCACGTCAGCCGGCTGCGCGAGCAGGGGAGCGAGATCCGGGCGATGGCCGACCACCTCGTCTCCCAGGCCGAGGCCGTGACCTGGGCCGGGCGCGCCGGCGACTCCATGCGCGAGCGGATCCGCGAGCGCGCCACCCGGCTTCGCGAGGCCGCCGAGCGGCACGACCGAGCCGCGGCCACCCTCGAGAGCCACACCCAGCTCGTCGACGAGCTCAAGGACTCGATCGCCGAGACCGAGCGACGGGCGACCGCCCTGCTCGACGACGGCGCCCTGCCGGCGTTCGAGCCACCCGCGCCTGGCCACAAGGACTGGCTGGCCGTCACCCTTCCCGGCGTCGGAGACCGGGCCACGCCCTGATGCCGACCATCGACCTCGGCCCACCGCGACCGACCCCCCACGACCTGCTCGACGGGCTGCCCCGCCGGGTGGCGCTGACCCTGCCCGAGCTGCGGTTCGTCGCGTCCCGCGCCAACGACGCCCCGCTCCCGTTCGAGCTCCGCGGGTCCGACGGCGACAACGGCGCCGACGGTGGCCTCGACGACCGGCTCGGTGGCAGCCGCGGCTCACCCGAGCAGGCGGCGTACGCCGAGACGCTCGCTCGCCTGCACGACCCCGCGACATCGCTCTCGCGGCGCGGGCTGCTCGTGGGCGGCCCCGACGACGGGGTGGTCGAACCGGGCCTGCTCGGCGCGATCGGGCTGCTGGCCACGCCCTCGGTCGCGGTCGACCTCGACGTCGCCGCCGGGCCCGTCCAGGCCAAGTCGTGGCACCGCCAGAGCGGGGGCGCGGTCGCCGCACTCTCGACCCAGGACGGACTGGTCTTCGAGCTGGCGTGGTTCCCGACCTGGGCCTGGGCCGCCGAGCTGGCCCGCGCCGCGGTCGTTCCCGAGGACCTGCCGCTGCGCGACTCTGTCGTGCCCGACCGGATGACCCTGCCCCACGACCTCGCCGACGCCGCCATCGAGGCCGCTCGCACCCACCGCGCGGACCTCGTCCCCGTGCTGGTGGAGCAGCACGGCGCTGCGGTCACCGACGAGGCCGGGCGTGAGGTCGCCGGCGCCGAGGTGGCGCAGATGCTCACCGCGCTCGCCACCGAGGCCCGCGGCCGGCTGCGCGCGCTGGTCGCGGACGTGTCCGGCGAGCAGACCAGCACGGTCGGTGTCGTCGCCTGGACGCTGGTGGCCGACGGCTGGCGTGCCCTGCGCCCCCACCAGGGCGACGACGGATTGCTGCTCGAGGTGGCCCGCGTCATCCCCGAGGACCTCGCGACCGAGCTCGCCCCTGTCCTCGCCGAGGTCAGGCCATGAGCCACAGGGTCGCGGAGCGGTCCGACAGGTACGACCAGCTGCTCCAGCTGGCCGACGTGTTCGACCGCTCGGGCGACGAGCTCCGCGGCATGGTCGGGCTCGGCGCCGAGGTGCTGCGCGACGACGCCGTCGCCGACTCCGCCGACCTCTCCGCGACCTCCCTCGCCCGCGCCGAGGAGGAGATCCGGGCGGCGACCACCGGCAAGCACGGCCTGCTGTCACGGTCGATCGAGCTCGACGCCGACGCGCTCGTCGTGCGCGCGACCGTGCTGACCTACCAGTGGATCGACGAGCTCCGCGACGCGGCCTACGAGTCGATGGGAGCGATCGCGGGGCGGGCCATCGGCTACCTCGCCCCTCACGTCGCCCTCGGCGGAGCGATCGTCAGCGCCGGCCTCATCGAGACCGACGCGCTCGACCGCGACGGGGTGGCGGAGTTCCTCAGCGAGCTCGCGACCACCCACCCCGAGCTGCTCGACCAGGTCGTGAACGGCGGCGGGGGGCTGCTCGACGGCCTCCAGATGCGGGCGGCGCTGACGTCCGGGTTCCTCTCGGGTGAGTCCGGCCGTCAGGCCGCGCGCGGTGGGCTGCGCGCGCTCGGCGTCGACCCCATGCGCCAGGACTCCTCGGCCGCGCTGCGCGACATCGCCGGCTGGCTCCTGGCCGAGGCCCCTCCGCAGGCGGCCGAGCCGCCCGCGGTCGAGGCGCCGCCACTCCCGGCCTCCCTGACCGACCTGATGACGACGCTGGAGTCGCAGGAGAGTCGCAGCCTCGTCCACCGCACCGCCCCGGGCCGCTACGTCGCCTACGTCGGCCGCCCGCCGGCCGCCCCGGCTCCCGAGGACGGGCCGAGGCTGGTCGCCGGCGACCTCACTCCGCACGCCGCCGAGGTGGCGCAGACCATCGCCGCCGCGGTGGCCGGTGACGAGAGCGCGCACGTCATGCTCGTGGGCTCCGGCGCCGGTGGCGTGGTCGCCGCCGAGCTCGCCACTCTCGTGCGGTCACTCCCCTTCGTCGTCGACCAGGTCGTCACCGCGGGCGCCCCGGCCGCGCAGGTGCCCCGGCTGCCGCCCGAGACGCGCATGCTCGCCCTCGAGGACCGCGCCGACCCCGTCGCCCTGCTTGGCTCGCTGGTCAGCGCGGGCGACGACCAACGCACGACGGTCATCTTCGACGCGGCCGGCTCGTCGTCGGAGAGCGTCTACGTCGCCGGCGCCCGCGCCGCGGACGCCTCCCCCGACGTGGTCGCCGAGCTCGATCGGCTCCGCGAGCTGGGCTACCTCGCGCCCGCCTGACGTCGTTCCGATCGGTAGCGGCCCGGCGTCGTTCCGACGACGCCGGTGAACGCGGCGATGAAGCTGCTGGGGTTGGACCAGCCGCAGGCGTAGGCGGTGCGGGTGGTGTCGACGCCGTCGGCGAGGAGGACGAGCGCGCGGTAGACGCGCAGCTGCGTGCGCCACTCGTAGAACGTCATGCCGAGCTCGTCGCGGAACAGTCGGCTGAGGGTGCGGCGTGCTGGCTCCGATCATCCGTCCGAGCTCGGCCAGCGTGGCGTTGTCTGCCGGGTCCTCGCGCAGCAGCCGGGCGATGGCCCGCAGCCGGTCGTCGCGTGGCTCCGGAAGGTGCAGGGGCTGTTCGTGTGCTTCGCGGAGCTCGTCGACGAGCACTCGGTGGAGACGAGAGCGCGCGGAGTCGGCTGTAGGCGGGCGCGTCGTCGTCGTAGTTGCGAGGTCCGGTCAGGGCGAGCAGGACCTCGCGCGCGAGGTCGGAGGCCAGGAAGACGGCGGGGCGGTCGGGGATGAGCCTGGCGAGGGAGGGCGCGAGGAAGACGATCCGCATGTCGGTGTCGCCGTGGGCGCGGTGCTGGTGGGTGAACCCGGCAGGCGTCCAGGCGACCCGGTTGGCGGGGACGACCGACGTGCCGCGCTCGGTGTGGACCGCCAGGACGCCGGCGGCGGCGTAGACGAGGTGCCCTCTGGGTGTGGGACTGCACCCTGGCTCGTCTCGCCCGATGGCCAGAGGTGGCGCCCGCCAGAGGGCCAGACGTGCGACGTCACGCCCGGGACGGGACGCGGTTGGCGGCGAACCGGCACAAGTCGGCAGTTTAGCGGTAGAGCGCCACCCCCTGATCTGGCGACACTGGCTCGAAAGAGCTGGAGAACTAGAGAAGAGAGAACAGATGGCCACGTTCGTCCTCGTGCCCGGCGCCTGGAAGGGCGCCTGGGCGTTCGAGTCGGTGGTGCCGCTGCTGGAGCGAGCCGGTCACACCGTGCACGCCCTGACCCTGACCGGTCTGCGGCCGGACGACGACGACGCGACGGTCGCGACCGCCAACCTCGACACGCACGCCGACGACGTGCTGCGGCTGCTCGACCGGGGGCACGTCACCAGCGCGACGCTGGTGGGCCACAGCTACGCAGGGATGGTGATCGCAGCCGCCGCGGATCGGGCCGGCGGCCGCATCTCGCGACTGGTGCATCTCGACGCGTTCGTCCCCCGCAACGGCGAGTCGTGGTGGACGGCCACGAACCAGTACTTCCGGGACGTGTTCACCGCAGGCGCCGCCGGCACCGGCTACTCCGTCCGACCGCCGGAGCAGAACGGCGGCGATCCTCGCCGGCGTCCTCACCCGCTTGCCTCGGTCCTGCAGACCGCCCGGCTCACCGGAGCGATGACCCAGGTCCCGAGACGTGAGTTCATCTACTGCTCGGGGTGGGAGGACCGGACGCCGTTCGCCGAGCAGCGGACTCGACTGGCAGCCGACCCCGCGTGGCTGGTGCACGACCTCCCCACCGGTCACAACGCCATGCTCGAGGATCCGGCAGCAGTTGCCTCGCTCCTGCTCGGCGACCGCCCGGCGGATGCCCCTACAGGATGTCGTGCACGAACTCACCCAGCTGCGTGAGGTTGCGGCACTCCACCATCGAGACGACGTCGCCGTACCTGCCGGCGACCGAGTCGCCGGTGTCCCAGTGGCGGCGGTGCTCGGGATTGAGCCACCAGGAATGACGGGAGTTGCGCTCCATCTCCTTGAGCTTGTCGAGCGCGAGGTCGGAGTAGTTGGAGCGCGCGTCGCCAAGGATCAGCAGCGACGTCTTCGGGCCGAGTGCGTCCGAGTGCTCCTCGACGAACTTGGTGAACGAGCGGCCGTAGTTGGTGCGGCCCCAGAGGGCGGCGTGCGAGGTGCTGGCGGCGAGGTCGGCCATCACGTCGACGACGTCCGCGCCAGGCTTGAAGTGGCGGGTGACCTCGTGGACGTGGTCGATGAAGGTGAACGCGCGCACCTTCTGGAACTGGTCGCGCAGCGCGAAGACCAGCAGCAGGGTGAACTGGGCGAAGTTGGCGACCGAGCCGCTCACGTCGCAGAGCACCACGAGCTCGTTGCGGTGCGGGCGCTTGGGGCGGTGGTGGGTGGTGAGCGGCACGCCGCCGGTGGAGATCGAGGCGCGGACCGTGCGCCGGAAGTCGAGCGGGCCGCGGCGCCGGGCGTGGTGCTCCTGGGTGAGCCGGGTCGCCAGTCGGCGGGCGAGCGGGTAGATCTCGCGGCGCATCTCCTCGAGGTCCGCCTTGCGGGCGGCGGTGAACTCGAGCCGGTCGATGCTCGGCCGGACCGCCACGTCGGCGACGTGGTCGGGGCCTTTCTCCTCGGCGATCCGGCGGCGCGCGTCGTCCTCCACTCGGCGGGTGAAGGCACCGACCCGGCGCCCCGCCACCCGATCTGCCTCCTCCTCGGTGCGTCCTTGAGCCAGCAGCCCCTGGACGATCCGGTCGACGAGCTCGCCGGGTGAGACCCGCTGCAGCGCGGTGTACGCCGACCAGCTGGACAGTCCCGGACCGCGGCCCGGCATCGCCCCGAACCGGCCGACCATCTCGACCGCGAGCCGGGCCAGCTCCTCCTGGTCGCCGTCGGCCAGCGCCTCCGCCAGCCGCTCGCGGAACTCGGCCAGTGCCCGGGCGTTGTCGCGCACCTGCCCGGCCGGCCCGTCGGCCTCGTCACGGTCGTCGCGCTGGGCGCCTTCGCCGACGAGCTGAGGGAAGTAGACGTCGAACAGCGCGTCGAAGGTCGGGCGCAGGCTCTGCCGCTTCACCAGCGTGGCGGCGTAGGCGTCCTTCACTGTGGCGCGCTGGTCCCACGGCAGGACGCTGAGCGCGGCCACCGCGTCGAGGTCCTCGGCCAGCGACACGGCCAGACCCGCTCCGCGCAGCGCCTCCAGGAAGGCGATGTGCCGCTCGACCAGGCCGCTCGTCATGTCAGTCGGTGGTCACTTGCGCAGCCGCAGCTCGCGGATCGCGCGCTCGTGGTCGGACGCGTGCTTGAGGACGACTCCGAGCGTGTCGTCGACCGCCTTGTCGTCGAGGTCGCGGATCTCGAGCGCGATGAGCGTGCGTGCCCAGTCGACCGACTCGGCGATGGACGGTGGCTTCTTCAGCTCGAGGTCGCGAAGCCGCGCGACCGTCGCGACCAGCTGGCCGGCCACCCGCTCCTCGAGGTCCGGCACCTGCGAGAGCACGATCTCCCGCTCGCGCTCCTCGTCGGGGTAGTCGAGGTGGAGGTAGAGGCAGCGCCGCTTGAGCGCCTCGGACAGCTCGCGGCTGGCGTTGGAGGTGAGCACGACGAAGGGACGGCGTACGGCCTCGAGGGTGCCGAGCTCGGGGATCGTCACCTGGAAGTCGGAGAGCACCTCGAGCAGCAGCCCCTCGACCTCGACGTCGGTCTTGTCGACCTCGTCGATGAGCAGCACGGTCTGCTCCTCGCGGCGGATCGCGGTGAGCAGCGGCCGGGTGAGCAGGAACTCATCGGTGAAGATGTCGTCGTGGGTCTCGGCCCAGGTCTGGTCGTCCGTCTGCGAGGCCTGGATGCGGAGCAGCTGCTTCTTGTAGTTCCACTCGTAGAGCGCGCGGGCCTCGTCGAGCCCCTCGTAGCACTGAAGCCGCACCAGGTCGGCGCCGGTGGCCCGGGAGATCGCCTTGGCCAGCTCGGTCTTGCCCACGCCCGCGGGGCCTTCGACGAGCAGCGGCTTCTCGAGCGCGCCGGCGAGGTAGGCGGTGGTGGACGTCGCCGGGTCGGCGAGGTAGCCGGTCGCCGCCAGCCGCTCGGTGACTGCGCCGGGCGAGGCGAACCAGGACATAACGACATCCTCCCGCACCGGGGTTACGCGCGACTGCCCGGTGGTCCACACCGGACGGAACCCGCGTTCGAGGACCTCGTTGTCCCTGCGTGACCACGCCTCGCGGTGCCCGCCATCGACGGACGCCCCGACGCCCCCTGCGCGTCGTGCTGGCGACGTTGAAGGGTGCCGCGCTGGGCGGGTTGCTCACCCTCGTGGTGGTCGGCGGCCAGCACGCGACCGCTCCCTCGGCGGACCCGGGCACCCCGGAGGAGCCCGACGCGACTCAGCGCGTCGTGCAGCGGGCAGTCGCCGACCACCACTGCTCCTACTCCGGGTTCGGGAGCCGGGGCGATCCCGTCGTCCGCGCTGATCCGGACCGCCCGCGGGGAGCTGCGCAAGGTCAGTTTCGACGTCGGCTGGGACGTCTACAACGGCAAGCGCCCCGGCACCCTGGTCGCGGTCTGCCTCGACGAGCCGGGCGGGCTCGCGCAGATGCACGGTAGGTACACGGTCGACTAGGAGAGTGCTGAACAGGGCGTGGATGCCAGCGTCGCGAGAGTCGTGCGATGGCGCGACGTCGTCCCGAAGGCAGGCTGGGCGCCTGTCGAGGGTCGGCGACAAAGCCAGTGTGCGGCTGTCGCGGCGCTGGCGCCGCGTCATTTTCAGCACGCTCCTAGCTTGTAGCGGGTCGCGGCTAAGGCTTGTGGTCTGGCGGCGTCCGGGTGCGTGCATCGCAAGACGGCGGAGCGACGGCATACCGGGTCGTCTGTCGAGCTTCGCCAACGCAGCGAAGTGCGTGCCCGGGCGTCGCCAGGACCAAGAATTAGCTGCGACGCGCTACTAGGCGTGAGCCCCGTGCCGACCCTCGCCGGACGCGAACCGCTGCGCACCCTCGAGCGCCCCCGACCGAAGGCTCGTGAGGCCGTGCCGCAGCTCGTTGGCCATCGCGTCCTCCTCCGACAGCCCGTCCTGCTCCAGGAGCGAGAGCCGGTCCTCGCGTAGGCAGACCTGGGGAAGCTTCGCGAGCTCGTGGGCGAGCTGCTCGGCCGCTGCGCGCGCGTCACCGGGCGCGACGACCCGGTCGACCAGGCCGATCCGCTGGGCTTCCCCGGCGCCCACCTCACGGCCGGTGAGCACCAGGTCGAGCGCGCGGCCGGTGCCGATCAGCCTCGGCAGCCGGACCGTGCCGCCGTCGATGAGCGGCACTCCCCAACGCCGGCAGAAGACCCCGAGCGTGGCGTCACTGGCGGCCACCCGCAGGTCGCACCAGAGCGCGAGCTCGAGGCCTCCGGCGACGGCGTACCCCTCGATGGCGGCGACGACCGGCTTCCCGAGCCGCATGCGGGTCGGCCCCATCGGGCCGTCACCGCTCTCGTGGACCTGGTTGCCGCGCTCGGTGCCGACCGCCTTGAGATCGGCGCCGGCGCAGAAGGTGCCACCGTCGCCGTACAGGACCGCCACGGCGGCCTCCTCGTCGGTGTCGAACGCCCGGAACACGTCGGCGAGGGCTTGTGCGGTGGGGCCGTCGACGGCGTTGCGGGCGTGGGGTCGATGCAGGATCACGGTGGTGACCGGGCCGTCGCGCTCGACGCGCACGGCCTGCTCGCTGGTGGCGCTGGCCATGGTGGCGACGTTAGTGCGCCGGATCAGGCAGGGCCACAAATGTCCGAAAGGCCCATTTGTCCGAAAGGCCCAGTCTCCACGGGGGCCGCTGTCGGACACTGGAGCCATGGCGAACACGTCTCGGGGACTTCGAGAGTCGGTGGTCCGCGCACTGGCCAAGGTCGGCCTGGTGTGGGCGGTCGTGGTGCTCGGCGCCCTGTTCATGACGATGAGCGCCCAGGGACAGCGCGACGGCTCCACCGTCGCGACCGCGACCGCCGACACGCACCAGACGGCGTTCTCGACCTCCGACGGCGCTCCGCCACGCACGGCCGGCCTGGCCCTCGCGCTCGTCCTGCTCGCCGGCGGGCTCACCGTCCTCGCCGTGGGCGCCGCCCGTGAACGTGGTGTTGGCTCCGTCATCGACGACCCCGACGTCCAGCTGCGGTACGCCGACGAGCCGCACCCCGGCTCGGACCTCCCCCTCGCACTGGGCCTCAGCCTCCTCGCCTGACCCCAGTCCTGTGAACCTGGGGTTCGTCATGCTGTTCCTGACGGCCTTCTCGGGCTATCTTCGCCCTCAGCCCGGACTGCTGTGCGTCGAATCGGGGGCACAGTGGGGGGACGCGCAGCACCCGGGCGAGGTCGCCGACCGCGTCCCACGCACCGCCACGAGGTCGGCGGCCGCTCAGACCCCGGACCTGCCACTCGGCGGCATCCGCGCGGCGATCTCACGCTTCGGATGCCGCCGAGGCTGGCTGGCGGTGGCGGTGGGATTTGAACCCACGGTGGGCTTGCACCCACACACGCTTTCGAGGCGTGCTCCTTAGGCCGCTCGGACACGCCACCGCCGCAGAATGTACCCGAGCAGCGGCGGCCGGTTGAAATCGTTCAGGGAGTCCAGGCCGGGTCGCGGCCGGTGGCGCCGATGAGCCGGTCGAGCGCGGGGGCGTCATCAGCGACCGAGACGCTGGGGCCGAAGAGGCCGCCGTCGGCGGCGGCACCGCCGGGCGGCGGCTCGAAGGAGGCGACGAACCCCTGGCAGGCCTCGATGGCCGCGGGGTCGGCCGGGTAGGGCTGGCCCGTGGCGGCGGCGAGGTCCCACGCGTGCACGGTGACCTCGTCGAGCGCGACGAGCGCGGCTACTTCTCCTGGCAGCTCGACCGGGCCGGCCATGGTCACACCGTCGTACGCCGCGGGGTCCTGCCAGGCCTCACCGAGCTCGCCGAGGGCGCCGGCGATCCGGTCGCGCCAGCCGTCCTCGAGCCGGGAGCCGTCGACGTCCGGCGCCTGGCCGCCGCGGTCGTCCTTCGTGGCGGCGTAGCGGAACGCCACCGCCAGGCCGCCGATGTGGTCGAGGAGGTCGGCGACGGAGTAGTCGGGGCAGGGCGTCGGGCCGGTCAGCTGGTCGTCGCGGACGCCTCGCACGAGGGTGCCGAGGGTGGTCGTCGTCGGTCGGAGGTCAACGTGTCCCATGCGAGTCGGACTCGCTGGGCGGCGCGGACTCATCGGTCGCGTCGGTCGGGCTCGCCGACGCCGGCACCGTGGCGGATGAGGACGCCGACTCACTCGCGGACTCGGTCGTCGCCGCGCTCGAGGGAGAAGGAGGGTCCGAGGGCGTGGACGCGGGTGTCGACGGGTCGACCGGAGTGGGCGGGGCGGTCGTGGGTGGTTCGGTCGGTGACGGTGGGTCGGTCGGGGACGGCGGGTCGGTCGGCAGCGTCTGCAGGGCGTCGAGCAGCAGCGCCATCGAGGCATCGCCCTCGGCCAGCGGACGCTCGACGAACCGCCACCGGTAGAACGCCCGCTCATCGCTCGGCACCGTCGCCCGGACGCCGCCGTGGTCGACGTCCGCGACGAGCACCGGCTTCCAGACCCGGCTCTCCGGCTCGCGGCGCTCGAGGATCATCGTCGCGTGGGGGATCGGATCGCCGGTCGTCGTGTGCAGCCGTCCGGTGATGGTCACCTCGTCGTCGTTGCGGCCGGGCTCGCGGTCGATGGAGACCGTGGTCCGGAGCGCTTCCACGTCATAGGTCGTGACCTCGCCGGCCGGGCCGACCCGCAGCCGGTCCATCGAGAACGCAGTGCCGTCGCAGCCGAAGCCGATCGAGTAGATGCCGGGTCCGTCACCCCCGTGCGAGCGAGCGAAATCCGCGACCGTGGTCGGGACGCTGGGAGCCGGCCCAGGACCGGGGTCGACCTGCTGGCGGGTGGCCATGTCGTACTTCGCCCAGGTGTAGACACGACCCACCGCGTCGACGGTCTGCCAGGCGCCTCCGGGTGTGGCCAGCTCGGAGCGGCCGATCCACAGGAGGGTGGTCTGCGCGTCGGCGGGGTCCTGGTAGCCGGCGTAGGCGACGCCGGTGGCGCGGCCGACGGAGTTGACCGCGAGGCTCGCCGTCTCGGTCCTGACCATCGACTCGACCGGGAACAGCGCGCCCACGGCATTGCCGCCGGTGAGGTCCCAGCCGAGGCTGCGGGTGCCGGCCGGAGCGGCGCCCGGCCCGAGGCCGATGGTCGGGGTGAGCGGCTCGCCCGTGCGCTGGTAGAGATCGGCGCAGCCGACGAAGGAGAGGGTCGCGGTCGCCGGGTCGGGGAACGCCGTGCCCTGGACGGTCACCGTCGTGTCGGCGTACGACGGCGCGGCCAGTCCGGCGACGCCGAACGCCGTCACCGCAGCCGCAACCACGCCGGCCGAGCCGGCACGGAACCCTCCCACGTGCTGATTGTTACTCGCGGTGCCAACAAAGCACACCACCCAAGTGGACTATGGATGAACGAATCACCGGTGCTCGGCGAAGAACGCTCCGAGCAGGGCCGTGGACTCCCCGGCCCGGACGCCGCTGACCACCTCGGGCCGGTGGTTGAGCCGCCGGTCGCGGACCACGTCCCAGAGGCTGCCGACCGCGCCTGCCTTGGGGTCGAAGGCGCCGAAGACGACCCGCTCCAGACGCGCCAGGACCGCAGCGCCGGCACACATCGTGCACGGCTCGAGGGTGACCACCAGCGTGCAGCCCTCCAGCCGCCAGGAGCCCAGCGCCGCGGCCGCGGACCGGATGGCCACGACCTCCGCATGCCCGGTCGGGTCGGCCTCGGCCTCGCGGAGGTTGTGGCCGGCTCCGATCACGGCGTACTCCGGCGACAGCACGACGGCGCCGATCGGCGCGTCGCCGGTCGCGAGCGCGGCGCGCGCCTCGTCGAGGGCGGCGCCCATCGCCGCCTCCCAGGGAGCTGGCATCAGGCAGGCATCAGGCGGAGGTCAGCCCGACCGCGTCGTCGAACTGCTCGCCGAAGCCAAGCCGGCGCGCCACGTCGGAGAGGATCTCGTCGGGATAGAGGTCGACGTCGTCGAGGAGCAGCCCCATCTCCATGGCGTGCATGCCGAGGTCGCCCAGCAGGTCGAGGTCTCCCGCGGGCACCTGGTCGTCCTCGTCCTCGAGCTCCAGCTCCGGCAGGCCCAGGAACTCCACGGCGGAGCCGGCCAGCTCCCAGTCTTCTGCGGCGGTGACGTCGGAGAGCAGCACCCGGGTGGTCGCCCCGGCGACCCGGACGATCAGGAAGAAGTCCTCGTCGACGGCGACCATGGCCACGGCGCCGTCGTCGCCGGGCACGCGGCGCAGAGCGTGCGCGATCGTCTCGATGTCGCCGAGGTGGTCGTGGGCGAGGTCGTGCACGGTCCACTCGCCCTCCGCGCGGTAGGCCGCGAGGGCGAAGTCGATCCTGTCGTCGTGCTCGACCACCCGCCCAGCGTGACAGGTCGACCGACCCGCGACCAGCCCTTTCGGCGTCGTTCGCAGACCGCCGGTATGTGCGCGAACGTGACCCGTCCCGTCGAGTTCGCTAGGTTCGATGCCCATGTTCGACCGGACTCACGACCGTCCCCGCCGCGCGCTCACCGCCGCCGGCACCGCGGCGCTGTTGGCGCTCTCCCTCGGCTCCCTGGGTGGCACTGCTGCCCACGCGAGCCCAGCCGACACTCCGGCGGGCCTGACCGCGCCGGCCAGCAAGGCGGCGCCCGGCCCGATCCACGCCGGCAACACCTTCGGCTGGTACGGCCACGGCGGCCTGGTCTATGACGAGACGTTCGTCGGCCCGCTCAACCACAAGCGCTGGCGCGTCGAGGGGCCCGGTGCGGTCCGCACGCAGCACGGGATGCTCACCCTCAACACCGCCACCCAGGGCAGCGTCTCCGCGCGAATGACGATCCCCGGCCGCGCCTACGGCCGCTGGGAGACGCGTCTGCGGCAGCGCCAGTACGGCCACAAGCACACGCCGTACCGCGTGCTGACCGAGCTCGTGCCGGTCACCAAGGAGGGCGAGGGCTGCGGTGAGCAGAACATCGCGCTCAACAAGTTCACGATGGGCGACAACAAGGCCAACTTCTACATCCGCACCCGGCCCGACAACCTCTACCAGGCATCGATGAAGCGCGGCTTCGGCCAGGACCAGTGGCACACCTTCGCGGTCGAGGTGACCAGGAAGCACATCTCCTGGTTCGTCGACTCCCACGTCATCCGCACCGAGACCCGCCCCGAGGCACTGTCCGGCCGCAAGTTCCAGGTCCGCTTCACCATGGAGGCCGTGAAGGGCAAGCGGATGAACAAGGCCCGGATGCAGATGGACTGGCTGCGCTACTGGAACCTCAACGACAAGGCCAAGAAGTCGGTCAAGGCGCCGCTGGCCAAGAAGACGACGTTCACCAAGTCCTGCCTGGGCGACCGCGCGGCCGACTGACGCTCGGCTCCCCTAGGGTTCGGGTGTGCGCACTCACGTCGTCGACCACCCCCTCGTCGCCCACAAGCTCACCGCCCTGCGGGACGAGAACACGGACTCACCGACGTTCCGGAGCCTGGCCGACGAGCTGGTGACACTGCTGGCCTACGAGGCCACCCGTCAGGTCCGGGTCGACCCGCACGAAATCGTCACGCCGGTGTCACCCACGACCGGCGTGAAGCTGGCGACGCCCAAGCCGCTGGTCGTCCCGATCCTGCGCGCGGGGCTCGGCATGCTCGACGGGATGATGCGGCTGCTGCCGACCGCCGAGGTCGGCTTCCTCGGGATGATGCGCAACGAGGAGACCCTCGAGGCGATCACGTACGCCGAGCGGCTGCCCGAGGACCTCGCCGGCCGGCAGTGCTACGTGCTCGACCCGATGCTCGCCACCGGCGGCACCCTGTCGGCGGCGATCAAGTTCCTCACCGACCGCGGCGCCAACGACATCACCGCCATCTGCCTGCTGGCCGCGCCCGAGGGCTGCGCCCGGCTCGAGGCCGACCTGGCCGGTCTGGACGTCCCGGTCACCGTCGTCACCGCGGCGATGGACGAGAAGCTCAACGAGAAGGGCTACATCGTCCCCGGCCTCGGCGACGCCGGCGACCGGCTCTACGGTGTGGTGGGCTGAGCCGAGCGGCTCAGGACGAAGCTCGTCAGTCGAGTATTTTCCGAGTCCGCGGTCGACTGCCGAGCATCGTCGGCGCGTGCTGCCGGGAACGCTCGGCAAAGGCCACGGGCCCTTCGGTGGGTCGGACAATGCTCGACTGTCGAGCATCTTCCGAGCCACCGCGGCGCCGGGAACATGACGCACTGACGCGCTACCTCGGGAAGATCGGCACGTCCCGGTGGCGATCAGCACCAGCAGCACGAGGACGAGCACCCCCAGCGCGGCGTACGCGTAGCTCTTGCTGCGCTCGGTCTCCTCGGACTCGGGCAAGTCTGGTTCGGCCATGGCCGGCTCCTTCGGTCGGCCCTCCCCGGTCGTGCAGTAACCCGTGGGGCCGTTCTCAGAGCGCCTTCACCGCGGTGAGGACCTTGCCGAGGGTGTCCTTCGCGTCACCGAACAGCAGCGTGGTGGTGGGCTCGAAGAGCAGCTCGTTCTCGATGCCGGCGAAGCCGGGGCGCATCGACCGCTTGAGGAAGACGACCTGCTTGGCCTGGTCGGCGTTGAGGATCGGCATGCCGTAGATCGGGGCGCTCGGCGTGTTGCGGGCGGCGGGGTTGACCACGTCGTTGGCGCCGACGACGAGGGCGACGTCCGTCTCCTTGAACTCGTCGTTGATCTCGTCCATCTCGATCAGCTGCTCGTAGGGGACCTGGGCCTCGGCCAGCAGCACGTTCATGTGGCCGGGCATCCGGCCGGCCACCGGGTGGATGGCGTAGTCGACCTTGATGCCCCGCGAGATCAGGAGGTCGACCAGCTCGCGCAGCGTGTGCTGGGCCTGCGCCACCGCGAGCCCGTAGCCGGGGACGATGATCACCCTCTCGGCATAGGCCAGCATGATCGCGACGTCCTCGGGCCCGGCCGACTTCACCGGTCGGTCGGAGGCCTCGCCGCCGCCGAGCGTCGAGCCGCCCTTGAGGGCGCCGAAGAGGATGTTGGTGACCGAGCGGCCCATGGCGTTGGCCATGAGCAGAGTGAGGAACGTGCCGGACGCGCCGACGAGCGTGCCGGCGACGAGCAGCAGGGTGTTGGACAGCACGTAGCCGCCGGCGGCCACGGTCAGGCCGGTGAACGCGTTGAGCAGGGAGATGACGATCGGGACGTCGGCGCCGCCGACCGGCAGCACGAGGAGGACGCCGACCAGCAGGCCCGAGCAGCCCGATCACGATGCCGACCCACACGTGCGCCTCGATGACGACCCGCGCCGCGAGCACCGCCGAGGCAGCGATGGCGATGGGGAAGACGAAGCGGAGGCCGGGGAAGATCACCGGCCGCGACGTCATCAGGTCCTGGAGCTTGGCGAAGGTGATGATCGAGCCCGCAAAGGAGACCGAGCCGACCAGGATCGTGAACGCCGTGGCGACCAGCGTGAACTTCTGGACGTCCGGCTCGAACTCGACGATCTCGTGCAGCTCCAGCAGGGCGACCAGCGCCGCCGCGCCGCCGCCGACGCCGTTGAACAGCGCCACCATCTGCGGCATCTGCGTCATCTGCACGGTGCGGGCGCCGTAGACGCCGCCGATCGTGCCGACCACGATCGCAGCCAGGATCAGCGGCACGTGGTCGAGATCGCCGTAGAAGAACGGGATGGCGCAGGCCAGCACCGCGGCGAAGGCGCCGATGAGGTTGCCGTTGCGCGCGGTCTTGGGGCCGGACAGCCCCTTGAGCGCGAGGATGAAGCAGACCGCGCCGAACAGGTAGAGCAGCTGGGCCCAGGTGGGGATCACGCGGCACCGCCCTCGGGTCCGCCAGCAGCGTCAGGGGCCTTGGCCGGCTTCTTGCGGACGAACATCTGGAGCATCCGGTCGGTGACCACAAAGCCGCCGACCATGTTGACCGCGGCGAGCACGATCGCGACCAGCCCGACCACCAGGGCGACGTTGCTGTCGGTGCTCCCGGTCACGATGATCGCGCCGAGCAGGATGACGCCGTGGATGGCGTTGGCGCCGGACATCAGCGGTGTGTGCAGCGTCGACGACACCTTCGAGATGACCTCGATGCCGACGAAGACGCTGAGGATGAAGATCGTCAGCCAGACGACTGCCTCGCTCATGCCTGCTCTCCTTGGTCCGGAACCGGACCCTCGATCGCCTCGCGGGTCGGCTCGTGCCGGATCGCCCCGTCGTGCGTGACACACGAGCCGGCCACGATCTCGTCCTCGAAGTCGGGCGCGAACACCCCGGAGTCGCCCTCGGCCTTGCTGGTCATGAGCGTGAGGATGTTGACGATGTTCTGGGCGTAGAGCTTGGACGCCGGGCCTGGCATCGAGGCCGGCACGTTCTTGCCGCCCCACACCGACGCGTTCCCGATCCGCGTCACCTCGCCGGCCACCGAGCCCTCGACGTTGCCGCCGGACTCGGAGGCGAGGTCGACCACGACCGAGCCGGGCTTCATCGCCTCGACCATCGCCGAAGTGACCAGCAGCGGCGCCTGCCGGCCCGGGACGGCGGCGGTCGTGATCAGCGCGTCCGCGGCCGCGACGTACGGCGCCAGCCGCTCCATCTGCAGCCGCGCGCGCTCCTCGGTCATCTCGCGGGCGTAGCCGCCCGCACCCTCCAGCGTGTCCAGCTCGAGGTCGATCGACTTCGCGCCCATAGACCGGATCTCCTCCGCGGCGGCCGCGCGCACGTCGTAGGCCTTGACCACCGCACCGAGCCGCTTGCAGGTCGCGATCGTCTGGAGCCCGGCCACGCCGGCGCCGAGCACCACGATCTCCGCGGGCTGGACCGTGCCGGCCGCCGTCATGTTGAGCGGGAAGAAGCGGCGCAGCATGCCGGCCGCGACGACCGCGCAGCGGTAGCCGGAGACCAGCGCCTGCGAGGAGAGCGCGTCCATCGACTGCGCCCGCGAGATGCGCGGCACCAGCTCCATCGCGAACGACGTCGCGCCCACGTCGCGCAGGTCCGTCACGACCGCGCGCTCCTGGTTGACCGGGAGGAACGAGATCGTCGCCGCGCCCCGCTTGAGCCGGCGGATGTTGTCGCGGTCGAGCGGCTGCACCGACACGACGACGTCGGCCGAGGCCAGCGCGTCCGCATCGAGCACCGCCCCCGCCTCGGCGTACTCCTCGTCGGAGAGCAGCGCGTGCCGCCCCGCGTCGGGCTCGACCGCCACCTCGTAGCCGAGCCCGGTCAGCTTCCCGACCAGCTCCGGCACCATCGAGACGCGCGTCTCGCCCTCGCGGGTCTCCCGGGCAACCGCAATCAGCATTTTCCGGGGTCCCTGCGGCGTTGTTCGACGGAGGAGCGAAGCGGGGGAGCCGAAGAACGTCGTGGGGTGGACTTCACGTGGCGGACCCTACCGACCTCAGCCGCGGCTCAGGGAAAAGGTGTCCAGGGGCACATGCCGGGGGCGGCCGCGCGGCCCCTCGCCGAGGAAGGACTGGACGAGGGTCAGCTCGGTCGCCGGCCAGCGCGGGCCGGCGTAGGAGTCGAGGAGCCGCACCCAGTTGCTCACGTCGTGGGGATGCCTGGTCCGGGCGATGGTGAGGTGCGGTCGGAACCTCGCGCCGTCGACCTCGATGCCCGCGCGGTTGGCTGCGGCGCGGCAACCGGTAGCCAGCCGGTCCAGCTCGGTGCGGCCGGGGTCGCCGAGGTCGAGACCCGCCCAGAGCACCTTCGCGCGGGCGGGGTCGGGGAAGGCGCCGCCGCCGGTGACGGCGGTCTCGAACGCCGTACGCCGGGCGGCTGCGCGGCCGAGCCGGTCGACCAGGTCGTCGAGCCTGGCGTCAGGGACGCGCTCGAGGAAGGCGAGGGTGACGTGCACCTGGTCGGCCTGGACCCAGCGGAACTCTCCGGCGTCGCGGCGTACGTCGAGGAACTCGTCGAGGTGCTCGAGCGCCTCCGGCGGCGGGACCAGTGCAGCGAAGAGGCGCATCGTGGTGAGGCTAGACGTGTCCGCCGAGCGCGGTTCCGATCGCGAACGTGACCGCCATCGCGAACAGCCCACCGAGCACGTTGCGCACGACGGCGCGCCGCGGAGGGCCGTAGCCGAACTTCGCGCTCCCCCAGCCGGTGAGCGCCAGCGCGAGGGTCACCGAGACGACGGTGACCCAGATCCGCAGGGTCGGGCCGAGCAACGTGATGGTGAGCAGCGGCAGGAGCGCGCCGATCGTGAACGCCACCATCGAGGCGAGCGCTGCGTTCCACGGGCTCGTGATGTCGTCGGGGTCGATGCCCAGCTCGGCCTCCGCGTGCGCGCCCAGCGCGTCGTGCTCGGTCAGCTGCTTGGCGACCTCGAGCGCCAGCTCCTCGGTCAGCCCCTTGTCGACGTAGAGGCCCGCGAGCTCCTCGAGCTCCTCCTCGGGCTCGTCCCGCAGCTCCCGGCGCTCCTTCTCGAGCAGGGCCAGCTCGGAGTCCTTCTGGGTGCTCACCGAGACGTACTCGCCGGCGGCCATGCTGAGCGCACCCGCGGCCAGGCCGGCCACGCCGGCGACGAGGATCGTGCCGCGGTCGCTGGTCGCGCCGGCGACGCCCATGACGATGCCCGCCGTCGACACGATGCCGTCGTTGGCGCCCAGGACGCCCGCCCGGAGCCAGTTGAGGCGGTTGTTGAGCCCGCCCTCGTGGGGCTCGTCCTCATGGGGCCCGGCCGACAGCCCGGAGACGCTCCCCAGGTTTCCAGAGAGATCCTCGGTGGTCATGGGCCGATGGTCGCTTCCGGTTGAGGGGCGGGCAAGCAAGGCAAGGCTGGGCTCGGTCACTGAAGCACGTCCGCGATGGCCGCGACCCCCGCCTCGATCTCACGGGTGGGGTGTCGCCGAAGCGCGTGCGCGCCGAGTGACTCGACGAGCACTCCGCCGCAGGTGTCGGTCGTAGCGGCCCGACTCTGCAGCTGTGGCCTACGCGATGTTGACCGTGCGCGGCGGGGAGGACAGCGACGAGCAGGCATCGGTCGCGGGAGCCGAGAGGCGGAACCGCGACTTCTTGGTCACCTTCTCCTTCACCTTGTAGGCCCCGTTGGCGTCGGTGGTGACCGAGCCGACCACCTTGTAGATCGCGCCCTTGGTCGAGCGCTCGACGGTGAGCGCGACACCGGCGTAGCAGGCTGGCGTGTCGGGAGCGGAGACGGTGCCGGCGATCTTCACCTTGCGGCCCTTCTTGACGGTCTTCTTGTTGACCAGTGCGGTGATGTAGCGCTGCACGGGCTCTTGGCGGGAGGCGGCGGGCGCGGCGGACCCGGCATCGGACGCCAGGCCGAGGGAGACAGGGGCGACCAGGCCGACGAGCGCGGCGAGGACTCGGAGACGGGTGCTGAGGTTCACCCCGCGACCGTAAGGGATGCCGGGCCCATTTGTGCCGCTTCGACCGCTTCGACCGCTTCGACCGCTTCGACCGCTTCGACCGCTTCGACCGCTTCGACCCTCACTGACCTCGACCACATCCGCTCTCCGTCGGCGGCTCAGGCGCGCGGCATGGTCACCCTCACTGTGCGGGGCGGCGATGCTCGCCCCGAACCGGGGCTTCTTCCCGTCCGCCGTGACGTAGCCGTTCAGACCGTTCGGTGAGACGGCCACCCGAAGACGGCGAGGGCGGTGAAGGAGCGGGGTACTGGTGCGCACGCGGCGATGCAACGGCACGGACGCCAAGGGCGGCACGGCACACGAGAGAAGATATGTTTTGATCGATCCAAGGCCAGCGACCCCTCTGGCACCGAACACGGAGGACCCGTTGGAGACCTGGCCAGGGCGCGCCTACCCGTTGGGCGCGACGTTCGACGGAAGTGGCACCAACTTCGCACTGTTCAGCGAGGTGGCCGAGCAGGTGCACCTCTGCCTCTTCGATGCCGACGGCGCCGAGACGAAGGTGGAGCTGACCGAGGTCGACGCTTACGTCTGGCACGGCTACCTGCCCGGCATCCAACCCGGTCAGCGCTACGGCTATCGCGTCACCGGGCCGTGGGAGCCGGAGCAGGGGCTGCGCTGCAACCCCGCCAAGCTGCTCCTCGACCCCTACGCGAAGGCCACCGCCGGCGACATCGAGTGGAACCAGAGCCTGTTCGGCTACACCTTCGGCGACGAGGGGTCGCGCAACGACGACGACTCCGGCCAGCACATGACCAAGGGTGTGGTCATCAACCCGTTCTTCGACTGGGAGGGCGACCGCCGGCTCGACGTCCCCTACAACGAGTCGGTCATCTACGAGGCCCACGTCAAGGGGATGACCCAGCTCCACGAGGACGTGCCGGTCGAGCTGCGCGGCACCTACGCCGGCCTGGCGCACCCCGCGATGACGAGTCACCTCCAGCGGCTGGGCGTGACGGCCATCGAGCTGATGCCGGTCCACCAGTTCATCCAGGACAGCACCCTCCTCGACAAGGGGCTGCGCAACTACTGGGGCTACAACACCCTCGGCTTCTTCGCCCCCCACGCGTCGTACGCCGCCGGGGGCGGGACCACCGCGCAGGGCCAGCCGGGCCAGCAGGTCCAGGAGTTCAAGACGCTGGTCAAGACGATGCACCAGGCGGGCATCGAGGTCATCCTCGACGTGGTCTACAACCACACCGCGGAGGGCAACCACCTCGGGCCGACGCTCAGCATGAAGGGCATCGACAACCCGGCCTACTACCGGCTGGTCGAGGACGACCTGCGCTACTACATGGACTACACCGGCACCGGCAACTCGCTCAACGTCCGCCACCCCCACTCGCTGCAGCTGATCATGGACTCGCTGCGCTACTGGGTGACCGAGATGCACGTCGACGGCTTCCGCTTCGACCTCGCCTCGACCCTGGCCCGCGAGTTCTACGACGTCGACCGGCTGGCGACGTTCTTCGAGCTCGTGCAGCAGGACCCGGTGGTGAGCCAGGTCAAGCTGATCGCCGAGCCGTGGGACATCGGGCCCGGTGGCTACCAGGTCGGCGGCTTCCCGCCTCAGTGGACGGAGTGGAACGGCGCCTACCGCGACACCCTCCGCGACTTCTGGCGCGGCGAGCCGTCGCTCGGCGAGTTCGCCTCACGCGTGGCCGGGTCGGCCGACCTCTACGAGCACACCGGGCGCCGCCCCGTCGCGTCGATCAACTTCGTCACCGCTCACGACGGGTTCACGCTGCGCGACCTCGTGTCCTACAACGAGAAGCACAACGAGGCCAACGGCGAGGACAACAACGACGGCGAGAGCCACAACCGCTCGTCCAACCACGGCGCCGAGGGGCCGACCGACGACCCGGAGATCCTCGCGCTCCGCTCGCGCGCGCAGCGCAACTTCCTCGCCACGCTGCTGCTCAGCCAGGGCACGCCGATGCTGCTGCACGGTGACGAGCTCGGCCGCACCCAGCAGGGCAACAACAACACCTACGCCCAGGACAGCGAGCTGAGCTGGGTGCACTGGGACGACGCCGACCAGCCGCTCATCGAGTTCACCGCCGCACTGATCGAGCTGCGCCGCCAGCACCCGACGTTCCGTCGGCGCCGCTTCTTCACCGGCAACACGGTGCACACCGGGCCGGCCGGCGCCGAGCGGCTCAACGACATCGTCTGGCTGCACCTCGACGGCCGGCCGATGGAGGACGCCGACTGGGCCAGCGGCGCCAAGGCGATCGGCATGTATCTCAACGGCCACGGCATCGCCGGCTCCGACGAACGCGGCGGCACCATCGTCGACGACCACTTCCTGCTCTACTTCAACGCCGACGGCGAGGCGACGATCACCCTCCCGCCGGCTGGAGTACGCCGAGTCCTGGGACGTCTACATCGACACCGGTGGCAACCCCGACGGCCTCGAGGCTCTCGCGGCCGGGGCGCAGGTGACGATCAAGGACAACAGCGTGGTGGTGCTGCGCGAGTACGTCGTCCCGGCCACGGAGGTGGACCACTCCGTCGCGGCGTCGGTCGCCGCCGCGTCGTCCCGCGTCTAGCCCGCCATGGGAGCGGGCCGAAGCTCGCGGGGGTAGACAGCTTGCCGCTACTGCAGCGTGCTCAGGTCGATGACCTCGTCATCGGCCGGGGCGGCTCGACGTCGAACTCCTTGTTGAAGTCGCTGAAGTCGAGGTGGCCGGGCTCGTCGCCCTCGGTGCGCTCGAGCTTGACGAGGTAGTGGGCGCCGTCGATGAGCACGTAGCCGACCGAGGTGCCCTTGTCGTCCTTCTGCTCGACCTTGACCACGTCGTCGCCGTCGACCTCGTCGGTGCCGGTGACCTTGTACGCGCTGGCGCTCTCCGCGTCCTTGAACAGGTTGTCGAAGAACGCGTCGAGGTCGCAGAACTGCGAGAAGTTCGAGTCGGTGTCGAGCACCCACTTGTCGCCGACCGCCTCGATGATCGCGTCGGCGGTGTCCCCGGCGTTCGCGCGCCAGAAGTCCTCGTCGGGCTTGAACCAGTTGGAGCCGTCCTTGGCGACGATCTCGGCGCTGCCGCCACCGAGCCCGATCGAGCCGGTGCAGTCGCCGGCCGAGCTGGCCTGCACGTCGAGGGTGATCTTGTCGCCGTCCGAGTTGATCTCGCCGCTGAACTTCACCTCGTCGAGGTCCTTCATGTCGGCCTTGGCCGCGGCCGCGATCTTGTCGCCGGACTGCTTGGCGAAGTCGCTGTCACCACCGCCCTTGTCGCCGTCGCCACCGCAGCCGGACGCCAGCACGAGCACCGCGGTGAGGGAGAGCGCGGCGACGGGGCGGAACGGGGAGGACGTCATGGGTGCGCATCATAGGAGGCCCGGGCCTCCAGCACCCCGGCCATGTGCGACTCGGCCCAGTTCTTCAGCTCGCGCATCACCTGCCTGGAGCGAGTGGCCCAGCTCGGTCAGCTCGTAGGTCACCGTCGCCGGCACGGTCGCGGTGACGGTCCGGGTGAGCAGCCCGTCGCGCTCGAGGGTGCGCAGGGTCTGGGTCAGCATCTTCTGGCTGACGCCGGCGATCCGGCGCGCGAGCTCGGAGTAGCGCAGCGGCCCGTCCTCGAGGCCGACCAGCACCAGCGCCACCCACTTGTCGGAGACCCGGTCGAGGAGCTGCCGGCTCGGGCACTGCGCCAGGAACACGTCGTAGTCCGCCTTCTCGGCGGCGCGGCGCTGGGCCGCGGTCATCGTCGGCACGGGTTACCTCCTCGTGGGTTACGCACTTTCAGGTGCCTGCTCTCCATTGGGAAGCGCCTCCGTCGCAGCTGATTGTTCCCGACTGGTGACAGCAACCACCACCCAGGAGGAACTCATGACCACCACCACCTTCCGCGCCGCCGTCGTCACCAGGCCCGGCGAGGCCGACGCGATCTCCGTCCTCGACCTGCCGGTCTCGCCGCTCGAAGCCGGCCAGATCCGGGTCGCCGTGGCGGCCGCCACCGTGAACCCGGTCGACCTCGCCGTCCGCGACGGCGTCTTCCACCAGGCCGGCGTCGATCCACCAGCCCGAGCACACCGGGCTCGGCTGGGACTTCTCCGGCACCGTCCTCGAGGCCGGCGCCGGGCGTCGACCTGACCCCGGGCACCCGCGTCGCCGGCCTGGTCGGCGGGCTGGACCGCGACTTCGGCACCTACGCCGAGCAGCTGGTGCTGCCGGCGGCCGACGTGGCCGTCGTACCGGACGGGCTGGACCTCGTCGAGGCCGCCACCGTGCCGCTCAACGCGCTCACGGCGCTGCGGCTCGCCGACATCCTCGGCGACGGCGAGGGCCGCTCCCTCCTGGTGACCGGCGCCGCCGGTGCCGTGGGCGGCTACCTCGTGCCGTTCGCCCTCGAGCGCGGGCTGGCGGGTCACCGGGCTGGCCCGCGCGGCGGACGAGGAGTTCGTCCGCGGCCTGGGAGCGGACTTCACCGCCGAGCCGGCGACCGGCTGGGACGCGGTGGCCGACCCCGCGGGGCTGCAGCAGGCCGCCGTGTCGCTGGTCGCCGACGGCGGCCGGTTCGTCGGCCTGATGCCGGCGTTCCGCCCCGAGTCGGAGCGGGGCGTCGAGCATCGAGGCTGTCGAGGTGATGCCGGACGGCGCGCGCCCTGGCCGGCCTCCTCGACCGTACGGCGAGCGGCGAGCTCCCCGCCCGGGTGGCCGAGGTGCTCCCCCTCGACCGCTTCGACGACGCCCACGCCGCCCTCGCCAAGGGCGGCGTCCGCGGCCGCTACGTGCTGGTGCCCTGACCCCGCCGCCGGGATAGTCCGTGACACCTTTGTCTGTGGAAATCGCTGAGTTCCACGACCAAACGTCACGGACTATCCCGGCCGTCTCGAGTCAGACGGCCGCCGGCTCGGGTTCGCGGGAGGGGTCCCCCGAGCCGGCGTCGTCGCTCTCGCGGAAGCCGTGCCGCTCCCACCAGCGGATCATGGGGCCGGGGGCCCACCAGTTGGCGCGGCCGAGCAGCTTCATGGTGGCCGGGCACCAGCAGGGCGCGGACGACGGTCGCGTCGATCAGCAGCGCGACGAGCATGCCGATGCCGAGCATCTTCATGAACACGATGCCGCTGAGCGCGAACGCCCCGATCACCACGGCCAGCAGCACGGCGGCGCTGGTGATGATCCGGCCGGTCTTCTGCACGCCGGTCGCGACCGCGAGGTCGTTGTTGCCGGTCCGGTCCCACTGCTCGCGGACCCGGGAGAGCAGGAACACCTCGTAGTCCATCGACAGCCCGAACAGGATGGCCAGCATCAGGATCGGGTTGGTCGCGTCGAGGAAGCCCTGCGGCGTGAACCCGAGCAGCCCGGACAGGTGGCCGTCGCTGAAGATCCAGGTGACCACGCCGAACGACGCGGTGATCGAGAACAGGTTCATCACCACCGCCTTCACCGGCAGCACCAGCGAGCCGAACGCGACGAACAGCAGCACCAGCATGACCAGCGCCACGATCAGCCCCATCCACGGCAGGTGCGCGCCGACCGAGTCGATGAGGTCGACGGTGTCGGCACTCAGCCCGCCGACCAGCACCTCGCCCGAGGCCGGCCGGACGTCACGGATCGCCTCGACCATCGCCTGGCTGGCCTCGCTCTGGCTGTTGCCGGCCCACGAGACCCGCAGCAGGGTCGCGTCGCCCTCGGTGACGACCGGCTGCACGCCGGTGACGCCGTCGAGCGCCGCCACCTGGTCGGCGTACGCCGCCACGTCGGCCTCGGACGCACCGCGGACCAGCAGCTGGCGCGGTCGAGGTCTCCGGGCCGAAGTCGGACAGCTTGTCGGCCGCGACGTGGGCGGGCGCGTCCGGAGGGCAGCACCCGGTAGTCGACGCTGCCCCACTTCGCGCCGAGGAACGGCGAGGCGATCAGCAGCAGGCCGGCGACGGTGCCGACGATGACCAGCCACGGCCGGCGCATCACGCCCGCGGGCCAGGGCGGCCCAGCGGCCGTGCGCGTCGTCGACGACGACCGGGCGGTGGCGGCGCCACGGCAGCCGGCCGGCGTCGACCCGGCGGCCGAGCAGCTCGCAGCGTCGCGGGCAGCACGGTGAGCGCGGCCACCATCGCGACGAGCACCGCCGCCATGCCGCCGTAGCCCATGCTCTTCAGGAACGCCTGCGGGAAGATCAGCAGGCTCGAGAGCGCGGCGGCCACGGTGAGGCCGGAGAAGAGCACGGTGCGGCCGGCGGTGCGTCATGGTCCTGCGGATCGCGGTCGACGACGCCTCCGGGTCGTCGGCCGGCAGCAGCGCGAGCTCCTCGCGGAAGCGGCTGATCACGAACAGCGCGTAGTCGATGGCCAGGCCGATGCCGAGCAGCGAGATCACGTTGACCGAGAAGACCGAGACCTCGGTGAACATGGCGATCACGCGGACCAGCGCGAGGGCGCCGACCATCGCGAGCAGGCCCGACCAGGGCCGGCATCGAGGCGGCGACCAGGCTGCCGAAGATCAGCAGGGCGAGCAGCACCACGATCGGCATCGAGATCGACTCGGCGCGGGCGAGGTCCTCGCTGGTGATCTCGTTGACGTCGTTGTAGACGGCGAACGCACCGGTGAGGTCGGTCTGCAACCCGGTCGACTCAGGTGCCTCGAGCGAGGGCGAGAGGTCGTCGTAGTTGGACAGGTAGTCGTCCTGGCTCTCCCCCGCCAGCGAGATCAGCACCTGGACGGAGTGGCCGTCCTTGCTGACCAGCCCGGCGTCCGCCGGCGCGTCGTAGTAGGGGATGACGCTGGTCGTCGTGCCGCGGCGTGAGGCCGGAGACGACCTGCTCGACGTCGGCCCGGAACTCCGGGTCCGATCGCCACGAGGTCCGTGCTCGTGTAGATCGCGACGACGTCGACGTTCTGGTTGCCGAAGGTGTCCCGCTCGGCCTGCAGCTCACGCGCCGACTCGGAGCTTCTTGTCGTCGAAGCCGCCCTGCGAGAGGTGGTCGAAGACCCCGAACCCGTAGGCGCCCGGCGGCGAAGGCCACGGCGAGGCCGGCCAGCAGCACGGCCAGCGCCCGACGGGCCACGAATGCTCCCCAGCGCTCGATCATGGTGACTCCCCACAACTTCAGTGATGTGTGTAAAGTTTGTGAACGGTGTTCACCGTAAACGGTGTAAACTTCCGCTGTCAACCGACTGGAGGATCCGATTGAGCACCGAGGTGCAGCGCCACCGAGCGACGCCGCCGCAGACCCGGCGCGAGCGGCAGCGCGAGGCGACGTACGACGAGATCACCCGCGCCTCGCGGGCGCTGCTGGCCGAGGGCGCCGAGCTGTCGCTGCGCGCCGTGGCGGGCCGGATGGGGATGACCGCGCCGGCGCTCTACCGCTACGTCGCCAGCTACCAGGAGCTCGTCGACCTGGTCGCCTTCGAGATCGACAAGGCCGCCACGCGAGCGGTTCGCCGCGGCGGCGGAGCGTGCTGCCCGAGGACGACTACGCCGGCCGCCTGGTGGCGTCCGCGACCGAGTTCCGGATGTGGGCGCTCGGCAACCCGCGCGAGTTCGCCCTGGCCTTCGCCAACCCCATCGCCGACGCGCAGTGCGTGCGCCGCGAGCTGCTCACCATGTCGCGCTCAGGCCACCTGATGACCGGCCAGATGCGCGCCCTGTGGGAGCACAACCACCACCCGATCCCGGCCTCGACGACCTGCCGCCCTCGGTCCGCGAGTCGGTCTTCGACCCGCTGATCCCGGCCAAGGTCGACGACCTGGCCATGGAGGACCGCGGCCTGGTCTGGCTCTACCAGCAGGGCTGGACGACGCTCTACGGCGTGGTCGCGCTCGAGGTGTTCGGCCACATGGACCCGCGCGATCATCGAGTCCGGCGAGATGTTCGTCCACGTGGTGCGGGAGTTCGCCCCGAAGATCGGGCTGGCCGACGACCTCGACCGGCTCGAGGGGATCATCCGCGAGCGGATCGCCCGGGGCTGACCCGGCGCGGGGCCAGCTCCGCTCAGCCCAGCACGCCGTAGTTGGGCAGCCGGAAGGCGCGCTCGTAGCCGTCGCCGACGAAGTCGGTGTCGTTGTTGCCGACGTTTGCGATCAGCGTGTAGCCCTCGTCGATGAAGTGGTCGCGGCAGCGCTGCTTGCCGACCGGCAGCGTCTCGCCCTTGGAGCGCAGGCACACCTCGTCGACCGGGAAGCCGGCCCGGGTGAGCTGCCGCACCGTGCGCTGCCTGCTGGTCGGCCGACGCGGCCGGTGTTGAAGACCACGGCGACGCCGCAGCCGGTCGAGCAGCTTCGCGAACCGCAGCATCTGCGGGATCGCGCCCCCGCCGTCGTAGTAGGTCGCGATGACGGTGTTGTCGATGTCGAAGTTGACCGCGAGCCTCTCGTCGGACGTCTTCGCGGCGCTCGCTGGCGCACGTAGGCGGCCGAGCCCAGCATCGCCGTCCTCACGTCGGCCAGCCACTGGGCCCGCGTGGGCGCCTTCTTCTTCGCCGCCACGTGGACGAAGTGTGCGCCGGCGGTCGAGGCGGAGCGCGCCCGACCGCCGCCGAGGCCGGGCCGAGCGCCACGACGAGGGCGAGGAGCAGTCCGAGCAGCCGAGTCATGCCATCACCGTAACCGCCGAGCACGCTCGTCCACCCACGCCGGCACCAGCTCGCCGGCCGCGGCCGTGCCGGGCCTCGTGGAAGAAGTGCGTGCCCTCGCTGGGGACCAGGTTGAGCTCGAGCGTGCGGGCGCCGTACGCCGGCGGCGGCCTGCACGAAGCCGGCCGCCGGGTAGACCGCCCCCGAGGTGCCGATCGAGACGAACAGGTCCGCGGACTCCAGCGCGGTGAAGATCCGGTCCATCTCGTAGGGGACCTCGCCGAACCAGACCACGTCCGGTCGCAGCTCCATCTCGTGGCACGTCGGGCAGGGCGGGAAGTCGCCGAGGTCGCCCTCCCACTCGACCCGGGTGCGCGCAGGACCGGCACAGCGCCGACCGCAGGGCGCCGTGCATGTGCAGCACCCGCGTGGAGCCGGCGCGCTCGTGCAGGTCGTCGATGTTCTGGGTGACGAGGAGCAGGTCGTCGCCGACCGCGGCTTCCAGCCGGGCCAGCGCGAGGTGGGCGGGGTTGGGCTCGACGCCGGTGAGCGCCGCCCGGCGTGCGTCGTAGAACTGGTGCACGACCGAGGGCTGGTGCTCGTAGGCCTCGGGGGTGGCGACGTCCTCGACCCGGTGGCCCTCCCAGAGCCCGTCGGCGTCGCGGAACGTCGGCACGCCGCTCTCGGCGGAGATGCCGGCACCGGTGAGCACGACGATCCGCGCGCTCTACATGCCGCCCTGGTAGTAGTCGATGATGTCGGCGCCCGAGATCGGCTGCTCGGTCTTGCGGCCGAGGAAGAAGACGCTGCTGGCGCGCGTCGACGGAGTGCTTCGGGTCGAGGAACCGGTCGAGCCAGCTCAGCCAGAAGAAGCACAGGGAGGCGATCCGGCCCAGCGGGACCGACCGGGTCAGCGCGCGGACGAAGTAGTCGACCGACCAGCGCAGCGCCGTGCCCGCACCCGGCCACCGAGCCCGAGTCGATCCGCTCGAAGCGGCGGAAGAGGAAGCGGTGGCCGCTGTCGGTGAACCGGGTGAAGTCGTAGGCGCCCTCGTGCACCTGCTGGAGGAACGGCGTGTCCGCGTAGACGATGCCGCCGGGCCGGAGCACGCGGTGGATCTCGGCGGCCACGACGTCGGCTCCAGCACGTGCTCGAGCACCGCCTGGACGATGACGCCGTCGACGCTGCCGTCGGCCAGCGGGATCGAGTGCCCGTCACCGACGAACTGGGTGGCCCGGCTGGCGTAGACGTCGAACGAGATGAGGTCGACGGTCGGGTCGTCGTAGAGGCCCTCCAGACCGTCGCCGACCGTGCCGCCGCCGATCACCAGGATCCTCGGGTTGCGGCCGGAGGTGCCCTGAGCATCCGCCTTGAGCAGCCCCTCCATCCGCGCGACGTTCCGCGGCGCGGTGGTGTTGGCCGGGTGGAGCAACCGCCGCAGCCGTCCCGCGGACCGCGACCGCCGCACCTCCGAGGCGCCTTCGACCGCGCGCAGCCGGTCGGCGTCGAGCACGCTCGCCTCGAAGTCCACCAGCGCGGGGACACCCGACACCACCGGGAACGGCTCGCTGGCGAACGCGCAGGACGCCCCGGCACAGTGCCACTCGCCGTCCGCGGGGCGCACCGGGCTGCCGCACCGCGGGCAGATGAACAGGTCCTGGTCGACCATCGCGTCGAGGGCGAGCACGGCTGAAGCCTAGGTCGCAGCGTGACGCGCCGCGCCGCTCAACCAGCGATGCGTGCGTCCACGGTGACGATGTAGCCGAGCTCCTCGTCGTACGCCGCGGCGTCCCACGTCGAGAACCGGTGGACGGGCTCGAGTCCGGCCGCCACGAAAGCCGCGTCGACGTCGGCGAGCGGGGTGACCGGGCAGTCGCCGGGCAGGTGGGCCTCGTCGAGGCCGAAGCCGCAGACGAGCAGCCCGCCCTCGTCGAGCTGGGCTGCCAGGTGGCTCGCCGTGCTCACCGAGCGTGCTCGGGCTCAAGCAGCGGGATGGTGTTGCCGACGACGAGGACGACATCGAAGAGCTGCCCTGTGTCGAGGACGGCGAGGTCTGCCACCCGCCAGTCGAGGTGCGGCGCCTCGTCGCGGGCGTGGCCAGCATGGACGCGTCGACGTCCACGCCGACCACGTCGTAGCCCAGCTCGGCGAGCCGGATCGCAACCCGGCCGGTGCCGCAGCCCGCGTCGAGGACGCGGGCGGGCGGGTCGACCAGCCCGGTGACGAACGTGGCCTCACCGTGCACGTCATCTCCATGCGCCGCCATGATCACGGAAGCGCGCGGCGTACTTCTCGGCGTAGTCGGCCCCGGCCGTGTCCCGAGCGATCTGCTGCCAGCGGGTCACTACGGCCATCCGTGGCCCGTGAGCGCCCTGGCGTGGTGACACACCGACCGGACCTCACTCAGAGGCATCGGCAGGGGCGGATCTTCCAGGTGGGCGCGGTCCACGGCGCTGCCACTGTATTCGGGCTGCGACGACGCAAGCAGCGCCCAGCCGGGGAAATGCCTCCGGGGACTACAACCCCGCGCCGAGCGAGGAGTCGTGTGCCCGCTGGGTGCGACCGAAGGTGATCGGTCTCGACCAGCCAAGCGGCGTGCGAGAATCGGGCACCGTGGAGCGACGCGTGGACCTGGGTGCCCTGTGGGCCCGCTCGGTCATCGTCGGCTGCATGGCCTTCTTCCTCGGCATCGCCGGGCATGTCAGCGCCGACGGTCTGCTGCCGAATCCGCTGGTGCTGGTCGCCCTGCTGCTCTTCGCGGTCTTCGGGAGCGCGCCGCTGCTGGCCCGCCAGGTGCGGAGCCCGACGATGCTCCTGCTGCTCGTCGGGGGCCAGGCCGGCGTGCACCTCGTCCTCACCATGACCGCCGGCCACCGTGGCGACCCGGGACCCACCGCGGGACCGGCAGCCCACGTGGCGACCCCGAGCTCCGCGGGGCTGCCGACCGTCGACGGTCACCGGGTCGGTTCGCTGCTCGAGGCGTATCAGCCTTCAGCAGGCGGCGCTGGCGGCGGGTCCGGTTCGTCGTTCGGCATCCCGATCGGGCACCTCCTCAACGACCTGACGGCTCACGGCTCGATGATGGCCGCCCACCTGGCGGCAGCCGCGGTGGTCGCCCTCTGGCTCGCGTACGGCGAGCACCTGCTCTGGAGCCTGGTCAACCTGCTGGGCCGCACCCTGACGCTGGCTCTCCAGCTCAACAGTCCGGTGATCGCCCCCGACGTCCGCCTCCGGCGGATGCCGGTAGCCGACGTCCCTGCCCTTGCCTGGTCGCGCTGGTTGGCGCGACCGCACTCTCGCAGGGGCCCACCGCTGCCTGCTTGACCCCGGACCCTCACCACACCACGCCGAGGTCAACGCTGCACCGCGCGTATGCCCACTCGGCGCGCGCGGTTGAACCCATTTCGCAGCGGGTCGCCCGCCGGTGCCCGCCCGCCCCTGGGGCGAGCGGAGCGCCGTCTCGGAGCCCACAGGCAGACAGGAACACCATGAGCTCACGCACGCGCACCACCCTCGCCTCGATCGCTGTTGCCGGCGTCCTGGCCCTCACCGTCGCAGGCTGTGGCGACGATCCGGGCGCGGCCGACGCATCGAGCGCCACCGACCCGACGACCGCTGCTCCAGCGACGGCTGAGCAGGCGGCGAGCGTTTCGATCACCGACCCCTGGGTCAAGGCGGCCGACTCCGGCATGACCGCCGCGTTCGGCACTCTCGTCAACGCCGGCAGCGAGGACGTCGTCGTGACGGCGGCGACCAGCGACATCACCTCCGCGATGGAGCTGCACGAGACCGTCGAGAACCAGGACGGCAGCATGGCCATGCAGCCGAAGGAGGGCGGATTCACCATCCCCGCCGGCGGTGAGCATGAGCTCTCGCCCGGAGGCGACCACCTGATGATCATGGACCTCAACCGCGCCCTCGAGCCCGGCCAGGACGTGACGATCACGCTGACCCTCGAGGACGGCAGCACCACCGATGTCCAAGCCACCGTGAAGAACTTCACCGGCGCCGACGAGGAGTACCAGAGCGGCGACATGGACATGGACTCCAGCAAGGGCTCGGGAGGCATGTGATGCCGGCCCCAGCACCACCTTGGGGCCGCCGCGACGTCTTGCGCACCGGTGCCGTCGCCCTCGCGGGCGCCGGCACCGGGTGGTCGGCCGGAGCCTTGGCCCTGAGTGGCACGACCCCGGCCACCCGATCCGACGAGGCGTCCGGGGCGTCCGAGCCCCCGATCGGCGACCAGACGGTGCCGTTCCACGGCGCCCGGCAGTCCGGGATCGCCACGCCGCCTCAGGCGCACCTCTCGCTGCTCGGGCTCGACCTCGAAGAGCGCAGCGCCGACACACTCGGACGCCTGCTCCGGCTGCTGAGCGACGACGGTTCCCGCCTCGCTCGCGGCCTTCCCGCGCTGGCCGACACTGAAGCGGAGCTGGCTGCCAAGCCGGCTCGCCTGACCGTGACGTTCGGGCTCGGCCCTCGAGCCCTGGAAGAGACGACAGGCGTCGCGATGAGCACGCTACCGGCGTTCCGGACCGACCGGCTCGACGAGACCTGGGGTCAGACCGACGTCGCCGTGCAGCTGTGCGCAGACGACCCGATCACGGTCGCGCACGCACGGCGCATGGTGCTCAAGGACTGTGCCGGCCTGGCGCGGCTGCGCTGGGTGCAGGAGGGGTTCCGGCGCGCCCGGGGCTCGGAGCCGGACGGCACCACCATGCGCAACCTCATGGGTCAGGTCGATGGCACCTCGAATCCGAATGCGGCCGACCCCGACTTCGACGGGCTCGTGTGGGCGTCCTCGGGAGCGATGCAGGACGGCACCTTCATGGTCGTCCGGAGGATCCGCGCCCGCATGGAGTCCTGGGACAAGGTCGACCGCACCGGCCGCGAAGCGGCGGTCGGGCGGCGCCTCGAGAACGGCGCGCCGCTGACCGGAAGCCACGAGCAGGACGAGCCCGACTTCGGGGCCAAGGACCGGTTCGGCTTCCCGGTGATCGATCCGGCCAGCCACGTTGCCCGGGCACGCAGCGCCGACCCTGGCGAGCGGTTCCTGCGCCGCGGCTACAACTACGCGGTCCCGGACCCGAGTCGCCCGACAGGGGAGGACTCGGGGCTGGTGTTCATCGCCTTCGCGGCCGACCTGCAGCGGCAGTTCGTGCCGGTGCAGAAGCGCCTGGCCGAGCTCGACAGTCTCAACGAGTGGGTCACGACGATCGGCAGCGCGGTGTACGCCGTACCGCCCGGCGCGGCCGAGAACGAGCACGTCGCCCAGCGAATGCTGTCCGCGTGACCAGCACCTGACGTCAGGAGAGACCATGAACAACAAGAAGAAGCCGAACCTCCCGCCCGTGCGCACTCCCGCCCCCGAGGGCTCGACCACGTCGAAGTCCGAGCGGAGAGCAGCGGCCGCGGTGCTGATGAAGGAGCAGAAGCGCCGCGCCCGCCGGCGCACGATCGTGGTGCAGACCGGCATCGGGGCCCTGGTCGTCGTCCTGGTCATCGCGGTGACCTCGATCGTGCTGTCCCGGAGAGGGCCGGACGGTGACGCCACCCCGCCACCCGGCCTCACCTCCGACGGCGCCATCCGATTCGGCACCGACGGCGCCGGCGTCACCGTCCAGGCAGTCGAGGACTTCCAGTGCCCCGTCTGCCAGCAGTTCGAGAAGACCAACGCAGCCCTGCTCGCGGGCTACCGCGACGGCGGCGAGGTCGCTGTCGAGTACCGCCCGATCGCCTTCCTGGACCGGATGTCCTCGACCGAGTACTCCAGCCGCGCCCTGAACGCCTCGGCCTGCGTGCTGGCCGAGAGCGGCAAGGAGGCGTGGCTGACCTTCCACCAGGCGCTCTACGACAACCAGCCGCCAGAGCAGTCCAAGGGTCTGCCCGACAGCGACCTGATCAGCATGGCCGCAGACGCCGGCGCCGACGGCGACGACGTCGCGTCGTGCATCAATGACCGGCGCTACGACGGCTGGGTCCAGCAGACCACCGAGGACACGATGGGCAAGAACGGCGTCACCGGGACACCGACGGTGTTCGTGAACGGCAAGAAGCTCGACGGGTTCGACGCCGACACGATCACGGCAGCGGTCGAAGCCGCTGGCGCCTCGTGACCGGGGACAGCATCGCGAACGACGAGGGCGTCGACGACGCACCCGTCGTCACCAAGGCTTTCGGCCTCGGACTCTTCGGTCTCGGGGCCATCGGGTTGTACGCCGCGTTCGCGCTCGCGTGGGACAAGGTCAAGCTCCTCGAGGACCCGTCGTTCGTGCCCGGCTGCGACCTGAACCCGGTCCTGTCCTGCGGCTCGGTGATGGTCACCGACCAAGCCGAGGTGTTCGGCTTTCCCAACCCCTTCATGGGGCTGATCGGTTTCAGCGTCGTGGTCACCCTCGGCGCCGTCGTCGCGGCCGGCCTCGTGCCTGACCGTCGGCTGCTGGCCGGGCTCGCCCTCGGTGCCGTCGGTGGGCTGGCGCTCGTCCACTGGCT
Source organism: uncultured Actinomycetota bacterium (assembly GCA_963793315.1). Classification (GTDB taxonomy): domain Bacteria; phylum Actinomycetota; class Actinomycetes; order Propionibacteriales; family Nocardioidaceae; genus Nocardioides. The sequence continues at coordinate 250,794 of CAWBZR010000018.1, read as the reverse complement.
GGCGTTCCAGAGCCTCTACCGGATCGGGGCACTGTGCCCGTGGTGCATGGTCGTGTGGAGCGTCACCATCCCCACCGCGGTCTGGTCGGTCCTCGTCGCTGGTCGCTCTTACAGCGAATCCGGGCTGCTGCGTGGTCTGTGGGGCGTCCGCTACCTGGTGGTGTTGTTCTGGTATCTCGCGATCGCGGTCCTCATCCTCATCCGGTTCTGGGACTACTGGCAAACGCTGCCGTGACCGCGCCCCGACTCGTCCGGCTCCTGCTCGCGTGCGCGCTGCTCGCGCTCACCATGCTGCTCACCCCCTCGCCCGCGTGGGCACACGCCACCCTGGTCGGCTCGAGCCCGAGGCAGGACGAGCAACTCGACGTCCTGCCGGATGAGGTCGTGTTCGAGTTCAGCGCGGACATGGCGGCCCCGGCCTACGTGATCGTCACCGCCCCGGACGGCAGCTCGCTGACCTCCGGCGAGCCCGTGGTCGAGGGGACCACCGTCAGCCAGGCGATCGGCGACGGCCCGGACGGCGCCTACACGATGGCCTTCCGGGCGGTCTCGGAGGACGGCCACCCCGTCACCGGGCAGGTGACCTTCCACGTGGGCGACGCCGACGCGTCGGTGCCAGCTGCATCGGATGTCGGATCGAGCGACGCGCCCGACGCGGACGGCGATGCGGCGAGCTCGGTGCGCTCCGCGGATCCGGCTCATGACGCGGGCGACGGCTTCATGCGCCGCAACGGGCTCGCCATCGCGGTGGGTGCGGGCCTGATGGTGCTGGCCGGACTGCTGTACGCGCTCTCGCGCCGGGCCCCATCGCGACGGCACCCTGCCAGGACGACGCGCGTCTGACCTGCACCAACGCGCCAGATCAGTAGTACCAGGGGTACGGCGACCAGTCCGGCTCGCGCTTCTCGAGGAACTGGTCGCGGCCCTCCTGGGCCTCGTCGGTCATGTAGGCGAGGCGGGTGGTCTCGCCGGCGAAGAGCTGCTGGCCGACCAGGCCGTCGTCGATCAGGTTGAAGGAGTACTTGAGCATCCGCTGCGCGGTCGGGGACTTGCCGTTGATCAGCCGGCCCCACTCCAGCGCGGTCGTCTCGAGCTCGGCGTGCGGGACGGCGCGGTTGACCGCACCCATCCGGACGCCGTCGTCGGCGGAGTACTCCTGGCCGAGGAAGAAGATCTCGCGGGCGAACTTCTGGCCGACCTGGCGCGCGAGGTAAGCCGATCCGAAGCCGCCGTCGAACGATCCGACGTCGGCGTCGGTCTGCTTGAACCTCGCCTCCTCCGCGCTGGCCAGCGTGAGGTCGCAGACCACGTGGAGCGAGTGGCCGCCGCCCGCGGTCCAGCCGGGCACGACGCAGATGACGATCTTGGGCATGAACCTGATCAGCCGCTGGCACTCCAGGATGTGCAAACGACCCAACCGTGCCTCGTCTACGGGATTGGCCACCTGACCACCGTCAGACTCAACCGACGCCTCGTACTGATATCCGGTCTTGCCCCGGATCCGCTGGTCGCCGCCGGTGCAGAAGGCCCACTTGCCGTTCTTCACGCTCGGACCGTTGCCGGTCAGGAGGACGCAGCCGACATCGCTCGTCGTGCGGGCGTGCTCGAGGACGCGGAGCAGCTCGTCGACGGTGTGCGGGCGGAACGCGTTGAGCACGTCCGGCCGGTCGAAGGCGATGCGGACCGTGCCGTGCGCCCGGGCGCGGTGGTAGGTGAGGTCGGTCAGGTCCTCGAAGCCCGGGACGTCGTCCCAGGCCTCCGGGTCGAAGGTCTCGGACACTCCATCGAGCGCTGCCATGGCGCTACTGTGCCTCATGCTCAGCCGACGGTTTCCGGCGCTGGTGGCCGGGATGTTGCTCGGGTCGCTCGTCGCCGTGCTGCTTGCCGTGCCGCTCACGTCGGCGCCGGCGTACGCGGGGACCCGAGTGCTCCACGACAACGACGACTACGACGTCCTCCACCGCGACATCGACATGGACAAGCTCAAGGTCGTCTACGACCGCAAGGGCGTCCACGCCACGATCACCATGAAGAACCTCAAGAAGAAGAAGCGGCTGCGGATCTTCGTGGGCATGGTGACCCGGGTGTCCGACGACGTCCCCGACTCCCCCGAGTTCGGGCACCTCATCGAGTTCCGGCTCAACAAGCGCGCCCGGCAGAAGGTCGTCAACTGGGTGGCCATCCCCGGCAACACCGACTACGTCGTCGAGAAGTGCAGGGGCGTCAAGGTCAAGGCCAACTACCGGCGCGACACGCTGAAGTACACGCTGCCCAACCGCTGCGTCCGGTTCGACCTGGCCCGCGGCTACGTCGACACGTGGGGCTCGGCCCGCAAGTACGGCCGGGCCAGCTATGACGAGGGCTCGCCCGCCAACAGCACCGGCGACTTCTTCGACACCACCTACGACCTGGTCGTCTTCCGCTGACGGCCGCGCCCGCGGCTCTCGCGGAGCCCACCGTCGCACCCCCCACTCGCTGGGTCGCGCTCCTGGCGTTGGCCAGCGTCGGACTGTGGGCCGGGTTCTTCGGCCCGATCTCGGTGCTGCTGGCCCAGCAGGCCGAGGCCCTCGACGCCGCCAACAAGGAGCAGGTGCTCGCCCTGGTCACCGGGGTCGGCGCGCTGGTCTCGGTGATCTGCAACCCGCTGGCGGGTGCCTTCTCGGACCGGACGACGCTGCGCGCGGGTCGGCGGCTGCCCTGGCTGGTCGGCGGCGCAGTCGGCGGAGCGGCCTCGCTCGCAGTGCTCTCGGTCGCACCGAACGTCGCGGTCATGCTGCTCGGCTGGTGCGGCGTGCAGGCCGCGCTCAACGCCATGCTCGCCGCGGTGACCGCGATGATCCCGGACCAGGTGCCCAGCAGCCGGCGCGGCCGGATCGGCGGGATCGTCGCAGTGGCACAGACCATCGGCGTCGTCGCCGGCACCGGTGTCGCAGCGGCGACCGGGAGCATCGCGGTCGGCTACCTCACCATCGCCGTGATCCTGCTGGTGCTCGCCGTCCCGTTCTCGCTGTCCTCCCGCGACCTCGCGCTGCCGGCCGAAGCGCGACCGGCGTTCGACGTACGCCGGTTCCTCGCGTCGTTCTGGATCTCCCCGCGGCTGCACCCCGACTTCGGCTGGGCCTGGCTCACCCGGTTCCTCGTCAACCTCGGCAACGCCCTGGGGCTGCTCTACCTCCTCTACTTCCTGCAGGACGTGGTCGGCTACACCTCCGACGAGGCCGAGGACCGGGTCTTCCTGCTCACCGCGATCTACGCGCTGACGCTGGTGCTGACCACCGTCGCCTTCGGCGTGTGGAGCGACCGGCTCGGGCGGCGGAAGGTGTTCGTGATCTGGTCGGGGCTGGTGTCCGGCTCGGCAGCGCTCCTGCTCGGCGTCGGCCAGAGCTGGCCGGCCGCCCTGGCCGCGGCCGTCGTGATGGGCTGCGCCTACGGCATCTACACCGCCGTCGACTTCGCGCTGATCACCGAGGTGCTCCCGACCGCCGTCGACCGGGCCAAGGACCTCGGCGTCATCAACATCGCCAACGCCCTGCCCCAGGTCTTCGCGCCGGTGCTCGCCGGCGTGCTGCTCTGGCTGGTGGAGCGGAGCGGGGGCGTGGTCGAGTCGGAGGGGCACGGCTTCTCGACCGGCTACTTCGCGCTCTACGTGCTCGCGTTCCTCGCCAGCGTGCTGGGCTCGGTGTTCGTCACCCGGATCCGCGGCGTGCGCTGACCCCGCAGGAATGCCCGAGGCCCGCCGCGGGTTCCGGGTGGATGTGACACTTCAAGGCGACTACGAACCCAGCCCGGCGGAGTGGGTCCGCGACCAGGTCGAGGCCTACGAGCGTTCCGGCGGCAGCGAGGCCAACATCCTGCGCGGCCACCCCGAGTGGCCGATCGTGGTCATCACGTCGGTCGGGGCGAAGAGCGGCAAGCTCCGCAAGAACCCCGTCATGCGGGTCGAGAAGGACGGCGTCTACGCGGCCGTCGCGTCCCAGGGCGGAGCGCCCACGCACCCGACCTGGTACTACAACTTCCTCGCGGACCCCCGCGTGGACCTGCAGGACGGACCGGAGCCACACGAGTACGTCGCGCGCCTGGCCGAGGGCGCCGAGCGCGCGGAGTGGTGGGAGCGCTGCGTGGCGCAGTACGCGCCGTACGCGGAGTACCAGGCGAAGACGGACCGCGAGATCCCCGTCTTCCTGCTCGAGCCCACGTCCTAGGACCGGTCCCGGCCGGCCGGGCGGCCACGGACGCTCTCGTTGGAAATCGTTATCGATAACGATTGACAAGGCTGCTGGCAGGGTGCCAGCGTGCGTGTGCAAGAGGTCACACGCGACGAGGAGTCCGCCATGAAGAGGAACGCGATCATCTCGACCCTGGCGGTGGCCACCGCACTCGCCGGCCTCGCCGCGTGCGGCTCCGACGGAGACGACACCGCCGGCGGCAAGACGGTCGTCACGTGGTGGCACAACTCCAACAACGACCCGGGCAAGTCCTACTACGAGCAGGTGGCCAAGGACTTCGAGGCCGACCACCCCGACGTGGACATCAAGATCGAGGCGATGCAGCACGAGGACATGCTCACCAAGCTGGACGCGGCGTTCCAGAGCGGGGACACCCCGGACATCTACATGGAGCGCGGCGGCGGCGAGCTGGCCGATCACGTCGAGGCAGGCCTGACCAAGGACCTCTCGGAGTCGTCGGCCGACGTCATCTCCGAGATCGGCGGCTCGGTCGCGGGCTGGCAGACCGACGGCAAGACTTACGCGCTGCCGTTCTCGGTCGGTGTGGTCGGCTTCTGGTACAACAAGGATCTCCTTGCCCAGGCCGGTGTCACGACGATGCCGACCACCTGGGACGAGATGGACCAGGTCGTCGAGCAGGTCAAGGCAGCCGGGATCGAGCCGATCTCGGTCGGCGCCGGGGACAAGTGGCCGGCGGCCCACTACTGGTACTACTTCTCGGTCCGCGAGTGCTCGCAGGACGTGCTCACCGATGCCGTGACCAGCCTCGACTTCTCCGACGAGTGCTTCGTGCGTGCCGGTGACGACCTCGAGCACTTCCTCGGCGAGGAGCCGTTCAACAAGGGCTTCCTCTCCACCGAGGCCCAGACCGGTCCTACGAGTGCCTCCGGGCTGCTGGTCACCGGCAAGGTGGCCATGGAGCTCCAGGGCCACTGGGAGCCAGGGGTGATGCAAGGGCTCACCGAGGACAAGACGGGCCTGGGGGACAAGCTCGGCTGGTTCGCGTTCCCGGCGGTCGACGGCGGCGAGGGTGACCCGTCGGCCGCACTGGGAGGCGGTGACGCCTGGGCCGTCTCCGAGGGCGCTCCCGACGTGGCCGTCGACTTCGTGAACTACCTGCTCTCCGACCAGGTCCAGCAGGGGTTCGCCGAGAACGACATGGGGCTCCCCACCAACCCGGCGGCGATCGGCTCGGTGTCAGACCCGGCCCTGGCCGCGCTCCTCCAGGTGCGTAACGCCGCGCCGTACGTCCAGCTCTACTTCGACACCGCCTTCGGCCAGTCGATCGGCGGCGCGATGAACGACGAGATCGCGCTGATGTTCGCCGGCCAGGCGTCACCCGAGGACATCGTGGACGCCACGCAGGACGCTGCTGACGCGGAGAAGTGACCGTCGCCACCGAGCGCGCGACCGGGGTGGGTCCGCCTTCCGGCCCGGTCGCGCCCCCGCAGCAGAGGCGCCGGGCCAGCGCGCGGCGCGCGCTGCGGACGGCGGTCGAGGTGCTGTTCTTCGTCGGACCCGCGCTGGCCCTGTTCCTGGTCTTCGTGGTGTGGCCGATCATCCGGGCCGCGCAGTTCTCGCTCTACCGCTGGAAGGGGTTCGGTCCGCTCACCGACTTCGTCGGACTCGACAACTACTCCACGGTGCTGCACAACGAGGTCTTCACCGACGCCTTCGCCCACAACCTCGTCATCGTCGTCGGTTCGGTGCTGGTCCAGATGCCGCTAGGCCTGGCCATCGCACTGCTGCTCAACCGCAGGATCCGCGGACAGGGGCTGCTCCGGACCATCGTGTTCGTCCCCTACGTGCTCTCCGAGGTGATCGCCGGCGTCGTCTGGCTGCAGCTGCTCCAGCCGCAGTACGGCGTCGTCGACTCGCTGCTCTCCGCGGTCGGCATCGCGGGGCCGGAGCAGGGCTGGCTCGGCACCCCCGACTACGCGCTCTGGACCGTGCTGGTCGTGCTGACGTGGAAGTACCTCGGCCTGGCCGTCCTGCTCTTCCTCGCAGGCCTCCAGGGGATCCCCGACGACGTGGTCGAGGCCGCCCAGATGGACGGGGCGAGCTGGTGGCAGGTCCAGCGCCGGATCACCATTCCGCTGCTGGGCCCCACCCTGCGCGTCTGGGCGTTCCTCTCGATGATCGGCTCGCTCCAGCTCTTCGACATGGTCTGGATCCTGACCGGCGGCGGCCCCGCCAACTCAACCACCTCGATGGCCACCTTCCTCGTGACCGAGGGCACCAAGCGGCACAACTACGGCATCGCCGCCGCCGCCTCAGTGATCCTCTTCGTGGTGGCGCTGGCCTTCGCGCTCACCTACCAACTGCTCGTGCTGCGCCGTGACACCCGCGACCAGACGCGCATCGCCCGACCTGGTGGCGCCCGATGACCGACAGCCTCGCCGACCGTGAAGTCGGCGTCCCGGCCCCCGGCGGCCTCCGCCCGCGGAGGCGGCCCCGCCCGTCCGTGGCGACCGGCGGCGGCTCCCCGCTGGTCTACGTCGCGGCGCTGCTCGTCGTCGCGCTCACGCTCGGACCGGTGCTCTACGCCCTCCTGGGCGGGTTCCGGACCAACGCGCAGATCGCGGAGTCGCCCGCCGGACTGCCCGACCCGTGGGTCCTCGGCAACTATCGCGGGGTCCTGACCTCGGAGGCGTTCTGGCGCTACGCCCTGAACTCGACAGCCATCGCGGCGACCACCACTGCCCTGGTGGTCGTGCTCGGCCTGATGGCGGCGTACCCGCTGGCGCGCTACCGGTTCCGCGGCCGCGAGGCGCTCTACGTCGTCTTCCTGGTCGGGCTGCTGTTCCCGGCCACCGTGGCGATCATCCCGCTCTTCATCCTGGTCACCCGCGACCTCCAGATGGGGAACACGTGGTGGGGGGTGGCGCTCCCCCAGGCGGCGTTCGCACTGCCCATCACCGTGGTCATCCTGCGGCCCTTCCTCATGGCGATTCCCGACGAGCTCGAGGAGGCCGCACTGATGGACGGCGCCACCCGGGTCGGCTTCTTCTTCCGGGTCGTGGTGCCGCTCTCCGGCCCGGGGACCGTCACGGTCGGGGTCCTCGCGTTCGTGGCGTCGTGGAACGCCTACCTGCTTCCCCTCCTGCTGCTGCAGGGGGACATGAAGACGCTGCCGCTCGGGGTGGCCGACTACTCCTCGCAGTACTCCTCGGACACCGCCGGCGTCTTCGCGTTCACCACGATCGCGATGGTCCCGGCCCTGGTCTTCTTCCTCGCGATGCAACACCGCATCGTGGGCGGCCTCCAGGGCGCCGTGAAGGGCTAGGGCATGTCTCGCGAGTCCGAGGGGCGTGCTGATGCGCACCGCGACCCACCCGGAAGGAACCCCCACGTGACAGAGCAGATCGACGCGAGCGCCGACACCGCGTCGCGCGCCGAGCGCGTGCGCGCCCTGGTGGCGGAGATGACCCTCGAGGAGAAGCTGGCCCAGCTGGTGGGCTACTGGGAGAAGGACGCCGACGGTGGGGACGTCGCGCCGTTGGCGGGGTCGTTCGACACCGGTCCCGGGCTCGAGGAGTTCAGCCGGCACGGGCTGGGGCACCTGTCCCGCGCCTACGGCACCCACCCCGTCGGAGCGGTGGAGCGGGCCCGGTGGCTGTGGGAGTTCCAGCGCCGACTCGTGAAGGAGACCCGGCTGGGCATCCCCGCGCTCGTGCACGAGGAGTGCCTCACCGGGTTCGCGGCCTGGGGGGCCGCCATCTTCCCGGCCCCGCTGTCGTGGGGCGCGTCGTTCGACCCCGGCCTCGTCATGGAGGTGGGTGCGGCGATCGGGCGGTCGATGCGCGAGGTGGGGGTGCACCTGGGGCTGGCGCCGGTCCTCGACGTCGTGCGCGACCCGCGCTGGGGGCGGGTCGAGGAGTGCATCGCCGAGGATCCGTACGTCGTGGCGACCATCGGCACGGCGTACGTCCAGGGGCTGCAGTCCGGCGGCGTGCATGCGACCCTCAAGCACTTCGTCGGTCACTCCGGATCGCAGGCCGGACGCAACTTCGCCCCGGTGCACGCCGGGCCTCGTGAGCTGGCGGACGTGTTCATGCTGCCCTTCGAGATGGCCGTGCAGGCGGGAGCCCGGTCGGTGATGAACGCCTACACCGAGGTGGACGGCCTGCCCGTGGCCGCCGACCCCGAGCTGATGACCGGGGTGCTGCGCGACCGGTGGGGCTTCGACGGCACGGTCGTCGCCGACTACTACTCGGTGGCTTTCCTGCACCTCCTGCACGGCGTCGCTGCCGATCCCGGAGACGCGGCCGGCCAGGCGCTGGCCGCGGGGATCGACGTCGAGCTCCCGACGGGTGACACGTTCCTCGCCCCGCTCGCCAAGGCGGTGCGCAGCGGCTCGGTCGACCAGGGGCTCGTGGACCGCGCTGTGACCCGCGCGCTCGCTCAGAAGGCGGAGCTGGGGCTGCTCGACGAGGATTTCGCAGACGAACCCCCCGGAGCGGTCGACCTCGACGACCCAGAGCACCGCGACCTCGCGCGGCGCCTCGCGGAGGAGTCGGTCGTCCTGCTCGCCAACGACGGAGTCCTGCCGCTGCGCTCGCCGGGGCGAGTGGCCGTGCTGGGCCCCAACGCCGCGCGGGTGCAGGCGCTCTTCGGCTGCTACTCCTTCGTCAACCACGTGCTGCCCGACCACCCCGACACCGCGCTCGGCATCGACGCGCCCACCCTGCTCGATGCCGTCGAGGCCGAGCTCCCCGGCGCGGTCGTCACCCACACACCGGGCTGCACGGTCGACGACGCGGACAGGTCGGGGTTCGCGGCCGCTCGGGCGGCCGCTGCGGAAGCCGACGTCGCCGTGGTCGTGGTCGGCGACCAGGCCGGACTCTTCGGACGAGGCACCGTGGGCGAGGGCTGCGACCGCGACGACCTCGAGCTGCCCGGCGTGCAGCGCCTGCTCGTGGAGGAGGTCCTGTCCACCGGCACACCGGTCGTGCTCGTCCTCCTGACGGGTCGCCCCTACGCCGTCGGGTGGGCGCTGGCCCGCTGTGCCGCCGTCGTCCAGGCGTTCTTCCCGGGCGAGGAGGGTGGCGGGGCGGTCGCGGGAGTGCTGTCGGGCCGGGTCAACCCCTCGGGCCGGCTGCCCGTCAGCATCCCCCGCTCGGCCGGCGCGCAGCCCTACGGCTACCTGCACACGCCCCTCGGTGGCCCCGGCCAGGTGACCAACCTCGACAGCACCCCGGTGCGGCCGTTCGGGTTCGGCCTCTCCTACACGACGTTCCGGCACGACGACCTCGTCGTGCCGCCGACGGCCGGGACCGGCGACGGCCTCGCGGTGTCGGTGCGCGTCACCAACACCGGCGACGTGAGCGGTGCCGACGTGGTCCAGCTCTACGGCCGCGACGTCGTGGCCAGCGTGACCCGGCCGGTCGCCCAGCTGCTCGGCTACGCGCGAGTGCCGCTCGGACCCGGCGAGAGCAGGGTCGTCGAGCTCGACCTCCCGCCGGCTCGGCTCGCCTTCACCGGCAGGGACGGGGTCCGCGCGGTCGAGCCCGGCGAGCTGGTCGTGTGGGTCGGATCGGCCTGCGACGACCACGAGGTCGAGGCGAGGGTCGTGCTGACCGGGCCGGTGCACCCGGTCGCCGACGGTGAGCCGCTCACGACGCAGGTGGCGGTGCGCTGACCGGCGAGTCCGGCGCCGGGCCGCACGAGGACCGCTCGACCAGGGCCGTCGGCAGCCGCACGTCGGCGACCTGAGCCTCGGGTGCGGCGAGCATGCCCACCAGCAGCTCGAGGGCGGTGGCGCCCATCGCGTGGAGGGGCTGCTGCACGGTGGTCAGCGGCGGAGTGACCAGGGCGGACTCGGGCACGTTGTCGAAGCCGATCACCGACACGTCCTCCGGCACCCGCAGCCCCAGCTCCAGGGCCACCTCCACGGTCCGGATCGCCATCAGGTCGTTGGCCCCGAAGATCGCGGTCGGCCGGTCCGCGCGGGTCAGCAGGTCGCGAGCCGGGCCCTCAGCGGTCTCGGGCCGGTAGCCGCCGTTGCACACCATCGATTCGTCGACGGGTGCGCCGGCAGCAGCCATCGCCGTACGGAACCCCTGCTCGCGCAGGCGCGCCGACTCCAGGTCGGGCCGGCCTCCCAGCAGCCCGATGCGGCGGTGCCCGAGGCCGAGGAGGTGCTCGGTGGCCAGGACCGCCCCCGCGAAGTTGTCGGAGTCGACGCAGGGGACGTCCGCCGAGCCGGTGTGGGGGTCGATGGCGACCACGGGGATGCCGGTCCCGGCGTCCACCACGGTCGGGGTGACCAGGATCGCGCCGTCGATGAGGGTGCCACCGAGGCGGGCGAGCGAGCGCCGCTCCCAGCCCACCGCGGTGCCACGGTGCCCCCCGGACCAGGCCAGCAGCTCGTAGCCGGTGCTGGCGATCGCCTCGGACACGCCTTTGAGCAGCTCGGTGCTGAACGGCTCGAACTCGGCGACCAGCACCCCGATCACGTTGGTCTTGTGGCTGCGCAGGCTGCGGGCACCCAGGCTGGCCTCGTAGCCGAGCTCCTCCACGGCGGCGAGCACCCGGTCCACGGTGGCCTGGGCGATACCGTCACGGCCGTTGACGACCTTGGAGACGGTGGCGACGGAGACACCCGCTGCCCGGGCGACGTCGGCCATCTTGACGCGCTCGCCCGTGGCCACGCCCGAATCCTACTTGGAAATCGTTTTCCGAAGGTGATGTCCGCGCACGCTCAAGGACGCGCGAGTGAGGCGGCCAGGCTGACCAGGTGGCCCAGGCGGGCCAGCTCGGAGTCGACGAACTCCGGCCCACCGCGGCGGCCGATCACCACGACGTTGTTGCCGTCGATGCGCGCGCCGGCGTAGAGGTTCACGTCGTCGCCGTCGACGTCGATGCGGGCCGCCTTCTCGATCTCGATGAAGGGCAGGTCGTCCGGCGCCGCGTCGGTGTGGCGGATCATGCCCTTGCTGCGATGGATCCGCATCGCCCAGTCGGAGCGGAAGGCGACCGGCAGCAGGTCGACCACGCGGTCGAGCGCCTTGCCTGGGTCGGCGGTCAGCTCCTCGACGACCTCGAGATCGAGGAAGATGTTGCCGCCCGCGGCGTAGCGGCTGATCCACATGACCCGGACCCCGTCGAGCACGTTGCAGGCGGACACCACCGAGTCGGGCATGGCCCGGTCGTGCATCTCGAGGAGCACGTCGTCGACCGCCGTGCCGTCACGCTTCTCGACGATCTCGATCGCCTCGATGTCGCCGCCGGCCTCACCGATCGCCGTCGCCACGCGGCCCAACGATCCGGGGACGTCGGGCAGCTCGACACGGAGGAGGAACGGCACTCTCACGACCCTAGGCGATCCAGGTGACGGGCAGGTTTCCAGAGGCTCAGGGTGCGGACCGGTGACCCAGTCGCTGGGGCAACCGGGTGGCGCGCCGCGCCTTCGTGGTGACCGCGAGGCGGACGGCGGCCTCGGTGCCGACGACCCGCAGCCGCTCCTGGGCGCGGGTGACGGCGGTGTAGAAGAGCTCGCGGGTGAGCAGCCGCGAGTCGGCGCCGGGCAACAGCACCGAGACCGCCCTGGCCTGGCTGCCCTGGCTCTTGTGGATGGTGAGCGCGTGCATGGTCTCGACGGCGTCGAGCCGGCCCGGCGCGAGCTCCTTGAGCCCGTCGGACCCGGAGATGTAGGCGCGGCGGCGCTGGCCCTGCCGGACGACGACGCCGGTCTCGCCGTTGTAGACGTCGAGCGCGTAGTCGTTGCTCGTCACCAGCAGCGGCCGGCCGACGTACCACTCGTCGTAGAGCTCGACGCCGGGGTGCTCGGAGAGCCAGCGCTCGACGTGCCGGTTCCAGCGGCGTACGCCGGTCGGACCCTCGCGGTGGGCGCACAGCAGCCGGTGCTGGTCGAGGGCGTCGACGGCAGCTCGAGCGTCCTCGCGCACGGCGGCCTCGAGGACGCGGAGGGCGGCGGCCTCGCAGTCGGGGCGCAGGGCGGCCTCCATCTCGGCCTCGCTGGCGACCTCGACGAAGTCGACCTGGTCCGAGGGCGTGCGGAGCACGTCGAGGACGCCGTCCTCGTCGCCGGTGCGCAGCGCCTCGGCGAGCGCCTTGATGTCCTCGTTGCTGCGGAAGTTCTCCGTGAGCGGCTCGACCGGCGAGTCGGGCCCCGAGCCGTAGCCCTCGACCAGGTCGCTCAGCACCGCGCCGGCGCCGACCGACGTGAGCTGCTCGGGGTCGCCCACCAGCACCAGGCGGGCCTGCGGCCGGAGCGCCTCGAGCAGCCGGCCCATCATCGTCAGCTCCACCATGGAGGACTCGTCGACGACGACCAGGTCGTACTTCAGCCGATTGCCGCGGTCGTGGCGGAACCGCGTGCTGTTGTCGGGCCGCCAGCCCAGCAGCCGGTGGAGCGTCACTCCCCGCGGGTGCCCGACCCGCTCGGCGGCCCGACCGGCTTCGGTCGAGGCCGCCGCGATCTCGGCCAGCCCGGCCTCGACCGCCTCCTCGAGCCGGGTGGCGGCCTTGCCCGTCGGAGCGGCCAGGGCGATCGAGAGCGTCTCGTCACGCACCGCAGCCTGGTCGGCGAGCAGCACCAGCATCCGCGCCACCGTGGTGGTCTTGCCGGTGCCGGGGCCGCCGGTGAGGATCGTGGTGCGGTGGCGGGCGGCGTTCATCGCGGCCCGCAGTTGCTGCTCGCTGACGTGGCCGCCGCGCAGCAGCGCGGCGGTGCTCTCGAGCCGGGCCTCGTCGACCGGTGCCTCGACCAGAGCAGCGCGGGCCTGCAGGTCGTCGCAGACCTGCGACTCCAACCGGTGGTAGCGGTCGAGGTAGAGGCGGTCGAGGTCCCAGCGCACCACGCCCGCGCCGACGAGCGGCGAGGCCATCACCGCCTGCTGCCACTCGGCCGGGTCGGGCCACGCCAGCTCGGGGGCGGACTCATGGGCGGTGGCGAGGTCGAGGCAGACCGAGCCGCGACGGGTGGCGCGGACCGCCAGGGCGACGGCCAGCAGCACCCGGTCGTCGGACTCGCCACCCAGCTCGCCGATCCGGGTGGCGACGTGGACGTCGGAGGCGTTGAGCAGGTGGGCGGCGTTGAACGTGGCCAGCAGACCGGCGCCACTCCGGGTCAGCCTCCAGTCGGCCTCGCTGAGCGGTTCGAAGAACTCGGTCATGCGCTCGCTCCGGCCGCGACGACGCCGTCGAGCAGGTCGGACAGCGCCTCGACCAGGGCCACCGGCGGCCGCCATGTGAACACCCCGCACGGGCTGCCATCGACGAGCGGCGTCTCCGGGCCGCACATGCCCCGCAGGTAGAGGTAGAGCACGCCGCCGAGGTGCTGCTCCGGGTCGTAGCCGGGCTGGCGCCAGCGCAGGAAGCGGTGCAGCACCGCGGCGTAGAGCAGCGCCTGGAGCGGGTAGTCGGAGTGGCCCATCGCCTCGTCGAGTGCCTCGGGGCGATAGGCCCGCGCGGTGAGCGGCTCGTCGACGGGCCCGAGCCAGTTGGTCTTGTAGTCGACGATCACGTAGCGCGGGCCAGGCAGCCGGAGCACGACGTCGACCGAGCCGGTGAGGTAGCCGCGCAGGGTCTGCGCCCCCAGCGGGCCGCGCAGCGCTTCGGCATAGGGGCGGACCGGGTCGCCCTCGGGCAGGTGCTGCTCGAGCAGCGGCGCCAGGTCGCCGAGGCTCACGTCGTCGACCGCACCCCGCACGTCGCCGCCGGAGAGCGGCAGCTCGAAGTCCATCTCGCGCAGCCGGTCGCCAAGCGGGATCTCACGCAGCGAGGCCCCGACCAGCGGCCCGAGCGGCGAGTCGCTCACCGCCACCAGCGCGTCGGCGAGCACCTCGCGGTCGACGTCGACCGGCCACCAGCCGAGCTGGTCGTCGATGTGGTCGAGCAGCTCGGCCCGGAAGTCGGCGGCCGCCGGGTCGGCGTGCTCGAGCACGGCGTGCACCAGCGACCCGAAGGCCGCGCCGACGGGGAGGGCGGCCATGGGCGAGGGCACGTCGAGCCCGTCGCCGGTCCGCTCCCCTGCCGCGACCGGCTCGAGGCCGTCGAGCTGCTCGTCGTCCTTGCCGACCACCTCGGGCTCGCTGGTGACACCGGCGGCGGCACCGGTGACCACCTCGACCTTGCTGAGGGAGGAGTACGACGTCCGCCGCCAGGCCGCGTCGACCGTGCGGGTGAAGCGGCGGACCGCCAGCCCGGGGGTGGCCGGCCTCGGGGGCTCGTCCCCCAGGTCGGCCGGGTGGGCGGGCTCCGGCACCGGACCGCCCCGCTCCTTCCAGCGCGCGAACAGCTCGACCACCTCGTCATCGCTCGGCAGCGGCGGCGCCGGCTCGACGGTGGTGGTGCCCTCGGCGCGCATCAGCAGCCGGTGCAGGGGAGAGGCGAGGGCGTTCTTGGTCGGTGCCCACCAGCACACGACCTGCGACTGGGCGCGGGTGACCGCGACATAGAGGAGCCGCAGCCACTCCCCCGCCTCCTCGTCGGACCAGCGCCGGCAGTGGTCGGACCAGTCGGCTCCGCCTCCGCCGACATTGAGGCAGCGCCGGCCCTTCTCGTCGTGGAACCTCGGGCGTTTGGGGTCGCCGACGAAGCGGTCGCTGATGGCAGGGAGGTAGACGACCGGGTATTCGAGGCCCTTGCTGGCATGGATGGTGACGAGCTGGACCGCGGCCGCGTCGGAGTCGAGCCGTCGGGTCCGCTCGAGGCCGCGGCCCTCCTTGGCCTCCGCGACCTGCTCACGCAGCCAGGTGAGCAGCGAGACCAGGCCGTGTCGCTCAGTGAGCGTGACCTCGTGGAGCGCCTCGCCGATGTGGCGCAGGTCGGTGAGGCGGCGGTCACCGCCGACCTCCGCCAGGACCCGCGCGGGCAGCCCCTCGACGGTGGCGGCCTCGAGCACCGCGGCCATGCCCCGCGTCGCGAACAGCTCGACCCACGCCCGCAGGGTCTCGGCCACGTCGTCGGTGAGGTCGTCGCCAAGCGCGTCGAGCTCGGCGGCGGTGCGCCCGAAGAAGCAGGTCAGCGCCGCCGACCGCACCCGGACGCTGCGGTGGGGCTGCTCGAGCGCCTCGAGGAGGGTCAGCCACTCCGCGGCCGCGGGCGTCGCGAAGACGCTGCCGCCGCCCGCGATCACCGCTGGCACCCCCGCCTCGAGGAGCGCCTGCCGAGCGTCGGCCAGGTCGGCGTGCTTGTAGCAGATCACCGCGACGTCGCGGGGCCGTAGCGGGCGGTCCTCGAACGTCGCGTCCGACGCGAGCAGGCGGCGTACGTCGCGGGCAAGGTCTTCGGCGATCCGCGGCCGCACCTCCTTGACCGTGAGGGCGCCCGAGCGCTTGCCGAGGTCCTGGCGGCGGACCACGCGGACCCGCAGCGGCGCGGGCTGGGGAGCACCGGCGAGGCGGCTACCGTCGTGGTGCGCCTCGACCGGGCGGACGACGATCCGCGGGTCGCCCAGCTCGGCGCCGCCGAGCAGCGCCTCGAACGCCGCCACGAGCGGGGCGTCGCTGCGCCAGTTGACCGAGAGCGTCTGCTGGGTGGTCGCGGTCTCGGCGGCGGCGAGGTAGGTGACGACGTCGCCGCCGCGGAAGGCGTAGATCGCCTGTTTGGGGTCGCCGATCAGCACCATGGTGGCGTGGCCGTTGAAGGCCAGGTGGAGGACGTCCCACTGCACCGGGTCGGTGTCCTGGAACTCGTCGACCAGCACGATCCGCCACCGCTGGCGCATCCGCTCGGCGGCCGCGCCGTCGGGCACCATCAGCGCGTCGCGCAGCTGGGAGAGCAGGTCGTCGTAGGAGAGGATCCCGAGTCTCCGCTTGCGGCGGTCGAGCTCCGTGCGGACCGCCCGCGCGAAGCTGACCCGGCGTCCGACCGGCGTGGTGCGGTCCTCTCCCTCCGGCTCGAGCCGCGCCTGCGGGTCCTTGACCGCGTCGCGGGCGATGGCCAGCGCCTCGCTGTAGGTGAACACCGCGCCGCCCTCGTCGAACGCGAAGGCGCGGAGGTAGAGGTCGTCGACCGTCTCCTTCACCAGCTCGTCGAGGTCCTCGACCAGCCGGGCCCGCGAGTCGGTGTCTCCGGCGACGCCCAGCGAGTCGAGCACCATCGAGCAGAACTGGTGGGTGGTCGCGATGGTGGCCGCGTCGAAGCCGGCGAGGGCCTCGGTGACCCAGCGGTGACCGGCTCGGCGCCGTGCGTCGTCCCAGCCGCGCAGCAGCACGACCAGCTCGGACGGCGGGCCGGGGTCGAGCGCCGCCCGCGCCGCCGGGTCGTCGCTCAGCACCCGCTCGGCCTCGACCAGCTGGGCACGGACCCGCTCGCGCAGCTCCTGGCTGGCGGCGCGGCCGAAGGTCACCACCAGCATCTCGTCGAGCTTGGCGATCCCCTCGGCGACATATCTCGTGACGAGCGCGCCGATGGTCCAGGTCTTGCCGGTGCCGGCGCTGGCCTCGAGCAGGACCGTGCCGGTGGGCAGGTCTGGAGCCGTGATGTCGAAGGACCGCAGCTGGTGCGGCACAGTGTCGGTCACAGGGGAGCCACCCGCTCCTGGCCGGTCACGAGCGGCTCCCAGATCCGCCAGGCGTAGTCACCCAGCCCGGCGTCGACCAGCACCGAGAGCGACACCGAGTCGCCCCACACCTTGCGGTGGTAGGAGTCGGCGTCCTCCCTGTCGAAGCTGAAGTCGCTGTGCTTGTCGGTCTCCCACTCACGCGCGGCCGTGGCGAAGGGAGACACGTCCTGCCCCATCAGCTCGCGGGCCCGGCCGTCGGCCCACGCTGCAGCCGTGGCGACGGGGATCGGCAGCGGCCGGGTGAGCCCCAGGTCGCGCAGCTCGACCAGGTCGCGCAGCCATGCGAGCGCCGCGGTGGTCGAGCGGGCCGGTGAGCGCCCGCCGCGGGCCGGCCCGCTCCCGACCGATCGCGTGACCCGTCCAGCTCTCGTCGGGCACCGACGCGCTGAGCGCGAGGACGTCGACCCAGGTCTGCAGCCGCTGCTTGGCCTTGAGCCGGGAGTAGCCGAGCGAGACCACCCGGTTGCCGTAGACGTCGGGCACGGTGCCGGTGAGCCGGCGCCCGCCGCCGAGGTCGACCTCGACGTCGAGGGAGCGGCGCTCGCCGGTGCGGACCTCGGCGGTCCGGGCCCAGAGCTGCTGGCACTCGTGTGCGACCTTCTCGAGCGTGGTGCGGCCCAGGACGCCGGGCGGCAGCCGCTCACCGAGCTGCTCGGCGGTCATCACCGCGACGGGGTCGGCGCCGGCGAGCACCTGGCGGAGCAGGTGGTCGCCGACCTGCCAGACCTCGAGCGAGTTGAGGTCGACGGGGATCGCGTCGCCGAGCTGGTCGGGCTCGAACGGGGTGGAGACGTCGAGCCGGCCCCGCAGGAAGGATCGGACGGGATGCATCAGGAAGGCCTTGAGGTCTGCCAACGACACGTCCTCCAGCGGCCGGTCGGGCAGCGGGCCGTCGAGCAGCGGTGGCGGCAGCCGGCGGACCGACCAGGCCGCAGCCGCGCCGTCGAGCGCGGCCTCGTCGAAGCTGAACGGCCGCTGTGCCGGCCCGCGCAGCTCGAGGTCGGCCCACTCGGCCGGGTCGCGAGCGGGGTCGGGGCCCTTGAGGTTGCGGGCGTCGTAGGGCTGGAGCGGGTGGCGGGTCAGGATCGCCTCGCGGACCGTCTCGGCGGCGGTGCGGTCGGCGGCGTCGAGCAGCTCGCCGAGGGGTACGGCGGGGGGCCGGCGGGCGCCGGAGCTCTCGTTGGCGCCGGTGTAGGTGATGACGACGTGCTCGGTCGCGGCCAGCAGCGCGTCGAGGAAGAGCTGGCGGTCCTCGGAGCGCGGGTCGCGCTCGCCGGTGAGCGGCCGACGCCCCAGGACGTCGTCGCCGTCGACGGTGTCGCGGCGCGGGAAGACGCCGTCGTCGAGGCCGACCAGGCAGACCACCCGGTGAGGCACCGACCGCATCGGCACCATCGTGCAGACCGTGAGCGTGCCGGTGCGGAAGTTGGCCCGCGTCGGGCGGCCGGCCAGCCGCGACCCGAGCAGCGCGCGGACGTCGGCGAGCCGCAGCTCGGGGCCGCCGACGCTGGACGAGGCAGCGGCCCGGGCCAGCTCGCGCTCGAGCTGGGGGAGCTGCCACGCGTCGTCGCCACCGACCTCGGCGAGGTCGCGGACACCTCGGCGCAGCGCGTCCATCCACTCGGCGACGGTGGTGGCGGACTCCAGACCGGCCAGGCAGCTGCCGAGCCGGTCGAGCAGCTCGGCCAGCCGGCCCGCCAGGTCGATCTCGTTGCTGCCGACGTCGTCGAGGGGCAGCCCGCGGCCGAGGTGGCGGTGGTCGTCGCCGCCCATCGCGACGCCGAGGAGCACCCGGTCGAGGCCGGCACGCCAGGTGTTGTTGGGGAACCGCTCCATGGAGAACCGCTGCCGCGACGCGGCGTCCAGCCCCCAGCGCACGTGGGTGGCTGCCACCCAGCGACCCAGCCGGTCGAGATCGTCGTCGGTGAAGCCGAACAGCCGCCGGCACGGTGCGCTGGTGGCGAGGTCGAGCACGTCGGACGCCGTCACCCGGCCGCCGCTGAGCTCGAGCAGCCGGCCGGCCAGCTGGAGGAGCGGGTTGGTGCTGGTGAGCGCCCGGTCGGCGAGCCGCACCCTCAGCAGATGGGCGGGGTGACCCACCTCGGCCCGTGAGTCACCGGACCCGTCGGCGGGCGCGAGCCCGAACCCGGCCGAGACCAGCGGCGCGAACGTCTCGATGTCGGGGCACATGACGAGGATGTCGCGAGGCTCCAGGGTGGGGTCGTCCTGGAGCAGCCCGACCAGCACCTCGCGCAGCACGTCGACCTGGCGGGCGGCGCCGTGGCAGGCATGCACCTGGAGGCTGCGGTCGCCGTCGACGAGGTGGCGGTCGGCCCGCTCCTGCACGGTGGGCGCGTGGTTGGCGCGCAGGTCGTGCTGGAGCCAGCCGAGCAGCGTGTCCGGCTCGTCGCGCGGGAGCCCGGCCAGGTCACCCTCGGGGAAGCCGCCCGTGCGGAGCGTGCGGCGCAGCTCGCGGGAGTCGCGGCCGAGCGAGGCGAGCAGCGGGTGGCCGACCCGGTCGGCGGAGGTGTCGTCGTCGCGGGCGACCACACCGTCGAGGTCGCTCAGCGCCTCCCACAGCGCGGGCGAGGGCTGCGGCAGCCAGAGGTGGACGTCGCGGTGCCGGCCGAGCGCCGCGAGCAGCTCCACCTCCGTGGCCGGCAGGCGGGTGTGGCCGAACAGCGAGAGCCGGGCCGGCAGGTCGAGGCCGTCGCCGCCGGCGTCGAGCCGCTCGAGGGTGCGGCGGTGGCGGACGTCGGGCGGCTCCTCCTGGATCCGGGCGAGCATCCGCCGCCACAGCTCCGCCTGCCAGGCCAGGTCGTCGGGGAGCGGGGTGCCCGCGCCGTCGGTGTCGCGGCCCTCGCGCCAGTCGGTGACGAGAGCTGGGCCGCTGCCCGGCGTACGACGCGAAGAGGTGGGCCAGCCGGATCGCGACCGAGTAGCGGCGGTTGCGGCGCAGCTCGCCGGCCTCACCGTCGCGGCCGTGGCCGAGGTGGAGGGACAGGGCGGCGCACCAGGGCTCGCCGAGGCCGGCGTCGATGGTCTCCAGCAGCGGCCAGACCATCCGGTCGGGATCCCAGGCGTCGTCGCGCTCGCGGCCGAGCAGCAGCGACACCAGGGAGACGGGCTGGAGGAACCGCACGCCCGCGCACAGACCCCGTCACCCCCGCGCGCACCGGTGCCGAGCCGGTGGGACAGCCGCTGGGTCAGCCACCGCTCGACGCCCCGGGCCGGCACCACCACGACCTCCTGGGCGAACGGGTCCTCCAGCGGGGTCGCCAGCAGCTCGCCGAGGGCGTCGGCGAGCAGGTCGGTCCGCGGGGCGCGGTGGAGGTGGAGCACCACGGCACGACCCTAGGCGGAGGGTCCGACGGTGAGGTCAGTCCGACCCGTCTCGCGGAGGGGGAAGCAGCACGGCGGACTCGGTCGGCTCTGCGAAGGCGTCGGCGTCGGCGTCCCAGCCGCTGGCGTCCACGACGACCGCGGTGGCCTGTGCCAGGAGGTCGTGCCGGGCGAGCACGTCGCTCGCCAGCTGGGCCAGGGCGGTGACGTCGTATCCCTCCAGGAAGTAGGCGACGTGGTCGTCCTGGTGGTCGGGGTCGTCGTCGCTGCCAACTCCGCTCTCGTCGAGGGCCTCGTTAGAGGTCGTCGATGAGCGTGACGGAGCCGTCCTCCCACTCGTCCCCGGTCCCCCATGCGGCGTAGGGCACGCGTACTTGCAGCTCGGGCATGTTCCTCATTCCCCCCAGAAGTGCTCGCGGTCGTCGTCCGCCTTGGCCGCGGCCTCGACCGCGGCGATCGCCTCGGGGTCGCCGTGGAACGTCCGGTAGCTCCACACCAGCAGCCCGGCCGCGAGCGCGGCGGAGACGAACTGGGAGATGCTCGTGGCCTTGCCGCCGTAGAGCCACCACCGGTCCCCGACGGGCCACCAGCCAGGGGCCTCGGGACCGACGAACCACAGCACGCCACAGGCCGCGATCAGCCCGATGAAGATCGACGAGGCGACGATCCGCGGCCAGGTCTCGACCGAGTTGGCTGCACCCTTGAGCGCCTCGCGCTTGATCGGCTCGACGCGGCGTTCGGCCCACTCGTACTGCTGGCTGAGCAGGATCAGGCCGCCGGCGAGGATCAGGAACCCCGGCCCGGGCAGAGGGATCGCGGCGATGCCGCACCAGGACCAGGAGCCAGCCGAGCACCTCGAGGCCGATCCGCTTGGCCACCGCCTTCATGGACCGAGCCTGCCATGGTCGGGCAACAGGATCAGGCGTACTGGTCGAGGTAGGCCCGGCCCTCGTCGCTCAGGTTGCCGTGCGCCTCGGCGATCCTGGCCCACTTCACCGACATCCGCGCGAAGCGCAGCGGGTTGTAGACGTCCTCCTCGCGGGAGAACAGCCCGTCGCCGGCGTAGGTCATGATCGTGAGGTTGGGCTCCTCGAGCTGGGATGCCGTCGCCGGGGTCCGGCATCAGGTTGCGCACCTCGCAGATCAGCCGCGAGGTCGGGGCGTCGACGACCTGCCAGGCCAGCGGGAAGCCGGTCATGATGCCGCCCGGGGAACGTCGTCATCGTCGGCACCGACCACGCCCGGATCTCGTCGCGGCCGCGGAAGGTGCCGAACGCGTGCTCGACGTAGACGGCGTCCTCGGTGAAGTTGTCGGCGAACCCGCTCCAGTCGCCGGCGTCGACGTAGCCCTGCACCCGCGTGTGCACCGCGGCGTACGCCTCGGCGATCTCCTCCGCGCTGAACCGGCCCTCGCTCACCGGGCCATCAAACCAGAACACGTTCTAGTGGCCGGTCGGCGATAGTCCGTGACGTTTGTGTCTGTGGAACCGCTAGTTCCACAACGCGAGCGTCACGGACTACCCCGACGTGGAGGTCGTACGCCGCGAGACCAGCAGGGCGCCCGCGGCGATGGCGGTGGTCAGGACGAGGGCCGCCACGAACGGCGCGAGGTCGGCGGCTGTGCCCGTCGAGGTGAAGACGAGGCCGGCGAGCGAGATCGCGGTGGCACCGCCCACGGCGTCGGAGATCGACATCGCGGCACTGTTGCTGCCCTGGTCGCGCTCGGTCGAGGCGGCCAGGACGAGCGCCGAGATGCGGGGGTACATCAGCCCCATCCCGGCGCCGGCCAGCACCCAGGCCGCCCCGATCAGGATCGGCGTCAGCTCGAACGCCGTCGTGGCGAGCTCGCCGGCCACTCCGGCCAGCAGCAGGAGCGCACCGAGGCGCAGCGCGGCGTGGTGGTCCAGCCGCGCACCCAGCCGGGCCTGGACGTGGGACGCGCCCGACCAGCCGAGCGCACCGACGGTGAGGGTCGCACCGGAGAGCCACGGGCGGACGTCGTAGTGCTCCTGGAGGAGGTAGGGCAGGTAGATCTCGGTCGAGAAGAAGGTCGCGGCGATGGCACCGCGCAGCGCGATGACGGCCGGCAGGCCGCGGCCTGCGACGAGCGTGCCGCGCGGGAGCAGTGGCCGGACCGCGACCACCACGACGACGAGCGCGAGCCCTGCGGCCAGGAAGCCGGCGGCGGCCGACGCGCGACCGGCGAGGTCCAGGGCCACCACCGCACCCGCGACGATCGCGGCGAGAAGCAGCCGGGAGCCGGTGGCGAGCGGGGAGGGCTCCGGGTTGTCGACGAGGCCACGCAGCCCCGGCAGCAGCATCGCGGTGGCCGCCGCGGCCAGCACGACGACGCCGAGGAAGACCCAGCGCCAGCCGAACGCCTCGGCGACCGCGCCGGCGACGCTCGGCCCGATCATCGACGGGATCACCCACGCCGCCGCGAACGCACCGAAGATCCGCGGGTGGTCGATCGGTGCGTAGATGCGGGCGACCACGACGTAGAGCGCGACGGTCATGGCTCCGCCGCCCAGCCCTTGCAGGAAGCGGGCGGCCACGAAGAGCTCGATGCCAGGAGCCAGCCCCGCGAGGAGCAGGCCGCCGGCGAACACCGCCACCGAGACCATGAGCGGCCGCGCGGGCCGCTCCGGTCAGACCAGAGCCCGGCGACGACCATGCCGACCACGCTCGCCGCAAGGGTCGCCGAGAACGCCGCCGAGAACCACGCCCGCCCGTCGCAGGTCGGCGCTGACGGTCGGCATGATCGTGGTGACGGCGAGCGCCTCGAAGGCCGCGAGGAAGATCAGGCTGACCATGCCGATCGTCGCCAGGCGGTAACCGGCGCCAGCAGCGGCGTCGTCGTCGGGGCTTCGGTCACGGTCACCAGGCGAAGGTAGGAGTTGAAGTGCAGTTGAGCTCAAGTCAGTTCGACGAGGCGGTCGCCACACACCGCCGCGAGCTGCTGGCGCATTGCTACCGGATGCTCGGCTCGCCCCACGACGCCGAGGACGCCCTGCAGGATGCGCTGGTCGGCGCGTGGAAGGGGTGGGCGGGCTTCGAGGGTCGGAGCTCGGTGCGGACCTGGCTGTTCCGCATCGCCACCCACGCCTGTCTCAAGCACGCCGAGCGACGCCCCGCGCGCGTGCTGAGCACCGACCTCGGCCCGGGCTTCACCCAGACCGCCGACCTCGGAGAGCTCGACCTGCACCACCGATTCCTCGAGCCGTGGGCCGACGGCCCGGACGACGCGGGCGACCCCGAGGCGGCGTACGCACGGCGCGAGGGCGTCGAGCTCGCCTACGTCGCCGCGCTCCAGCACCTGCCCGCCACCCAGCGGGCGGTGCTGGTGCTGCGCGAGGTGCTCCAGTTCTCCGCCGCCGAGGTGGCCGACCAGCTGGACACGTCGGTGCCCAGCGTCAACAGTGCGCTGCAGCGGGCCCGTGCCTCGATGGCGGAGCGGACCCACGGCCGGTCGCAGCAGGCCGAGCTGGCCGCCTTCGGCGAGGACGGCGTACGCCGGCTGCTCGACGAGTTCGTGAGCGCCTGGGAGGCCGCGGACGTCGACCGGATTGCCGCGCTGCTGGCCGAGGACGTGCGGTTCACGATGCCGCCGCTGCCGGCGTGGTTCGACGGCAAGGAGATGGTGCTCCGCTTCATCAGGGAGCGGATGTTCGAGGCGCCGTGGCGGTTGGAGCGCGCGGACGGTCAACGGGCAGCCCGGCTTCCTCTGTCGCATGCTGCGTCGACGGCTCGTGGCAGCTCGGCGCGGTCAACGCGATCTCCTTCCGCGACGGGCTGGTCTCGCACATCGGGGCCTTCGTCGATCCCTCGATCGTGGAGAGGTTCCTCCGGGACCGATGAGTCGAGCCGTCTCGAGTCCTCTGCATCTGTGAAGGAACCAACCCACGCAGAGGAGACATCCGAGATGAGCAAGATCGTCGTCGTCAACCTGCTGAGCCTGGACGGCTACACCGAGGGCCCCGGCGGCGACGTGATGGCCATGCCCATGGACCTCGCGTTCGACAGCCACAACGCCGAGCGGCTGCGGGCCGCCGACTCGATCCTCTTCGGCGCCACGACCTACCGCGGGATGGTCGGCTTCTGGCCCGGCGAGGCCGGGCAGGAGGACCGCCCCGACGGGCACCGCTACATCGCCCAGCGCTACGCGGACGGCATCCCCGTCACCGTCGTCTCCGACACGATCGCCCAGGCCGACACCGGCGCCTGGCGCGAACAGACGACGATCGTCAGGCGGGCCGACGCGCACGCGCACGTCGCCCGCATGCGCGACCAGGACGGCGGCGACGCCGTCATCTACGGCAGCCGCACCCTCTGGGGCGACCTGCTCGCCCACGGCCTCGTCGACGAGCTGCACCTGATGGTCGGCCCGAAGGTGGTGGCCGGCGACCAGCACGCGTTCGCGGGTGTCCCCACCACCGACCTGCGGCTGCTCGGCGTACGCCGCTGGGACGGCTCGGACAACGTGCTGCTCAGCTACGCGACTGCCTGAAGCGAGCCGCGCCACACACTGGTTGAGGAGGCGTTCTGCGCCGGCAAAGTCGACTCAAAGAAGTTCGGGATGCCGGTGGAACAAGGGCCTTTCGGGCCGTCGACTGTCGGCGGCGGCGTCCAGCGTTTGTCTCGTGAGCGATGACCTGTCCGACCTCGACGCGAGTGGCCTGTTGGCTGCCGCGACAGGTGCGCCGCCGCTGCGTCTCCTCCTCCCGCACCGACGAGTTCGGGCTGCGGACGGTGATCGCGCGGGTCGAGGCCGGTGACGCGGTCTGGGTCGAGGCGATCGTGGCCCGGGTCGCGGAGATCATCGCCCCCAGGCACCCCGACCCGACCGCCGATGAGCCTGGATTCACCATTCGCGGCTGAGCGTCAGGCGGCGAAGACGTGCACAGGCTCCTGCACGCCGCGACCGGCGTGGGTGAAGTTGCGGATGCGGGTCAGGTGGGCCATCGAGAGCTCGTTGCCCTTCGCCACGAGCTTCATCCCGTCGTCGGTCACGATGTCGTCGCAGAGGACCATGCCGATCATGAGCTCGGAGACGGGCACGGGCTTCGGCTGCCGGATGGCGCGGTCGCGCGAGACGACGGCCAGCGCGTCGACGAGTCGCGGGTCGAAGACGCCACACCGCGTCCGGAGGCTCGCGATCACGACTCCCGGCGGGGTGCCGATCGACTCCAGGCCGTCGTAGGCGCGGGCCACTGCGAGGAGGCGCGCACCGAGAGGGATGTCCTCGCCCGCGAGTGGGTTCAGATCACCACCGCCGTCCCAGCGACAGGACTGACCGTGGATGACCTCGAGCACCTTGTCGATCCTGGGGATCCCCGCCAGCACCTGTTCCGTCGCCTGCGGGAGGCTGGCGACCATCTGGGCCTCGTCCCGGCCGAGCGCCTGTCCGTTGTCGGACCGATCCACGACATCGTCGGGCATCGCGATCGCACCGATGTCGGCGAGCATCGCCGCGAGCTCCACGTACCACGGCAGCTCGCAGCCCACCTCGCGGCTGATCGCGGTGACGAGGTCGCGCAGGCGGACCGAGCGGGCGAAGAGAGACGGGTTGGCCAGCGCCAGCACCTCGGTGAGCGCCCGCACGCTGCCACGCAGGGTGTGGTCGAGGAGATCGCGCTCCGCGGTCACGAGACGGCGCTGCTCGACCCCGGCGTCGAGCGCCGCGACGAGCTGCTCGCGCGTGGTGGGCTTGAGCAGCAGCCGCAGGATGTCGCCCTCGTTGACCACCGCCGCCGTGCCCTCGAGGTCGGCCTGGCCGGTCAGCATGATCCGCGAGGTGTCCCGGCGCAGCGCCCGGGCAGCGGCGAGGAACTCTGCACCGTTCATCTGCGGCATCCCGTAGTCGGACACCACGACCGCGAAGTCGTCGTGCTCGCGCAGCTTCTCGAGTCCGGCCTTCGCTCCCACGGCCACGTCGACGTCGAAGCTGCCGCGCAACAGGCGGCGTACGGCGTCCAACAGGTGGGGTTCGTCGTCGACGAAGAGGACCTTGGCGAGGTGCGGCGAACTCACGAGGTCGTGCCGTCCCCGTCGGAAGCCCGCCAGCGCTCCTGCCGCACCGGCCTGCGGACGTGCGCGTCGCGCACGGCGAGAGCGTGCTCGATCGCGTCGATGAGGAGGCCGCGGTCGCACGGCTTGTCCAGGAAGCAGTTGGCCACGCTCAGCACTCCGATCAGGTCGTCGCGGTCGGTGTGGCCGGTCAGCACCAGCCGGGCCGTGTCGGGGTGCAGGTCGCGTACGGCGCGGAGCAGCTGACCGCCATCCATGCCGGGCATCCGGAAGTCGGTGACCACGGCGTCGTACGGCTCAGCCCCTGCCATCCGCTCGAGGGCGGCGACGCCGCTGTCGACGAAGTCCACGTCCCAGACCTGCCGCTGCGAGCCGAGAGTGCGACGCAGGCCATCGAGGATGAGCCGCTCGTCGTCGACGAACAGGACGCGGCGGCGCGGTAGGTCGGTCATGCCTCCACCCCCACGGGAAGCCGGACGGTGAACGTCGTCCCCACACCCGGTTCGGTCGTGAAGGTGAGCTCTCCGCCGTGCCGGTCGCGGACCAGCGCGTAGCAGAGTGGCAACCCCTGCCCGGTCCCACGGCCCACCTCCTTCGTGGTGAAGAACGGCTCGAAGACCCGGTCCGCGATCACGGCGGGGATCCCGCCTCCGGTGTCCTCGACGTCGAGCACGACGTCGTCGCCGTCGAGACGTGTGCGGATCGTGATCGTCCCCAGCTCGCTGCCCGAGGCATGGTCACCGATGGCATGTGCCGCGTTGACCACGAGGTTGACCAGGACCTGGTTGATGTCGCCGATGTGGCACGAGACACGTGGGATCTCACCGAGGTCGGTGACCACGGTCGAGACGGTCTTCGTGACGTTCGCCGTGACCGCCAGGGTGTTGCGGACGGCCTCGTTGAGGTCGGCGGCCGACTTCACCTCGTGACCCGGGATGGCCGAACGCCTTCATCGCCCGGACGATGGTGGCCACCCGCTCGACGCCCTCGACGGTCTGCTGGAAGGCGAGCGGGATCTCCTGGGCGAGGAAGGGCGCATCGATCTCCTCCTCCAGGGCGAGGACGTCGGCCAGGGCACTCTCCGCGACGTTCTCGCGCAGCATGCTGAAGAGGCGTCCTCGGTCGACGTAGGCATCCATGATGAAGCGCATGTTGTCGCCGATGAACTGGATCGGCGTGTTGATCTCGTGGGCGATGCCCGCCGCGAGCTGGCCGATCGACTCGAGCTTCTGGGCGTGCCGCAGGTCGGCCTCCAGCCGGCGGCGGTCGGTCACGTCGTGCACGTGGAGCACCACTCCCGCCACGTCGGGGTTGTCCCACTGCTCGCTGAAGGTGACGTGCACCAGCCTGCGCTTGCCGTCGGCGGTGACCACGCGGCAGTCCAGGCCCATGTTCGAGGTCGCCGCCGGCTGGACCTCACCGATCGTCTCGATCTCGGCACCGTCCTCCACGGTGCTGCGGCCGAGCCGGGCCTGCACCGCTGCCCAGTCCTCCGGGTCGATCAGCCCCCGCAGCGGATGCCCCTCGACATCGTTGTCCTCGACGCCCAGGATGCGCAGGGAGGCCGGGCTGGCGTAGCGCACGATCCCGTCACGGTCGCAGAGCAGCTTCAGGTCGACCGAGCCCTGCACCAGCCCACGGAACCGCCTCTCCGAGCTCAGCAGGCGGGCGTCCGCGGCCAGGGCGGTCGAGCGGTACTCCTCGTTGAGCCGCCACGCCGTGACGAAGACGGCGCTGGCGGCCACGACGTAGGCGCCGTGGATGGCCGCCCACTTCCACGGGTTGTCCGCGCAGCGCTCCATCTCGAAGACCAGCTCCGGCGCGAACGTCCCCATGATCCCGTGGTGCAGGACGACGTAGGCGATCGAGAGGAGGAACGGGGTGCGCTCCTGGTAGAGCGTGAGCAACCCCACGACGACGAAGAACCCGAAGTGGGCCTCGGTCAGGCCGTGGAACTGCGAGACCGTGATCGCGACGGACACCAGCAGCGCCAGGGAGGCGGACGACGAACGGGCGGTGCGGCTTTGGAAGTAGTGGTGGGCCAGCAGGCACGGCGCCAGGACCCACAACCCGATGGTCAGGTCGCCGATCGGGTGCCCGCTGTTGCTGGGGTGGAGGACCGCGATCAGGGTGACCGCAAGGGCAGCGGCATAGCCCAACCGGAGGATCGTGGTGTGCCGGCTCTCCCAGACGTCGTCGGGCAGCGTGCCGCCTTCCGGGATCCAACCGGCCACGCGGGTGCGCCACGAGTCCCCCGGCGGCAGCGCCGCGACGGTGGCGTGCTCCTGCGCCACCGCTGGGGTCGTGATCGTCACCTTCGTCACCTCGTGGGGTTCCACCGGGCTGCGCTGGTCCGCAGACACGTCAGGTGTCCTATCGAGCGGGAAGGCGCTGACCTGAGCACAAGCGGCGCTGAGATCGTGCAGACGGGCGCGCTTCCCACACCTGGTGAGACGCCGATCTGGGACCATTCCACCCGTGGGGACGACGGTGGTGCTGCTGGCCCTGGTCGCGCTGGAAGGGGCCGTCCTCACGCTGACGACGACGCTGTGGCTCACCAACCGGCGCGGCCGCCGCCGGGTGGCGGCCGAGCTGGAGGAAGCGCGGTCCCGGCGCGGGCCGGCCCGGGCACCGCGCCGGCTCGTGCCGACGCCCGACGAGGCCGTCAAGGCGGTCTGGGAGACCGTCGAGCGGGTCCGGGAGAAAGGGTTCGGCGGAGCGATCCGGAGCTCGATCGACGAGCTGGCGGGCTGGGCCCAGGTCGAGCGGCCGGCGCTGCGCCAGCTCGCCGGTCCGGACGGCAGCGTGGCGATCCTCTTCTCCGACATCGAAGGGTCGACCGAGCTCAACGAGCGGCTGGGCGACCGGGAGTGGGTGCGGCTGCTCGCCCGCCACGACGCGGTGGTGCGCTCGGCCATCGAGCGGCACCACGGGCAGGTGGTCAAGACCCAGGGTGACGGGTTCATGGCGGCGTTCGGCTCCTCCGAGCGCGCGGCGCGGAGCGCCATCGCCATCCAGCAGGCCTTCGGCAGCGGCCACCGCAGGAGCGACGCCGCCGTGCTGGTGCGGATCGGCATCCACCATGGCGACGTGGTGCACCGCGACAACGACATCTTCGGCCGCAACGTCGCGCACGCCGCCCGCGTCGCCGCCCTCGCCCAGGGAGGCGAGATCCTGGTCAGCGAGGCGGTGGCCGACGCGCTGGCCGAGCACGACGGCTGCGGCGACATCACGCTCGGCGAGCCACGCGAGGTGCAGCTCAAGGGGCTGGCGGGTGAGCACCTCGTGTCGACCGTGGAGTGGGCGACGTAGCGGCCGGATCGGCCTGTGCGACGCTTTCGAGGTGAGCGAGCCGGCCGTCCCGCGCCGAGGACGGCCGGGCCACGACCGGGCGGCTGTGCTGAGAGCGGCGATCGACCTGTTCAACCGCAAGGGCTACGACGCCACGAGCATCGGCGACGTCGCCGAGGAGCTCGGCGTCACCAAGTCCGCGGTCTACCACCATGTGCCGAGCAAGGCCCACCTCCTCTCCGAGGCACTCGACGAGGCACTCGGCGAGCTCGAGGCCGCCGTCTCCCGTGCGGCCACGGCCGACGGGTCGGCGTACGACCGGCTGCGCGGGTTGGTCCGTCGCAGCGTGGAGGTGCTGGTCGACCACCAGCCGGCGGTGACCCTGCTGCTGCGGGTGCACGGCAACAGCGAGGTCGAGAAGGCGGCTCTGGGGAGACGGCGCAGCATCGACGCGAGGCTCGCGGGCCTGGTCGGCCGGGCCGCCGAGGAGGGCGCCCTGCGCGCCGACCTCGACCCCGACCTGGTGAGCCGGCTCCTGTTCGGCATGGTGAACTCGCTGGTGGAGTGGTACCGCCCCTCCGGGCCTGTCGAGGTCGAGCAGCTCGCCGACGCGGTGACCGCGATCGCCTTCGAGGGCCTGGACCGCTGAAAGGAGAGGACCGATGCAGGACCGGCTCGCCCTGCATGCCGAGGCGATGGCGCTGCTGGACGCCGCCGTCCGACAGGTGACCGAGGACGACCTGGCGCGCCCGACGCCCTGCGCGGGCTGGACGGTGGCGGACCTGCTGGCCCACGAGGTCGGCCAGCACCTGGGCTTCGCCGCGGCCGTGCGCGAGGGCGACGCCCCGAGGTCGGCGTACGCACCGGTGACCTTCACCCCCGCGGCCTGGCGCGACTCGGTCGAGGCGATCCCGGGCGCGTTCGCCGGCGCCGACCCCGACCAGCCGGTCGTCGAGCGCGAGATCACCGAGGTGCCCTTGCCGCTGCGGGTCCTCGTCGACGCCCAGCTCCTCGACCTGCTGGCGCACGCGTGGGACCTGGCCAAGGGGCTCGGCGACGACTTCACACCGCCGACACACCTCGCGGTCGACTTCCTGCGGATGGCGGAGGCGATCCCTGACCGGGCGTACGGCGAGGGGCACGCGTTCAGCGAGCGGCTGACGCCAGAGGGGAGCGACTGGGAGCAGGGGCTGCGGCTGCTGGGCCGCGACCCGGCGCCACCCCGTGCGCATGCGGGACTGCCAGGTGGTGCAAGCCGTGCTGGACGCGCCTTCGGCGAGAAGTCAGCTGATGTCTTGCCGCACCACCCGCACGATGCCGGCCCCGGCGAAGGCCGCGGCCCACACCACCAGCGCGACGGCACCGCCCCACCACGAGAGCCGCACGTCGTCGGCGGAGGCCAGCGCGGTGTTGATGACCGCCTGGCTCGCCTCGCTCGGGAGGTACGGCGCGATGTGCTCCCGACCGAAGCCCCACTGCTTGATCGCCAGGCCGGCGATCGGCTCCACGATCCAGGCCACGCCGACCGCGATGAGCAGCGCTGCCACCTGGTTGGGGATGAGGATCCCGGCGCCCAGCCCGATCAGCGCCCACAGCCCCAGCACCAGCAGGCTCAGCACGAGGGTTCGGAACACCTGGGCCGACGGGAAGGCCTCGGCACCCCGCGCGTGCAGCGTCACCGCACCCACGAGCACCGAGCCGACCAGGCTCAACGCGCCGTACGCCGCTGCGACGATCACCAGCGCGAGGACCTTGCCCAGCATCACGCGCGGCCGGCGCGGCTGGGTGAGGAAGGTGCTGGTGATGGTGCGGTGCCGATACTCCGAGCCGATCTGGATCACGCCGATCACCAGCATCAGCAGGTAGCCGACACTCAGTCCGGCGGTGTAGACGCTGTTCGCGATCTGTGTCGCGTCGCCCGTGGGCGCACCCCCGAACGGGTTGTCGCCGGACTGGTCGAGATAGCTCTCGGAGGTGTAGAGCAGGCCGAACAGCAACGCGAACGCCGCGCCGCTGACGAAGATGCCGGCCGCCATCCCCCACCAGAGCCGGGTGGTGAAGTACTTGAGCAGCTCCGACCGCACGGCCGCCACCGTCGACGAGCTCACACCGGCTCCCCGAGGTCGCGCGCATCGGTGAGCTCGAAGAACAGCGCTTCGAGGTCGGCCTCGCGGCGCCGGAGCTCCCAGATCGGCAGCCCGGCGGCGAGCGCCGCGTCGCCGATCGCCCGAAGGTCGGTCGAGCGCACGAGCAGGGTCCCGTCGTCCGCCCGCTCGGAGTCCACCTCGCCCAGCGCGCGGGCGAGTGCGGCGGGGTCCGACGTCCGCACCACCGCGCCGGCACCCCCGCCGAGGTCGGCCATCGCGCCCTGCTTGACGAGGCTGCCGTGGGCGATGATGACGACGTCGTCGACGGTCTGCTCGACCTCCTGCAACAGGTGGCTGGAGACCAGCACGGTCTTGCCCTGATC
The DNA here is from genome assembly GCA_963793315.1 of uncultured Actinomycetota bacterium. Lineage (GTDB taxonomy): Bacteria > Actinomycetota > Actinomycetes > Propionibacteriales > Nocardioidaceae > Nocardioides. The sequence continues at coordinate 218,903 of CAWBZR010000018.1, read as the reverse complement.
GTGACCGAGGTGGCGCAGGAATCCGCGCAGCCATCGGATGCCTTCGGGATCGAGGCCGTTCGCGGGCTCGTCGAGGACCAGCAGACGGGGATCGCCGAGCAGGGACTGGGCCAGCGCCAGCCGCTGACGCATCCCGGTCGAGTAGCCGCCTGCCCGCTTCCGGGCGAACGCCGAGAGGCCGGTGAGCTCGAGCAGCTCGTCGACGCGGCGGTCAGGGATGCCGGCCGCCGCGGCGATGGTCCGCAGGTGGTCGCGGCCGGACCGCCCGGGGTGCACGTCGGTGGCCTCGAGCGCGGCACCCACGGAGGCCAGCGGCCGCTCGAGGTCGGCATACGCCCGGCCGTCGATGGTCGCTGTGCCCGACGTCGGACGGACCAGGCCGAGCAGCATCCGCAGGGTGGTGGTCTTGCCCGCGCCGTTCGGCCCCAGGAAGCCGGTGACCTGGCCGGGCGCGACCGTGAAGGTCAGGTCGTCGACCGCGGTCAGCGAGCCGAACCGCTTGGTCAGTCCGGAGAACTCGACAACCACACCCGGCGACGGCATGGACAGATCCTGCCACCAGGGCGGGTCCTAACGCAGCGCGCGACTCCGCCCGCGGAACTCGGCGATGACGGTGTCGCCGCGGCGCACCGTGACGTCGTAGATGCCCGACCGGCCGCGCAGGGCGCGCTCCGCGGCGGTGGCCACCAGGAGGTCACCGTCGCGAGCCGCCTCGAGGAAGCTCACGTCGAAGCCGGCCGCCACGGTCGCCACGCCACGCGAGTTGCAGGCGACCGCGAACGCGCTGTCCGCGAGCGCCGCGACCAGTCCGCCGTGGCAGAGGCCGTGCCCGTTGACCATGTCTGCGCGCACGGTCATCCGGACGACGGCCCGGCCGTCGTCGATCTCGACGAGCTCCATGCCGAGGGCTCGGCTGGCCGCGTCGGCCGCCCACATCTCCTCCGGACTGATCGAGGCACTCATGCGCTGCGTGGGGTATTCATGCGTCGTAGTCCACGGTCACCCTGTCGCCGACCGGGTAGGACTGGCAGGTGAGCACGAAGCCGGCCTCGACCTCGGCCGGCTCGAGCGCGTAGTTGCGGCGCATGTCGACGGCGCCGGAGGTGACCCTGGCGCGGCAGGTGCCGCAGACGCCGCCCTTGCAGGCGAACGGGAGGTCGGAGCGCATCGTCTGGGCGCCGTCGAGGACGGCCTGCTCGCGCGGCAGCGCCGCGGTGGTCGAGAGCCCGTCGAGCACGACGGTCACCTCGGTGGTCTCACCGGTGACCTCGGCCTCCAGGCGGTGCAGCTCGGGGGGCGGCTCGTCGACGTAGAAGAGCTCGAAGTGGATGCGCTCGCGGGGGACGCCGAGCTCGGCCAGCACCGCCTGCGCGTCGAGCAGCATCGCGTGCGGTCCGCACAGCCAGACGTGGTCGAAGCGCGACGCGGGCACCAGCGTGGTCAGCAGCCGCCGCAGCCGGTCGGCATCGAGCCGGCCGGAGAAGAGCTCGACGTCGCGAGGCTCGCGGCTGAGCACGTGGACGAGCTGGAGCTGCGGACCGAAGCGGTTCTTGAGGTCGGCGAGCTCCTCGGCGAACATCACCGAGCCCGTCGTGCGGTTGCCGTAGAGGAGGGTGACCTCGCCGTCGCGGTCGAGCACGCTGCTCGCGACCGAGAGCATCGGGGTGATGCCGGAGCCGGCGGCGATGCAGAGGTGCCGTCCGCCCTCGAGCAGGGCCGGGTCGGGGCAGAACCTGCCGCTCGGGGTCTGCACCTCGATCTCGTCGCCGGGGCGTACGTCGCGGACCAGCCAGCGCGAGAACAGCCCGTCGGGGATCTCGCGGACGCCGACCCGCGGCCGGGCGCCGGCGGGGGCGCTGATGGAGTACTGCCGCCGCTGCTCGACGCCCTCGACGGTCCGGCGAAGCGTCAGTGACTGCCCGGGCAGGAACGCGAACTCGTCCGCCAGGTCGTCGGGGACCTCGAACGTCACCGCCACCGCGTCGTCGGTCAGCTCCTCGACCGATGCGACGCGGAGCGGGTGGAAGGCGGCGACAGCCATCAGATCTCCTTCACGTGCTCGAACGGCTCGAGGCAGTCCGAGCAGCGGTAGAGGGCCTTGCAGGCGGTGGCGCCGTACTCCGAGGTGAGGTCGGTGCGGTCCGAGCCGCACCGTGGGCAGGTGATCGTCCGGGCCGTCGGCATCAGGGTCAGAGGGATCGGGCCGCCGGACGTCGGGGCCGGGCCGGGCGCGGACAGCCCGTGATCGCGCAACGCCTGTCGGCCGCGCTCGGTGATCCAGTCGCTCGACCAGGCGGGGCTCAGGGCGACCTCGACGCGGGCGGCGTAGCCGGCGTCGGTGAGCCGGTGCACGAGGTCGTCGCGCATCGTCGCCATCGCGGGGCACCCGGAGTAGGTCGGCGTGATGGTCACGACGACCCCTCCCCGCTCCATGCGGACGTCCCGGAGGACGCCGAGGTCCTCCAGGGTCAGCATCGGCATCTCCGGATCGGTGACGGAGGCTGCGATCGCTCGGGCGCGCCGGGCCGTCTTCACCACAGCCCCATCGGGTGGGCGCGGGCCACGACCTGCATCTCGGCGAGCATCCGCGAGAGCGCCTCGGTGTGGCCGCGGCCGGACATCGCGGCGATCTCGGGGCGGGCGACGCCGCTCACCGCGAAGATCTGGTCGAGCACGACGTCGACCTCGGGACCCGCCGTGTCGTCGAGGGCGTAGGCCGCCGTCAGCTCGGCGCGGAGCGGCCAGACCTCGTCGAGCCCGTCGAGCAGCCGCCGCCGGGACTCCTCGGTGCCCTGCGCGAGGGTGAGGAACCAGCGGCCGGCGTAGTCGCGGTGGTAGGTCAGCTCCTTGACGCCCTTGACGGCGATGGCGGCCAGCACGGGGTCGGCGTGAGACGAGAGCCGCTCGAACGCCGCCAGCCGGACCGTGGCGAACAGCAGCAGCCGGGCGATGGTGTGCGCGAAGTCGCCGTTCGGCACCTCGACCAGCCGGACGTTGTGGAAGTCGACCGCCTCGCGGAAGAAGGCGAGCGCGTCCTCCACCGGCACCGGGGAGCCCTCGGGCAGGGCGGGCACCACCGTCGGGTCGGCCGCCGCCGCGCGCGCGAGCAGCAGCCGGGCCTGGCCGAGCAGGTCGAGCGCGATGTTGGCCAGCGCGATGTCCTCCTCGAGGTCGGGTGCGGTGCTGCACCACTCGCTCAGCCGGTGCGAGAGCACCAGGGCGTCGTCACCCAGCGCGAGGCAGTAGGCCGCCAGCTCAGCGGCGTCGACTCCGGCTGGCACCGTCGTGTCGACGCCCGCGAGCGGGTCCTCGAAGTCGGTGCCGAACGCCCAGTGCGAGGCGTCCCCAGCGACCTCGTGGTGCTCGACCAGCGCGTCGTAGGCGGTGTCGGCGCTGTTGTTCGGGTCGGGGGTGGAATGGGTCATCACATGTGGGGGACGTCGTCGGGGATCGTGTAGAAGGTCGGGTGCCGATAGACCTTGTCGCCGGCGGGCGCGAAGAGCGGGTCCTTCTCGTCCGGGCTGGACGCCGTGATGGCCTCGGCCTTCACCACCCAGATGGAGACGCCCTCGTTGCGGCGGGTGTAGACGTCGCGGGCGTGGCGCACCGCCATCTCGTCGTCGGCCGCGTGCAGCGACCCGACGTGGACGTGGTTGAGGCCGCGCTTGCCGCGCACGAACACCTCGTAGAGCGGCCACTCCTGCTCGGTCACCTGGGTGCCTCCCCTTCAGAGGCTTCGAGGCTCGGCCGCGGACGGCCTCGCACCTCAGCCGCCGTTCGCTCGGCGAAGGCCGTCGCCGCCTCACGGACCCAGGCGCCGTCCTCGTGGGCCCGGCGGCGGTGCGCGATGCGCTGGGCGTTGCAGGGTCCGGCACCCTTGACCACCTGCATGAACTCGTCCCAGTCGGGCTGGCCGAAGTCGTGGTGGCCGCGCTCCTGGTTCCACCGCAGCTCAGGGTCGGGCAGCGTGACGCCGAGCGCCTCGGCCTGGGGCACCGACATGTCGACGAACCGCTGCCGCAGGTCGTCGTTGGTGTTGCGCTTGATCCCCCACGCCATCGACTGCGCGGTGTTGGGCGAGTCGGCGTCCGGCGGCCCGAACATCATCAGCGCCGGCCACCAGAACCGGTTGACCGACTCCTGCACCATGGCGCGCTGCTCGTCGGTGCCGCGCATCATCGTCATCAGCAGCTCATAGCCCTGCCGCTGGTGGAACGACTCCTCCTTGCAGATCCGGATCATCGCCCGGCCGTAGGGGCCGTAGGACGTCCGGCACAGCGGCACCTGGTTGCAGATCGCCGCCCCGTCGACGAGCCAGCCGATGGTGCCGACATCGGCGTAGGACAGCGTCGGGTAGTTGAAGATCGAGGAGTACTTCTGCCGCCCCTCGATGAGCAGCTCCGTGAGCTCCTGGCGGGAGATGCCCAGCGTCTCGGTGGCCGAGTAGAGGTAGAGCCCGTGGCCGGCCTCGTCCTGCACCTTCGCGAGCAGGATCGCCTTGCGGCGCAGCGACGGCGCGCGAGTGATCCAGTTGCCCTCGGGCTGCATGCCGATGATCTCGGAGTGGGCGTGCTGCGCGATCTGCCGGACCAGCGTCTTGCGGTAGCCCTCGGGCATCCAGTCGCGCGGCTCGATCCGGTCGTTGCGCGCGATGATGGCGTCGAACCGTGACTCCAGGTCCGAGTCCGGCTCGGCGTCGGTCGCGGTCATGGGAGCCTCCACTATTTACTGACCTCTCGGTCTGTAAATACTGCCAGTGGGCAGGCGGTGGCGCAAGCCGCCCGACTCTGGACAAGATGAGCCAATGGCGACCGAGCGCTCCACCTTCCTCCTCGACGAGACCCGGATCCCGACGCAGTGGTACAACGTCGTGCCCGACCTGCCGGCCCCGCCGCCACCACCGCTGCACCCGGGCACCCACGAGCCGGTCGGCCCCGACGATCTCGCCCCTCTCTTCCCGATGGCGCTCATCGAGCAGGAGGTCACCGGGGAGCGGTACGTCGACATCCCGGGCGGCGTCCTCGACGTCTACCGGATCTGGCGGCCGTCCCCGCTCATCCGGGCCCGCCGGCTCGAGAAGCTGCTCGACACCCCGGCCAAGATCTTCTTCAAGTACGAAGGCGTCAGCCCGGCCGGCTCCCACAAGCCCAACACCGCGGTGCCGCAGGCGTTCTACAACCACCAGGAGGGCGTCACCCGGCTGACCACCGAGACCGGGGCCGGCCAGTGGGGCACGGCCCTGGCGTTCGCGACGGCGCAGTACGGCATGGACTGCGAGATCTGGCAGGTCCGGTCGTCCTACGACCAGAAGCCGGCGCGGCGCACGATGATGGAGATCTACGGCGCGACGCTGCACCCGAGCCCCTCGGACCTCACCGAGGCCGGACGCCAGATCCTGGCCGAGCACCCCGACTCCACCGGCTCGCTCGGCATCGCGATCTCCGAGGCGGTCGAGGCGGCCCTCCAGCGCGAGGACACCCGCTACGCGCTCGGCTCGGTGCTCAACCACGTGCTGCTGCACCAGACCGTCATCGGCGAAGAGGCTCTGATCCAGATGCAGGAAGCCGAGGCGGTGCCGGACGTGCTCGTCGGGTGCACCGGCGGCGGCTCGAACTTCGGCGGCCTCGCCTTCCCGTTCCTCCGCGAGAAGCTGGCCGGCCGGATGGACCCGACCATCCGCTGCGTCGAGCCCGCGGCCTGCCCGTCGCTCACCCGCGGCGAGTACCGCTACGACTTCGGCGACACCATCGGCATGACACCGCTGCTCAAGATGCACACCCTGGGCCACGCCTTCATCCCCGACCCGATCCACGCGGGCGGGCTGCGCTACCACGGCATGGCGCCCTTGGTGTCGCACGTCTACGAGCTCGGGCTCGCGGAGGCGGAGGCGATCCCTCAGGTGGAGTGCTTCCAGGCGGCGCTGATGTTCGCGCGCACCCAGGGCATCGTGCCGGCCCCGGAGCCGACGCACGCGATCGCGGCCGCGATCCGGGAGGCCAACCGCTGCAAGGAGAGCGGCGAGTCGAAGACGATCCTCACCGCGCTCTGCGGCCACGGGCACCTCGACATGGCGGCCTACGAGTCCTTCCTCGCCGGCACCATGCGCGATCTCGACTTCCCGGAGGACGAGCTGCGCGAGGCGATGGCCGGCGTACCCGTGCTCGAGGACGCCTGACCCCGGCTGATCCGATCAGCACTCATCACGGTTCATAACAAGATCTCTTATACGCCCTGATAGTTTCTGATCGTGGACCCGATCGCCAACCCCTACCGCCCGGGTGCCGGTCGACGTCCTCCCGTGCTCGCCGGACGCCAACCGCTCCTCGACTCCTTCGAGGTGGTGCGGCAGCGGGCCGAGACCTACGGCGAGGGCGATCGCAGCTGGATCCTCAACGGCCGTCGCGGGGTCGGCAAGACCGTGCTCCTCAACGAGCTCTGGACCCAGGTGTCCGGACGCGGCTGGATCTCGGCCAAGGTCGAGGCCAGCTGGCACGTGCCGTTCCCGGTGGTGCTCACCAAGGCGCTGGTGCAGGCGATGCGCACCGCCACCGGTCGCCACCCGGTGCCCAAGCTGCGCCGGCTGCTCGGCGTCTTCCAGGCGTTCTCGCTCAAGGTCGACCCGGCGCTCGGCCTGGTCTCGCTGGGCGCGGAGGTCGACCTCGTGAAGGGCGTGGCCGACTCCGGTCGCCTGGGCGACGACCTGACGGCTCTGCTGCAGGTGCTGGGCGAGACGTCGGCCGACCTCGGCATCGGCACCCTGCTGCTCATCGACGAGCTGCAGGAGGCCAAGCCCGACGAGCTGACCGCGATCAACATGGCGATCCACCAGCTCGGCCAGGGACCGACACCGCTGCCCGTCATGCTGGTCGGGGCCGGCCTCCCCTCCCTGCCGACCCAGCTGGGCGAGGCGACCAGCTATGCCGAGCGGCTCTACGACTACCGCGCGATCGGCCTGCTCGACGAGCCGTCGGCGCGGCTGGCCCTGGTCGGCCCGACGTCCGAGCTCGGGGTCGCGTGGCGCGAGAACGCCGTCGCGGCGGCGCTCACGCGCGCCGGCGGCTACCCCTACTTCCTGCAGGCCATCGGCAAGCATGTCTGGGACTCGGCCCGGCGGTCGCCGATCACCCTCGAGGACGTCGAGGTCGGCCTCCGCTTCGCTCGCGAGGAGCTCGACGACGGCCTCTACCGCACCCGCTGGGAGCGCGCGACCCCCGCCCAGCGCTCGCTGCTGCGGGCCCTGGCGACCGAGGGCGGCGACGAGCCGGTCACGATGGCCGCCCTGGCCACCGCCACCGGCCGCAAGCGCACCACCGACCTGTCGGTGGCCCGCAACGAGCTGATCAAGAAGGGGCTCGTCTATCCACCGGAGCGCGGCTACATCGCCTTCACCGTGCCCGGGATGGGCGAGTTCATCCTGCGCCAGGAGTGACCCTGGCCCGGCCGGATTTCCTGACCGATCGGTCTGGATTACGGTGAGGGTCATGCCCCGACTGCTCGAGAGCTACGCCGCCGGACGCTGGTTCACCGCCGAGGACGAGGGTCGGCCCCTCCTCGACGCGAGCACCGGTGAGGAGGTCTTCCGGCTCTCCGCCCAGGGGCTCGACCTCGGCGAGATGACGTCCTACGCGCGCAGCGTGGGCGGGCCGGCGCTGCGGGCGCTGACCTTCCACGAGCGGGCGGGGATGCTCAAGGAGCTCGGGAAGCACCTGATGGGGCACGTCGCGGAGTTCCACGAGCTCTCGCTGCGGACCGGCGCCACCAAGGGCGACGGGATGGGCGACATCGAGGGCGGCATCGGCACGCTGTTCGCATCCGGCAGCGTCGGCACCCGGCAGATGGCCAACAGCACCGTCCACCTCGACGGCGACCCGATCCCGCTCGGCAAGGGCGGCACCTTCGTCGGCCAGCACGTCTACACCAGCCGCCCAGGCGTCATGGTGCAGATCAACGCGTTCAACTTCCCGGTCTGGGGGATGCTCGAGAAGCTCGGGCCGGCGTTCCTGGCCGGGATGCCGAGCATCGTGAAGCCGGCCGCGCAGACGTCGTACGTCACCGAGGCGGTCGTCCGCCGGATCGTCGAGTCCGGCATCGTCCCGGAGGGCTCGATCCAGCTCCTGATGGGCAGCCCGGCCGGGCTGCTCGACGAGCTGCAGGTCCAGGACCACGTGGCGTTCACGGGCTCCGCGCACACCGCCGGCCTGCTCCGCACCCACGCCAACGTGCTGCACGGCGGCGTCACCCTCGGCGTCGAGGCGGACTCGCTCAACTGCTCGATCCTCGGGCCCGACGTGACCGCCGACGACCCCGAGCTCGACCTCTTCGTCAAGGGCGTCGTCACCGAGATGACCTACAAGGCGGGCAGAAGTGCACGGCGATCCGCCGCACCCTCGTCCCGGCGCCGATGGTCGACACGGTCATCGAGGCGCTCACCGCCCGGCTGGCCAGGACCACGGTCGGCCATCCCGCCGCCGAGGGCGTGCGGATGGGCGCGCTGGTCAGCCTCGACCAGCGCGAGGAGGTGCGGAAGGCGATCCAGTCGCTGCGGGCCTCCGCCGAGGTCGTCTACGGCGACCCGGACCGCGCCGGCAACCCCGACCTGGTCGACGCCGACGGCGAGCGCGGGGCCTTCCTCGGCCCGGTGCTGCTGCGCGCCGGCGCGAGCGCGGTCGAGCCGCACGACGTCGAGGCGTTCGGACCGGTCAGCACCGTGATCGGCTACGACTCCCTCGACGACGCGATCGCGCTGGCCGCGCGCGGCAAGGGCAGCCTGGCCGGCTCGCTGGTCACCCACGACCCCGAGGTCGCCCGGACCGTCACCCTCGGTGTGGCGCCCTGGCACGGCCGGGTCCTGGTCCTCGACCGCGACGACGCCGGCGAGTCCACCGGCCACGGCGTCCCCCTTCCGACCCTCGTCCACGGCGGCCCCGGCCGGGCCGGCGGCGGCGAGGAGATGGGCGGGCTGCGTGGCGTGCTGCACCTGATGCAGCGCACCGCGCTCCAGGGCTCGCCCGACATGCTCACCGCGATCACCGGCCGCTGGACCAAGGGCTCCGCGCGCGCGTTCGTCGACGGACGACGGCGTGCACCCGTTCCGCAAGAGCCTGGCCGAGCTCCGCATCGGCGACACCATCGAGTCGGCGCCGCGCCGGGTCACGCTCGCCGACATCGACCACTTCGCCGAGTTCACCGGCGACACGTTCTATGCGCACACCGACCCCGAGGCCGCCGCCCGCAACCCGCTGTTCGGCGGCATCGTCGCCCACGGCTACCTCGTGGTGTCGCTGGCCGCCGGGCTGTTCGTCGACCCCGACCCGGGCCCGGTGCTGGCCAACTTCGGTGTCGACAACCTGCGCTTCCTCACCCCGGTCAAGGCCGACGACACCATCGCGGTGACGCTGACCGTCAAGCAGATCACCCCGCGGACCAACGCCGACTACGGCGAGGTGCGCTGGGACGCCGTCGTCACCAATGCCTCCGGCGAGCCGGTCGCGACCTACGACGTGCTGACCCTGGTGGCGAAGGAGTGGCCGCCGCAGGACGCGCCGCAGGGCTGAGGGTTCAGTCGAGCACGCCGGGGGCGGCGTCCTCGTCGTCGATCCAGTCGGCGCCGTCGTCGAAGAGGTCGCGCTCCTCACCCTGGCGCTTCTTGTCCTTGCCGTTGCGGCCGCCGCCGGCGCCTGCTCCGGCCCCGCGCGACCCTGCCCGGCCGCGCGTGCCGCGGCTGCCCGCGCCCTTGCTGCCGCTGCGGCCGCCGTTGCGTCCCGCCATGCCGCCGGCGCCCGCGCGGCCCGAGCCGCCGGTGCCGCGGCCCAGGACCGAACCGACGCCCGTGCGCGAGCTCGCGCCGATGCCCCGCACGCCGCTGGACGAGAGCCCGCCGCGCACGCCCCCTGCGCCCACCGGCGTCAGGCCGTTGAGCCCGCCGGACATGCTGCCCGCGAGTCCAGCTGCCGCAGCACCCCCGAGGGCACCGCCTGCGACCGCACCGACGCCGCCGACCGCACCCGCGCCGCCACCGATCGCGCCGACGTTGCCGCCCGCGCCTCCCGGGACGCCCGGACCGGCCGGGAACGGCGAGCCCTGGGTGCCGCCGGGGCCTTGGGGGACCCCGGGGTCGACCGGTGGCGTGGGGTGGGGCAGATCCGGAGGCCCGGGGTCTCCCGTCGGGGGCTCCGGGATGTGGGTGCCGTCGTCGTTGTCGTTGTCGTCGTCGACGTGCCAGTTGTCGTTGTGGTTGTCGGTGGGCTGGCCCACCGGCACGTGGGTGGGCGTCGTCGGGGTGCCGGTGTTGACCGGGTGGTGGCCCGTGGGCGGGGGTGGCGGAGGCGGCGGTGGCGTCTCGCCGTGGATCTTGGCGAACACGGCGGCCTGCTCGGTGTGGTTCTGGGTGAGCGCGGTGATCACGTCGCCGGCGGCCGTCTCGCTCTTGTCGTAGTGGTTCCAGAACTGGTTGCTGTGGGTCTTCCAGTCCTTCTGCGCCTGGACGTCGGTGAGGTCCGCGGGCTGCTTCGGGGGCTGCCCGTCTGCGTGCGCCGCGAAGCCGTGGCTCGCCTGCTTGGCCGTGTGCACGGCGTTGGCCGCGCGGCGGAAGGCCTCTGAGCCGTCGTGCATCTGGTCGGCCCGGTCGTTCATCTTCTTCGCGGAGTGGCCGAACGCAGTGCTGGCCGCCGTGGCGGTGCCGCCGCTGAACTTCTCGGGGTCACCGAACTCCTTCGCCTTGGCGTCGAGCTGGATCGAGAGCCGCCGGAGCAGGCTCTCGGCCTGGGCCCACTGGCTGCTCGCTCCGTGCAGCGGCTCGGGGTCTGCGTTGGCGACGTAGTTCTGGAGACGCTGCTGCTGAGGTCCGAGCATGTCAGCCGACCTCCGAGCTGCTGCTGGGCAGCGTGCACTGGCTGGGCGCCGCGAAGGACGGTGCGACGCAGGCGTCCGCGGCGGCGGCCTTCTTGGTCAGGTCGGTCTGGGTCGTCTCGTCGATGCCCTTGACCTCCTTGTAGAGGTCCGTGACCACGCCGCCGTAGCCGATGAGAGCGGCGCCCATGTCGACGAGTGCGTCGGCCACGTGGGTGCGGGCCTTGTGGGCGTCGCTGGCGCACTGGCGGCTCGCCGGCGAGCCGCCGAACGCGCTGGAGAGGACCTGGTCGGGTGTCAGGTCCTTCAGCTCCCCGGCGCTCGCGTCGAGGAACGCACGCACCTCGTTTGCCAGGTCTTCAGAGATGCCCAGGGACGGCAGGGCGTTCACCACCGTGCCCACGTCTGGCATAAGCATGTCGTCGCTCCCGAGTGTGTCTGTTAGCCGGGTACGAGACTGCTACCCCCGCAGCGTCAAGGCAAACCAACCGGAGCCAAACCGAGTCCGACCGGCCGGCGCATGGCCTCGCGCTACCGTGATCAGCGGTGGATCCGGGTCCCCGAGTGGCCCTACCTCGCCGACTGACCGAAGCCCGCGATCGGAGGACCACGTGACAAGGCAGCGCCGCGCCCACGCCGCGGGCGGCGTCCTGGCCGCGCTCGTGCTGGCCGTGACGGCTGGCTGCGGCGGCGACGACCCGGAGCAGAAGGCGGACGACCCGACGCCGTCCACGAGCCCATCGGCCAGCATCTCCGCCAGTGCGTCGCCGGAGCCCTCGGCCACGGAGTCGACCAGCCCGGCGAGCCCGGCGGTGAGCCCGGCCACGGGGATCCAGCTCAACGAGGCGTCGTCCACCATCACGGCCCCCGCCGGGTGGGAGCTGCAGCCGGAGATCCTGGAATATGCCTCCGCAGCGGGGAAGCCGGGTGGGCTGAGCTCGGTGCAGCTCGTCGACAGCGGCGACATCAGCGGCGGCGCCTCCCTCGACTCGCTGGCGCAGAGCACCCTCGACACGCTCCCCCCGGGCGCCGACGGCGAACGGCTCCCCGACCTCGAGCTCGACGGCCAGCTGTTCCTCCACGTCCACTACACGGTCAAGGGCGAGCCGCTCGAGCACGACACCTTCACGACCGTCCGCAACGAGCGGAACGTCGGGCTCGACTTCGTGCTCCTCAAGCGCGACACCGCCACCAATCCCGCGCTGATCGAGTCCGTGCTGGCGACGTTCCGCTGGACCGCCTGATCCGGGCCGCTTGAATGGACGCGTGACGCGCATCGACACGCCCGCCCTCGCCGCCGGCGCCATCCGGCTCGCCTCCGGGATCTCGTTCCTGGTCGACCCGGTCCGCGCCAACCGGATGTGGGGCGACAAGGAGGAACCGGTGACCACCACCCGGCTGCTGCTGCGCTCCATGGGCTACCGCGACGCGCTCATCGGCGGGCTGCTGGTGCACGCCGCCCTGCGCGGCCGGGACACCCGGGGCTGGTTCCTCGCCTCCGGCGGTGCTGACGCCGCCGACCTGCTCGGTGGCCTGGCCGTGCACGACCAGATGACCGGGTCCCAGAAGCTGGTCGGGCTGGGCGGCGCCGTGGTCGGCATCGGCGTCGGGCTCTGGGGCGGCACCCGCCGCCTCGGGTGACTGACTGATCAGACACCCACCAGCGTTACTGACTGATCAGACACCCACCAGCCTTACTGACTGATCAGACACCCACCAGCCTTACTGACTGATCAGACACCCACCAGCGTTACTGACTGATCAGACACCCACCAGCCTTACTGACTGATCAGCGGGGCGGCCTGTCGTCCACGATGCGACGCATCTTGCCCACCGACCGCTCGATCCCGTCGGGGTCCACGACCTCGACCGCGACCGAGACGCCGATCGTCGCCTTGACCAGCCGGACGAGCTCGGTGCCGGCCGCATCGCCGTCGCCCGCCGAGGCGTCCGCACGCCGCTCGACCCGGACCGTCAGGTCGTCGAGGGTCCCTGCGCGCGAGAGCACGCACTGGAAGTGCGGCGACAGAGCAGGCACCCGGAGGAGGAGCTCCTCGATCTGGGTGGGGAAGAGGTTGACGCCGCGCAGGATGATCATGTCGTCGGTGCGGCCGGTGACCTTCTCCATCCGGCGCATGGTGCGCGCCGTGCCGGGCAGCAGCCGGGTCAGGTCGCGGGTGCGGTAGCGGATCACGGGCATGGCCTGCTTGGTGAGCGAGGTGAAGACCAGCTCGCCCTTCTCGCCGTCGGGGAGCACCTCGCCGGTGACCGGGTCGACGACCTCGGGGTAGAAGTGGTCCTCCCAGACGTGCAGGCCGTCCTTGGTCTCGACGCACTCCTGGGCGACGCCCGGGCCGACCACCTCCGAGAGGCCGTAGATGTCGACCGCATCGATTCCGAGCAGCTCCTCCATCTCGAGCCGCATCTGGTCGGTCCACGGCTCCGCGCCGAAGATGCCGATCCGCAGCGACGTCCCACGCGGGTCGAGCCCCTGGCGGCGCAGCTCGTCGACGATCGCGAGCATGTAGGACGGCGTCACCATGATGATCCGCGGCTCGAAGTCGGTGATCAGCCGCACCTGGCGCTCGGTCATGCCGCCCGAGACTGGGACGACGGTGCAGCCGAGCCGCTCCGCGCCGTAGTGGGCGCCGAGGCCGCCTGTGAACAGGCCGTAGCCGTAGGCGTTGTGCAGCACGTCACCCGGCCGACCGCCGGCCGCGCGGATCGACCGCGCCATGACGTCGGCCCACATCTCGACGTCCTCTGCGGTGTAGCCGACGACGGTCGGCTGGCCCGTCGTGCCGCTGGAGGCGTGCACCCGCACCACCTGCTCACGTGGCACGGCGAACATCCCGAACGGGTAGTTGGCCCGCAGGTCGGCCTTGGTCGTGAACGGCAACCGCGCGAGGTCGGACAGCTCCCGCACGTCGTCGGGGTGCACGCCGGCCGCGTCCCAGGTCTCGCGGTAGTGCGCGACGTTCGCGTAGGTGTGCCGGATCGTCGCCCTCAGCCGGTCGGTCTGCAGCGACCGCAGCTCGTCGACCGAGGCCGTCTCGATCGGCTCGAGCTCCTCCATGCCCATGCCCATGCGCAACCTACGCTCGCTCCATGGAGCCGCGCACGAGCCGCCGCGCACTGCTCGCCGGCATCGGCGGTGCCGGCCTGGCCGCGTGCTCGTCGTCCGAGGACAGTGGCGGCACGCCGGCCGGCACCAGCCCGGCCACGTCGACGCCGTCGGGCTCGCCGACGGCCACCCCGGCTCCGGCGGGGACGCCCACCCCGACCGCATCGGCAGCCGTCCACCCGCAGGTCGCCGGCGAGATCGCGACGGGGTTGGCGGTGCCGTGGGGGATCGCGTTCCTGCCGGATGGCTCCGCGCTGGTCGGCGAGCGCGACACTGGTCGGCTGCTGCGCGTGTCCGACGGCACGGCCGACCCGGTCGGCACCCTCGACGTCTTCAGCCGGCTCGACGAGGGTGGCGAGACCGGGCTGCTCGGTCTGGCGCTGCACCCCGAGTTCACGACTGACCAGCTCGTGTATGCCTTCACGTCCACCGCCGACGACAACCGGATCGTCCGGATGACCTACGACGGCGGCGTGGGGAAGCCCGAGCCGATCCTCACCGGGCTCGGCACGTCGACCCACCACAACGGCGGTGGGATGACGTTCGGCCCCGATGGGCTGTTGTACGTCGCGACGGGCGACGCCGAGGACTCGGCCAGCGCCCAGGACACCGGCTCGCTCGGCGGCAAGGTGCTTCGGATCACGGACAACGGCGACCCCGCCCGCGGGAACCCCTTCGACAACGAGGTCTGGAGCTACGGCCACCGCAACGTGGAAGGCATTCGCTTCGACGACACCGGCCGGCTGTGGATCGCGGAGTTCGGCGACAAGGGCGCCGACGAGCTCAATCTCATCCGGCGCGGCAAGAACTACGGGTGGCCGGAGATCGAGGGGTCCGATGGCAAAGGCGGCTTCACCGATCCGCTCGCCGAGTGGCCGGTCGACCAGTGCTCCCCCAGCGGTATCGCCATCGCCGCCGGCCGCGCCTGGCTCGGTGCGCTGCAGGGCCAGTGCGTCTGGTCCGTCGTGCTCGACGGCCCCGACGCCGGGAGGACCGAACAGCACTTCGCGGGCGAGTACGGCCGGATCCGATCGGTCGCCCTCGCCCCCGACGGCTCGCTGTGGCTGACCACGTCCAACAAGGACGGCCGCACCGACCCGCGACCCGGTGACGACCGCATCCTGCGCGTCACCCTCTGACCAGCCCGAGCCCCTTCAGCACCGACGTCGCGAAGCCGGCGAGCCTCGGCGGGGCGAAAAACCCAGTGGCCCTGACGCGGGGTCAGGCCGATAGCGTCGCGGACATGTTCGCTGCCCTCGGCCGCCTCGCCTCCCGCCGTCCCTGGTACCTCATCGCCGCCTGGATCGTCTTCGCCGTGGCCGTGGTCGGCCTGGCCCCGGCGTTCAAGGCGACCCAGGACCAGGCCGAGTTCCTGCCCGACCACTACGAGTCGATCAAGGCGTTCAACCTCCAGGACGACGCGTTCGGCTCCACGAGCCAGGTCGCCGCGATCGTGGTGTTCGACCGCGAGGACGGCGGACAGCTGACCGCCGACGACCAGGCCCAGGTCCAGGAGGTGGTCGACGGCATCAGCAGCAAGATGGGCAGCGGCGACCTGAAGAAGGCGTTCACCGGCATCCAGGTGCAGCCGCCCTCGGAGAACGGCCTGGTCCAGCTCGCCGTGGTCGGTCTGTCCGACGACGTCACCGGCTACGACACCGCGTCCTTCGACGCGGTCAAGGCCCTGCGCGCGGACCTCAAGGATTCGGTCACAGGCGACCTGGAGTACGGCGTCACCGGGACCGTCGCCCAGGGCTACGACCAGCAGGAGTCGGGCAACAAGGCCCTGCTCATCGTCGCGCTGGCCACCGTCCTGCTGATCATCGTGCTGCTCGCGATCATCTTCCGCAGCGTCCTGATCTGCCTGATGCCGATCATCGTGGTCGCGATCGTCTCCCAGATCGCCACCGGGCTGATCGCGACCGCCAACGAGATCTTCGACCTCAAGGCCAGCAGCGACATCCAGACGATCCTGGTCGTCGTCCTCTACGGCATCGGCACCGACTACATCCTGTTCTTCCTGTTCCGCTACCGCGAGCGGCTGCGCGAGGGCGAGGAGAAGCGGCCCGCGGTCGCGCACGCCCTCGAGCGCGCGGGCGAGGCGATCGCCTCGGCCGGCGGTGCCGTGATCGTGGCGTTCATGGCCCTGGTCCTCAGCTCGCTGGGCATCTTCCGATCCATCGGACCGGCCCTGGCCATCGCGGTCGCCGTGACCCTCCTGGCCGCGCTGACCCTGGTGCCGGCCGTCGTGACGGTCCTGGGGCGCGCGCTGTTCTGGCCGTCGAAGAAGTATCTCGTCGAGCCGGAGTCGGCCCGCTTCGCCGCCGTGGGCAGCTCGCTCTCACGGCACCCGGGTCGCTATGCGCTGGCCTCGGGCGGCGTCCTCGCGCTGCTCGCCATCGCGGCGTTCTCATTCAACCCCTCCTTCGACCTCGGCGGCAGCAGCACGGCCGGTGACGAGGAGTCCGCGGTCGCCCTCAAGACCCTCGAGAAGGGGTTCCCGGCCGGCGCCACCGACCCCACCACGGTCTTCCTCCGCTCCACCGACGACCACCGGCTGAGCGACGACGAGCTCACGTCGTTCCAGGCCGCCCTCGACAAGGCCGAGGGCGTCGCCCAGACGGCTCCGGGCGAGGCCAACCAGGACGGCACCGTGGCGCAGTTCAGCGTCCTGCTGAACGGCGACCCTGCCTCCGACGCATCGATCGCCGCGGTCAAGGGGCCGATCCGCACCGCCGCCCACGCTGCCGCCCCCGACGGCACCGAGGCCCTGGTCGGCGGGACCACGTCGGTCTACGTCGACTTCCAGGCCGCCATGAACCGCGACTACTCGGTCGTCTTCCCGGTCGCCGCTGTCGTCATCATGCTGATCCTGGCGCTGCTGCTGCGCAGCCTGGTGGCTCCGCTCTACCTCATGGGCGCGGTCGCACTCGGCTTCGGTGCCACCCTCGGTGCCACGGCCCTGGTCTTCCAGAACATCAAGGGCGACGCCGGGATCCTGTTCCTGCTGCCGATCTACGTCTACCTGTTCGTGGTGGCGCTCGGCACCGACTACAACATCCTGATGATCGCGCGCCTCCGGGAGGAGGCGCGGGACGGGCTCGAGCCTCGTCCCGCCGCGGCCGAGGCGGTCAAGCACGCCGGCCCGACCATCGCGGCCGCCGGCATCATCCTGGCGGGCACTTTCGCCTCGCTGATGCTCGCCGGCAACGCCTTCTTCCTGTCCATGGGCTTCGCCCTGGCCTTCGGCATCCTGGTGTCGGCGTTCGTGATGGCCATGTTCTTCGTGCCCGCCCTCACCTCGATGATCGGACACGCAGCCTGGTGGCCCGGCCACGGCGACGAGAAGCGGCCGGAGAAGGACCCGGAGAAGGCGGAAGCCGAGTCGGTCTAGGAGGCTGCTGAACAATGCTGTGGATGCCAGCGTCGCGAGAGTCGTGCGATGGCACGACGCCGTCCCGATGACAGGCTGGGCGCCTTTCGAGGGGCGGCGACGGAGCCAGTGTGCGGCTGTCGCGGCGCTGGCGCCGCAGGATTTCCAGCACGCTCCTAGGTGGTTGGTGTTTTTCGGCGTGGCAGTCGGGTCGCGGTACGGCGACCTGAAATTCTTGGGTCATGACGTTGGGGGCTGCGCCTACGCAGGGTGATTTGTTGCGGTCGACGGTTCCGCTGTGTCAGGGCCGGGTCGCTGAGGACTCGATCTATGCGGTGTTGCACCGGGAGTGTTTCAACTTGTTCCCGGACTCGATGTTCGCCGACCTGTTCACCGATGTCGGTCGTCGGTCGGTGCCGCCGATGATCGTGGCGGTGGTGATGGTGCTGCAGCGGATCGAGGGGCTCTCGGATCGTGAGGCGGTCGACCGGTTCACCTTCGATGCCCGGTGGAAGTACGCCGCTGGTGGCCTGGACTACGACTACCCCGGGTTCGTGCACACGGTGCTGGTCGACATGCGGGCCCGGCTGGCGGCCTCGGAGTCCCCGGACCGGATCTTCGAGGTGACCCTGACCGCGGCCAAGGCAGCCGGCCTGGTGGGCCGCAAGCGGGTCCTGGACTCCACGCCGCTCTACGACGCGGTCGCCACGATGGACACCGTGACCTTGATCCGCTCAGCGATCCGTGGGCTCCTCAGGGCCGCGGACCGGGTCGAGGTTGATCTCGCGATCGAGCTGAGGTCGCGCCTGGTCCGTGAGGACGACTACGCCGATGCCGGCAAACCGGTCTGCGACTACGACGACAAGACCGCCCGCGAAGCGCTGATCGACGCACTTGCCCGCGATGCCCACGCCCTGCTGGGCGCGCTGGATGGCCGCGAGCTCGACCCGGCGGTGCGTCAGGCCGGGGAGCTGCTGGCGACCGTGGTCGGCCAAGACCTGGACCAGGACACCGACGGGGTCTTCCAGATCGTGCGGGCTGTGGCCGCTGACCGGGTGATCTCCACCGTCGATCCCCAGGCCCGGCACGGCCACAAGACCTCGGCCAACGGTTTCGACGGCTACAAGGGACACCTCGCGATCGACCCCGACTCCGAGATCATCACCAAGACCACCGCGACCGCGGGCAACACCGGCGACGCCGCCGCGGCCACCGACCTGCTCGCCGAGGACCTGACCACCCACGACACCGGCAGAGGACACCGGCAGGACACCGGCAAGGACACCGGCAAGGACACCGGCGAGGACACCGGCGAGGACACCGGCGAGGACACCGGCGAGGACACCGGCGAGGACACCGGCGAGGACACCGGCGAGGACACCGGCGAGGACACCGGGGAGGGGTTGAAGGTCTATGGGGATGCGGCCTACGGGGCTGGTGAGCTGCTCGAGGTCTTTGAGGCTCACGGCGTCGAGATCGGGTGCAAGGTCCAGCCGGCCTCGGCCCCGGCCGGGATGTTCAGCAAGGACCAGTTCGGCATCGACCTGCAAGACGGTGAGCACGGCGCCGTGACTTGTCCCGGTGGGCACACCGTGCCGATCCGGGCGGCGGCCAAGGGCGGTGGGACCGCGTCCTTCGGGGACCTGTGTGGCCGGTGCCCGCTGGCGGCCCAGTGCACCACCGCGACCGGTGGCCGCACGATCCGGATCGGGCGACACCAAGAGCATCTGGCCCGGGCCCGACAAACTCAGAAGGACCCCGCCTGGCAGGCCGACTACCGCGCTACCCGCCCGAAGGTCGAACGCAAGATCGGGCACCTGATGCACCGCAAACACGGCGGCCGACGAGCCCGTATGCGCGGCCTGGACAAGGTCGGTGCCGACTTCAACCTCCTCGCAGCAGCAGTGAACCTCGCCCGCCTCGCCAAGCTCGGCCTAGCCCACACCCACGACCAAGGATGGGCCGCAGCCCCCGCCTGAGCCCCCAGGAAGAAGACCCACGAGCCCGACCCAGCCCCCGGTCGACTCCACCGAGCCGAGAGCAGCCCTCACCGCGGGACGACTGGCCCCCCAGCCGCCGCACCACTCGCCAACCCAGCGCCCACCACGACCTCCTGACCGAACACCTCGAGCCCCAGACCTCCCACGAACAACCCGTTCAACACCAACCACCTAGTAGCGCGTCGCAGCTAATTCTTGGTCCTGGCGACGCCCGGGCACGCACTTCGCTGCGTTGGCGAAGCTCGACAGACGACCCAGTATGCCGTCGCTCCGCCGTCTTGCGATGCACGCACCCGGACGCCGACCAGACCACAAGCCTTAGCCGCGACCCGCTACTAGCGGTCCGAGCCGTCACGAGCAGGCCTCGTAGGTCGCTGCCGTCTCGAGGACCTTGCCCCGCCGCGCCTTGCCCTTCGGGACCAGCGTGACCGCGGTCCGCACGGCTGCTCGCTGGTCGTCGGCCACCGGCAGCGCGACGGCGACACCGCGACGGGGCGACTTCACCTTCCTTCACCCAGTATCGTCGTTCGACGAAGGCCGTGGCTGGCTAGCCCGGCGCGACGAAGGCGGTCACGGTGCCGCCTCGAACGCGTGGCCCCTGCCCGTGATCGCGGTGACCGTGTCGCGGTCGCCGTCGATGATGAGCGCCGTGCCGAGGGCGCTCGGGGTGGCGCTGGTGGCGAGCGTGACGAAGCCGGGGTGCGCCACCGTGAAGGCGGTGCTGAGGTCGACGAAGCTCGCCGCCCGAGCCCGGCAGGCGGAGGTGGGCCGGCTCGCGGAGACCGTCACCTGGCCGCTGCCGCTCAGGTCGACGGTGAGTGGATCCCCGCCCTGCGCGGTCACCCGGGCCGTGGCCGTGATCGCGGTCGCGACCTCGACCACGTCTCCGAGATCGTCACTGTTCACGACGCGGCCCGTGTTGCTGGCCGAGATCGACGCGGCCAGGAGGCGGGTCAGGCGCGCGCTGGTCACGAGCAGGCCTCGTAGGAGGCGGTCGACACGAGGTGCTTCGCGGCGCGGCCGCGGCGTGCGGGGAACAGCACGAACTCGGCCCGAACGTCGGCCCGGACGTCGTCGGCCACCGGCAGCAACACCTGAGCACCCCGATCCGGCGTGCGCACCGTGCGCACTCGCGAGCCGTTGACGGAGAAGGTGACCTTCTTGACGTGGCGCACCCGCTTCCTCTTGTCGGTGACCTGTGCCAGCAGCAGGTGGGCAGCGCACGTGCGGGCGGGGGCGAAGAGGCCGTACTTCCCGGCCTTGCCCGCCTCCGCCGCGAGCTGGGACCCGGCCACCGTGAAGTCGCCGCGGACCGACACGCTCACCGGGGCGGGCCCGACCGCGACGCTCGTGCTCGCCCAGGCGCCGACGTTGAAGAGGCTCTCGTAGCTGCCCGGCGGCAGAAAGACCCTGATCGGCCCATCGAACTTCGAGCCCTCACCGATCAGCGTGATGAACCGGTCCTCGGTCACGTCGTCCGCGACGTCGACGATGACAAGGGTGTCCCTGCTGGCCGTCGCGGTGAGCGTGAGGAAGCCGCCCTGGCTGACCTTGAACTCCGAGCTCAGCGCGACCCGGCTGAGGATCTCGGCGTTGCAGAGGGAGCTGCTCTTCGTCGTGGAGACGGCGACGTTGCCCGTCGCGGTCAGGCGGAGGGACCGCGGGTTGCCACCCAGGGACGCCACGGAGCCGGTCGCCTCGATGCGAGAGGCCAGGGTCAGCACGTCGGACGGGTCGGCGTCCAAGGTCAGGGAGCCGCTGACCGAGGTGGCGACGACTGTGCCTGGTCCGTTCTCGGCCACGGGGAAGCCGCTCATCGGGGCGGAAGCGGTGATGACGCGAGTGCAGGGCACGGAGCTGTGATCGAGGAGCGCTCCTCCCGGAGAGATCTCGGAGACGCCGTAGACCGGGAGGGCCTGCGCTGGAGGCGGCACCAGGGCGGGTGTCACTCCGAGTGTGACAACGACGAGGGCAGCAGGAAGCGAACGCGCAGGTCGGCGCATGACAGGTCCTTTCGATGGCGAGGACCGATGTCTACGAGCCCAGCCCGCCCGGCGACATACGGGATATCCCTATGAGGGGAAGCGGGAGCCTGTCAAAGCTCGGGGCTCCGCTACCCGCGGCCGCGCAGGCAGACGGGCGGCGGATGCTTCTGGAGCTTGTGGAGGGACAGTGTCGACATGGTGAGTGTCAGCCAGTCGGAGGTGAGGTAGCGCGCCTTGCCGATGCCGACGTCGCGGACGGCGCCGGGGTAGGCGCCGACGTACTGGTCCAGCCAGTAGTCGGCACCGGCGCTGGCGAGGTAGCGGGCGAGGTGCCGCTCGTCGACGCCGTAGGGGTCGTCCATGATGACCCGCGCCGAGTAGACCGAGACGACACCGGCCACGTCGAAGGGGTCGATCTTCGCGCGGCCGCGGATCGAGTAGAGGTGGAAGTTGTAGCCGCCGCCGAGGGTTGCCGAGACGGCCCCGCCCGGTTCGTTGCGGAGGCTCGGCCGGCTTGCTGGCGTTGCCGCTGAAGTCCTCGACGTAGTTGGCGCCGTTGATCCGCTTGGAGGCGTTGCAGCGGCGCCACTTCCCGGTCCGCTTGGACAGGATCCACACCGAGATGTCACGGCAGGAGACCCGGACGTTGCGGGCCGGGCTGCCGTGGAGGTCCTCGTAGATCTGCCCCCAGGCGCTGACCGCGTGGAAGCCGTGCCGCTCGGGGCCGTTGCCGACCCCGATGCGCGGGTGCTTGGCCCAGTTGTAGGACGACGGCACTCCGTGCATCCGGCCCTGGTGCTTGCCGGTCATGTCGCGCTTGAGCAGCTTGGCCAGCTTGTCCTTGGGCGCGCAGTCCCGGCCGCGCAGCAGCGGCGAACCGAGTTCGAGCCCGTCGGCGTCGCCGGGCACGCCGAGCAGGGCCGCGGGGGCCAGGAGCGCCGCACCGCGGACCAGGGAGCGTCGGGTCACCGGATCCATCCGAAGAACGGTAGGGGATACCGCCCATACCCCGCAGGGCATCCCCCACGACGGGACCGTCACGTCCGGGCCGCGAGACCAGCTGCCCGTCGTCCTCGACCGTGCCGAGCGCGAGGTCGTCTCTGAGCGGGTCGTCGGCGTAGTCGAGGTGGCCGCTGTCCACGAGCACGAGGGCGTCCAGCCGCGGGCGCCGAGTGCAGGGTCACGAGCAGTCGGTCACCGGAGGCGGCTTCGCCCCACTCACGAATCGTGACGTCGCCGACCTCGGTGGCAATGGTGCGGGTGCGCATGTGCCAACCCTCGCCGACACCGGGGACGCGTGACCAGGGTGCGGGCCGGCACCGCGGTGGTGGGTGGTGAACCGTCGGGCCGGCTGCGGCGACCGGCCGACCCGACGGAGCTCAGAGGGTGCTCAGAGGGTGCTCAGAGGGTGCTCAGACGGTGAAGTAGCCGACCGCCGCGCGCAGCTCGGTGCCCATCTTGGCGACCTCGTTGACCGCCGAGCGGGACTGGGCGAGCGCTGCCGTCGTGGACTCGGCGACCTCGGCGACGCTGGCGATGTTGGCGGCGATCTGCCCGGAGCTGGTCGCCGCCTCGGTGACGTTGCGGCTCATCTCGTTGGTGGTCGCGGTCTGCTCCTCCACCGCGGAGGCGATGGTCAGCTGATGGTCGTTGATCTGCGGCGATGATCGCCGAGATCTGCCCGATCGCCGCCACCGCACGCGCCGGTGTCGGCCTGGATCGCCTGCACCCGCCGGGCGATGTCCTCGGTCGCCTGCGCGGTCTCCTGCGCCAGCTCCTTGACCTCGTTGGCCACCACGGCGAAGCCCTTGCCGGCCTCGCCGGCCCGGGCCGCCTCGATGGTGGCGTTCAGCGCCAGCAGGTTGGTCTGCTCGGCGATCGAGGTGATCACCTTGACCACGTTGCCGATCTCCGGCTCGAGGATCGCCCAGCTTGCCGACCGTCGCGTTGGTCGTCTCGACCATGCGTCGACCGCGTCGCGCGGCGACCCGGGCCGGCCTCGTTGGCGCGCGTGCGCGATCTCCCGGATCGAGGCACCCATCTGCTCCGCACCCGCGGCCACGGTCTCCACGTTGCGGGAGACCTCCTCGGCGGCCCCCGAGACGACACCGGCCTGCACCGAGGTCTCCTCGGCCGACCGGTCTCGATCTGCGCGGACGCCCGCGGAGAGCTCCTCCGAGGCGACCGCCAGCGCACCGGAGGACTCGACGACCGTCGACAGCAGGCCGCGCAGCTTGTCAGTCGCCGCGTCGAGCGAGGCGGCCATCTGGCCGACCTCATCGTTCGATGACACATCGGCGCGATGCGTCAGGTCCCCCTCGGCGAGGGCGTCGGTGGCCGCCTTGACCTTTCCCACATTGCGAGTCACGGCGCTGGCCACGATCCACCCGAGCACGAGGGCGAGCAGGGTGCCCAAGGACAGCAGGAGCAGCGAGATCGTGCGGTTGCTGTCGTAGGACCCGCGCACCTCGACCGCGGCGGCCTCCGCGGCCTTGGCCTCGACCGCGATGAGATCGTCGAGATCCTTGAAGACCGCGGTGATCAGGGGCAGCATGACCGTCCGGTTGGCGTCCAGCCACGCCGCCGTGTCATCCGCGAGAGCCAGCGGCCCCATGAGGTTGTCCTGCTTGTCGTTGTACTCGGCCATCGTCGTCTTCAGGTCTTCGTAGGAGCCCTTCGCAGCAGGATCGGGGCTCGAGGCCTCATATCGCTTGGCCGCGTCCTCGAATTCGGCCAGGTCCTCGTCGAACTTGTCCAGCGCCGCCTGCGAGCCCTCCGCATCCAGCGCGATGAGGGCGTCACGGCTCTCGATCCGCATCGACTCGACGGCGATCTTCATGTCACCGGCCGCGGTGGAGCTGGCGAGGTTGCTGTCGTACAGCGACTGGGCCGCGTCCGCTGATCCCCCGAGGGCACGTAGACCCACCAGGCCGATCACCACCCCCAACACTGCGGTCGCGACCACGGGCGCCAGGATCTTGGACCGCAGTCCGCGATCGCCCAACCAGCTGAGCAACCCTCGGCCGGGTGTAGTCGACATGTGGTGTGCCCCTTAGCGCCTGTGACCCGAAGTCGGTGTCCCAGGACTGATCGGACGCAGAGGCCGGCAGTTGAGGGATCCTCGGCGGCCGGTGTCGGCGCGCGCGTGTCCGCGCCAGCCACTAGGTTGCCGCCGTGGCGTGCGAGATCGCGGACTTCGTCGAGCTGGTCCACCAGCTCGACGACGTCACCCAGACCGACCGCGAGCGATGGTCGGCGTTCGAGGTCGGCCGCAAGACGTTCGGCTACCTCTGGCCGCGCACCCGGACCGTCGGGCTGAAGCAGACCATCGCCGAGCAGCAGGCGCTGGTGGCCGAGCGGCCGGACGTCTTCGAGGTGCAGTACACCGCCTACGGCTTCGGCTGGGTGGTCTGCCAGCTCGACGGCCTCGAGCGCGACGAGCTGGCGGAGCTCACCTTCGAGGCGTGGCGGCTCACCGCCCCTGCGGCGCTGGTGGAAGCGCGGGCCGACCGGCTGCCCGACTAAGGTAAGGCGTGTCCGAGAGTCGTGCGATGGCGCGACGTCGTCCCGAAGGCAGGCTGGGCGCCGTTCGAGGGGCGGCAACAAAGCCAGCGTGCGGCTGTCGCGGCGCTGGCGCCGCGCCATTTTCAGGACCCTCTAGACCAGCGCAGGAAGCAGGACCCGGAAGGTGGTGCCCTCGCCGAGCTCTGACGCGACCGTGATCCGGCCCCGGTGCCGGCGCACCACGCGGTCGACGACCGCCAGCCCCAGGCCGGTGCCCGGCCGCGCGCGCGCCTCGACGCTCTCGGAGCGGAAGAACTCCTCGAAGAGCCGGTCCTGCTCCTCCGCGGCGATCCCGATGCCCTCGTCGACGACGGTGAGCTCGACGTACGCCGTGCCGCCCTGCACGGCCCTCTGTGCTCCGACAGTGACGGAGTCTCCCGGGTCGGAGTACTTCAGCGCGTTGGACACGAGGTTGGCGACGAGGTCCTCGAGCTCACCCGGGTCGCCGCGCACCGGCATCGGCTCGGCGGCGAGGTCGAGCCTCACCTTGACGTCACCCGCCGCGGCCTCGGCGCGGACCGAGTCGGCGACGTCGCGGACCAGCGCGGCCAGGTCGACCTCGACCTCGTGCAGCGGCCGGTCGGGGTTGTTGACCTTCGCGAGCGCCAGCAGGTCCTTGATCATCGCCTGGATCCGGCCGGTGGCGCGCTCGATGGCGCGCAAGGGCCGCTCGGTGGGATCGCCCGGCTCGACCTGGTCGAAGAGCAGCTCGAGGTTGCCGGTGATCGCCGCGACGGGGTTCTGGAGCTGGTGCGAGAGCGCATCGATCAGCTGGCCGCGGTAGTCGGAGGTCGCGCGCTCCCGCTGCATCCCCTCCTCGAACTCGTGCCGCTCGAGCAGGGTGACCACCGCGCGGCCGGCCTGGCGGGCGTGCTGCTCGATGACCCGGCGCTGCTCCGCGTCGGGGCGCCGCCCGTTGCGGGGTACGTCGACCGACAGCACCCCACGCAGCTCGCCGGCGTCGTCCTCGAGCAGCGCCACCAGCAGGTCGCGCGGGTGCCAGGCGTCGGGCGCGTCGAGCGGGGCGAGGTCGGGGATGAAGGAGAAGTCGGCCAGCCCGCTGGTGTCACGCTCGCTCGGCACGAACTTGAGCATCCCCCAGTCCTCCGCGTGCTCCAGCTCGGCCAGCACGTCCGCCACCCGGGGCTGCAGCGTCGACAGCTCGGCCTCGGAGTGCCCGGGACCGGCGATCGCGATCGTGTGGAGGCGACCGTCGTGGACGATGCTGATCGCCGCCAGCTCGAAGCCGGCGAGCTCGGTCACACCTTCGGCGATCAGCTGCAGCGCCGCCCGGTCGACGGCCCCTGGCTCCACCCCGTCAGCGGTCCCCATCAGGCAGATGTAGCACAGCGTCCCGCTCGCCCGACGCGTTTCGCTCGGGATCGGGCCTCCGGATCACCAGCACGGCGACCCCGAGCAGGAGCAGCGCGACCGCCCCGTCGAGCCAGTAGTGGTTGGCCGTGACCACCACGACCAGGACGGTCAACGCCATGTGCGCCGTCGCCACCCACGCCAGCCAGCGCGGTCCGGTGCGGTGGATCACGTAGGCGATGAGCGCCGCCCAGCCGATGTGCAGGCTCGGCATCGCGGCGAACTGGTTGGCCATCGCGCCGCTCGTGCCGGCGTAGGCGTTGGGGCCGAACGCGGCCATCGTGTCGACGAACCCCCACTGCGGGAACATCCGCGGCGGCGCCAGCGGGAACAGGACGTGCACGACCAGGGCGGTGCAGGTCAGGGCGATGACGAGGTTGCGGGCCCAGCGGTACTCAGCGCGCGGCCGGAACAGGTAGCCCCACACCAGGAAGGCGATCATCGTCGGGAAGTGCACCGAGAAGTAGTAGACGTTGGCGGCGTGGAGCAGCGAGTCCCACGGCACCAGCCCCTGCACCGTGGCCTCGGAGGGCAGGTGCAGGACCTGCTCGAGGTGGTGCACCTGGAGGGCGTGCTCGCGGGCCACGGTGCCCTCACCGCGGGCCAGCAGGCGGCCGGCGCGGTAGAGCTCGAAGAGGGCCAGCACCAGGCCGAGCTCGAGGAGGGCGCGCAGGACAGTGGGCGCGACGCTGCTGACCGTGCGGCGCACGACCGCCGGTGTCCGACTGGGGTTCAGCAGTGCCATCTGTCCTCCTTGCCGTACGTTTCTATCCACAGCAAGCGCTTCCCGTCACCCGGGATTCCCCCGAACCCTCCCTG
Source organism: uncultured Actinomycetota bacterium (assembly GCA_963793315.1). Classification (GTDB taxonomy): domain Bacteria; phylum Actinomycetota; class Actinomycetes; order Propionibacteriales; family Nocardioidaceae; genus Nocardioides. Next base: position 191,819 of record CAWBZR010000018.1, on the reverse strand, counting down.
ACCGGCCCCCCGCCGAGGCCCCCGATGGTGTCGACCTGTCCGCTTCCTGCAAGTCATCGCGTGGAAATGCAGCGTTCGTCGCGGTCTCCCGCAGAATGCGTCCAGGGAGAGCGAACCTCCGGTGGCTTTCGCGCGTCAATGGTGCGGAGGGAGTCTCCGGTCCGAAAGGGTGCACGTGAAGAAGATCCAGGCCCTCGTGGCCACCGCCGTCACGACGGTGCTCGTCATGGGTGTGGGCGGCCAGCTCACGACCACCGCCGACGCGACCGCGGCCGACGGACACACCGGTCCCGCGTCGTTCACGAAGGTGGACCCACCGTCCGGTGGTCCCGCCGCCCACCATCGGGCTGCGGACCGAGCGAAGGCGAATCGAGCGAAGGCGAACCGCGCGAAGGGCAAAGGCAAGGGCGGCCGCTACCACGTGCCGACCGGTGCCTACTTCAACAACCCGCGCGGCGGCTGGGACAGCCGCATGCGGATCGAGCGGCAGGTCATGCGGGCCATCAAGGCCACCCGGAAGGGCGCGGTCATCCGGATCGCGCTCTACTCCTTCGACCGCATCCCGGTGGCCCAGGCCCTGATCGCCGCCAAGCGGCGGGGCGTGCACATCCAGATCCTCCTGAACGACCACCAGGACACCAAGGCGATGAAGATGCTGCGGGGCTACCTGGGGACCAACACCAGGAAGCGCGACTTCATCTACAAGTGCTACTCGGGCTGTCGCACCGACCACCCCAAGCGGCTGCTGCACTCGAAGTTCTACATGTTCAGCAAGACCGGCGGCTCGAAGTGGGCGCTGTTCTTCGGCTCGCACAACCTGACCATGAACGCCATGCGGCACCAGTGGAACGACCTCTACCTCATGGCTGGCAACAAGCCGCTCTTCAAGCAGTACGTCGACCTCTTCGACGACATGAAGAAGGACTACGGGAAGGCCCAGCCGCCGTTCACGCCGTTCTGCGGCGTCCCGGCCAACGGCGTGTCCTGCGATGACGCGGTCGACTTCGGCACCACCGTGACCTTCCCCAAGCTGGTCGGGCCGAAGAACGACCCGATCGTGGCGATCCTCAACCGGGTCCAGTGCATCACCGTCGCGGCCGACGGGCGCCGCGTCCGCACCAAGCTCGCCGTCAACATGCACACGATCCGAGGGCACCGCGGCAACTACCTCGCCGACGCCTACCGACGGAAGTTCGCCGAAGGCTGCCAGGCCCGCTTCAGCTTCGGGCTGGTCGGCGCCCTCACCAAGGGTCACCTCGGGGCCAAGACATCACGCGGCCGGCTGCCGCTGCGCTCCACCGGGTTCGACTACCACCCCGAGAACAACGACGTGAAGAACAACCCCGACGGCAAGCTCGACCTCACCCTGGACTACTACTCGCACCAGAAGTTCCTGATCATCCAAGGCAACTACGCCGGCGACCCCAACGCCCAGCTGGTCTTCACCGGCTCCTCCAACTGGGGCTCCCTCGGCTCGGTGAACGACGAGATCCTGGTTGCCATCCAGGGCAAGCGGGTCGCCCGCCAGTACCTGAGGCAGTTCAACTTCGAGTGGCGGCCGGGCAACTCCCGCAACGCCTACACGACGTCCTACCTCCACTTCCGGGTCCCGGTCGTGCACCTCGACGCGGACGGCCGGAAGGTCGTGACCTACAAGACCGTGACCCGCAAGCGCGTGACGGTCGACCCGAGCCTGGTCTACCGGCCGGGCGTCGACTACGGGCCGTACTGGGAAGACGACTAGGCTCCGCCCAGGGTCTGCCAACACGTCCTGGTGTCCTGTCAGCACACTAGGGCCGCGGGTGGTGACGCGAGGCCAGGACACCGAGGCCGGGTACGACGGCCAGACCCGCCGCCACTGCGAGCCCGGTCGGCCCCAGCCACGCCGTCCCGAGCAGGTCCTGCAGCCCGAACGTCACCGCTCCGGCGACCTGGAGGGTCGCCGCCCCCAGCACGGCGAGCTCGAGCCCGCGCTCATGCCAGCGCCACGACCTCGGCGTCCGAGGTGCGCGCAGGGCGAGAGCCACGGCCAGCTGGCCGAGCCCGAGGGTCAGGAAGACCGCCGTGCGGACGTCGAGCCCGGCCCGCGACGCCCACCAGCCGGCGGCCAGGGAGGTCGCGGTCACCAGGCAGCCGGCGAAGGCGATCTGTCCGACGAGGCGACGGTCGAGGACCGAGCGGGTGGGTGACGGTGACGGCCCGCGCATGCGCCTGGGGTCGAGCGGTTCACCACCGAAGGCCACGCCGGGCAGCCCGTGGGTGAGCATGTTGATCCACAGGATCATCGCCGGCGTGAGCGGGATCCCGAGCCCGACGAGGGGCGCGAGGAGCAGCACCGCGACCTCGGCAAGACCACCGGCGAGCCCGTAGCGGAGGAACGTCCGGATGTTGGCATGGATCCGGCGTCCCTCGGCCACGGCGACGATCAGGGTGCCGAGATCGTCGTCGACCAGGACCAGGTCGGCGGCCTGCCGGGCCACCTCGGTGCCGCGGCCGCCCATCGCGACCCCGATGTCCGCCCTGCGCAGCGCCGGGGCGTCGTTCACGCCGTCGCCGGTCATCGCCACCACCGCACCACGGGCCTGCCAGGCCTTGACGATGTCGACCTTCTGCTCGGGCCGGATGCGGGCGTAGACCTCGATCGATTCGACCTGGTCGATGTGGTCACCTCGCGCGACCGCGTCTCCGTCGACGACCGTCCCCGAGCCGAGGATGCCGATCTCGCTCGCCACCGCGCGGGCGGTGGCAGGGTGGTCGCCGGTCACGAGCACGGTGCGGATCCCGGCGGCCCGGCACTGCTCGACCACGCCTGCGGCGCTCGGGTGCGGGGGGTCGATCACGGCCACCAGCCCCGCCCAGCGCTGGTTCTCGACGACGGCCAGCACCCGGTGACCGTCCTCGGCCATCCGGCGCGCCACCGTCGTGGCCGCGGCCACCGCCGGACCGGGTGGCAGGAGGGCCAGGACGACCTCGGGTGCACCCTTGATCACCTCGAGCCGTTCGCCGTCGGCCGCCTCGTGGATCGTCCGGGCGTAGCCCAGCCCACTGTCGAACGGCGTCTCCTCGACCCGCTGCCACCCGAGCAGCGACTCGGCCGTCACGCCGGCCCTGGCCGCCGACACCAGGAGCGCCACGTCGAACGGGTCACCGACCGGCAGCCACTCCCCGTCGCTCTCGCGGACCAGGCTGGCGTCGTTGCAGAGCGCCGCGTCGCGCAGCAGTCGGGCAGCGGCCGACCGGGCGGCGACCGTCCCGGTGACCGCGCCGTCGACGCCGTACGCCGTGCCGGTCACCTCGCACTCGCCGTCGGGGGTCCACAGCCGCCTCACCGTGAGCACGCCGCGGGTCAGCGTGCCGGTCTTGTCCGATGCCAGGATCGTCACCGAGCCGAGGGTCTCCACCGCCGGCAGCCGGCGCACCACCGCGTTGCGCCTGGCCATCCGGCGGGCGCCGAGGGCCAGCGAGATCGTGACCACCGCCGGCAGCGACTCCGGCACGGCGGCCACGCCGAGGCTGACGGCGAGCACGGCCGCCCGGGCCAAGGACTCGCCCTGCGCGAGTGCCAGGCCGAGTACCACGAGACACAGGGCGCCGGTCACGACCACGAGCTGGCGGGACAGCGCGGCGAGGCGGCGCTGCAGGGGGGTGGGACGCACGCGTCCGCCGACCAGGGCGGCGATCTGGCCGAGAGCGCTCGACGGACCGGTCCTGACCACGCAGCCCAGGCCGCGTCCTCGCGTCACCACCGTCCCTGCGAGCAGCTCGTCGGCCTCGGCCCGGGTCACGGGCACGGACTCACCCGTCATCGCGGACTCGTTCACCTCGAGCGCGCTGGCCTCGAGCAGCGACAGGTCGGCGGGCACGATGTCGCCGGCCTCGAGTCGCACCACGTCATCGGGCACCAGCTCGGTCGCCGGCAGCGTCCGCAGCTCTCCGTCCCGCCACACCCGGGCGAGCGGTGCGGCCATCCGCGACAGCGCGTCCATCGCGTGCTGGGCGCGGACGTCCTGGACGACGCCGATCGTGGTGTTGAGGACGACGACCGCGGCGATGATCACGGCGTCGGCGGCGTCGCCGATGGCGACGACCAGCACCAGCGCACCACAGAGCAGCAGGATCATCGGGTCGGTCAGCTGATGCAGGACGCGAGCGGCGACCGTCGGCCCCGGATCTGCGGGCAGCTGGTTGCGGCCGTGCTCGGCCAGCAGCCGGGTCGCCTCCGCAGACGTCAGTCCCGAGGCGCTCCCGGTCTCGGGAGAGTCAGTCACCGCCGGCATCTCGCCGCCTCCCGCACTCCTGGGTTCTCTCCAGCACACCGGTCCCGGACGGCGGCGTACAGGGGCGGATGGCCCGTGCACCCGGGACGTTCGCGCAGGGTGGCACCTTGACGGCACACCCACCGGTCACCCACGTTGGGGACCAAGGTCCCTGCCGACGAGGGCCTCGACGACCGAGAGTGGACTCCTGTGACCGACGACGACCAGACGACCCCGATGCCCCCGCTCTCGGACGAGGAGGTGGCTCGGCTCGACGGCTGGTGGCGCGCCGCCAACTACGTCTCGGTGGGTCAGATCTACCTGCTCGACAACCCGCTGCTGCGCCGTCCGCTCGAGCGCGAGGACATCAAGCCGCGGCTGCTCGGCCACTGGGGCACCACCCCCGGGCTGAATCTGCTGTGGACCCACCTCAACCGGCTGATCCGCGAGCGCGACATGAACGCGATCTTCCTGGCCGGCCCGGGACACGGCGGCCCGGCAGCGGTGGCCAACGCCTGGCTCGAGGGCACCTACAGCGAGATCTACCCGAACGTCGGCCCGGACGGCGTCGGGATGCAACGGCTGTTCCGGCAGTTCTCGTTCCCCGGCGGCATCCCCAGCCACGTCGCCCCCGAGACGCCCGGCTCGATCCACGAGGGCGGCGAGCTCGGCTACGTGCTCTCGCACGCCTACGGCGCCGCGATGGACAACCCTGACCTGGTCGTCGCTGCCGTCGTCGGTGACGGCGAGTTCGAGACCGGGCCGCTGGCGGCGTCCTGGCACGCCAACAAGTTCGTCGACCCGGTCGCCGACGGCGCCGTGCTCCCGATCCTGCACCTCAACGGCTACAAGATCGCCAACCCGAGCGTGCCCGCCCGGATCCCGCGGGAGGAGCTCGTCAGCCTCCTGCGCGGCTACGGCCACGAGGTGCTCACGGTCGAGGGCGACGACCCCGCCGACGTGCACCAGCAGCTGGCGGCGGCGTTCGACCAGGCCCACGACACGATCAGGGAGATCCAGCGCGCGGCGCGTGAGGACGGCGACCTGGAGCGACGCCCGTGGCCGATGGTCCTGCTCGTCACCCCGAAGGGCTGGACCGGACCCGCCGTGGTCGACGGGGTCCAGGTCGAGGGGACCTGGCGGGCCCACCAGGTGCCGCTGGCGGCGACCCGCGAGAACGACGCGCACCGCGCGCAGCTCGAGGAGTGGATGCGGTCCTACCGGCCCGAGGAGCTGTTCGACGAGGACGGCCGGCTGGTCGCCGCCCTGCGCGCGCTCGCCCCCGAGGGGCACCGGCGGATGAGCGCCAACCCGCACGCCAACGGCGGCAGGCTGCGCCGGCCCCTGGCCCTGCCGGACTTCCGGGCCCACGCCGTCGAGGTCACCGCGCCGGGTGCCTCGATCCACGAGCCCACCCGCGAGCTCGGCCGCTACCTCGTCGACGTGGTCCGCGACAACCCCGACAACTTCCGGATCTTCGGCCCCGACGAGACCGCCTCCAACCGGCTCGACGCGGTCTACGAGGTGACCGACAAGGTCTTCGCCGGCGAGATCCTGCCCGTCGACGAGCATCTGGCGCACAGCGGCCGGGTGATGGAGATCCTCTCCGAGCACACCTGCCAGGGCTGGCTGGAGGGCTACCTGCTCACCGGCCGGCACGGCCTGTTCAGCTGCTACGAGGCGTTCATCCACCTCGTCGACTCCATGCTCAACCAGCACGCGAAGTGGCTGAAGACGACCCGTGAGCTCGAGTGGCGTCCGCGCATCGCCTCGCTCAACTACCTGCTCAGCTCGCACGTGTGGCGCCAGGACCACAACGGCTTCTCGCACCAGGACCCCGGGTTCATCGACCACGTGGTGAACAAGAAGGCCGAGGTGGTCCGCGTCTACCTGCCGCCGGACACCAACACCCTGCTCTCCACGATGCGGCACTGCCTGGAGAGCCAGCACTACGTGAACGTCGTGGTGGCCGGCAAGCAGCCGCAGTTCGACTGGCTGGACGCGGAGGCGGCCGACCTGCACTGCGCCCGTGGCCTGGGCATCTGGGACTGGGCCTCGCACGGTGGCGACGACCCCGACGTCGTGATCGCCTGCGCGGGCGACGTACCCACGCTCGAGGCGTTGGCGGCGACCAGCATCCTGCGCGAGCACGTGCCGGACCTGAAGGTGCGCTTCGTCAACGTGGTCGACCTGATGCGGCTCCAGGACGAGCGCGAGCACCCGCACGGGCTCTCGGCGCGTGACTTCGACACGGTGTTCACCACCGACAAGCCGGTCATCTTCGCCTACCACGGCTACCCGTGGCTGATCCACCGGCTGACCTACCGCCGCACCAACCACGACAACATCCACGTGCGCGGCTACAAGGAGGAGGGCACCACGACCACGCCCTTCGACATGGTGATGATGAACGACCTCGACCGGTTCCACCTGGTCATGGACGTCATCGACCGGGTCCCCTCGCTGGGCTCGCGCTCGGCGGCCCTGCGCCAGGAGATGGGCGACATGCGGAGGCGGGCCCGGGCGTGGACGCGCGACCACGGCGAGGACCTGCCCGAGGTCCGCGACTGGTCGTGGAACGCCGGCACGCAGCCCGACCGGGGTGCCTCACCCTCGACCACGGCGGAGCCGGAGGCCGCGGTCGACCGGAACTGACGCGAGCCGCGCCGACCGTCACTCGGCGGTGATCGCCCGGAGCACGTCCACCTTGCTCGCCCTGCGGGCCGGACCGAGGGCGGCGAGCACCCCCACGGCGACGGCGATCACGGCGTAGACGAGGAGGGTCACGCCCGGCACCGACACCGTGGTGATGCCCTCGTCCTCGAGTGCCCGCGACAGCGCCACACCGGAGGCCGTCCCCAGCACGATGCCGGTGGTGGCGCCGAGCAGCGACATCAGCACCGACTCGCGGCGCACGACGGCGCGCACCTGACGCCGGGTAGCGCCGACCGCGCGCATCAGGGCCAGCTCGCGGGTGCGCTCGACGACGGACAGCGCCAGGGTGTTGACGATGCCCAGGATCGCGACGACGACCGCCAGGAGCAGGAGCGCGGTGACGATGCCGAGCAGCTGGTCCACCTGGGCCCGCGCCTGCTCGGTCTCTTCCTCGGGCGTGTTGACGGTGACGTTGGGGTAGTCGGCCAGGGCGGCCTCGATCGTCGCCTTCGCCTGGTCCGGGTCGATTCCGCGCGCCGAGGTCAGGAGGATGGCAGCGTCGAGCGGCGAGGTGACGTTGGCGTTGAAGTCGGGCATCGAGATCACGAACGACGCGTTGATCAGGCTGCCCTTGCTGAAGGTGCCAGCCACCTCCAGCGTCTGCGGTCCGGTCTCCGGGAAGGTCACGACCAGGTCGTCGCCGGGGCGCAGGCCGAGGTCGTCCGCCCGGCGTGCGCTGACCAGGATGCGTCCCGGACCGAGGTCGGCGAGGCTTCCGCTCTCGATGCCGAGGTCGATCACCCGGTCGAGGCCCGTGGTGTCCAGGGCGGTCACCAGCGTTCCGCTCCCTCCGACCTGCGCACCCCACTCGCGGAGCTCGACCACGTCGACGACGTCGTCGCGCTCGCGCAACAGGTCGGCCACGGACGGACTGATCCCGAGGCCGGCACCGGCCGGCTCGAGGATCAGGTCCGAACGGTTCCCGCCGTTCACCGCCTCGGTGACGGAGTCCTTGAGCGAGGACGCCGTGACGGCAACGGCGACCACCACGGTGAGCCCGATCGTCAGGGCCAGGGCGGTGGCCGCGGCCCGGCGCGAGCTCCGGCCGACATTTCGGGCGGCCATCCGCCACCCGCCACCGCGCCGGCCGTGCCCCACCAGGCGGGCCAGCCCACGCGCGAGTGACGGCCCCACGACGACCAGGCCGGTGAACGCGGTCAGCGTCGCGATCACGGTCCACCAACGCTGGTTGCCCGCCACCGTGCACGCCAGCAGCAGTGCGCCGCCGGTCAGGGTGACCAGCCAGCCGACCGCGTGCCGCAGCCGGCCCGCGGCCCGGCCGGCCGGGACGACGTCGCGCAGGGCCTCCATCGGCGCGACCCGGGTGGCGGACCAGGCCGGCAGCAGAGCGGCCAGGATCGTCACCCCGATGCCGACGGTCATCCCGGCCACGATCGTGCGCGTCTCGACCGCCGGCGACGTGGTCGGTATGTCGACGCCGACCAGGCCGAGCAGCGAGCGGATGGCGATGGCCAGGCCGACGCCGGACAGCAACCCGAGCAGTGCGGAGACGAGCCCGATGGTGGCGGCCTCGACCAGGACCCCGCCGAGGACCTGACGGCGGGTCGCCCCGACCGCGCGCAGCAGCGCCACCTCCCGGCGCCGTTGGGCGACGAGCACGTTGAAGGTGTTCCAGATGACGAAGGAGCCGACGAGCAGGGCGACACCGGCGAAGACCAGCAGCACCGTGGTGAAGATGCCCATCGCGTCCTCGACCGACCGGGTGCCGTCGTCGGCGACCTGCTCGCCGGTGACGGCCTCGACGCCGTCAGGCAGCACGGCCGCGATCTCGCTCCGCAGCTCGCCCACGCTGACGCCGTCCTCGGCCCGCACGTCGACCTCGTCGACCAGGCCCGACTTGCCCAGGGCCTCCTGGGCGGTGGGCAGGTCGAAGCCAGCCAGCGTCGCCCCCAGGATGCTGTCGGTCTCACCGAACCCGACGATGCCGACCAGCGTGAAGGTCCGCCGGCCGTCCTGCAACACCACGTCGACCGGGTCCCCGACCCGGAAACCGGCCTTCTCCGCTGTCTGCGCGTCGATCACGATCTCGCCCGGCCCCGAGGGTGCGCGTCCCTCCCGGATCGTGCCCGCGCCCGAGAGCGCCGGGTCCTTGCTGATGCTGGTGCCGAAGGTGGGCGCTCCTCCGGGCTGGATGGGGTCGCCGGACTTGTCGATGATGAGCGCGAACCCGAAGACCGCTCCCTCGGCGACCTCGACGCCAGGTGCGGCGCGGACGGTGTCGACGATGCTCTCGTCGAGCGGGCGCACCTGCCCGCCGGTGGTGGTGACGTCGGCGTCGTACGCGCTCTCGGACCGCACCACGACGTCGGTGCCGGAGGTGAGCCCGGTGTAGAGCTCGTCGAAGGCCTTGACCATGGTGTCGGAGAGCACGAAGGTGCCGGACACGAAGGCGACGCCGACCGTGACGGCCATGACCGTGAGCAGCAGACGGAGCTTGTTCACCAGCAGGTTTCGGAGCGAGACGCGGAACATGGTCAGTCCGCCAGCCGGCCCATGACCTCGAGGATGCGCTCGCGGGTCGGGGCCTCGATCTCGTCGACGATGCTGCCGTCCACCAGGAACACGACCCGGTCGGCGTACGCCGCCGCGCTCGGGTCGTGGGTGACCATGACCACCGTCTGCCGGAACTCGTCGACCACGACGCGCAGGAACCGGAGCAGCTCCATGCCGGCCTTCTGGTCGAGGGCGCCGGTCGGCTCGTCCGCGAAGACGACGTCGGGACGGGAGATGAGCGCCCTGGCCACGGCGACCCGTTGCTGCTGGCCGCCCGAGAGCTGTGAGGGGTGGTGTCCCAGCCGGTCGCCGAGGTTCAGCTTCGCCACCACGACGTCCAGCCAGGCCCGGTCCGGCGTCCGGCCCGCGAGGTCGGCGGGGAGGGTGATGTTCTCCTCGGCGGTGAGCGTCGGCAACAGGTTGAACGACTGGAAGACGAAGCCGAGGCGGTCCCGGCGCAGGATCGTCCGCTCCCGGTCGGAGAGCGAGGCGAGGTCGGTGTCGCCGACGAACACCTGTCCCGCGGTGAGCGTGTCGAGGCCGGCCAGGCAGTGCATCAGCGTGGACTTCCCGGAGCCGGAAGGTCCCATGATCGCGGTGAACTCGCCGGCGGGCAGGTCGAGCGAGACCCCGTCGAGGGCGGTCACCGCGGTGTCACCCTCGCCGTAGACCTTGCGGGCCGCCACCGTCCGGGCCGCGCTTCCCCCGGCATCGGGCGGCGCGGTCTCGGACTGCGGGCGTGACGACGGGTCGAGTCTTCCTGACCTCATGGGGACAGCCTTCTCCTGCGCGACCGGGGTCGGCAGAGGCCTATGTCCTCGCTGTGACGGACCATCGTCGATCACCACAGCCCCGCGACGGGCCCCACCAGGAAGTAGGTGACCAGGCCCAGGGTGTTGTTGAAACCATGCGCCAGGACCGCGGCCCAGACGGTTCCGTAGTAGAGCCGCAGGGCGCAGAAGGCAACGCCGTCGAGGGCGACCGCGACCACGCCGACGACGCCCTGTTCGCTGTGCAGCACACCGAAGAGCACCGACGAGGCGAGGACGGCGACAGCCAGGGCGACCGGGCCGCCGCCCAGGGTCTCGCGCAGCCGGGTGAGCAGGAATCCGCGGAAGGCCACCTCTTCCACCACCGCCGCCAACGTCCAGCTGAGGACGAGCAGCAGCAGGAGGAGCCCGACGTTCCCCTGCACGTCCTCGAACACACCCACGTCCTGCTCCTCGCCGGACAGGTGGCTGGTGATCGGCATCGTGACCGAGAGCTGGAACACCGACCACACGACGGCGAAGACCGCGACTCCCGGGACCAGGGGGCCACGCCCCTGGCGAGGGCGGACGACCCGCGCCAGCCCCAGCGACGCCGGCCCCTGGCGGCGCAGCGCCAGTGACAGGCCAGCCAGGAGCACGATCACCAGAGCGGGCAGTGCGAGGTCGAGAGCCACGGCGGCCGTGGCGAGCAGGACCTCGACCGCAGCGACCCACCTCCAGGTGGACCGGCCGACGCCGCGAGCGCCCGACGACTCGGGGATCGTCGGGCGCTGCGTGCGCATCACTGCCTCAAGGCATCGGGGGTGCTAGAACTCGAAGACCAGCCGGGCCGGGGTCCGCCCCTGGAGGACCTCGTCGATCGACTCGTTGACCTCGTCCAGCTTGCGCGACTCCGCGACCACGCTGGTGCGCCCCGCGGCGTGCAGCGCGAAGACCTCGGCGAGGTCCGCGCGGGTGCCCACGATGGAGCCGATCACCGAGATGCCCTTCAGCACCGTCGGGAAGATCGGCAGGCTCATGGGGCCGTCGGTCTCGGGCGGGAGCCCCACGCAGACCAGGCGGCCACCGCGACGCAGCGCGGCGAAGGCCTGCTCGAACACGGCCGGGATGACAGCGGTGACGACGGCGACGTCGATCCCGCCCAGGGCCTCGATGGCGGCGACCGGGTCGGTGGTCGCGGCGTTGACGGTGTGGTCGGCGCCCAGAGTGCGGGCCAGCTCGAGCTTGGTCTCGTCGACGTCGACGGCGACCACGATGCCGCCCACGAGACGGGCGTACTGAACCGCGAGGTGGCCGAGGCCGCCCACGCCGAAGATCGCGACCCGCTCGGAGGGCTGGATGTGCGCGACCTTGATGGCCTTGTAGGTCGTGACGCCGGCGCAGGTCAGCGGGGCGGCGTCGAACGACGTCACGCCCTCGGGGACCGGCACGACGAAGTCCGCGTCGGCGAGGGCGTACTCGGCGAACCCGCCGTCGATGGAGTAGCCGGTGTTCTGCTGCTGCTCGCAGAGCGTCTCCCAGCCGCCGATGCAGTGGTCGCACCGACCGCAGGCGTGGCCGAGCCACGGCATGGCGACCCGGTCGCCGACCTGGCGGGCGGTCACACCGGCGCCGACCTGCTCGACGATCCCCACCCCCTCGTGACCCGGGATGAACGGCGGGGTTGGCTTCACCGGCCAGTCGCCGTGTGCGGCGTGGATGTCGGTGTGGCAGAGGCCGCATGCCTCCACGCGGACCAGGACCTGCCCGGGCCCCGGAACGGGGACGGGTCGGTCCTGGAGCTCCAGTGGCTGGGTGAAATCTGTGACGACGGCGACCTTCATGCACTGCTCCTCTAGTGACGGATTTTGCTACTCCCACGCTCGTGCGTGCCGATGTCCCTTGTCAGGGGCCAAGGTCACGGGACCGGTGACGTTCGGCCCGAGTCACGGTCACGGCCGAGCGGCAGACTCACAAGCGCGGGCGGCTCCGCCCGCGACCACCCAGGAGGACACCATGTCTCACCGACCCGACCACCCAGTCGCTCGCGTCATGAGCTGGCCGGTGGCCACGATCGACCATGACGCCTCGCTCGCCCAGGCCGCCGAGGCGCTCGCGGCCGACAGCATCGGCGCGCTGCTCGTGCTCCGGGACACCGGCCTGGTCGGGATCCTGTCCGAGCGCGACCTCGTCGCACACGTCGCCGCAGGCAGCGACCTTTCCCACCTGACGACCGGCGAGGCGATGGCGGGCGACCTGGTGACGGTGCAGTCCGACGCGACGATCGCCGAGGCCGCCCGGGCCATGGTCGATGCCGACGTGCGGCACCTGCCGGTCATGAAGGGCAACCTGATCGCCGGCGTCGTGTCGGTGCGTGACGTGGTGGCTGTGCTGGCTGCCGCGGTCACGGACGACGACGTCCTGGTGGTGCCGAGCGGCACCCGCCTCGTGGTGACCGAGCGATGAGGTGAGCCGGTTCGACGTCCGCAGCAGGCTCGCGCTGGCCGCTGTCCCTGCCTCCGCCGTGGTCCTGCTCGACGAGCTCGTCCTCTGGGCGGGCCAGCCGGCGGGCGATCCCACCAAGGAGCTGGTCGCGGCGTGGTACGACGTCCACGCGACCCGGATCCTTCTCGGCGACATGCTGTGGCTCGCTGCGTGCGGCCTGCTGGTCGCGGTGCTGTGGACCGCGGCCACGGCGTTCCCGCTGCTCCCCCGGTGGACGGTCCGTGCCGTCGGTCTCGGGGCCACGACCTCCCTCGCGGTGTCGAGCCTCTTCGCGGCCCAGATCGCGCTGGGCCTACCCGACGACGCCCTCTCGGCCTGGCACCTGGAAGGTGTTGCCTACCGAGCCGGCTGCGTCCTGCTCGCGCTGAGCCTGGTGCCCTTCCTGGACGGTCTCGTGGCCTTGCGACGGCGCGCACTGGTGGCGCCGCTGGCCCTCGCTGGAGTTGCGCTCGCCCTGCCCGCCACCAGTGTCTTCGGGCTGGCCGCGGCCTTCCCGCTCGTGGCCTTCGCCCTGCTCCCGGACCGACGTCGACCGGCTGCGGCACCCACGCTCGACGCCGCGTCGGACGCGGAGCACAGCCCCAGCGGGTCGCTGTTCCGCGTCGACCACGCCGCGTAACGGCTGGGCATGGCCCTGGTCCCTCAGATCTCCTCGGGGACCATCGTGATGGCTCCGGCCGGGCACTCCTCGACGCAGATCCCGCAGCCCTTGCAGTAGTCGAGGTCGATCTCGTACTGGCCGAGGGGGCCGAGCTTGATCACGGCGTTGTCCGGGCACAGGGCGTAGCAGTTGTCGCAGGAGAAGCAGCTGCCGCACGACAGGCAGCGCCGGGCCTCGAAGAGCGCGGTGTCCGCGTCCAGCCCGTGCACCACCTCGTCGAAGGTCGAGGCGCGGCGGGCCAGCTCGAGCTGGGAGCGGTGGCTGCGAGGGGCGTCCTCGTAGTACCAGGTGGTGAGGGCTTCGTAGGGCGCGAGCACGGCCTCCGCCGGCGGAGCCACCGCCCGACCAGCGAGCCAGGCGTCGATGCCCTCGGCGATGCGTCGTCCGTGTCCGATCGCGGCGGTCACGGAGCGTTCGCCGTCGACGACGTCGCCTCCGGCGAAGACTCCCGGCACGGACGTGGCCAGCAGGCCGGTCGGTGTCGATCGTGCCGTCGGAGACAGCCACGCCGCTGTCGTCGCCCAGCAGCGACAGGTCGGTGTCCTGGCCGAGCGCGAGGACCAGGGAGTCCGCGGCCAGCCGCTCGATGCGGCCGGTCGGCTGCGGGAAGCCACTCTCGTCGAGCTCCATCTGCTCGATCATCAGCCCGTCGGGCTCGACCCGGTCGATGGTGGAGAGCCAGTGGAACTCGCACGCCCTCCTCCTCGGCCTGGGTGACCTCCTCGTCGTGGGCCGGCATCCGGTCGCGGGTGCGCCGGTAGACGACCACGGCGTCGGAGGCGCCCAGGCGACGGGCGGTGCGGGCCGCGTCGATGGCGGTGTCGCCGCCGCCGTAGACCGCGACCCGGCGGCCCAGCAGCGGCCGCTCGCCCTCCTCGAGGCCGTGCAGCAGGGAGACCGCGTCGACCATGCGAGCGGCAGAGGCGGCGGGCAGGTAGGTGCGCTTGCCGAGCTGCGCGCCGACGGCCAGGACGACGGCGTCCCAGCCCTCGTCACGGGCCGCCTCGACGTCGGTCACCGGGGTGTCCAGCTCGAGGCGGACACCGAGCGTCGAGCAGCCGGTCGATCTCCGCGTCCAGCACCTCGCGCGGGAGCCGGTAGCGCGGGATGCCGTAGCGCATCATCCCGCCGGCGTGCGGCGCCGAGTCGCGGACGACGACCTCGTGCCCGAGCAGGGTGAGGTGGTACGCCGCCGACAGGCCGGCCGGTCCGGCGCCGACGACCAGCACCCGCTCGCCACTGGGCGGAGCGGTGGGCGTGACCGTCCAGCCGAGCTCGAGCGCTCGGTCACCGAGGAACCGCTCGACGGAGTTGATGCCGACCGCCTCGTCGAGGTCACCGCGGTTGCAGGCGGTCTCGCACGGGTGGTAGCAGACCCGGCCGGTGATCGCCGGGAACGGGTTGACGGCCATGATCGTGCGCCAGGCCGACTCGTAGCCGGCACCGCCGCTCTCGGCCTCGAACAGCCAGGTCCGCACGTCCTCGCCGGCCGGGCACGCGTGTCCGCACGGCGCGGTCAGGGTCTGGTAGACCGGCCGGTCGGTGCGCCAGGAGCCGGTCAGGTCGGTCAGGCTCGAACCGGGACCGAGGGTGACGGCGTAGGGCAGCTTCATGAGCTCCTCCTCGGGGTCAGCGTCCGGGAGCAGCCCGTAGCGGGCGATGTTGCGGTCGGCCCGCTCCTGCAGGGCGGCGACCACGTCGGGCCGCCCCTCGCCGCGGAACAGGTGGCCGAACCGGGTCTGCGGTCGCAGGTAGTCCTCGACCGGGATCCGGCTGCCGGATCGGGGTGCTGCCGGTGACCGTGCCGTGCTCGGCCTCGAAGACCGGGAACAGCCCGCACTGCGTGGCCAGCCTGGCGACCCTGATGGTCTCCGCCGAGGCCGAGCCCCAGCCGAGTGGGCACGGCACCAGCACGTGCAGGTAGCGCGCGCCGTGCATCGACATCGCCCTCGTCACCTTCGCCTCGAGGTCGTGCAGGTCGGCGACCGTCGCCGTGGCGACGTAGGGGATCTCGTGGGCCATCGCGATCAGCGGCAGGCTCTTGCCGGTGCCGAACGCGTTGCCGACGGAGTCCCCCACGGGTCGGGTCGTCGCGGTGCTGGCCGCCGGCGGGGTGGCGCCGGAGCGCTGGACGCCGGTGTTCATGTAGCCCTGGTTGTCGTAGCAGACGAACAGCACGTCGTCGTTGCGCTCGAACATCCCCGACAGGCAGCCCATGCCGATGTCGACGGTGCCGCCGTCGCCGGCCTGCGCCACGACGCGGATGTCGTCACGACCGGTCGCCCGCAGCGCGGCCGCGACACCGGAGGCCACGGCGGCGGCGTTGCCGAAGAGCGAGTGCAGCCACGGCACCTGCCAGGCCGACTCGGGGTACGGCGTCGAGAAGACCTCGAGGCAGCCGGTGGCGTTGACCGTCACCATCCGACCGTTCGGTGGCTCGGGACGCGGCGTCGAGGACGACCCGGGCCGCCAGCGCCTCCCCGCAGCCGCGGCAGGCCCGGTGGCCGGAGGTGATCGCGTTGGTGCGCCCGCTCGTCGGACTGCACGGACCGCTGGTCGGGGTCGAGCAGCCGGTTGCCGGCGGCGAAGGTGCCGACCTGGTAGAGCGGTGACCGTGGTCACGGGGCCGCCACCTCCTCCTCGCGAGCGAGCTCGGCGGCCGCGACGGTCTCGTCGAGGTCGACGAAGTGCAGCGCGCCTGGCTCGAGCCCGGCCGCGCAGGACGTCGAGCACGAGCTGCTGCAGCCCGGCTCGCGTGACCGGGCCGGCCACCGAGCCCCATGACGACCTCGTGGACCTCGGTCGTGCGGGGTGCGGTCAGGCGCACGTCGCTGCCGAGGATGCTCCCGGCACCGACGGAGATCGCCCGGTTGACCACGACGACGCGCGGGACGCCGTGCAGCGCCGCGCGGAGCTCGTCGTGGGGCCAGGGCCGGTAGCAGGTGATGCCCAGGACCCCCGCCGCGATCCCCTGGTCGCGCAGCTCGTCCACGACCTCCGCCGCGGTGCCCGAGCACCGAGCCCATGGCGACCAGCAGCACCTCGGCGTCCTCGGTGCGGTAGGGCTGCAGCAGCCCGCCCGAGGGACGGCCGAAGGCCGCCTCGAACTCTGTCGCGACCTCAGCGACGTCGTCCAGGGCGCGCGAGCTGCCGGCGGGCCATCAGGTACTTCACCTCGGTGAAGCTGGCCGGGCCCGACCATCGCGCCGATGGTCACCGGGTCGTCGGGGTCCAGCCACTGCCGCGGGCGCGAACGCCGGCAGGAACGCGTCGACCGCGTCCTGCTCGGGGACGTCGATCTCCTCCATGGCGTGGGTGAGCACGAAGCCGTCCATGCACACCATCACCGGCAGCGACAGGCGCTCGGCCAGGGCGAAGGCCTGCACGTGCAGGTCCACTGCCTCCTGGTTGGAGGAGGCGAAGAGCTGGAGCCAGCCGGCGTCGCGCTGGGAGAGCGCGTCGGAGTGGTCGTTCCAGATGTTGATCGGGGCGCCGAGGGCGCGGTTGGCGACGGTCATGACGATCGGCAGCCCGAGCCCGGATGCGTTGGGCAGCGCCTCGGCCATGAAGAGCAGCCCCTGGCTCGAGGTCGCGGTGTAGGTGCGCGCGCCGGCCGCAGAGGCACCGATGCACGCCGAGAGGGCGCCGAACTCGGACTCGACCAGGAGGTACTCGCACGGTGCCAGTTCGCCGGCCGTGACGAGATCCGAGAGCCCCTCGACGATGTGGGTCTGCGGCGAGATGGGGTAGGCCGCCACCACGGCCGGCCGGCAGCGCGCGACCGTGTCCGCGACGGCGCGAGACCCCTCGATCTGTCTGACGCATGGCGCTGCTCCTCCTCTGTGACGGCGGCTATCCCGGCGTGGGCGTCCTCGGCCAGCCGGATGTTGGCCTCGACCACACCGGCCGGCTGGGAGGCGAACCGTTGCCGGATCGCTCCGCGCACCGCCTCGAGGCTCACCACGCCGGTGACGGCGGCGACGGCACCGAGCAGGGCGGTGTTGGGCAGGGGACGCCCGAGCAGCTCGCGGGATCGTTCCGTGGCGGCGACGGTGACCACGCGCTGGCCGGGCAGCAGGTGCAGCCCGGCCGCGGCGAGCTCGGCCGGCGTACGCGACGAGTTCACGATGACGACACCCTCGGCGGCAGCCCGGTCAGGACGTCTCCTGCGCGCAGCAGCGTCGGGTCCTGCAGCACGACCAGGCTCGGGTGGTCGACGGGGTCGTGGGACCGGATCGGTCGCTCGTCGATCCGGCAGAACGCCACCACCGGCGCCCCGGTGCGCTCGGATCCGAAGCTGGGCAGCGCCTGGGCGTGCAGCCCCTGGTCGAAGGCGGCCAGGCTCAGCAGCTCCGCCGCGGTGACGACACCCTGGCCGCCGCGGCCGTGGATCCGGACGTCGAGCGTCATCCCACGGAGTCTGTCGCCGGGCTGCTCGCGGGGTGGTCACGGACTCACCCACGAGTCGCACGAGCTCCGCCAGCCTTGAGGTGTAGCCCCACTCGTTGTCGTACCAGCCGAAGACCTTGACGAAGCGGCCGGACGCCTGGGTCAGCTCGGAGTCGAGGACGCACGAGGCGCTGTCGCCGATGACGTCGTCGGAGACGATCGGCTCGGTCTCGTAGCGGAGCCGGCCGCCGAGCTCGTCGCTGCGGCTGGCCGCCTCGAACGCGGCGTTCACCTCCTCGACGGTGACCTCCCGGTCCAGGAGGACGGCCAGGTCGACGAGCGAGCCGTCGACGACCGGCACCCGGAGGGCCACGCCGTCGAGCTTGCCGGCCAGCTCGGGAAGGACCAGGCTGACCGCGCGGGCCGCGCCGGTCGTGGTCGGGATGATGTTGACCGCAGCCGAGCGGGCCCGGCGCAGGTCCTTGTGCGGGCCGTCGAGCAGGTTCTGGTCTCCGGTGTAGGCGTGGACGGTGGTCATGAACCCCTGCTGCAGGCCGAAGGCGTCGTTGAGCACCTTGACCATCGGCGCCACGCAGTTGGTCGTGCACGAGGCGTTGGAGACGACGTCGTGGTGCTTGCGGGTCGTAGTCCGCGTCGTTGATGCCCATGACGATGGTGGCGTCGACGCCCTTGCCGGGGGCCGAGATGACCACCTTGCGGGCACCGGCCTCGAGGTGCTCGCCCGCGGTCTCATAGGTCCGGAACTTGCCGGTGCACTCGACTGCCACGTCCACGGCGTACGACGCCCAGGGCAGCTCGGCGGGGGTCTTGGCGTTGGACCACGGCACCTTGTGACCGTCGATCACCAGGCAGTCGTCACCGGCGTCGACCTCGAACGGGAACGGTCCGTAGGTGGTGTCCCGGCGCAGCAGCGCGGCCAGCATGTGGGGGTCTGCGAGGTCGTTGACGGCAACGACCTCGAGGTCCTCGCTCAGCACCGCCTGTCGCAGCAGCGCGCGTCCTACCCGGCCAAGACCGTTGATGGCGATCCTCATGATGCGGTGTCTCCCTCCGGGGCCCTGTCGGCCCGTTCGCTTCCAGCCTCGCCGCGCGACGTGGCGGCAGGCAGGGTCACATGGCCCCGTGGGCCGGGACCTTGGGCTGCCAGCTCCCACCAGCCGGATTCGATCCCGTCCACCAGGACGTCGATGTCGGTGACGTCGAGGTCACTGGTGACCCCGAAGGTGAGCACGCCGCAGTAGCTGAACATCGCCACCCCGATGCACACCCGGTCGGCGATCGGGACGTAGGGCAGCAGCTGTTCGACCTCACGGCCCAGGCAGGTCAGGGGCTCGCGTGGCCCTGGCACGTTGGTGGTGACCGTGGACAGGTGGTGGTGCGGCAGCCGCAGGGCGAGCCTGGTGGCGCTCTCCACGAGCGGGTACGGCAGCGCGCTGATCAGCTGCTGAGCCACCACGCCCGCCTCGGGCTCACCGGCGTCGCGCAGCCGAGCGACCAGCTCGTGGACCACCCGGACGCGCTCGACCGGGTGCTCGAGGTCGACGGGCAGGTCGGCCAGCATCAGCGTGACGCGGTTGTCCGGCTTCTCGACACCGTTGCCGGCCCACGCCGAGACCGGCACGAGCGATCGGATGGCGTGGGGGTGCGGCTCGACGCCACGGCGGATCAGCAGGGCGCGGAACCCCGCCGTCACGGCCGCCAGGGCCACGTCGTTGACGGTGACGTTGAGGTCGCGCCGCCGCTCCCGGACCGAGGCCAGGGGCACGCTGGTCCAGGCGTAGTGCCGGCCCGAGCGGATGGGGCCGGTCACCGACGGGCCGTGCACCGGGACCACAGCCGTCCCCAGCGCCATCCCGCCCCGGGCGGCGCCGACCGCGGCCTTCGCGAGCCGGCCGACCGTGGACCCGGACGCCGAGCGAACGCCGATGGCGGCAGGGGCGTCGTCCTCGGGCATGTCGTAGACCACACGCAGGAGCGCGGTGCCCGAGACGCCATCGGCCAGCGCGTGGTGGACCCGGCAGACCAGCCCCCAACGCCCGCCACGAAGACCCTCGCAGAGCGTGATGTCCCAGAGGGGGTGGTCGCGGTCCATCCGCTCGCCCATGACGCGGCCCATCAGCTCGGCCACCTCGGCCTGGCCGCCGGGTGTGGGCACGGCGACGCGGCGCACGTGGCGGCGTACGTCGAAGTCCGGCTCGTCCGCCCAGCCGGGCGCGCGCAGTCCGAGGAGGCTGCGCGTCACCCGCTGGCGGTAGCGGGGCGGCAGCCGGTCCTCGATGAGCGCGCAGAGCTCGTCCAGGTCCGGGGCGGGCCCGGAGAGGATCCCGAGCGACCCGATCACCATCGAGCTGTCGGGGTCGACGTCCTCGGCCGAGAGGAAGGCCGCCGAGAGCGCGCTGAGCCGGTCCATCGGGCTGTCCTCAGTCCGGAAGCAGCAGGGAGCGCATCACGTCGTGACCGGTGCGCGCCGGGCCGGCGGTGGCGACCATGATCGCCTTCACGGTGTGCATCCGGTTCTCGGCCTGGTCGAAGACGATCGACGCCGACGACTCGAAGACCGCGTCGGAGACCTCGAGGCACGTCTCGCCCGGCATGGTCGCCAGGACCTCGGCGCCGACCTCGGTCTGGTCGTCGTGGAACGCCGGCAGGCAGTGCAGGAACTTCACCGACGGGTTGCGGGTGGCGACCATCAGCGCCTCGTCGACGCGGTAGGGCCGGAGCAGGTCGATGCGCCGGGCCCACTCCTCCTTCGGCTCGCCCATCGAGAGCCAGACGTCGGTGTAGACGAAGTCCACCCCGGCGCACGCCCTCGTGCGGGTCCTCAGACGCCACGAGCCGCGCGCCGGTCTCGTGCGCGATCCCCTCCGCGAGCGCCCAGACCTCGGGTGGCGTGGCGAGCGACTTCGGCGCGACCATGCGCACCTCCATGCCCGACATCGCGCCGGCCACGAGGAGCGAGCGCGCGACGTTGTTGCGGGCGTCCCCGACGTAGGCCACCGAGACCTCCGCCAGCGGCTTGGTCGAGTGCTCCTCCATCGTGAACACGTCGCAGAGGGACTGGGTGGGGTGCCACTGGTCGCTGAGCCCGTTCCACACCGGTACGCCGCTGTAGCGGGCCAGGATGTCCACCGCGTCCTGCGTGTAGCCGCGGTACTCGATCGCGTCGAACGTCCTGCCGAGGACCCGGCCGGTGTCCTTGACCGACTCCTTGTGCCCGAGCTGGGAGCCCGAGGGGTCGATGTAGGTGACGTGGGCGCCCTGGTCGTGCGCGGCCACCTCGAAGGCGCAGCGCGTGCGGGTGGAGGCCTTGGCGAAGACCAGCGCGAAGTTGAGTCCCGCGAGCCGTTGCGGCTCGCGGCGCTCACGGCGCTCCTGCTTGACCTGGGCGCTGAGGTCGAGCAGGTCGCGCCACTCCTCGACGGTGACGTCGAGCTCCTTGGTGAAGCTGCTGCCCCGGAGCCCGAGGGCGGCCGGGTCGACGACCGGGCGAGTGCCGCGGTGCTGGGTGGCGGTCATGGTGTCAGGCCTCTCGTGAGATGGGGCAGGTCATGCAGCGCGGGCCGCCGCGGCCGCGGCCGAGCTCGAAGCCCACGACGGGGACCACGGTGATGCCGTGCTGCTCGAGGTAGCGGTTCGTGGTGGTGTTGCACTCGTAGCCGAGGACGACGCCCGGCTCGAGCGGCCAGGAAGTTGTTGCCGTCGTCCCACTGCTCGCGCTCGGCGGCGCGGCGGTCCATGGGCACCTTGAGCACCCGGACCCGGTCGACCTGGAGGGCGTAGGACAGCTCGCGGAACAGGTCGTCGTTCTCGTGGAAGGCGAGCCCGCCGCGCTGCGGGGTGACGGTCCACGACCGCAGCTCCTCGGGCAGGTAGGGATAGACCGAGTAGGCGTCGCGGTCGATCTGGGTGAGCGCCGTGTCGAGGTGCATGAAGGCACGGAGCTTGGGCAGCTCGACCACGATCACCCGCTCGGCCGTGCCGGTCTCGAAGAGCCGCTGCGAGAGCAGCTCGATGCCCTGCGGAGTGGTGCGCTCCCCCATGCCGACCATCACGGTGCGGTGGCCGACGACGGCCACGTCGCCGCCCTCGACCGTCGCGGGGACGTGCACGGCCGAGTCGTTGCCGTAGAGGAAGGTCGGCGGCGACGACTGGAACATCGGGTGGAAGTTGTAGACGACCCGCGAGTTGAGCGTCTCCCGCTGCCGGGCCTCCTTGGCCATCGGGTTCACCGACACCGCGCCGTAGATCCAGGCCGAGTTGTCGCGCTGGAACAGGTGGTTGGGCAGCGGGGCGAGGATGAAGTCGTCCGGCGTCGGTGCTGCGCAGCAGCAGGCTCGGGCGTGTCCAGCGAGTCGCCGAGATCGCGCTTGGTCAGCCCGCCGATGAGGACGTCGGCCAGCTGGGCGGCCGGGTAGGACCGCACCAGCTCGCCGATCGCTCCGGACAGCATCAGGCCGAACCGCTCGTGGGTCGCCAGCCTGCTGGCCACGAACTCCCGGGCGCCGTCGGCGTCCAGGGCCTCGGCCAGCAGGTCGGCGAAGTGGTGCACGGTCACGCCGTGGTCGACCAGCTGCTTGGCGAACAGGTCGTGCTCGTCCCGGGCCCGCTCGACCCACATCACGTCGTCGAAGAGCAGCGAGTCCACGTTGTCGGGCGTGAGCCTGGTGAGCTCCACGCCGGGCCGGTGCACGATCACCTCGCGCAGCCGGCCCACCTCGGAGTTGACGCTGAACACGGCTGACCCCTTCATTTGCACGGCCTCACTTGTACGGCGGCACGTCGGCCGGCTCGGTCATGTGCTTGCGCTGCGCCAGGTAGACGGGGATGCCCAGCACGAACGCGCCGGCGGTCATCAGGAACGGACCCCAGTACACGTACCACTCGGTCTCCCAGGTGGTCGCGGCTGTAGTAGATGAACGCGATCGACAGCGCGAACGCGACCGCCGCGGCGAACGCGTCGCGGACCAGGAGGGCGCTGCTGGTGACATGACCGTCCCGGAACCGCCAGACCAGCTGGGCGAGCGCGGAGAACGCGTACGGGAGCGCCGCGGTGATCCCGGTCATCAGGACCAGGGTCGTGAAGACGGTGGCGCCGCTGGCGCCCCAGTAGCTGATGACCACGGCGACCGAGGCCAGCGCGGTGGACGCGATGATCCCGACCGACGGCATGCCGCGCGACGACTCGTGCGCGAAGACCTTCGGGAACAGCCCGTCCTTGGCCGCGGCGAGCGGCATCTCCGCGCAGATCATGGTCCAGCCGTTGAGGGCACCGATGCCGGAGATGATCACCAGCGCGGCGACCAGGTTGCCGGACCAGGCGCCACCGAAGATCTCGTTGGCGGCCGAGGCGTACGACGCCTTGTTGCTGTCCTCGGCCAAGGCGGTCGACGGCAGGATCCCGAACACGGCGATCAGCGAGAGCATGTAGACCGCGGCACTGGCGAGGGTCCCGCCGAGCGTGGCGCGAGGCACGTTGTGCTCCGGCCTGCGCACCTTGGAGGCGGCCACGGCCGCGACCTCGACACCGAGGAAGCTGAACAGGCAGATGGCCGCGGCGCCGCCGAGGGCGGAGCTGGTCGTGTCACCGCTGGTGTTCCACGGCGTGAAGTTGGCCGTGGAGATGAAGAACAGCCCCACGGTCGCCATGAAGATCAGCGGCACGAACTTGAAGACCGTCGTGATGACCTGGAAGGCGCTGAGGTTGCGGACGCCGGTCAGGTTGACCGCCGCCGGGATCCAGAGGCCGGCCAGGACGATCAGGATCGACCAGGTCGTGTTCCCGCCCTTGTTGAGGAAGTGCTCGACGTAGTAGACCCAGCCGACCGCGATGGCGGCGTTGCCGGCCCAGGCGGTGATCCAGTAGGACCACGCGTTCGCGAAGCCCCAGGTGTTGCCGAAGGCGGTCCGGGCGTAGGCGTAGGGCCCACCGGAGGCGGGCAGGCGCCGGGAGAGGCCGGCGAAGACCATCGCCAGGGCGATGGCGCCGACGCTGGCGATCCCCATGGCGACCAGGCTGATCGGGCCGTAGGAGGCGAGGGAGTACGGGAGGCTGAAGATGCCGACCCCGACGATGCTGCCGACCACCAGAGCGGTGGCCTGCCACGGTCCCATCTTCTCGGCGGTTGCGGTCCTGGCTCTGCGCGGCCGGCCGACGGTGCGCGGTGATGGACATGTTGCTCACTCCTCACAGCTGTTGTGGTGCTCTCAACGTCGTCCTGCACCGCCCGTCTGGGCAGGGCGCGAAGGCCTCGGCGCGAGAGTCGAAGGTCCTCCGGGGCGGAACCACCGGATGCCGCTCGAGAACGACGGGCCGGTCAGTGCGCGCGCCGGCGTAGGTGCTTCACGGCACCGTCGACCACGACGAGCACGAGCCCTGCCGTCGCGGCCGCGAGCCAGCCCAGCGTCGACGGCCAGCCGCCACCGAGCAGGTGGGCGAGGCCGGGCACGCCGAGGAACAGCCCCAGGAGCGCCAGCTCGGCGGCGACAGCGGCGAGCACCAGCTTGTTGCCCAGCGGAGACATGCGCCAGACCGGCCGCACGCTGCTCCGGCAGGCGAAGGCGTTGGCCATCTGCCCCACCGCGATCGTGGCGAAGGCCGATCCCGACGCGACGAGGAGCAGCTCGGACGACGGGCTGGCACCCCAGCGCCAGCCGCCGGCCAGCAGGACGAGCGAGAAGGCGCCCAGCGCCATGAGTGCCTCGGTGGCGCCGAGCACGGCGAGCGCGCGGACGAGGAGCGGGCGGTCGACGAGCCTGCGGACCGAACGGCCGCGCATGATGCCCTCACCCGGCGGCTCCGCCCCCAGGGCCAGAGCGGGCAGCATGTCGGTGCCGATGTCGAGCGCGAGCACCTGCAGCACGCCGATGGCCAGCGGGAAGCTGCCACCGGTCAGCGCCCAGACCGCGAACGGCGTCAGCTCCGCCACGTTGTCGGTGAGGTGGTAGGTCAGGAACCGCCGGATGTTGCGGAACGTCGCGCGGCCCAGCTCGATCGCCGTGACGATGGTCGCGAAGTGGTCGTCGAGCAGGACCAGGTCGGCCGACTCCCGGGCGACGTCACTCCCGCTGGCCCCCATGGCGATACCGACATCCGCCTGGCGGAGGGCCGGGGCGTCGTTGACGCCGTCGCCGGTCATGGCCACGACGTGACCACGCCCGCGGAGCGCGGAGGCGATCCGGAACTTGTCGGCGGGCGTCACCCGCGCGACGACCACGCCGTCCGGGCGGTCCAGCAGCTCGGCCAGCTCACCCTCGTCGACCGGGAGCTGGTCGCCGGTCACGACGAGACCGCCGCCCTCGTCCAGGAGCCCCACCTCGCGAGCAATGGCCTCGGCCGTGCGCGGGTGGTCCCCGCTGACCATGGCCACGCGGATGTCGGCTGCCCGGCAGGCCGCGAGGGCCTCACGCACGTCGGGACGCGGCGGATCCTCGAGCGCCACCAGGCCGAGCAGCTCGAGGCCCGACTCCATGTCGGCGCTCGGCTCACCCGACCAGTCACGCCGAGCCACGGCGAGGACCCGGCAACCCCGGCTGGTCAGGCGCAGCAGCGCGGCTTCCAGCTCTGCCACCGGTTCGCGGCTCGACACCGTGCACCGAGGCAGCACGCTCTCCGGTGCGCCGAGCACGGACACCTCGCCTCCGGGGCCCAGGGCGGAGGTGAGCATCCGGTCGGCGGTGTAGGACCGGCGGTGCTCGCTCAGATCGTCGAGCAGGTCGGCACCGACGCGCAGGGCCAGGCAGTGGAGAGCCGCCTCCATCGGGTCACCCAGCGGCTGCCAGTCGCCCTCGGTCGCCGTACGGTCGACGGCCCGGCCGGTGACGCAGGCGACCGCGGCGCGCGCGATGGTGGGGAGCAGGGCCGTGGCCGTCGTGGCTCCGTCCAGCGTGGCCGCGGGGCCGTAGCCGTCGCCGACCACGGTGACCGGTCCGGCGGGCGTGATCACCTCGACGACGTTCATCCGGTTCTGGGTCAGCGTGCCCGTCTTGTCGGTGCAGATGAACGTCGTGGCGCCCAACGTCTCGACCGCATCCAGGCGCCGGACCAGGGCGTTGTGGCCGGCCATGGTCTGTGCCCCGCGGGCCAGCGACAGCGTGACGGTCGGCAGCATGCCTTCCGGCACCAGCGCCACGGCGACGCCCACCCCGAACAGGAATCCTTCGGTCGCCGACAGGCCCAGGGCCACGGCGGCCACGCCCAGTCCGACACCGGTGAGTGCGGCAATCACCGCGATCAGGCGTACGAGGCGGTTGATCTGGAGGGTCAACGGGCTCGACGGCCGGTCCGCGGTCTCGGCGAGCTGGGAGATGCCGGCCAGGGTGGTGTCGGTCCCGATCGCGACGACGACGCAGGTCGCCTCGCCCTCCACGACGTAGGTCCCTGCCATGAGCCGGTCCCCGTCGCGGCGGGCCACGGCGCCGCTCTCCCCAGTGACCAGTGACTCGTCCAGCGTGATCCCACGGCCCGAGATGACGTCGAGGTCGGCCCCGACCCGGTCGCCGGCCTCCAGGACGACCACGTCGTCCACCACGAGGTCCGCCGCGTCGACCATGGCCGGATGCCCGTCTCGCATCACCCGGGTGGCCGAGGGAAGGAGGGCGCGCAGCTTCTGCGTAGACCGGTCCGCCCGGTGTTCCTGCCAGAACGCGAACAGGCCGTTGAGGAGGATGATGACCACGATCGCGACCGCCAGCTCCGGCATCCCGGCCAGAAGCGCCAGTCCGGCGGCCACCCAGAGGAGCAGGGCCAGCAGGTGGGTGAGCTGCGCGGCCAGCAACCGGAGCATCCCCGGGCGCCTCGGCTCGGGCAGGACGTTGGGACCGTCCCGTGCCAATCGGTTGGCGACCTCGGACGAGGTGAGCCCCGAGGGCACCGACAACCCCGGCCGCTCCTGCGACCGTGGCGAGCACGTCATCGGGTCAGCCGACCGTCACCGGGGTCTGCGGGCTCGCTGAGTCCATGTTCACGGGGGCGTAGGTCGACGTGGCCTTGGCCAGGCTGGGCTCGACCACCATCACCGGACACTCGGCGTCCCGGAGCACCCTGCGCACCACCGGCCCGAGATGCGAGCCGAAGGGCATCCGCGGGTCCCGCCGCGCGAGGACGAGGAGCGACGACACGGACGACGCCTCCACCAGCACCTCAGCGGGAGGTCCCCACCGCACCGTGAAGGTGCACGGGACCCGCTCACAGACGCTTGCCGGCAGCTCGGCGTCGCGGATCAGCTCCTCGCGCGCCAGGTGCAGCAGATCCTTCTCGTTGACGCCGCGGCGCAGGATCTCCTGGTAGGCCTCGGGCACATAGGTCACCCGGAGCACCTGCACCGGCAGGTCCGTCGCGGCAGCCAGTCCCAAGGCGGTCCAGAGCTCGGCGTCGGCGCGTGTGGCGTCCTCGACGGCGACCGTGATCGGCCGCGGCTTGGTGGCCGGGTGCCAGCCATGGGGGACCGAGACCACGGGCGCGTGCGCCCGCGCCGCCACTCCGGCGGTGACGGAGCCGTCGCTCAGCCGCTCCCACCGACCCAGGTGACGGTGCTCGAGCACGACGAGCTGTGCGTCGCGGCTCCGCTCGATGAGGCTTGCGACGACGCCCCCGCGCATCAGCTGCGCGCTGACCGGCTGATCGTTCCCCGATCCGGCTGCGCACCCGAGCCAGGGCCGTCGTCCAGACTGGCCCGTCCCTCGTCGACGAGCTGGTCGAACGTGATGCCGACCTCCCAGGTGCCCGTCGGGCCCCCGACGAGTGTGGGTACGACGTGCACCAGCTCGATGCCCAGCCCCAGCTGCACGGCCGCTTCCACGACGAAGGCGATGGTGCCGTCGGAGAGGTGGGCCTGGGCCCCCACGCCCACGACGATCCCGGACTCGGTGTCGACGCTGCTCATGGCGGGCTCCTCTCTCGCTCCGTGCTCCTCGACGATGGCACCTCCGCACTGGTCCCATGAGGGTCGTAGGTCCCCCGCCGGCCAGACCTCGGTCCGTACCGGCCCGCGGGCCGCGACGGGACAGTGCAGGGATGACCGACGGCCAGCGCGACCAGCCCCTGCCTCGCGGCGCGGTCGTCGTCGGCTTCGACGAGTCGCCGGTGTCCGGACGCGCGCTCGACTGGGCGGCCGACCAGGCGGTCCGCGACGGTCGTCCGCTCGTCGTGGCGCACGCGACGGGCTCGCTGGAGACAGCCGGCACCACCTGGCTGAACCTGGCTGGACCCCGCCACCGAGCCGACGCTCCTCGACCTCTCGCGACAGGGCCATGTGGTGCTGGCCGAGGCCATCGCTCCGGGTCGGGCTCCGGCACCCGGGGCTGGCCGTCGTGCCGGTGGTGGCCCTGACCGACCCCGCCCGCGAGCTGCTGCACCTGAGCGAGCCCGCGCACCTGCTCGTCGTCGGGTCGCGGGGCCACGGCCTGCCCGCGCCGTCCCGACAGGGCAGCTCGGCAGCTGGCTGGCCCGTCGCGCAGCCTGCCCCGTGGTCGTCGGTCCCGGACTTCGACGCCCGGACCGTGCGCCAGGGGGTCCTCGTCGGCCTGCCTGCGACGCCCGACGCGGCCGCCGTCCTCGAGTTCGCGTGCGAGCAGGCCCGCCTGCACGACCTCCCGCTCAGCGTGGTCCACACCGCGAAGGGGACGCCGGGCTCGACGAGGACCAGCGACGGCGCTGGCTGGCCGAGGTCATCGGCGGGCTGTGCGGAGCGCTTCCCCGACCTCGCGGATCAACGCCGTGCTCCTGCCGGGGCGGCCGGCGGCGACGCTGCTGCGGATGGCCGAGCGGACGAGCCTCCTGGTCGTCGGACGGCACCATGCGACGCGGGCTGCGCGGTCGCCGTTCGGCCATGTGCGCAGCGGCATCGTCGACCGGTCGGGCTGTCCCACCGTCGTGGTGCCAGCGCCATGAGCATCATGCGCTGGCGCGAGCACCCTGGTGCAGGGTCGCCCCGCCGTCTACGGCGAGGGCAGCCTGGAGCGCCGCTCCCCCGCTCCGACCGTCGTGTTCCTGCACGGCTGGGCCCTCTCCGACCGCACCTACCGGCACAGCCTCGACCAGCTGGCCCGCCGCGGCCACACCGTCCTGGCTCCCGCCCTGCCGGGGTTCCGCGGCACCGCGGAGGTCCCGAGGAAGGCGTTCTCCCTGGCCGGGTACGGCGACTGGCTGGTCGACTTCCTCGACGTGCTGGACGTGCGCGAGCCGGTCACCCTCGTCGGCCACTCGTTCGGTGGTGCGGTCGCGATCAAGTGCGCCCACGACCACCCGGACCGGGTGGCGCAGCTGGTCCTGGTCAACTCGATCGGCGGCGCGACCTGGTCGCCCGGCGGCCGGACGATGTCGGAGCGCCCCCTGGGCGACTGGGGCGTGCACCTCGGGGCGGACATGATGTCGGCCCGGGGGCTGACCAAGGTCCTCCCCGTCGTGGCCACCGACGCGCTCACCCACGCGCTGCTCCGGCCCCGCACCCTCTGGCGGGTGGGCCGGCTGGCCCGCGAGGCCAACCTGGCCGTCGAGCTCGAGAACCTCAGGCGCCGGGGCACACCCGTGGCGGTGCTGTGGGGCCGCGAGGACACCGTCATCCCGTGGGCCTGCGCCGAGTCGCTCATCGAGGCGCTCGGCGACCCGCACGTGGTCACCGTCAAGGGCGACCACGGCTGGCTGATCGGTGACCCCGGCGGTTCGCCGAGGTGCTCACCAACGTGCTCGGCGTGGTCGCCGCGACGACGGCCTGAGGCGACGGGCGGGTCGGCCTGAGCCTCGGCGGTCCTGGGGCGGCCACCGGGGCCTAGTGTCCAGGCGGGAGGTCAGGCGACGGCGAGCGATCGACCCTGACTCCGCGCCGCTCGAGGCGTCCGCGACCGCGCCCGGATCGGGCGTGCTGAGCAACAGCTCGCGGTAGTGGCCGCTGCGCATCATGATCCGCAGCGCCTCCTGGTCGCGTCGCAGCGCCACCAGCTGGCGGTGGCCGCGCCTCCACCAGGTCCCGAGCAGCCACAACCCACGCAGCCCCAGGCCGGTGCGCCAGCCGTGCACCGCCAGCCACGGGTCTCGCAGCCGGTGCACGGCGACCACCTCGGCGAGTGGCTCGTCGAGGTCGTGGACCAGCCCCAGCAACGTCTCGGTCCTGGTGAACGTGACCCGGAGACGATCCTCGGCGAGGTCGACGTCGATCCTCGCCATGATCAGCCTCGACGCAGGTCGTGCAGGAGCGTCTCGACGTCCACGTCCGCGGTCTGCAGCAGCGTCTCGCCGAGACGGGTGAGCGCCCGGGCCGCCGCCAGCTCGTAGCCGATCTCGGCCACGTCCACGGGGTCATGAGGCGCGAGCCGGGCGTCGCCGGTGGCGGTGAGCGGCTCTGGCAACCCGGTGTGAAGCCGGGCCTCGGCGTGGGTGGTGCCGTCGCGCTCGCTCAGCAGCAGCTCGACGGTCCAGGTCTGGGTGGAGAGCTCCATGGTCGTCCTCCTCGGCATTGTCCGGCCCGTCCGGCCGAGGTGTTGGAGCACTGGACCGGGCGGGCCTTCTCGGCGCCCCTGATCGGGTGATCGGGGGTTCACGATGCGTGATCGAGTCACCTGAGGGCGCCGATCGTGTCGATCAGCGTGTCATTCCTTGCTTGCATCCAACTCCGGGGGCGGTCCGGCGGAAAGGGCCGGAGGTCCCGCCGGATCGGTCACTTCAGCGGGGCACCGGCCTCCTCGAGCACGAGCCCGTCGCCGCTCGACGCCGGGTCCGCGACGTAGGGCACCACCTGCACCGGGATCTCGCTGAGCCGGAGCAGGTCGTGCCCGACCCCGCCGAGGTGGCCGTAGGGCGGCAGCGCGAGCCGGCGGCGGGAGATCAGCAGCAGGTCGCTGTCCTCGCTCGCCTGCAGCAGCATGCGGGCTGCTGGGCCGTGGACGATGCTGGTCTCGACCTCCACCTCCGGGAACGCGGTCCGCCAGTCGGCGGTCGCCAGGGCCAGCACCTCTTCGCCGTCGCGTGCCCAGTCGTCCGCGTGGGTGCGGGCCTCGATGCTGTCGGAGTAGGGGTCGGCCAGGTGCCAGGCCGTCAACAGCCGCAGCGAGGCGCCGCGCGTGGCCGCCTCCGAGAAGGCCTGCGAGAGGAGCTCGTGGATGTTGTGGGTGGACTTGACGCCCACCAGCACCCGCCCGTGACCCTCCCCGTCGACCCAGAACGACGGCACGACCACGACATCGGTCGGCGCGTGCGCCGCGATGCTGGCGGTCGCCGTCCCGGTCAGGAACCGCTCGATCCCGCGGCGGCTCTCGCGTCCCACCACGACGAGCTGGGCGTCCTCGGCGGCCTGGACCACACCGGTGGTCCGCTCGCCGCGCGTCAGCGACGTGTCGACCACGAGGTCCGGCGCCAGCTCGTGGGCGGTCCGTTGCGCGGCGGCGAGCAGGTCGGCGCCGATCTGGTCGCAGGTCGGCCAGCACGACCGGCGGACCGACCGTGAGCACGCTGGGCACGACATGCACCAGGCGCAGCGAGGTGTGCCGTCGACGAGCCTCGGCGATGGCGTAGCGCAGTGCGCCGGCGCTGCCGGGCAGGCCGTCGACACCGACGACGACGGGGCGGGTGCTGGGAGTGGTCATTGTCGCCTCCTTCATGGGCGTCTCCAGCCTCGGTCCGGGACCGCGCCGCGGGCGAGAGGCAGTGGTCAGTCCCGCGGAGGACCTAGGTCCCCCTCGACTGGGCGCAGCCTGGATTCAGCCAGCGTGGGCCGGCACGTCGTACTCCGGCTCGTAGGACGGACCGGCCCGGTCGATGTAGGTGTCGGCGCCCGGGAAGAACAGGCTCTCGTGGCCGTTGTCGGACCACCGCACCCGGTAGGGCGGACGGCCGTCCTCGTGCTCGACCTCGATGATCTCTCCGTCCCGGACGGGGCCGTTGAGGTGGTTGCTCCGGATCACGATCCGGTCTCCGACGCGTGCGTACATGGCGGTCTCCTCCTCAGGGGTGGTGGTCGCTCCGGAAGCTCCGGGGGACGGGTTCACGTGGCCGGGCGCCGGCAGCAGCATCGGACAGCGGGGCCGGACCAGCAGGTCCAGGATCACGTCGCCGAGACGGGAGTCTCCGGGACGTCGGGGTAGCCGTCGCCCCACGACCAGCAGGTCGGAGGACGCGGCTGCCTCCTCCAGCGCGTCGGCGGGCGCGCGGGACGTCAGCTCCACCGCCAGGTCGCACCCGTCCCCGCCCCACTGCTCGAGGCGAGCCTCGACGTCGGCACGTGAGGAGGAGCCGGCCACGACGACCCGGAGCACCGCGTTGCGGAGCCTCGACAGGGCGATCGCCGCCCGGACCGCGACGTCGTCGGTCGCGGTGGGGTCGAGACCGACGGTGACGACTCCGCGGTGCCGCTCGACCCACTCCGCGGGGATGACGACCAGGGGGGTGTCCGTGAGGGCGGCCAGGGCGCCGGCGACCGAGGCCTTGGGCGTGCGGTGGGCTCCGAACGGCAGCTGCTCGATCACGACCACGGCGGCCGTGGCGGCCTCCGAAGCGACCTCCGTCGAGACCGCTCGCCGCCCAGCAGCGCGCTGTCCACGGGGACCTTCCCCAGCACCTCGGCGCGAGCCATGGACGTGGCCCAGCGCAGTGAGTCCAGGCCGACGGTTCGCAACCAGCTGTCGCCGGGAGGTGTCGCGTGCACGAGCCGCAGGGGACGACCGGTGCGCAGTGCCTCCGCGGCGCCGTAGCGCACCGCGGCGCCCGATCCACCGCGGTCGACGACGACCACGACAGGCGCGAGCGATGTGGTGGACGAGGGCACCACGTCACCTCCGCCCGGGCAGGGCGGGCGCGACCGCGGCGGCGAGACGATCGCCGATGGCCGGGTCGACCACCAGCACCGGCACCGGTGCGTCACGCAGCAGCGCCCGCGCGGTGCGGCCCAAGCGGGGCCCCGACCAGGTGCCGGCGATGGTGCCGGCCGACCACGAGCAGGACGGCGTCTCTGGCTTCTGCCACGAGCGCGGCGGCCGCAGGTCCCTCCTCGACGACGACGTCCACGGGCACGTCGGTGTCCGTCTCGCCACCGGGGACCAGGAGCTCCGCCGGGTGGCGGAGGTCCTCGGCCGGCGGGCGGACGATGCGCAGCCGCGCGCCCCGCCGAGCCGCCTCGTGGAGTGCCGCCCGCAGGACCTGCCGGTCGCGCTCGGGATCCTCCATGCCGACCACGACCGGGCCGTCAGCGTCAGCGCCGAGGCGCCAGCCGTCCGGCACCGCCACGACGAGGCAGTGCGCCACGGCGGCAACCCCCGCGGTCACGGAGAGCGAGGCGGTCTCGCCGCTCGGTCCCATGCCGTGGTGCTGCATCACGAGCAGAGCGGCGTGCCGGCTCAGCGACTGGAGAGCCACCACGACGGAGCCGTGCGTGAGCTCGGTGCTGACCGACAGCCGGTCGTCCTCGGGTGCCAGCTCGTCGATCAGCGCCTGAGCACGAGCCGCCGCCGCGTCGAGCTCGACGTGACCGGCCAGCCGGAGCTCGTCCTCGATCAGGCACACGTCGTCGAGGGCACAGGAGTGACCGAAAGCCGGGCGGGCCACGTGGACGAGGTGGAGGCCGCAACCGCGACGCCGGGCCTCTGCCACGGCGTACTCGAGCGCCGCCTCACAGCCGTCGGAGTCGACGGCGACGAGGACCTTGCGTGGCTCGATGTCCCACATGGCGATGCTCCTCTCGATGCGGGTCAGACCAGCTCGTGGTCGGGCTCGGGCCGCCGGAGGAAGAACCTGCGGCCGGTGACGGAGGTCGGCTTCAGCTCGACCACGTCGTACTTGAGGGTCGGGACCCACGGATGCAACGGCAGGCCGTCCACCCTGTGCTGCTCGTCCTCCTGGAGCCGGTGCAGCTCGCCGCGGACGACGACCGACCACGCGGACCGGTCGTCGTGCCAGTCGATCTCGAAGGCCACATCGGAGTGGAGGGCGGCGGCGAGCAACTTGTTGCCGGACGCCGTGCGGAACAACAACGCACCGGAGTCGACCGCGTAGTTGATCGGCACCAGGTGCACCTCGTCGACGAGGCGGTAGGCGAGCCTGCCGAACTCCTCGCGCTCGAGCAGCTGCCAACAGACGTCGAGAGGCATCTCCTCGACGGGTGCGTCTTCGGTCGTCACCACTGCCTTCTCACCTCCCTTGCCTGGATTCATACGACGGTACGAGGCGGCGAGGGTGGCGTTCAGGGCCGATGGTCCCCAGGTGACGGGACCACCCACCCCCGGCTCACCACCCGCCGTCGAGGCGAGGAAGGAACCGCGAAGGGTCCAGCCCGGTGGGCAGGGACGTGAGTCCACTCGAGTGGCGGCGAGGACCCGATCCGTGCGCACACGGTGTGGGCTCCGGGTCGTCGTCGCGCTCCCAACCCGACGACGTCGCCGGCTCAGCATCCCCAGGATCCTCGCCGCCGGCACCAGTCCACCGCAGCTGGCCCAGCCAGGCAGGGGAAATGGTCCTGACCCAGGGTGACCGAAGGGCCCGCAGTCAGCCTCGGGCCAGTGCCACTCCCACGACGACCGCGACGAGGCCAGCCAGCTCGACGAGGCCGAGCCGCGCGGGACGCCAGCCCCGCCCGCGGACCAGCCAGCTGCGAGCGGCGAGCCCCGCGAAGGGCAGGACCACCCAGAGCGACCGGTCGGTGGCCGTCGCGGCCAGGCCCACCACGACCGGCGCGGTGAGGGCGAAGAGGCGGGAGGCGAAGGCGTAGCGCGGGTTGCTCCGCTCCCGGATCAGCGACTTCACGTGCAGGACCGACCCGGTCAGCGCCGCCAGGCAGGCGACGACGGGCAGCACCACCGCCGTGTCCAGGACGTCGTAGGGCGGCGACCACCCGGTCCCGCCGAGTCCGATCCCCAAGGTCACCGGGAGCATCAGCGTGCACTCGGCGACCAGCACGAGGTCGTTGGCCAGGCTGCGCTCGCGTCGTCCCCGCGCGAACGCGAGGTTGACCAGCCACAGGCCGGCGTACCCGCACAGCACCCAGACCAGCCACGGGCGGGCCACCAGCAACGGGATCCCGGCCAGCAGGACGATCGGCGCCCAGGTCATCAGCGCGTGGTCGAACCGCTCCGGCCGCCGCGCCGTCAGCCGGCCGGTGGCCGCCCAGCTCAGCGGGTACGCCGCCACCCAGGCCACCACCAGGGCGGGCAGCAGCGGGAACCAGCCGGTCATCGTCGTCGCGAGGACCAGCGGCAGGGCGAGGAAGGCCCACGCGCCGTGCTGGTCGGGGACGACGGCGCGGCGCGATCGCGTCGCCGCCGGCGACGCGATCGCGGTCGTTCCTCCCACCCGGGTCACACCGGCCGGGCCAGCGCGTGGCCGCCCGCGAGCTCGCGGTGGCCGCCCGGGACCCCCGAGTCCACGACCTGGGTCCCCGCGCGTCCGGCGACGAGGTCGTTGAGGTGGCTGAGCGAGCCGATCACGGTGCGGCCGCCGCTGCGCGCGAAGCGTGCCGCCGCCTCGACCTTGGGCCGCATGGAGCCGGCCGGAAGCGTCGCCACGTCGAGGTCGACGACGTCGAGGAGCCGCAACGGGTGGGCATGTGGTGTCCCCCAGCCCTCGTAGACGGCCGGGACGTCGGTGGCGATGACCAACAGGTCGGCGCCGAGCGCCTCGGCGATCAGCGCGCTGACGGCGTCCTTGTCGACGACCGCCTCGACACCTTCGAGACCGTGCGGGCCGACGCACACCGGCACACCGCCACCACCTCCGCAGATGACGACGTAACCGAGGTCGAGGAGCACACCGATCGGCTCCAGCGGCTCCACCCCGACGGGGGCCGGCGACGCAACGACCCGACGGAACCACGTGCCATCGGGCCGGAACTCCCAGCCGCGCAGCTCGTGCATGGTGCGTGCCTGCCCGGAGTCGTAGACCGGACCGACGAACTTCGTCGGGTTCGCGAAGGCCGGATCGTCTCGCGAGACGAGCGTGGTGGTGAGGACGGTGACCACTCCCCTGCCCTGGGGCAGCCGGTTGCCGACCTCCTGCTCGATGACGTAGCCGACCATCCCCGCGCTCTCCGCGTCGAGGACGTCGAGTGTCACGTCGGTCTGCGCGTCGTAGGCCGACGCCTGCATCGCGAGCAGGCCCACCTGCGGCCCGTTGCCGTGGGTGATGACGAGCTCGTGCTCGCCGGCGACCTGCGCGAGGACGACGCTGGCCGCCCGCACTGCCTCACGCTGGTGGGCCATGGTCAGCTCCATCCCCCGCGGCAGCAGCGCATTGCCGCCCAGGGCCACAACGATCCTCATGACCAGACCCTCGTCGTTCCCGCGTTCGCCCGCCGGAGGCGAAGGCCCACGGGCGCTGGGACCTAGGACCTAGGACCTTCCGCACATCGACCTCGGCCTCTCCCCGTCGCCGCCCGGCTCGGGAAGGGTGGGGGCCATGAGAGCTCTGGTGGTCTTCGAGTCGATGTTCGGCAACACGGAGAAGGTCGCCGCTGCGGTCGCGCACGGGCTGCAGCTCGAGGGCGTCGACACCGGCCTGCTCGAGGTGAGCTCCGCGCCGCCACGGCTGCCCGCCGAGCTGGACCTGCTGGTGGTCGGCGGGCCCACCCACGCGTTCGGCATGAGCCGGGCCGGCACCCGCGCGGACGCCGTGCGCCAGGGAGCGCCGAGCGAGCGCGCGACGACCGGGCTCCGCGAGTGGCTGGCGTCCGTCGAGATCGACGCGACCCATGCCCCGGCACTTGCCTCGTTCGACACCCGGGTGACCAAGGTGCGCTGGCTGCCACAGGCCGCCGGACCCTCGGCGGCGCGTGCGGGTCGGCGACGGGGGCTCGAACCCGCGGCCAAGCCGCACGCGTTCCTGGTCGAGGACCTCCGCGGGCCGCTGGTCGAGGGACGAGCTCGAGAGCGCAGCCGCGTGGGGAAGCGACCTGGGCGCCACCCTCACCGGTGATGCCAGTGCGACAGGGCCGGTCAGGACCCCGGGTCGCGGCTGACGCTCGGCTTCGCCGGAACCGCCCACGTGACCGTGGTCCCGGCGCCCGGCTCCGAGTGGAGGGTGAAGGTGCCTCCGTGCTTGAGGGCCCGCTGGCGCATGTTGTCCAGGCCGCTCTCGAGCACCTCCTCGTCCAGCCCCTTGCCGTCGTCCGTCACCCGGACCATGACCTCGTCACCGGCCGACACGAGGACGTCGACCGCCGACGCCTCGGCGTGCCGGGTGGCGTTGCTCAGGGCCTCGCCGAGGACGGCGAGCAGGTCCGGCGCGACCTGGGCGCCGACCAGGGACCGCACCGGCCCTTCGATCCGCATCGTCGGCCTGAACTTCATCACGGCGGCGGCGCGGTCCACGATCCGCTCGATCTCGGTCTGCACGTCCGTCGTGGCGTCCATCGTGCCTAGCGCGAAGATGGTGCGCCGGATGTCCTTGATGGTCCCGTCGAGCTCGTCGACCGCCCGCTCGAGGCGGGCCGACACGTCGGGGACCACCGCCATCCGGCTGGCGCTCTGGAGGCTGAGCCCGATCGCGAACAGCCGCTGGATGACCAGGTCGTGAAGGTCGCGCCCGATGCGGTCGCGGTCCTCCAGCAGGTCGAGCCGCTGCTGGTCCTCGCGGGACCGGGCGATCTGGAGGGCGAGCGCCGCCTGCTCGGCGAAGCTCGTCGGCAGCGCCGCGTCGACGGCGTCGAAGTCCGCCTCGTGCTCCGGCGTCCACGCGAGGGCGAGCACGCCCTCCACGCCGCTGCGCGAGCCCAGTGGCACGACGACCGCCGGGCCCAGCTTGGACCAACCCAACGTCGAGGAGGGGTCCACGGCGCGTGGGTCGGCGGCGAGGTCGCGGACCGCGACTGCCTCGCCCGTGCGCACCACCTGGGCGGCCAGCGAGTGGTGCATCGGCAGCCCCCGCATCACCTCGAGGTCGGTGTCGACGCCCGAGACCACTCGGAGCTCGAGCGACTCGCTGTCGGCGCCCGCGACCACCCATGAGACATCCGCGCCGGCGACCTCGCGCGCCCGGTCCGCCACCAGCTGGAGGGCGGCGTCGCGCTCCTGCGTGGCGTCGGACAGCAGCGCGGTGATCTCCGCCGTGGCGCGCAGCCAGAGCTGGCGCCGCTCGGCCTGCTCGTAGAGGCGGGCGTTCTCGATCGCCACGCCGGCCGCGGCCGCGAGCGCGATCACCACCGTCTCGTCCTCGTCGGTGAAGTCACCGCCCCCGGCCTTCTCGGTCAGGTAGAGGTTGCCGAAGACCTGGTCGCGGATCCGGACCGGCACCCCCAGGAACGAGCTCATCGGGGGGTGGTGCGGGGGGAAGCCGTACGACGCGGGGTGGGCAGCGATGTCGTGGAGCCGGATCGGGCGCGGCTCGTCGATGAGCAGGCCGAGCAGCCCGTGGCCGGTGGGCAGCTCCCCGATCTCCATGACGACGTCGGTGTTCATGCCGTGGTGCACGAAGGTGCGCAGCCGCCGTTCCGGCCCCGTGTCGAGCACCCCGAGGGCGGCGTAGCGCGCGTCGACCAGGGTGCTGGCGATGGCGACGATCCGCGAGAGCACGCCGTCGAGGCTGAGGTCGGCGGCCATCGTGACCACGGCGTCGAGCAGCAGCCTCAGCCTGGCCTGCTCGTCGAGCACGCCCTGCACCCGGTTGAGCACCTCGCGCAGGAGGTCGTCGAACTCCACGTCGCCGAGGGCGCGCTCCTCGAGCACGCGCGCGTCGAGGTCGGCGCGATGATCTCCGCCGCCGCGCTCCGCCGGGCTCTCCTCGACCATGGTCCCTCCCGTCGGACTCAACCTAACGCTCCCCGGCTCCGGGACGAAGGTCCCCGCGCTCGGGGCCTTGCGGGCCTGCCCGGGGACCTGGTCCGCCTCGATGCTGGCAGTGCAGACTTGAGCAGACCACGAGCCGACCACGAGCCGACCACGAGCCGACCACGAGAAGGAGCCCGCCGTGCCGAGCCAGCCGCAGAGCCAGCCCGAGTCCTCGCCGCACGTCACCGACCTCGCCCCCGACGAGTGCTGGACGCTGGCCGCGGCGCAACCCGTGGGACGGCTGGCGTGGTCCGGTGCGCACGGGCCGACGGTGATCCCGGTGAACTTCACGGTGAACGGCGCCGAGGTGCTCGT
The DNA here is from genome assembly GCA_963793315.1 of uncultured Actinomycetota bacterium. GTDB lineage: Bacteria > Actinomycetota > Actinomycetes > Propionibacteriales > Nocardioidaceae > Nocardioides. Next base: position 152,958 of record CAWBZR010000018.1, on the reverse strand, counting down.
GCGCACGAATGCCTACTCGGAGGTGGCCCGCGAGTGCGACGACAGCGCCGTCGCCTTCGAGGTCGACCAGGTCGACGCCTCGACCAGGTCGGGCTGGAGCGTGCTGATGCGGGGCCGGGCGCACCTGGAGTACGGCGCGTCGGATGCGGCCCCAGCCGGACGTGTGGCTGCCGGGTCCGCGCAGCGTCCGGCTGCGGTTCGAGGTCACCGAGATCACGGGTCGGCGGATCACGACGACAAGCTGAGTCGGGCGCTTGGGACTGAGCCTGGAAGTGCCGGTCAGGTCACGCTCGTGAGTCACCTTGGGTGCCAGGTGCGGTGGCACGGCGCTTCGACCGGCGCGGGCGGGCAACAGAACCGCCGGGTCACCGATGCCCAGCTAGCTGGGCGTGTGCTTGGTGGCGAAGATCGCCGCCTGGGTCCGGCTGCTGAGCCCCAGCTTGGCCAGCATCGACGACACGTAGTTCTTCACCGTCTTCTCGGCGAGATACATCCGCTCGGCGATCTGCCGGTTGGTCAGCCCTTCGCCGATCAGCTCGAGGATGCGCTGCTCCTGGGCGGTCAGCCCCTCCAGCTCCTTGTCCTTGGGAGGGCCGGTGCGCACCCGCTCGAGCACCTGGGCGGTCATCGCCGGGTCGAGGGTGGACTGTCCCGCGGCGACCCGGCGCACGGTGTCGACGAAGTCGTTGCCGCGGACCTGCTTGAGGATGTAGCCGGAGGCGCCGCCCATGATCGCGGCGAACAGCGCGTCGTCGTCGTCGTACGACGTGAGGATGAGGGCCTTGATCGAGGGGTCGATCGACCGGATGTCGCGACACACGTCGATGCCCGACCCGTCGGGCAGCCGGCCGTCGAGGATCGCGACGTCCGGGCGCAGCGCAGGGATGCGGCGAGTGGCCTCCTGGGCGGAGCCGGACTCGCCGACGACGACGATGTCTCCCTCGCTCTCGAGCAGCTCCCTGATGCCACGACGCACGAGCTCGTGGTCGTCGAGCAGGAAGACCCGGATGGTGTCAGGGGCGGCTTCGTCCGCAGACGTGGCCTGGGGAGCGTCGGTCACCCGACCCACGGTAGTGGCTCAACGGCCCTCCGGAGGGGGCGGATGGGCCCGGACTCGCGGGACCTTGGTCCCTGCACCCTGCGACCGTCGCGGAGGTTCGCCGCGTCTGACCCTGCAGGTGTCCCCTGCCTCCTGCCAACAGACCAAGGCACCGCCGGGGTGGGACCAAGGACCCCCTCCACGCGTCACAGCGCACGCGGGACGCTGGTCGCACCAGCCAGCGAGGAGGCCGCAACCGGCTCGACCTCTACGACTCCATCGACCTGGTTCGACGACTGGATGCACGTGATGAACACCGCCCTGTCAGCGCGGTCGTTCGTGCTCCCCACTCCGCCGGGGCCCGCGACCCGCACCGAGATCGTGGAGGCCGTCGCCATGGGGATGACGGCGTCCCTGGGCTGGGAGCTGTTCGAGTACGGCACGTTCCTCGACCCGGTCCACCGAGTAGACGAGCGCCTACCCAGACACCGTCGGAGACCTCTGCCTCGGCTGGCTGGGCTGCCTCCTGGCGGCAGTGGCGGTCGCCGCGGCGTGGCGACACCGACGACCTGCATCGCCCGCGCGGTGGAACTGACGCCGCTTCGAAGTCTCCCCATAGGGCCCCCGCGGAACAGGACCAAGGGCCCTGTGACCGGCAGTGGCGCGACCCGCAGGCTTGGCGCACCCCTCGACTTCCTCGGAAGGACCCCCGTGACCACGACCCAGGCTCCGCCCCTGCCTCGGCAGGCGTCCAGGGCTGGGCACCCACCCCTCGGGCGGACCGCTGTCGGCGGCTTCTTCCTCGTCATGGGAGGCGTGCACCTCGGCCTTGTCTCGGCCGACCCGCAGGTCTACGAGCACTTCGCGGACCACGGCCTGTTCCCCTTCGTCCGCAGCGGCTGGCAGGACATCGTGATGGCTGCGCCGGCCGTCTACGGGCTGCTGCTCATGGCTGGTGAGGTGACGGCCGGGGCCCTGCTGCTCGCCGGCGGCGCGCGCGGCGCGCGTCGGCTGGGGCGCCGTGATCGTCTTCCACGTCCTGCTGATGGTCTTCGGCTGGTGGATCTGGGCGTGGTGCGTCCCGGCGCTGGCACTGCTCACGTGGCTGGCCCGCCACGACCTGCGACACCGCTCGGGGGGAGCGATGACCACCCGCCGTGTTCCACGGCGGACGCTGCGCCAGATCGTCGAGCTCGCCACCCGGGCGCCGAGCGTGCACAACACCCAGCCCTGGCTGTGGCGAGGCACCGCTCACTCGCTCGAGCTGTACGCCGACCGGTCCCGCCAGCTCGCGGTCGGTGACCCGGACGGCCGCAACCTGACCATCAGCTGCGGCATCGCTCTGCACCACGCGCAGGTCGCGGCTGACGCGCTGGGCTTCTCCGCCACCGTCACGCGCTTCCCCGACCCCGAGCAGCCGGACCTGCTGGCCCGCCTGGACCTCGTGCCGGGCACCCCGTCCCGGCACGCCCCGGAGCTCCTCGACGCCATCGACAAGCGCTGCACCGACCGCCGCCGGTTCACCTCCTGGCCGGTCCCCGACGAGCGGCTCACCCACCTCGCCTCCCAGGCGACCTCGCAGGGCGCCCGGGCGCTCCCCCTGACCGATGTCTCCGAGCGGTTCCACGCCGAGCTGCTCATCAACCGAGCCATCGACCTCCAGCACGAAGACCGGCTCGTCATGCAGGAGCAGAAGTCGTGGATCGACCACGGCGACGGCGACGGCGTCCCGTCCCGGGTGTTGCCCGTCCCAGGTGATCTCAGGGCACGTCGGCCCAGCCGGTTCGCGACCGGACTCGTCGACGACATGGGCGGCCGCGAGGTCGAGGGGCCCGACGGACTGATCGTCTTCTGCGCACCGACCGACGACCCGCCGGCCTGGCTGACCGCGGGCGAGGGGCTGAGCGCCACCTGGCTCGCAGCGACCAGGGAGGGCCTGTCCGTCGTGCCGATCAGCCAGGTCATCGAGGTGCCCGAGACCCGCGCGGCCTTCCAGGTCGAGGTGCTCGGCGGGCTGGCTCGACCGCTGGTCGTGATCCGGGTCGGGTGGCAGGCCATCAGCCGCAGCCAGCTGCCCCGCACTCCCCGTCGCGCGGTGACCGAGGTCCTCGAGCTCGCATGACCCGCCGGTGGGTGCTGGCCTGCGCCGCGGCGGAGACGTGCGGCATGGCGGCCTCCGCCGGCGCGGCTCGAGCGGCCGAGCCGGCCGGTCCGGTGGCCGGGCTGCTGCTCGTCCTGCTCGGCGGCCTGGCCGAAGGCGCCGCGCTGGGCCTCCTGCAGAGCTTCGTGCTCCGCGACCGCCTCGGCGGGCGACGAACCGCCTGGGTGCTCACCACCCTGCTGGTCGCCGGTCTCGGCTGGGCGCTGGGGTCCGCGCCGGCCGCGCTGTCCGGCGATGACCAGGGCGCGGCGCCCGCCATGGGACTCGTGCTGACCGGGGCCGCGGCGCTGGGCCTCGTCATGGGCGCCCTGCTCGGCGCCGCTCAGGCCACGGTCCTGCGGCACCTCGTCCGGCACCCGTGGCGCTGGTCGGTCGCCAACGCCTGCGGGTGGGGCGTCGCGATGCCCGTCGTCTTCCTCGGCGCCACCACCGCGGGTTCCGACTGGGCGTGGCAGGTCCTGGTCGGCTACGGCGCTCTCACCGGTGCCGTCGCCGGCGCGGCGCTCGGCCTCGTGACCGGGGCCTGGCTGCCATCGCTGGACGGAGTCCCGATCCGTCACCACACCATGCTGCGCGCCCTTGCCTGGCGTGGGGCACCGGCCAGGGGCGGCTGGACCGGACTCACCGTCACCGGCCGCCACAGCGGCCGCCAGTTCAGCTTCCCGGTGCTGGCGGCACCTCTGGGTGAGACCTCGCTGGTGGTCGTGCCCGGGCACCCCGAGCGCAAGTCCTGGTGGCGCAACCTGGGCCGCAGCACGGAGGTGAGCGTGCTCGACGGCGGGACCTGGCGGGAGGCGCGGGCTCGGCTGCTCACGCAGGGCTCCCTGGAGTTCTCCGTCGCGCGCTCGGCTTACGACGCGCGGTGGCCGCATCTCCGCGTGGACCCTCGGCTACTGGTCATCGTGGATCTGCCGCCGGTGCCACACACCGAACGGGGGGACCAAGGTCCCGCTGACGCGGGACCCGGTGCTGTGGGAGCGATACCTACCGCTACCTAGCGTGAGCGGGTCGCCCCAACCATGCTTGAGGAGCCGTTCGTGGACCCGACCGATATCGCCAGGTGGCAGTTCGCCATCATCACCGTCTACCACTTCCTGTTCGTCCCGATCACGATCGGACTCTCGGCGATCATTGCCGGCTACGAGACCGCGTGGCTGCGGACCGGACACGAGCAGTGGCTGCGGCTGACCAAGTTCTTCGGAAAGCTGTTCCTCATCAACTTCGCCCTCGGCGTGGTGACGGGCATCGTCCAGGAGTTCCAGTTCGGCATGAACTGGAGCGACTACTCCCGGTTCGTCGGCGACATCTTCGGGGCCCCGCTGGCCATCGAGGGGCTGCTGGCGTTCTTCCTGGAGTCCACCTTCCTCGGACTGTGGATCTTCGGCTGGGACCGGCTCTCGCCCAAGCTGCACGTGGCGACCATCTGGCTGACCCACATCGGAACCCTGTTCTCGGCGTACTTCATCCTGGCCGCGAACTCGTGGATGCAGCACCCGGTCGGCTACAAGTTCAACCCCGAGACCGGTCGGGCCGAGATGGACGACTTCGCCGCGGTGCTCTTCAACAAGGTCCAGCTGGTCACCTTCCCGCACGTGCTGCTGTCGGCGTACATGACCGGTGCTGCCCTTGTGGTCGGCGTCGGGTTCTGGCACCTGCGCCGCGCCAAGGCGGCGGCGAACGAGACCGACGCCAGCCTCTACCTCCGGGCCGTCCGCACCGGTGCCGCTGTCCTGCTGGTCGCGAGCGTGGGTGTGGCGATCTCGGGTGACGCCCAGGGCAAGGTCATGACCGACGTGCAGCCGATGAAGATGGCGGCGGCGGAGGGCCTCTACGACACCGAGTCGGGCGCCGACTTCTCGCTGCTCACCATCGGCAGCCTGGACGGCACCGAGGAGAAGTTCTCGATCAAGATCCCGGGTCTGCTCTCCTTCCTCGGCACCGGCCACACCGACGGCACGGTCGAGGGCATCAACCAGCTGCGCGAGCAGTACCAGGCCGAGTACGGCACCGACCCGGGCGAGAAGTACTACTCCCCGGGCGACTACACGCCGATCATCCCGGTGACCTACTGGACCTTCCGGATCATGATCGGGCTGGGCCTCCTGGGCGCCGCCATCGCCGGCTGGATCCTGCTGTCGACCCGGCGCGGGAGGGTCCCCACGGGCAAGCTGATCCTCTACTCCGCGATCGCACTGCCGTTCATGCCGCTGCTCGCCAACTCCTTCGGCTGGCTGTTCACCGAGCTGGGTCGCCAGCCGTGGGCCGTGTTCGGGCTGATGACCACCGCGTCGTCGGTCTCTCCGGGGGTGAGCACCTTCGAGGCCCTCACCTCGCTGATCGTGCTGTCGCTGATCTACACCGTGCTCGGTGTGGTCGAGGTGAAGCTGATGCTCACCTACATCCGCAAGGGGGCCGACGAGATCGAGCCGCCCTCCGACACCGACTCCGGCGCCGACAAGCCGCTGGCCTTCGCGTACTGACGACGACGAGACGAGAGACACGACCATGGAACTGACCACTGTCTGGTTCACCCTGATCGCCGTCCTGTGGATCGGCTACTTCTGCCTCGAGGGCTTCGACTTCGGCGTGGGCATGCTGCTCCCGGTGCTCGCCAAGGACGACACCGAGCGGCGCGTCCTGATCAACACCATCGGGCCCGTCTGGGACGGCAACGAGGTGTGGGTCCTGGTCGCCGGCGGCGCCACCTTCGCGGCGTTCCCCGAGTGGTACGCCACGCTGTTCAGCGGTTTCTACCTGCCGCTGTTGCTGATCCTGGTGGCCCTCATCGTCCGAGGGGTCGCCTTCGAGTACCGCGCCAAGCGTGACGACGACACCTGGCGACGCAACTGGGACCTCGCCATCATCATCGGGTCCTTCCTGCCGGCCCTGCTCTGGGGGGTCGCGTTCGCCAACATCCTGCGCGGCGTGCCGATCGACGGGGACATGGAGTACACCGGCGGCTTCTTCAACCTGCTCAACCCCTACGCCCTCCTGGGCGGGATGATGACCCTCCCGCTGTTCCTGACCCACGGCGCGATCTTCATCTCGCTCAAGACCGACGGCCGGATCCGGGTCGCCGCACGGGACCTGGCCCTGAAGGTGGGCGCCGTCGCGGCGCTGGTCGCCGTCCTCTTCCTGCTCTGGACCCAGATCAAGACGGGCGACGTCGCCTCGGCGGTGGCGTTCGTCCTGGCCGCTGCTGGCCCTGGTCGGCCGGACTCGTCGATGATCCGCGCCGGCCGCGAGGGCTGGGCCTTCATCGGGACCTTCGCCGCCATCGCGCTCGGGGTGGCCGGGCTGTTCCTGGCCCTCTTCCCGGACGTCATGCCGACCTCGCTGTCCAGCGGGATCTCGCTGACGACGACGAACGCAGCGGCGACCCACTACACGCTCAAGATCATGACCGTGGTCGCGGTGATCTTCACCCCGGTCGTGCTCGCCTACCAGGCGTGGACCTACTGGGTCTTCCGCAAGCGGATCTCGGTGCACCACATCCCGACCGCGACCCTCGCCGGCGAGACCAGCGCGGTCCCGGCCGGATGAGGCCGTCCGACCCGTGGCTTCGTCAGCAGCTGGCGCCCGCGCGGCGCCAGCTGCTGGCCGTCGTGGGAGGCGGCCTCGTCTCGTGCGGGCTGGTCCTCGGCCAGGCCTGGGCAGTGGCCGGGCTGCTGCTGGCGGTGCTGCGCGGCCACGAGCTGACCGGCCCGGCCCTGGTGCTGGCCGCCGTGCTGGTGGCCCGAGGTGTGGTCGGGGCGCTCGGCGACTTCGCGGCGGCCCGCGCCGCCGCCGTGCGTCGGAACGTCGCTGCGCAGGCAGCTCGTCGACCGCCGCCGTCGAGCGGGACCTGCCCGGCCCCACCGGCGTGGTGTCCGTGCTGGCCACCCGCGGGGTCTCGGCGGCCGAGCCCTACCTCACGCGCTACCTGCCGGCACTGGTGCTCGCCTGCGTGCTGCCGCCGCTCGCCGTCGTCGCGATCGCCACCCAGGACCTGCTCAGTGCCGTCATCGTGCTGGCCACCCTGCCGCTCGTCCCCGTCTTCGGCGCCCTCGTCGGGCTGGCCACGCGCGACCGGGCCCGCGAGCAGTGGCGCGAGATGTCGTCCCTCTCCGGTCACTTCCTCGACGTCATGCGTGGGCTGCCGACCCTGGTCGCCCACCGCCGCGCCCGAGCACAGGCCGGGCAGGATCGCGGCGATCACCGACCGCTACCGACTCGCCTCGCTGCGGACCCTGCGGATCGCCTTCGCCTCCTCGCTGGTCCTCGAGCTGGTCGCGACCCTCTCGGTCGCGCTGGTCGCGGTGTGCACGCGGCGTCCGGCTGGCCGGCGGGTCGCTCGGCCTGCACACCGCCCTGGTCGTCCTGCTCCTCGCCCCGGAGGCCTACTGGCCGCTGCGCCGCGTGGGGGCCGAGTTCCACGCCGCAGCCGAGGGCGTCGCGACCTTCGAGGCCGTCCGCGACGCACTTGCGGACGGGCGCCGAGCCCTCGCCGACGACCTGCCCCGCGGGGTCGCGGCCGCCGGTAGCCCGCTGCTGCTGCGCGACGTCACGGTCACCCACGCGGAGCCGCAAACAGCCCGCCGTCTCCGGCGCTGGACGCCGTGCTGCCGGCCACCGGCATCACGGCCGTCACCGGGCCCGAGCGGCTGCGGCAAGTCGACGCTGATCGACGCGCTGGCCGGCCTGCTCCCGCTCTCCAGTGGGGTGATCACGTCCGACGGACGACCGGTCGGCGGCCCCGAGCTGGCAGGAGCAGGTCGCCTGGCTCCCCCAGCGCCCGCACTTCGTGCGCGGCAGCATCGCCGACAACCTGCGGCTGGGCTGCCCGGACGCTGCGGACGACCAGCTGTGGGCCGCACTGCGCCAGGTGGCACTCGAGGAGCGGGTCCTGGCCCTGCCGCACGGGCTGGCGACGCCGCTGGGCGAGGACGGCACCACCCTGTCCGCCGGCGAGCGGGCCCGACTGGCCCTGGCTCGCGTGGTGGTGGCCGACCGTCCGTGGATGCTGCTCGACGAGCCCACCGCCCACCTCGACGAGCTGACCGAGAAGGTCATCGCCGACACCCTGGTCGACCTCGGCCGCCGCGGCGCCGTGGTCGTGGTGGCCCATCGCCCCGCGCTGGTCGCGATCGCCGACCACCGGCTGGAGCTGTCCGCGCCGCCGGTGCCCTCGGACAGCCGCTCCGGCGCCGACGGTCCACCCGGCCGACGTCGACCCCGTCGCCGATCCCCGTCGAGACCGACCGACGCCCTGCCGGAGGCGAGGTTCGCGGCGAGCACGGCCCTGGCCGCCCTCGCCTCGGCGTCCGGCGTCGCGCTGACCGCGACCGCCGGCTGGCTGATCGTGCAGGCCTCCACTCGCCCGGCCGTCCTCACCCTGCTGGTGGCGATCGTGGGCGTCCGCGCCTTCGGCCTGGCCCGTCCGGTGCTCCGGTACGCCGAGCGGCTGCGCTCGCACGACGTGGCGCTCCGGCTCCTGGCCCGTCGCCGGGTCGAGGTCTACGAGGCCGTCGTGCCCCTGACCCCGGGCCGCCTGGGTCGCCGTCGCGGCGACCTGCTCACCTCGATCGTCGACGACGTCGACAGCGTGGTCGACCGGGAGCTGCGGGTCCGGATGCCGTGGCGCAGCTACGCCGTCGTCGTCGCCCTCGTCAGCGTCGTCGCGCTCGCTCGTCCAGCCAGCCGCCGCCGGCGTCATCCTGGCCGGCGGGCTGTCCGCCGGTCTCGGCGCCTGGTGGATCGGGCGCCGCGGCGCCACCGCCGCCGAGGGGGTCGCCGTAGCCGTGCGCGCCGACCTCGCCGCCCGCGTCGTCGACATCGTCCAGGTGTCCCGCGAGCACCGGATGTGGCAGGCCGCGGACCGGTGCGCCGACCGAGGTGGCCCGGATCAGCGACCGGCTCGGCGCCGCCGCCACGACGGCCACCGCCTGGACGGGCGCGGCCCGGGCCTGGGCCGTTGCCAGTGCGGGCGCCACGATGGCCGGCGTCGCGCTCGTCACCGCTCCAGCCGTCGCGGCGCAGTCGCTGTCCGGCCCGATGATGGCGCTCCTGCTGCTGGTGCCCCTCGCCCTGGCCGAGGTGGCGGCGCCGCTCGCCGAGGCCGGTGCCCTGTCCGCCCGCACCGACGCCGCCGCCGCCCGCCTCGCGCGGCTCTCGCGCACCGCTCCCGCCGTGCGCGACACGGTCGGCCGACCCGGCTCGGGCCGCCACGACGTCGAGCTCGACGACGCCCGCGGTCGCTGGGACGACCGGGCGCCGGCCACGACCGCGTGCTCGCTGCGCCTCGCGCCTGGCGACCGCGTGGCTCTCGTCGGGCCGTCCGGATCGGGCAAGAGCACGGTCGCGGCCCTGCTCATCCGGTTCCTCGACCCGTCGTCCGGGACCGTCCGGCACGGCGGCCAGGACCTGCGCGACCTCACGCTCGACGACGTACGCCGGTCGACCGGGCTGGTCGACGACGACCCGCACGTGTTCGCGACCACGCTCGCCGAGAACGTGCGGCTGGCCAGCCCCGGCGCCACCGACGACATGCTGCTCGAGTCGCTCCGGCACGCCGGGCTCGGCGAGCTGGGTGGCCGGCTCTCCCCGACGGACTCGACACCTGGCTGGGCGACGGCCACGCGGGGCTGTCGGGCGGTGAGCGCGCCCGGCTGGGCGTCGCCCGCTCCCTGCTGGCCGACCAGCCCGTGCTGGTCCTCGACGAGCCCGCCAGCCACCTCGACCACGCCACCGCCACCGCCCTGGCCGCGGAGCTGCTGAGTGGCGAGCGCACCCGGGCGGTCCTGTGGATCACCCACACCGACGTCGGCCTCGACCTCGTCGACCGCGTGGTCGACCTCGATCTGCCGTCCGTGGACGCACGGCCCCCGGGATCAAGGTCCCGAGGCTAGTGTCCCGCGCGCGGAGTTCGCCATATGAGTCGTGCTCCCAGTGCGTGCATCGCGAGGCGGCGGCGCGCCGGCAGACCGGGCGTCTTTCCAGCGTCGGCGACGAAGTGAGGTGCGTGCTGGGGGTGCGAGTTGTGCCGCGAACTCCGTGTGCGGGGCACCAGTGGTCATCTCCGGAAGTTCTTCGGGTGTCCCGCACCCCGGGCACGCACCTGGCGGTGTCGGCGGAGCTCGGAAGACGACCCGGTATGCCATCGCTCCGCCGTCGTGCCATGCACGCACCCGGACGCCGCCAGACCACAAGCCTTAGCCGCGACCCGCTACTAGGGCGTCGCGTCAGAGCACCGGGCGGAGCTGCCGGGGGGCCCGGCCGTCCGGTCCGACGGGCGTCGCGAGCCGCACCTTGGCATCCACGACGGCGCAGCCGTCGGCGCTGACGACGACCGGGTTCAGGTCGAGCTCGGCCACCTCGGGGACGTCGACCGCCAGCTGGCCCAGGGCGGTCACGAGCCCGGTCAGGCCGGCGACGTCCCCAGCGGGCGTCCCCCGGAAGCCGGCCAGAAGACGCGAGATCCGCAGGGAGCAGATCGCGTGGGCCGCCTCGGCCGTCGAGACCGGCGGCACCAGGAAGGCGCGGTCGTCCCACACATCGGTGGCCACACCGCCGCTCGCGACCATGACCAGAGGGCCCATCGACGGGTCCCGCACGAGACCGAGGGCGATCTCGGTGCCGGCGACCATCGGCTGCACCAGCACCTCGGGCGGGTGGCCGACCACCGATCGGAAGTCGCGGTAGGCCTGTCGCACCTGGGCGCGGGTCCGGAGCCCCGTGCGGACCAGGCCGAGCTCCGTCTTGTGGACCACACCCGGGTCGGTCACCTTCACCGCCACCGGGAAGCCGACACAGGAGGCGGCGTCGACCGCCTCCGCGGCCGAGTGGGCGGCGCGCCCGACCAGCGGGATGCCCCAGCCCTCGAGGAGCTCGGAACTGTCGACGGCGTCGAGCCACCGGCTCTCCACTCCCGCCAGCTTCGCTCGGACCTGCTCGCGGGCGTTGACGACCTTGGCTGGGTCGTTGGGCTGGACGGGCTCCTGCTCCTCGGTCAGCCACTCGGCGTACCGGACGGCGCGACCGAGCGCCCGCAGGGCCGAGGCGTTGGTCCGGTAGGTGGTGATCGGAGGCGTGGCCGGCTCAGCCGGCGGCAGGCCGCCGAGCGGTACGCCGACCACGGGGATCTCCGGGTGCACCGCGCGGGCGCGCACCAGCTCGGGCATCGTGTCGCTGCCGTCGGTCACACCGGTCGCGACCGGGATCACCAGCACCGCGTCGACCTCGCCGGAGCCGAGCACGGCGGCGAACATGGCGGCCAGCTGGGGCGCCGACACCCCGGCGCCGGCGTCGACCGGGTTGGACGTGCCGGTCGTGCCGTGCACGAGCTCGCCCAGCCGACGCTGCAGCCCGGCCGAGAACTCCGGGACCTCGAACCCCTCGTCGGCGGCGGCGTCGGCGGCCAGCACGCCCATGCCGCCGGCGTTGGAGAGGATCGCCAGCCGCCGTCCTGCCGGGAGGGGCTGCTCGGTGAGCAGGAGCGCGGTGCGGGCCAGATCCTCGGCGTCGCGGCAGCCGATCACGCCCGCCTGGGCGAAGAGCGCGTCGACCCCGACGCTCGGCGTGGCCGCCGCGGCGGTGTGGGAGGCGCCGGCCCGGCTGCCGCCCGCCGACCGGCCTCCGACGACGGCGAGCAGCGGCTTGCGCCGGGCGAACCGCCGGGCGAACCGCGCGAACTTCGCGGAGTTGCCGAACGACTCGAGATAGAGGGCCGCCGCGGTGACCTCGTCGTCGTCGTACCAGGCGGCCAGGAGGTCGTTGCTCGAGACGTCGGCCTTGTTGCCCAGCGAGACGAAGGTGTGCACCCCGAGGCCGAGCTCGCGGGCGAGGTCCAGCAGCACGATGCCGACGCCGCCGGACTGGCTAGCGACGGCCAGGCCGCCCGCGGGTGGCACCGAGCTCGTGGAAGGTGGCGTTGAGCGGTCAGGTCGGGGTGGTTGCACAGCAGCCCGAGGCAGTTCGGCCCGACCACCCGCACGTCGTGGGCCCGCGCCAGCGTGCACGAGGTCGTGCTGGATCCGCGCCCCTTCCTCACCGAGCTCGCCGAAGCCGGACGACACGATGACCGCGGCCCGGACGCCGGCCGCGACGGCGTCCACGGAACACGTCCAGGACCAGCCCGGCGGGCACGCACACGACGACCAGGTCGAGCCCGCCCGGCACGTCGAGCATGGAGGCGTACGTCGGCACGCCGGCCAGCTCCTGGGCGCGGGGGTGGATGGCCACGACCCTCCCCTGTGAACCCGGCCGACGTGATGGACCGGAGCACGGTGGCCCCGATCCCGGTCGCCGTCGGAGCGGGCGCCGACCACCGCGACCGAGGCGGGTCGCAGCAGCGGCTGCAGCGACCGGGCCTCGGACCGGAACTCCCGGTCGTCGGCACGCTCGGTCGACTCCTGGGTGGTGCTGGTCCCGAGGGAGAGCACCACGGTCCCGACGTCGAAGGTGCGCCGGTTGGTGTAGCCGGCGTCCGCGAACACGGTCAGCATCCCGTGGTTCTCGGTGAGCACGTCCGCCTCGAGGGTGGTGATCCCGCGGGTCAGCGCCAGGGCAGCCAGGTGCTCGAGAAGAAGGGTCGCGATGCCCTGACCGCGGGCGTCGTCGGCGACCAGGAACGCGATCTCGAAGCGGGTCTCGGTCATCGGCTCCGCCGTCGCGAGGCCGATCAGCCGGCCGTGCCGCTCGGCCACCAGGGCGATCGTCTCGGGGTCGTCGAGGACGTGGTCGACGTACGCGTGCGCGGCGTGCCGGGCGACGCTGAAGAAGCGCATCCGGATCGCCTCGTCCGAGACGTCCTCGTGGAGCGCATGCAGCGCCGGGCCGTCCCCGGGTCGCAGCGACCGGATCACGGCGATGGAGCCGTCGGCCAGCAGGACGTCGGCAGGCTTCGGCTCGCGGAGCACAGGCATGTGACCAGAGTCCGGTGGGCAGGTGAGCAGGGGCGAGGGTCCTTGGTCCCGGGTGCGCGGGCCGCTCGGCCATGGGGCAGCGGTCGTGACCGGACGACGCTGAAGACATGACGAGGTTTGGCGTGCCCCCTGGCAGCATCGTCGTCGGAGTCGACGGCTCCGAGGACTCCATGCGGGCGGTCTCGTGGGCCGCCGCCCAAGCCCTGCTCGAGCGTCGGGTGCTGGCTATCGTGCACAGCATCGACGAGATCGCTCTGCGAGACACCGTCTGGCTGGACTCACAGGGCATCGACCACCGTGAGCTGACGAGCGCGCTCCGCGACGCGGCGCGCGCCTCCCTCGCCACGGCCTGTGAGCGAGCGGCCATCGCCGCGCCCGGCGTGGAGGTCGTCACCGCGCTCGTCGACGTCGACCCACGCGTCGCCCTCGAGGAGCTCTCCGCCGAGGCGCACCTGCTGACCCTCGGCTCCCGCGGCCGCGGTCCCGTGCGCTCGGCGCTGCTCGGCTCGGTCAGCGCCTCGGTGGCCCGGCACGCGCAGTGCCCCGTGGTCGTCTGCCGACCCGTCGTCGACGTCGCCTCGGTGCGGCCACACATCGTCGTCGGCGCGGACGGCAACAAGGCGTCGATGCCTGTCCTCGAGTTCGCCTTCACCCAGGCCTCACTGCATCGCTCACCGCTGACGGTCATGCACTGCTTCTGGGACGTGATGGTCGCCACCCGTGGCCCCGGCCTCGTGGGTCCGGACGAGCCCGACGACCTGTCCGACCTGAGGCTGCTGCTCGCCGAGTCGGTGGCGGGCCTGGCCGAGAAGTTCCCGGACGTCGAGGTCCGGCAGGAGCTGGCCCGGGGCCTGGTCGACGAGTGCCTGGTCGATCGCGTCCCCAACGCAAGCCTGGTCGTCGTCGGCCGCAGCCGGGGCTCCGTGTGGGACCGGTTCCTGCACGCGTCGTGCGCCCTGGCCGTGCTGGAGCGCGCGCACACCACGGTGGCCGTCGTGCCCGAGTCCATCTGAAGCAGAGCACCGCCCCGAGAAGGAGAACCATCATGAACACACCCACCAACGCCGTGGTTCTGGGCGTGGGAGCCGACGGCTTCGACGCGGCCCTGGCGGTTGCGATCACGGAGGCTCGCCGCACCCAGCGCCCCCTCCACCTCGTCCACGTCCTGCAGCTGCCCGCCGGCGAGGCCTATGCCGGCGTCTACGGCGGCGCGCTCGACAGCGCCAAGGCCACCCTCGAGGAGGCCACGACCAAGGCCGAGGCGCTCGCCGGCGACGTACCGATCACCACCGAGCTGATCGACAACGGCTGGGTGGTCGACGACCTGGCGCGCCGTACCGAAGGTGCCTCGCTCCTGGTCATGCAGCACCGAGCGCTCAGCCGGCTCAAGAGGGTCTTCGTCGGCTCGATGGTGCACGGCGTTGCCGGTCGTGCCGTGGTGCCGCTCATCTCTGTCCCCGAGGGCTGGGACCCTGACCGGCAGCCGGTGGGCATCGTCACGGTGGCGGTCCAGGACCCCGTGGAGGCTCCCGCGATCCTGCGCGCCGGCTTCGCCGAGGCCCGTGCCCGGAAGGCCCGCCTGGTCGTGCTGCACGCCTGGTGGCTCGCGTCCGGCTACGACGTCGTCGTGGTCGACGGCACCGTCCGCGACCAGTGGGCGGCCCGGAGCCGTGAGGAGATGCAGCCCGTGCTCACCCCGCTGCGCGAGGAGTTCCCGGACGTCGAGGTCATCGTCGAGGTGCACCACGCCCCACCGGTCGAGGCCGTCCTCGACGCCGCGGAGGGCTCCGACCTCCTGGTGCTGGGCCGGCGGCACCACCGGCTGCCGATCGGCAGCCACCTCGGCCCGGTCGTGCGCGCCGCGCTCGACCACGGCACCTGCCCGGTCCTCGTCACCCCGGAGCTCCCGGTCGAGGTCACGCACGCGGAAGCCGTGACAGGCGACCTGGCCGCCACCGGAGCGTGACAGCCGCGGCTCTGCCGGCCCCGGACAACCCGTCCGGGGTCGAGCTGTCCTCGGTGCACCCCGAGGTCGTCGAGGTGCCGATGCGCTCGTTCCTCGCCATCGACGGCCACGGCCCGCCGGGCTCGGCGGACTACCGCCAGGCCGTCGTCGTCCTGCAGAGGGTCTCCGAGGCGGCGTGCGCCGTCATCGAGCACCGGGGTCGCGCGCCGGTGCACGCCGTCCAGCCGCTGGAGACCCTGTGGTCCGCGCCGTCCGGGCACTCGGATGAGGGCAGCTGGTCATGGACCGCGCTCGTCCCACAGCCGGCCACGGTGACCAGCACCATCGTCGTGGTCTCGCGCACCAAGGCGGCGCGGTCGGTGCCTACCGAGGCGCTGGCCGGGCTCCGATGGTGGCACTGGCGCGAGGGCCTGTCGGCCCAGCTCCTGCACCCCGAGCCCTTCCACTCGGGCTGCCCCGCCCAGAGGCAGCTCGACGAGTTCATCAGGGCCAGCGGCCGGCAGGCCCGCGGCCGATGGCACGAGCTCGGCCTCGGCTACCCCGACGGCGGGGCGCTGGCGGGCGAGTGGACGCTCCTACGCCGGCAGATCGGACCGTGAGCGACGGCGGCCGAGCGGCGGACGACCTGGTGTCCTGTCGGACACCCGGAGTTGCCCAACGCGCTGAGCGAGGCGCGGCGCCACTCGACGGCGTACGCCAACACCGCGACCAGCCAGCCGAGGACCATGCCCACGCGGATGCCGGCGCGTTCGGCTCCCAGCAGGAACGCCTCGCCGGCCCCGATCGCCACCAACCCGGCCACCAACCCGGCCACCAACCCGGCCGCCAGACCGACGGCCGGGAGCGTGACGTGGTCGCCGGTCGCCAGGGGGACGGAGCAGACGACCAGGACGACCGCCTCGGCGAGGACGAGCAGCGCCAGCACGACGTGGCCGAGGACGGCGAGGGCCGGGGCCATGAGATCCCAGCCCTCGGTCAGGCTGTTCTTCGGCGGCAGCGCCGTCGCCACGAGGGCGAGCAGCCCGAGGCACCCGAGCTCGATCACCAGTCGCCCGGACCCGGTCCGGATCCTGACCAGGTATCGCAACGCCCGCTCCTCTCGAGACGCAAGACTCGTCAAGTCGCTGCCAGCCCTTCTCGACGGCGTCGGGCTCGGCCAGTGCCGGAGGTCCCGGGAAATGGCGAACCTCCCGGATGCCCTGGGGCATCCGGGAGGTTCGTTGTCCTGTCAGGCGAGCTGGGTCGCCTTTGCCGGAACGGTGTGCTCGGCAGGGTGCTCGGCCCGGCGAGCGTGCCAGAGGCCCAGCAGGACGAGCACCAGGAGAAGGGCCGCCCCACCGAAGGAAACGAATGCAGCGATACCGGTGATGGTGCCGATCGTGGCGAACGCGTAGCCGTAGAGGAGCAGCCCGCGCAGGGTGTTGCCCATGAACAGGGACTGGCGCAGCTGACCGAGCGCCTGGCCCTCTTCGGTGGCCTTCTGCTCGTCGGACAGCTGGATGAACTCGCCGCTGACCTCTTCGTAGGTGCGACCGTCGCTGGAGGCGTTCATGTGCACGAGGATGTAGTGGTCCGCGAAGGCCTTGGCCTCGGGGCCGGTGTCCAGCCTGCTGCCGTAGTAGGGCGCGAGCGCGTCCCGGTCGGCCTTGGACATTTCGGCCGTGGCTTCCTTCGTGGGCATGGTGATGTCCTGCATGACGAGCTGGTCGTGCACCTGGTCCCCGATGAAGGTGTTGGCCCACGTGAGCAGGCCACCCGCGGCGATGAGGACTGCGACCAACGCCAGTCCCGTGAACGAGATGAGTTTGTCGAATGCCGAGCGCATGATGATTCTCCTTCACAAGCGGAGCTCTTGTGCTCCGCGATGTCTTCAACGCTAGGAAGATCGCGACTCGTCGATCAGAGGCGGAAGACAGGCACCGGCACCGCAAAGGTCCCAAGCTGACGGGACCTTCAGCACGCCTCTAGGGTCCCCAGGAGGTGGGCGAGACCGTCACCCAACCCGCCACGCCACAGGGCCAGGTCGTGTCCGCCGCAGACCTCTCGGTAGACGAGGTCACGTCCCGAGCACCTCGCCTGATCCCGCAGGCGCCGGTTGGCGTCGATGAGCTCCCGATCCTCCTCGGTGCCGAGCTCCATCCAGATGCGTCCGGAAAAGCCGCCCGCCTGCTCCACGACCTCGGCGCCGGAGAGCTGGACGTCGCTGCCGGGCCACCAGAGCGCAGCAGATCCCGTCGCCACCCCACCGAACGACGCGGGGGCCAGATGCGCGACGTGCAGGGCCGCGAGCCCGCCGAGGCTGTGACCAGCGATGACTCTGCGACCGGGGCGAGGATCCAGCGAGTAGCGCCGCTCCAGCGTCGGCACCAGCTCGTCGAGGACGAACGCGGCGAGGTGTGAGCGGTCGGTCAGGCTCTGCACCCGGCTCGGCCCGCGCGGCGCACTGCCGCGGATCGACTCGACGTAGACGGCTGTCACGGGTGCCAGCACGCCGTCGGCCTGCAGGTTGGCGATGGTGTCCGGCACGCCGATCGCCTGCATCGGCGCTCCGTCGAACAGCACGGCGAGCGAGGACGGGGACCAGCGGTCGGTCGGAGGTTGGACCCGCACCACGCTTCCGTCGGCGAGCGACAGGCGATCGCTCGCGGCCGCCGCCGCGCCGCCTCGCTGGTGCGCCCACGGCTGCGGAGGCGCCCCAGGCAGGGACAGGACCGACGCGGCCCGGTCCACGGCGCCGAAGACGCATCCCGGCGGGAAGGCGTCGTTCGCCGTGGGGTCCGGCTCGCCCCCGGCGATCACCGACTGCCAGCGCTCCTCGTCAATGAGCTGGCCGCGGAGCGGACGGTCCCGCACCGGGCAGAGCTGGTAGGTCGTCCGCAGGCCGTCGGGCAGGTCGGCGGCCCAGCTCCAGTGCCGGTCCGGGCCCGGCCGCATGAGGAACCGGTCGATCTCACCGGCTTCGTAGGCGTTGTCGGTCAGCGCCACGAGCCGCACGAGCACGTCCAGGGCGGGCCGGACGGGGTCGTCGTCCCACCACCGGAGCTCGACGCGCGTCATCGCCTCGGCCCGGTCAATGACCGGCCGGCTGGAACAGCTCGACCACGTTGCCGGACGGGTCCAGGAGCAGCACCTGCTGGCCGCCCGGTCCCGCGAGGATGTCGTTGCGGAAGCTCAACCCTGCCGCGCTGAGCCGATCCCGCTCGGCGGCGATGTCATCGACGATGAGGTGGATCCTGTTCCAGCCGCCCGGACTCGGCCGCACCCCGTCCGGCATGGGCCTGCCTGCCGAGCTGCGGGGACCGCTCAGGAGCAGCCGGAGCTGTCCGCGCACGACGTCGGCGAAGGCGGGCGCGGCGTTGGTGCGGACGGTGAACCCGAGGTGGTCGGTGTAGAACGCGATCGACTCGGCCACGTCGTCGACCAGGTATCTCACGTTGACCAGCTCGCTGGTGTCGTCGTTCATCTCCCGTCCCCTTCCGTGGTCGTGGTGGTGGTGCCGAGCCTGTGGAGCAGGAAGCCGATGCGCGTCGTCAGCTCGTCCGCGGCCCGGAGGAACGGCGCGTCGTCCGCGCGCGTCTTCGCCTCAGCGGCGGGGTCCGCCATGCTCCAGTGCTCGGTGTCGGTCGCGTCGCCGAAGTCGGGGCACACCTCGCGCACGCGGTCGCACAGCGTGATCACGCGATCGAACCGACGTCCGGCGTACTCACCGAGGTGCTTGGCGCGCCGCCCGCTGATGTCGATGCCGCGGGCCTGCATGACCCGCACCGCGGCCGGGTGCAGCTCCTTGGGCCGGGATCCCGCGCTCGCCGCCTCGACACCATCCCCCGCCAGGGTCTCGATGATCGCCTGAGCCATCTGGGACCGCGCACTGTTGCCGGTGCAGAGGAAGAGGACCCGGACCGCAGGGGACCCCGGTGGCCGCTCCGCTCCGCCCTCGGGCGGGCCGGGCTCGGGCAGCCGTGGACGCAGCCCCGGGTGGAGCGCCGCGCCCGCGTCGGCGAGCGCGTCCCGACAGGCCAGCAGGTCGAGGCTGTAGTAGGTGTCCCGGCCGTCGGCAGAGCTGCGCCGTGCCGAGACGAGCCCGCCCTTGCGCAGCTGGCCGAGGTGGTAGGACGTGAGGCTCTGACGCTGACCGACGAGCGCGCTGAGCTCACGCACCTGCCGGTCACTGTCCACGAGCTCCTGGATCAGCCGCCACCGCACCTCGTGGCCCGTCAGGCGCAACAGCGCCGGCGGCTCGGACCGACGCACCCGGCTCGGGGACATGGCCACACAATACATCAATCCATTTCGATGGACCGGGGTGCCGCGGAAGCCGATGGCCCGGAATGAACAGCAGCCGAACCCACACGTCGTGGGCCGCGGCATTCCGCCCTTCCCGCGAGGCCGCAGGTCCGACTCCAGCGGCGGGCGGTCTCCGTGCCCGCTGGAATGAGGTGGTGTGACCGCTCCGCGGTAGTCGCTCACCCACGTGACCTGGGACCGACCAGGGTGTCTCACCGGTGCGAATCGGCGGGAGTCCGGAGGATCGTCGTGCCTACGCCAGAGCACACCAGGCAGAGAGGCGAGAGCCATGTGTTTCGCACACTCCGGAACGCCCAGTGAGGCGCTTCACGTCCAAGCGGGTATCGGTCCGGCAGCGGCCTTCGCGTTCGCCGAGCTCTCCGGGAGCGAGGGGCTCGGCGCGGTCGACGTCGCCGGGTCCGGCACACCGGACAATGTCGCAGCTCCGCCCGGGGACCGGGTGCTGGACGGCTATGGCCGGGTCCTGCACAACCGCTGGAACCGCGACCTCGAGCCCGCGGTGACCGTGCGGCAGGGGGAGGAGATCCAGCTCCTGTGCCGCGACGCGCTGGACATCGGTGACCAGGCTCGGACTCTCACACCCGACGGGAGCATGACGCTCGACCTCGGCCGGATCCATCCGATGACCGGCCCCGTGCACGTCGAGGGCGCCGAACCGGGGGACATCCTGGAGGTGGAGATCCTCGACGTCAGCCCGCTCGTCGACTTCGGCTACACCACGGTGAGCCCTGCACTCGGACTGTTCGGTTCGCTGCGCCCGGAGGGGCTGGCGCAGTTCGCGCCCTGGATGGAGGCTTCCGAGCTCAGCGACCCGTCCCCAGGTCGGGTCCCGTCCGCCGTACCTGAGGACCAGCCGTTCGGCAACGGTGCGGCCTACGTCCAGCTGTTCCACTTCGAGAAGGGCCAGTCCACCGGCTTCGCCACGTTCGAGGGCTCCGACTCGGGCCGCCGGGCGCGCATCCCGATCGCGCCGTTCCTGGGGATCATGGGCAACGCGCCGATGCGCAAGGGCATGTACCGCAGCTTCCCGTCGAGCTTCAGCGGTGGCATGGGCGGCAACATCGACGTCCGGCAGATCGTCGCGGGCTCCCGGCTCCAGCTCCCGGTGTACGTCGAGGGTGCCAAGTTCTCTGCGGGTGACGGGCACATGGCACAGGGCGATGGCGAGATCTCGGGCACCGCCATCGAGACGCTGATGTCGGCGACCCTCCGGTTCTCTGTCGTCAAGAACACCGTGATCTCGGCTCCTCGTGCCCTCGTGCCCTCGGCAGATCCCACGCAGCGAGCCATGCCGGCCGAGATGAGCGACCAGGGCTACTACGTCACGACCGGCGCCGGGCCGGACCTGATGGAGAACGCCAAGAACGCCGTCCGCGACATGATCGACTGGCTGGTCACCGACCAGCAGCTGAGCATGCACGAGGCCTACGCCCTCTGCAGCGTGGCGGGCGACCTCAAGATCAGCGAGATGGTCGACCTGCCGTACTGGCTGGTCTCGATGACCTTTCCGCGCGGGATCTTCGACAAGGCCGAGGCATGAGGTTCAGGCGGGCGGCTGGCCGGCCACTCACGCCTCTCGCCGCGGTCAGCGGTGGGCTGGCGGCCGCGACCGTCGGCACGCTGGCCATGGACCTGCTGCTGTTCGTCCGCTACCGGAGGGGCGGCGGCGCCAGCCCCTTCGGCCGGTGGGAGTTCTCGTCCGACGTGCACGGCTGGGACCAGGCGCCAGCGCCGGCGCTCGTCGGGAAGCGGCTCGTCGAGGGGCTCTTCGGCCAGCCGCTACCCGAGCAGCGCGCCGCGCTGGTCAACAACATCACGCACTGGGGCTACGGCGTCCTCAACGGCGCCCCGTTCGGGATCGTCGCCGGCTCGCTCGCGGCGCCCCGAGTGCGGTACGGCGCATTGTTCGGCGCAGCCGTCTGGAGCACCGGCTATGTCGTGCTTCCGGCGGCGAAGCTCTACAAACCGATCTGGGAGTATGACCTACCGACGCTCGGCAAGGACCTCAGCGCCCACCTCGTCTATGGGCTGAGCACGGCCGCCGCGTTCAGGCTGCTCAGCACCGCGTGGAAGGGCCGGTCGTGACGGCCGACCCGGTCGAGCTCGAGGCCCTGGTGGCGGCCTCGGACTCGTGGGCCGGCCGGACCCGGACCATGGCCGATTTCGTCACCGCGACACTCAAGGCCTCGGGGGTGCGCCGGGTCTACGGGCTGCCCGGCGACTCGCTCAACGGGCTGACCGACGCGCTGCGCCGCGACAGCGATCTCGTCTGGCAGCACGTCCGCCACGAGGAGGCTGCGGCGTTCGCGGCCGCCGCCGAGGCCACGCTCACCGGCGAGCTGGCGGTGTGCGCCGCCAGCTGCGGCCCCGGGAACCTGCACCTGATCAATGGGCTCTTCGACGCCCAGCGCAGCGGAGTCCCGGTGCTGGCCATCGCTGCCCACATCCCCCGGGCCGAGATCGGCAGCGGCTACTTCCAGGAGACGCACCCGCAGGAGCTGTTTCGCGAGTGCAGCGTGTACGTCGAGATGGTGAGTGTCCCCGAGCAGCTCCCGAGGCTCCTGCGCATAGCCATGAGGACTGCGCTCGAGCGCCGTGGCGTCGCCGTCCTGGTCGTCCCAGGCGAGATCTTCAAGGCCGCGGCCCCCGCGGACCGGGTCACCGCCATCAGGGCAACCTCGTCCGTGGCACGCCCCGCCGAGGACGCGCTCGCCTCGGCCGCGGCAGTGCTCAACCGGTCGCGCTCGGTCACGATCCTCGCCGGCGCCGGCTGCGAGGGGGCCCACGACGAGCTGCTCGCGGTCGCCGGTCGGCTGAAGGCCCCGGTGGTCCACGCGATGCGGGGCAAGGAGTTCGTGGAGTACGACAATCCCTACGACGTGGGGATGACCGGGCTGCTGGGCTTCGTCTCCGGCTATCGCGCCATGGAGCACTGTGACGCGCTGCTGGTGCTCGGCAGCGACTTCCCCTACGGGCCGTTCTATCCCGAGAAGGTCCCGATCGTGCAGGTCGACGTCCGCGGCGAGCAGATCGGCCGGCGGGTGCCGGTCGACGTACCCCTGGTCGGCACCGTCAGGGACACGGTCACCGCCCTGCTGCCGCTCCTCGAGGACGCTCGGGATGCGAGCCACCTGGAGCGCATGACCGCCCACTACCGGCGTACCCGACGCCGCCTGGACAGGCTCGGCGCACCGGGCGGGGACGCCGGCCCACTTCATCCCCAGACCGTCGCGCTGGCGATCGACCGGCTGGCTGCGGACGACGCGGTGCTCGTCCCCGACGTCGGCACGCCCACCCTGTGGGCGGCCCGGTACTTCAGCATGAACGGTCGCCGCCGGCTGATCGGCTCCTTCGCCCACGGCAGCATGGCCAACGCCCTGCCGCAGTCGATCGGGGCCCAGGCCGCCTTCCCGGACCGGCAGGTCGTCGCGTTCTCCGGCGACGGTGGGCTGGCCATGTTGATGGGCGAGCTGCTGACCCTGCGCCAGCAGCGGCTCCCGGTGAAGATCGTCGTCCTCAACAACGGCTCGCTGGGCTTCGTGGAGCTGGAGATGAAGGCGGACGGCATCGTCAACTTCGGCACCGACCTCGACAACCCCGACTTCGCCGAGGTGGCCAGGCGCCGTGGGCATCCACGGCATCCGCGTGGACCGCCCCGCCGAGCTGGACGCGCGCCCTGCATCGATGCCTTCGCCCACCCGGGCCCTGCCCTGGTCGACGTCGCGACCCACCGCCACGAGCTCGCCATCCCGCCTGACGCGTCACCGTGAAGGAGGCGGCCGGGTTCACGCTGTGGGCCACCAGGAGCGTCCTCAACGGCGACGCCAGCGCCGTCCTCGACGTGGCCAGGACCAACCTCCGGCAGGTCGGCCTCGAGTAGCACGTAGGATCCGACGAGCCTCGCGGCTCGAGCTACAAGGATCTCGTCGTCCGGGCCGACGATCACGACCCGGCCGCGGGCGCGGCGGGCCACCCGGGCCGTCACGGACGGCGGAGCCACCCGCTCCGGCGCCCGCCAGCGGCCGGCGCCCCAGCACGATCAGCTCGGCGCCGCGACCCTCGTCGATGAGCGCCGATGACCGGGTCCGTGCCGCGCAGCCGGGTGCTGATCGTGAGGAGCGGGGCCTGGCGCCGGGCAACCTCGGCGGCCTCGGCGAGCAGCTGCCTGGCGGCCTTTCGCGAGCCGATCTCCCAGCGCGACGTGTAGCCCCACGGGTCCAGCCACACCCGGACCCTGACCACGTGGACGATGTGGAGCGAGGTGTGGCCCGCCATCGCCCGGACGGTCGCCCACTCCAGTGCGCGGCGGCTGGCGGCCGAGCCGTCGACCCCGACCACGACGGTGGGTCATGGGCGCGGACGGCGTCGGCTGGTCATCGTGGCTACCAGGTCTGGTCGCCGGCGCGGACCAGGATCTCGTTGACCGCCACCCGCCGCTCCCGGGTGACGATGTAGGCGATCGCGTCCGCGACGTCCTCGGGCCGCAGCGGCTCGATGCCGTTGACCAGCTGCTGGGCGGCGTCGCGGGCGGCGTCCCCGAGCTGGTTGACGAGCTCCGTGCTGACCGTCCCGGGCTCGACCACGCTCACCCGCACGCGCTCCACGAGGAGCTCCTGGCGCAGCGCCTCGGTGAAGCCGTTCAGGCCGAACTTCGTCAGGTTGTAGACGCTGCTCGCCGGACGGGCCACCCGTCCGGCGGTCGAGCTGACGTTGACGATGTCGGCCACACCGCGGGGCGACGTGGACGGCCGCGTCGATCAGGTAGGGCACGGCCGCGTGGGTGACGTGGAGCACCGCCTCGACGTTGAGGGCGATCATCCGGTCCCAGTCCTCGAGCGTGGCGTGCAGCGCCGTGCCGAGGAGCATGATCCCCGCGTTGTTGACCAGGACGTCCAGGCGGCCGAGGCGGTCCAGGGTCACCTGGACCGCCTCGGCCGCGCGGTCGGGATCGGTGATGTCGGCCTCGATCGCGAGTGCCGTCCCGCCCGCCGCGGCGATGTCGTCGGCGAGCTCGTCCAGCCGCTCGCGCCGTCGGGCGACCAACGCAACCGCCGCCCCTTCTCGGGCGAGCCGGCGCGCGGTCGCCGCGCCGATCCCGCTGCTCGCGCCGGTCACGAGCGCCACGGCACCTGTCAAGGGTCGTTCGTCATGATCGCTGGCTCCGACGACTCGTCGTCGCTACGACGGCAGCTCGGTCCCGGCCTGCTCGTGCACCATGTACTCCGCGTACCAGGCCGGCCAGTCCGGGTCCTCGTGGCCGATGCGAGCCTCGTGGTCGCCGTGCGCGGCCGCCGCACGCCGCATGCGCGCTCGCCAGGTCGTCGGTGGAGGCGAAGGTGGTCGCGGCCTCGTCGATCCGGCCCGGCAGCCGGGTGGTCACCTCCTGCAGCACCCAGCCGTTGCCGTCCGGGTCGCTGAACGACAGGAACGAGCCGTAGCTGCGCCGTTCCGGGTCCGGGCCGGGCGACCCGCGCTTCGGTCCCGGCGTGGTGGAAGACGCCGCCGGCGTCGTGGAACACCTCGCTCGACCTCGGCGCCGAGCCTCCACCAGCTCCTCGTGCGCGGCTTCGATGTCGCTGACGATCAGGTGCAGCCC
Source organism: uncultured Actinomycetota bacterium (assembly GCA_963793315.1). GTDB lineage: Bacteria > Actinomycetota > Actinomycetes > Propionibacteriales > Nocardioidaceae > Nocardioides. The sequence continues at coordinate 127,989 of CAWBZR010000018.1, read as the reverse complement.
CTGCGCCGATCCCGGCGCCTGGGACGTGACACCGCGTGCCGAAGATGATCGACGCCGGTGACCCGGGCGGGGTCAGCTGCACGACCCGGAACGCCTCGTCCGTGGCGATGTCGGCGTCGAGACGCCACCCCAGCGACTTGTAGAACTCCTTGGACCGGTCGACGTCCGAGACCGGCACCACGACGACTTCGAGCTTCATGTCCATGATCTGCGCTCCTTGCGCTCTTGGCGATTGCGAACGACCTCCACGCTGGCGCGCCTGCCGCCGCGGTCGAGCCAGGGACAGTCACTGGTCCTCGTCCCACCAGTGACCGCCACGGGCGCGAACGACGGCTGCGCGGCCGGATCGTGAGGGACATGACCGCAGACTCGTTGGCCATCAGCTCACGCAGACCCGGCGCAGGGGGAGCTCTTCGCGCTGCGCAGTGCGACCGGTGTGGCCCTCGTCGCCGCGACGGTCCTCGCATCGATGGTCGGGTTCCTCGACGCCTTCATGATCAACGTCGCGGTCCCCGCGATCGGCACGGACCTGCACGCGAGCGTGACCGAGCTGCAGTGGGTGCTGACCGGCTACCTGATCACGGTCGCCGCGCTGTTGCTGCTCGCCGGCGCGCTGGCCGATCACTTCGGGCGCCGGCGGATCCTCGTCGTCGGCCTCGTCGTCATGCTTGTCGCCTCGCTGTGCTGCGCGGCCGCGCCCACGGTCGGCGCCCTGATCGCCGCCCGGCTGGTCCAGGGCGTGGGCGGCGCCCTGGTCGTCCCGAGCAGCCTCGCCCTGCTCAACGGGACCCTGCGCGGTCCCGATCGCGCTCGCGGCATCGGCATCTGGGCGGGCCTGGCAACGCTCGGGACCACCTTCGGCCCCTACGGCGGCGGGTGGCTGGTCGACCACGCGTCGTGGCGTTGGGTCTTCCTGCTCAACGTCCCGCTCATCCTCGCGGCCTTCGTGGTGCTGCTGCGGGTCCCGGAGGTCGACCGGACGCCGAGGCCGCTGTCGCTCGACCTCGTCGGTGGGCTGCTCGCCGTCCTCGGGCTCGGCGGGGTCATCTACGCCCTGACCGAGGGTCCCGGCGCGCGGATGGGACGACCCCACGGTGCTCGCGTTCGGCGTCGTCGGCATCCTCTGCCTCGCCGGGCTGGCCCCGGTGGAGCAGAGGCGACCGCGCACCGATGTTGCGGACGGGCCTGTTCCGCTCGCGGCAGTTCGACGCCATCAACGCCGCCACGCTCCTGTTCTACGGCGCGCTCGCCGCCGCCAGCTACCTCGTCGTGCTGGAGTGCGAGCTGCGGCTGGGCTACAGCGCCACCGAGGCCGGAGCCGCGCTCATCCCGGAGTCGGTCGTCTTCCTGCTCGTCTCGCCGTTCGTGGGCGGCCTGGTGGCGAAGGTCGGGACCCGCTGGCCGATGGCGGCGGGCATCCTCGTGGTCGCGGCCGGATTCTGCTGGTTGTCGTCGGCGCAGCCGGGGGACCCGTACGCCGAGGCCATCCTGCCCGGCGCACTCCTCTGGGGCCTCGGCATCGGCCTGGCGGTCGCTCCGTTGACCGCCGGCGTGCTCGCTGCCGTCGACGACGTCGACCTGGGCGAGGCGTCGGCGATCAACGACGCGGCCTCTCGGGTCGGCGGGGTGGTCATGGTGGCGCTGGTCCCGGCCCTGCTCGGCGCCGGCGCCGCGCACAGCCTGAGCCAGCCCCTCGCCGACGGCTACCAGACGGCGATGCTCGTGATGGCCGCCCTGAGCGTCGCTGCGGCGCTCATCACGGTGCTGTTCGTCTCGCACGGCCGGAGCCTGGCCGCGCAGTTCCCCGCCGCCAGCCCACGAGTCGCAGCCTGTGCCTTGCCCGAGCGTGCGGGGATGGCAGCCTCGTGACCGGCCTGACCGACCAGACCGTCGTCGTCATCGGTGGGAGCTCCGGCATCGGCTTGGAGACCGCCCTCCAGGCCCGTGCGCTCGGTGCTCGACTCATCATCACCGGCCGTGACCCCGAGCGCCTCGAACAGGCTCGAGTCGCAGGTCGACGCGGCGAGCGCAGCCCCACTCGAGATCGGCGACACCCCTCGGCTCGAGGAGTTCTTCTCCGGCCTACCGGCGCAGATCGACCACGTGCTCGTGACCGGCGGCGGTCCGACGTACTCGACGATCGCGGGCCTCGACTTCGACGAGGCGCTGCGGGTCCTCGACGAGCACCTGCTGGGCGCGCTGCGGATCGCTCGTGCCTGTGCCGGCCGCGTCCGGCTCGGCGGGTCGCTCACCCTGATCACCGGCACCCACGCCCGTCGGCCCGGCGTCGGCCTGAGCATCGCCGCCATCGCCGCTGCCGCCGTGCCGGCGATCGCCGCGAACGCCGCGGTCGAGCTGGCGCCGATGCGGGTCAACGCGATCGCGGCCGGCTTCGTCGACACGCCGCTGTCGGCGCGGATCCTGGGTGACCAGCTGGAACCCCGCCGGGCCGAGCTGCGTGCCACCCTGCCCGATCCGCCGGGTGGTCGGGGCCCCGGACGTGGCGGCGCGTCGCCGTGCATCTGATGACCAACACGGCAGTGACGGGAGCGACCGTTCGACGTCGACGGCGGCCAGCAGCTCATCTCGTGACGCCGCTAGGGCGTGCGAAGGACCTCACGCAGCTGCTTGCGCGAGGTGATCGAGAGCTTGGAGAAGACCTTGCGCAGGTGCCACTCGACGGTGCGCGGGCTGAGGAAGAGGCGGGCACCGATCTCCGGGTTGGAGAGGCCCTCACCGCACGAGCAGGGCGATCTGCTGCTCCTGTGGGGTCAGCTCGTCACTGGCCGACGCCTCGGCGGTCCGCTTGCGCACGGTCTCCCCGGTCGCCGCAGCTCGCGGCGGGCCCGCTCCCCGAACGCCTCCATGCCGATGGAGGCGAACAGGTCGTACGCCGCAGCGCAGCTGGGCGCGGGCATCGACCCGCCGACCCTGCCGGCGCAGCCACTCGCCGTACAAGAGATGGGCACGGGCCAGCTCGGGCCGCAGCTGGGTCCGTCCGAGCCGGTGGATGGCTTCGCCGTAGAGCTCGTCGGCCTCTTCTTCGTCCGCAACCAGCGCCCGGGCACGGGCGGCGATCCCCGCCGACCAGTCCGTGTCGCACGGACCGGTCGCCGCGAGCAGCCGACCGAGCGCCTCGCGTGCGGTGTCGAGGTCGCCGACCCGGACCGCTGCCTCGACGAGTTCCGGCAGCACCCAGACCGAGATGTACGGCTCCGCGATCCGCGCGGTCGCCTGGGCCGAATGCAACGCCTGGTCGAAACGGGCGAGTCCGATGTAGAGGACGGCGGCCGCCCAGTGGGCGTTCGTGACCCCCATTCCCTGCCCGCTGGCCGTGAACACGTCGAGGGTGCGCTCGATCAGTCCGGTCGCCTCCGCCTCGCCGGCCGCGCAGCGCGGCCAGACGGAGAGCCGTGAACGGGGCCATCGGGATCCCGGTGGCGGCGGCCACCACGTCTGCCTCCGCCAGGATGGCCGCCGCCCCTCGGAAGTCACCGGTCCACGAGGTTGCCAGGCCCAGCGGGGCGAGGTGGATGGGCAGCTGGGTCAGGGCGCCGGACGAACGAACCACGTCGACCTGCCTGGTGAACATCGTCCGCATCAGCTCGTCGTCCCAGATGGCGGCCGCCACGCCGGTGGCCACCCAGCCCCACCGCAGCACGTCCTGTGGCGGAATCGTGGCGAGCTCGACCGCGGCTCGCTTCATGGCGGTGACCGCGGCGGCCCGCTCGCCTGTGATGAGCAGCGCCGAGCCCTCGAGGACCAGGTCGATGGCGCGCGGGGACCCCTCGGGCGGGGGAAGGGCACCGGCAGCACGCGAGATCGTGGTGACGCTGACCTCCTCGGCCGCGAACATGGCAGCGCCCCACGCGGTCAGGTAGGTCTCGCGGGCCAGATCCATGTCGAAGGGCTCGAGGCGCTGAGCAGCGGCCAACAGCATCGGCGGCGCCTTGCTCCCGAGACCGGAGGCGAAGACGATCTGGCTTCGCACCAGCTGGGTCTGGGCGCTCTGGAAGTCGCTGAGCGTGTCTGACTCGGCGATGCCGATCAGCCGCTGGGCCGCCTCCAGGTCGCCGGCGTGCAGACTGGCCGTCGCCGCGGCGATCGCCCGGTCGGCGCGGCGTGAGACGTCGGCGGTCAGCGCGACGGACCTCTGCAGGAACGCCGCGACCGCGGACAGGCCGCCCCGCGTCTGGGCACGCCCGGCGGAGCGCTCGAGCTCAGCGGCAACCTCCTCGTCCGGGCCGGCTGCGGCGGAGGCCAGGTGCCAGGCCCGCCGGTCGGGGTCGACCTCCCCGTCGATCACCTGTGCCAGCGCGAGGTGTGCGGCCCTCCGGTCGGAAGGGGTGGCCGAGCGGTAGACGGCCGAGCGAACCAGTGGGTGCCGGAACGTGACTCGGTCGTCGATCGACAGCAGTCCGTGGTCGCCGTCGCGACGTCCGCCTCGCCCCGCACGCCCAGCCGCTCGGCCGCGCGCCAGATGGGCACTGGATCGCCGACGGGCTCGGCCGCGGCCACCAGCAGAAGCTGCCGGGTCCCAGACGGCAGTGCCTCGACGCGGGTCACGAAGCTCTGCTCGATCTGTCCGGGCACGGTGTCCGACCGCACCAGGCCCAGGCCGCCCGCCATCTGGGTCAGGGTCAGCCCTCGAGGAAGCTCGAGCAGCGCCAGTGGGTTGCCCCTGGTCTCCGCGATGATCCGGTCGCGGATGCGACGGTCGAGCGGAGTGGTGGTCACCGAGTCGAGAAGGGCGCCCGCATCCAGCTCCCGCAGCCCCGGCACGTCGAGCTCTGGGAGCCCGACGAGCTCCTGGGTGGAGACGCGGGCTCCGAAGAGAAGCACGACCGACTCCGCGAAGAGTCGGCGCGCAACGAAGCCCAGGACCTGCGCCGAGGCCCTGTCCAGCCACTGCGCGTCATCGACGACGCACAGCAGTGGTCGCTCCTCCGAGGCGCGCGACACCAGGCTGAGGACGGCGAGCCCCACCAGGAAGGGATCGGGGGGAGAGGCCACCCGCATGCCGAAGACCGTCTCGAGGGCTCCGCTCTGCGGGGTCGGGATCTCGGTGATCCGGTCCAGGAGCGGCCCGCAGAGCTGGTGCAGTGCTGCGAAGGCCAGCTCCATCTCGGACTCGACCCCGCTCGCGGAGAGCAGCCGAAATCCGGTCGCAGCGTTGGTCGCATGGTCCAGAAGGGCGGTCTTCCCCACACCGGCGTCGCCTCGGACCACCAGCACGCCGCTCCGACCGTCGAGGCCCGCGGCGAGCAGGCCGTCGAGGGTCGCGCACTCCTCCTGTCGCCCGAGGAGACGGCCTCCGCCGTGCCCCACGGGAACCGCCGATGGAGTCATCGGATCGGGGCCACCATCGGCTCTACGAAGCCTCTCGCGGAGCTCCTTGCGAGACGTGACCGAGAGCTTGGAGAAGACCTTGCGCAGGTGCCACTCGACCGTGCGCGGGCTGAGGAACAGGCGGGCCCCGATCTCGGGGTTGGAGAGGCCCTCACCCACGAGCAGGGCGATCTGCTGCTCCTGTGGGGTCAGCTCGTCACTGGCCGACGCCTCGGCGGTGCGCTTGCGCACGGTCTCGCCGGTCGCCAGCAGCTCCCGCCGAGCCCTCTCGCCGAACGCCTCCATGCCGATCGTGGCGAACAGGTCGTACGCCGCGCGCAGCTGGGCGCGGGCATCGACCCGGCGACCCTGCCGGCGCAGCCACTCGCCGTACAAGAGATGGGCGCGGGCCAGCTCGGGCCGCAGCAGCGTCCGTCCGAGCCGGTCGATGGCCTCCTGGTACAGCGGCTCGGCGTCGTCCACGTCACTGAGCAGTGCCCGGGTGCGGGCGGAGACCCCGGCCGCCCAGTCGGTGTGGCACGGCTGGGTCGCGTCCACCAGTCGTTCCAGCGCCGCGCGCGCTACCTCCCGTCCTCCCGATGCGCACCGCGGCCTCCACGAGCTCGGGCAGCACCCAGACCGAGACCCAGAGCTCGCCGATCTGCGTGCACACCTGGGCAGCCGCGCAGGGCCTGCTCGTACTTGGCCAGTCCGTTGTAGAGGATGGCGGCCGACCAGTTGGCGCAGGTGACGCCCATCATCTGCCGCGCAGCGCCGGCCTGCTCCATCGTCGTCGTGATCAGCGGCAACGCCTCCGCCTCCACGCCCCGGAGCGCGTAGAGCATCTGCTTGGCATTGGGTGCGAGCGGGATGCCGGTCGCAGCCGAGGCCAGGTCTGCCTCCGCGACGATCGCGTCGGCAGCCGCGAAGTCGCCCGCTCCATGCGACCGTCACCCCCAGGGAGATGAGGTGGATCGGCAGCTCGGTCAGGGCGCCGGCAGCGCGGATCAGCTCGACCTCCCGGGTGTACATGGCGAGCATCAGTCCGTCGTCCCAGAGGGACGAGCTGACGCCGGCCGCCTGCCAGCCCCAGGTCAGCACGTCGTGCACCGGGAGGTTCGCGATGACGGGCGCCACCTGCTGCAGCAGCGGGATCGCCGCAGCCCTGCCCTCGGTGACCAGCCGCGCGCACCCCTGCAGGACCAGGTCGATCGTGCGCGGTTCACCCGTGACGGGGGGCAGCGCGTCGACCGCGCGTGAGATCTCCTCGAGGCTGGCTCCGTCCGCGGCGATCAGGGCCGCGGAACCCCACGCGACGAGGTAGGTCTCGCGGGCGAAGTCCATGTCCAACGGCTCGAGCCTTCGGGCGGCCGCCAACAGCTTGGGGAGGGCTTCGTCGTTGAGGCCGGACGCGAACGCGATCTGGCTCTGGATGAGCAGGGCTTGGGCGCCCTGCAGCTCGTCCTGTGCAGCGTGGTCGGCGAGGTCGGCGAACCTTCGTGCGGCCTCCAGGTCACCCGCGTGGAGGCTCGCGCGCGCCGCAGCCACCGCGCGGTCGGCGCGACGCGTGTCGTCCGTGGTGAGTGCCACCGATCGCTGCATGAACGCGGCGACAGCGGCCAACCCGCCGCGCGCCTGCGCTCGCTCGGCGCGAGCGCTCGAGCTCGGCGGCGACGGCCTCGTCGGGGCCCGCCGCGGCGGCGGCCAGGTGCCACGCCCGACGGTCCGGGTCGACCCGCTCGTCGGTCACCTGCGCCAGCGCCAGGTGTGCCGCCCGGCGATCTTCGGCGGCCGCCGAGCTGTAGACCGCCGAACGCACCAGCGGGTGGCGGAACGTGACTCGTTCCGCCGACCGACAGCAGCCCGTCCGTGCCGTTCGCGATGGCCGAGTCCGGCCGTACGCCGAGCCGTTCGGCTGCGCGCCACAGCAGGGCCGGGTCGCCCACCGGCTCGGCTGCGGCGACCAGCAGCAGCTGTCGGGTCTCCTCGGGGAGCGCCTCGATCCGGGTCAGGAAGCTCTGCTCGATCATGCCCGGCAGCGTGTCCGAGCGCAGCAGCCCGAAGCCGCCCGCCATCTGGGTCGTGGTCAGCCCGCGAGGAAGCTCGAGCAGGGCCAGCGGGTTGCCCCTGGTCTCGGCCACGATCCGGTCCCGGATGCGGTCGGTCGAGCCGCGAGTGCGTCGACAGAGTCCAGCAGGGCGCGCGCCTCGGCGTCACCCAGACCGGTGACCTCGAGCTCCGGAAGCCCGATCAGGTCCTGGCCGAGCGTCCGGGTCCCGAAGACGAGCAGGATCGACTCCGCCAGCAGCCGCCGGGCCACGAAGCCCAGGACCTGCGCCGACGCGCGATCCAACCACTGGGCGTCGTCGACCACGCAGAGCAGCGGCTGTTCCTCCGAGGCGGCCGACAGCAGGCTCAGCACGGCCAGGCCGACCAGGAAGCGATCCGGCGGAGCTCCGGTCCGGATCCCGAAGACCGTCTCGAGGGCGTCGCGCTGCGGGCCGGGGAGGCCGTCGACGCCCTCGAGCAACGGTGCGCACAGCTGGTGCAGCGTGGCGAACGGCAGCTCCATCTCGGACTCCACGCCGAGAGCGCGCACTACCCGCAGGTCCGTCGCAGACTCCACGACGTAGTCGAGGAGCGCGGTCTTGCCCACCCCGGCATCGCCCCGGACGACCAGGACACGGCTCTCACCCGAGCGGACCGCGGCCACCGTCTCGCTCAGCCGCGAACACTCCGTCTCGCGCCCGTGGAGGTGCGTGCTGCCTCCAGGTCCTGCGCCGTCCGCCCGTGGCCCCACCGGCATCCGCCTCCTCGCGCGGTCCCACCGGACGTCGAGCCGCCGGCCAACCTGGGCGAGTGCCACGGATCGCGCTACAGCTCTCATGCTAGGGAGGTTCGTGGTGGGTTGACGAGAGGTACGGACAACAGTTCACCTGCATGTGTCCTGCCAGTCGGCGCCTCCTGCAGAGGTGCGCCAGGTCAGGCCGGGATGCGCTGCCGCGCTTGCTGGATCTCCTCCGGGGACCGCCTCTCCCAGCCGTGGAACTTCGACACGTCGCCGGCCGCCCAGGCCTCGCGGAGCCCCGGGGTGCTGAGGTCCCAGTCCGGCCGGACCTCGCTGGTGACCGCCCGCAGGTCGCGCCAGAGGTCGTCGACCGTGGGACGGCCCCAGAACCAGTAGCCGTTGTAGATGCTGTGGATCACGAGCCCGGGCTTGAGGACCAGGGTGTGGGGGATCATCGGGTCGTTCTCCGGGTCGGTGTACTCCTGGATGTCGAGGTCCTTCTGGACGATGCGGCCGGGGTCGGAGAGGAACGGCCACTGGGCGCCGACCGAGGCCCGGAACTCCTGGATGGGGTGGTGGTCGTCCGTCGCGATGGTCACGATGTTGGTGTAGGCCACCGCGAGCTTGGGCTGCAGCGCGGCCAGCTCCAGGTGCTGCTGGTGCTCCTTGGGGCAGTAGTGCCCGCGGGCGAGCGTCAGGATCAGCGGGTCGTCTCCCTGGAGCTCGCTCAAGCGAGCGGACCGTGCCGGTGTGGTCGGGCAGCGAGTAGTCGGGGAAGACGCCGCCGGGAACGATGTCGGAACGCATGGGATCCACCTCTCTGTGCGGAGTGCCGCGGTGTGGCGCTCGGGCGTCGTACGTCGACGCTTCGGCAGCGTCCCAACCGGCGGGCGCCGCTCGCGCCCGTCACAGTCCCTGGTCCTGCGCGGTCAGGACGGCCAGGACGTGGCGCGCGACACCCTGGCCCGGGCATGCCCAGTGAGTTGCACGGGCGCGAGGCGACGACCGGCCGCGCCACGCTCGTCGGACCAACCTCAGGAGGCCACCATGACGACGAAGACTCTTGCCACGAACCAGACGACGACCGTGGTGCCGCCAGGACCGACTCGCGGCTTCGGCCTTCCCTCGGCGTCCGCGCTGGTGGTCGGCTCGGTCATCGGGACCGGGGTGTTCGCGCTGCCGAGCGCGTTGGCGTCGTTCGGGCCGATCTCCCTGGTCGCGTTCGTGCTGGTGACGATCGGTGCCGTTGCGCTGGCGCTGACCTTCCGGTCGCTCAACGCAACGGCTACCGGGCTCCGGTGGCCCGTACGTCTATGCGCGGGACGCGTTCGGCGAGTTCGCGGGGTTCCTGAACGCGTGGAGCTACTGGATCACGGCGTGGGCGGGGAACGCCGCGATCGTCGTGGCCTGGGTCGGCTACGTCGAGGTGTTCTGGAACAAGGACCACTCGGTGGCCGGTTCGGTGGTGATCGCCCTGGTGGGGCTGTGGCTCCCGGCGGTGGTCAACCTGGCCGGGCTGCGGAGCATCGCGGCGTTCCAGGTGGTGACGACGGTGCTGAAGTTCGTGCCGCTGCTGCTGGTCTCGGTGATCGGGCTGTTCTTCATGTCGCGGGCCAACTTCGGCGAGTTCAACTCCTCCGGCGGTTCGTCGTGGCACGCGATCTCCGCGGCCGGGGCGATCGCCCTGTTCAGCTACCTCGGGATCGAGACCGCCTCGGTCGCGGCCGGGCGGGTCCGCGACCCCGAGCGCAACGTCGGCCGGGCCACGGTCTTCGGCACGCTGGCCTGTGCGGTCGTCTACCTGCTGGGCACGCTGGCGGTCTTCGGCACCGTGCCGCACGCGGAGCTGCTCGGGTCGACGGCGCCCTTCACCGACTCCGCGGACGCGATCTTCGGCGGCTCGTGGGCCGGGCAGACGGTCGGCGTGGCCGCGGTGATCTCCGGTTTCGGTGCGCTCGTGGGCTGGACGCTGATCGTCGCCGAGATGCCGCAGGCCGCGGCGCGCGACGGCGTCTTCCCCACGGTCTTCCTCCGGGAGAGCCGCCGCGGGGTGCCGGCGTTCGGGATCGTCGCCTCGACGGTGCTCGCCTCGGTGCTGACGGTGGCCAGCCTACACCTCCTTCGACCAGGTGTTCACCACCGTGGTGCTGCTCTCGGTGCTCACCTCGGTGATCCCCTACCTGTTCTCCGCGGCCGCGCAGGTCTACTGGCTGGCCACCTCCGCCCACGTCGAGCCATCCGCTGCACCTGGCCCGGGACCTGACCGTGGGGCTGCTGGCCCTGGTGTTCTCGTTCTGGTCGCTGCAGGGCAGCGGTCAGCAGGCCGTCTACTACGGCGTGTTCGGGGTGCTGCTCGGCGTACCCGTCTACGTGTGGCACAAGAGCCGCAAGGGTGAGTACGGCGAGGTCGACACGCTGCTGCTCCGCGAGGCGGTGGCCCGATGACCACGACCGCCCAGGCGACGCGCGCTCGAGGTCGGCATCCACTCCGAGGTCGGCCGGCTGCGCGAGGTCATCGTGCACCGGCCCGGCCTCGAGCTCGACCGGCTCACCCCCGCCAACGCCTCGGCGCTGCTCTTCGACGACGTCATGTGGGCCGACCGCGCCCGTGAGGAGCACGACGCGTTCAGCGCGCATCCTCTCCGAGCGCGGCGATCCGCGTGCACCACTTCGCCACGCTCCTGGCCGAGGCGCTGGCCACCGAGGCGGGCCGGGCGTTCGCGGTCGACCGCGTGTGCACCGACGAGCGGTTCGGCCCGGCGCTGGCGCGCGACCTCCGCGGCCTGTTCGCCGACACCGACTCCGCCGGGCTTGCCGAGCTGTTCATCGGCGGCATCGTGGCCTCGGACCTGCGGCCGCTGGGCTGGTCCGGGCTCGTCTGGGCGACCCAGGGCGTCGACGACTTCGTCCTCCCTCCGGTGCCCAACACGCTCTTCCAGCGCGACAACACCGCCTGGATCGGGCACGGCGCGACCGTGAACCCGATGGCGATGCCGGCCCGGCGCCGGGAGTCGCTCCACACGCGGACCGTCTACCGGCACCATCCGCTGTTCGCGGAGGCTCGCGAGGCCGGCAGGTTCATCAGCCACTACGGCGACGACGACCTCGACCACGCACCCGCCACCCTCGAGGGAGGCGACATCCACGTCCTGTCCCACGACACGGTCATGGTCGGTATGGGGGAGCGGACCACGCCGATGGGCGTGGAGATGCTGGCACGCAGCCTGTTCGCCTCGCGCTCCGCCCGGAAGGTCCTCGCGGTCGAGCTGCCGAAGGCTCGCTCGGCCATGCATCTCGACACGATGCTGACGATGGTCGACGTCGCGACGTTCGTCGCCTACCCCTACCTGTCGGACGACCACACGCGGATGTGGGTGCTCACGCCGGGCGAGGACCCGGCCCGCCCGGAGATCTCCGAGCGAGCGGGGCTGCAGGCGACCCTGTCCGAGGTGCTCGAGCGTGACGACGTCCGCGTGCTGCGAGCCACCCAGGACGTGCGGGCCGCCGAGCGCGAGCAGTGGAACGACGCCGACAACTACCTGGCGATCGCACCCGGCGTCGTCGTCGGCTACGAGCGCAACACCGACACCAACCGGCTCCTCGCCGACCACGGCATCGAGGTCCTGCCGATGGTCGGCAACGAGCTCGGACGCGGCCGCGGCGGAGCCCGCTGCATGAGCTGCCCGGTCCACCGCGACCCGATCGAGGAGACTCGATGACCATCGCCCCCGCGCGACCCCACGGCAGCCGCGCTGGCTCCCTCCTGACCGAAGTCGGTCTCGGCAGGGACGGGTTCCTCGAGCTCGTCGACCTCGCCGCCGACCTCAAGACCGCCCGCGCCGAAGGCCGCGAAGTGCCCCGGCTCTCGGGCAAGAACATCGCCCTGGTCTTCGAGAAGGCCTCGACCCGCACCCGCTGCGCGTTCGAGGTCGCCGCCGCAGACCAGGGCGCCCGCACCACCTACCTCGGCCCCGAGGGCAGCCACATCGGCCGGGAGGAGAGCATCGCTGACACCGCCCAGGTGCTCGGCCACCTCTTCGACGGCATCGAGTTCCGCGGGTTCGCCCAGGAGACCGTCGAGGAGCTCGCGGCGTACGCCGGGGTGCCGGTCTGGAACGGGCTCACCGACCAGTGGCACCCCACCCAGATGCTCGCCGACGTCCTCACCATCCGCGAGACCGTCGGCCATGAGCTCCGTGGCATCTCGTGGACCTACGTCGGCGACGGCCGCAACAACGTGGCCCGCTCGATCCTCGTCACCGGCGCGATGCTGGGCATGGACGTCCGGATCGCCGCCCCCGCGGCGCTGCAGCCACCGACCGACGTGCGGGAGCTCGCGGCCGGCCTCGCGCGCGCCAGCGGCGGCAACACCTGGGTGACCGACGACGCGGCCGCCGCCGTGGCCGGCGCCGACGTCGTCTACACCGACATGTGGGTGAGCATGGGCGAGCCGGACTCGGCCTGGGACGAGCGGGTCGAGCTGCTCCGCCCCTACCGGGTCACCGGTGAGCTGATGGCGCACTCCGGCAAGACGACCACCCGGTTCATGCACTGCCTCCCGTCGACCCACGACGACCGCACCGAGCTCGGACGCCGGGTCCTCGACCGCTACGGCCTCCGTGGGGCAGAGGTGACCGACGAGGTCTTCACCTCGCCGGCGTCGGTGGTCTTCCAGCAGGCCGAGAACCGGATGCACACGATCAAGGCCCTCCTCGTCTCGAGTCTGGCCGGCTGATGGCCGTCGCCACGCCGAGACGGCCGATCGGCCGCTCGTCACCCGCGGGGGTGGAGCGTTCGTCGCTCATCGCCCTTGGACGGCGACACCTTGTGCGCGCCCGGAACTCGAGCCCCGGCTCCAGCCTGCAGGCGCTGCACGACGACACGGCCGGCGCGACCATCTGGCTCGTGGCCATGGCCGCCGGTCGAGTCATGTCGCAGCGCCCCGTCGGTGACGGCGTGGCCCTCCAGGTCCTGCAGGGGCAGGTGCAGGTGGTCCGGGCGGGCCGTTCGGTCACCGTCTTCCCCGGCGAGCTCGTGGTCGGGTCGTTGCGGTGCATGGAGGTCATCTCCCTCACCGACTGCGTAGTGCTCGTCACCGGCGGCTCGGGACAGGGCCCGCAGGCTTCCGCATGAGTCGCGCCAACCGTGGCCGCGACAACAGGCTCGCCTCGGCGGTCACCGGCCGCGGACCACGATCAGTCACGAAACCGTCGCTGACCTGCGAGGAGCTCTGCGCCCCCCGGAGGATTCGAACCCCCAACCTTCTGATCCGTAGGGACCTTGGGGCCTGGCTGGTGCAGCCTCGACGCGCTGCTAGTCCTGTCAGCGGGCGACATGACAACGGCCCTACCCACTCGCCCCAGCCACCGGCGGTGTATTTGGCCGGAGGCGGTCGGCGACGGCAGCGACGACCGCGGTGTTGGCCCTGCCATCTCTTGCGGGCGCCGTGACTCGAACGGCGAGAACCGGCGGATCGCCGATGCCGTAGCGACCTCCGACGCGGGTGACCCGTGCTCCCGTGGTGACTCAGCCGGGGGTGAAGTGCTCACGGCCTTCCGCCACGGTGAGGGCGAATGGGAAGGCCTTGCTGAACCCCATCTGACGCAGGACCTTCTCGGCGTGGACGTCTCTCGGCGCCACGTAGACGACGTCGCCGCCGAGGTCCTCGGTTCGACGTGTCATGACAACGACGAAGCCCGCCGCTGAGCGATTGGATATCGCGACCTCCTCGAGGCTGATGACCAACCGCCGCCGCCCGCGCATCAGCAGACCATCGAGACCCCCCAGCCATTGGTAATGGCGGGTTGTGGCGTCACCCTTGAGCCGGAGGATGGTGACGTCTTCCACGTTCTCCGTCGAGTACCAAGGCATGTGGGTCCTCTCGTGCTCTTGGGGTCGGGCGCATGGACCAGCGTCGAAAAGAGGGACCAGAACCCTGTGTGGAGGGTTACGCCCAGTATCCGAGGTAGACGCCGGTCCCTGCCGGCACTAGGCCTAGGAGAAGCCAGAGGCTGAGAATGCGTCGCCTGTGGACGGCTCTGACACCGCCGGCGGCGAGGAGGCCCACCACTCCGGCGATGATGAGCAGTCCGATGAGGGACGCAGGATGGTCCGTGGGTGCGATGAGGCCGAAGATGACCAGCGCTTCGGCCAGGTGGCCGCCGATCACCACCACGAGGACGGTCACCACCCAGCGTTGGACTTGCTCTGTGCTCATCGCGTTCGGCCGGGGAGCAGGACGTGGAGCGCCCGGTGTCATGAGGTGTTTGCGGGGCTTGGGCGCCTGAGTTTGCCCGGGCAGGGGGCTGGGCGGTGTCGTTGGCGCCGGTGGATTCATGGTCGGTTTGGTCCGTTCTTTGATGAGACCGGCGAGGTGGCGACCTTGTGTCCTGTCAGCGAGATCCGCACACCAGTTCCGTGTCCCAGGCACGCACCTGACGGCGTTGCCAACGCTGCGAAGACGCCCAGTCTGCGTGCGCGTCGGCGCCTTGCCATGCACGCACCTGGACCACGGACCTGTCGCACGCATCTCCTAGGGAAAGCGTGGGGCTGTGTCGGGATCGCGGCCCATCGCGATGACCCGGTCTTTGCGCGCGATGCGCGCCTGGTAGTCGCGGCTGGCGGGTCTTGTTGAGTCTGGGGCGGCCAAGAGGAGATACCAGTAGTCGTTTGCCTCGACCTGTTCCCGCTCGGCGACCTCGACCACCTTCCAATGGAGGATTGCCCACGCCTCGGCATCAGCCAGGGTCATCGCGACATGCAGGAGGTTGAGGTGGCGGTCGTAGACGTACCACGGCTCGCCAGGCTCCTCCGGGCGCGCTGAAGGGGGAGGTACGGCGCTCACGGACACCTCCTTGGCGGCCATCACTCCAGGGTCGAGAGGACACGAATCTGACTGCTACAATAGTTGCAAATCCTTGCAAATGCTAATTATGCAAGTTCAAGCGAAGTATCCGTTCGGCGACCGAGAGGCGAAGGGCAGCTGTCGATGACGCGGCAAACGGGAGACGAGTCATGACGACGCCGCTCCACCAGTTGAAGGCGGAGTTCTTCAAGACGTTGAGCCACCCGGTCCGGATCAGGATCCTCGAGCTGTTGAGCCAGGACGAGTACTCGGTCGGTGCGCTGCTGCGAGAGATCGAGGTGGAATCGTCGAACCTGTCGCAACAGCTGGCGGTGCTGCGGCGGGCGGGTCTGGTCATGACCCGCAAGGAGGGCTCATCGGTGCACTACTCGCTGGTCAGCCCCCAGATCGCAGAGCTGATGGCGGTAGCGCGGTCGATCCTGACCAGCGTGCTGTCCGAGCAGGTCGACATGCTGACGACATTGAAGAGCGATGCGAGGGCCGCCCGCGGGGTCCAGGTCCGCCGAGGCGCCCGGTGACGGGTCTGTTTCGACTGATCCGTCGTCACGGACTGATCGCGGAACCGGCGTTGCCCGGGCCGGAGGACGACCAGGAGATCTCTCGGGACGATGGCGTCTTCGGCGGTTCGATCCAGGTACGGCACGTGGATGCCGGGTCCTGCAACGGTTGTGAGATCGAGATCGCCTCGGCCTTCGGGCCGGTCTATGACCTGGAGAGGTACGGCGTGCGGCTGGTGGCCTCGCCGCGGCACGCGGATGTGTTGCTGGTGACCGGGCCGGTGACCCGCAACATGGCGGATCCGTTGTTGAAGGCCTACGAGGCGATGCCCGAGCCCAAACGCGTGATCGCACTCGGGGACTGCGCCCGCGACTGCGGAGTGTTCGCCGGGGCCTACGGCGTGCAGGGTCGCGTCAGTGACGTCATCCCGGTCGACGTCACGGTCGCCGGGTGTCCGCCCGAGCCAGAGGCGATCATCACGGCGCTGCGCCGGTTGAGCGGCCGGTGAGCCTGCTCAGCACCGGTCTCGCGCTGGTGGCCGCGGCCGCGGCCGGTTCGCTGACGGTCTCCTTCCTTTCCACCCCGCGGTGGCGGGGCTGGATGTCCGCAGCGCTGACCTGCCTGGCCGGCCTCGGTGGCGTGGTGGCCGGGGGCGCGGCCCTGGCCGGTGACGCATGGTCGGGAACGGCCCGCCACCTGCTGCCCTTCAGCGAAGCCATGCTGGCCGTCGACGCCTTGTCGGGGGTCTTCATGGCGCTGGCCGGCGGGGTCTCCATCGCAGCCGGGGTCTACAGCCTGGGCTACCCACACCCGGAGGAGTATTCCGAGGACGCGGGAGATCCGGGCGGCGTGGCGTCGAGGACCGTGCAGACGACCCTCCCCCTGTTTGCGGTCACTCTTGTCGCCGTACCTGCGGCCGGCAACGTCACCACCTTCCTGGTCCTGTGGGAGCTGATGGCGCTGGCGTCGCTGGTGCTGGTGCTGTCCGAGCACCGAGCGCGCCCCGAGGTGGGTCGCGCGGGTGTGTGGTACGCCGCGATGACCCATGCCGGTCTGGTCGCGATCCTGCTGGGGCTGGTGCTGCTGTCCCAGGCCGCGGGTGATGAGTCCTTCGCGGGGATCCGGGACGCGGCCGCCGGGCTGTCGCCGACCACCAGGTCAGCAGTGTTCCTGCTGGCGTTCGCCGGGTTCGGTTCGAAGGCCGGCCTGGTGCCGCTGCACGTCTGGCTCCCTCGGGCGCACCCCGAGGCCCCCAGCTACGTGTCCGCTCTGATGTCGGCTGCGATGGTCAACCTGGGCATCTACGGTGTGCTGCGGGTCGGCTTCGACCTGCTCGGCGGTGGCCCGCGCTGGTGGTGGCTGCTGGTGCTCACCGTCGGCGCGCTGTCGGCGATGTACGGCGTCCTCCAGGCGTGCGCGGCGACCGACCTCAAGCGGCTGCTGGCCTACTCGACCACCGAGAACCTTGGCCTGGTCTTCGTCGGGGTCGGCGCGTCCGGGGTGTTCGCTGCGGCGGGCGACGCCCCCCTGGCCGGGGTGCTGATGATCGCCGCGTTGCTGCACACCGCGAACCACGCGGCGTTCAAGACCGTGCTGTTCCTGGGCGCGGGAGCGGTGCTGCGCAGCACCGGTCTTCGCGACCTGGACAAGATGGGCGGCCTGGCCCAGCGGATGCCGGTCACCGCCGCGCTGTTCGGGGTTGGTGCGCTGGGTGCAGCGGGGCTACCGCCTGGCAACGGGTTCGTCTCGGAGTGGCTGCTGCTCCAAGGGCTGATCCACAGCCTGTCGGCGTCCAGCGCGCCGAGCGTCGCTGTCGCGATCGCGATGCCCCTGGCCGTCGGTGCGGTCGCACTCACAGCCGGACTCGGGGTTGCGACGTTCGTGAAGGCCTTCGGCGTCGGTTTCCTGGCCCGGCCGCGCAGCCCCGAGGCGACGGCCGCGATGGAGGTGCCGCGCTCCATGCGGCTGGGCATGGCTGGCGCCGTCGCGGCTTGCATCACCCTTGCCCTGGCTCCTCTCGCCTTCGTCAGATCCCTGGACAAGGTGCTCGCCACCATGCCAGGCATCGGCGCCCGCGAGCCGGTGCGCGGTGCGATCGAGATGCGGCTCTCCGGCATCACCGGGTCGATGTCTCCCCTGCTGATCGCGCTGGGCCTGGCCGGCGGCGCGGTGCTGGTCCTGACGGTGCTGCGCCTCCCGCGTGGACGGCGGCCCCGTCGTCCGGCCCTGGTCTGGGGATGTGGGGGGACGCGGCTGAGCCCGCGCATGCAGTACACGGCGACGGCCTACGCCGAGCCGCTCACCCGGGTCTTCGACGACGTGCTCCGACCCGAGCACGACATCGACGTCACCCACCACGCTGAGTCGCGGTACCTCGTCGAGAGCGTCCAGTACCGGCAGCGGGTCTCTGACCGCCTCGAGTCTCGCCTGTACCCACCCGTGCTCGCGGCTGCGACCTGGTGGGGGAACCGGGCGCGAGGACTTCAGAACGGAAGTGTGCACCGCTACCTCGTCTATGGGTTGGTGGGCCTGCTGGTCGTACTCGTCGTGGTCGGGGTGACATCGTGAACAGCGCAGCGTGGGGGATCGTCGGAGCCGTGCTGCAGGTGATGGTCCTGGTCGTGGGTGCTCCGTTCCTGGTCGCCCTGATGCGCCAGATCAGAGCCCGGCTCGAGGGACGGGCGGGGGCTGGGCTGATCCAGCCGTGGCGAGACCTGCGCAAACAGCTCAGGAAGGAGCCGATCGCTCCCGGCGGCACGACCGTGATCTTCACCGCGGCGCCGACGTTCGTGCTGAGCTCCCTGCTTCTGATCGCTGCGGCCGCCCCCTTCGTCGCCACCACCTCCCCCCTGGACCGAGTCGTCGACCTGTACGCATTGGTCTCACTGCTGCTGCTCGGCTCAGTGGCGCTTGCCCTCGCCGGCCTCGACACCGGGTCGGCGTTCGGAGGCATGGGCTCCAGTCGCACGGTCACGATCGCGGCCTTGGCGGAGCCGACGCTGCTGGTCGCGGGGTTCGCGCTCTCGGTTCGGGTGGGCTCCTCCAACCTGGCCAGCATCGTCGAGCACGGCCAGCGGACACCCGGCACGATCCTGTCGCCGGCGACCCTGCTCGCGGCCGTCGCGCTGTGGATCGTGGTGGTCGCCGAGGCCGGCCGGCTCCCGGTCGACAACCCGAGCACCCACCTCGAGCTCACGATGATCCACGAGGCGACGATCCTGGAGTACGCCGGACCAGACCTGGCCATCATCGAGCTCGGCTCGGCCATCCGGCTGACCATCCTGCTGGGCCTGTGGGGCAGCCTGTTCCTGCCCTGGGGAGTGGCCACCACCGCGGGGCCTGCGGCCCTGGGCCTCGGGGTCGCCGTCTTCGTCGCGAAGACCGCCGTTCTCGGCGCCGTGCTCGCGGCGGCCGAGGTGTTCATGGCGAAATGGCGGCTGTTCCGGGTTCCGGAGCTGCTCGCCGGGTCCTTCCTGTTCGGGGTCCTGGCGGTCTCCTCGTCGTTCTTCCTCGCATGAGCGGCCCCCTCGGCACAGCGGGCCCGGGGTGGATGGCGCGCGCTGCCGTGGTGGATGTCGGCAACTCGGTGGTGTCCAGCTCGTTGTTCGCGCAGCTGCTCTACCTCGTGTGCGGAGGGCTGCTGCTGTCCTCGGTACTGATGCTCTGGCGTCGGCAGCTCTCGGCGCTGATCGGACTGCTGACCGTCCAAGGCGTGCTACTGGGTGCGATGGCCGCGCTGCTGGGCACTCAGGACGGCGGCGCCGAGCTGTACGTCGTGGCGTTGGGCGTGCTGATCCTCAAGGGCGGGGTGCTCCCGAAAGTGCTGCGCCGGGTCCTGACCGACAGTGGTGCACCCCGCGAGACCCAGCCGGTGGTCAACGTGCCGGCCTCCCTCCTGGCGGCGGCGCTGCTGACCCTGCTCGCCTACGCCGTGAGCAGGCCGCTGGTCGAGCTCGACCCGACCCCCACCACACACGCCGTTCCGGTGGGGATGGCGATGGTGCTACTCGGGTTCTTCATGCTCACCACGCGGCGTCGCGCGCTGTCGCAGGTGGTGGGATTCCTGCTCCTCGACAACGGCATCGCCGCCACCGCGTTCCTGGTCACTGCCGGGGTGCCGGTGATCGTCGAGCTCGCGGTCTCCATGGACCTGCTGCTGGTGGTCCTGGTCCTCCAGGTGCTCACCGCCCGGCTCCGTGCCGCTTTCGGCGACACCGACCTCGACGACCTACGACAGCTGAGGGACTGAGCATGGACGGTGGACTGGTCGGCGCCCTGGTCATCGCGACCCCGTTGGCAACGCCGCTGCTCGCCGGCCTGTTCGCCGCGACCCGCCGCCCGCCGAGCCGGACCGCCGGCTGGGTCACGGTGGCGGCCGCCCTGGTCATCCTGGCCAGCGGTGTCGCTGCGGCGGTGCTGACCGTCGACGGCGACTCGCTCAGGGCCGCCTCGGTGCTGCGCGTTGACGCACTCTCGGCAGTGATGCTGATCGTGATCGGGTCGGTTGGTGTCATCGCGACCTGGGCGAGCGTCTCGTTCGTGGCCAGCGAGGTCGCCTCAGGTGAGGTCGCCGCCAGCGACCTGCGTCGCTACGGGACCCTGGTCCCGGCGTTCCTCGCCGCCATGGTGCTCGCGGTGCTCGCTGACAACCTCGGTGTCCTGTGGGCAGCGGTCGAGGCCACCACGATCGTGACGGCCTTCCTCGTCGGTCACCGGCGCAGTCGGGGCTCGGTGGAGGCGACCTGGAAGTACGTCGTCATCTGCTCGGTCGGGATCGCCCTGGCCTACCTGGGCACGATCCTCGTCTACTACGCAGCGCGTCAGACCAGCATCCCGGCCTCCGGCGCGCTGGACTGGAGCCAGCTCTCGGTGCACGCCGAGGAACTGGACCCGGGGGTGATGCGGATCGCCTTCGCGCTGCTCGTCCTGGGCTTCGGCGCCAAGGCTGGCATGATCCCGCTGCACAGTTGGCTCCCCGACGCCCATGGCACGGCGCCCGCTCCCGTCTCCGCTCTCATGTCGGGCGTGCTGCTGCCGGTCGCGGTCTACGCACTGGTCCGCTACCGCGTCATCGCGGTGCAGACCCTGTCCCCCACCTTCGTCCGCACGCTCCTGCTTGTCATTGCTCTCACCTCCCTGGCACTGGCGGCCTCCTTGATCATCGCCCAGCGCGACTACAAGCGGCTGCTGGCCTACTCGAGCATCGAACACATGAGCCTGGTCGTGATCGGCCTCGCCGTCGGCACCCCGTTGGCCATCGCCGCCGGCCTGCTTCACATCCTGGGCCACGGGCTGGGCAAGGCGGTGCTGTTCTGCGGCGCCGGCCAGGTGCTCGTCTCCGAACGCACCACCCGGATCGCCGAGATCCGCGGATTGTTGACCCGGCGCCCTGTACTCGCAGGAGCCTTCGGTGCCGGCTTCCTGGCCCTCCTGGGTCTGCCGCCGTTCAGCCTGTTCGCCAGTGAGCTCGGGCTGGCCCGGGCCGCCGCCGATTCCGGGCTCGTCTGGGTGATCGTGGTCGCGTTCAGCTTGTTGGTGGTCGTGTTCGTCGCGATCACGGTCCAGCTCGTGCCGATGATCCTCGGCTCCGGTCCGATCCCGGACCCAAGGACTCCGAATGCGACGGCTTCGGGCAGCCTGGCGGCGGTGGGTTCCCCGGCGCCGCTGCTCGTGGGGTTGACGGCGCTCGTGGTCCTCGGGGTCGTTGCCTGGCCCCTGGACCAGCTGTTCCACGCCGCGAGCCTGATCGGTGGCATCCGGTGACCGCTCCCGTCGAGGCCCGGCACTACCGCGACCGTCGCCAGATCGAGGTCACCGCGGACCAGCTCCTGCCGCAGGCGAGCGGCCTCCTGGCGAGCGGCTTCCGGCTCGCGCTCATCGCCGCCCACGAGGACCCCGACCGCTTCCGCATCGTCTACCTCTGGGTGGCCGCCGGACCAGACCGCCGGGTCGAGCTTGTGCTGTGCACCGACCGGGAGAAACCCGCCATTCCGAGCCTGGCGTCCGTCTCGTTCACTGCCGGTCGGTTCGAGCGCGAAATCCGCGACCTCTACGGCGTGACACCCCTCGACCACCCCCTGCCCGCCAGACTGGTGCGCCACCAGCACTGGCCCCGCGGCTGGTATCCCATGCGCAGCGACGCCGGTCCGCCACCAACGTTCGGGTCGACCGACGAGCCCTACCCGTTCGTCACCGTGGAAGGCCCCGGCGTCTACGAGATCCCGGTCGGGCCGATCCACGCGGGGCTCATCGAGCCCGGCCACTTCCGGTTCTCGGTGGTCGGGGAAACGATCCTCAAGCTCAAGGCCCGGCTCTGGTTCGTCCATCGAGGAGTCGAGAAGCTCGCCGAGGGACGGCTGTTGGCCGACGTGGTCCCCCTCGTCGAACGCATCTCCGGGGACACCGCCATCGGCCACACGGTGGCGTTCTGTCTGGCCGTCGAGGAGGCGCTCGACTGGCCGGTGCCACCCGCGGCGAACACCAGCCGGGTGGCGCTACTGGAGCTGGAGCGGCTCTACAACCACGTCACCGACCTCGGAGCCCTGTGCAACGACGCCGGCCAGGGACTGCTCAACACCCATGCGCTCCGGGTCCGCGAACGGCTGCTCCGACTCAACGCACGGGTCACCGGTCACCGGCTGCTCCGCGGTTCCGTCTTCCCCGGCGGCACCCGGCTCCGCGAGCTGCCCACCGAGCAGGAGCTGCTGGAGATCGCCGACGACGTCGGCGAGATCGTCGACCTGGCCCTGCACCACAGCGCCGTCAACGACCGGTTCAGCGGCACCTCCGTGCTGCACGCCGAGCAGGTCCGCGACCTCGGGGTGGTCGGCTACGCAGCCCGAGCCAGCGGCGTCGCCCTGGACGCTCGCCGCGACCACCCCTTCAGCGACGCGACCTCAGGGCTCCGCGTGGTCACCAAGACCGACGGAGACGTTCTGGCCCGGTTCCTGGTCCGCGCCGAGGAGGTCCAGACCTCGGTCGCCCTGCTCCGCGAGCTCCTCGGCGCCCTGGCTCCCGGCGAGATCGCGACGGGCAAACCCACTTGGATGCCCCAGGTCTCATCCGGCGTCGGGTTGGTCGAAGGTTGGCGCGGGACCATCGCCCACCGCGTCGAGCTCGACCCCGGCAAGCGGGTCCGCCGACTCAAGATCGTCGACCCGTCGTTCCTCAACTGGCCGGCGCTGCCCCTCGCACTCAAGGACACCATCGTCCCGGACTTCCCGCTGACCAACAAGAGCTTCAACCTCTCCTATGCCGGGAACGACCTATGACAACACCACGCACCCACCCCGCCTACAGCCTCGAGGTCCTGGTCACCGATGACCAGATGAAGCGAATGGGCGAGATCGTGGCGACTGGCCCGGCCAGGTGGGCGTCCGCGTCACTGGCCCCCAAGCCTCGGGTTGGGTTCGGATGACCTTGACCACCGACAACGAAGAGCACCTGGCAGATCTGCAGTCTCGATTGCGTCGGGGCCTCGACTTCCGCCTGGCCTACTGCGAAGACCGGGTGCTGGCGTGTAGCAAGGGCGGCAAGACACTGACCCGTGCGGTCGTTCCACTCGAGACTCGTGAAGACCTCGCGATCGCCCACACCTGGCGTCGGTCGGGTCTCCCAGCTTCTCGTGCGGTCTCCGGATCGAGTCAACGAGCTCACGGGCAAGGCGAACCGGGTCGCCGTAGTCACCGACGGCTCCGCGGTGCTCGGTCTCGGGAATCCAGGACCTGTGGCTGCGCTGCCTGTCATGGAAGGCAAGGCCGCATTGTTCGCGCGGCTCGCCTGCATCGACGCCGTCCCGATCTGCCTCGACACCCAGGACGTGGACGAGATCGTGCATGCCGTCACCGCCATCGCCCCTGGCTTCGGCGGCATCACCGTCGAGGACATCTCGGCTCCACGATGCTTCGAGGTCGAGCAGCGCCTGCGAGACACCTTGGACCTCCCAGTCATCCACGACGACCAACACGGCACCGCCACTGTGGTGCTGGCAGCCATGCTCAACGCGCTCCAAGTCGTGTCCAAACGGCTGGAGACCGCCCGCATCGTGGTCCTGGGTGCGGGCGCGGCCGGCACCGCCGTAACCCGGTTGCTGCTCTCCGCAGGAGCCAGCGACGTCACGGTGTGGGCACCAGTCGGGGTGCTGCATCCGAACATCGGGGAACGCCTACCCGAACACAAGCGCTGGCTGTCCCGCCACACCAACCCCCGAGGAATCCAGGTCGGGCTGGCAGCGGCGCTCAACCAGGCGGATGCGGTCATCGGTCTCTCCGCCCCCGGTGTCCTCAGCCGCGACCTCGTCAAGACCATGGCACAGCGCCCCATCGTGTTCGCGCTGGCCAGCACCGACCCAGAAGTCGATCCCCAGGACATCGCAGACCTCGGCGCCATCATCGCGACCGGGAGCTCCGACTATCCCAACCAGGTGAACAACGCACTCGCGTTCCCCGGCCTCTTTCGCGGCCTCCTGGGCGGCTCGGAGGCACGCCTCGATGACCGCGTATTCCTGGCCGCCGCAAGCGCGCTGGCGACCCTGGCCCAACCCGCGTCGGGCGACCGACTGCTACCCGACGTCCTCGACCCGCGCGTCGCCCCCGCGATCGCTACAGCGATCAAGGACGCTGCGCAGCCCGAGCAACATGAGGCACCAACGGAAGGAGCACACCATGGATGACGTCAAGACATTCCCCGGTGGGTTGCGGGTCGAACACCACGTATCCGACAACTCGGCGATCGTCACGATCGGGGGTCCGCTGGACTTCCCGGACGCCGTGGCCGTCTCGGGGGTCATCAAACACATCATCGAGTTCGGCCCTCCCTGGTGCTCCTCGATCTGACGGACATGCAACACGTTGACGGGACAGGGATCGCCGTCCTCGTCGGCATCGGTGGCGACCTCAAGAAGGCTGGCGTTCAGGTCAGGGTCATCGCTGCTGACCCACGGATCCGGCACCGCCTCCCCTACACCCTCGGTCTACGGAAGATCTTCCGCACAGTCGACGAGGCCCGGCGATTTCAGCCGTGACCGTGGGCCGGGCTGCCGAGGTGGAGCATCCGAACCGGTAAGGCGCACGCTTTCCATCACCAACGCATCCTCAGTATCTGGCCGTTCATCGAGTTGCAACCTCGGCACGCGGCGTCTACTTGGCATCCATCCGCCGCCGACCCCTGGGCCAGATGCACTGAGCTTTCCCCGCTCCCCATGTCACGGTCCATCCGCTCGACGTGCGGCACCAGCGCCAGACGTGGGAACACGGCTGCGAGGCTGTCGGACTCGTTGAGCGCGGACCGGAGGACGCGGTGCACCGCGCGGATAGTGTGCGCGGAGTGGCCGTCGGTCTGCTTCCGTCGGTGGTGCGCCTCGAGGTGTTCGGGCTGGATCGCACTCATTCGCCACGATCCGAGAGCGGGGAGGACGTGGAGTCGCATCTGGCTTCGATAGGTCGAGAGCGTCTTCCCCAATCGCCGGTCCCCAGTCGAGCGTGCACAGGTGCCCCGCCGTCGGTCAACCGGTGAAGAGGTGCTCGGCGCTGTCGCGGGCTTCGTGCAGTTCCCAGTAGAGGGGGGCATCTGGTCGGGCTCGGCCGAGGGGATGCCTTCCGGGCCCTCGTTGCCGATCCACACGCTGATCGCGACGTGGCCGGCGTACACACCGGTGCCGGACAGCTCCTTGTTCAGGTTCAGGACCCAGTTTCGCAGGGCGGCTGCAGCGGCGTTGACGTTGCCCAGCATCGGGAGGGGTCGACGGAGCCACCGCCGGTCGTGAACAACAGCGTCCCCGCCCCCGCCTCTCGCATCGCGGGCAGCACGACCTGGGCGGCATGCAGGGCGCCGTACAGGTAGTACTCGATCTGCGGTTGCAGGTTCTCCACGGTCGCCTCGGACGGCAGCGCCAGGGTGATGCCAGGTACGGGACTGTGTGGGGCTGGGGAGTACTCCAGGACGTCGACGGCGCCGAAGCGCGACGTAGCGGCCTCCAGGGCCGCCGTCAGCGAGGCCCGGTCCATCACGTCGGCGGCGAAGCCCGCGGCGGTGATCCCCTCAGCGGCGAGCTGACCGGCCAGCGCGTCGAGCTTGGTCTGGGTCCGGGAGATCAGCGCGACGTCGAAGCCGCGCCCGCCGAACGTACGGGCGATGGCCAGGCCCATCCCGGGGCCCGCGCCGATGATGGCGATGGTGGACATGATGAGTCCTCTTCTCAGCAGTGTGATGGAGAAGGCGGATCAGGTGACCGGGTGCGTCGACGCGGCGGCGGGGCGCCCATGCTCGACGCCCTCAGTGATCCTTACTTCTTGTTCGTAACCCCATCATCCGCGAGTATCGGAGGCGCTACAAAAGGCACACCGGTGTGCGTGACTGAAGGGACGGCTGCGATGGCGATCGAGGACGACAGCGCGGACCTGGCGATGGCGGCGGCCACCGGGCCGTGCTCGAGGGTCCCCGCCGACCGCATGCCATTCGTCCGGCAGGTGCTGGATCGGGTCGGAGACAAATGGAGCATGCTGATCATCGCCGTCCTGGAGAACGGGCCCCTGCGCTACACCGACCTGCAGCGCCAGATACCTGGCATCTCCCAGCGCATGCTCACCCACAACCTCCGGCAGCTGCACCAGGACGGCCTCATCACGCGCACCGCCTATGCAGAAGTCCCACCACGCGTGGAGTACGCACTCGCCCCGCCAGGAAACGGGCTTTACGACATCGTGATCCAACTCATCGGCTGGGCTGCCGACCACGCCGACGACATCCGAGCCAACCGGGACCGTGCCGACGCAACGTCCCGCACCGGCGAGCGCGCTCATCGGCTGTAGCGGGCACGGGTCCATCGGAGCATCGGCCCTGTCCCTCGTCGCCAGACAACGCGCGACGACCGATGGTCAATATCGCTGCGAGCGATGACCAACTGCCACCGAAGGCAGGCCGGCCGGGCGTGAATGGGACAGCTCATGGGATGACCGCCGGCTGCGGACCACGATCAGCAGGGGAAACCGTCGCTGACCTGCGAAGACTCTGCGCGCCCGGAGGGATTCGAACCCCCAACCTTCTGATCCGTAGTCAGATGCTCTATCCGTTGAGCTACGGGCGCCTGTCCTCGGATGGGTCCGTGACCGGTCCGCAGGACTGCACGAGGATAGCGAAACGCGCGAAGGGCTCCGAATCGGTGCGGCCGGATCGATGGAGGTGAGGATGTCGAGGCCGGTGGCGGCTACCTGCGGAGCTGGAAGATGTGCTTCACCGAACGTCCGGCGTACTGGTCGTCGCCCGCGTAGGACACCTTCACCTTCAGCTTCGCGGTGCGGGGCACCTTGGGGATGCGGACCTTCGCGACGCCCTTCCTGAGCTTGGCGGTGACGGTGGTCGAGCCGACCTTCAGCGTGACCCTCCCGGTCGCCGGCAGGCCCGCGACGGTGCGGACCTTCACCTTGACCACTCCAGGGCGGCCGCTCTTCAGCGAACCGGAGAGCTTGAGCTTGGCCGGCGTCCTCGCGACGGTCACCACCGCTGGCGACGAAGACGTCGGCGCGAACCGGAAGTCGCCGGCGTAGGACGCCACCAGTTGCGTGGCACCTGCCAGCGCGGGGATCCACGGCACGCTCGCGGTCCCGTCGGGCCGGAGCGCCACGGTGCCGAGCACGGCGGCGCCGCTCGAGAGCGTCACGCTGCCCTCCGGGACGGCGCCGGAGGGGCCCGTCGCGGTGATCGTCGTCTCCACCGGCGTCCCGCGGGTGGCGGCCGGCGTGGTGAGCCGCAGCTGCGCGGTGAGCGCGGTGATCTCCACTCGGACCTGCGCCTGGGCCGTGCCCCCGCTCCCGTCGGAGACCGTGACGAGGAACGTGTCGGCGCCCGACCGGCTCGCCGGCGTGTAGGTCACCGTCGTGCCGGAGAAGGTCACCGAGCCGAGCACGGGTCCGTCGCCGCGGTGATCGTGACCGTGTCGCCGTCGGGGTCGGACGTGTCGAGCGTCGTCGAGACCGGCGTGCCGGACGCGGTCTGCAGCCGCGCGCCCACGACCGTCGGTGCGTCGTTGACGGGGGTCACCGTGATGGTCACGGTCGTGGCGGCGGTCCCGCCCTTGGCGTCGGAGACGGTGAGACCGACGACGTCGGTGCCGTGGTAGTTCGCGGCCGGCGTGTAGTCGAGCGTCGACCCGCCGGTGATGCTGGCGGTGCCGTGCGTGGCCGCGCCCGTGATCGACCAGGTGAGCGTGTCACCGTCCTCGTCGTTCGGCCGTCAGCGCCACCGTCGTAGCGGTGTCCTCGAGCGTCGTCCTCGTCATCGGCGCCGTGGTGGGGGCGTGGTTGTTGGTCGCGCAGAGCGCCGCGGGGACCTGGCTGGCCCAGATCGAGCACACCCACTCGGGGTGGTCGATGAACGGGTTGCGGTTGTGCTGGTAGGTCCCGTCGACCAGGTCGTTGCGGTCCCGCTCGAGGTCGTCCGGCGGGTCGGCCAGCGACCAGGCGACCAGCGTCGAGAGCTTGCCGATCTGGGCGCCACTGGTGCCGGACCTGGTCCCACAGCCTGAGGTCGACGCCGAGCTGTCGTCGGCGTCGCCGTTGTAGCGCACGTCCATGTAGAACAGGCCGCGGGCGATGTCGCCCTTGATCGCCGCGCGCGGCTCGAAGGAGTCCGAGTCGTCGGCAGGCGCGCAGATCGGACAACCCGGGACGGCGGCCGCGCCGCCCGTTGTCGAAGTCCTTGTTGCCCCGCGAGCTGTTGGTGTTCCCCCGCAACGGGCGCATGTGGAACAGGTCGGTTCCCGGTCCAGGGCTGGTGTCGAAGTCTGCCCGGCTCTGAGCCCAGGTGTGCTCGCGATTCCATCCGTCCAGCGCACACGAGGACGCCGCATTGGTTCGCGGCGTCACAGGCTGTCGCCGGAGTAGGCGTCGATGATCCTGTTGGCGTTGTTCGGGTCCCGGTCGGTGACCTTGAGCGCATCCCACACGTCCGTCGCGCCCGGGTGTACGGAAGCGAGGTGTTGCCGTCGATGATCGCGTTGAGCGTCGTCGCCAGCTGCGTGCCGGAGAGCCCCTCGGTCCCGGCGTAGTACGTCGCCGGGTCGTGCGGGGCACGCGTTGCCCGCCTCCGCCTGCGCGGCGGGGCCGGCCACGACCAGCGCGGCCAGACCGACCCACCCGAGGGCGAACGCGGAGAACGCGGCGGTCAGGCGACGGCGGGTGGACATCCGGAGCTCCCTCGAGCACAGCGAGCGGCGACCCGACGCCACGTGGTCGACGTACCGTACGCGCTCGCGACGGTCTCGCCATCACCTGCTGTGATCCGGGCCATAGTGCTTGGACCGATCCAATATGTCCGGGCTCCGGACGGAGGTAGCGTCGGGCTCCCGAGGCCGCCGGCGCTCCGTCGTGGTCCTGGGACCCACAGAGTCGCCGACAACGATGCCGTGCGATACCCCGTACCGCGACGCTGCCAGAGGAATCACCGGATGACCGCCACGCAGGACGCCAGCGACACGACCTCGGCCCCGGAGGCACTCTCCGACTCGGGCACCGCCCCCACCACCCACCAGGGCATCCTCGACTTCGTCAACGAGGTCGCAGCGATGACCAGGCCGGCTCGCATCCACTGGTGCACCGGCTCCGACGAGGAGTGGACCGAGCTGACCGACGCCCTCACCTCGACGGGCACGTTCACCCGGCTCAACCCCGCGATCAAGCCCAACTCGTTCTACGCCGCCAGCGACCCCACCGACGTCGCCCGCGTGGAGGACCGCACCTACATCTGCTCGGTCGACGAGAAGGACTGCGGCCCCACCAACAACTGGATGGCGCCGGACGAGATGAAGGCCCTCATGCGCAAGCTCTACGACGGCTGCATGGCCGGGCGCACGATGTACGTCATCCCGTTCGTGATGGGCCACCTCGAGGCCGAGAAGCCCATGTTCGGCATCGAGATCACCGACTCGGCCTACGTCACCGCCAGCATGCGCGTGATGGCCCGCATGGGCACCAACGTCCTCGACAAGATGACCGAGCTCGACGCCGAGTTCGTGCCCGCCCTGCACTCGGTCGGCCACCCGCTGGCCGAGGGCGAGGCGGACGTGGCCTGGCCGTGCAACGACACCAAGTACATCGTGCAGTTCCCCGAGGAGCGCGCGATCTGGTCCTACGGGTCCGGCTACGGCGGCAACGCGCTGCTCGGCAAGAAGTGCTACGCCCTGCGCATCGCCAGCGTCATGGCCCGCGACGAGGGCTGGCTCGCCGAGCACATGCTCATCCTCAAGCTGACCAGCCCGTCAGGCACGGTGAAGTACGTCGCGGCGGCGTTCCCCAGCGCCTGCGGCAAGACCAACCTCGCCATGCTGGCGCCCACCGTCCCCGGCTGGAAGGTCGAGACGCTCGGCGACGACATCGCCTGGATGAAGGTCGGCGAGGACGGCCGGCTGTGGGCGGTCAACCCCGAGTACGGCTTCTTCGGGGTCGCGCCCGGCACCAACGAGCACACCAACCCCAACGCGATGCGGACCATCAACAAGGGCAACTCGGTCTTCACCAACGTCGCGCTCACCGAGGACGGCGACATCTGGTGGGAGGGGCTGGAGAACACGCCGGCGAAGGCCACGTCCTGGAAGGGCGAGCCCTGGACGCCCGACTCCGAGGAGCTGTCCAGCCACCCCAACAGCCGCTACTGCACGCCGATCAAGCAGTGCGACATCCTCGCGCCCGAGTACGACGACCCGCGCGGCGTGCCGATCGACGCGATCCTCTTCGGTGGCCGCCGCAAGACGACCGTCCCGCTCGTCTTCGAGGCTCGCGACTGGACCCACGGCACCTTCCTGGGCGCGACGCTGTCGAGCGAGACCACGGCGGCCGCGGTCGGCCAGGTCGGCATCGTCCGCCGCGACCCGATGGCGATGCTGCCCTTCATCGGCTACAACGCCGGCGACTACTTCGGCCACTGGATCAACATGGGCAAGGCCAACGACGCGGCCAAGCTGCCGAGGATCTTCTACGTCAACTGGTTCCGCCGCGACGACGATGGTGGCTTCCTCTGGCCCGGGTTCGGCGAGAACAGCCGGGTCCTCAAGTGGGTCGTCGAGCGGATCGACGGCCAGGCAGCCGCGGTCGAGACGCCGATCGGCCACGTCCCGGCGCCCGGCTCGCTCGACGTCGACGGCCTCGACCTGAGCGAGGAGGCGCTCGCCGCCGCCCTCGCTGTCGACCCGGAGGAGTGGAAGGCCGAGATCCCGCAGATCCAGGAGTGGTTCGAGAAGTTCGGAGACCAGCTGCCGACGGTGCTCTGGACCGAGCTCGACGCGCTCAAGGCGCGGCTCGGCGTCTGACTCCCGCCTGACCCAGCGCGCACGCGCCGAGACCCGGACCGAGCTTCT
The DNA here is from genome assembly GCA_963793315.1 of uncultured Actinomycetota bacterium. Taxonomy (GTDB): domain Bacteria; phylum Actinomycetota; class Actinomycetes; order Propionibacteriales; family Nocardioidaceae; genus Nocardioides. The sequence goes on along the minus strand of CAWBZR010000018.1, from coordinate 97,164 downwards.
CGATCCGGGTCTCGTGGCTTCCGGGCGCCCTCTCGGGCGGTGGCGTGGGGTGCCGACCGGATGCGGAGATCAGGATGCCCGGCGCCGGGAGTGCATGTGGGGGGCTCCCGGCGCCAGGACATTTCCTGACAAGTCTCGTGCGCGGTGGGGGACCCGTGACTGAGACGGGTCAGCGCCGAGGCTGTGTTGACGACTATATGGCAAGTTGTGGCAACTGTCTCGGGTAGTCCATACCAGTTGGGCATGCCAAAGCGGGCCGAGTGCCCCTCACCCGGCCCTGCGACCCCGTCTATTCAGCTAGTGGTTCAGCAGCACCACGAGGTGCCGGTCCTGGCGCGCGTGGTGGTGCGATCGGCTTGCGCCGAGCCGGTGCCCTGGCTGAGGCCGAGCACGCTCAGGACAGCGACGAGCGCTGACCAGGGCAAGGCGGACGGACTTGTTCTTCATGGGTGACTCCTCGCGTCAGGGGTAGCGGGACGTTCCCGCCGTGAGTCACCTCGTAGCGCAACCGCGGTCGATGCCGGCCACTCGCGTCACCAAATTCGGTGACTTGACGCTTTTTCGGCAATTCGAGGCAAGATGTGCCCCATGTCTCCGGAGCTGGCCCACCAGTTGTCTGCCCTCGACCCCGCCGTCCTCGGCGCGCGGATCAAGGCGGCGCGCGTCGCTGCCGGGCTCACCCAGCCCGAGCTGGCCGGCGCGGACGCCTCGGTGGCCTACCTCTCCCGCATCGAGAGCGGCCAGCGCCGCCCCGGCACCGACCTGCTCGTGACCCTGGCCGCCGAGCTCGGGGTCACCCTCGAGTACCTCGCCTACGGAGAGGGCTGGGAGGACGCCGGCCGGCTCGAGCTGCAGCTCGACCACGCGGAGCTGTCCCTGGCCGGCGGAGAGGCCGAAGCTGCGCTCGACGCTGGCCCGGGAGGCGCTCGGCTCTCCGGGCCTGCACGCCGTCACCGGCGGCGTCATCCGGGCCCGCTACGTCGAGGCGGCCGCGCTGGACGCACTCGGCGACCGCAGCGGCCGTGTCCGCGCTTCCAGCCGCTCCTCAACGACGCGCCCGAGTCACGTCGCATCCGGCTCAAGAGTGCCACCGCCCTGTGCCGCATCTGGCGCGAGCAGGGTCAGCTCGAGCGCGCGATCGCGTGCGCCCAGACTCAGCTCGACCATGCTGCCGGCCGACGCGCTCGGCACCGAGGAGGGCATCCGGCTCTCCGTCACCCTGGCCGCAGCCCTCTTCATGGCGGGCCGAACCGTCGAGGCGGCGGAGCTGTGCGACCGCGCCATCGCCGAGTCCGAGCGGCTCAGCTCGCCCGTGGCCCGCGCCTCGGCGTACTGGAACGCGAGCGTCATCCGCGCCGAGTCCGGTGACCTGGCCGAGGCGCTGCCGCTGGCGAAGCGCGCCCTGCACCTGCTCGAGAACACCGAGCGGGTGCGCGACCTCGGTCGACTGCGCACCCAGCTGGGCGCGATCATGCTCCGCACCGACCCGCCGCGGCTCGAGGACGCGACGGAGCAGCTGCGCCTCGCGGACCTCGAGCTCGACTGGAGCGAGGCCAGCCCGGCCGACCGGGCTCGGCAACGACGTCGTCAACGCCCAGGCGTTGCTCTGGACGGAGACCCGGACGGCGCCGCGCGAGCGCGCCCTCGCCGTCATCGACGAGCCGCACGCGACTCCCTCTGGTCAGCGTCGAGGCGCTGATGCTGCTGGGCCAGGTCGCCTGGAGCGACGGCGACCGCGAGGCGGCCCAGGACTGGTATCGCCAGGCGATCGCCACGCTGACCGGCGTCGGCGCCGACCGCGAGGCCGCCCAGGTCTGGTTCGAGATCGGCACCCTGGCCGCCCAGGCCGGGCTGGTCGCCGAGTCCGCGGACGCCTTCCGCCGCGCCGCGGTCTCGACCGGGCTCACCGCCCGGCTCCCGGTCATCAACACGCCGGCCACGTCGCGCCGCGCACCACCCGCACGCTCCAGCCGGCCGGTGCCTGCCCGTGATCAACACCCCGCCCGCGTCGTCGCCGCGCACCACGCCGTCGAACTCGCCGGCCGCGCGGCTCCCCGTCATCAACACCCCGCCGGTGTCCTCGCCGCGCACCACGCCGGGTCAGGGGCCTAGCAGCCGGGCCTGACCACGGTCGGACGTGTTCTGGCCGGCCGCGCCCGAGCCGGAGCTGGTGTGGGATCATCGACGTTGCGTGAACTGCGGCCGTCGAGAGGTGGGAGTCATGCCGGGCTACGGACCCGATGAGCGCGCCCTCTTCGAGGATGACGCCACCAAGCTCTACGAAGAGGTCTGCCAGAAGGGCCAGATCGCGGCCTCCGACTACCGCATCGCCGAGGACGGCGAGCTGCGCCACGCCTTCGACCTGCTGGTCGAGATGGGGCTGCTCATCTTCGACAGCGAGCAGGAGGGCTGGGCGCCCGAGGACCCGACCAGCGTCCAGTCCCGCGTCGTCTCCCCGCTGAGCCAGGAGGCGGCCAAGCTGCTCTCGGAGTCCTCGCAGTGGTCCTCGGCGTTCAGCAACCTCACCCAGAGCTGGCGCCGAGCCCCGCAGTCGTCGGCCCGGGGGCCGTTCACCTACCTGCGCGGCGGCGACGATCAACACCGTCCTCGACCAGCTCCTCGCGCGAGTGCGAGGAGGAGATGCTCACCGCCCAGCCGCAGGCCGGGCGGGACCCGCGCTTCCTCGCCAAGGCCGCCCTGCGCGACATCGAGCTCCTCGAGCGCGGGGCCAAGATGCGCACGCTCTACCAGCACAGCGCCCGGCGCAGCTCGGTCACCCACAAGTACGTCGCGGCCGTCTCCGCGCGCGGCGCCGAGGTGCGCACCCTCGACGAGTTCTTCAACCGGATGATCCTGGTCGACCGCCGGGTCGCGGTGATCCCCTACGCCGAGGAGTTCGGCGTCGCGGTCGTCGTGCGCGAGCCGGCGGTGGTCGCCTACCTGGTCGACGTCTTCGAGCGGTCCTGGGAGCGCGGGCCGGCTGTTCACCAACCGCGAGACCTCGCTGATGAAGGACATCGCCGCCGAGCAGCGGTCGATGACGATGCGGATGCTCATCGAGGGCCACAGCGACCCGGTGAGCGCCAAGCGGCTGGGCGTCAGCCCGCGGACCTACGCCGGCTACGTCGCGGACCTCAAGACGGAGTACGACGCCGACACGCGGTTCCAGCTCGGCTACACGATGGGCCGGATGGGCGTCTCCGGCCACGAGGACATCGAGGACGAACCGGCGGAGTGAGACCGGCCCGACGGCCGCTCGCACGCCGCCGGTGTCCTCCTCGAGCGTTCCGTGTGCGCCCGAGGAAATGTCACGAGGGCAGCGACCTGGCGGTCACTGCCCTCGTGCGGTTGAGACGGGCCTGGGGGGTAGGCGCTAGAACCAGACAAGTGGGGGGAAAGTCGGGTCCTCGTCTCAAGTCTGTGAGGTGGCGTCAGCCGGGCCAGCTGGAGTCGCGGCTCTGCTGGACGACCGTGGTGTCGTCGTCGTCGGCGTGAGCCGGGACGGCGGTGGCACCGATCAGGCCGGCGGACAGCGCTGCGGCCCCGATCACGACGGCGATCCTGCGCACGAAGCTCTTCATGATTTCCCCACCCTTAGTCTTCCGGGGGCCCACGGAATGGCCCGCCTCCGGTAGTCTGTCGGCCAGGGTCAGGTCAGGCGTGAGCCCACCGATGCCTCACAAAATTGCATTGCAAAAACATGCAGTTCGATGGTGCTTGACCATGCGTCGAGTCGGGCATGCCCGCAATTGGGTAATGAGCGTTCGTGAGGCTCTGAGGCGCCTGTGACAGCGCCGTTCCGTGGCGCGGACGCGGCTCAACTGCATCAAGTCGACAGGCTACTCCTGACCGGCTGCAGATCCGGGGCCGACCTCGACATCGGCGGAACCGTCGGCTCGCGCCGATCCAGGGCCCGGACCGGCCGTCGACACGCCGGACGGCAGCGAAAGATGTCGAGAAATCTTTGACGGCTCCCACCCGCCGCGGGTGGGAGCCGTCCGTCGCCGTGGCGACGCGCAGCGGAGGCGGCGGGATTTGAACCCGCGATGGGCTGTTGACCCAAACCCGCTTAGCAGGCGGGCGCCATAGACCGGACTAGGCGACGCCTCCGCGGAGCAGGCTACAAGGACGCGCTCGCCGCGTCGCGCCGCGCCGAATCTGGGTCGAATCCGGGACCGGTGCAGGGCGCTCACAGCGGCCGCAGCCCGTGGCCGCGCTGCAGCCGCCCCTGGAGCTCGCGCACGAACTCCTCCTTGTCCACCGCGAGCACGCCGACCGGGATCGTGGTGGTCCGGCCGTCCCGCAGCCGCAGCTCGAGGCAGGCGACGTCGCGGCGGTAGGTCGTCACCGCGTCCTCGACCTCGCTCCAGCGCGCCTCGCGTCACGCCCGCGCCCCGCACCAGCCGCACCCGGTAGCCGTCGTCGGTGCACCGCAGCACCCAGGCCCGGCTGCGCAGCCACCACGCCAACGCCAGCCGCCGCGACCACCCAGCCGAGCACGACCACGACCAGGAGGTCGGCCGGCAGCCCGGCTCAGGGCGACGACCGCCGTACCGGCGAACAGCAGCGAGCGCCAGCCCCACCAGCGCCAGCCCGAGCAGCTGCGCGACGAACGCCGGGGCGAGCCGATAGACGGTCGGGCTCGGTCGGGCAGTCACGAACTGATTGAACAGGGAACCGTCTCAACGCCCAAACGCGGGGTTGTGACCTGCCAGTGACCTGGGTCACACTCGTGACTCCGGCCCGAGGAGGCCGCGATGCCGACCATCCCCCCTGGCCTGCCGGCCGCCCTGCAGTCGCTCGACCACGCGCTCGACGCGCCCCGACGCACCGGGATCCCGCTGGGCAACTGGCGCTGGATGGTGCGGCAGCGGATGGCCAGCGTCCGCGACGCCCTGGTCGGCGAGACCGCCGGGCTCCGACGACGGCTGGCTGGCCGCCCGGGGCGGGTCGGCGTTCCGCGAGCGCAACGCGCTGCTCGCCCGGCTGAGCACGCTCGGCCCCCAGATCCTGGAGACACCCGACGTCGAGGCGACCCGCAGTCGAGCTCAAGCGGCTGGTCATGGACATCCAGCGCCACGTGCAGCGGGTCAACGACCTCGCCTACGACGAGGTCGAGCTCGAGCTGGGCGGCTCGGAGTAGGCGACAGCACGCCTCCGTGGTCCTAGGCTGTGCGCGTGGCGCCGGTACGCCGGCGCGCACGGAGGGGTGCCGGAGTGGCCGATCGGAACCGCCTTGAAAGCGGTCGCTGGCAGAGATGTCAGCCGCGGGTTCGAATCCCGCCCCCTCTGCCGAGTCGGCCACGTCACCGCAGCTCAGCGTCAGGCCGTGAGGACGATCTCCAGGAGCACGTCGCCCTCCTGGACGACGTCGGCGGGCGCGATCTTGACCGCGCGCACGGTGCCGTCGGCCTCGGCGATGACGGGGATCTCCATCTTCATCGACTCGAGCAGGATCACGACGTCGCCGGCGGCGACCTGTCGCCCGGCTCGACGGCCACGCTCATCACGTTGGCCACCATCTCCGCCACGATCTCGGACACGCGCTCCCTGGCCATGCCGAACCTAGCACGTTCAGCCCGTAGAACAGAAGGGCGGCGGTGCGCGGAGGCTCCGGCCGCACCGCGCCGGCCTCCTCGAGCCGGCGGCCGCCCTGGCCGCGCGAGCCGGTGAGGGCCAGGTCGACGCGGATCGATGGCGTACCCGATGACCAGCCCGACGACCAGGCCGTAGACGCACCGAGAGCCCGCACTCGAGCAGCGAGATGGCGGGGTTGACCAGCGCGTTGGCCACCGGCGCGGTCGCGGCGACGCCGAAGGCGCACAGCCACCAGCCCTGGCGGCGCCGGGCGCGCATGTGACAGCCCCACGCCGAGCGCGGGGACGCCGAGGACGGTCTCGATCGGGCCGCGGGAACGCGCCGAGGTGGTCGCGGCTCCAGCGGACGCCGTCGAGCAGGTGGTCGACCAGCTCCTGGGAGCCGTAGCGGCGCAGCATCTCGGCGTAGAGCAGCGTGACCGGCGAGCAGCACGCCCGCCGATCGCGACGACGACGAGGCCCCGACGGCCGAGGCCGTGCAGACCGGCGCCGAGCCGGTAGACGACGCCGAACGCACCGACGATCGCCAGCCCGAGGGTGACGTACTCGAAGCGCACCACCGAGATCACCGGGTCGAAGCCGATCGTGGCCATCGCACCGACCGCGGCGACGAGCACGGCGACCACGCACTCGCCGGCCGCGCGCACGAACCGCACCGCCGGCGTCGTCGCCATCACCGCCAGCACCGCGGAGACGACGCAGGTCATCACCGCGGCGCCGGTGCGCAGGTAGTCCTGGTCGAGCAGCAGCACCAGCCACCCCGAGCGCCAGGGTCAGGGCACCGAAGACGACCGGTCGGCCGCCGGTGCGGGCCGCCAGCGCCCAGGAGTACGCCGTCACGACGGCGACCGCGCCGACGCCGTCCAGCCAGCGACGGGCCGGCCGGCACCAGGGCCGCCACCAGGGCGGCCAGGCCGGCGGCGACGACGAGCAGCCACAGCGCGACGAGCAGCCGGTACTGGAGCGGGTGCGTCGTCGGCGGACCGTGACGCTCGAGCTCGGGCGTGGCGCCGGCGACCGGTCGCCGGGACGATCTCCTGGTGGACCGGCTCGCGCGGTGCGCGGGTCGGCGTGCACGGGTCGCGGTCACCGCTCGGCTGCGCGGCCGACCGGACCTTGACCCGCTCGTGGCGCGTCGCGCGTCGTCGAGGGGCGGTTCGTGGCACGACAGAACAGGTTACAGAGAGGTCGGCGGAAGCCTGTCGGTTGGCGAGGGAGGGGTTGGTCCGGCGCGCCTGGTCGAGGACGCTCCGGTCGAGCGTCGCCCGCAGCACCTCGGCCCCCTCGCCGGCCTCGGCGAGCACGTCGCCGAGCGGGTCCACGACCATGGAGTGGCCGGTGTAGCGGGGGCCGGGCTGGCCGGCCGCGACGACGAAGACGGTGTTCTCGATCGCCCGCGCCCGCACCAGCGTGCGCCAGTGCTCGACCTTCCGCGGGCCGGCCACCCATGCGGCGGCACCACGAGCACCTCGGCGCCGTGGTCGACGAGCAGCGCGGGCCAGCTCGGGGAACCGCAGGTCGTAGCAGGTCATCAGCCCGACCCGCGAACCCGGCGACGTCGACCACCACCGGCGCCAGCGGTCCGGCGTGCAGCGCGTCGGACTCCCGGTAGCCGAAGGAGTCGTAGAGGTGGATCTTCCGGTACGACGCCGTGACGGCCCCGCGCGACGAGCAGCGTGTTGTAGGGGCGGCCGGGGTCCTCGCTGGTCTCGAACATCCCGGCGACCACGGTGGTGTTGTGCTCGGCGGCGACCGCGGCCAGCTCGGTGGCGAACGCGCCGTCGAGCCGCCTCGGCGTACGCGCTCACGTCGGAGCCGGCCTCGCCGAAGTCGCGGGCGAACGCCTCCGGCAGCACGACGAGGTCGCTGTCGGAGGGCACCAGGTCGTGGAGCCGCGCGCGGTTGCCCGCCGGGTCGAGCCCGGACGCCTCCTGGACGACGGTGACCGACAGCATGCTCACCGGTCGCACCGCAGTCTCTCGTGCGCAGCGCGCGAGGAGCGATGCGCGCACGGCGAGGGACTGGAGTCGTGGACGGATCGGGGCCAGCGTGGCACGTTCAGCGCGGTGGTGCTGGCCGGCGGCGTCGCCGCCCGGCTCGACGGCGCCGACAAGGCGTCCATCGAGCTGGACGGCCGGACCCTGCTGACCTGGGCGCTCGACGCGGTGATCGACGCCGCCGAGGTCGTCGTGGTCGGCGACCCGGTGCCGACCCACCGGCCGGTGACGTTCACCCGCGAGGACCCGCGGCACGGCGGCCCGGTCGCCGCCCTGCTCACCGGCCGCGACGCCCTGCTCGACCCGCGCGACGACCGTCGCCGTGCTGGCCTGCGACATGCCGTTCCTCAGCCGCCGCGACGTTCCAGCGGCTGCGGGAGGCCGCGAGTCGGCCACGACGGCGCCGTGCTGGTCGGCCCGGACGGCCGCCGCCAGCTCGCGATGGTGCTCGACCTGGCCCGGCTGGACGCCGTGCGCCCCGGCGTGGAGGAGCAGCACAACCTGGCCCTGCACCGGCTGCTCGCGCCGCTCGACCTCGCCGAGGTGGCGGCCGAGGGACGCGAGCACCGCGACGTCGACACCTGGGCCGACGTCCGCGACCTGACGTCTGTGACCGCGTATTTTCGCGCAAGGAACTTGCGAGACGCGAGTGCGGCGCGCAAGTCTGAAGCCGTGAACCTCCACGACTGGATCGACGAGCTGAGCGACGTCCTCGATCTCGAGGACGTGGAGGTCGACGAGGGGCTGCTGGCCGACCTCACCAAGCTGGCCGCCCGCAACGTCGAGCGGATGGCCGCGCCGGTGACGGCCTACCTGCTCGGCTACGCAGCCGCGGCCAAGGGCGCCGACCCCGACGAAGATCGAGGCGCTCGCGGCGCGGGCCCAGGTGCTCGCCGAGGGCTGGGACCGCCCGGCCGACGCGCCCGACCCCGACGACGTGAGCGACCCGATCCCCGACGACCGCTCGGTCGACCACACCGGCGAGGTCTACGACGACGACCGCGCCGACGAGCTCGTCGACGTGCTCGTCGACGAAGAGGTCTGACGCAGCAGATGAGGGCTGTCCTCGCCGACGGGGCCGGGGGTCCCGAGGTCCTCGTCGTCGCGCGACCTGCCCGACCCCGAGCCCGGCCCGGGCGAGGTGCTGCTCGACGGTCGCGGCGGCCGGGCTCAACCGGGCCGACCTGCTGCAGCGGCAGGGGTTTCTACCCGCCGCCGCCCGGGGCGTCCGACGTGCTCGGCATGGAGTGCAGCGGCACCGTCGCCGCGCTCGGCGACGACGTCGAGGGCTGGGCGGTCGGCGACCAGGCCTGCGCCCTGCTCTCGGCGGGTGCCTACGCCACCCACGTCGCCGTCCCGGCCGGTCAGCTGATGCCGGTGCCCGACGGGGTCGACCTGGTCGCGGCGGCGGCGCTGCCCGAGGTCGCCTGCACGGTGTGGTCCAACGTCTTCATGATCGCCGCGCTCCAGCCCGACGAGGTGCTGCTCGTGCACGGCGGCGCCGGCGGCATCGGCGAGCTTCGCGATCCAGCTGGCGACCCAGCTCGGGGCCCGGGTCTTCACCACCGCCGGCACCGCCGAGAAGCGCGACTTCTGCCTGAGCCTCGGCGCCGAGGTGGCGATCGACTACCGCGACGAGGACTTCGTCGAGGTGGTCAAGGAGCGCACCGACGGCGCCGGCGCGGACGTCATCCTCGACAACATGGGGGCGTCCTACCTCGAGCGCAACGTCACCGCCCTGGCCACCGAGGGCCGGCTCGTGGTCATCGGGATGCAGGGCGGCACCAGGGGCGAGCTCGACCTCAGCGCGCTGCTGCGCAAGCGCGGCGCGGTGATCGCGACGACGCTGCGCGCCCGCCCGGCCGGAGGAGAAGGCCGCGATCTGCGCTTCGGTCGTCGAGCACGTCTGGCCGCTGGTCGCCGACGGCAAGGTCCGCGAGATCGTGGACTCGACCGTCCCGCTCGACGACGTACGCCGCGCGCACGAGCTGATGGAGTCCGGGACGCACACCGGGAAGATCCTGCTCGTCATGCGCTTGAGACCCGCTGGATACGGTGGGTGCCATGAACGATCAGCAGCCGACGGGGTCCGGGCAGCCGCAGGACGGCGGCCAGGGCGACGGCCAGGAGGGCGAGCGACAGGTCGTGATCGTCGGGCCGGACGGGCAGCCCATCGGCGCAGTGCCGGAGTCTGCGCTCGCGCTGGCGACCCAGACCGAGGGCAACGGCTCGAGGAGCGCGCGATCACCGACCTGGTCGAGCAGCCCGCCAAGGTGATGCGGATCGGCAGCATGATCCGGCAGCTCCTCGAGGAGGTGAAGTCGGCCCCGCTCGACGAGGCCAGCCGCAACCGTCTCAAGGAGATCCACAAGGCCTCCGTCCGCGAGCTCGAGGAAGGGCTCGCCCCCGAGCTGGTCGAGGAGCTCGAGCGGCTGGCGCTGCCCTTCTCCGACGACCAGACCCCGTCGGAGGGCGAGCTGCGCATCGCGCAGGCCCAGCTGGTCGGCTGGCTCGAGGGGCTCTTCCACGGCATCCAGACCGCGATCTACGCCCAGCAGATGTCCGCGCGAGCGCAGTTCGAGCAGATGCGCCGCGGCCTGCCGATGGGCTCGGCCGGCGCGCCCGGGCAGCAGCAGGAGGACTCGCAGCCCCAGCCGGGCGACTCGGGCGGGATGTACCTCTAGGACGAGGGTCTCAGCGGCGTGCGTCGGCTGACGCCGCGGACGACCATCAGGCCGAGCAGCCCGACCAGCACCAGGGCGGCGCCGGGGGCGGCGGCCCGGGACAGCGAGTCCGGCTCGCCGGTGTCGACCGGGGTGAACTCCGCCGTCTCCGGGGGCGGCTGGACCGGCGGCTCGCCGTCGCCGAGGAGCTCGGCCACCTTGGCGACGACTGCCTCGTTGCTGGCCCGGGTGCCACTGGTGCCGCTGGCGAGCCACGGCTCGCCGGTGCCGGTGACGAAGAACATGTACTCCGCGCCCGTCGTGAGCGCGCCCAGGCTGCACGCCGCCCGGTTGCGGTCGGTCTGCACGGTCACCGTCTCGGTGGTGACCTTGCCCTGGTAGACGAGGTCCACGGTGACGGTCTGGGTGTAGATCGCACCCGGCTGCCCGTCGGCCCGCGCGGCAGCGCTGGACGTCACTGACGACGCCGCTGAACACCGCCATCGCGGCCTTGGAGCTGTCGTCCAGGTCACCTGAGGGCATGCCGGCACCTTCTGGTGGTGCTTCCCGGTCTGGGCGCGGCGTCCGCCGGGACGACCGCCCCGAGCACCACGAGAGCCGCCAGCGCGCCCCCGAGCAGGGTCGTCATCAGGCGGCGCGAGCACCCGGAAACACTAGCATAGCCAGATCACAGATCGAAGATGCCAGCCAGCACCTGAGGCCACGCCGTCCTCGTCGTTGCTCGGCGCCACGAGGTCGACGGCGTCGAGCACGCTCGGGTGGGCGTTGGCCATGGCGTACGGCGTACCGGCCCAGGCCAGCATCGGCAGGTCGTTGGGCATGTCGCCGAAGGCCACGACGTCGGCCGCGTCGACCCCGAGCCGCTCCGCGAGCAGGGCCAGCGTGGTGGCCTTGGTGACGCCGGCGCGCTGATCTCCAGCAGCGTGCTGCTCGACGACCACGTGATCGTCACCTGGTCGCCGATCGCCGCCTCCGCGGCGTCCCAGTAGTCCTGCGGGCCGAGCTCCTCGTGGCGCGCCAGCAGCTTGACCACCGGCTCGGTGACCAGCTCCTCGAGCGGCGCCCGGCGGGCGCCCTCGGGGACGGGGTGCCGCTCGAGGAACTCCGGCTCGAGACCGATCCCGTCCAGGGTCTCGACGGCGAACGCCGAGCCGGGCACGGCGGCACGCAGCTCGGCGCAGACGCGGAGCACGGTCGCGGGGTCGATCTCGCGCCGCAGCCGCGGCCGGTCCGCGCCGACGTCCCAGACCAGGGCGCCGTTGGAGACCACCGCCAGGCCGTGGTCGCCGACGTGGTCGAAGACCTCCGCGGCCCAGCGCAGCGGCCGGCCGGTGACGAACACGACCGGGACGCCGCGGGCCTCCACCGCGGCGAGCACCTCGCGGGTCCGCGCGGAGATGGTGCCGTCGGAGCGGACCAGCGTCCCGTCGAGGTCGGTGGCGACGAGTCGGGGCAGGCTCACGTGAGCGGGCTCACCTCGTCGGGCGGGCCACGACCAGCTCGCCGTCCTCGTTGCTGCCGCGCAGCTCGGTGAAGCCGCACTTGGCGAGCACGCGGATGCTGGGCTGCGTTGTCGGGGAGCACGCTGGCCCGCACCCGAGCGCCCTCCGCCTCGGCGGCGGCGACCATCGCGGTGACCGCCTCGGTCGCGTAGCCGCGCCCGCGAGCGTCCTCGACCAGGCCGTAGCCGATCTCGACCTCGGGGGTGCCGTCCGCGGCCGGCTGCGGGGGGCCGAAGAAGCCGACCGAACCGACGGCGACGTCCTCGACCGTGATCGACCGGCTGGACCAGGGGTCGCCCTCTCGCCACAGGGAGGACGCGTCGACGTCGTCCTCGCGCGGGAACTGCGGGTGCCACCACGGCGATCGGGCGGCCGCCGCGGATCGCGGCGACGTCGTCCGCGGTCCACAGCGGCAGCCGCAGCCGCTCGGTCGCCAGCTCCACCGGCAGGGTCATCAGAAGTACCTCCCCAGCTCGAGCGCGGCGCCGTCCTCGGCGACCGGCGCGGTGACGGCGTCGGCGGCGTCCTGCACCAGCTGGACCGCCTGCCCCATGGCCACGCCGCGGCCGGCCCACTGCAGCATCTCGATGTCGTTGCGCCCGTCGCCGATGGCCAGCACGTCGGCCGCCTCGACGCCGAGCTGCTCGGCGACGTGCGCGAGGCCCGAGGCCTTGGAGACCCCGACCGGGGCGAGGTCGAGCCACGCCGTCCAGCCGACGACGTAGTCGGTGCCGTGCAGCCCCAGCTCCCGGGCCAGGGTGACGAAGTCGTCGGCCGTGGCGTCGGGGTCGCGGATGATCACCCGGCTCACCGGCGCGGCCACGAGGTCCTCGAGGTCGGTGACGATCATCTCGCCCGACAGCTCGCCGACCGGGAACTCCTTGGTGACCCGGTAGCCGACCCCGCGCTCCTCGACCGCGACGAGCGCGGTGGGGTGCCGCTCGAGGATCGCAGCGACCGCGGGCGCGGCGTCGAAGGTCTCCTCCATCACCACCTCGAGCGGGGGGTAGCGGAAGACCACGGCGCCGTTGCTGGCCACGATCCACAGCGGCTCCGCGCCGTCGAGCTGGAGCTCCAGCAGATCGGCGACGGGGGTCATGCCGTGCGGCGAGCGGCCGCTGGCCAGCACGACGTGGCAGCCGGCGTCACGCGCCCGGCGTACGGCGTCTCCGACCGCGGGCGCGATCTCCTCGTAGGTCGTGCCGGCCCCCTCGACCCACTTGAGCAGCGTCCCGTCGATGTCGAGCGCGACCAGCCGCGGGACCCAGCCGTCAGTCATGGATCGGCTTGAGGACCTCGAGCGCCAGCCCATGAACGGCCGCAGCGCCTGCGGGACGGTGACCGAGCCGTCGGCGTTCTGGTGGGTCTCGAGGATCGCCACGATCGTGCGCGGGATGGCGCAGAGGGTGCCGTTGAGCGTCGAGATCGGGCCGGTCCCCTGGGAGAAGCGGCCGCGGATGTCGAGGCGACGGGTCTGGAACTCGGTGCAGTTGGAGGTCGACGTCAGCTCGCGGTAGCGGCCCTGGGTCGGGATCCACGCCTCGCAGTCGAACTTGCGGGTGGCCGAGAGGCCGAGGTCGCCGGCGGCCGTGTCGATGACGCGGTAGGAGAGCTCGAGCTTGTCGAGGAACTCCTTCTCCCACGCCAGCAGCCGCTGGTGCTCGGCGTCGGACTCCTCGGTGGTCGTGTAGACGAACATCTCGACCTTGTCGAACCAGTGCACCCGGATGATGCCCTTGGTGTCCTTGCCGTGCGAGCCGGCCTCCTTGCGGAAGCACGGGCTGAACGCCGCGTAGCGCAGCGGCAGCGAGGCGACGTCGAGGATCTCGTCGGAGTGGTAGGCCGCCATCGGCACCTCGGAGGTGCCGACGAGGTAGAGGTCCTCCCCCTCGATCCGGTAGACGTCGTCGGCCGCCTGGCCGAGGAAGCCGGTGCCCTCCATGGCCCGCGGCCGGACCAGCGACGGCGCGACCACCTGGGTGAAGCCGGCGTTGCGCGCCTGCTCCATGGCCAGGTTGACCAGCGCCAGCTCGAGCTGGGCACCGACGCCGGTGAGGAAGTAGAAGCGCGAGCCCGACACCTTGGCGCCGCGCTCCATGTCGATGGCACCGAGCATCCGGCCGAGCTCGACGTGGTCGCGCGGCTCGAACCCCTCGGCCGCGAAGTCGCGCGGCGTGCCGATCGTCTCGAGCACGACGTAGTCGTCCTCGCCGCCGGCCGGCGCGGCGTCATGGGCGAGGTTGGGGATCGAGAGCACGGCCGCCTGCCAGGCCTCCTCTGCCTCGACCTGCGCGGCCTCGGCGGCCTTCACCTCGGCGGCGAGCGCCTTGGTGCGGTCGAGGAGGGCCTGCCTCTCCTCCCCCTGCGCCTGCGGGATCTGCTTGCCGAGGCTCTTCTGCTCGGCGCGCTTGGCCTCGAACTCGCCGATCGCCTGGCGGCGCTTCGCGTCGGCCGCCAATGCCTCGTCGACCACCGCGTCGGACAGCCCGCGCTTGGCCTGGGCGGCGCGCACGCGGTCGGGCTGATCACGGAGAATGCGGGGGTCGATCACCGGCCCAAGGTTAGTGGTCGAAGGCCTGTCGGCTCATTCGAGAATGCACAGGCCCGGGCCGGAGGTCGTTCGCCGGTGCCCGCTTCGGCGTCCGGTCCGGTCATACTTCTGCCCGTGCTCGACCGCCCCCGCCTCGTGCTCCTGGGCTGGGCGCTGCTGTCCTTCCTGCTCTTCGCGTCGGTGTGCGTGGCAGTGGTCCAGGGCTGGGGCCCCGTCACGCAGTTCGACGATCGGGGCTCCCCAGCCGCCAAGTACGCCGTGGACTCGGGCTGGCTGATCAATCCGCTGAGAGTCGTCGAGATCGCCTTCGACACCCTCGGAACCATCGTCATGACCGTCGCTGTGGCCGCGCTCATGCTCACTCGCGGCCACCGTCGCGCCGCGCTCTACACCGTCGGGGTCATGGCGACGACCAAGGTGGCCTACACCGTGGTCAAGCTGCTGGTCGGCCGGGCCCGCCCGGAATGGCAGCTCGACCAGGCGCTGCTGTCCTCCAAGTCGTTCCCGTCGGGGCACGCCGCGTCGGTCACGGCGTTCGGCGGCGTCCTCATCGTGCTCGTGGTGATGCTGATCCGCCGCGGGAACATGCGCCGCCTGCTCTACCTCCTGGTCGGGCTGATGATCGTGGTGGTGTGCCTCGACCGCGTCCTGCTCGGCAGGCACTACCCGTCCGACGTGGTGGGCGGGTTCTTCCTCGGGATGGGGATGGTCGCCCTCGGCCTGGCGGTCTACAGCCCGCTCCCCCGCAGCCACGCGGCGCTGCTCCCGGACCTCGCGACGCCCTACCCCTCCGACCGCAACCTGGCCGTCGTCCTCAACCCGTCGAAGGTCGAGGACATCGAGGTGTTCCGCGCGATCGTCAACACGATGGCCGCCGAGGCCGGCTGGTCACTCCCGGTGTGGCACTACACGACGGTCGAGGACCCCGGCACGGGCATGGCGGAGGCCGCCGCCGTCGCCGGCGCCGACCTGGTCCTGGTCTGCGGCGGGGACGGCACGGTGCGTGAGGTGTGCGCCGAGCTGGCCGGGACCGGCATCCCGGTCGGGATCATTCCCGCCGGCACCGGCAACCTCCTGGCCCGCAACCTCGACATCCCGCTGTTCCTGCGCGCGGCCATCGACATCGCGCTCACCGGCCAGGACCGCGCGATCGACATGGTGAAGGTGACGGGCGACGGCGTCGAGGACGGCACCCACTTCATGGTCATGGCCGGCATGGGCTTCGACGCCGCGATCATGGAGGGCGTCAACGAGGAGATCAAGGCCAAGGTCGGCTGGATCGCCTACGTCCTCTCGGCGCTCAAGTCGCTGATGTTCCCGGCCGTGCGCGTCGAGATCTCGATCGACGACGGCGAGTTCACCACTCATCGAGCCCGGACGATCGTGGTCGGCAACGTCGGCTACCTCCAGGCCGGGATGCCGCTGCTCCCCGACGCCTCGATCGACGACGGCCTGCTCGACGTCGTGCTGCTGCACCCGCGGCGGTTCCTGTCGTGGATCCCACTGGCGTTCCGCGTGCTGGCCAAGCGGCCCCGCACCGACGAGCTCGTCGACCGCATGACCGGCCGCACGGTCGTCGTACGCGCGAGTGCGGACACCCCCCGCCAGCTCGACGGCGACTCCATCGGCCCCGGCCGCGAGCTCCGGATGGAGTGCATCCACGGCCGGGTGCTGGTCCGCGTGCCGCGATAGCAGCTGTCCGGCTCGGGTAGTCCGTGATTCAACGGCCCCAGGTTCGCGAGATCTGGGGCCGTTTGTTCACGGACTACCCCGACGGACGGAGCTCAGTGACCGGCCGGGGGACCGCCCTGCTGGACGAAGTCCTGCTGGCGGATGAGGACGAAGCAGCAGGCGGCCGCGGCGAACGCCACCACCATGGCGATCACGGTGATGTGGTTGAGCGCGTCGACGAAGCTCGAGGTCGCCACCGAGGCGAGCTGGTCGCGTACGCCGGGCGGCGCGGACTGGATGACCGCGTCGGTCTGGCCGCCGGTGACGGCTTCCGCGATCCGGTCGGACTGGTCGGCCGACGGTGTGCCGGCGAGCCCGTCGCGGATCCCGTCGGCAACGCGGTGGCTGAAGATGGTGCCGAGGACGGCGATGCCGGTCGCGATGCCAACCTGCCGGAACGTGGAGTTGATGCCGGACGCCATCCCGGACCGGTCGACCGTGACGACGCCGACCGCGGTCGAGGCGAGCGGGGTGTTGATCATGCCGACCCCGATACCGCTGACGAGCAGCCCGGGGATCAGGTGGGTCCAGGACGAGTCGACCTCGATGCCGTGGATGAGCAGCATCCCCACGCCGAGCACCACGAAGCCAGGCGCGATCAGCCACTTGGCAGGCACGTGCTCGGTGAGCCGACCAGCGATGGCTGCCGCGACGAACGCCGCTCCGGAGAGGAAGAGGAACCGGACGCCGGCGCCCACCGCGGAGTAGCCGAGCACGTTCTGGACGTAGATCACCAGGTAGGTGAGCAGCGAGAACACCGAAGCGGAGACACCGAAAGCCGCGATCAGCCCACCGGTGAAGGTCGGCTTGCGGAGCAGCCCGAGGTCGAACATCGGGTGGGTCTGCCGCAGCTGGCTGGCCACGAACACCGCGAGCAGCACCGCCGCGGCCACGAGGCAGACGACCACACGGCCGTCGTCCCACTGGGTCTGGCCGGCGCGGATCAGGCCGTAGACCAGCCCGCCCAGCGCCAGGCTGAAGGTGACGAAGCCGAACCAGTCCGGACGGCCGGCGCGCGGGTCGTGAGACTCCTTGACCCGAGTCAGCGCGATCGCGATCGCGAGCAGGCAGATCGGCACGTTGACGAAGAAGATCCACCGCCAGGAGAGGCCACTGGTCAGGACGCCGCCCAGGACCGGGCCCACCGCAACGGCGACACCGGTGGTCGCGCCGAACGCACCGAACGCCACGCCGCGGTCGCGGCCCTGGAACGCCGAGGCGATGAGGGCCAGGGCGGTGGCGAACATCGCGGCGCCGCCGATCCCCTGGAAGGCCCGCGCGAGCTGCAGGAAGAGGATGTCCTGCGCGGCTCCGCACGCGATCGAGCCGACCATGAAGAGCGCCGCTCCGACGACGAACATCTTCCGGCGGCCGTAGAGGTCCGACAGTGAGCCGGCAGTCAGCAGCAGCGCCGCGAGGCTGAGCGCGTAGGCGTCGATCACCCACTGCAGGTCGGAGAGGCTCGCGTCGAGCTCGTTCTGGATGTCTGCGAGCGCGACGTTCACGATCGTGATGTCGAGCAGCAGGATGAAGATGCCGAGGCAGACAGCGACGAGGGTCCACCACTTGGGGTCCCGGCCGGTCGTGTCCGCGGGCGTCGCGGTGGTGGCGGTCTGCTCGGTCATGAGCACCTCACAATCATCACTTACTGAATGATCAACTGCCTAACGATTACCATGTGTACGATACTCGCGTCCGAGGATTCGTCAAGTGCTTAATGATCAGGGGGTGAATGAGTGGGGCTGTCCGACGCCACCGACAGCCGCGAGCTGCTGCCGGGGCTCGAGGACCAGCCGGGTCACCTGATGTGGCGGGCCGCGGCGCGCGTCACCGTGCACCTCGACGAGGTCCTCCCCCCGGGCGTCGACATCCACGCGTACGCCGCGCTCCTCACGCTGGGCGGCGGTGCGACGCGCTCGCAGCAGTCGATCGCCACCACCATCGACGTCAGCCGGACCACCATGGTCAAGGTGGCGGCCGAGCTCGCCGACCAGGGGCTGGTCGTGCGGGTCCGCAACCCCGAGGATCGGCGTTCCTACGCGCTCACCCGGACACCCGAGGGTGCCGCGGCGGCGCGGCGGTGGCGCCGCCACGCCGAGGACCTCGAGGAGGCGCTGACCCCGGGCTTCTCGCTCAGCGAGCGCGAGGAGCTGCGCCGGCTGCTGCTCGGGATCCTGGCGAACGAGCTCGCGCCGGACACCCCCGAGCCACTGCTGGAGAGCCTGGGCTTCCTGATCACCCGGGTGCACCTGCGGATGCACCGCGCCTTCACCGAGGCGCTCGCTCCCCTGGGCATCGTGCCGGCCCACTTCGGGCTGCTGACCGCCCTGGCGACCCTCGGGCCGGTGCCTCAGGCCGAGGTGGGGAGGCGGCTGGGCATCAGCGGGGCGAGCGTGGTGCAGATGGTCGACCACCTCGAGGCCCGCGGACTGGTCGAGCGGCGGCGCCTCGAATGGGACCGACGCACCCAGGTGCTACACCTCAAGCCCGGCGCGGCCGAGACGCTCGAGCAGGCCAAGGCCCAGGCGGAGCAGACGCTGGCGACGCGGCTGGGCAGCCTCGGCGTCCCGGAGATCAAGCGGCTGGTGCTGCTGCTCCAGCGGTTCGTGACCGGGGACTAGTGACGCCGCTGCCGCGGTGGGCCGGGCGTCACGAGTGGACCAGGACCATCCGCCAGCGATCTCGCGCATCCGGTCGGTTCGGGTTGGCGCTCCGGTCGAGCGACTCGGCGTCGAGCCCGTCGCCGGCCAGCGCTTCCATCTCCGCCCGGTCGAGCAGCCAGGGCGGGGCGTCGCCCACCGGTTCACCGTCCTCGCGCACGATCTGGACCACCAGCAGCGTGCCACCCGGAGCGACCAGCCTGCGCACGCCCCGGACGGCGCTCGGGCGCACCGAGCCGTGCAGTGCCTGGAGCGTGTAGATCTCGACCACGAGGTCGAATGCGCCCACCATGTCTGCGGGCGGGTCAAGCAGGTCGGCCACCCGGTAGTCGACGCTCGAATCCGGATAGCGCTCGCGGCAGGCGTCCACCGCGGCCGGGCTGATGTCGAAGGCGGTGGTCCTCCACCCGAGGGCCGCGAGGTGCTCGGCATCGGCGCCGTAGCCCGCTCCCACGACCACCGCGGACCGGCCGTAACCGTCCCTGCCGTCGACGTGCGTCACGAGCAGGTCGTGCGGAGCCGTGCGGTCCCAGGGCATCGACACCTCGCCCCGAGCGGCGGCGCTCCACAGCTCGTCGTACCAGCGGGTCGGATCGCCCTCGGCAACCGCCCGGACACCGAGCTCGTCGGCAAGGGCGTCCCAGTCGCGGTCGTCGCCGCCGCTCGGGCTGGTCACGTGGTCACCGGCATCAGGAGCACGTCTCCCAAACTACGATGCGACCGTGACCACACCGCGCCGCATCGCCTACCAGGGCGAGCCGGGCGCCAACTCCCACCAGGTGTGCCGCGAGCACTACCCGGACCTCGAGGCCGTGGCGTGCGCGTCGTTCGAGGACGTCTTCGCGGCCGTGGAGGGAGGCGAGGCAGACCTGGCGATGATCCCGATCGACAACTCGATAGCCGGGCGGGTCGCCGACATCCACCACTTCCTGCCCGACTCGGGCCTCCACATCATCGCCGAGCACTTCCTGCGGATCCGCTTCCAGCTGCTCGGCATCCCCGGCGCACGGCTCGACCAGATCAGGACGGTGCACAGCCACGTCCACGCGCTCGGCCAGTGCCGCAAGATCATCCGCGCGCACAACTTCCAGTCGGTGATCTCGGGTGACACGGCGGGCGCCGCCCGCGAGATCGTCGAGGCGGGCGACCCCACGCAGGGCGCGATCTCCCCTCCCCTCGCCGCCGAGATCTACGGCCTCGACGTGCTGGTCGAGGACATCGAGGACGAGGACCACAACACCACTCGGTTCGTGGTGCTCTCCCGCGAGCTGGTCGAGGCCCCGGCCGGCAACGGTCCGGTCGTGACGTCGTTCATCTTCAACGTGCGCAACCTGCCCGCGGCGCTCTACAAGGCGCTCGGCGGCTTCGCGACCAACGGCGTCAACATGACCAAGCTGGAGAGCTACATGGTCGGTGGCTGGTTCACCGCGACGCAGTTTCTCGCGGAGGTCGACGGCCACCCCTCCGACGTCCCGGTGGCGCGCGCCCTGGAGGAGCTGCGCTTCTTCACCACCGACGTGAAGATCCTCGGCGTCTACCCCGCCGACTCCTTCCGCGAGGACCACGCCTGACCGGGCGCACGGGGCCTACCGGCGTCGAGGAGCTGGACGGGCTGCTCGTCGAGGTCGAGGCGCACGCGCGACGCACGTTCGGCGCAGCCTTGTTCGGGATGTACGTCGTGGGCTCGTTCGCCCTCGGGGACGCCGACGACCAGAGCGACTGCGACTTCCTGGTCGTTGTGCGCGAACCTCCGGAGGACGGACAGCAGCGGGCGCTCCGCGAGCTGTGGGCGGAGCTGCCCACCCGCTCCGGGAAGTGGGCCCACGACCTCGAGGGCTCGTATGCGGTGCTGGGCGACCTCACGGACGCCGGCCGGGTGGGGCGCCCGTGGTTGTTCGTGGACCACGGGCACACCACCCTGGCCTGGGACGATCACTGCAACCGGGAGGTCGTGCGCTGGACGCTCCGCGAGCACGGCATCGCCATGAGCGGGGTCGAGCCACGCACCTTCGTGGCGCCCACCCCTCCTGACGCGATCCGGCGGCGGATGAGGGCGGACCTCGCCACCCTGCTCCCCGACATCCTGTCCTGGGCACCGACCGAGGTGGCGTGGACGCAGCGCTACGTCGTCGCGACGTACTGCCGTGTCCTCCACTCGCTCGTCACCGGAGAAGTCACCTCGAAGCGGATGGCCCTGGAGTGGGGCCGACACGGGCTGGACCCGCGCTGGGAGCCGCTGCTCGTCCAGGCTCGCGACGACCGCGCCCTCGGCTGGGACCCCCACGACCCGCCGCGCGAGGGAGCCATGGAGGCAGCGCTCGCGTTCGCGGCATGGTGCGACACGTGGGCAGCGATCCACTGAGCGGGGAGGGTCATGCCCAGATCAGGCTGGGTCAGGACGCCTTGATCCTGAACTTCCAGTGGTCGGGCGTCAGGTCGCGGTTGCCGGCCGCGTCGATCGCCCGGGCCTGGAACATGTAGCCGCCCACCCGCAGATGCTTGTACTTCTTGGGTGACGAGCACGGGCGATACTCCTGGAGCTGCGGAGAGCGCACGTTCTTGCCCTTGAGCCGGCACTCGAAGGTCCCGCCGGCCTCGTCGGAGGAGAAGACGAACCGCACCGAGGTCCGGGTCGTCGACGGCGGCCCCTTGGTGATCGTCGTGTCGGGGCGGTCAAGGTCACAGGCGCCGTGGCTCACGGTCTGGGTCGGACACAGGTCCTGGGTCTCGTCGCCGTAACCGTCACCGTCGGCGTCGGGCTCAACGACGGCCGCGACGTCGAGGTTGCCCGTGGCCATCGACCCGTAGGCGAGCGTGCTGCCGGCCGGTGCGTCGCCGGCCACGAAGGCGACGGCTCCGTTCAACCCGCACTTCCCGACCGTGACGACGGTCAGGCCGAGCCGGTCACCGGCCTGGACAGGCAGCCGCACGGGGTAGGAGTTGATGGTCCCCGGGGTGGGCGCCACGACGTCGGTGGAGTGGATGACCGTGAAGCTGCCGACGCCGGCGGGGCGGAAGACCTTGAACTTGATCTGGGGCACCGAGACCGGCGTGGCCTGGAACTTCCACGTCGTGATCACCCCGGGCGCGCCGACGGCGTACGACGTCCCGACCGGGTCGGGAGTCTGGACGTAGGTGAAGCCGGGGTTGCAGGTGGCGAGCGGGTCGAAGATCCCGCCCACGGTCGTCGAGGCGGACGCCGGGCCCGCGACGAGCGCGCCGACGGCGAGCACCACCGAGGCGGCCGCGGCTGCACGTGCTCCCCAACGGGACGAGGCGAGGGTCATGCGGGCAGTGTTCACCCGCGCAGCACCTCAGGTCGAGGTCTCCTCCGGCGGGTTCTGCATCAGCCCCACGATCGCGCCCTGCGGGTCCTGGAGGATCGCCAGCCGCCCGACCCCCTGACGTCCCAGGGCTCCTTGAGCACCCGCCCGCCGAGCTCGGCGGCCCGCGCCACGATCGCGTCGGCGTCGGCGACGTTGAGGTAGACCTCCCAGTGCGGCGGGATCCCCTCCATCACGGGCGGGAAGGCGCCGCCCACCGGCCGGCCCGCGACCATGAGGCAGGTGTAGTCGTCGCCGGTCTCCATCGGCATCGCCTCCCACTCGACACCGAGCACTTCGGCGTAGAAGGCCGTCGCGGTCGGCAGGTCGGGCGTCGTGAGCTCGTGCCAGATGGGACATCCCGGCTCGTTGACCCGGACCGAGCCGATGCTCGCGCCGGCCTGCCAGAGGTTCACCCGGGCACCACTGGGGTCCTGGATGCTCGCCATCCGGCCCAGCTCCATCACGTCGAACGGCCCCGCCTCGACCTTGCCACCGGCCGGCACCACCCTCGCCGCGGTCGCGTCGACGTCGTCAACAGCGAGGTAGACGCCCCAGAACGCCGGATGGCCGACCAGCTGCGGCATCTGCCCTGCGATCCCCGCGATCGAGTCGCCCTGCACCGACACCGCGACGTAGACACCGGCCTCGCCCATGTCGACGTCCTCGAACTCCCAGCCGAACAGCCCGCCGTAGAACTCCTTCGCGGCCTGCTGGTCGGGCGACGTCAGCTCGCTGTAGCTCGGGGTGCCCTGGGCGTAGTGCTCAACGGTGCTCATGGGACCAGCCAACACCCCTGCGCCGACAGGAACTAGCCTGCTCGGGTGGATCAGGACCCGCGCACCGAGGACCTCGGGTTCGCGCGCGTCGACCTCGACCGTGCGCAGCGCACCGGGGACGCCGAGGTCGTGTTCGGCCAGGGCAAGACCCCGGGCCAGATCATCTCGATCCTGCGCACCCTCCACGAGAAGCACCCCGAGCGCGCGGTGCTCGCCACCCGGCTGTCGGAGGAAGCGCTCGCGCAGGTCGTGACCTCGCTGCCCGAGGCCAACGTCGACGCGGTCGCGCGGGCCGCGACCCTCGGCCCGTTCCCCGAGCCGCGAGGCACGGTCGCTGTCGTCTCGGCCGGCACCAGCGACGCGCCTGTCGCGGCGGAGGCGGCTCTGTCGATCCGCGTGCACGGCTCGGCGGTCGAGCTGATCGAGGACGTCGGCGTGGCGGGGCTGCACAGGCTGCTCGCCGTCCGTGACCGGCTCGAGGCCGCCGACTGCCTGGTCGTCGTGGCGGGCATGGAGGGCGCCCTGCCCTCGGTCGTCGGCGGGCTGACCGGCGTACCGCTCGTCGCAGTCCCGACGAGCGTCGGCTACGGCGCCTCGTTCGGCGGGCTGGCCGCGCTCCTCGCGATGCTCAACTCCTGCGCGCCCGGCGTGACCGTGGTCAACATCGACAACGGCTACGGCGCCGGCGTCTTCGCGGCCCGGGTGGCGAGAGCAGCCCGGTGACCTCGCTCTGGATCGACGCGTCGTCCGGCGCCAGCGGCGACATGCTGCTCGGCGCGCTGGTCGGCGCGGGCGTGCCGGTCGGGCTGGTGCAGGCGGCGGTCGACGCCGTGTCTCCCGAGCCGGTCATGCTTCGTGTGGAGACGGTCACCCGCAACGGCTTCGCGGCCACCCGGGTGCATGTCGACATCGACGACTCGGAGCAGCACCGGTCGTGGCGCGAGATCCGGACCCTGCTGCTCGAGGCGCCGCTCTACGACGAGGTGCGTGACCTGGCGCTCCGGGTCTTCGAGCGGCTCGCGGTCGCGGAAGGCTCGGTGCACGGGCGCGACCCCCTGGACGTGCAGTTCCACGAGGTCGGCGCGCTCGACGCGATCGCCGACGTCGTCGGTGTCTCCGCGGGCTTCGTCCACCTGGCACCCAAAGTGGTCGTCGTCGCCCCGATCGCGGTCGGCTCCGGCACGGTCCGGGGCGCACACGGCACCCTGCCCGTCCCGCCGCCCGCCGTCGCCGCGCTCCTCACCGGTGTGCCGTCGTACGCCGGACCGCCGAGTGCACCCGCCACCGAGCTGTGCACGCCGACCGGTGCCGCGCTCCTGACGACCGTCGCGACGTCCTACGGCCCGCAGCCGGCGATGACCACGACGTCCGTCGGCGTCGGCGCCGGGGGCCGCGACCCCGAGGGGCACACCAACGTGCTGAGGCTGCTGGTCGGCAGCCCGGCGCCCGCCGTCAACAGCCGCGACGACCTGCTCGTGCTCGAGACCAATGTCGACGACCTCGACCCCCGGCTGTGGCCGGAGGTGATCAGCGCGGTGCTCGCGGCGGGCGCACTCGACGCCTGGCTGACGCCGATCGTGATGAAGAAGGGACGTCCGGCACACACCTTCCGCGCGCTGGTCGCTCCCGACCGCGCGGCCGAGGTGCGCTCGGCGGTGTTCCGTGAGACGACCACGCTCGGGATCCGCGAGCACCCCGTGGCCCGACACGCGCTGCCCCGCGAGACCACCCAGGTCACGGTCGGCGGCCTCGTGGTCGCGGTGAAGGTCGCGCGCCTCGACGGCGTCGTGGTCAACGCGCAGCCCGAGTACGACGACGTCGTGCGCGTGGCGCGCGCCCTCGACCGGCCGGTCCGCAACGTGCTGGCCGAGGCCACCGCGGCCGCGCGGGTACTGGCCCACTGATGGACTTTGCTGCCCTCGCGCTGACCTTCGGCGCCATCTTCGTGGTCGAGCTGCCCGACAAGACCTTCCTCGCGACGCTGGTGCTGGCCACGAAGTACCGCCCGCTCCTCGTCTGGATCGGCGTCAGCGCGGCGTTCGCCGTGCAGACGCTCGTGGCGGTGCTGCTCGGTCACGCGGCCGGCTTCCTCCCCGAGTCGGTGGTGCACATCGTGGCCATGGCGATGTTCGCGATCGGTGCCGGAGTGCTGCTGCGCGAGGGGCTGAGCCACCACCGCGCCTCGATGGCGGAGGGCGAGGAGGAGTTCGGGGCCAACGTCAAGCCGGCCACCGGCTTCCGCGCCGTGCTCGCGTCGTTCCTCGTGCTCTTCGCGGCCGAGTGGGGTGACCTCTCCCAGCTGCTCACGATCTCGCTGGTCGCCCGCTACGACGCTCCGGTCGAGGTCTTCATCGGCGCGCTCGGCGCGCTGGTCCTCGTCAGCGGCCTCGCCGTCGTCGCCGGCCGCACCCTGCTGCGCTACGTCGCCCTGCACTGGCTGCACTACGTCGGCGCCGCGATCTGCCTGGTGTTGGCGGTCCTGACCTTCGTGGAGCTGGTGCGCTGAATCGGCCTCGACGCGCCCCCTGACTAGTAGCGGGTCGCGGCTAAGCCTCGATCCGTGGATGGCCGCCTACTACGCGGCCACCACAGGGGCGCGCTGGCGGCGTTGCCGACGCTGGAAAGACGCCCAGTCTGACTGCGCGCCGGCGCCTTGCCAGTCACACCCCTCTGGTGCCGCTCGCTACGCCGCCCATCCACGGATCGAGGCTAAGGCTTGTGGTCTGGCGGCGTCCGGGTGCGTGCATCGCAAGACGGCGGAGCGACGGCATACCGGGTCGTCTGTCGAGCTTCGCCAACGCAGCGAAGTGCGTGCCCGGGCGTCGCCAGGACCAAGAATTAGCTGCGACGCGCTACTAGGGTGTCGGCCATGACGGAGGGAACCGGCAGTGTCGTCTCGGACCGGGCGCCCCACGGCGCGGACAGCGAGGTCGGCCGGCTGCGGACGGTCATGCTGCACCGCCCCGGCCCCGAGCTGAAGCGACTAACCCCGCGCAACAACGACAAGCTGCTCTTCGACGGCATCCCGTGGGTGGCCAGGGCCCAGGACGAGCACGACGCCTTCGCTGCCGAGCTGCGCAGCCGCGACGTCGAGGTGCTCTACCTCACCGACCTGCTCGCCGAGACCCTCGAGCAGGAGGAGGCCCGCGCGGCCGCCATCGAGGAGGCGCTGCGCGACCTCGACCTGGGCGACACGATGAGCGGCTACCTCGAGGGGCTGCTGGGCGAGGCGAGCCCGGCGGAGCTGACGACGTACCTCACCGCCGGCATCCGCAACGACGAGGTGCGCGGCGGCTTCGGCCTGGTGACCTCGCTGCTGGCGTTCGACGACTTCCTCATCGACCCGCTCCCCAACCTGCTGTTCACGCGCGACTCCTCGGTGTGGGTCCGCGACCGGGTCGCGATCACGTCGCTGGCCATGCCGGCCCGCAAGCGCGAGACCGAGCTGACCGAGCTGATCTACAGCCGGCACCCGCGGTTCGCCGGCACGCCGCGGATGCACGGCGCCCACCTCGAGCACGTCGAGGGCGGCGACGTCCTGCTGCTGGCGCCCGGCGTCATCGCGGTCGGCTGCGGCGAGCGGACCACGCCCGCGGGCGCCGAGCGGCTGGCGCGGCAGTGCTTCGAGGCCGGGCTCGCGCACACGGTGCTCGCCGTGCCCATCGCGCAGGAGCGCGCGACCATGCACCTCGACACGATCTGCACGCTGGTCGACGTCGACAAGATGGTCGTCTACCCCAACATGGCCGACTCCCTGATCGCCTACAGCGTCAAGCCCACCGGTGACGCCCACGCGCACGAGCAGAGTCCGGACGGCGACCTCGTGCTCGAGGTCGGCAAGGCCGAGCCGTTCCTGGTCGCCGCGGCCGCTGCCATGGGGATCGACCGGCTCCACCAGATCGACACGGGCCTCGACCCCGTCACCGCCGAGCGCGAGCAGTGGGACGACGGCAACAACACCCTCGCGCTCGCCCCGCGGGTCGCGGTCGCCTACGAGCGCAACAACGAGACCAACGACCGGCTCGAGGACGCCGGCATCGAGGTGGTCCGGATCGCCGGCTCCGAGCTGGGCTCCGGCCGCGGCGGCCCGCGCTGCATGAGCTGCCCGATCTCTCGCGAACCGCTCGGCTGAGCCCGCTGTCGCCGATCCGGCGCAATTGCGCTGGATCGGTCTTGTTTCACGCGTGAAACAAGACCGGATCGGCGCAATTGCGCCGGAAAGTGCTCAGCCGGACGCCGCGCCGCCCGTGCCCTCAGCGGGCTTCGGTCGTTCTGCTTGATAGCCCCCGGCCGGTTCGGAACGATCATGGCCAGGTGACCCGACCCGAAAGGCTGGCCATGGCAGACACCTTCTTCTCGATGTTCACACCCGAGGAGATCGCCCTCATCAGTGCGTCCGGCACCCGCGTGACGCTGCCCGAGGGGTGGGCGCCGATCTCGGAGTCGACCGGTGCCGACAAGGCCTACATCATCCTCAACGGCAAGGTCTCGGTGCGCTCCCACGGCCAGGAGGTCGCCCAGCTCGGCCCCGGCGACATCGTCGGAGAGACGGCGATCCTCAACCACTCGCTCCGAACGGCGACGATCGTCGCGCTGACCCCGCTGGAGCTGATCCACTTCACCAAGGAGCAGCTCGCCCGGCTGAACGTCGAGATGCCGTCGTTCCACGAGGCGCTCGAGAAGACCGCGGCCGAGCGGTTCCCGACACAATCATGAAGTGAGCGACCCAGGCGACTCAGGCGAGCCGAACGACGTCGACCTCTCGGACGCCCTCGACACCGTCGAGCGCTACCTGCTCGGCGACGCCCCGTCGCTGACCAGGCTCCAGGTCTGCGATCAGGCCGGCGTGCCGCTCGAGGTCGCGACCGAGCTCTGGCGGCTGCTCGGCTTCGCCCACCAACCGGACGACGCGGTCGCCTTCACCCAGGCCGACGTGCAGGCTCTCGAGTACACCCACGACCTGGTCAAGCTCGGCATCCTCAGCCCCGACCGGCAGTCCGCGCTGGTCCGCACGTGGGGCCGCAGCTTCGCCAGGCTGGCCGAGTGGCAGACGCGGCTGCTCACCGACGTCGCCCTCGAGAGCCCAGACCCCGTCAAGCAGGTCACCGACCTCGCCTCCGAGGTGCTCCCCCGCGTCGAGGCGCTGCAGGACTACGTGTGGCGGCGCCACCTGGCCAGCGCCGGAGTCCGGCTGATGGCCAGCGACTCGGCCGGGTCCGACACCTCGCGGCTGGCGGTCGTCTTCGTCGACATCGTGGGCTTCACCTCCCGCAGCAAGGAGCTCGACGAGACCGAGCTGGTGGAGTGGCTGGAGTACTTCGAGTCCGAGTGCTCCGGGATGGTCGTCGACCACGACGGCCGGGTGATCAAGAACATCGGCGACGAGGTGCTCTTCGTCGCCGAGGACGTCGCCCGGGCCGCCGACGCTGCCCTCCTCATGACCGCCCGAGGCTCCGACCCCGACGACGGGTTCCCCGAGGTGCGGGCCGGGGTGGCCTACGGCGACGTCGTCTCGCGCCTCGGCGACGTCTTCGGCCCCACCGTCAACGTCGCCTCCCGCCTCACCTCCATCGCCCGGCCCGGCTCCGTGCTCATCGACCAGGGTGCCCACGACGCACTCACGGGCGACTCCGACGACCAGGGGCACGAGGAGCGCGAGCACGCCGGCTTCTCGTTCCGTCGCATGCGGCGTACGTCGGTGAAGGGCTACGCGCGGCTCCAGTCGTGGGTGCTGCGCCGGACGGACTGATCAGTACCGACGGGGGGTACCGGCCGCACGTCTCGCTGTCAGAGGTCGCCGAGGACGCGCTGCTACCGCGTCCTCGGGCACCGCAGGGCTTCCGGAGAACACGCCGAACCCCGATGATCGGGGCTCGGCGCTACCGGAGGACGACGACCGTGAAGCTGTCGAAGTGGGTGGGTCCGCTCGTGGCGGTTCCTGCTGGTAGTCGCAGACCCTGAGCGCGCCCGCCACGGGTACGGCCGCCCACGCCCCCGCATCCACAACGAGGCACTCGGGGCACGCCACCGCGGTGACGCCGCGCGGCGCGATCGGTCCGGCCACGATCAGGGCCATCGGCCACTCGACGAGCTCGTCCGGATGTGCACTCGACGGATACGTCTGGTCCCAGGCGTACTCTGGACCCGGTCAGACCCCGCCTACCGGTGCCGTTCGCCGGCGTCGATCACAGCTCGGTGTCGCACTTCGCGAACGCGCTCTCCGGGCGGATCCAGGCCGTCTTCCTCATGCCGGGCCGGACCCGACTTCGTCTACTCCATCACCCACAGGACCGACCCGCTGACCCTGGTGCCCAACCAGCTGAACACCTTCCCGGCGCGGGTCCCGGTGAACGCCGGCGAGTTCCTGGCGCTCCGCACAGTCGACCTCAGCCTGCGCTGCACCTCGCGCCCGGCGGCACCATCGACCAGATCACCGCGGCCTTCTTCGGCGCGGCAGGGACCACGTTCGGCCCACCATCCATCAGCGAACCGCACCAGTTCGTCAACCTCTCTGCCGTCCTCGAGCCAGACCAGGACGGGGACGGCTTCGGCGACGTCAGTCCAGGACTTCTGCCCCGGCTGACCGCCGTCCACGTCCCTGCCCCGCGCCGGCCGTCTCGGTCACCAGGTTCCGCCGAGGAAGGACACCAAGCACAAGGCCAGGATCGCGTTCCGTCGCGGATCGCCGGCTCGACCTTCGCGTGCAGCGTCGACGGCAGCGCCTTCAAGGTCTGCCACTCGCCGCTGAAGGGTAGTTCCTGGCTCGGTGTCCACATCGTCCGGATCCTGGCCACCAGCCCCCTCGGCGTCGCGGCGCCAGCCGCTGACGGTGCAGTTCAAGGTGGTCAGGCCGAGCGGTGAAGCGACGCGCGTTGCTTCAGCGGATGGTGACCTGCCGGTTGGCGAGGCCGCGAGCGGGCGGCGCGCTGGTCGGCGTCGAGGTCGGAGCCGTCGGCCAGCGCCGCGGCGAGGTCCTCGGCGAACGTCGACAGCCGGGTCCTCCAGCGCCTCCGGACCGGTGCCCACGGGCAGGTCCCACACCGGCGCCAGCAGCCCGTGCGCGCGGAACATGCCGACCAGCCGCGCGTCCTGGACGATGACGTCCTTGCCGGCGACGTGCAGTCGGGCCAGCGCGTCGAGCAGCTGGTCCTCGGGCTCGGGCATCACCCAGCGCAGGTGCTCCTTGGTGCCGACGTCGGTCCAGTACGCCGCCTCGACCTGGGTCAGCCGCGCGGTCGGGTTGGCCGCGGCGTTCGCCTGCTCGAGCGCCGCCGCGAGGTCGTCCTTCTCCTCGACGTCGGAGACCCAGAAGTCGAAACCCTCGTGGACGGTGACTTCGAGCTCCCTGTCGGTCACCAGGTCCTGGAGGCGCGGCCCGGCGCCCGGCGGGTCGGTGAGCCCGACGATCCCGGGCTCGTCGGCGTCGATCGCGAGCTGGAGTACGGCGCCGAGGTCGCGGGACGGGTCGCCGAAGTTGTGCTGCACCTGCAGCCCGAGCCAGAGCTGGCCGCTGTCGCGGACCATCGCCGGCGCGGCCATCGGCAGCAGCGAGCACAGGGTGACCGGCTTGTCGGTGCCCTTGACGCTCAGCGGCGCGGTGGCGCTCGGCACCAGCTCGCGCATCGCGACGATGTCGCACTCCGAGGGCAGCCCCTCGAACGGCCGCGCGACGTACACCGCGGCCGCGCCGCCCGCCGCACCGTGGCAGGCCTTGTAGCGCTTGCCGGAGCCGCACGGGCACGGCTGCCGCGGGCCGACCTCCCCCTGCCGCCGCCTGGGTCTCCCGGGCCTTGCTCCGCGACTTCTTCGCCATGCACGCGACGGTAGCGCCCTGCACTACTTGCCGAGCAGCTCCAGCACGTACGCCGGACGGTCGGTGATGACCGCCTGCACCCCGAGCTCGCTGGCAGCGGCGCAGGTCGCGGCTCGGATGTTGACGGTCCAGACGTGCACGTCGTGACCGGAGTGCCGCGATCTGCTCGGCCAGCCGCGGGTGCTCCCGCAGCAGGGCGATGCCCGGCCCGACGATCCAGTCGCGGCCGATCACCCGGCGCAGCAGCGGCCAGTACGCCGCCTTGTCGATCAGCTGCACCAGCTGCACGTGCGGCGCCAGCCTCTGCATCCGCTGCAGGCCATGTGGCTGAAGCTCATCACCCGGACCGGGTTGGGCTCGCGGCAGGGTGGGCCCGTCCCACCCGAAGTCGTGCAGCATCTCGACGACCCGCTTCTCGACCAGCCCGCCGTATCGCGTCGGGTGCTTGGTCTCGATCGCCACCTCCACCCGGCGGTCGTAGTCGGCGACCATCTCCAGCAGCTTGCGCAGCGTCAGGACGCTGTCGAGGCTCTTGTCGCGGTCGGGCGCCTCGTCGTCGAGGTCGGCCCAGGGGCTCTTCCATGACGCGAAGTCGAGCGCCTCGAGGTCCTCGAGGTTCGACGTTCGACACCAGCCCGCGGCTCGAGGCGGTGCGCCGCAGGTCGCGGTCGTGCACGCACACCAGGTGTCCGTCGGCGGTGAGCCGGACGTCGCACTCCAGCCCCTCCGCGCCGGCGTCGAGGGCCTTCACGTAGGCGCCGAGCGTGTGCTCGGCGTTCTCGTAGCTCGCGCCGCGGTGGGCGACCACCTGGGGCAGCGGCGCCGAGTGGGGCATGGGCCATTGTGCGCGCGATGAGCCCATGCGGCTGGGGAGGCGCGCGACGTGGGGCTCTACGTGTCCTTGCTCCGCGCGTCCCTGTAGACCCAGGCCGACGCGATGGCGACAGCGATGAGGGGGCCGATGCTCAGCGTGAGCCTGATGTCGACCATCGCGAACAGGATCAGGACGAACGCCCCGCACAGGACGAACGAACCGATGGACAGCACGAGCGCGCGTTCCTGGCTCATGTCAGGGGTGTACCCACGCCCGCCGCCGTCCGAAACCCCCGCCGGAGCGACCTTCCTGATCAGGCGTGCTGGCGCAGGTAGCGCCCGAAGTGCGGGACCGTGAACGCGATCCGGCCGCGCTCGCCGGAGTAGATCAGCCCCTTCTTGAGCAGCGAGTCGCGCGCCGGCGAGAGCGACTGCGGCTTCTTGCCGAGCACGCCCGCGACGTCGGCGGTGGCGACCGAGCCGACCGGGTCGTCGTGGTCCGCCTCCGGCCCCGCGGCGTCGGCCATCGCCCGCAGGTAGTCGCGCTCCCCGGCGTGGCCCGCTCGTAGCGGCTGCCGAAGAAGCCGACCGCCAGCTCGCGCTCGGCCTCCGGGGCGGCGACCGCGACGTCGGCCGCGGTGATCGGCGAGCGCGGGGCGAGGTCCCAGACCGTCTTGCCGTAGGCCTGGATGAAGTAGGGGTAGCCGCCGGTGGCGGCGTACATCGCGGCCAGCGCGTCGTCGTCGTAGGCCGCGTCCTCCTCGGCGGCGGGCGCGCTCAGCGCGCGGTCGGCCTCCTCGCGGGAGAGCCGGTCGATGCGCTGGTAGGAGAAGAGCCGCTCGGAGTAGGACTTGCTGGCGCTGAGCACCGCGGGCAGGTGCGGGAGGCCGGCGCCGACGACGATCACCGGCAGCCCCGACTGGCTGACCTCGTGGCAGGCCGCGCACAGCGCCGAGACGTCGTCGGGACCGACGTCCTGCATCTCGTCGACGAAGACCGCCACGCCCTTGCCGAGGTCGGCCGCCAGCCCGCCGACGTCGTTCATCAGCTCGACCAGGTCGATCTCGACGTCGCCGGAGTCGGCGCGGCCGCGCACGGCGGGCACGTCGATGCCGGGGCTCCACCGGTCGCGCAGCTTGGCGTCGGGCCCGGCCTGCCGCTCGGCGAACGACCGGATCACGCCGAGCACGTGGTCGGCGTCCGGGTGCGGCCGAGCTCGCGCACCGCCTGGTGCAGCGCGCTGGACAGCGGCCGGCGCAGCGACTGGTCGGGCCGCGCCTCGAGCTTGCCGGTCCCCCAGCCCTTGCGCACCGCCTGGCCGCGCAGCGCGTTGAGCAGCACGGTCTTGCCGACCCCGCGCAGCCCGGTCAGCACCAGCGACCGCTCGGGCCGGTGCCTCGCCACCCGCTCCAGCACGACGTCGAACGCCGCGCACCTGCTCGTCGCGGCCGGCCAGCTCGGGCGGCCGCTGCCCGGCGCCGGGCGCGTAGGGGTTCCGGACCGGGTCCATGGCTACGACGGTATGGGCGTCGTCTAGCGGATTCCGTAGATTTCGCGCCGGCGCGCCTGCCGCGACGGGTCCCCGTCAGGCGGGGTTCGCGGGTCGGCGCGTGGCCGGTACGGACGCGCGTGCGAGGCCCGAGCGGAGCAGCTCGATCAGCTCGGGGACCTCCTCGATCGCCGAGCCGGAACGACGCGGCGCAGACGTTGTCGCGCCACAGCGACAGCACCACGAGGTCGGCCTCGGAGTGCCAGGAGACCCGGAGCGCACGCTCGCTCCCGCGGGCGTCGAGGAAGATCGACCCCACCGTCGGAAGCGGCCGGGCGGCGCTCATCCACCCATCTTGCCCCCGTCGTCCACGACCTGTCACCGGTTGGCCGGGTCGGGATAGTCCGTGATTCAACGGCACCTCGTCGTCCAGACCCGGGGCCGTTTGCTCACGGACTACCCCCGCCATCCGGCCCACCTAGACTTCAGGGGTGCCCGAGCTGCCCGAGGTGGAAGCCCTGGCCCTCGACCTCAAGGGCCGGCTGGACGGCCATGCCATCGCGACGGTGCACATCGCGGCGTTCAGCGCGCTCAAGACCTTCGACCCGCCGCTGCGGGCGCTCGAGGGGCTGCTGGTCGACGACGTCACCCGGCACGGCAAGTTCCTCGACCTCGACGTCGGCGGGCTGCACCTGGTCATCCACCTGGCGCGCGCCGGCTGGATCCGCTGGAAGGACGAGGTGCCGACGGTGCCGCCCCGCCCCGGTGGCAAGAACCCGCTCGCCGCCCGCGTCGTGCTCGACGACCAGTCCGGCCTCGACATCACCGAGGCCGGCACCAAGAAGAGCCTCGCGATCTACCTCGTCCGCGACCCGCAGGACGTGCCCGGCATCGCGCAGCCTCGGCCCCGACCCGCTCACCGACGACTTCACGCTCGAGAGGTTCCGCGCGATCCTCGCGGCCGAGGGCCGCAAGCAGATCAAGGGCGTGCTCCGCCACCAGGGCACGATCGCCGGCATCGGCAACGCCTACTCCGACGAGATCCTGCACGCCGCGCGGATGTCGCCGTTCAAGCCGGCGTCGAGCCTGCTCGAGGGCGACGACGACACCGACCTCGTGATCCTCTACGACGCCATCCGGATCACCCTCGGCGACGCCGTCGAGCGCTCCCGCGGACTGGCCGCGAGCGAGCTCAAGAGCGAGAAGAAGTCCAACCTCGCCGTGCACGCCCGGACCGGCAAGCCCTGCCCGGTCTGCGGCGACACGGTGCGCGAGGTGTCGTTCGCCGACTCGAGCCTGCAGTACTGCCCCACCTGCCAGACCGGCGGCAAGCCGCTCGCCGACCGCCGGATGAGCAAGCTGCTCAAGTAGCTCAGACGCCGACCAGCAGCAGCACCGCCGAGACCAGCAGGCCGACCTCGACCACCAGCACGAAGGCGCGCTCGCTGATCCGGCGTACGACGTGCCGGCCGACCCAGGTGCCGAGCATCGTGGCCGGCGCCAGCAACAGCCCGAGCACCACCACGCGCAGCGACAGCAGGGCGCCGATGCCGTAGGCCACCAGCTTGGCTGCGTGCATGATCACGGCCGAGGCGGCCTCGGTGCCGATGTAGGCCTCCTTGACGAGCCCCCGGGCCAGGAAGAACGGCGCCGTGAGCGGGCCGACGCTGCCGACCAGCGCCGACCCGAGGCCGGAAGCGGCGCCGACCGCGACGAAGGCGTGGGGCGAGAGCCGCGGCGGCCGGGGGCGCACCCGGCGCCAGACCACCACGACCAGGAGGAGCACGCCGAGCAGCCGCTCGAGGAAGCCCGAGCGGTGCGCTCACGAAGAGCAGCCCGGCGCCCACAGCACACGGCACCGCCCCGAGCGCGAACCAGCCGACCAGGTCGCGGTCGATCTCGCGCCGGTTGAGCGTGACCCGGCTGCCGTTCGACACCAGCTGGGTCAGCGTGAGCACCGGCACGGCCTCGCGCAGCCCGAACAGCGCGACGAAGACCGGCAGCAGCACCACGCCTCCACCGAAGCCCGCCACCGCGGACACGACGGCGAGCAGGAACGCAGCGACCATGGCGACCGCGAGGGTGGTCGGGTCCAGGTCGAGGGGCACGTGGTCAACTTGACCACATGAGTGGCGTTCCGACCGTGGCCATTTCCGGCGTGCCGGACCCGCTGCCCGAGGGGCTCGCGGTCGTCGACGTCCGCGAGCCCGTGGAGTGGCAGTACGGCCACATCGAGGGTGCCGTGCACATCCCGCTCGGCCGAGCTGACCGGTCGGCTCGACGAGGTGCCCGAGAGCCAGACCCTCGTGGTCTGCAAGGTGGGCGCTCGCTCGGCCCAGGCGGTGATGTGGCTCGTCTCAGCAGGGCCGCGACGTCGTCAACCTCGACGGCGGGCTGCTCGAGTGGGAGGCGGCGGGCCGCGCCCTGGTGAGCGAGACCGGCCAGCCGGCGACGTGGTCGTGACGACTACGAGCCGCTGGGGGTCTCCGAGCTGTCCGGCTCGCCGTCGAGGTCGGGGCAGGTCCTGGCGATGTAGGCGTCGAGGGCGTCCAGCTTCTGCTGGTCCTCGTCGCTCACGTCACCGATGCCGGCGAGGTCGTCGACGGTCGCCGAGTCGGAGAGGTCGTTGATCTTCTCGACCGTGATGTCGAAGCCGTCCTGGGCGTCGGCCGGCATGTCCTCCGGCGTGCCGACGTCCGCGAGCCTGCGCGGCGGCGTCCTTGAGCGTCTTGATGTAGCCCTCGAGGTCCTTGGTCGGGTCGGCGGCGGCGAAGTCGTCCTGGAACTCCTTCAGGGCGCCGCAGAACTCCTTGGTCGAGGGCGGGTCGGCGGCCGCCGCCACCGCCCCCGCCGCCGTCACCGCAGCCCACCGCTCCGCCCGCGACCAGGACGAGACCGGCGACGAGCGGGCCGAGCCTCCTCAACTGCCGTCCCCGGAGGAGTCGTCAGCTGGGAGCGTCGCTGGAGTCACCGCCCGAGTCGGTCTCGGAGTCGCCGCTGTCGCCGAGCTCGGGACAGGTCTTCTCGAGGTAGGCGGTGAAGGCGTCGGTCTTCTTCTGGTCCTCCTCGGAGAAGTCCTCCTCGAGCCCGCCCATGTCCTCGACCGACGCGTCGTCGGGCAGGGCCATGATCGCGTCGAGGGTGAGCTGCAGCCCCTCCTTGGCGTCGGCCGGGATGCCGTCGGGCGTGCCGACGTCCTCGATCCGCTGGGCCGCCTTCTTCAGGATCTCGCCCAGGTTGTCCTCGGTGCCGGTGACGTCCTCGAGGTCGTCGGAGAAGGCCTGGAACGCCGCGCAGAAGTCCTCGGTCGAGGCGGAGTCGTCGCTGCCGCC
This sequence comes from uncultured Actinomycetota bacterium, assembly GCA_963793315.1. Lineage (GTDB taxonomy): Bacteria > Actinomycetota > Actinomycetes > Propionibacteriales > Nocardioidaceae > Nocardioides. Next base: position 60,893 of record CAWBZR010000018.1, on the reverse strand, counting down.
ACCGTCCTTGCCGCCGCTGCCGTCGTCGCCCCCGCAGCCGACCGCTCCGCCTGCGACGAGGACGATGTTGCTGCGAGCAGTCCGAGCTTCATGTGTTCTCCCCACGGTTCGGTCGGTGCCCCAGCCTCGCACGCCAGGCACAGAGGCTCCGCGGTCGGGTCCGAGGTCGGGCGCCGAGGTCCGCCGCCCCCGGACAGGTCAGCCGGTGTTGGCGCCGCGGTAGTCGCAGGTGTCGTCGAGATAGGACTCGAACGCCATCGACTTGGCCTTCTCGTCCTCGGTGAAGTCCATGACCTGCAGGAGGTCGGACTCGGTGACGTCGTCGGGCACCGCGATCAGCTTGTCGAGGGTCAGCCCGAGCCCCTCGCTGGCGTCGTCCGGGATGCCATCAGGCGTGCCGACGTCCTTGAGCTCCTGGGCCGCGTCCTTGAGCGCCTCGAGCCCCTCGGGCAGCTGGGACGGTGTCGGCCTCGGTGAAGCTGTTCTCGAACTTCTCCGCCGCGGCGCAGAAGTCCTCGACGGACACCGCGGTCGGCTCGCGGGCGCCCTTCGCGTCGCCCTTGCCACCGCTCGAGACGTCGTCGCCGCCGCAGGAGACCAGCCCCGGCATGGCAAGGAGAACGCCGCCCAGAACCAGTCCCAGCTTCATGGGAGCTCACCCTGCCACGCCGGCGCGGGCAGCGGCAGCGCCGCGTCCAGCAGCTCGAGGTAGGCCGGCCGCGGGACCTCGACCGCGCCCAGGGTGGCCAGGTGGGGGGTCACCCACTGCACGTCGAGCAGCCGCCCCTCCACGCCGTCGGCGGTCATCAGCGCGACCAGGGCCACGAGGGCGACCTTCGACGCGTCCCGCACCCGGTGGAACATCGACTCCCCCGCGAACAGGCCGCCGATCCCGACGCCGTACAGCCCGCCGGCGAGCTCGCCGTCGCGCCACGCCTCGACCGAGTGCGCCCAGCCGAGCCGGTGCAGCTCGCCGTAGGCCGCCGCGATGTCGCGGGTGATCCACCCGGCGTCGCGGGCCGGGTCGCCGCAGCGGGCCACGACCTCGTCGAAGGCGGTGTCCACCCGGATCTCGAAGTCACGGCAGGCGCGGCGCAGCGACCGCGAGACCACCAGCCCGTCCAGCGGCACGATCCCGCGCCGCACCGGCGAGAACCAGTGCATCGGCGGCCGGATGCCGTGCTCGGGCATCGGGAAGATGCCGCGGCGGTACGCCGCCAGGAGGGTCCCGGGCGCGAGGTCGGCGCCCGACGCCGACCAGGTCGTCCTCGGCGTCCCGCGGGTCCGGGAAGACCCACGGGGAGGGTGGAGGCTCGACCGGCACCCGCCCGAGGCTAGCCGCGGCGGCACTTGTAACTAACCGTTGCGGCATCTGCCATGCGGTTACAACCGCATGGCAGAGCACCGGACGGTTAGTTACAAGTGCGCCGCCGCCGCGACCGCGCCCTCCGTAGGATCAGCACCATGAGCGTGACCAGCAAGGCGGCGGGTGCGGTGAGCAAGCAGCTCGCGCCCCGCATCGGCGAGCTCGCGCCCGGGCTGACCACGTCGTTCGTCCGCGAGGCGCTGCACCGCGCGATCGTCGGCGTCGGCCCGCTGCCGCCGGCCAGCAAGGCCGCCGACGCCCAGCTCAGGGAGCAGAAGGGCGACGTCGAGAAGGCCGTCCACGAGGTGATCGAGAACCACGTGCGCTACGCCGCGGCGCAGGGCTTCGTCACCAACCTCGGCGGCCTGGTCACCATCGCGCTGGCCATCCCGACCAACATCACCGGGCTGGCGCTGATCCAGTGCCGGATGATCGCCGGCATCGCGCACCTGCGCGGCTACGACCTCGACGACCCGCGGGTCCGCAACGCGATCCTCACCACGATGATCGGCGAGGACGTCGTCAACGCGCTGATCAAGAAGCGCAAGCTGCCCGCGCCGCCGATGGCGCTGGCCACCGCGCCCCTGCACGACCCCGACCTCGACGTCGTCATCTCCGCCGAGGTCGCGGCCGAGCTGGTCACCAAGGTGGCCGGCAAGCGGCTCGCGATCACGGTCGGCCGCCGGATCCCGATCGCCGGCGGCTTCGTCGGGCTGGGCGCCGACGCCTACGCCACGTGGAAGGTCGGCCGCTACGCCGACCGCGAGCTCCTGCCCCGCGCCCGCCGGTAGACCCCGAGCAGCCCGCGGCCGACGCCGGCTGCGCTCCAGCCGCACGACGATCCCGTGCCGCAGCCGGTACGACGGCGTCGCGTAGGCCCGCTCCAGCGCGCCCCGCACGTCGGCGAGCTCGGCGTGCAGCCGCTCGTCCTCGCGCCGCAGCCGGGCGTTGTCGAGCAGCAGCGCGGTGATCGCGTCGACGCCGGCGGCGGCGACCTGCCGCTCGCGGGGCCGGTCCGGGTCGGCGTACTCGGTCACGGGCGGCGCCCCCACGAGGTCGCCGAGGTCGCCGATCACGTCGTAGCCCCGGGCCTCGATCTCGGCGATCCACGACGCCGACAGCTCCTGGACCCACGGGTGCAGGTCGCGGCGGCAGCGCGAGCCGCGGCGAGCCGGTGCGTCGCGACAGGGTCTGGTGCGCCAGCAGCTCGCGGACCAGCGGCCGGTAGTCGGCCGGGGCCAGCTCGGCGTTCGCCTTGCGGTTGATCCGGCGCAGCAGCGTCGTCTCCGGTGCGCCGAGCGACGGGTTGTGCCGCTCCCCCTCGCAGGTCGAGGTCGATGCCGTCGAGCCCGAACGCCTGGCTGAACCGCTTCCACAGCAGCTCGGGCGCGCCGCCGGGCGGCGGCACGGTGACCAGGTGGACCTGCTCGGGCGGCAGCTCCTGGCCCCAGCGGTCGAGGATGTCGGGGATCTCCTGGACGCCCCAGAACCACGCCCCGATCCGGGTGGCGCGCTCCGGGTCGCGGATCTGGTCGAGGAAGGCGCCGTAGCTCAGCTGGGCGCGGTGCTTGACGTTCTCCTGCCACTCCGCCGGGATCTGGCGGACCAGGTCGCGCACGCTCAGCACGAGGTGGATCTCGGTGCCCGGCGCCGTGGCCCAGCGACTCGAGCGCCCGCCCGATCTGGGCGCGCGACGCGGTCGCGAGGATCTCGTGGCTGATGATCGCCGTGCCCGTCGCGCGGGTCCCGCACCTGCCCGGCCAGGTCGTCCCAGGCGCCGATCGCCTCGGACTGCAGCCCGCCCCACGGCAGCTGCATCAGGTCGAGCGCGGCCAGGAAGTGGCTGTCGGGGCGGCTGGCCGGGTAGGTGATGCCGGCGGCCGCCAGGACCTCGCGGTTGCGGAACAGCACGTCCTGGAGGTAGGACGTGCCGGTCTTCGGCGTGCCGACGTGGAGGAGGACCTTCCGGCTCATGGTCTCCTCGCGGCGGGCAGCAGCAGCTGCGAGATCGCGAGACCTCCTCCAGCAGCAGCTCGAGCCGGGTCGAGGACCGAACTCGGGGCTCCGACCAGCGGGGCAGGCAGCACGTCCGGATCCCCCACCACAGGGTAACGAGCGCGCAGCAGCCGCTGGCGCAGGCCGAAGGCGGCGTCCTCGACCCAGTCGCGGTGCTCCGGGGGCACGCCGGGCAGGGCACCGGCGACGCCGGCCAGCCGTGGCCGCAGCACCGAGCCGACAGCAGCGCGGCCTGCTCGGCCGGGAGCACGTGCAGGCTCAGCGCGGCCCCGACCTGGCGGGCCAGCTCGGTGGCGTGCGCGGGCAGGTCGGGCGCCGCCTCCAGCCGGCGTACGCCGACCAGTCGCGGGCAGCGCATCGAGGTCGAGCACCACGCCGACCCGGCCGGTGTGCGGCCGGGCGCGGAACCGCTCGACGACCCCGGGCAGGTCGACCCGGCGCGGCAGCCGGCGCCGGGCGCGCAGCCGGGCCAGGAAGTCCGGCCAGCTCGGGGCGCCGGTGCCGAACGCATCCGGTCATCCAGGTGTGCGCGAGCATCGTGGGCAGGGCGGCGCCGAGCACGTGCACCGACCGGCCGCCGCCGCCGGGCGGGCGGCCGTCGGCCACCAGCTGGGCGGTGCAGGACGCCGCCAGCCACGGGTCGCCCGGCCAGCTCGTAGCGGGTCCGGAATCCCGTGCGTGCGTTCGGCGCAATTGCGCTGATTCGGTCGATCCCGATCGACCAGTCCGCGCGATTGCGCTGACGGTCCTCGGCCGGGAGCAGCCCCGTGGCGACCCGCAGCAGCTCGTCGTCGGGCAGCTCGGCGGGGTCGACCGCCGGCGGGCCGAACCGGCGCGCCTCGTCGACGCCCACCAGCTCGAGGTCGGGCCGGCCGCGGCCGGGCGCCGAGGCGGCCAGCACCCGCTCGACCAGCGCCGGCGACGGGCGGCCGGCCAGGTTCAGCCGGCGCAGCAGCTCGAGCTGCTGGGCGCCGGGCAGGAACCGCCCCCGGTCCGGCGCGCGTCGGCCGCGGTACCAGGACCGCCACGGCGTCGTACCGCCCGCGCGCAGGTGCGCGACCCAGGCCCAGGCGCGGGCCCGACCGGTGTCACGGAGCTCGTGGCCGAGGGGCTCATCGGCGCAGGTAGCGGGCGAGCTTCGCGGCGCGCGAGCTCGAGGGTGTCGTCGGGATCGGGCCGGCGGGCGGCCTCGAGCGTCAGGGCGACGATCGCGTCGATCGGCCGCGGCGGTGACGTCGCGGGCCCGCGGCCGGTCCGGGTCCTGCCACTCGGTGCCGGCCGGCGGGCCGGACCGGGCGCAGCTCCTCGAGGTCGCCGACGACGTCGACGCCGGCGCCCTTGACCCAGTCGATCCAGCCCTGGGCGACCTCCTCGGCCCAGTCGTAGGCCTCGCGGCGGCAGCGTCACCGGCCGCATGCCGCGGTCGGGCCGGCCAGGGTCTCGTGCACGACGAGCTGGCGGACCAGGGCGCGGTACTGGTCGGACGGCAGCCCCGCCTGCCTTGAGCCGCGCGTTCACCCGGCGCAGCAGCGTGCTCTCGGCGGCACCGATCGACGGGTTGCGCCGGCCGCCCTCCGCGGGCGCCCAGGCCGGGTCGATGCCGAGCGCGGTGCAGAACCGCTGCCACAGCTCCTCGGGCGGTCCGCCCGGCCGGGGCACGGTGACGACGTGCACCTGGCGCGGTGAGCAGCCCGTTGCCCCAGCGCTCCAGGACGCCGGGCAGCCCCTGCACCCGCCAGAACCACCGGGTGGCCTTGCGCTGGTCGGTCTCCCGGATCTGCCTCGAGGAAGGTCCGGAAGGTCACCTTGCGCTGGTGCTTGAGCTGCTCCTGCCACTCCGCCGCGACCTGCCGGGCCACGTCGCGGGCGCTGTAGACGACGTGCACCTCGGCGAACGACAGGTCGGAGAGCGCCCGCTGCGCCTCGGCGGGCTTGGCGCCGGCCAGGATCTCGTGGCTCAGCACGACGGTGCCGCGGGCCCGGCGCGCGCGGCGTACGAGCGCCTCCCACTCGCCCTCCGCCTGCGGCCGCATCCCGCCCCAGGGCCGGTCGAGCAGGTCCGAGCGCGGCCAGGAACATGTCGCCGTGCGGGCCGGTCGGGTAGCGGTAGCCGTGCCGGCGCAGCGAGGCGGCGTTGAGCGCGAGCCGGTCCTGGAGGTACGTCGTGCCGGTCTTGGGCGCGCCCACGTGGAGGTAGACGCGGCTGGCTCGCTGTAGTCACGCTTCCGATTGTGACAGCGCGCGGACCACGGCCGACGGCGACGGGCGGCCCAGCTCGCCGGCCATCCACGCGCTGGTGGCCACGAGCGCGTCGAGGTCGACGCCGTGCTCGATGCCCAGCCCGGTGAGCATCCAGACCAGGTCCTCGGTGGCGAGGTTGCCGGTGGCGCTCTTGGCGTAGGGGCAGCCGCCGAGGCCGCCCGCGCTGGCGTCGTAGGTCGTGATGCCGGACTGCAGCGCCGAGTAGGTGTTGGCCAGCGCCTGCCCGTAGGTGTCGTGGAAGTGCATGGCGAGGTCGGTCCTTGGCCATCCCCGCGGCCACGAAGGCGTCGATCAGCGCCGTCACCTGGCCGGCGGTGCCGACCCCGATGGTGTCGCCGAGGCTGAGCTGGCTCGGCGCCGAGGTCGAAGAGCCGCTTGCCGACGCGCACGACCTGCTCGACCGGCACCGCGCCCTCCCACGGGTCGCCGAAGCACATCGAGACGTAGGCGCGGACGTCGAGCCCGGCGTCCCGGGCCCGCTTCACCGTCGGCTCGAACATCGCGAACTGCTCGTCGAGGCTGCGGTTGAGGTTCTTCTGCGCGAACGTCTCGGTGGCCGAGCCGAAGATCGCGATGTGCCTCAGCCCGAGCTCGAGGGCGCGGTCGAGGCCGCGCTCGTTGGGGACCAGCACCGGCAGGTCGCTTGCCCGTCCGCCCCGAGCCGCTGGTCATCAGCTCCTCGGCGTCGGCGAGCTGCGGCACCCACTTCGGGTGCACGAACGACGTCGCCTCGACGACCGGCAGCCCGGCCGCGAGGAGGCGGCGTACGAACTGCTCCTTGACGTCGACGGGCACCATCGACTTCTCGTTCTGCAGGCCGTCGCGCGGGCCGACCTCGTAGATCGTGACCTTCGGTCAGGCAGTCTCCATCGCTCGCCTCCACCACGAACAACATGTCGCCCAGCGCGACCTGTTCCCCGGCGGCGGCGCCGACCGTCGTGACGGTGCCGGCGAACGGCGCCTTGAGGCTCAGCTCCATCTTCATCGCCTCGAGCACGCCCGAGCACCTGCCCCGTCCTCGACCGCGTCGCCCTCGGCCACGCGGACGTCGAGGACGGTGCCGGGCATCGGCGCGGTGAGCGCGCCGTCGCCGGCCGCGGCGGCGTGGTCGCCCATCACGTCGGGCCGCTCGAAGACGAACCGCTGGCCGTGGTGGACCACCTCGACGCGGTCGTGGCGGACGGCGGCCACCGGTCGCGCCGGCGGGCCGGACGCCCAGGGTGACCGGCTCGTCGAGCTCGACGACCACCGGCGCCGGGTCGGCTGCCCAGCCGGAACCCGTCCGACGCGAACGGCCCGGTGTCCTCGCGGTCGCGCAGGAAGACCTCCCAGGCCGCGAGCTCGCGGGCGGGCGCCGGGTCGGGCGGCGCGACGTCGTGGTGGTCGAGCCACGCGGTGTCGATGGTCGCGTCGCGGAACTCGTCGCTGGCGACCAGCGCGCGCAGGAAGCCGGCGTTGGTGGTGAGCCCGAGGATCGCGGTGTCGTCGAGCGCGGCGACCAGCGCCAGCCGGGCCTCCTCGCGGGTGGCGCCGTGCGCGATCACCTTGCCGAGCATCGGGTCGTACGCCGTGGAGACGACCTGGCCGCTCTCGAGGGCCTGGTCGACCCGGATCGCCGCTCCGGGCCACTGCACGTACGTCGCCGTGCCCGGCCTGCGGCAGGAAGCCGCCGAACGAGTCCTCGGCGTAGACCCGCGCCTCGATGGCGTGCCCGGTCAGCGTCGACGTCGTCCTGATCGACAGCGGCTCGCCGGCGGCCACGCGCAGCTGGTGCTCGACGAGGTCGATCCCGCCACAGACCAGCTCGGTGACCGGGTGCTCGACCTGGAGCCGGGTGTTCATCTCGAGGAAGTAGACCTCGCCGGTGTCCGCGTCGAGCAGGAACTCCACGGTGCCGGCGTTGGTGTAGCCGACGTGGCGCGGCCAGCTCGACGGCCGCGCTCGTGACGCGGCTCGCGGGTGGCCTCGTCGATGGTCGGCGCGGGCGCCTCCTCCAGCACCTTCTGGTGCCGGCGCTGCGTCGAGCAGTCCCGCTCGAAGAGGTGCTGCACGGTGCCGTGGGGTCGGCGATGACCTGGACCTCGATGTGCCGGCCGTGCTCGACGTACTTCTCGATCAGCATCGTGTCGTCGCCGAACGCCGACGGCCGCCTCGCGCTTGGCCGACGCGAGCGCCTCGTCGAGCTCGTCCTGCCGACCGGACGACGCGCATCCCCTTGCCGCCGCCGCCGGCGGCCGCCTTGACCAGGACCGGGGATCCAGTCGCCGCATCCTCACCGCGCGGCACGACGGGCACCCCGGCCGCGACCGCGATCTCACGGGCGGGTCCTTGCGGCCCATCGCCTCCATCACCTCTGGCGGGCGGGCCGACCAGCGCGATGCCGGCCGCCTCCAGCGCCTCGGCGAACGCCGCGCGCTCGGAGAGGAAGCCGTAGCCCGGGTGCACCGCCTGCGCACCCGTGTCGCGTGCGGCCGCGACGACCGCATCGATGTCGAGGTAGCTCGCGACCCGGACCGCCTCGCCGGCCGCTCGCACGTGCAGTCGCCGCGTGCTCGACGTCGGTGTGCACGGCCACGGTGGCGATCCCGAGCCGGTCGCACGTGCGGATCACGCCGCAGCGCGATCTCGCCGCGGTTGGCGATGAGGACTTGGTCGAACATCAGGCTCGCTTCCACATCCGGAAGACGCCGTAGGACGGCGCCGGGATCGGGGCGTGGGCGGCCGCGGCCAGCCCCATGCCGAGGACGCGCCGGGTGTCGACGGGGTCGATGACGCCGTCGTCCCAGAGCCGGGCGGTGGAGTAGTAGGGCGAGCCCTGGGCGTCGTACTGCCCGCGGATGCGCGCCTTGAACTCGCTCGACGGGCTCCGGGTCGTCGGGCCGGCGCACCTCGGCCAGCACGGCGGCCGCCTGCTCGCCGCCCATCACCGAGATCCGGGCGTTGGGCCACATCCAGAGGAAGCGCGGGTCGTAGGCGCGGCCGCACATGCCGTAGTTGCCGGCGCCGAACGAGCCGCCGATGACGACGGTGAACTTCGGGACGACGCGAGCAGGCGACCGCGGTGACCAGCTTGGCGCCGTCGCGGGCGATGCCCTTGTTCTCGTACTCCTTGCCGACCATGAAGCCGGAGATGTTCTGCAGGAAGACCAGCGGGATCCGGCGCTGGTTGCACAGCTCGATGAAGTGCGCGCCCTTGAGCGCCGACTCGCTGAACAGGATCCCGTTGTTGGCGACGATGCCGACCTCGTGGCCCCAGATCCGGGCGAAGCCGCAGACCAGCGTCTCGGCGTACAGCCGCTTGAACTCGTGGAACCGGCTGCCGTCGACGACACGGCGGATCACCTCGCGGACGTCGTACGGCGTCCGGGTGTCGGTCGGCACCACGTCGTAGAGGCCGAGCGGGTCCTCGTGCGGCTCCTCGACCGGGTGCGCCGCCCGAGGCTCGGGCGGCTCGGCTCGGGCAGGGTCGCGATGATCGAGCGGACGATCGTCGAGCGCGTGGGCGTCGTCGTCGGCCAGGTGGTCGACCACGCCGGACTGGTGCGGGCGTGCACGTCGCCGCCGCCGAGCTCCTCGGCGGTCACGACCTCACCGGTCGCCGCCTTCACCAGCGGCGGGCCGCCGAGGAAGATCGTGCCCTGGTTGCGGACGATGACGCGTCTCGTCGGACATCGCCGGCACGTAGGCGCCGCCGGCCGTGCACGAGCCCATCACGCTGGCGATCTGCGGGATGCCGCGCGCCGAGAGGTTGGCCTGGTTGAAGAAGATCCGGCCGAAGTGCTCCTTGTCGGGGAAGACGTCGTCCTGCATCGGCAGGAACGCGCCGCCGGAGTCGACGAGGTAGACGCAGGGCAGCCGGTTGTCGGCGGCGACGGCCTGCGCGCGCAGGTGCTTCTTCACCGTGATCGGGTAGTAGGTGCCGCCCTTGACGGTGGCGTCGTTGGCGACGACCACCGTCTCCCTGCCGCTGACCCGGCCGATGCCGGTGACGATGCCGGCGCTCGGCACGCTGTCCTGACCTTCTTTGGCGCCGTACATCCCGGTCGCGGCGAGCGGGCTCAGCTCGAGGAACGGGCTGCCGGGGTCGAGCAGCCGGTCCACCCGGTCGCGCACCAGCAGCTTGCCGCGGCGCGGTGTGCTTCTCGCGCGCCGACTCCGAGCCGCCCTGGCGCGCGACGGCCAGCCGCTCGCGCAGGTCGGCGACGAGCTCCCGCATCTCCTCTGCCACCCGGCTAGGTTAGCGATCATTAACCTCGGGGACCAGCGGCGGGCGGAACAACTCCGACGGCCGCTGGCGTTGTCGTCCTCATGAGTGCAGTAGCCGCTGACCGCCGAGTCCTTCGAGCAGACCGTCACCACCAGCGACATCGTCCTGGTGGACTTCTGGGCGTCGTGGTGCGGTCCGTGCCGGCAGTTCGCCCCGGTCTACGAGGCGGCCTCCGAGCAGCACGACGACATCGTGTTCGGCAGCATCGACACCGAGGCCGAGCAGGGCCTGGCCCAGGCCGCGGAGGTGACCGCGATCCCGACGCTGATGGCCTTCCGCGACGGGATCATGGTCTTCCGCCAGGCCGGCGCCCTGCCCGCGCCCGCGCTCGAGCAGCTGATCACCGCCGTCAAGGGGCTCGACATGGACGACGTCCGCGCCCAGGTCGCCGCGGCCGAGGGCCCGTCTTCCTGAGCCCCGGCCGGCACTTGTAACTAACCGTCCGCACATCTGGCATGCGGTTGTAACCGCATGCCAGATGTGCGGACGGTTAGTTACAAGTGGGCGGCGGAGCGGTTAGCGACCGCTAACCTCGTCGGCCATGGCCCGCGCGCGACGAGATCCTCGCGACCGCGGCGGAGCTGTTCGCGGCCCGCGGCTTCCACGGCGTCAGCGTCGCCGACATCGGCGCGGCGTGCGGGATCTCCGGCCCGGCGCTCTACAAGCACTTCGCGTCCAAGGACGCGGTGCTCGCCGAGATGCTCGTCTCGATCAGCGAGCGGCTGCTCGCGGTCGGACGCGAGCGGTCCGACGCCGCGCCCGACGCCCGAGCGGCCCTGGTCGCCCTGGTCGAGTGGCACGTCGACTTCGCGCTGCGGGACCGGCCGCTGATCGTCGTCCAGGACCGCGACTGGGAGTCGCTGCCCGACGACGCCCGAGAGCGGGTCCGCACGCCTCCAGCGGGAGTACGTCGACCTCTGGGCCGGCCGGCTCCGCGAGGTGCACGCCGGCACTCCCCCCGACAGCGCCCGGGCGATGGCGCACGCGGCGTTCGGGCTGATCAACTCCACCCCGCACAGCGCGCTGCTCCCCGACGCGCGGATGCGCGAGCTGCTCACCAGCATGGCCGGCGCCGCAGCTGGGATGTCTCCTGGGATGCGCGCTCGGGTGGTCGCCCCCCTGGTCGCCGCGCTCCTCGGGATCGGCGGCGGCGTCGCGACCGCCCTCGTCGTGCCCCGCGGACGAGGAGCCGGGCACCGAGGGCGGTCAGCGACCCGCTGCACCTCAGCATCCCGCTCGCCAACCTGGACTGCTCCGGCAGTCGCTCCTGGTCGTCGGCTACGGCGACAGCGTGCCGCCCCTGAGCAGCGCGGTCGCCAACAGCGACACGGACGGCCTGCACTACCTGCGCAGTGCCGACTCCTGCGAGACCCTGCTCGGCCCCGAGGGCAAGCCCGCGCCGAGGTACGTCGTCTACGCGGGCCCCTACGACAGCCGCGCGAGCCCTGCGAGGTCCGGATGGCCGGCGACGAGCCCGGCTCCTTCGTGGCCCGGCTGCGCGAGGGCAACACCCAGCTGGTCAAGTGCCCGTGCGAGATCCCGGGCAGCGACGCCGTCGCGGCTCTACCCCGGGATGGCCGTCGACGCGACGGCCGAGCCTCTGGATCCGCGGGCTCCAGGCGATGTTCAACGACGACGACCCCGACAAGTTCCCGCGCAGCGCGATCACCGGGCGACTACGACGCCTTCACGCAGGCCCGGGTGACGGCGTTCCAGGACAACGCGCCCGGGCAAGGTCACCGAACCGCGGAGTCGTGGACGCGACCACCTGGGGCATCCTCACCGACCGGCTCTGCCGCAACTACGACTACTGAGCCTCGAGCTCGGCCAGCACCGCGGCGGCCCGCAGCGCCGCGTCGACGGCGATGTCGACGTCGGAGTCCTCGCGTCCGCCGGCGAGCAGGCTCAGTGCGCTCGTGGAGCCGGGCCAGCAGGTCGTCGCGGGCCAGGCCGCGCAGGTGCAGCAGCACGAACGGGTCGGCGTCGACCAGCCACGCGAGCTGGTACATCACCGCCAGCGCGTGGGGGCACGGGTCGGTCCACGCCTGGCAGGTGCATGTGGAGCCGAGCTCGCCGCCGTAGGGCAGCAGCTCGACGCCGGCCTCCTCGGCGTGCTCGACCAGGGTGTGCGGCAGGTCGCCGGCCAGCAGCGCCGCGACCCGCCCGGCCTCGGCGGCCACCGTCTCCACCAGGGCGTCGGCGGCGCGCCGGTCGAGCACCGGCACCGTGCCGAGGACCGCCCAGAGCCCGCGCTCGTCCTCGACCGCAGCCACGAACCGTCCGGGCTCGACGCTGATCTGGCCGATCCGGCCCGAGCGCGAGATCGGCGCGCGCGGCGGCCAGGTCGGCCGAGGAGTACGACGCCTCCTCGACCGCGCGCACCCAGGCCTTGGCCCACCAGCGGGTGGCCCGGGCGGCGCCGCGGCGGGCCGGCGTGCGCGGGTGGACGACGGTGGTCACGTCGTCCGCACGGGGCGTCCGCGAGGGTGACCAGGTCGCGCAGCTCGTCGTCGTCGAGCTCGGTCAGCGCCGCCTCCCCGCCACCGAGCACCGCGTCGGCGAGCGCGCGCTTGCGCTGCAGCAGCTGGGCGACCCGCTCCTCGATCGTGCCCTGGGTGATCAGCCGGTGCACCTGGACCGGCCGGGTCTGGCCGATCCGGTAGGCGCGGTCGGTGGCCTGCTCCTCGACGGCGGGGTTCCACCAGCGGTCGAAGTGGATGACGTGGTCGGCGCGGGTGAGGTTGAGGCCGGTGCCGCCGGCCTTGAGCGACAGCAGGAAGACGGGCGTCCTCGCCGGTCCTGGAACCGCGCGACCATCGCCTCCCGCTCGCGCACGGGGGTGCCGCCGTGCAGGAACAGGTGCGGGATCCCGGCCTTGGCCAGGTGGGCCTCGAGCAGCCGGCGCCATGGCGACGTACTGGGTGAAGACCAGCGCGGCGCCGTCCTCGGCGAGCACGGTGCCGAGCAGCTCGTCGACCAGGTCGAGCTTCTGCGAGCGCCCGGCTGAGCCGGACGACCCCGGACTCCTTGAGGAAGTGCGCCGGGTGGTTGCAGATCTGCTTGAGGCCGGTGAGCAGCGCGAGCACCAGACCGCGCCGGGTCACCTGGTCGTCGGGGCCGGCCCGCTCGATGCGGGCCATCGTGTCGCGGACGAACGACTCGTAGAGCACCACCTGCTCGCGGGTCAGGTGCAGCGGGTGGTCGGTCTCGGTCTTGGCGGGCAGCTCGGGCGCGATGCCCGGGTCGGACTTGCGGCGGCGCAGCAGGAACGGGCCGATCAGGTCGGCGAACTGCCGGGTCTTGGCCTCGTGGACGCCGGCCTCGATCGGCGAGGCCCAGACCCGGCGGAAGGCCTGGCGGCTGCCGAGCAGTCCCGGGATCACCCAGTCGAGGATCGCCCAGAGCTCGGTGAGGTTGTTCTCCATCGGGGTGCCGGTGAGCGCGACCCGGACCGTGCTCGGGATCTTGCGCAGCGCCTTGGCGGTCGAGGAGCGGGCGTTCTTGACGTGCTGCGCCTCGTCGGCGACGACGAGGTCCCAGCCCGACCTCGGCGAGCTCCTCGTGGCTGACCCGCATCGTGCCGTAGGTCGTGAGCACGAACCCCTCGGTCATGCCCGACCAGCGATCGCTGGCCGCCGTGGAAGCGGCGGACCGGCGACGCCGGGTGCGAACCGGGCGAGCTCCTGCTCCCAGTTGCCGAGCAGGCTGGCCGGGCAGACCACGAGCGTCGGGCCGGCGTGGCCCGCGCTCGACGCGGTGCAGGTGCAGCGCGATCAGCGTGATCGTCTTGCCCAGCCCCATGTCGTCGGCCAGGCAGGCGCCGAGGCCGTGGGAGGTGAGCTCGGCCAGCCAGGTCAGCCCCTGCCGCTGGTAGTCGCGCAGGGTGCCGGTCAACGCGCGGCCGGCACCTCGACCGGCTCCTGCTCGGCCGCGTTGAGCAGCCGCTCGCGGACCTTCAGCAGCGAGGCGCCGACGATGACCTGCTCCTCGACCGGCTCGTCGGCGGTGCCGAGCTGGACCGTGCCGGTCAGTGCCGCCGCGATCGCCTCGGCCGGCGTCGCCGTGCGGACCACGCCGCTTGCGCGCCTTGCGGGCGATCGCCGGGTCGACGACGGTCCAGTTGCCGCGCAGCCGCAGCAGCGGAGCGGCGCCGCGTCGCCAGCTGCTCCATCTCCTCCTCGGTGAGCGGGTCGCCGTGCACCGCGAGCTGCCAGCGGAAGCTGAAGAGCTCGTCCTCGCCGAACACGCCCGTCGCGGAGCTGGGCCTCGCGCCGCGACCTCGGCGCGGGACCGGTCGAGCACCGTCGTGGCGGTCAGGTCGCGGCCCAGGCTGCGCGGCCAGAGCACGTCGACGCCTCGCGCGCGCCAGCGCCGCGACGCCGTCGTCGAGCAGGCTCACCAGCTCGTCGCCGTCGAGGGTGATCTGGTCGGGCACCCGCAGCTCGAGCAGCCGGTCGAGCACCGGCCACGCCTCGGCGGCGCCGCGCAGCGCGATCGCGGCGTGGGTGCGCGCCCGGTCGCCGAAGCCGTGCTCGCCGCTGGTCGCCGGTCCACAGCACCGCGGCGTCGCAGAGGTGCAGCGGGTTCTGCTCGTCGTGGACCTGGAGCACCAGCCGGACCGCGCCCGGCGACCAGCTCCTCCTCGTCGGCCTCGACCCGCAGCGAGATCCGGACCAGCTGGGGCAGCTCGGCCGTCGGCTCGGCGTAGCGCGCTGAGCCGCTCGCGCAGCCGCTGCTCGAACGTCGCGGCCGGGCGGCCGGCGGGCCGCTGGCCGCGGCCGGTCGGCGCCGCGCGCGGCATCGCGTCGGCGACGGCGTCGAGCATGGCGCGGACGACGTCTTCGGCCGCCTCGGCCGTCGAGCCCGTCGTGGGCCCGCGCCGAGGCCAGGCGGAGCGACACGGTCCTCGTCGTCGGCCGTCGAGCGGCGCCATCCGCCAGCTCGGCTCGCTCCCGTGCGGGCTCGATCTGGCCGGCCGCGACCAGCCGCATCCCGAGCAGCGCCGCGCCGGACAGCAGCCCGACGCTGGGGTGCAGGTCGTCGCGGCTGTGCGCCTTGGTCAGCACCGGCAGCGCGGCGCGGATCGGCAGCGCGACCGTGCGCCGCTCGTCGGTGAACTCCACGACGCCCTCGCGCGGCGGCTGCCGCGGCGCGGAACGTCGCGGTGCCGGTGACGGGGACGAAGCTCACGCCTCGACGCTAGCCGGGCGCCGACACGACAACGGAGCGACTGCCTACGATGGAGGACATGAGCATCCTCGACGCCACGATCGCCCGCCTCGACGGCACCGCCCACGACCCTCGGCGAGATCACCGGCGGCCGGCCCGCGCTCCTGGTCAACGTGGCGAGCAGGTGCGGACTGACCCCGCAGTACGCCGGGCTCGA
The DNA here is from genome assembly GCA_963793315.1 of uncultured Actinomycetota bacterium. GTDB lineage: Bacteria > Actinomycetota > Actinomycetes > Propionibacteriales > Nocardioidaceae > Nocardioides. The sequence continues at coordinate 45,596 of CAWBZR010000018.1, read as the reverse complement.
GCAGCTCCAGGAGAGCCTACGCCGACCGAGGCGTTCACCGTCGTCGGGCTCCCGTGCAACCAGTTCTGCGGCCAGGAGCCCGGGAGCGCCGAGGAGATCGCGGAGTTCTGCTCCGCGACGTACGGCGTGACCTTCCCGATGACCGAGAAGGTCGAGGTCAACGGCGACGACCGCCACGAGATCTACCGCGCGCTGGTCGAGCAGCCCGAACGAGAAGGGCGAGGCCGGCGACGTCGACCTGGAACTTCGAGAAGTTCCTCGTCGACGCCGACGGCACCGTGGTCGCGCGGTTCAGCCCCAGCGTCGAGCCCGACGACCCGCAGGCTCGTCGCGGCGATCGCAGGAGCCCAGACTCGCCTAGGAGCGAGCGGTCTTGACTCTGGCTCGTGGGCTACCGAGCTCACCTTCTTGCGGTTGTTGGAGCACTGCTGACGCCGGAGACGAACGTCGGACGAGTAGAAGTCGCTGTAGCGATCCTCGCGGCACGCGAAGTGCATGACGAGCTTCACGCATCGCCCCTCGGGGCCGTTCTTGACGCGGCACGCGTACTGCTTGGTCAGCAGCTTGTAGGCATCGGCACAGCCGAGGTGCCTGGCCTTGATGTCGCTGGTGTAGCGACCGTTGGCCGACGGGTACGCCGGAGCCGGGCAGGTCTTCGCGTGGGCGACCCCGCCACCGGGCACGACGAGCAGGAAGCCGGCCAGCAGGCTGACGATCAGGATCCGCATCGAGCGAGAGTAGGGAAGCCGGCGACCGGGACGCCATGGCCCGGACGGGTCAGCCGCGGATCCGCCCGGTGACCGGCGGGAGGTCGGCCAGGGTGACGATGCCGGGCGGCGCGGCGACGACGTACGGCACGGCGTTGGTGACCGGCATCGCGGTGTAGATCATCCCGAGCCCCATGAAGCCCGGCTCGGTCCAGTCCGCCGGCGGCAGGCAGTGCAGCACGGTGCGCATGTTGGGCAGCCCGAAGACCTGGATCACGTGGCCGTGGGCCAGTGGCTTCGGCGGCACGACGTGCTCGCCCATCACCCAGTTGAAGCCGACGCTGACGACGTTGCGTTCACCGACCCAGCCGCGGTGGTAGCCCATCACGCCGCCGACCGTGCCCGCCGGGATCTGTCATGAAGCCCAGGTCGGTGTCGCCGGTGGCGGCGGTGAACTCGACGTCGAAGGTCAGCCGGTCGAGGGTGACGCCGATCGCGTCGGCCATCATCGCGGCCGACTCGGCGAAGACCTCGCTCTCGCGGCGTACGCGCTCGGCCAGCCCAGGCGTGTCCGGCGGCTGCGAGAAGCCCATCGCGGTCTGCGTCTCGGCCGACTCGTAGGTCGAGCAGTCGACCGACTCGGTGATCCCGACCTCGTCGACCCGCTCGCAGGAGCCGCTGAGCACCATGCGCGACCAGGTTGGTCATGCCCGGGTGGGCGCCGCAGCCGAAGATCGTCGACCGCCCCGCTCGCAGGCCTGCGAGGATCCGCGCCCGGTCGGCCTCGCTCTGCTTGCCGCCGGTGATCCAGGCGGCGCTGGTGCAGACGTTGACGCCGGCCTCGAGCAGCGCGCACCAGCTCGTCGATGCTCGGCCACAGCGGGTTGTAGCAGCAGGCGTCCGGCTCGAGCGGCGAGCAGCGCGTCGACGTCGTCCGTGGCCAGCACGCCGGTCGGCTCGGGCCAGCCGCACAGCTCGGCGGCGTCGCTGGCCGACCTTGTCCGCGCCGTGCGCGTAGACGCCGACGAGCTCCAGGTCGTCGCGGCCGATGATCGCGTGCAGCGACCGGCGCCCGATGTTGCCGGTGGTCCACTGGATGACGCGGAGCGGGCTGGCCATGCACGGAGACTAGAACGTGTTCTATTTCGTGTCGAGGTCGCGGTTGGCCAGGAGCTCGCGCAGGGTCGGCAACACCCGCTGGTCCTTGGGTCGGTTGGCGGCCTGCTTGCTTCGGATGATGTCCTCGAGCGACGCGACGCTGACTCTGACGCCGGCGGTCGTCACGGTCGTGGCTCCGCGAAAGAGGTCTGGATAGCCCTCGGTGCCGGTGGGGATCAGAGAGATGTCGAGGTCGCCGAACTGGGTCGTCAAGTTCCACACCCCAACGGCAGTCAGTGACTCACCGTCATGGTCGAACGGCAGACCGCCATCGACACCCTCGGCACGAATCCGAGCACCAAGTTCGGTCAGCGCCCTCGAGAGACGGTCCATGTTGGCGAGATGCGCGTCGGGGGTGATGTCGACGTCCTGCGTCAGGAACGGCGATCCGTGCGTGGCCGCGGCGAGTCCGCCGATCAGCACAAAGACGACGTCGTGGCTGGCAAGCACCTCGAGGATCCGCTCCGGATCGAACTCAGGCACTTCGCTGCCCTGCCTCCCGGAGTCGCTGGACTCGACGCGCGAACCTGACCGACTGCTCGAGCTCGCTCGCCGACAGGCAGCTTCAAGAGCGCCTGCGCCTGCATCCAGTCCGCCGAGTCCCGCTCCACCAGCATCACGTCGAGGTCGAAACCACACAGCCGCACCAGCCGCAGCACGTCGTCGAACGCGGGCCGCGTGCGTCCCGACTCGAGCCGCGCGATCGCGCTCTGCGTCGTGCCGGCCCGCCCAGCCAGCTCGCGCTGGGTCAGCCGGGCGCGCTTCCGGGCCTCGCGGACCAGGTCGTTGCCGTGCGTCGCCATAGCACCGATGCTATCAGCGCCGCCGTGGCAGGCTGAGGGGATGGCGATCTCCGAGCGGGACCTGGCTCATCTGCGGGCGTGCGTCGCGTTGGCGCGGGAGGCGTTCGAGGCCGGCGACGGGCCGTTCGGCACGGTGCTGGTCAACGCCGACGGCACCGTGCTGTGGACGGGGCGCAACCACGACGGCGCCGGCGACGAGACCCAGCACCCCGAGCTCGCGGTGTCGCAGTGGTCGGCCTCGCTCACCCCCGAGGTCCGCGCGACGTGCACGGTCTACACCTCCGGGGAGCACTGCCCGATGTGCTCGGCGGCGCACGGCTGGATGGGGCTGGGCCGGATCGTCTACGCCGTCTCGTCGGCGCAGCTGCGCGCGTGGCGCCAGGAGTGGGGCGACTGCGAGCCGGTCGTGAGCGTCCTCCCGATCAACGCGATCGCGCCGCACGTGCCGGTCGACGGCCCGGCGCCCGAGCTCGAGGACGAGCTGCGCGAGCTGCACCGCGCGGCATACGAGCGCGGGCAGCAGCTTCGTTAGAAGGCCGTCCGCACCGCGGCCATGTCATCGCCGCCGTGGCCCCGCTCCTCGGCGCGCTCGGCGATGGTGAGCACCGCGCGGGCGAGCTCGGTCGCGATGCCGGCGTCCTCGGCCGCGGCGAGGATCAGCGCGAGGTCCTTGCGCAGCCCCTGGATGTCGAACGCCGCCGGGTAGGTGCCGTCGACCATCATCGCGCCCTTGGCGCGGGCCAGCCCCGAGTCGGACGCACCACCCGAGATGGCCTCGAGGAACAGCTGGGGGTCGAGCCCGAGCCCCTCGGCCAGGGCGATCGACTGCGCGATCGCCGCGGTCTGGGCGCCGGTGAAGGCGTTGCAGACGAGCTTGAGGCGGCTGGCGAGACCGACCTCGTCGCCGGCCCAGATCGTGCGGGCCCCGATCGCGTCGAGCACCGGGTCCGCGATCGCGCGCGGCCCGGGGTCGCCCGAGGCGAGCACGGTGAGGGTGCCCAGCTCGGCCGGCTGGCGGGTGCCGAGCACGGGCGCGTCGAGCAGCAGGACGCCGAGGCGACCCGCCTCCGCGGCGACCTTGTCGATGTCGAGCCCGACGGTCGAGGTCTGGACGACGACCGTCTGCTCGGTCATGCCGGGCCCGGCGGCGCGGAGCACCTCGATGACCGAGTCGGCGTCGAAGAGCACGACCACCACGACCTCGGCTCCACGCACGGCCTCCGCGGGCTCGTCGGCCACCGTCGCCCCGTCGTCGGCCAGCGGTGCGGCCCGGTCGCGGTCGCGGTTCCAGACGGTCACGGTCGTGGCCGTGCTGGACGAGCTGTCGCGCCATGCCGGCGCCCATCTTCCCGGTCCCGAGGACCGCCACTGTCGCCATGCCCTCGAGCGTACGGCGGGTCTCAATCGTCAGCTCTGGACGGCCAACGTGAGCGGCAGCACCGCGGACGCGCCGGCGGCGCGGATCGCCCTCGCAGCCAGCGTCAGGGTCCACCCGGTGACCACCTGGTCGTCGACGAGGAGGACCCGCGCGCCGTCGGGGATGTCGGCCTGGAGCGACGAGCGGCGTCCGACGGCGGCCACGCGCTGGGCGGAGTTGACCGCCCCCCGGCCCGGCGCGACGTCGGGGTCGACGATCGCCCAGCTGCCGATCACCGGCACCTGGAGCCGCCGCGAAAGCCCGCTGGCCAGGCTGTCGGTGAGGGCCGGCCGGGTCGTCGACTCCACGACCACGATCGCGTCGACCTCGGGGCGCCAGTCGTCGAGCATCGCGAGCACGGCCCGGACCAGCGGCACCGGGACCTCGCCGTCGGGGGTGTCGGGCCGGAACAGCGCCCGCAGCGCCTGCCCGTGGCCGAGGTCGGTCAGCCGCGCGACGGCGCGGCCCTCCTCGGCGGGCTGGGCGATCTTGCCCTTGAGGTCGATGCCCATCGTGGCCAGCGCGGTCGGCCACATCTTGCGCGGCTCGATCGGCACGCCGGGCCGGGCCAGCCGGGTGCCGGCCTCCTCGACCGCCGCGCTCGACACGGTCGCGTCGAGGCTCAGGCCGCCGCAGTTGTCGCAGCGACCGCAGTCGGCCGCCTCGGGGTCGTCGAGCTGCTCGCGCAGGAAGCGCATCCGGCAGCCGTCGGTGTCGAGGTAGTCGAGCATCGCGTGCTGCTCGCGCTCCCGCGCCTCGCGGACCCGCGCGTAGCGCTCGGCGTCGTAGGACCAGGGCTGGCCGGTGGACTCCCAGCCGCCGCGCACGCGGCGCACTGCGCCGTCGACGTCGAGCACCTTGAGCATCGTCTCGAGGCGGTTGCGGCTGAGCTCGACCCGCGTCTCGAGCGCGGGCGTCGCCAGCTTGCCCTCGGTCGCCAGCGTCTCGAGCGTCTGCCGCACCAGCTCCTCGCGCGGGAACGCCAGAGAGGCGAAGTAGGCCCAGATGTCGCGGTCCTCGATGGCCGGCAGCAGCACCACGGTGGCCTCGTCGGTGCCGCGGCCGGCGCGGCCGACCTGCTGGTAGTAGGCGACCGGCGACTGCGGGGCCCCCATGTTGACCACGAAGCCGAGGGTCGAGTCGAAGCCCATGCCGAGCGCGCTGGTGGCGATCAGCGCCTTGACCCGGCCGGCCGCGAGGTCCTCCTCGAGGACGCTGCCGCTCGGTGGTCTCGGTCTGGCCGGAGTAGGCCGCGACGTTGTGGCCGCGCGAGCGGAGGTAGTCGGCGATCTCCTGGGTGGCCGCCACGGTGAGGCAGTAGACGATGCCGACGCCCGGCTGCTCGGCGAGGTGGTCGGCCAGCCAGGCCAGCCGCTGCTCGGCGGTCTTGAGCCGGACCACCCCGAGCCGCAGGGACTCGCGGTCGAGGCTGCCCCGCAGCACCAGCACATCGGAGCCGAGCTGCTCGGCGACGTCGTCGGTGACCCGCGCGTTGGCGGTGGCGGTCGTCGCGAGCACGGGGATGCCGTCGGGCAGGTCGGCCAGCAGGGTGCGGATCCGGCGGTAGTCGGGCCGGAAGTCGTGGCCCCAGTCGGAGATGCAGTGCGCCTCGTCGACGACCAGGAGCCCGCAGGTGGCGGCCAGCCGGGGAAGCACCTCGTCGCGGAACCCGGGGTTGTTGAGCCGCTCGGGACTCACCAGCAGGACGTCGACCTCGCCGGCCCGGATCGCGTCGTGCATCGGCTCCCACGACTCGGTGTTGGTGGAGTTGATCGTCACCGCGCGGATGCCGGCCCGCTCGGCGGCGGCGATCTGGTTGCGCATCAGCGCCAGCAGCGGGCTCACGATCACCGTCGGCCCGGCGCCCTCGGCCCGCAGCAGCAGGGTGGCGACGAAGTAGACCGCCGACTTGCCCCACCCGGTGCGCTGCACGACCAGGGCGCGCTGGTGGCCGACCGCGAGCGCCTCGATGGCCCGCCACTGGTCCTCGCGCAGCTCCGCGTCGTCGCGGCCGACGAGCGCGCGCAGGTGCGCCTCGGCGTCGCGGCGCACGCCGGCGCCCGGGGTGGTGGCAGCGGTCGCGGTCATGCTCTCTGTCTACCAGCGGCCGCCGACCGACGGAGTTCGTCATCCACAGGCCGCTGGCTGCCTACCCCGCCTCGCCGACGCCTCCCTCGGGACAGTCCCTGACGTTGTGGCACGCCGTCCCGGCGTGTCGGTGGCCATTTCGTCAGGGACCATCGCAAGCCCCGGCTGACCTCATCGACCACTGACCCGGAGCGCACGCAAGCAAGCGTCAGGCGGCCGGCCCCTTGCTGCGTACGTCGGCCACGGCCGTCATCGCGTCGCGCAGCTCGGTGAGCCAGTCGTCCTCGTGCTGGCCGACCAGCCGGACGCACCACGCCAGCGCGTCGGAGCGCGAGCGGGCGACGCCGGCGTCGACCAGGGTGTCGAGGACCAGCCGCTGCGGCTGGCGCAGCCGGGTCATCACCGGTGCGGCGACGTGGGTCCAGAGCTCGCTGTGGTCGGCCAGCGTGACGCCCCAGCTCACCTTCGCGTCGTAGCGGTGCTCGGCCTCGCGGGCGATCTCCATCCGCTGCCCTCGCGTCTCCTCGCGGAACGCCTTGGCCCGCCCGGCCCGGGCCTCGGCCCGGGTCACGTCGCTGGCGTCGTCGGCGAGCTCGACATCGGGGATGGTGAGCCGGACCGTGATCTCCTCGCGGTCGATGGTGATGTCCGCGGGGGCCGTCTGCCACTCCGCGGGGAGCCGGCCGGCGAACCACCCTGCCACGCGCTCGCGTGCCTCGTCTGTAATCATGCTTACAACATTACACCGAGGCTCCAACCGGGCGCGAGAGGATGACGACCGTGGGTGTGTACGAGCCGGGACTGCCGACGCTCTACGACTGGGCCGGAGGCGCCGATGCGCTGCGCCGCCTCATCGACGCCTTCTACGACCGCGTCGAGAGCGACGACCTGCTCTCGGCGTTCTTCCCGGGAGGCGTCTCCGAGCTCCACCGCGCCCGCGTCGCGGCGTGGTGGGGCGAGGTGCTCGGCGGGCCGACCACCTACACCGACGAGCTCGGCGGCTACGAGTCGATGCTCGCCCACCACCGCAACCTGGGCATCACTCCCGAGCAGCGGCACCGGTTCGCCTCGACGATGAGCCTCGCCGCCGACGACGCGGCGCTCCCGGCCGACCCGGAGTTCCGGGCCGCGATCATCGGGTACGTCGAGTGGGGCACGCGCCTGGCGATGCACAACTCGGGACCGGACGCGGAGGGCGTGGCCGAGCACGCGCCTGTGCCTCGCTGGGGCTGGGGGGTCGCCCCGCCGTACGACGGCTGACGACGGCTGACGACGGCTCGAGCCCAGGGACGCGGGTAGGGACGCGAGACCCTCCCCACCGGGACAGCAGGTCGGCAGACTCACCACCATGCGCACCCAGCTGACCTCTGCTGCCGCCGTCCTCGCCGTCCTGCTCGCCGCTGGCTGCGGCGGCTCCGATGACTCCGGCGAGCCAGGCGACGACACCGCCGCCCCACGGCCGAGCGAGTCCACGTCGGCGTCCACAGCGGCTCCCGACGGCGGTCTCACCGTCACCGACGGCATCACCGTCGACGACCTGGTCGGCTGCCTCACCGACGCGGGCCTGGACGCCGCCGCCTCCGACTCGGTGCCGTTCGGGGTCGAGGTGCCGGTCGTCGAGGTCGAGGTCACCGCGATGACCGACTACAGCGGGGGCACCGAGCAGGGCGCGCAGCTCTATGTCTTCACCGACCCGGACGCCGCCGCCGACAACGCCGGGGTGCTCACCCTCGGCGGCAGCGACGACCCCAGCAACAGCAGGTTCGGCGTGCACCAGAACGTCGTCCGGACGATGTCGATCATCCTGGCACCCGACCCGCACACCGACGACGAGAACGCCCTGCTCGGCTGCCTGCCGTCCTGACTCAGCTCAGCCAGGCCCGCGCCAGCGCCGTGCGGCTGCCCAGCCGCCAACGCTGGAGGATGTCGCTGACGTGCCGCTCCACGGTGCGCAGGCTGATCCCGAGCTCCGTGGCCACGCTCTCGTTGGGCAGCCCGCGCGCGACCAGGGCGGCGACCTCGCGCTGGCGAGCCGTGAGCTCAGTGCGTGCGGGAACGTCGTCAGGAGTGGCTTCGGCGGCCATGGCACCGGGGAGCGCGGACCGCGTCGGTACGGCGAACGCCGTGAGCACCCTCGAGACGTGGGCATGCACGGTGTGGGCGCTCAGGTGCAGCCGCTCGGCCACGTCGGCGTTGCTGGTGCCGGCCGCGACCAGCCGCGCCACCTCGGCCTCGCGCTCGGTGAGCCCGGCCCAGCCGCTGCCGGCAACAGGAGGCAACCGGCGCCCCGCGACCTTCAGCTCCCGCGCCGCCGCCCGCCGCGCCATCCGATGGCCACGCCGCTCGGACTCGGCGACCATGACGCTCAGGGCGCGCGCCGCGTCGCCGCCCGACGTGCCTGCATGCTCGAGCCTGGCCCGGTTGAGCACGATCTCGCCCTCGGCGTACTCGATGAGCCGGTGCACCTCGCGGGCCCGCGCGACCGCCCGCTCGCCCCAGGCGATCGCTTCGTCCGCGCGGCCGGCGAGCAGCGCCACCCGGCTCATGACCCGAGCCGCGGTCGAGTCGGCGATCGGTGAGCGCAGCAGGGGAACGATCCGATCGGCCCAGGACTCGGCCGCGTCGAGATCGCCTTCGGCCACTGCGAACGCGACGAGCATCTCGAGGGCCAGCGCGCGGTCGATCACGTTGAGCCGGGACAGGTCTTCGTCGCCGCCGGCGAGCAGGACCCGACGCGCCGCCGCGGTCACGTCGTAGAGGGCGACCTCACCGAACGCCGCAAGCATCTGCGAGCCCACGGCGAGGTGGCCCTCGGAACCCTCCATGCCGTCCACGTCGGCGACGAAGCGGCGTACGTCGGCCGCGTCCGCGTCGTTGCCGCGCACCAGCGCCGAGGTGCCCGCGAGCAGCGCCCGCAACAGCGACTCTTTCGGCGGGGTGATCGTCGCAAGCACGTCATCGGCCGCCGCGATGTCACCGCGGAAGGCCAGAACCCTGGCCCGGCACACCGCGGCCACCATGCTGAAGACGTGCCGTCTGCCCGCCAGGTGGAGCGGCTCCCAGAGGCCCGGACCCATCCGCTCGATCACGTCGGCCGCGAGGTCCAGCCGGGCGTGCGCCATCGTCGCCTCGACGAGGAGATGGCCGGTGAACCTGCCCAGCGGCGTACCCGGATCGGGCGTGCCCGCGCCCGGCAGCAGGTCGAGCTGTGCCGACCCCGGCCCGGGGTCGCCCGAGGTTGCCCACAGGGTGGCGGTATAGCGGAGCCACCCGGCGTCCCTGTCGTCCGTGGGTACGTCGGGCAGCGCCTCAGCGACGGCGCTCGCCTCGGCCCAGCGCAGCGCGAGAGTCAGCCCGAGCACTTGGAGCCCGCCATCCCAGTCGGGGTCGCCGCTGCTGCTCAGCTCGTCGAGCCACGCCAGGGGGCGGTCGGCGACGACGGCATCCAAGACACCAGCGAGCGCGCGCTCGCGCGCCTGCACCCCGATCCCCGTCACCCGCCGAAGCGTAGGTCGTCGCGGCCGGAGAAGTAGCGGTTCCACGCATGCGGCGGTGAGCTGCACGCACCTACCTTCCGCACATGCGAAGACTGCTGCCTCAGACCACCGCTGCCGCTCTGCTCCTCGGAGCCACCCTGATCGTGTCCAGCACCGGCGGCGCGGTCGCCGGCTCGCTCATCACCGGCAAGCAGATCAAGGACGGCTCGCTGTCGGGCAAGGACGTCAAGGACAGCTCGCTCAAGACCGCCGACCTGTCTGCCGACACGGTGGCCGCGCTCAAGGGCCAGAACGGCGCTGCCGGGCCGGCGGGAGCGCCCGGTCTCAGCCAACTCGTGCTGGCCCAGGCCTTCGTCACCGTGCCCAACGGCGGCACAGGCAACCTCCAGCTCACCTGCCCGGACGGCAAGAGGCTGCTCAGCGCGACGTCGTTCTGGTCGGTCTCGCCGCGCACCGCAGTCAAGGTCGACTACAGCCCTACCCTGCAGACGGCCTTCGCGGTCTACTCGAACACGTCGGGCGACGAGGAGAACCTGACCATCGAAGGCGTCTGCGCGACAGTGGCCTGACCCGTGGGCTGACCAGTCACCAGATCCGGACGCGCTGCTCCGGGTCGAGCCACAGGCCGTCGCCCTCGACGGTGCCGAAGACCTCGTGGAACTCGTCGAGGTTGCGCACGATGTTGGCGCGGAACTCCGGCGGGCTGTGCGGGTCGATGGTGAGGTACTGCTGCGCCTGCTCGAGGCGGCGCTTGGTGCGCCAGCAGTAGGCCCAGTTCATGAACAGCCGCTGCCGCTCCTCGGTCGGACGCCGTGCCGCCCTTGGAGATCAGGTAGGCCCGGTGGCCGATGGTGAGGCCGCCGAGGTCGCCGATGTTCTCGCCCGACGGTGAGCGCGCCGTTGACGTGCTCGTCGGGCAGCTCGCGGGGCGCGAAGCCGTTGTACTGCTCGATCAGCGCCTTCGACTTCACCTCGAACGCCGCCTTGTCGTCCGGCGTCCACCAGTCGTTGAGGTTGCCCGCGCCGTCGTACTGCGCGCCCTGGTCGTCGAAGCCGTGGCCGATCTCGTGGCCGATGACCGCGCCGATGCCGCCGTAGTTCTCGGCCGGCTCGGCGTCGGGGCTGAAGAACGGCTTCTGCAGGATCCCGGCCGGGAAGCAGATCTCGTTGGTGCCGGGGTTGTAGTAGGCGTTGACGGTCTGCGGCAGCATGAACCACTCGTCGCGGTCGACCGGCGAGCCGATCTTGTCGAGCTGGCGGTCGGTCTCGAACGCCGCCGCGGCCGCGACGTTGCCGAGCAGGTCGTCGGGGCGGATCGAGCAGCGCGGAGTAGTCGCGGAACTTCTCGGGGTAGCCGATCTTGGGCCGGAAGGTGTCGAGCTTCTCGTAGGCCCGGGCCTTGGTCTCCTCGGTCATCCAGTCGAGCTGGCCGATCGACTCGCGGTAGGCCGCGAGCAGGTTGGCGACCAGCTCGTCCATCTGCTGCTTGGACGACGGCGGGAAGTGGCGGGCGACGTACTCCTTGCCGACCGCCTCGCCGATCGCGCCCTCGACCAGGCTCACGCCGCGCTTCCAGCGGGCCCGCAGCTCGGGCGTGCCGTTGAGGGTGCGGCCGTAGAAGTCGAAGTTGGCCTCGACGAAGTCGTCGGTGAGGTAGGGCGCCGACGAGCGCAGCACCCGGGTGAGCAGCCAGGTCCGCCAGTCCTCGATCGGCGACCTCGCCGAGCACGGTCGAGAGGTGCTCGAAGTACGACGGCTGCCGCACGCAGATCTCGGCGAGCAGCTCGTCGGCCTCGTGCGCCGAGGCGCTGAGGTTGGTGACGTAGACGTCCCAGTCGAAGGCCGGGGCAGAGCTCGCGGAGCTCGGCGATGGTCTTGAGGTTGTAGGTCTTCTGGACGTCGCGGGTCTCGGCGCGCTCCCAGTGGCCGGCCGCCAGCCTGGTGTCGATGTCGAGCACCGTCTGCGCGCCGGCGTCGGGGTCCTCGGCGTCGACCAGCCGCAGCACGGTGGCCAGGTAGGCGACGTAGGCCTCGCGGATCGCCGCGAACTTCTCGTCGCGGTAGTAGGACTCGTCCGGCAGCCCGAGGCCGCCCTGGACGAGGTGGAACAGGTAGCGGTCGGAGTTGCGGTCGTCGGTGTTGACGTAGGAGCCGAACAGCCCGTGGCCGCCGAGCCGCTCGAACTCGCCGAGGAACGCCGCCATGTCGCGCACGTCGCGCAGCGCCGCCACCGCGTCGACCAGCGGCTTGATCGGCCGGGTGCCGAGCCGGTCGATCCGCTCGGTGTCCATGAACGACGCGAACAGGTCGCCGATCTTCTGCGCATCGGCGTTCAGCTCGTGCCCTCGTCGGAGTCGGTCGCCGCCTTGGCGCCAGGTCCTCGATGATCGCGTGGACCTGCTCCTCGGCCACGTCGGCCAGCTGCACGAACGGCCCCCAGCTCGACCGGTCCGCCGGGATCTCGGTCTCGTCCAGCCAGCGGCCGTTGACGTGGCCGAACAGGTCGTCCTGCGGCCGGACGTCGGGGTCCATGCCCTCGCGGGCGTCGTCCAGGATGCTCACGTCAAGACCCTAGTTCCTCGGAGCGGTCGGTTAGGTTCGGCTCATGAGCGAACTGCGCGTGGTGGCCACCATCCCGACCAAGCCTGAGGCCGCCGACGCCGTGCGCGCCGGGCTCGCCGAGCTCGTGGCGGCGACCCGCGAGGAGGACGGCTGCCTCGCCTACGAGGCCTTCGAGTCGGCCGCCCAGCCCGGTGTCTTCGTGACCATCGAGTCCTGGCGCAGCCAGGAGGACCTCGACGCGCACATGAAAACACCACACATCGCGAAGGCGTTCGAGACCCTCGGCGACGCGCTCGCCGGCGACGTCGCCATCCACCCCCTTACGCCCCTCTGAGAACCAGCACGCAGGGACGGCAGAACGCCCTCCGCGCAGACAGGAGCGCGAAGGGCGTCGCCGCTCGGGCAAGCTCTGGATCCCCCATCCCCCACTGAGCCCGAACGTGTTCGGCCACCCCCATGCATGGCCGACGAGTCCCATGAAACTCGACCCGAATGGCTTGCCAGAAGTAGTTGCCCAAGGTTTCCAACGCTGGTCTGGAGGCCCGGTTGTCGGCTCCCCGTGCTCGACTGCGCCAGTGACCTGCTCGTCCTCCGCCGAGCCGCTTGGCGCGCGATCTCCATCCGCCTGACGGATGGAGATCGCGCGTCAAGGGCAGTCGGGGCATCGCACGAACGTGCCCGGCCAGCCACGGCGTCGGAGCAGCGCCGCGACCTTGGCGATCGTCTCGCACCCGCGGTCGAAGACCTGCCCGTAGGTGAGCCGCACGGTGAGCGACTCGTCGACGACCAGGGTGTCGAGGTCGCGTTCGGCATCGCGTTCCCGCGACATCGCATTGTCGTGGAAGGCCCCCCGTCGAGCTCGACCTTCACTCCGAAGTCGTCGTACGGCGCGTCGCGGTGGACCGTGCGCCCGACGAGGCGATCTGGTCGTTGACGGTTGGCAACCGGCAGACCGTGAGCCTCCTCGAGCCGTAGGTACTCGCGCTCCAGGACCGAGCAGGCGCCCGTGGCGAGATCCTGGAGAAGCTCCACGAGCAGTGGTCGCTCCGTCACGCGGCGGCGGGCGGTCAGCGCTTCGAGGATGGCGCCAGCCGTGGTCTCCCTGGTCTGGCACGCGTCGGCGAGGACGCGGAACTTGTCCGCCACCGATGCCTTGGTCAGCGCCACGTCGATCGCGGCGTGCTCGAGCCTCACCCGCGGCGGCGACAGCATCCAGCTGGTGCGCTCGTCGAAGTCGGCCATCCGGTGCACGACGACACGGGCGGGTGCCCGAACGGAACGCCGGTGGTCGATGGCTACATGGATGAGGCCGTCGCCAGGCGGGTCGGGCAGCGCGGACTGATGGCTGAGCGCTGCCGGCCGGCAAGCGAGCACAGCCACCCAGGCACGCTCCACCCACGTGAGCTCCCCGGTGTGGGCCACGAGGACGCCCGGGTGCACGGGCACGAGATCGCGACGACGCACCAGCTTGACGATCTCGTGGTCGCGGGCGCCGAGCTCAAGCAGCTGGCGACGAGAGACCACGCCGTCCTGCACGCGGGTCAGGAGGTGCTCGAGCTCCGCGGTGTCGAGGCCGACCGGTTCGCGGCGCTCATCAGAGGCAGGGTCGGGATCAGGCAATGGCATGGGCTCGATGCTGCGACGTACACCTCGTCACTGCCACCGGGCCCCGCTCCAACTGTGGACAATCTCTTCGCGCGCGATCCGCGTCCGCCAGGCGGATGGAATTCGCGCGCGAGAGTCACCAGATAACGCCGCTGACCGTCGGAGTCTCGTGCTCGACTTCGTCGGTGACCCACTTCGCCAGCCCACCAGCCGTCATCACCCGAGGCGCCGTCCCGGTCATGCTCCTCACCTGCGCCGACGAGCTGCCCGCCATCCAGGCGATCTGGCCCCGCTTCGAATCCATCGTCGGGCTCCGCGGCCGGAAGATGTACGGCGCCGCCGACCTCGCCCGACGACCTACTCGACCTGCACCCCGATCGGGCCGGGCGACGATCCGACCGCGTTGGGCCTCGAGGTGGGCGAGCTCGCCGCGGGCCACTACCGACGTGGCCTGCTGCTCGGCGATCCTCCGGAGCTGTACGCGCGGATCGGGCCCGGCTTCGATGAGCTCGAGGCGCTCGGCGCGGTCGACCGCAGCCGCCCGCTGGTCGAGTTCTACCAGAGGCACGACCAGGTCGAGCTGTGGATGCCGCTCACGGCGCCCTGACCACGGCGCCGCCGAGCTCAGCGCCCGGCTCCTGCCTGTGGGCGTCACGCGCTGGCGCTCCTGGCCGGGCTGCCCTCGGTCAGCGAGCCGAGCGGAACCCGCCGTCTGCCAGCACCGGTACGACGTCGCTGACGTCGAGCTCGGCCGCCACGGCCACGTCGTCGGCGAAGTCGACGGCCGACAGCTCGCGGCCGCTGGCACAGCCGTGCACGGCGTCGGCCAGGATCGACTCGACCGCGAGGAACGCGTCGGCGGCGAGGCGGGCCTCGGGGGACAGGTCGTCGCGAGGCAGGAGGGCCAGGACGGCGCCGGCACCCCAGAGGTCCTCGACGGCGGGGCGGAGCGAGCCGTCGGGCCAGCGCTCGCCGGCGGCGACCACGGCGACCGTGCCGCCGCGGGTGCCGAGCCACTCCGCGACGGCGGTGCGGTTGCGCAGGCAGGCGCCGACCACCGTGCAGCCGCTGTCGGCGAGGCCGAACGAGATCGACGAGCCGTTGGGCGAGGGCAGCACGATGCGCGACGACGCCGGACACCTGCGACATCGCGGCCGACGACAGGCTGACCGCCGAGGACGGCGGCAGCGACCGCCCCTCGAGCCGGCCCACGGCGAGGGTGGCCGCGCGCTCCTCGGCGTACGCCGCCGCGCGCTCGTCCCTCCAGCGGTAGGGCAGCACCGTCATGCCGCGTTCGACGGCGACGCAGAGCGTGGTGGTGAAGGAGAGCACGTCGACGACGACCGCGACGTCCGCACCTCGGCGATCGCCGCGGCGCCGGTCGGGCCCCAGTCGAACCGGACGCGGTGGGCGAGCTGGTGGTGCTCGGCGTCGAATGGCGCGCTCATCGCACCCGCACGACCGACTTGCCCAGCGCCTTGCGCTGGTCCATGTCGAGCAGCGCCTGGCCGAACTGCTCGAGGGCGTACGTCGTGCCGATCGGCGGCTTGACGACGCCCGACTCGATCATCGGCAGCAGCGCCTGCCACTGCTCCTGCATGTAGCCGGGCCGGACCATGGCGTAGGCGCCCCAGCCGACGCCGCGCACGTCGACGTTGTTGAGCAGCAGGCGGTTGACCTTGACCTCGGGGATGCCCTGGCCGGAGGCGAAGCCGACCACGAGCAGCCGGCCCTGGGTGGCGAGCGACCGGAGCGAGTCGGTGAACGCCTCCCCGCCGACGACGTCCATCACGACGTCGACCCCGCGGCCACCGGTGAGGGCGGCGACGGCGTCCTTGAACCCGCTCACGCAGGACCACGTCGTCGGCGCCGGCCGCCCGCGCGACCTCGCCCTTCTCCTCGGTGCTGACCACCGCGATCGTGCGGGCGCCGTAGCCCTTGGCCACCTGGATCGTCGCCGTGCCGACCCCGCCCGCGGCGCCGTGCACGAGCACCGTCTCGCCGGACTGCAGCTGACCCGCGCTCGGCGAGCGCGAACTGCGCGGTCAGGTAGTTCATCGGCAGCGCCGCGCCCTCGTCGAAGGAGAGCGCGTCGGGCAGCGGGAACACCGAGTCACGGTGACAGGCGGTCAGCTCGGCCGCGTTGCCGTAGGGCCCGACGCCGGCCACCCGCTGGCCCGGCTCGAAGCCCGGCCCCGGAGACCACGGTGCCGGCGAAGTCGACGCCGAGCGTGAACGGCGGCTCCGGCTTGAGCTGGTACTCGCCGCGGCTGAGCAGCAGGTCGGGGAAGGAGACGCCGACGGCGTGCACCTCCACGAGCACGTCCTCCGGCCCGGGCGTGGGGTCGGGGACCTCGCGCAGCTCGAGGTGCTCTGGACCGGTGGGCTCGACGACCTGGACCGCGCGCATGGTCGCCGACGCTACCGAAGCCCCAGAGCGTGTGGGGAACACGCCCAAGGACCCTTCGGCTGGAGCCGAACCTTCTCCCGAGGCACCATCGGGCCCCAAACTGTCCTCGTGATCGAGATCGAGGTCGACGTCGCAGACCTGGCGCTCGGTGCGGTTCACCACCGACGCCGTGTGGGAGACCACCGCGAGCATCCATGCGTTCGTCTTCCTGCGCCACCACCTGCTCCACCAGAAGCTGCGCCGGCTGGTGCCGAAGCGCCCGGACTTCGACCTCGAGCACCTGCTCACGCTGGCCCGCGAACCCGGACTGGCTCCCCGACGTGTGGGCGCCGGCGCCGTCGGCCCGCCCGGGTCACCCGCTCGAGCAGCTCGCCGCGCTCCGGCACACCGACCCCGCGGTGGCCGAGGCCGACCTGCAACAGCTCCGGTTGCTGGCGCCCGACTCCGCCGTCGCCCGTATGGAGCCGCAGGACTACCTCGACCGCACCGCCGAGGCGCTGCAGGGCTGGTGGGCCGCCGTGCTGGAGCCGCTCTGGGACCGGGTCGACGCCATCCAGCGCGCCGACATCGCCCACCACCAGGCGGCGCTGGCCGCGCGCGGGCTCGCGGCGACCATGCCGGAGCTGCACCGGGGCTCTCAGCTTCGACAGGGACCACCTCCGCGTCGACGTCGGCGAGGGGCTGGTCTCGCTGAAGTCGTGCGGTCGCGGCATCTGGTTCATGCCGTCGGTGTTCCGCTGGCCGTGGGTCGCGCTCGACACCCGCGAGACCGTCCCGCCCGTGGTGTCGTACGGCGCGCGCGGGGCCGGCCGGGTCTGGCAGCGGCCGGGCCGCGAGACCCCGGCTGGGCTGCCCGACCTCATCGGCCGCTCCCGGGCCCTGATCCTCGAGTCGCCTCGACGTACCCCGCTCCACGACCAGCATGGCCCAGTCGCTCGGCCTCTCGCTCAGCACCGTGAGCGAGCACCTCTCGGTGCTGGCCGCGGCCGGCCTGCTGGAGTCGCGGCGCGACGGGCAGCGGGTGCTCTACTGGCGCACCATGATCGGCGACCTGCTCGTCGACGGCGAGAGCGCGGCCCGGCTCCTCGGCTGACCGGGGAGAAGGCCGGGAGCCCGTCCTGCGGACGATCTCGACAAGCTCGATGAGCGATGGGCGGATCCCAGCCCCGGGTCACCAGTCGGCGTGCCCGACCTAGGCTGGAGGCGTGCCCGGGACGATGGTCTACGACGCCGACTGCGGCTTCTGCACGCGCTCGGCGGAGTTCCTCGAGCGGCGCAGCGACTGCGAGGTGCGGCCGTGGCAGTCGCTCGACCTGGCCGCGGTCGGGCTCACCGAGCAGGACGTGACGACGGCGGCGTACTGGGTCGAGGACGGGCGTACGCCGAGGCGCGGGGCGCGCGGGATCGCGGCGGCGCTGCGCTCCTGCCGGGGCGTGGGCTACCGGCTGCTCGGACGGCTGATCGACCTGCCTCCGGTGCGGCCCGTCGCGGCGTGGGTCTACGGGCTGGTGGCGAAGTACCGCTACCACCTGCCCGGCGGCACCAACGCCTGCAAGCTGCCCCGAGCCTGAGCAGCTTCCCCTCTACTTCTTCTTCGCCGACTCGGGCGCCGGGGTGAGGATGCTGTTGAGCTCGAAGTGCATCGGGTCGGTGTAGCGCCAGTCGCCACCCCAGGTGAAGCCCCACTTCTGGAAGATGGCGACCACGCCGCGGTCGATGAGGCCGACGGTCCCGCGCTGGTTCTCGACGGCGTTGATGTCGAGGGCCAGACCGAAGGCGTGGTTGGAGAGCGTCGAGGTGCCGGCGATGAACCGCGGGTAGTAGCACCCGGCGAACTGCTCGGGGTGGATCTTGTCGTCCAGCCCCTGGTCGTGGATCTCCTGCAGCGCCTGCTTCAGCTGCGGGAAGACCACCTTGTTGCAGGTGACCGCGCCCAGGATCGGGACCACCTCGGTGGTGATGTGCTCGCGCACCCACGCCGCGTCGGGCGCGATGCGCCCGCCGCTGAGGACGGTGTAGCGGTAGACACCCACGGCCTCGGCCACGGTGCCGGTCACCACCGCGATCTGCTTCTGCCCTGGCTGCAACCCGATCCGCGTGGCCTTGTCGACGAGCGTGACCGAGGCCGTGTCGCCGAAGAGCTTCTCGACCTGCTTGGCCACCTTGGCCGGGGCCACCGAGCCCGTGCGGATCAGGAGCGCGTTGTCGGCGGTCATGCCCAGGGTCGGCACCCAGGTCGGGTTGACGACGGCGTCGATGAGCGGCTGCTGCTGGACGTAGGCGCCGACGTGCACCGCCGGCGCGTCAGTGGCGCCGCCGAGCCGCAGGTAGCCGTCGGCGTCGGTGGTGAGCCTGTCCTTGAGCCGCACCTTCAGCGCCAGCTCGCCTCCGGCGACGCGGTCCCAGGCGTCCTGGAAGTTGGCGAACTTCGGCGGCGTGAAGCTGCGGTAGGCGCCGGCGTCGACCGCGGCCACCGTGAGCTCCTCGTTCTCGACCACCGGGTTGGAGAGCGAGAACTGCATGGTCGTGACGTGCTTCAGCTCTCCCGACGGCGGCCACCGTGGCCGGGTCGAGCGCGGCCGCACCCACGACCAGGATGTCGGCCGGCGCGAGGATGCCCGGCTGCCGAGGACCCGGTGGCGAGACGGTGTGGGTCTCCTCGATCGTCGGCGCCGCCGTCGTGCCCGGAGCGCCGGGCTCGACGCTCGACGACGGCTGGGGGTCGGCCGAGCTGGCGTCGCCGGAGCACGCCGCGCAGAGCGCGAGCACCGCGACCGCGGCGGTCGCCGTCAGCGCGCGTCGTACCCGTGCCATCGGACCTCCCCCGGACAAGGGTAGGCGGGCCTCAGCCCCTCCGGCGCCGGATCTCCTCGTTGATGGCGGGCACGACCTCGTGCAGGTCGCCGATGACGGCGTACGTCGCGCGGGTCACCATCGGCGCCTCGGCGTCGGTGTTGATCGCGAGGATCGTCTTCGCCGACGAGCAGCCGGCCCAGTGCTGGATGGCGCCGCTGATGCCGCACGGGATGTAGAGCTCCGGGGAGATCCTGGTGCCCGTCTGGCCGACCTGCTCGTGGTGGGGCCGCCAGCCGGCCGCTGTCACCACGCGCGAGACACCCAGCGCGGCGCCCAGCAGCGAGGTCAGCTCCTCGATGTCCTGTGAAGCCGTCGGGGCCGCCGGCCCCGCGGCCGGCCCCGACGACGACCCGGGCCGACTTGAGCCCGCCGGACTCGTCGGTCTCGGGCTCGTCGGTCGACACCACCCGGGCGACGAGGTCGGCGGCGGCGACCTCGGGCGTGAGCTCGACGACGTCGGCAGCGTCCGGGCACGTCGGCGGGCGTGGCCTCGACGGCGTGGCCGGCCACCGAGAACACCGCCGGCCGCTGGTCGAGGAGCATCTCCTCCAGCGCCGCGCCTCCGACCACCTGGCGGGTGACCACGAACGGCGCGAGCCCGTGGAAGGACAGCACGTTCGCCGCCATCGCGACGCCGGCGCGAGCGGCGACGTGGGCCATCAGCTCGTTGCCGCGGTCGGTGCCGGCGGCCATCACGACGACGGCCTTGCTCTGCTCGCGCACCGTCAGGATCGCCGAGGCCCAGGCGGCGCCGGAGTACGCCGCGAGCGGCGTCGCCCCCGACGTCGTAGACGTTGCGGACGCCGTAGGCCGCGAGCTCCTTGCGCAGCTCGTCGGACACGCTCTGTCCATTGCTGGCCACGACGATCGCGTCGACCGGCACGCCACCGCCCGCGGCGGAGAGCGACCGGGCGAAGGTCAGCGCCTCCAGCGACACCTCGACGGCGGACCCGTCCAGGTTCTTCTCGACCAGGGTCAGGATCATCGCGCCAGCACCCCCAGCTCCTCGAACAGGTCGACCACGGCCGGCGCGGCCGCCGCACCCTCACCGAGGATCTGCACGTTGCTCGGCACCGGCGGCGGCAGCGTGAGCTTCACCCGCTTCGGACCGCTGGGCTCCGCCGACGGCGTGCGCTCCTCGACCGGCACCTTCTTCGCCTTCATCCGGCCCGGGACGCTCGGGTAGCGCGGCTCGACGCCGCCCTCCCGGATCGTCACCACGGCCGGCAGCGGCACCTGGTAGGTCTCGACGCCCTCGGGCCCCTCGACCTTGGCGGTCACGACGCCATCAGCGACCGAGACCACCTTGGCGCCGTTGACGACCGGGCGCCGGAGCTCGTAGGCGAGGCGGATGCCGACCTGGAAGTCGCCGCTGTCGGCCGCGTCGTTGCCCAGCAGCACCAGGTCGTGGGCGGCGCCCTCGGCCTCGTGGCCCCGGACCACGGCCGCGATCTCGCGCGCGATGTCGGCCGGGCCGAACGTCGAGGCGTCGGCCTCGACCAGCGTCGCGGCCGAGGCACCGACGGCCAGCGCCGAGCGCAGCTGCTCGACCGCCTCGGCGTCGCCGAGGGTGAACACCGCCACCTCGCCACCGGTCGCGGCCGTCACCTGCACGGCGAGCTCGACCGCGCACTCCTCGTGCGGGCTCATCGTGAAGCCGGCGAACCGGCCGTCGACCGCCTGCGCGTCCTCGGTCAGCACGACCTGCGACGACGAGTCCGGCACCCGCTTGATGCAGACCAGCACGTTGGCCATCGGCTACTTCATCCTGTCGTTGGCCGGGTCGAAGCAGCGGCGTCGCGTCGACCGAGCCGACGACGACCGGGTAGAGCTCCTCCATGTAGGACACCGCGAGCTCGTTGCCGATCCGCGCCTCCGCCGGCGGCAGGTAGGCCAGCAGCACGTGCTTGCCCAGAGACGGCGCCGAGCCGGCGGTCGTCACGTAGGGGTGGTGGCCGTGGCCGTCGGTGAGGGTGCCGCCGTCGCGGGTCAGGATCGGCTCGCCGCCGAGCATGTAGCGCTTCACGCCGGAGGCCGAGGTGTGGTCCTCGACGGTCAGCGTGCAGAGCACCGTCTTCGGCGCCTCCTCACGCTGCGCGAGGTAGCGCTCCTTGCCGGTGAAGTCGGCGGCCTTGACCTTGGGCCGCTGCATCGCTGCCTCGACGATGGTCCGCTCGCCGTCGAGCTCGTAGCCGTAGGCGCGGTAGCCCTTCTCGATGCGGCCGGTGGTGCCGTAGACGCCGATGCCGACCGGCACCGTGCCGTGGCTGTCACCGGTGTCGAGCAGCGCCTCCCACAGCTGGGCGGCGTCGTCCATCGCGACGTAGAGCTCCCAGCCGAGCTCGCCGACGTAGGAGATCCGCGAGGCCAGCACGGTCACGCCGGCCGCGGTGATCTCGCGGCAGGTGAGGAAGCCGAACCCCTCGTCGGAGACGTCGGCGTCGGTGAGCGTGGCCAGGACGTCGCGCGCCTTCGGCCCCCACAGGCCGATCGTGGAGACGTCGTCGGTCTTCTCGGTGAGGGTGGCGCCGTCGACCAGGTGGTCGCGGAACCACTTGCGGTCGGCCGGGCCGTGCGCGCCACCGGTGACCACGCGGAAGTGGTCGTCGCCGAGCCGCATCACGGTGAGGTCGGAGCGGAAGCCGCCGTTGGCGTCGAGCACCGGCGTGTAGATGACCTTGCCGACCGCGACGTCGCACTGCGCGACACAGGTGCGCTGCACGCTGGCGAGCGCACCGGCCCCCTCGATGTCGAAGATCTGGAACGCCGTCAGGTCGATGACGCCCGCGGCCTCGCGCATCCGCAGGTGCTCGGCGTTGATGATCGGGCTCCACCAGCGCGAGTCCCACTCGTGCTCGCGCGGCATCACGGCGTCGCCGTACTGCTCGACGAGGCCGGCGTTGGACTCATACCAGTGCGGCCGCTCCCAGCCGGCGGTCTCGAAGAAGAACGCGCCCAGCTTCTGCTGGGAGTCGTGCATCGGGGAGAGCCGCTGGTTGCGGTCGGACTCGTACTGCTCGGCCGGGTGGATGATGCCGTAGGTCTTGATGAACGACTCGGTGGTGCGCAGCCGGGTGTGCTCGCGGCGCTTCTGGTGCTCGTGGAACCGCGCGATGTCGCTGTGGCTGACGTCGATCTCGCTCCAGCCGTGGGTCATCCACTCGGCGACCGCGCGGCCGACGCCCGGGCCCTCCTTGATCCAGACCGCGGCGGCGGTCCAGAGCCCCGCGACGTCGCTCTCGCCCAGGATCGGCAGCCCGTCGCAGGTCAGCGAGAGCAGCCCGTTGATCGCGTAGCGCATCTCGGCGCCCTCGGCGCCGAGCAGCTCGGGCATCAGCTCGTAGGCCTGCTCGAGCTGGGGGTCGAAGTCGTCGGAGGTGAACGGCAGCTCGGTCGGGCTCAGCTTGGACTGCTCGATCGAGGGGATGTCCTCGGGCTCCATGAGGATCGCGCGGTGCGCGTAGGAGCCGACCTCCATGTCGGCGCCGTGCTGGCGCTCGTAGCAGAAGGTGTCCATGTCGCGGACGATCGGGAAGGTGATCTCACCCTCGGTGCCGGCCAGCTGCGGGCACGGACCGACGCTGATCATCTGGTGCACGGCCGGGGTCAGCGGCAGGCTCACGCCCGCCATGTCGGCGATCTTCGGGCTCCACACGCCGCAGGCGATGACGACGGTCTCGGCCTCGATCGTGCCGCCGGTGGTCACGACGCTCTTGATCCGGCCGTCCTCGACCTCGAGGTCGGTCACCTCGACGTTCGGGACGACGGTCAGCACGCCCTTCGCGAGCGCGCGCTCGCGCATGATGGTGCCGGCGCGCAGCGAGTCGACGACGCCGACCTTCGGCTGCCAGAAGGCGCCGATGATCTGGTCCTTGTCGAGGAACGGCACCTTCTCCTGGACGAACTCGGGGCTGACCAGCTCGCCCTCGATCCCCCAGGCCTTGGCCGACGACATCCGGCGCCGCAGCTCCTCCATCCGCTCCTCGGTGCGGGCCACCTCGAAGCCGCCGGGCTCGATGAGGACGCCCATCTCGCGGTACTGCGCGACCGAGTCGAGCGTGAGGTCGGTGATCTCGCGGGAGTGGTCGGTCAGGAAGATGAAGTTCGACGCGTGGCCGGTCGAGCCGCCCGGGTTGGGCAGTGGCCCCTTGTCGATCTGGACGATGTCGGTCCAGCCCAGCTCGGCCAGGTGGTGGACCAGGCTGTTGCCGACGATGCCCGCGCCGATGACGACGCAGCGGGCCGAGGTGGGGACGTCTGCCACGACTACTCCTTGGTGATAGCTGTGTTGCGTATCACGCACAACGGTGCGCTATGTGAAACACGAGAAGTGTGCGCCCGATCCCCGGTGCCGGTCAACCCGTCGTACGTGGGTCGACCGGCACGGTCGTCAGGCGTTGGTCAGGCCTCGGTCACACCTTGGTCAGGGCCGGACTCAGCCTCGATCCGTGGATGGGCGGCGTAGCGAGCGGCAGCCACGGATCGGGGCTCAGCTGGCGAGCCAGGCGTCGACCTTGTCCTGGTTGTCCGCGACCCACTTGGCCGCGGCGTCCTCGGGCGACATGCCGTCCTCGGCGATGTACTTCGCCACGACGTTCTGGTCGTCGTTGGTCCACGAGAACTTCTTCACCAGATCCACGGCCGGGCCGCCCTTCTCCATCCACGAGGTCGACACGACCTTCTGGAGGTCGGTGGTCGGGTAGTCGCAGGCGACCGCGGCGGGGTCGTCCTGGCAGCCGTCGGTGTAGGGCGGCAGGGCCACCCGCTGGAGGTCGATCTCGGCGAAGAACCACTGCGGCTCGTAGAAGTAGCCGATCAGGAACTCGTGGTTCTCCTCCGCCTTCTGGAACGCCGTGATGCTGGCGGCCTCACTGCCGGAGAAGACGACCTTGAAGTCGAGGTCGAGGTTGCTGACGATCGCCTCGTCGAACTGCACGTAGGACGGGTCGGCGCCGAGGAACTGGCCCTTGCCGCCGGACTCCGAGGTGGCGAAGTCCTTCGCGTACTTGTTGAGGTTGTTGTAGTCGAGGATGTCCGGGTGCTCCTCGGCGAGCCACGGCGGGACGTACCAGCCGATGATCCCCTCGGCGCCGAGCGAGCCGATGTTGGTCGCGCTGCCGTCGCCCTGGTCGGCGAAGAACTTCTTCTCGAGGTCGGGGTGGCCCCAGTCCTCGATGACCATGTCGACCTCGCCGGTGCCGAAGCCCTGCCAGGAGACGTCCTCCTTGAGGTCCTTGTAGTTCACCTTGCAGCCGTGCTCCTGCTCGGCCACCGCACCGAACACGTAGGCGTCGGCCTCATAGCCGACCCACGGGTTGACGGCCATGTTGACCTCTCCGCAGTCGCCGGTCTCGGCGGCCTTGGACTCGTTGGCCTTCGTCTCGTCGCCGATGGACCCCCCGTCCCCGCACGCGCTGAGGATGAGCAGGGCGCACGCCGAGGCCGACACGAGTCGGACGCCGCGCTTCCAGTGGTTCCTCATTCGTTCTCCTTGTGTCGTGTGTTCATCACTGTGTTCCGAGTTCTCTTCGAGGCTCTCATCCCCGAGGCATGCGCAGCTGAGCCGGCACCTTGGCGCGCAGCATGGTCAGGCTGCGGCGACCTCCGGGGCCGCGGTCCGTCGTTGCGGACCCCTGCGCCGCAGCCGCGCGGCAGATCCGGTCGATCATCACACCGAGCAGCACGATGGTGATGCCGGCCGCCGCGCCCTTGCCCCACTCCTCGGAGCGGGAGAAGCCGAGCACCGCGTCGTAGCCGAGGGCGCCCGCGCCGACCAGGCCGCCGATGACCACCATGGAGAGCACGTAGAGCAACCCCTGGTTGGTGGCCAGCACCAGCGACTGACGGGCCATGGGCAGCTGCACCTTGGTGATCTCCTGCCACGTCGTGCACCCAGTGGACCTGGAGGCCTCCAGGGTGGACGGAGAGACGGACTTGATGCCGTCGGCCACCAGCTTGATCGCGACCGGTGCGGCGTAGACGACCCCGGCGATGATCGCCGTGAAGCGGGTCGGCCCGAAGAGGGCCAGCACCGGGATCAGGAAGACGAACGGCGGGATGGTCTGCCCGGCGTCGAGGAACGGCCGGAGCCCGAAGTCGACGACCCGGCTCCGAGCCATCCACACCCCGAAGATCAGCGCGAGCAGCATCACGATGAGCGTGCCCACCAGGACCATGTTGAGCGTGATCATCGCGTCGTGCCACAGGTCGAAGAACCAGATGCCGGCCAGGCAGACGACCGCCGCGGCCAGCGCCCGGCCCCGGCCGAGCACGAAGGCGAGGGCGCAGATGGCGGCTCCGGTGAGGAACCACGGCGACTCCGCGAGCAGCGCCTGGAGCGGGTTGAGCAGGGCCGACGACACGAAGTCCTTGAGGCCGCCCGTGACACCGTCGAAGGTGTCGGTGAACCAGGTGAAGAACCGGTCGACCTGCTCGCCGGTCTTCGGGCCGGCGTCGGACTCGGGGAACTCCGCCGCCCAGGTGTAGGTGCGCGAGAGGTAGACGCACACAGCGACCGCCAGGGCGCCGGCCGCCAGCACGATCCGACGCAGCCGCGGGTCGTCGCCCCCGCGGGCGGCCTTGTCGGCGCGCTCGCTGGCCGCGGTCGTGCTGCGGTCGAGCATGATCGCCATCACCACGATGAGGACGCCGGGGACGAAGGAGCCGCCCACGTCGTTCTTGACGAGCGCGCGGAGCACCGGCTTGCCGAGCCCCGGGCCGTCGACGAACGACGCGAGCGTGGCCATCGACAGCGCCGCCATGATGGTCTGGTTGAGGCCGACCACGATCGTCGGTCGGGCCATGGGCAGCTGGACCTTCATGAGCCGCTGCCGCGCGGTCTGGCCCGACGAGTCGGTCGCCTCGATCGTGGTCGAGGAGACGCTCCGGATGCCGTGGCCCGCGATGCGGATGATCGGCGGCAGCGCGTAGATCAGGGTGCAGACCACGGCCGACGAGGCGCCGATGCCGAAGAAGAGCACGATGGGGCCGAGGTAGACGAAGGTCGGCATCGTCTGCATGAAGTCGAGGATCGAGGTGATGATCCCGACCCCGACCTTGCCGCCGGTGCCGTAGTAGACGGCGAGCGGGATGCCGATCAGCACGGCCAGCAGCACGGCGACGAAGGTGATGAGCAGAAGGTCCATCGAGTCGGACCAGAAGCCGAAGATCCCGAAGGCCGCGAACGCGGCCCCGACCAGGATCGCGATCCGCAGGTTGGCCACGGCGTAACCGACCCAGACAGCGGCCGCGAGCACCCCGAGCCAGCCGATCTGCGGCACCGGCCGCGGGAAGTCGGGGACCGCGATCATCCGCGAGAGCCAGTCGAAGAGCGAGACGAACCACTCGCCGATCTGGTAGGTCGCCTGGACGATCGGGTTGGTGTCGCGGCTGGCCAGGACCGAGTCGCGGAAGTCGGTGAGGTGCTGGTGCAGGTCGGTGTGCTCTCGCCCGGGGAGAGCCAGGGTGTGCTTGCCCTCGGTCAGCTTCCACACCACCACCCAGACCCCGACGATGATCGCGGTCCAGGCCCATCGGCGAGCCGCGGCGCTGCTCCGGCTCTCCCCCTCGACGGGCGCGGCCGCGTCGGGCTCCGGCCGGGTCGCGAGGGCGGTCATGTCGCAGTGACCTCGTGGTTCTCCTCGGCGACGACGACGCGCAGGATCTCCTCGTCGTCGACGATGCCGACCATCTTGTCGCCGTCCATGACGCGCACCGGCTGGTCGGAGTCGAGCACCGCCTTCGCGGCCTGCCGGACGATCGTGTCGCACGGCATCGTCGGGCCGGTCAGGTCGTCCTCGGGCCGCGGGTCGCGCATCACCCACTTCAGGGTCAGCACGTGCGAGCGCGGCACGTCGGAGACGAAGTCGCGCACGTAGTCGTCGGCGGGGGCGCCGACCACCTCGTCCGGCGTACCGATCTGCACGATCGCGCCGTCGCGCAGGATCATGATCCGGTCGCCGAGCTTGAGCGCCTCGGCGAGGTCGTGGGTGATGAAGACCATCGTCTTGCCGAGCTCGTGGTGGAGCCGGATGACCTCGTTCTGCATGTCGCGGCGGATCAGCGGGTCGAGCGCGGAGAACGGCTCGTCGAAGAGCAGGAGCGAGGGGTCGTTGGCCAGCGCGCGGGCCAGGCCGACCCGCTGCTGCATGCCGCCGGAGAGCTGGTCGGGATAGGACCTCTCGTAGCCCTTGAGGCCGACGAGCTCGACGATCTCCGGACGCCTTGGCGCGGCGCTCCCTCTTGCCGACGCCGCGGATCTCGAGGCCGTAGGCCACGTTGTCGAGCACCTGGCGGTGCGGCAGCAGGCCGAAGTGCTGGAAGACCATCGACGTGTGGCGTGCGACGCAGGTCGCGGAGCTCGCCCTCGCTGGCGCCGACGATGTCGTGACCGTCGATGACCACGTGGCCCGCGGTCGGCTCGATCAGCCGGGTCAGCAGCCGCACGAGCGTGGACTTGCCGGAGCCGGAGAGGCCCATGACGACGAAGACCTCGCCGGGCGCCACGTCGAAGGAGACGTCCTTGACGCCGACCACGCAGCCGGTCTTCTCCTTGAGGTCGGCGCGGCTCAGCTCCGCGTCCGGCGATCCGATGATGTTGTCGGACCCCTTGCCGAAGATCTTCCAGAGGTTCCGCACCTCGAGTGCCGGGTCGCCGCTGCTGGGCGGCACCCTCGTCGCGGCTTCGGGATCCGTGATCGCGGTCATGTTGACTCCTCCGTCGTGCGCAGCGGCTGATCGTTGCGCGGGTCGCGGGGTGGGTAGAGGGGACTCTCGCCGTGTCGATACCAAGGCACGTCGGCGGGCGCAAGTGGTGTGTTGCCCGCGATCAGGTCGGCCGCCTTCTCGGCGACCATCATCACGGGCGCGTAGATGTTGCCGTTGGTGACGTAGGGGAAGACCGAGGCGTCGACGACGCGCAGCCCCTCGAGGCCGTGGACGCGCATCGTCGCCGGGTCGACCACCGACCTCTCCTCGACGCCCATCGCCGCGGTGCACGAGGGGTGCAGCGCGGTCTCGGCGTCGGCGCGCACCCAGTCGAGGATCTGCTCGTCGGTCTCGACCTCGGGGCCGGGCGAGAGCTCGCCGTCGTTGTACGGCGCGAACGCGGGCTGGTTGAGGATGTCGCGCGAGACCCGGATCGCCTCCACCCACTCGCGCCGGTCGTTCTCCGTCGACAGGTAGTTGAACCGCATCGACGGGTGCACCTTGGGGTCGGTCGACTTGATCCGCACCCAGCCCCTCGTGTCGGCGTACATCGGGCCGACGTGCACCTGGTAGCCGTGGCCCTTGGTCGGCGAGGAGCCGTCGTAGCGGATCGCGACCGGGAGGAAGTGGAACATCAGGTTGGGGTAGGCGACGTCGTCGTTGGAGCGGACGAAGCCGCCGCCCTCGAAGTGGTTGGTGGCGCCGAGCCCGCGCCGGTGGAAGAGCCAGTTGTAGGCGATGCCCGGTCGAGCCCGCCACCGCAGCCCGGGAGCGATCGAGACGGGCTGCTTGGAGGCGTACTGGATGTAGACCTCGAGGTGGTCCTGGAGGTTCTCGCCGACGCCCGGCGAGTGGTGCACGACGTCGATGCCGAGCCCCGTGAGCAGCCCCTCGTCGCCGACGCCGGAGAGCTGGAGCAGCTGCGGGGTGTTGATCGCGCCGCCGCAGAGGATCACCTCGCCGGCGTCCACGCTGCGGCTGCGCCCGGCCCGCCGGTAGTCGACGCCGACCGCGCGCTTCCCGTCGAACCGCACCTTGGTCACCATGCGCCAGCGTCTCGACCTCGAGGTTCTTGCGGTGCCGGACCGGGTGGAGGTAGGCGCGGGCGGCGGAGAGCCGGCGGCCGCGGTGCAGGTTGCGGTCGAAGCGGGCGAACCCCTCCTGGCGGTAGCCGTTGACGTCGTCGGTGAGCGGGTAGCCCGCCTCCTGCGTCGCCGCGAAGAACGCCTCGAACAGCGGGTTCGCGGCCGGCCCGCGCTCGAGCACGAGCGGACCGTCGCCGCCGCGCCAGTCGTCGGCCCCGGCGAGGCAGGTCTCCATCCGCTTGAAGTAGGGCAGGCAGTGGGCGTAGTCCCACTCCTTCAGCCCCGGCTCGGCCGCCCAGCGCTCGAAGTCCATCGGGTTGCCGCGCTGGAAGATCATCCCGTTGATGCTCGAGGAGCCGCCGAGCACCTTGCCGCGGGCGTGCTCGACCCGGCGGCCGTCGAGGTCCGGCTCGGGGTCGGTCTCGTAGCGCCAGTCGTAGAACCGGCTGCCGATCGGGAACGGCAGCGCCGCCGGCATGTGGATGAACGGGTCGATCTTCCAGTCGCGAGTGGCCGGCCTCCAGGACCAGGACGCTGGTGCCGCTGTCGGCGGAGAGCCGGTTGGCCAGCGCGCAGCCGGCCGACCCACCGCCCACGATGACGACGTCGTAGCGCTTCACTGCCCGAACCAGCCCTGGACCGTCGGGGCGGATGTTGTGCCAGACGTGCTTGGTCTCGCGGTACTCGTCGAGGCCGGCGTTGCCGAGCTCGCGGCCGACCCCGGACTGCTTGTAGCCGCCCCACTCCGCCTGCGGGACGTAGGGGTGGTAGTCGTTGATCCAGACCGTGCCCATCCGCAGCCGGGCGGCGACCCGCTGGGCCTTGCCGGCGTCCTGGGTCCAGACCGCGCCGGCCAGCCCGTAGATGCTGTCGTTGGCGATCGCGACCGCGTCGTCCTCGCTCGTGAACGTCTCGACCGTGAGCACCGGGCCGAACGACTCGTCCTGGGTCGACCGACATCGTGCTGGTGCAGCCGTCGAGCACGGTCGGCAGGAAGTAGAAGCCGTCGCCAGCTCCGGGTCGTCCGGTGCCGCGCCGCCGCAGCGCAGCACCGCGCCCTCGGCGACGCCGGCCGCGACGTACGCCGCCACCTTGTCGCGGTGCGCGGCGCTGATCAGCGCGCCGGTCTCGGCCTTCTCGTCGCGCGGGCCGCCGAGCCGGATCGCCTGCGCCCGCTCGACGAGGCTGTCGACGAACTCGTCGTGGATGCTCTCCTCCACCAGCAGCCGGGCGCCGGCCGAGCAGACCTGGCCGGAGTGGAGGAAGACGGCGGTGAGCGCGTAGTCGAGGGCGACCTCGAGGTCGGCGTCGGCGAAGACGATGTTGGGGTTCTTGCCGCCGAGCTCGAGGGCGACCTTCTTCACCGTCGCGGCGGCCGCGGCCATCACCCGGCGGCCGGTGACCAGCCCGCCGGTGAAGGAGACCAGGTCGACCCGCGGGTCCTCGGCGAGCGGCGCCGCCGCCTCGGGCCCGGCGCCCAGGACGAGGTTGCCCACCCCGGCCGGCAGCCCGGCCTCCTCGAGCAGCCGCATCAGGTGGATGCTCGTGTGCGGCGTCAGCTCGCTGGGCTTGAGCACGAAGGTGTTGCCGGCGGCCAGGCAGGGCGCGACCTTCCAGCTCGCCTGCAGCAGGGGGTAGTTCCACGGCGCGATGAGGCCGCACACCCCGATCGGCTCGTGGACGATCCGGCTGACCACGTCGGGGTTGCCGGTGTCGACGACGCGGCCGGAGTCCTCGGCCGCGATCCGGCCGTAGTGGCGGAACACCGAGACGACGTCGGCGACGTCGTAGGCGCTCTCCACCAGCCGCTTGCCGGTGTCCATCGACTCGGCCTCGGCGACCTGCGTCGGCGTCGCGCTCGAGCAGGTCGGCGGTGCGGAGCAGCAGGTCGCCGCGCTCGCGGGCGGAGGTGTCGGGCCAGGGACCGTCGTGGAAGGCGCGGTGGGCGGCGTCGATGGCCGCGGCGGTGTCGTCGGGGCCGGCCTCGTCGACCTCAGCGACCACCCGGCCGTCGGCCGGGCAGACGATGGTGCGGCGACCGCCGGAGAGCGCGCTCACCCACGATCCGTCGACGTAGAGCTCCGGCACCCGGTCGTCCCCCTCGCAGGTCGCCACCGCTGGGTTGTTGCGTCTTATGCAACGCGTTGCGGAGTTCGCAACGTTTGCTTGCCTCGCAGAATAGGACTCCTGCCCGCTGTGTCAACGGTTCGACCTGTGTGGGGTCAGGTGCGCTGGCCCCAGCCGAGCCGGTGGGAGACCTCCGTGGCGGCATCGACCAGCATCGGCACGACCGTGTCGAGCTTGTCCTGGCCGAGGCGGTACGTCGGCCCCGAGATGCTCATCGAGGCGACGATGTCTCCGTGCGCGCTGCGGATCGGCGCGGCCGCCGCGGTGAGCCCGATCTCGAGCTCGTCGACCGCGAGGGCGTAGCCGACCTCGCGGACGTGCGCCAGCTCGGACTTGAGCTTGGACCGGTTGGTCACGGTCCGGTCGGTGACCCGCGGCAGCGCGCGGATCGCCTGCTTCAGCTCGGCGTCCGTGAGCTCGCTGATGCAGCACCTTGCCGTTGCTGGTCGCGTGCAGCGGGATGTGCTGCCCGACCCAGTTGTGCGACTGCACGGCGCTGCTGCCCGCCACCTGGTCGAGGTAGAGGGCGCTGGTCTCGCTGCGCACGGTGATGTTGACGGTCTCGCCGGTGTCGGCCGCGAGCTGCCGGCAGACCGGCCGCGCCTCGGTGACGAGGTCGAGCCGGGCGGTGGTGGCGCCGGCCAGCCGCAGGTTGCCGACCCCGAGCCGGTAGCGGCCGCGGTCGCCGTCCTGCTCGACGAGCCGGTGCGACTCGAGGGTGGCCAGCAGCCGGAACGCCGTCGACTTGTGCACGCCCAGGTCGTTGGCGATCTCGGTGACACCCGCCTCGCCCTCGCGGGCCAGCAGCTCGAGGATCGTGAGGGCGCGGTCGACCGACTGCACCGACGCCGGGGCCGCGGCCTCCGCCTCGCTCACCGCCATGCGCGCACCGTACCCCTGTCCGTCCCGCTGTCCAGCGACCCCGAGTCGGTGTGACGCGCGACATCAGGGCCAGAGCAGGGCTTCACCCGATGGTCCGGCCGCCCCGACCGAGGCAGAGTGGAGGCGACGAGGGAAACGCCCTCGACCACGAAGAAGGAAGTGCAGCCCACCATGAACGACATCCACCAGAGCTTCGCCGGCTCACGGCCTCGTCCGACCGCAGCAGGGGCGCGTCCTCGGTGGCGTGGTCGCCGGCCTGGGTCAGCGGTTCGGCATCGCGCCGTGGACCGCCCGCCTCCTCTTCGTCCTGCTGCTCATGGTCATCCCCGGCAGCCAGCTCCTGATCTACCCGATCCTCTGGATCCTGATGCCGTCGGAGGAGACGGTCATCGCCGCTCCGACGGACGTGCCGGCGAGCCGACCGCCGGCTGACGCCCTGCCGGAAGCCTTGGAGCCGGGTGAGCGGACGGCGAGCAGCGGAGCGACGCCCGCGCGATCGGTCACCGGCGACCGACGAGTTCGCAGGGCGGCAGCTCCTCAGCGGAAGACGACGGTCCGGTTGCCGTGCAGCAGCACCCGGGTCTGCGAGTGCCAGCGCACCGCGCGGGACAGCACGGCCGCCTCGACGTCGCGGCCGGCGGCGACCAGCTGCTCGGGTGAGTGGGTGTGGTCGACGCGGGTGACGTCCTGCTCGATGATCGGCCCCTCGTCGAGGTCGCCGGTGACGTAGTGGGCGGTGGCGCCGACCAGCTTCACGCCCCGGTCGAACGCCGCGTGGTAGGGCTTCGCGCCCTTGAAGCTCGGCAGGAACGAGTGGTGGATGTTGATGGCGCGGCCGCTCAGCCGGCGGCACAGCGGGTCGGACAGGATCTGCATGTAGCGGGCGAGCACGACCAGGTGCACGTCCGTGCTGCTCGACCAGCGCCATCAGCTCGCGCCTCGGCGTCCGGCCTTGGTGTCCGGCGTGACCGGCATGTGGTGGAAGTCCAGGCCGTAGGACTTCACCAGCGGCTCGGCGTCCAGGTGGTTGGAGACCACGGCCGGCACCTCGATCTGCAGGTCGCCGGTGCTGTGGCGGAAGAGCAGGTCGTTGAGGCAGTGCAGCTGCTTGGAGACCATGATCAGCGTGCGGTACGGCGCCCTGGCCGCCCACAGCTCGTAGTCCATCTCGAACTCGCGCCGCCGTCGCCCGAAGTCGGCGCGCAGCGTCGTCGGCGTCCGTCGGCGCTGGTCGACCTCGAAGTCGATCCGCATGAAGAACTTGCCCGCCTGCTGGTCGCCGAACTGCTGGCTCTCCATGATGTTGCCGCCGTGGGCCATCAGGAACGTCGTGACGGCGTGCACGATGCCGGGGCGGTCGGGGCAGGCCAGGGTCAGGACGAAGTCGCCGACCGGCTCGTTGGGGCGTGACTGCGCGGGCATGGTCTCCATGGTCCGATGACTTTCTGTCGGTCGTGTCGGTCGCGTCAGTCGCCGAGCTCGGCGCGGCGGCGGACGACGTACTCCTCGAGCTCCTGGCGGACCGCGTCGTCGATCGGGGGCTGCTCGTAGTCCTCGAGCTTCTTCTTGTAGATCTCGCCGGCGCGGGTGGCGGTGTCCTTGGCGCCGTTGCGCATCCACCGCTCGTAGTTGTCCGAGGAGTTGAGGAACGGCCGGTAGAAGCAGGTGCGGAACCGCTCCATCGTGTGCATGGCGCCCGAGGAAGTGGCCGCCGTGGCCGACCTCCTCGTGGGCGCCGAAGGCCATCGACGTCCTCGTCGATCTCCAGCGGCGTGAACTCGTGCTGCAGCATCTCGACGATCTGCGCGTCGATCACGAACTTCTCGAAGCCGGCGACCAGGCCGCCCTCCAGCCAGCCGGCCGAGTGCATCACCCAGTTGGCGCCGGCGAGGAACGTCGGCATGCAGCGTCATCAGCGCCTCGTAGCCGGCCTGCGCGTCGGGCACCTGCGACGAGGTCAGCCCGCCGCCGGTGCGGAACGGCAGGTTGAAGTGGCGGGCGATCTGGCCGGTGCAGAGCAGCCCGATCCCGGACTCCGGGGTGCCGAACGTCGGCGAGCCCGACTGCATGTCGATGTTGGAGAGGAACGACCCGAAGACCACCGGCGCGCCCGGGCCGGATCAGCTGCGACAGCGCGATGCCGGACAGCGCCTCGGTGATCTGCTGGACCAGCGCCGCCGGGATGGTCACCGGCGACATCGCGCCCATGAGGATGAACGGCGTCAGCACCACCGGCTGGTTGGCGGCGGTGTACTCGAACTGCGACTCGAGCATCCGGTCGTCCCAGCGCAGCGGCGAGTTGCAGTTGATCAGCGAGATGATCGCCGGGGTCTCCTCGATCGCCTCCCGGGAGCCGAAGAGGATCTCGGTCATCGCTGATCGTGTCGGCGGCGTTGACCCCCGAGACGACGTTGCCCATGTAGACCTTGTCGGTCAGCGTCTGCAGCGCGTAGACCATGTCGAGGTGCCGGCTGTCGAGAGGCGTGTCGTTGGGCTCGTTGACCACACCGCCGGCGGAGTCGAGCACCGACGAAGCTCTGGGCCAGCCGGGCTGAAGTTGCGGAAGTCCTCCATCGTGCCGTCGCGGCGTACGTCGCCCTCGCGGACGAACGGCGGGCCGTAGACCGCGCCGAAGGCCATCGAGTCGCCGCCGATGTGCACGGAGTTGGCGGGGTTGCGGGCCTGCAGGTCGAACTCGCTCGGCGCCTTGGCGACCTGCTCGAGCACGAAGTCGGGGTCGAGGAAGACCGCGTTGCCCTCCACCTTCTGGCCCGCCTCGCGGAACAGGTCGAGCGCCCGGTCGTCCATGAACTCGACGCCGATCTCGGTCATCAGCCGGCGCCAGCCGGTCTCGAGGGTCGCCATGGCGTCCTCGGAGAGGATCTCGTAGCGCGGCATGCGGTTGACGAACGAATCGGGTCCTCCTGTGGGCGAGCGCTTGACCGGCTACGGGATCGGGATCCTAGCCTCATCATGTGGAACTTGGGTTCCATGATGTGGAACCCTTGTCGACAGGGCAGGACGCCGAGCCGTGAGCGAGGCGCAGCCAGCGGCACCCAGGCCGTCGACCGCGCTGCCCTGCTCGTCTCCACCGTCGTCAACGCCGACCGAGCCGCTCACCTTCGCGGACCTCCAGGAGGCCTGCGACCTGCCGAAGTCGACCACCTCGCGGATGCTCACCGCCCTCGAGCGGTCCGAGCTGCTCGAGCGCACCGACGACGGCAGCTACGTCGCCGGCGGCCTCTTCTGGCTCTACGCCGCGCGCCACGACCCCGGCGAGGACCTGGTCCGGCTCGCCCGACCCGACGCTCGACGCGATCGGCGAGGAGACCCACGAGACGGTCAACCTGAGCATCGCCCGCGGCGACCGGGTCGTGCAGGTCGCGCAGGTCGACTCGCAGTTCCTCCTCGGCACCCGCGACTGGACCCAGGTCGACGTGCCCGCCCACTGCACCTCGCTCGGCAAGGTCTTCCTGGCCTGGGACGTCGTGTCGCTGCCCGGACGGTCCGCTCGAGCAGGCCGACCGACGCCTCGCTGCACCGACCGCGAGGCCCTGCGCGCCGACCTCCAGCGCTGCCGCACCCGGGGCTGGGCGACCACCGTCGACGAGCTCGAGATCGGGCTCGCCGGCGTCGCCGTGCCGGTCCGGGGCAGCCGCGGCCAGGTGGTCGCCGCCCTCGGCGTCTCGGGACCCACCACCAGGCTCGAAGGACCGGTTCGACGAGCTCGGCCGGCTGTTGAGGAACCACGCGACGGAGCTGACGAACCTGCTCCGGGGCAGCACCGCGCCGGACGTTTCCAAGGCCATCGACAAGGAGGGCGCAGCATGACCACCCCCGACGACGTCCTGAAGGGGCTCTACGACGAGACGCTCGTCGGCAACGCCCCGCGCGTGCTCGAGCTCACCGAGGAGGGGCTCGCCCTCGGCATGGAGCCGCAGACCCTCCTCTTCGACGCGCTCATCCCCTCGCTCGAGGAGGTC
Source organism: uncultured Actinomycetota bacterium (assembly GCA_963793315.1). Classification (GTDB taxonomy): domain Bacteria; phylum Actinomycetota; class Actinomycetes; order Propionibacteriales; family Nocardioidaceae; genus Nocardioides. The sequence continues at coordinate 9,710 of CAWBZR010000018.1, read as the reverse complement.
GGCGCCCGGTTCGAGCGCGGCGACTTCTTCGTGCCCGAGATGCTCATCGCCGGCCGCGCGATGGCCGGCGCGATGGAGCGGCTGCGCCCGCTGCTGATCGAGGGCGGGATCGAGACGATCGGCAAGTTCCTGATGGGCACGGTCAAGGGCGACGTCCACGACATCGGCAAGAACCTCGTCAACATCATGCTCGAGGGCGCCGGCTTCGAGGTGATCGACCTCGGCGTGCAGGTCGCCCCCGAGAAGTTCGTCGCGGCGATCGAGGAGCACCAGCCCGACATCGTCGGCTTCTCGGCGTTCCTCACCACCACGATGCCGATGTTCAAGGCCAACATGAACGCGCTCGAGAAGGCCGGCCTGCGCGACAAGGTCGTCGTCATGGTCGGCGGTGCACCCGTCACCCAGGAGTACGCCGACGCCGTGGGCGCCGACGGCTACGCCGCCGACGCCTCCGCCTGCGTCAAGCGCGCCAAGGACCTGATGAACCAGCGCCGCGCGAAGGTGCCGGCATGACGGCCGCTGAGCGTGCCGAGCCACAGGAGACCGTCCTCCGCTCGGCGACCAGGGAGGTCGTCATCGGCCACGGCCACCGCTTCTGCCTGATCGGCGAGCGGATCAACCCGACCGGCCGCCGGATCTTCCAGGAGCAGCTGCGCGCCGGCGACCTCTCCGCCATCGAGCGCGACGTGCAAGGCCCAGGTCGAGGGCGGCGCCGACGTCCTCGACGTCAACATGGGCGTGCCGCTCACCGACGAGCCCGAGCTGCTCGCCAAGGCGATCCAGCTGGTGCAGGCGCTCACCGACCTGCCGATCTGCATCGACTCCTCGGTGGTCGAGGCGCTCGAGGCCGGGCTGTCGGTCTACCAGGGCCGCGCCCTGGTCAACTCGATCACCGCCGAGGACGACCGGATGGCCGCGATCCTGCCGCTGGTCAAGAAGTACGACGCCGCGGTGATCGCGCTGCCCAACGACCACGACGAGATCCCGATGGAGTGGGAGAAGCGGCTCGACCTGGTCGCCAAGATCGTCGCGCGTGGCCACCGAGGAGTACGGCATCGCCAAGGCCGACATCGTCATCGACCCGCTGGCCATGCCGATCGGCGCCGACACCGGCAACTCGCTGGTGACCATGGAGGCGATGCGCCAGATCCGCGACCAGCACGGCGCTCAACATGACCTGCGGCGCGTCCAACGTCTCCTTCGGCATGCCCGACCGGCACACCCTGGGCGCGGCCTGGCTGCCGATGGCGATGACCGCCGGGCTGACCAGCGCGATCATGGACACCCGCACGCCGCAGATCGTCGAGGCCGTCAAGGCGGCCGACGTCTTCCTCGACCACGACGAGTGGGGCATGGCCTGGATCGCCGCGCACCGCGCCAAGGCGGCGGCAGCGACCGCATGAGCAGCCCGAACGCATGACCGACGAGCCACTCGAGGCGTTCGACCCGGACGCCGTACGCCGCGAGGGGCTGCATCGCCGCCCGCGGCGCCGAGGGCCGGCCAGCACGACGGCACCGGACGGGTCGACCTGCCTTCACCGTCGAGGACAAGGACGGCCCCGGCCGACCCAGCGGCAGGTCCGGGTGCCCCCGGGCGTGACCGTCTTCGACTCGGCGTCGTGGAACGGCATCGCGATCGACTCGACCTGCGGCGGCCACGGCACCTGCCACAAGTGCAAGGTGCGGCTCAGCCCGCTGACGCACGCCACCCGGCACGACGAGCGCACCTTCAGCCCGCGACCAGCTCGACGACGGCTGGCGGCTGGCCTGCCTGGCCCGGGCCACCCGCGACCTCGAGGTCGTCGTACCCCCGCTGACCACCCGGCCCAAGGCCGCCACCGTCGGCGTCGGCCGGCAGGTGATCCTGCGGCCCGCGGTGCAGAAGCGCTACGTCGAGCTGACCGAGCCGACCCTGGAGGACCAGCGACCGACCTCGCCCGGCTGCTCGCCGCCATCGACGACCTCGAGCCGCGCGCCGACCTGCACGTGCTGCGCCGGCTGCCCGACGGTGCTGCGCGAGGCCGACTTCAAGGTCACCGCCGTCGTCGTCGACGAGGAGCTCATCGACGTCGAGCCCGGCGACACCACCGGCGCAGCGCTACGCGCATCGCCTTCGACCTCGGCACCACCACGGTCGTCGCGACGCTGCTCGACCTCGCCACCGGCACCCCGGTGGCGGTGGCCTCGATGCTCAACAAGCAGCAGCCCTTCGGCGGCGACGTGATCAGCCGGATCAGCGCCACGATGATCGACCCCGAGGCGCTCGAGCGGCTGCGGGTCGCGGCCTGCGACGACCCTGGCCGAGCTCGCCGCGCAGGTCTGCCGCGAGGGCGGCGTCGACCCGGCGCACGTCTACGAGGTCGCGATCGCCGGCAACGCGACGATGACCGCGCTGGCCCTGGGCATCGACCCCGAGCCGCTGGGCGTCGCGCCGTTCATCATGTCCGACCGCCGCAGCCGCCGACGGTGCTCGCCGCCGACCTCGGGCTGGCCCTGCACCCGCGGGCGCGGGCGATGCTCTTCCCGGCGCTCGGCGCCTACGTCGGCGGCGACATCGTCGCCGGCATGCTCGCCTCGGGCATGGACCGCGACAAGCGCACCCGGCTCTTCATCGACGTCGGCACCAACTGCGAGATCGTGCTCAGCGACGGCGACCGCATCGTGTCGACCGCGGCGCCGGCCGGGCCGGCGTTCGAGGGCGGCGCGATCCGGTGCGGCATGCGCGCCGACGACGGCGCCATCGAGGTCGTCAGGCTCGTCGCCGACGGCGCCGGCGGGCGGCGTCACGCTCGGGCGTGATCGGCGACGTCGAGCCCAAGGGCCTGTGCGGCTCCGGCCTCGTCGACGCGGTGGCCGAGCTGGTCAAGGTCGGCCTGCTCGACGCGAGCGGCCGGTTCGTCCCGACGAGGTCGCCAAGGAGGTCGCGCCCGGGCTCGCCGACCGGCTCACGACCCTCGACTCGACCGCGGCGAGGAGCGGGTCTTCGTGCTGCACCGCCCGGCCGCCGACGCCGACCCCGAGCGACTGCGTCGTCCTCTCGCCAGCGCGACGTCCGCGAGCTGCAGTTCGCCAAGGCGGCGATCTCGACCGGCTGGACGCTGCTGCTCGAGGAGCTCGGGCTCGAGCACGCGCGACGTCCAGCAGGTGCTGCTGGCCGGCTCGTTCGGCAGCTACCTCTCCGCCGCCTCCGCGGTCCGCATCGGCCTGGTGCCGAAGCTGCCGGTGCTGCGGATCGTCGCCGCGGGCAACGTCGCCGGCGAGGGCGCGAAGATGGCGCTGCTGTCGATCCGCGAGCGCGCCGGGGCCGCGCGCCCTGCTGGAGGAGGTGACCTATGTCGAGCTCTCCGACCGCCCCGAGTTCAACGACAAGTTCGTCGAGCAGCTCGCGTTCTAGGCTGCCACCGGTCGCGCTGGTCGCCTGCGGTGCGCTGGCCCAGCCGGCCGCCGAGATCGTCGAGCGCCGCGGCTGGCCGGTCGCCGTACACCCGCTGCCGCCGCTGCTGCACAACCAGCCGCAGCTGATCGCCGGCGAGGTGCGCGCGCCTCGCCATCGCGCTGTCGCCGCGGCGCCACGACGCGTCGCGGTGGCGTACGCCGACTGCGGCACCTACGGCGCCCTCGACGAGGTCTGCGCCGAGCTCGGGCTGCGCCGGCTGCCGGGGCTGCACTGCTACGACCTGTTCGCCGGCGAGTCCCGGCTCGCGTCGTTCCTCGACGAGCAGCCCGGGACCTACCTGCTCACCGACTTCCTGGTGCGCTCCTTCGACCGGACCGTCGTCCGCGAGCTCGGCCTCGACCGCCACCCCGAGCTGCGCGACGACTACTTCAGCCACTACACGCGGGTGGTCTGGCTGGCCCAGGAGCCGGACGACGAGCTGCGCGCCCTGGCCGAGGACGCCGCGGCCCGCATCGGCCTCCCCCTCACCGTCGTCGAGACCGGCCACGGCCGGCTCGGAGGCCGCCCTCGAGGAGCTGCTCGCGCCGTCGCTGTGAGTCCGGCCACCTTGTAACTGACCGTCCGATCATCGGCATGCGGATTGAACCGCAGCGATGAGGCGTGACGGTTACTTACAGCGCCAGCCGGCCGACCTCAGACCTTCGCGGTGAGCCGCTCGAGCAGGTCGCGGCGCCACGCGACGGTGGCCGCGACCTGGTTGAACGTGAAGACGTGCAGCCCCTCGACCAGCATCTCCGGCGGGGACAGCGCGGGCGCGACCTTCTCCAGGAACCGCTCGCCGGTGAAGCCGCCGGGCGCGGCCAGCCGGGCGAAGGTCCCCTTGTGCTTGGCCAGGAACCGGGTCGACTCGCCGACCCCGATCTTGGTCGCCATCGACAGCAGCTTGGTGCGGTCGACCGGGCCGGGGATCCCGAGCAGCAGCGGCATGGTGATCCCGCGCTTGCGCATCCGGCCCACCCAGGTGGCGAGCACGTCGGGGTCGAAGGTCAGGTTGCTGACCACGTGGGTGGCGTAGCGGCGCTTGTCCCACATCGACTGGATGGTCAGGTCGTCGCTGATCGTCGGGTGCGACTCGGGGTAGCCGGTGATGCCGACGTGCGCGAACGGGCGGCCCGAGCTCCGTCGAGGTCCTCGAGCAGCGAGAGCGCGTCGGGGTAGGCGCCGGGCGCGGTCGGCGTCGCCGCCGGGCACGAAGACCCGGTCGATGCCCTTGCCGGTCAGCCGGTCGCAGATCTCCGCGAGCTCGGCGCGGTCGCGGACCATCCGGGCGGCGAGGTGCGGGACGGCGGTGTAGCCGTGGCCGGTCAGCCGCTCGGCCAGGTCGAGGGTCGCCTCCAGCCCCTTGCTGGGCGACGCGGTGACGGTGACGGTCGTCGCCGATATCGACGTGCTCGAGCACCGTCGTCCTCGATCGAGGCGTGGGCAGCACCTCGTAGCGCGCGTGCTCGAGCAGCCGCACCATCGTGGCCCGTGGCTCTGGCTTTGTTGCGCATTGATGCACCCTGTTTCGTGATGCGCACCGACGTGCGCCAGCCTAGTCGGCGCCGTTCCCCGTCGAGAGCCGCCGGGCGTCGAGTTCGGCACCGTCGAGGACCTGGTTGCGGATGGTGAGCCACGAGACGGCGCCGCCGACCGCCAGCAGGGCCGGCGCAGATCATCATCGCCATCCGGAACGCGTCGTCGAACGCCGCCGGGTCGGCGTACTCCGTCGCCGCGCAGCCCGACCGCGACCGGCAGCGCCGCGACGGCCAGCAGCGAGCCGGCGCGGGCCACCGCGTTGTTGACCCCGCTCGCGATGCCCGGCGTGCTCGTCGGGCGCCGCGGCCAGCACGGTCGCGGTCAGCGGCGCGACCATCAGTCGTGAGCCCGACGCCGAAGACGACGACGCCGGGCAGCACGTCGAGGACGTAGCGACGGGTCGGTGCCGATGCGGAGGTAGCATCAGCACCCCGGCCGCCATGACCAGCGGCCCGACCGTCATCGGGATCCGCGGCCCGATCCGCATGCCGAGCCGGCCGGCGTACGACGCGAGCGCCAGCATCAGCAGCGTCATCGGCACGAACGCCGCGCCGGCCGCCAGCGCGCCGTACCCACTGACGGTCTGCAGCTGATGGTGACGAAGAAGCCGACCGCGCCCAGGGCGCCGTAGACCAGCAGCGTCATCACGTTGGCCGCGCTGAAGGTCCGGTCGCGGAAGATGCCGAGCACCAGCATCGGCTCGCGCTCGCGGTCCTCGACGACGAGGAAGCCGACCGCGGCGAGCGCGCCGACCACCACCGCGACCCAGGCCGCGATGCCGCCCCACTCGATGAGTGCGTACGTCGTGCCGCCGAGCGCCGCGGCCGCGAGGACCGCCCCGAGCAGGTCGAAGTGGGCAGAGGCGTCGGCGTCGCGGGTCTCCGGCACCCAGCGCATGCGCGATGAAGACCGTCACCGCCGCGAGCGGCGGGTTGATCAGGAAGATCAGCCGCCAGTCGGCGTACTCCACAGCCCGCCGCCGACGAACGGGCCGATCGCGCGCCGCAACGCTCGTCAGCCCCGTCCAGGCGCCGATCGCCGGCGCGCGGTCCTCGTGCGGCGAAGGCGCCCTGGATCATCGCCAGGCTGCCCGGGGTGAGCAGCGCTCCGCCGACGCCCTGCAGCACGCGTGCGGCGATCAGCACCTCGGGGTTGGGCGCCAGGCCGCACAGCAGCGACGCGGCACGCGAACCACATCGTGCCGATGACGAAGATCCGCGCGGCGGCCGAACCGGTCGCCCAGCGAGCCTCCGAGCAGGATCAGGCTCGCCAGCGAGAGCAAATATCCGTTGGTGATCCACTGCAGCTGCGACAGGCTCGCGTCGAGGTCCTTGCCGATGGTCCGCAGCGCGACGTTGACCACGGTCCCGTCGAGGAACGCCATCCCGATTCCGAGCGCCGCAGCGGCGATCACTGCCCGACCGGCACCGGTACCCATCCGCACCGCCGACGGCGCCGAATCCACCACGACCAGAAAGGTAGCCTTTTGCCGTGCCTGTGCCATTTGCCTGCCATCTGCCGGGCACCCGGCTGGTCGAGCATGTCGCCAGGCTGGCCGAGGAGCATCCGCCGATCCCGCTCGACTCGCGTCGACTTCACCGTGCACCGGCCGCGGGAGCTCGAGGCGCAGGTTCGGCCACGTCCTCGACTACATGGCCCGCGTCGAGCTCGAGGTCGACCGCAACGTCCTCGAGCTCACCACGATGCTTCCGGACCCGCCCGAGATCGACCGGCACTTCTACGCCGACGTGTGGCAGCCCCAGGAGATCCAGCACGGCCTGATCCTCGACCGGCTCCAGGTCGAGCTCGGCCGCGAGCCCGCGCAGGCCGAGCTCGACTCGATCGGCACCAAGCTCCGGGTCCTCGGGATGCTCGCCCACCTCGGCCCGTTCCAGGACGTCTGCCGGATGCTCTACTACCTGACCGGCATGGCCACCGAGCGCTCCGCCGTGCTCGCCTACAACCTGCTGCACCGCGGCACCCTCGACATCGGCGAGACGGCGATCGCGCGACACCGTGATCGGCCAGATCAAGCGCCAGGAGCCAGGCCACTTCGCGTTCTACCAGCTCTCCGCCCGCGGCCTCTGGGCCGAGCTGGCCACCTGGCAGCGGTGGTTGGTCCGGCTGATGCGCCGCATCTCCTTCGCACCCGTCGGCGCCAACAGCGCCCGCCAGAAGGCGGACTTCGGCGACGTCCTGGCCACCCTCGGCGTCGCCGACGACACCGACGACTTCGCCGGGCAGATCTCCCGGGTCGAGCAGGAGCTCCTCTGGGCCCGGCACCGCGGGTTCAAGGTGCCCGACTACGTGTCCCGCGCCCTCCGCGAGGCCGTCGAGCTGGCCCGCGACCGCGCACACCTGCCCCACCCACACCGCTGTGTCGAGCGGCTCGGGACCCCTCCCAGCCCGCCGCCACCAGGAGTCGCGCATGCTCCGCTCCGCCGTCGTCACCCTGCTCGCCGTGCCGGCTCTCGCGCTGTCGACCAGTGCGTAGACGCGTCGGCGGGCCGGCGGGTGACGGGTCGGCGGGCTGGCGTGACCCGCCATCTGCTGGCACGTTCTCTGTCCTGAGGCACGACCGGGACGAGGTGAACCAGTGACGACGCTGGAGATCGACTGGTTCTTCACGCACGTCGACGGCTCGGGCTGGGTCCACATCCTGACCATCCCGCTGTTCACCGGCGTGATCGGCTGGCTGATCAACTGGTCGGGGCTGTGGATGCTCTTCGACCCCGAGCGGTTCCACGGTGTGGCGGTGCCCGGGCTCAAGAACCTCGCCCGGGCGATGCCTCGCAAGGTCCAGGAGATCCCGGGGCTGCTCGAGGGCGGCATCGGCTGGCAGGGCATCGTGCCCGCCCGCGCCGCCAAGATGGGCAGCATCGCGGTCGACAAGGTGATCGCGAAGGTCGGGACGCCGAAGGACTTCTACGAGCAGCTCGAGCCCGAGAAGATCGCCGAGCACATCGTCGAGGTGTTCCGGCCGGACCTGCCCCAGCTGATCGACGAGATCATGCGGCGCGAGCACCCGCGGCTGTGGCACGACCTCCCGGCTTGGGGAAGGCAGGCCGTGATCACCCGGGTCGACGCCCAGCTGCCCAAGGTGGTCGGCAACATCACCGATGAGATCGGTCAGCACATCGACCAGCTGCTGGACCCCAAGATCATGGTCATCGAGCACTTCCGGGCCAACCCCGGACTGGTCGTCTCCATCTTCCGCGAGGTGGGCAAGCGCGAGCTGCGGATGATGGTCACCTTCGGCTTCGTCTTCGGCTTCCTGCTCGGCGTCCCGGTCGCGATCATCGACCACTGGTTCGGCATCTGGTGGCTGCTGCCGCTGATGGGCGTGGTGGTCGGCTGGGTCACCAACAAGCTCGGGATGTGGCTGATCTTCGAGCCGCTGGAGCCGAAGCGGATCCTCGGCATCAAGGCGCACGGCCTGTTCCTGCGCCGCCAGGACGAGGCGGCGGAGGTGTACGCGCGGAACATCGCCGAGGGGGTCATCACCCTCGAGCGGATCGGCGACTTCCTGATGAACGGGCCGCGCGGAGACCGCACCCGGCAGATGCTGGCCCGCGCGCTGCGGCCGGCCATCGACGACGCGGCCGGCCCGCTCCGGCCGGCGATCCGGGTGGCGGTGGGCGCCGGCCAGTTCGACCGGATCCGCGACGCGGTGGCGGTCCAGGCGGTGGGCCACACCGACATCGCGTTCCGCGACCCCGAGTTCGGCCGCAAGCAGGGCGCCCGGATCAAGGAGCTGGTCGCCGCGCGCACCAAGGAGCTGCCCGCCGAGGACTTCGTGGAGATGATGCGCTCGGCGTTCCGGGAGGACGAGTGGATGTTGTACGCCCATGGGGCGATCATGGGCTTCGCGGGTGGGGTCCTCCATCTGCTGCTGTTCGGAGCGGGTGGCGCGTGAGCAACTACCAGGCCGGCCCTCGACCGGGCGAGGTGAGCCGGTGGGTCGAGACCACGGACGCCCTGCCCGGGATCGCGCGGATCGTCGCCCGGACCACCGCGCGGTCGATGGCGTGGACCGCCGGCTCCTACGTCCGGTCGGGCCGGCTGCTGGCCAGGGCACTGTCCGACCGCAAGGCCGCCGAGGAGCTGATCCACGAGGTCGCCCAGGACGTCGCGACGGCGACCCGCACCGTCTCCGAGGTCGCGCGCGCCATTTCGGAGGGCGTCCCGGTCTCGCGGGCGCTGCTCGAGGGCGGCGCCGTGCTGGCGGGCGCGATCCAGGACCCGGTCGACACGGTGGTCGCGCACGAGCCGACGCTGCGCGAGCGGGGTGAGGACCTGCTCGAGCGCTCCCGCGACGTGTGGAGCGACGAGGAGCCGCACCCGGCGTACGTCCGGATCCTCGACGACCTCGCCCCCGACGAGGCCCGGATCCTGGTGCACATGCTCCGGGCCGGGCCGCAGCCTGCCGTCGACGTCCGCACCGGGGGGCCGGTCGGCCTGGTCAGTTCCAGCCTGGTGGCGTCCGGGCTGACCATGATCGGCGCCCGCGCGGGAGTGCGGTACGGCGCCGAAGTGCCGGCGTACCTCAACAACCTGTTCCGCCTCGGCCTGGTGTGGTTCTCCAGCGAGCAGGTGGAGGACCCGATGGACTACCACGTGCTCGAGGCCCAGCCCGACGTCCTGGCGGCGATGCACTCGGTCCGGTTCCCGAAGCTGGTGCGCCGATCGATCCACCTGACGCCGTTCGGCACCAACTTCTGCGAGACCTGTCTGG
>CAWBZR010000017.1:0-293698 GCA_963793315.1 uncultured Actinomycetota bacterium | reverse complement strand
AGGCGTCGAGGGCATGTCGACCGAGGCCTTCTGGGATCTGTCCAGGCGGATGTCTGTTAGTCGTTTGTGAACGTCTTCGCCTGCTGACAGGAGGGCTCGGACTGGGCTCGCTTTGATTCGCAACCACCCGCAAGGGATCGCGTTGACGCTCGCGACCATCGGTGCCTTCCCGATGACCCACCACGTCGAGTGTGTGGCTCTCCTGGGGCGGACCGAATCGCTCGCTTGGGTCATGCCCGACGGCCTCGGATGCGGTCTGCTGGCAGGTATGCAACGTTCCACCGTCGCCCTGGCCATGTCCACGCTCGCGCTCGTCCTGGCAGCCGGGAGCGGCGTCGCCGACGCGGCCAGGCTCGCCAAGAACACGGTGGGCTCCCCGCAGATCAAGAACGGCGCGGTGAAGGCTCCCGACCTCAAGGACGGCGCCGTGACCGGCCCCAAGGTGCTCGACGGGGCCCTGACCGGCGCCGACGTCGCCGACGGCGCGCTGACCGGCACCGACATCGACGACACCACCTTGGCGAACGCGCTGGTCGCCGCCGGACCGCTTTGGTACCGGCACCCTGACCGCAGCCAGCGTCAAGGTCGCCAGCGTGACGTTCAGCGCCCCCTCGCCGGGCTTCGCCGTCGTATTCGTGTCAGCGGAGTTCAAGGCCCATGCCGCAGGCACCGTCATCGGGGTGCAGCTGAAGGAGGGTGCGACCTCGCTCGGCGGCGTCCGGGACTGGGATCCCGGCGACGTGGACGGTTTGTTCGACCAGACGCAGAACGCGACGTACGTCGTGCCCGTCACCGCCGGGACGCACACCTTCGACCTGTTGCTCGACGAGTCCACCCCCGGTGCCTTCGCGGAGTACGGCGCGGCCCAGGTCGTCGTGCTGTTCACCGCACGCGGATCGGTGTCCTGAGCCCTCGGACGTAGAGTGCCCTGACACCGATGGTCCCATCCGTTTTCTCGGGAGGTTGAGCCCATGCGCATCCTCGCCACGTCGGGCGGCTTCCTGCCCTCGGCGACACGGCTCGCTTCCAGCTGGCGCCGCGGGCCGCTCATCGAGCACGCCATCGCGCTCGCCGGCGATCCCGGAGCGGCCGCGGTTCTGCTACCTCGGCACCGCGGCGCGGCGACTCGGTCAACGGCACCGCCGCTTCTACCGCGCCTTCGCCGGCTCCGACGTGCGGGCCACGCACCTCGAGCTGTTCACGATGCCCAACGTCCCGCGACCTCCGCGCCCACCTGCTCGCCCAGGACGTGATCTGGGTCGGCGGCGGGTCGGTCGCCAACCTGCTCGCGGTCTGGCGGGTGCACGGCGCTCGACGACGATCCTGCGCGAGTGCTGGGAGCGCGGGGTGGTCCTCGGCGGGGTGTCGGCCGGCTCGATCTGCTGGTACGTCGGCGGCCCGACCGACAGCTACGGCACCGACCTGCGCCTCTCGCCGCCTGGGCTCGGCCTCCTGCCCTACGGCAACGGCGTCCACTACGACAGCGAGGAGCAGCGCCGGCCGCTGCTCCACGAGCTGGTCGCCGACGGCGTCCTGCCCACCTCGCACGCCACCGACGACGGCGTCGGCCTCGTCTACGACGGCACCGAGCTGGTCGAGGCGGTCGCCGACCGGCCCGGCGTGGCGGCGTACGTCGTCGAGCGGCAGGCTGACGGCACCGTCACCGAGACCCGGATCGAGCCGCGGCTGCTGGTCTGATACCCCGCGAGCGTCGGCCACCACTCCGTAGCAACGCTCGCCGGCGCGTTCGCTCGCTCCCGCGTTCCCATTCGTCCGCGGCAGCCGTGGGCTGTCGCATCGTTTCTCGATCGTCATGTATCTTGATATCAAGAGACTTCCGGGCGGGTACCGACCGCCCGGCCGTGCGACGGCAGGATGGGCGAGCAGCCCGTGCCGACGAAGGTCAGACGAGGAGATGGTGAGCATGGCCAGCAAGGACAGCTTCGGCGCCAAGGGCACGCTCGATGTCGGCGGCGACGTCCTACGAGATCTACCGCCTCGACGCGGTGACCGGCGACGGGCTCGACGTCGCGAGCCTGCCCTACAGCCTCAAGGTGCTGCTGGAGAACCTGCTGCGCACCGAGGACGGCGCCGACATCACCGCCGACGACATCCGCGCGCTCGCCGGCTGGGACGCCGACGCCGACCCCGACAAGGAGATCCAGTTCACGCCGGCGCGCGTGATCATGCAGGACTTCACCGGCGTGCCCTGCGTCGTCGACCTGGCCACGATGCGCGAGGCGATGGCCGACCTCGGCGGCGACCCGACCAAGATCAACCCGCTCGCGCCCGCCGAGCTGGTCATCGACCACTCCGTGATCGCCGACGTCTTCGGCACGCCCGAGGCCTTCGAGCGCAACGTCGAGATCGAGTACGAGCGCAACCGCGAGCGCTACCAGTTCCTGCGCTGGGGCCAGGGCGCCTTCGACGACTTCAAGGTCGTGCCCGCCCGGCACCGGCATCGTCCACCAGGTCAACATCGAGCACCTCGCCCGCGTCGTCTTCACGCGCGACGATCGACGGCGAGGCTGCACGGCCTACCCCGACACCTGCGTCGGCACCGACTCCCACACCACGATGGTCAACGGCATCGGCGTGGTCGGCTGGGGCGTCGGCGGCATCGAGGCCGAGGCGGCGATGCTCGGCCAGCCCGTCTCGATGCTGATCCCGCGCGTCGTCGGCTTCAAGCTCAACGGCGACCTGCCCGAGGGCGCCACCGCCACCGACCTGGTCCTGACGATCACCGAGATGCTGCGCAAGCACGGCGTGGTCGGCAAGTTCGTCGAGTTCTACGGCCCCGGCGTCTCGGCGCTGCCGCTGGCCAACCGCGCCACGATCGGCAACATGAGCCCGGAGTTCGGCTCCACGATCGCGGTCTTCCCGATCGACGAGCGAGACCATCAAGTACCTCGAGCTCACCGGTCGGCCGACGAGCAGCTCGCGCTGGTCGAGGCCTACGCCAAGGAGCAGGGCCTCTGGCACGACCCCGCCGCCGAGCCGCGCTTCTCCGAGAAGCTCGAGCTCGACCTGGCCACCGTCGTGCCGTCGCTGGCCGGGCCGAAGCGGCCGCAGGACCGGGTCTCGCTCTCGGAGGCCAAGGAGTCCTTCCGTGGCGCGCTGACCGACTACGCCGACGGCAGCGCCGACGAGGAGAGCAACGGCTACGACGAGGCCGTCGAGGAGTCCTTCCCGGCCTCCGACGCGCCCGCCAACGGCGCACGGCGAGGCGGCGCCCAAGGACTACCTCTCCGCGGCGCCCGGCCGACGGCGGCCGACGCCAGCAACCCGGCGCTGGTCACCCTCGCCGACGGCACGCAGGTTCGAGCTCGACCACGGCGCGGTCGCGATCGCCGCGATCACCTCGTGCACCAACACCTCCAACCCGTCGGTGATGATCGGCGCGGCGCTGCTGGCCAAGAAGGCCGTCGAGAAGGGCCTGCACGCGCAAGCCGTGGGTCAAGACCACGCTCGCGCCCGGCTCCAAGGTCGTCTCGGACTACTACGAGAAGGCCGGCCTCACGCCGTACCTCGACAAGCTCGGCTTCAACCTCGTCGGCTACGGCTGCACGACGTGCATCGGCAACTCCGGGCCGCTGATCCCCGAGGTCAGCCAGGCGGTCAACGACGACGACCTCGCGGTCGTCTCGGTGCTGTCGGGCAACCGCAACTTCGAGGGCCGGATCAACCCCGACGTGAAGATGAACTACCTCGCCTCGCCGCCGCTGGTCGTCGCCTACGCCCTGGCCGGCTCGATGGACGTCGACCTGTTCAACGACCCGCTCGGCCAGGACGAGGACGGCAACGACGTCTTCCTGAAGGACATCTGGCCCTCGGCCAAGGAGGTCGAGGACGTCATCGCCACGGCGATCACCTCCGAGATGTTCACCACCGACTACGCCGACGTCTTCGCCGGCGACGAGCGGTGGCAGTCGCTGCCGACGCCCGAGGGCGACACCTTCGCCTGGGACGACGACTCGACGTACGTCCGGAAGCCGCCGTACTTCGACGGCATGCCCGACGAGCCCGAGCCGGTCGACCGACATCGAGGGCGCCCGGGTGCTGCTCAAGCTCGGCGACTCGGTCACCACCGACCACATCTCGCCCGGCCGGCGCGATCAAGAAGGACTCGCCCGCCGGCAGCTACCTCGCCGAGCACGGCGTCGAGCAGCGCGACTTCAACTCCTACGGCTCGCGCCGCGGCAACCACGAGGTGATGATCCGCGGCACCTTCGCCAACATCCGGCTGCGCAACCAGCTGGCCCCCGGCACGGAGGGCGGCTTCACCCGCGACTTCACCACCGGTGAGGGCGACGACGCCAAGGTGACCTCGGTCTACGAGGCGTCCGAGCACTACCTGGCGGCCGGTACGCCGCTGGTCGTCCTGGCCGGCAAGGAGTACGGCTCCGGCTCCTCGCGCGACTGGGCGGCCAAGGGCACCGCGCTGCTCGGGGTCAGGGCCGTGATCGCCGAGTCCTACGAGCGGATCCACCGCTCCAACCTGATCGGCATGGGGGTGCTGCCGCTGCAGTACCCCGAGGGCGAGACGGCCGAGTCGCTCGGGCTCACCGGCGAGGAGACGTTCTCCTTCACCGGGGTGACCGAGCTCAACGACGGCATCACCCCCGCACGGTGAAGGTGAAGGCCGGCGCTTCCGGGCTGACATCGAGTTCGACGCCGCTGCTCCGCATCGACACCCCCGGCGAGGCCAACTACTACCGCAACGGCGGGATCATGCAGTACGTCCTGCGGAGCCTGCGCAAGGACTGACCCGAACGGGCCAGTGTGGTCGGGCGGCACCCTGTGTCAGGGTGCCGCCATGTCGCTGCACAAGGGCCTGCTGTCCGTCGTCGTCCCGCTCGTCGCGGCCCTGGTCGTGGGGGCGCCGGCCGCGAACGCCGTCCAGCCGACCCCCGAGGGGCAGTCGCGCCTGGGGATCCCGCGCACCTACGACGCGGCGCTCCAGCACTTCGGCAACGCCAAGGGACGCGAGCGCGCGTTCAAGAAGTTCGTGAGCCCGAGCGGCAACATCTACTGCTCCCTGAAGCTGCGTGGCTTCCCCACCGGCTGCGAGATCGGCACGGGTGCGATCAAGGACCCGGACGTCTGCTCGGGCGTCCCTGTGTCGCAGTACGTCGGCCGGATCGAGTTCCACCGCGGCCACGCCGTCCCGGTCTGCAACACCGACACGATCCGCACGCCGGGCGCACGCAAGCTCAAGTACGGCGACATCGCGCACATCCCCGGCTGGCACTACGCCTGCCTGAGCGAGGAGATCGGCGTGACCTGCATCAACGAGAACAGGGCCGACGGCTTCTTCCTGCACCGCGGCGAGTACGTCATCTTCAACGCGGGCTGACCCGGTTGCGCACCCTGCTCCCCGACCTCGAGCTCGAGGAGCGCCTCACCTCCGCTGCAGCTCCACCGCCTCGCTGATCGCCCTGGCCACGGCTGTCGGTTCTGCCCGCTCGAGCTCGACGACGACCATCATGTGGCTCTCGAACCGCGGTGGCACGCCGAAGGTCTCGGGGTGGTCGGCCAGCAGCCGCTCCCGCTGCTCGAACCCGGCCCGGATCACCACCGAGGTCGGGTCGAGCCGGCGGACCACGAGCCGGTCGTCGACATACCACGCCGGACGCGCCTCGGTGCCCTTGCGCTTCACGCCGTCGTGGGCCAGCGCCAGCCGCCCGACCTCCTCGAGATCCACCTGTGAGTCCGTCAGAGGCCGTACGCCGTCTGGTGGCGGGGCTGGTAGAGCTGCACGTCGTCGGCGCCGGGCACCTTGACCATCGCGACGATCCCGTAGCCGTGGTCGTCGGGGCCGGAGCTGAACTCGGCGCCCTTCTCGCGGAGCTCGGCCATCGTCGAGTCGAGGTCGTCGACGATGAAGCTGATCGCCTGGTGGCGCGGCGAGGAGTAGCCCTCGCCCGCGGTCGGGTGCACCCCCAGCTCGCTGGGGCCGGTCTGGAAGATCAGCCAGCTCTGATCTCCGGTGCCGGCGTCCACGGAGGGGAAGCCGAGCACATCGCGGAGGAACGCCCGGGTGGCTTCGGCGTCGTCGGAGTAGATGAGCGTGTGGCAGGCGAGGATCACCCGGACAGCGTGCCACCGACCCGGCCTAGGTTGGAACCATGCTCGTCGCCTTCAGCATCTCGCCCACCGCCACCTCTGAGGACGGCTCCGTTTCGGAGGCCGTGGCCGCCGCGGTCCGGGTGGTCAAGGAGTCCGGCCTACCGTGGGAGCTCACCAGCATGTTCACGACCGTCGAGGGCGAGTGGGACGAGGTGATGGCGGTGGTCAAGCGGGCCGTCGACGTCGTCGCCGAGGTCTCCCCGCGAGTGGGGCTGGTGCTCAAGGCCGACATCCGGCCCGGGTTCGAGGGTCAGCTCACCGCCAAGGTGGACCGCGTCAACGCGCTCCTCCAGTAGTCACGCCGGGGGATCGAGCTGGGCACCCACCTGCGTCTCGGTGCGGGCGAAGCCGAGCGAGCGGATCTCTACCCCCGCCCATGGACGGGTGAGTCGAGCCCTGTCCGGGTACGGCAAGAGGGCACGGGGTGAGGGAGGGATGAGCCCATGGCTCGCAAGGTGCTGCTCGTGGTCACGGCGTACGCCGCCATCGCGCTGGTCGTCGTCGGCTGGGGCTGGCTGCTGACGCACTCCTGGCAGGGGTCGGTCGAGCGGACCGACGATGACGTGTCGCGGTGGTTCGCGGGGGAGCGCACCGGATGGCTCGACCCGGTCTCCGATGTCGGCACGCTGCTCGGTGAGACGCCGGTCGGGCTCGGTGTCGGGCTGGTGGTGGCGATCGCCGCTGGGCTCGCCCTGCGGTCCCTGGCCGCGGCCGCGCTCGTGCTGGTGGCTGACGTCGGCAACGGCGGCATCTACTGGCTCGGCACGCATGCGGACCCGCGCGACCGGCCACCGGTGAAGATCATGGACACCGGGCTGGTGCCCGACCACAGCTTCCCCTCCGGCCATGTCGGCACCGCCGTCGCGGTCTACGGCGGCGCGGCGCTCCTGCTCGCGCTGTGGCTGCGGAGCCGCCGGCGGCGTGCTGGTGTCGGCGCTGGTGTCGGCGCTGGTGTCGGCGCTGGTGTCGGGTGGGTCGTCGCGGTGCTGCTGGCCTGCGTGCCGCTCTACGTGGCGTTGAGCCGGCTCTACCAGGGCGCTCACCACCTGACCGACGTCGCCACCAGCCTGGTCTACGGAGCGGCCTGGCTCGGCGTGCTCGTGGTCGCTCTCCGGCTCCGGGCGGCACCCGCGGAGTCGGCCGTGGAACGATCGGCGAGTGGACACGCAGACGCGCCAGTACCGCACCGGTGACCGCGAGGTCGTCCTCGACCTGACCCGCGACTGCGCGGCGTTCGTCGCCGAGCGTGGCGACGGGCTGCTCCAGCTGTTCGTGCCGCACGCGACGGCCGGGATCGCCATCATCGAGACCGGCGCCGGCAGCGACGACGACCTGCTGAGCGCGCTCGGCGACCTGCTGCCCGCCGACGACCGGTGGCAGCACGCGCACGGCTCCCGCGGCCACGGGCGCTCGCACGTGATGCCGGCGTTCGTGCCGCCCAACGCCACCGTGCCGGTGCTCGGCGGTGAGCTGGCTCTCGGCACCTGGCAGAGCATCTGCCTGGTCGACCTCAACGTCGACAACGACGAGCGGACGGTCCGGTTCAGCTTCCTGGCGGGGTGACCTCGCGCTGGGCGGGAACTCGGTTGAGGTCGCGGGGCACCACGGCCGCGCCGAGCTCGGACCTGGGACGGATCGAACATCTGTTCGATTCCTGACCTAGGATGGCGTCATGGCCAACCACGTCGCTCCGCCCGGCTGGCCGCGCGAGGTGCGGCCGCCCGACGCTCCCGACTGGGAGCGCACCGCGGCCAACTGGTTGCTCGACCTGTGCCCGCCGGAATACCGTTCCTACCCGACCCTGCGCCACCACGTCGTCGTGCTCGCGCGGTTCGCCGTGCTCCACGTCGAGAGCTGCCAGGCAGCGGTGAAACGCGGCCTGAGCGAGGCCCGGGCCGAGCTACGCGAGGTGACGAGCCTCGACGTCATCGACGCCGCGGTCGCGACCTGGCAGCGGGAGGAGGCCCGGCTCGCCGGCGTACGCCGGAGCGTCGGTCTGGTGGAGGAAGCCCTGCGGGGACGCCGCTACGTTGCCCGGCTCTGAGCGCTCGGCAACTGTCACCCGGCTGCTGACAGTTTCCAAGCGTCGAGGCTTGGCCACGGATCGAGGCTGAGGGCAACGGGTCGGCCGAGCCGAGCCGCCACAGCGCGACGCCGTGCAGCCCCAGCTCGGTGGCCAGCGTGAGGCGCAGGCCGTAGGACCGGCCGTCCGACCACCACACCCGGGTGCCGTCGGAGAGCCGGGCCGTCCACTCGCCGGGCCCCTTGCGCCAGCGCGCCTTCGCTCCGTCGCGGGCGACGAGCTTGCGGGCCTGCTGGGCGGAGACGGTGCGGCCGTCGCGGCCCCGTGGCCAGGTGTAGCCGTAGCCGGCCATGCCCAGGTCGACCTTCGCGGCGGGCACCACCGCGGTCACCAGCGCGACCGCCCGGCGCTGCCACGACAGCGCGCCGATCGGACCGGGACCCGACCACGGGCCGTGCTGGTCGTAGGTCATCAGCGCGAGCGTGTCGACGGCGGCGCCGAGCTCGGCAAGCCGGTAGCCGCGGGCGACATACTCCCGTGCGTCGGTCGACGCCATCACCGCGATCGACACCGACTTCTCGGGCGCCATCCGGGTCTGCAGCTCGTTGACCAGCTGCAGCAGCCCGTCGGCGTCCCGCTTGGCCGTCGACTCGAGGTCGACCTGGATGCCGTCCCACCCCTGGGTCGCGACGAACGACGCCAGCTGGGCGGCCACCGCCTGCACGTGGGCAGGGTCACGCAGGAGCTTCGCGGCGGCGGCCGGGTCGAAGTCGCCGAGGCGGTTGCTGTAGTTGCTGAGCAGGAGCTCGGCGCGGAGTCCGTGGGCGTGTGCGGTGCCGAGCAGGCGTGTCAGATCGGCGTCCGGAGCGGACACCGACCGCCCGCTGCGGGCCAGCGAGACGCCGTCCACGCCGAGCGTCGCGAGCCCGTGGGCGTCCCGGGCGACCAGGGCGTCGGAGGCGCCACCGAGGACGTAGCCGGTGGACGCCAGCGCCGGCGCAGCCTGCTCCTCGGCCCCGGCGGAAGAGCCGGCCGACGAAAGAAGGCCGCCGAGCAGGAGGGCGAGGGCCGCCGACGCGGTGACGAGGGTGCGCACCTCGACACCCTGCCACGGTTTGCGCGTTCCTCGGCGCAACTGAAGGTCACGCAACTACCGTCATGGCATGACCCAGACCGCCGCCTCCTCGGTGCTGAAGGTGGCGCGCAGCGACGGCCCGCTGGTCGACCAGCCGATCAACCCCGACTGGATCCTCGAGGGCGCACCGCACGCGCGCATCTCCGAATGGGGCGAGAGCCCCGACGGCACCACGTCGCACTGGACGTGGGACTGCACCGCCGGCCGCTTCCGCTGGTACTACGAGGTCGACGAGTCGATCGTGGTCGTCGCCGGCTCGGTCTCGATCCAGGTCGACGACGAGGCGCCGGTCCACCTGGAGGTCGGTGACGCGGCGTACTTCCCGGCGGGCCACTGGGTCACCTGGCAGGTCGACGACTACGTCCGCAAGCAGGCGGTCGTCCGGGTGCCCGTCCCACGCACGATGCGGTACGCCGTCCGAGGTATCGGCCGCCGCAAGCATCGCCTGCGCTGACCAGCACCACGGACCGGGGATCGACCGTCGCTCCCACCCGACCTAGCATTGGCCGCCTCATGGCCACCTCTCGGCGGATGCGTTTGTCCGCGGCCCTCGTCCTGCTCGCCGCGGCGGTAGCAGGCACGGTCACGGCTGCTGTCTCCACCGGAGACCGGCGTCCCGCCGCGGCCGAGGCCGGTCCGGCGCCGCCGGGAGCCATCGACGGCAGCCTCGTCGACGTGAGCCTCGGCGACTGCGGCTCGGCCTGGGCGCCCGGCGCCGCCGGCGCGCAGGAGATCACGGTGCACAACGCCGACTTCCACCCCGGCGAGGTCCGGGTGCTCGGCGTGGACCAGCGCAACCGACGTCAGGTCTTCGCGGAGGTCGAGCCGTTCGGCCCCGACACGACGGTGACCCTGCACGTCCGGCTCGCCGCCGGCCAGTACGCGCTGCAGTGCCTGTTCGAGGAGCAGGCGCCGATCACCGGTCCGGCGCGGACCATCACCGGCGACGCGCCCGGGGTGCGCGGCGTCGTACCGATCCCGCAGGACAAGCTGATCCGCGCCACGCTGCGCTACACCGACTGGGTTCGCGCCCAGCTGCCGCGCCTGGAGCAACAGACGAGGTCCGTGTCCTGGGCGGTCGCGGCCGGCGACCTCGCCGGCGCCAGACGGTGGTGGCTGGCCGCGCACGCGGGCTACGAGCGACTGGGCGCGGCGTACGACGCCTTCGGCGACCTCGACGGCGTGATCAACGGGCTGCCCAGCGGCTTGCCCCGCGGGACCCGCGACCCCGGCTTCACCGGCTTCCACCGTGTCGAGCTCGCGCTGTGGAGCCCGGGGTCGACCAGCGGCGCCGAGCGGCGACACCAGGCCCGAGTCCTCGCGGACGGGGTCGCCGAACTCCGCGACGAGCTGGCGAACGCGCAGCTCTCCCCCCTCACCTTCTCGATCCGCGCCCACGAGATCGCCGAGAACCTGCTCCGCCCCGTGCTCACCGGCCGCGCCGACTTCGGCAGCCACAGCGACCTGGCCACCGTGGCCGCGGGGCTCGACGGCACCAGGATCGTGCTCCGGCTGGTGCGCAAGCCGCTGCAAGGGCGCTACCCGCACCTGAAGAAGCTGTTCCGCGAGGTCGCGAAGGCGCACCGCCTGGTGACCCGGCTCGCCCGTGGCCCTCTCGGCCGCCGCGCGATCGCCGACTGGCCGCGGGCGCAGCGGCAGCGGGTCGACTCGGTCGTGGCCGAGCTGTCCGAGCGGCTCGCGCCGGTGGCCAGCGTGCTCGAGCCGAGGAGGGTCACGTGACCGACGAGAGCTCGCACGGCGTCCAGCGGCACCTGGCCCGGCGCGGCCTGCTGCGCGCCGGCGCGGTGGGCGCGCTCGGCGGCGCCGCGGCGGGGGCGAGCTTCGGGCCGGGGCCCCGCGGCGCGTCCGCGGCCGCCGACGAGACCGCGGCCGCCGACGAGACCGCGCCCGCCGAGCCGATCCCGTTCCACGGCGCCCATCAGCCCGGCGTCACCCGCGGGGTGGTCGCCAGCGCGGCGTACGTCGCGTGCGACGTGACCACGACCCACCGCCGCGAGCTGGTCGGCTTGATGAAGACGCTCACCGACCGGTCCCGCGTTCCTCTGCGAGGGCGGCCGCCCGCCGGACGTCGGCATCGGCAGTCCGCCGTCCGACTCCGGTGTGCTCGGACCGGAGCTGCCGGCCGACGGGCTGACCGTCACCGTGTCGGTCGGAGCCAGCCTGTTCGACGGGCGGTTCGGGCTGCACGGCAAGAAGCCGCGGCGGCTGACGACGATGGGCACCTTCCCCGACGACGACCTCGATCCCGACCTGTGCCACGGCGACCTGATGCTGATGATCGCCGCGCCGCACCCCGACACCGTGCTGCACGCGCTGCGCGACCTGCTCCGCCACACCCGAGGTGCGCTGCAGCCGCGCTGGCGGGTCGACGCCTTCGGCTCGCCGCCGCGACCGAGCGGCACGCCGCGCAACTTGATGGGCTTCATGGACGGCACCGCGAACCCGACGCCCGACGAGTTCGACCGGCTGGTCTGGGTCGGCTCCCGCGAGCCGGCGTGGACCGCCGGCGGCAGCTACCAGGTGATCCGGGTGATCCGGATGTTCGTGGAGTTCTGGGACCGGGTCGGGCTCAACGAGCAGGAGCGGATGATCGGCCGGCGCCGCGACACCGGTGCTCCGCTGTCGGGGTCGCTGGAGACCGACCCACCGAGCTACGGCAGCGACCCGGTCGGCGCGACGACGCCGCTCGACGCCCACATCCGGATGGCCAACCCGCGGACGCCGGCGACCGACGGCAACCGGATGCTGCGGCGCGCCTACAACTACGACCGCGGCCTCGACCTGAACGGCGACCTCGACATGGGGCTGGTGTTCATGGCCTACCAGAGCGACCTCGAGCGGGCGTTCGTGACCGTCCAGAAGCGACTCCAGGGTGAACCCCTGGTGGACTACATCTCGCCCATCGGTGGCGGCTACTTCTTCGCCCTGCCCGGTGTCCGCGACGCGTCCGACTGGTATGGGCAACGGCTCTTGTCGGGCGTAACGTGACCGCGGGTCGGCACCCCGGCCCACCTCGTCGGAACACGCGGGAAGGTCTCTGCGCATGCCTCGTCGTCTCGGAACCACCATCGGCGTGTGCGCCTCAGCGGGCGCGCTCGCCATCCTCGTCGTCGGGACCACCGTGCCCGGCTCGGACGCCGCCCTGCCGACGTCGTCACCGGCCGCGGGCTCGGTTGCGACCCTCACCGGCGCGCCCGGCGCCTCCGGCGCGGAGTTCGTCAACCCGAGGAAGGGGAAGACGAAGACGCCGATCAAGCACGTGGTGGTGATCTTCGACGAGAACATCTCCTACGACCACTACTTCGGCACCTACCCCAAGGCGACCAACAAGGGCGGCACCAGGTTCAGGGCCAAGAAGGGCACGCCCAAGAACGACAACCTGATCACGTCGAAGAAGCTGAAGAAGAACCCCAACCTCTACAAGCCGTTCCGCCTCGCTCCGGACCAGGCCCTGACCTGCGACCAGAACCACAACTACAACGCCGAGCAGAAGGCCCACAACAACGGCGCCATGGACCAGTTCGTCCAGAGCGTCAGCGTCGACACCTGCGGCGGCCTCTTCGGCGCGCCCGGCCTGACCATGGGCTACTTCGACGGCAACACGGTCACCGGCCTCTGGAACTACGCCCAGAACTTCGCGATGTCGGACAAGCACTTCAGCAGCAACTTCGGGCCCTCGACGCCGGGCGCGATCAACCTCGTCTCCGGCAACACCCACGGCTTCATCGAGGTCGACGCCACGACGGGCGCGCCGGCATCGCCGACGTCGGCCCTCATCGACCAGGACCCGGTCTCGGGTGTCGGCTCGATGATCGGTGACCCGCAGCCCTTCGCCGACGACTGCTCCCAGCACGGCGCCAACCACCTGGTCAAGGCCACCGGCCGCAACATCGGCGACCTGCTCAACGCCAAGGGCATCACCTGGGGCTGGTTCCAGGGCGGCTTCGCGCCCACCACACCGTGGTCGGGCGCCCCGGGCACCTACGCCGCCTGTGCGACCACACACCAGAACATCGGCGGCTTCAGCTCGGTCGACTACATCCCGCACCACAACCCGTTCTCCTACTACGCCTCGACCGCCAACCCGCACCACCTGCCGCCGAGCTCGATCCAGGCCGTCGGCACGACCGACCAGGCCAACCACAACTACGACCTGTCGGTGTTCGCCCAGGCGGTCAAGGCCAAGAAGCTGCCGGCGGTGAGCTTCCTCAAGGCGAGCGCCTACCAGGACGGTCATGGCGGCTACTCCGACCCGATCGACGAGCAGCACTTCCTGGTCGACCAGATCAACCTGATCCAGAAGTCGAAGTACTGGAAGGACACCGCGATCGTCATCGCCTACGACGACTCCGACGGGTGGTACGACCACCGCGCGGCCAAGATCACCAACGGGTCGAGCAACGCGACGGTCGACACGGCGATGTGCGGCGGCGTTCCCGCCGCCGGTGGCTACACCGGGCGGTGCGGACCCGGGCCGCGGCTGCCGCTGCTCGTGATCTCGCCGTACGCCCGGGCGAACTTCGTCGATCACCACCAGACCGAGCAGGCGTCCATCCTGCGGTTCATCGAGGACAACTGGAAGGTCGGCCGGATCGGCGACTTCTCGTTCGACACCCGGGGCGGCTCGCTCAAGCACCTGTTCAACTTCAAGCAGCGCCGCACCATCCAGCTGCTGCTGAAGCCGAACGGCGCGGTCAAGAAGCTCAAGGGCAAGTGAGCAGCGCCCCTTGCCGCACCTCTTCGCCGGCGTGATCCTGGTCGACCGCCGGGGGTGGATCCTGCTCCAGGAGCGGGACGAGTTCCCGGCCATCGACCCGGAGAAGTGGGGGCTGGTGGGCGGCCACGTCGAGGACGGCGAGGACGTCGAGGTGGCGGCCCACCGGGAGCTGCTCGAGGAGACCGGGGTGCGGCTTCCGGCGGGGGCGTTGCGCCCGTGGGATGCGTTCGGCGTGTTCCATGCGGCCTACGGCTCGGAGGACCGGATGCACGTCTTCGCCGCGCCGACCGCGCTCACCGACGGCGACATCGTCTGCGGGGAGGGTCGGCAGATCGTCTTCGTCGACCCGGTGGCGGCGCGCAGCCTCGACCTGACGGCCTCGGCCACGATCGCCGTCCCGGGCTTCCTCGACTCCCCGCTCTACGCCAGCATGACCGGGTGACCACCCCCCAGCAGTCCCGGTCGAGCATCACCGTCGTGCGCCGTGCCGGGCGAAGGCGCCGAGGACGTCGTCGTCGCCACCGAGCGGCCCCGACGAGGGTTCGGTCTTCACCGGCACCGAGGACGGCGCCATCTGGCGGGTCAGCCACGACGGCGCCAAGGTCGACCGCGTCGCGGAGACCGGCGGCCGGCCGCTCGGCCTCGAGCTCGACCTCGACGGACGGCTGCTGGTCTGCGACGCGCACCGCGGGCTGCTGCGCGTCGACACCCGCTCCGGCGGCGTGGAGGCGGTGGCTGACAGCGTCGACGGCGTCCGCATGGTCTTCTGCAACAACGCGGCGATCGCCGGCGACGGCACGGTGTGGTTCTCCGACTCCTCGACCAGGTTCGGCGTCGAGGAGTGGAAGTCCGACTTCGTGCAGAACACCAGGACCGGCCGCCTCCTGCGCCGCGACCCCGACGGCACCATCACGACCGTTCTCGACGGGCTCGCCTTCGCCAACGGCGTCGCGCTCGCGCCGGACGAGTCGTACGTCGCGGTCGCCGAGACCGGCGCCCGCACCGTGGTCCGGCACTGGCTGACCGGGCCGAAGGCCGGCACTCGCGACTTCCTCGCGCATGACCTGCCTGGCTACCCGGACAACATCGCCCGCGGCTCCGACGGGCTGATCTGGGTCACCATCGCCAGCCCGGTCGACAAGCTCGTGGAGCGGCTGCAGGGCGGGCCGATGTTCCTCCGCAAGGCCGTCACCCGGATCCCGGAGGCGCTCCAGCCCAAGCCCCAGCAAACCGTCCGGGTCCAGGCCCTCGACGACGCCGGCACCGTCGTGCACGACGTCGACGTCAAGACCGACAGCTACCACATGGTCACCGGCGTCCGGGAGCACGACGGCCGGGTCTGGCTCGGCAGCCTCCACGAGCCCGCGATCGCGGTGGTCGATCTCTGAGTCGTCGGGTGAGGCCTCGGACGCGCGCACCTCGACCCAGCGCGAAGAAGGTCAAGACAGTGGTGAGTCCGTACACTCGCTGACCATGGGTGTGCTCGACACGATCGCCGGACCGCGCGACCTGCGCGGGCTCACCGACGACCAGCTCGGGACCCTCGCGAGCGAGATCCGTGACCGGCTGATCACCGCCTGCGCGCCGGTCGGCGGCCACCTCGGCCCCAACCTCGGCGTCGTCGAGCTGACCATGGCGATCCACCGCACCTTCGACTCGCCGCGCGACCGGGTCGTGTGGGACACCGGCCACCAGGCCTACGTCCACAAGATGCTCACCGGACGGGCCGGGGAGTTCGACCGGCTGCGCGTCGAGGGCGGGCTGAGCGGCTACCCCAGCCAGGCCGAGTCGCCGCACGACATCGTGGAGAACAGCCACGCCTCCACCGCGCTGAGCTACGCCGACGGGCTGGCCAAGGCCTACGCGATCCGCGGCGAGGACCGGCACGTCGTCGCAGTGATCGGCGACGGCGCGCTCACCGGCGGCATGGCCTGGGAGGCCCTCAACAACATCGCGGTCGCGAAGAAGTCGCGGCTGGTCATCGTCGTCAACGACAACGGCCGCTCCTACACGCCGACCGTCGGCGGCCTCACCACGGCGCTCACCACGCTGCGCACCAGCCCGCGCTACGAGCAGGTGCTCGACGTCATCAAGCGGCGGCTCAACGCCGTCCCCGGCGTCGGGCCGGCGGCCTACGACGCCCTGCACGCGATGAAGAAGGGCGTCAAGGACGCCGTCGCCCCGCAGGGCCTCTTCGAGGACCTCGGGCTGAAGTACGTCGGGCCGGTCGACGGCCACGACCGCGCGGCGATGGAGCACGCGCTGGCCCAGGCCAAGAAGTTCAACGGCCCGGTGATCGTGCACGCGATCACCCGCAAGGGGTTCGGCTACGACGCCGCGGAGCGGCACGAGGCCGACCAGTTCCACCAGGTCGGGCCGTTCGACCCCGACTCGGGCGAGCAGGACCCCAAGGGCAACATCTGGACCAACGCGTTCACCGACGAGATCGTCCGCATCGGCCAGCGGCGCCAGGACGTCGTCGCGATCACCGCGGCGATGATGCACCCGGTCGGGCTCGCACCAGTTCCAGGCCCGGTTCCCCGAGCGCACCTTCGACGTCGGCATCGCCGAGCAGCACGCCGCCACCTCGGCCGCCGGCCTCGCCATGGGCGGGCTGCACCCGGTGGTCGCGATCTACGCGACGTTCCTCAACCGCGCCTTCGACCAGGTGCTGATGGACTGCGCGCTGCACCGGTGCGGCGTCACCTTCGTGCTCGACCGGGCCGGCGTCACCGGCGACGACGGCGCCAGCCACAACGGCATGTGGGACATGTCGATCCTCCAGGTGGTGCCCGGGCTGCGGCTGGCCGCGCCCCGCGACGCCACCCGGGTGCGCGAGCTGCTCAACGAGGCGGTCGACGTCGACGACGCCCCGACCGTGCTGCGCTTCCCCAAGGGCCCGCCGCCCGAGGACATCCCGGCGGTCGACACCGTCGGCGGCGTCGACGTCCTGGTCCGCAACGGCGTCAAGGACGTGCTCGTGGTCGCCGTCGGCGCGATGGCCGCGACCGCGGTCGAGGTCGCCGACCGGCTGGTCGCCCAGGGCATCGGCGTCACCGTCGTCGACCCGCGCTGGGTCAAGCCGGTCGACCCGGCCCTCGTCGACCTCGCGCGCCGAGCACCGCCTGGTGGTGAGCATCGAGGACAACGGCGAGATCGGTGGCTGCGGCGCCGTGCTCCTGCAGACGCTCAACGCCGCCGGCGTGACGACGCCGTTCCGGCTGCACGCCATCCCGCAGCAGTTCCTCGACCACGCCAAGCGGGCCCGGATCCTCGAGCAGATCGGGCTCACCCCGCAGGCCATCGCCCTCGGCATCGTCGAGGACATCACCGCCCTCGCCGAGGGCCGCGGCGCCGGTCGATGCCGACCAGTCCGGTCTAGGGCAGCCCGGCCCCTGGTCGCTGGCTCGTCGCCGCCGCCTGGGCTCGCTGGCGGCTGCTGGCGACGCCGCGGCACCGCCCGCGGCTCACCGCCTCCGACCGCCGGGCTCGGGCACCCGACCGGCTGCCGCGCGGTCCGGCGCGACCGGCACCGCTCGCGACCGACCCGGACGCCGCAGGCGCCGCGACGCTGCCGGTGACGCGCTCGACCGCCGGTCCCAGGCCGTCCGCGACCACGACGCGCGCGGCTTCCTGCCGGGCTCGCCGCGGGCGACCGGGCGCTGCGCCGCCAGCAGCGCACCTACTTCGACAACCTCCGCCAGCTCCCGCTCGGCACCTTCGACTACGCAGCTCGAGCCGGCCGCCGTCGTCCGCGACGGCGACGACTACGAGGCCGTGGTCGAGCTGCGCACCGAGCTCGGCGGCTTCGACGAGCGCCCGGTGCTGAGCCGCGACCGGATGCGGTTCACCCCGGCCGGCTCGCCGGGGCAGTACGCGTGGCCGCGGCCAGCGACCCGGCCTGGGAGGCCGAGCACGACGTCCGGCCCCAGCCGTGGGACCTCGGGCCGATCCAGGTCCGCAGCGGTCCCGGGCGTGCTGGGCATCTTCGACGAGGGCAGCATCGGCGCCGCCGCCGGCTGCTGGCCGACGTACGCCGGGGCATCACCGCGTCTCGGCGCGTCGTGCCGTTCGACTGGTCGCGCTCGGTGGTCGTCTACGCCCTCTCCGACCCGCGTACCTCGCCTCGATCCCCGACCTGCCGGGCGGCGACCCCGCGCCCTCGACGGCGTCGCCGTTCCCGGTCGCTCGCCGAGCCCGGCGCGGCCGGACGCTCGCCGCGACCCGGTTCGTGCTGCACCCGCGGATGCTCTCGCGCGGCGGCCGGGCCCGCGACCGGCTGGTCCGGCACGAGCTCACCCACGTCGCGATCGGGCACGCGCGACGACCACGTGCCGGTCTGGCTGAGCGAGGGGCTGGCCGAGTACGTCTCGGTCCGGCCGCTGCCGCCCGAGCGACGCGGCATCTCGCAGACCGCGGTCGACGCCGCGCGCGCCGGCTTCACCGACCTGCCCGCCGACCAGGACTTCAACGACGCCGACTCGCGCGCCCACTACGGCGAGTCCTGGTGGGCGTGCGAGTACGTCGCCGCCAGCTACGGCGAGCGCGACGCTGTGGTCGCTGCTCGACCAGCTCGACGACCCCGAGCTCGACACCGCCGGCCGCAGCGACGCCGCTGCCGGCGCCTGGATCGGGCTCAACACCCGCCAGCTGCCGCCCGCGCCGGCAAGCTGCTGCTGCTCACGTTCGCCCGAGCCGCCCCCGTCGGCGGCCAGCCCGGATCCAGCGCTGTCCGTGAACACGCGGCCGGCCGGATCGCCGCGATCCAGGGCCGTCTGAGCCTCACGGACTGACCGCGGCCGGCAGCCGACCCGGACGACCGAGGACGACCGCGAGCCGCCGTGCTACCTGCGGGTCGCGGGTGCCCGGCGCACGCACTGACGCGCACGTCCCCGCCCGTCTGAGAAACTGGACGGGTGCCCAACGACCGACTCGTGCACATCGTCGACGAGGTCCCCGAGCTCGCGGGGGTCTCCGACCTGACGATGGTGCTGGTCCTCGACGGGTTCCTCGACGCCGGCAACGCCGCGGCGCACGCCGCCCGGCACCTCGCCGACCTCGAGACCGGGCGCGTCCGACGCCGGGGCCGGTCGTCGCGACCTTCGACGTCGACCAGTTCCACGACTACCGGGCCCGCCGGCCGGCGATGTCGTTCGTGCGCGACCACTACGAGGCCTACGACGCGCCGCGGCTGGTCGTCCGGCTGCTCCACGACAGCGGCGGCACGCCGTACCTGCTGCTGCACGGCCCGGAGCCGGACAACCGCTGGGAGGCCTTCGCCCGCGCGGTCCGCGAGGTCCTGGAGCGGCTCGGCGTCACCCGGGTCGTCGTCGATGGGCTCGGTGCCGATGGCGGTGCCGCACACCCGGCCGATCGCGATCACGCCCCACGCCAACCGTCCCGAGCTGGTCCCGGGCGCCAGCCCGTGGCGCGGCGAGCTGCGGATCCCGAGCAGCGCCCAGTCGCTGCTCGAGGTGCGGCTGGGGGAGTGGGGCCACGACATGCTCGGCTTCGTCGCGCACATCCCGCACTACCTCGCCCAGCTCGACTACCCGAAGGCCGCCGCGGTCCTGCTCGAGCAGGTCGAGCTGGCCGGCCGGCTCACCGTCGACCTCACCGAGCTGCGCGAGCTGGCCCGCGAGCGCGAGACGCGAGATCGAGCGCTACCTGGCCTCCAACGAGGAGGTCGGCGAGGTGGTCGCAGGCCCTGGAGCAGCAGTACGACGCCTTCGAGCGGGCCGAGGAGTCCGGCCCGAGCCTGCTCGCGTCCGACGAGCCGATCCCCACCGGCGAGGAGATCGGGCGACAGTTCGAGCAGTTCCTCGCCGGCCTCGACCCGCGGGACGGCAACGACCGCCGACGAGTCCGGCGCGGCGGATCGCACGCATGACCGGCAGTGCAGGACCTGCTGCGACCTGCTCGACCTCGAGAAGCTCGACGAGGACCTCTACCGCGGCGCCCAGCCGCCGTCCGCCCGCGCCCGGGTCTACGGCGGACAGGTGGCCGCGCAGGCCCTGGTCGCCGGCTTCCGCAGCGTCGACCCGGAGTTCGTGCCGCACTCCTTCCACTCCTACTTCCTGCTGCCGGGCGACTACGCGGTGCCGATCATCTTCGACGTGCGAGCGGCATCCGCGACGGCCGCTCGTTCCTCACCCGCCGGGTCACCGCGCGCCAGCACGGCCGGCCGATCTACCACCAGACGATCAACTTCCAGAAGCCCGAGGAGGGGTTCGACCACCAGGACGTCATGCCCGACGTGCCCGGCCCCGAGGAGGGGCTCGACCTGGTCGACCTGATGCGCGGCCGCGGCAACGCCGACGCCGACGAGCTCGGCAAGGAGTGGGCCTCGATCGAGGTGCGCTTCCTCGGCAACTCCCGGCACGGGCTCGCGCCCGACCCACGGCACCCCTCGCGGGCCCAGATGTGGGTGCGGTTCAAGGAGGGGCTGCCCGAGGACCCGATGGCCCACCTCGCGGCGTTCACCTACGCCAGCGACATCAGCCTGCTCGGCGCCTCGCTGGCAGTCCACGACGTCAACCCGGCGAAGGCGATGATGGCCTCGCTCGACCACACGCTGTGGTTCCACCGGCCCTTCCGCGCCGACGAGTGGTGGCTCTACGACCAGTGGTCGCCCACCGCGCACGGCGGCCGCGGCCTGGCCTTCGGCCACGTCTACACCGGCGACGGCACCCTCGTGGCGACCGCGGCACAGGAGGGCGTCATCCGCTCCAGGCGCCCCGGCTGACCGCCAGCCCGGACCGACCTCAAATCGCCTCTCCAGTCACACCAAACACATCAGTCACAGCGGTCAAGACCGCTGGCGTCCTCCGTTCGGCCATTTCTGGGCAAAGCCCGGACGGGACAGGTGTGACGATTGTTCACTCAAGGCATGTACCGGCCGCAGCACCGAGCCCCCATCCGGCGCCGACCGACCCGCAAGCACGCCCTTCTGGCGGCAGCCGGGGCGGGCGTGCTGGCGCTCGCTGCTGTCCTGGGGCCGGCGGCGGCCGCGGACACCCACTCGCACTTCACCCACCACGCCCCGGCCACCCACCACGGCAAGCCGGGCAAGCCCGAAGCCGGTCAAGCCCGGGAAGCCCGGCAAGCCCGGGGACGACGACGCGAACGATGCGCAGGGCGGCCACGACCCGAACGCCACCAACGGCGGGAGGCCGCTGCCGGGTGACGCCGGGCTGAGCCTCGTCGACCTGAAGCCGACCGCGCCGCCAGCCACGGCGTACGAGCTGCCGTTCCCCTGCAACGAGGTGTGGACCGGCTCGACCCGCTCCGGGCACAGCCCGAGCGTGCGCGCCGTCGACTTCAACTACGCGGGCGGTGACCTCGGCAAGCCGGTCGTCGCTGCCGCGGCCGGCACCGTCGTCACCGTGGTGGTCGGGCCTCACAAGCCCAGCTACGGCCAGTACGTCGTCATCGACCACGGCAACGGAGAGAGCTCGCTCTACGGCCACCTCGACTCGGTCCTGGTCACCCTGGGCCAGGTCGTGCAGGCCGGCACCCAGCTCGGCACCGTCGGTGCCACCGGCAACGCCAGCGGCCCCCACCTGCACTTCGAGGAGCGGGTCGGCGGCGCGATCGTCGACGCGTGGTTCCACGGCTCGCGGTTCCCGATGAACTCGAGCGAGGCCTCGCACAACTGCGGGACCGTCGCGGTCACCGACATCCCGCTGGCCGGCGACATGTACGGCGGTCGTTCGGCAGAGGTGATGGTCTACCGGAAGTCGGCCCCGGCGGCGTTCCACGTGACCCGCACCGGCGCCCGCGAGCGCGTCATCAAGCTCGGCGTCGGGTCCGACCAGCCGGTGCTCGGCGACTGGGACGGCGACGGCCGGGTCAACCCGGGCGTCCGCCAGCCAGGCAAGCGCCTGTTCACCCTGCAGGTCAAGCGCACCAAGACCACCGTGCGGTTCGGCAAGAGCGGCGACCTGCCGATCGCCGGCAACTGGGACGGCAACGGCACCTGGGAGATCGGCGTCCGCCGCCCGGGCAGCGCGAAGTTCCTTCTGCGCCAGCCTGACGGGTCGGTCGTCAAGGTGCAGCTCGGCGACGCCAACGACCTGCCGGTCACGGGCGACTGGGACGGCAACGGCGTCACCGACCTCGGTGTCTACGACCAGGCGACGGCGACGTTCACGCTGCTGCAGAAGGACCCGATGGGCACGCCGTTCACGACGGTGATCCCGTTCGGGATCCCCGGCGACGTGCCGGTCACCGGCGACTGGGACGGCAACGGCATCACCGACCTCGGCGTCTGGACGCCGTCGACCGCGACGTTCAACAAGCGCGGTGCGGTCGCGCCGACGAGCGCCGTCGGGCGGGTCAAGAAGGTCCAGTTCGGCAGGCCCGCCGCTCGCTGATCGTCCTGGGCCGCGGGTCGGACAGGCGGCGCAGACACGCTCTTCGACGGGTTCAACAACGCGGCGCTCGTGGCCGGCGTACTCACCCTGTTGGGCGCCGGTGCGATCGCAGTGACCGGGCGGGGGGCCACGGAGTAGCCGGCTCAGACCCAGTCGTCGGCCTCGCAGGAGTGCTCGATCTCGTTGCCCCGGGCGCAGACGTCCCAGGCCGGACCGCCCCATACCTCGTCGTGACCTCCTCCGCCGCCGCTGAGGTCGTCGCTCCGGCCGCGTCCGAAGAGGCGGTCGTCGCCGCCACCTCCGGAGAGGATGTCCTGCCCACTTCCGCCGAGGAGCACGTCGTCGCCGCCGCCCCCGTCCATGATGCCGACGCCCGGTCCGCTGACGAGGCGATCCGCGCCGCTGCCACCGGAGAAGATCAGGATGCCGCGGGCGCCGATGATGACGTCGTCTCCGGCACCTCCGTAGACGCCGTCCCGAGTCCCGAAGCTCGGGTGGTTCTGCTTCTTGTGGAACTCGATGTGGTCGTTGCCGGTCCCGCCGCGGATGTAGAGCCGGTTGGCGGCCGTCGCGGGGCCGCTGTAGTGGATCTCGTCGTCGCCGCGCTGTCCCTCGACCCGCCTACTGCCGCAGATGAGGTCGTCGCCGGCCCCCGCGCGCACCAGGGTCCGTGGTCGCGTGGCGACGATGACGTCGCGACCCGAGGTCCCCTCCAGCTCGCCCGACCCCACGAGCGTGGCCGGCTCCCCCCGGCACATCCGGGCGGTCGCCGACAACTCCGCGGTGGCCGCGACGGCCCGTCCTGTCACCAGCGCCGGCGCGCTCAGCGCAACCCCGACGATCCCGATCAACCACGCCTGCCGCCTCATGGCGACCTCCTTCCCGAGAGGCCGTCCATTGAACCCCAGGAGTCACACAAGAGACATTGCACAAGAAGTCTTGTGGAATTAGGGTGAGCTCATGGAACAGGGTCCTCGGGTCAAGGCGACGATCGAGCAGGTCGCCGCCAGCGGTCATCCGGTGCGCCGACGGCTGCTGGAGGTGCTGGGAGTCGGCGGACCGGCCACCGCGAGCCAGCTGGCCGAGCGGACCGACCAGCTGGTCGGCAACGTCAGCCACCACCTCAAGATGCTGGCCCGCGCCGGCCTGGTCGAAGAGGCGCCGGAGCTGGCGAAGGACCGGCGCGAGCGGTGGTGGCGGCACGTCCCGCTCTCGCTGAGCTGGTCGCTGGCCGAGGTGCGCGGAGACGCGGTCGGCGAGGCCGTTGCGGTGGCCGCCGAGCACCAGAACGTGGAGCACCATTTCGGCAGGGTCCGTGACTGGATGGCCGCCCGCGACGGCGGCCACACCTACGACGAGGCCTTCACGCGCGCGGCGTTCTCGACCGACACCTGGGTCTGGGCGACGCCGGACGAGCTCCACGAGCTCGGCGAGGCGATCAACGCGCTGGTCGTGGAGTTCCACGCGTCGCACCGCGAGTCCGCACCCGGACGGGAGACCTGCTTCGTCTTCGCCCACGGCGTTCCGAGCCGGCCATGAGCGAGCCCCTGATGGGAGCCACCGACGCGCCCCCCTTCGGCCGGGACCGGCTCGTCCAGGCCTGGTCGGTGGTGTCGGGCCTCTCGCTGGCCGGCGACTCGGCGTGGTTCGTGGCGTTCGCCTGGACTGCGGCCACCATCACCGGCCCGGCCACGGCCGGGCTGATCCTCGGGGCCGGCACCATTCCCCGCGCGCTCACCGCGCTCTACGGCGGCGCGCTGGCCGACCGCTACGACGCCCGCCGGGTCGTCGTGCTGGCCAACGCCGGCCGGATCGCGCTCCTGGCCGTCGGCGCGGCCTTCGCCACCGTGGGCGGGATCAACGTGCCACTGCTCCTGACCGTCGCGATCGTCTTCGGCATCCTCGACGCACTCCACAACCCCGCCGCGATCACGCTGCCGCGCACGCTGGTCCGCACCGAGGATCTCCCCGCGGCGGCGGGGCTGATGCAGGTCGCCGGCCGGCTGGCCCGCTTCGGCGGGGCTCCGCTCGGCGGAGTCCTGGTCGCGGTGGGCGGTCTCCGGCTGGTCATGGTGGTCGACGCGGTGACCTTCGCGGTGGTGGCGGCGTTCGTGGGCCTGGCGCTCAAGCCGCGCTACCCACGGACCCTGAGCTCGACCGGCTCGGTGCGCAAGGACCTGGCCGCGGCGGCGACGTACCTCCGGGAGACGCCGTACGTCCGCGCCCTCGTGGTCTCGCTCTCGGGGCTCAACCTCTTCGTGAGCCCGGCTCTCGCCGTGGGCGTCACGATCCACGTGCACCGCTCCGGATGGGGCGCAGCGACCGTCGGCGTCGCCGATGCGCTGGTCGGCGTCGGCGCGGCGGTCGGCGCGTTGTTCGCGATCCGCTTCCGCTCCTCGCAACCGGCCCGCACCGGGCTGCTCATTCTCGTCGGCCAGGCCGCCGCGATCGCCCTGATCGGGGTGTCCAACCGCCCGCTCCTGTTCGTCGCGACCACCGTGATCGGGGTGACGGCCGGCCTGGCCTCCACCCAACTCTCCGGCGCCTTCCAGCAGCTCGTCGACCCCGCCTACCTCGGCCGGATGGGCGCGGTGACCTCGCTCGGTGACGACGCGCTCATGCCGGTCGCCATGGTCGGCTTCGGAGCGCTCGTCTCCGGCGCCGGCCTCGCGATCACCTGCCTCGCGACCGGACTCGGCTTCGTCGCGCTGGTGACCTGGGCGCTGGCCCGACTCAGTAGCGCGCGCCCGGTGGCAGCAGGCTCATAGGGCGTGTCCCGCAACTCATGGCGGCGCCCCCGCTCGGACAAAGCCTCGTCGGTCCTGGTTCCGACGCAGCTGGCTGACGCCTGTCGCGAGGCTGGCGAGACCTCGCTCATTGCTCCGGGAGCCCCTGCCGACCTCGGCGCCACGACCAGCTAGAGCGCCGTCGTACGTCCGGCCAGGTGCGGCGAACCGTCCTTGGGGCTGGTCAGCGAGAACGCGAAGCCGCCGTCGACCGGCGAGGAGCCGAACGCCACCGAGCCCGGGAGCAGCACGGGCTTCTTGAACGCGACGTCGACGCGGACGGCGTCGGGGAGCCGGTTCTCCAGGGCGGCCACGCAGCGGGCCATCGTCCACATGCCGTGCGCGATCTGGCGGGGGAAGCCGAGCGCCTTGGCGGTGATCGGGTAGAGGTGGATCGGGTTGTGGTCGCCGGACACCGCGGCGTACTGGCGACCGAGGTCGCCCGGGAGCTTCCAGACGATGCCGCTCGGGTCGGCGTCCGGGAACACGTTGCCCGAGGAGGCGGAGTCGTCGCCCTTGCCGCGGCGGAGGTACGTCGAGGTCTCCTCCCAGACGTTGTCGCCGTCGGCGGTGACCACGGTGAGGAACTCGTAGATCGTGCCCTTCGGGTGCGGCTTGGCCGGTCCGACGCTGGCGGTGACGCCGAGCGTCTCGCCGATCGCGATGGCGCGGTGGGCGGTGATCGAGTTCTCCAGGTGGACGGTGCCGATCGCGGGCGCCGGGAAGGCCGGGTCACTCATGATCGCCATCTGCAGCGGGAAGGCGAGCAGGTGCGGGTAGGGGAGCGGGACGGTGTCCTTGGCCGGGAAGCCGCAGACCCGCGCGAACGCGTCGACGTGACCGCGCTCGATCGTCGTCTCCGGGCCGCTGCGGCTGAGCCCGGTGAAGGTGCCCCCGGTCTTGCGGATGCCCGGGAGCTGGTTGACCAGCGGGATGGACGGCAGTGCCGCGCGGGCCAGGGTGAGCGCGGCGTTCATGCGCCCAGCATCATCTGGCCGCAGACGCGGACCACGTTGCCGTTGACGGCTGAAGAGCCGGGGGAGGCGTACCACGCGATCGTCTCCGCGACGTCGACCGGCAGCCCGCCCTGCGACATCGCGTTGAGCCGCTGGCCGACCTCGCGGGTCGCGAACGGCACCGCGGCGGTCATCTGCGTGATGATGAAGCCGGGCGCGACGGCGTTGATCGTGATGCCGTCCTTGAGCTCGTCGGCGAGCGAGTCGACGAGGCCGATGACGCCGGCCTTGGAGGCGGCGTAGTTGGTCTGCCCGACGTTGCCGGCGATGCCCGCGATCGAGGCGACACCGACGACCGAGCCGTTGGCGTTGATGACCTTCTGGTCGAGCAGCTCGCGGGTGATCCGCTCGGGAGCGGTGAGGTTGACGGCGATGACCGAGTCCCACTTGTCCTCGGCCATGTTGGCGAGCTTCTTGTCGCGGGTGATGCCGGCGTTGTGGACGACGACGTCGACGCCGCCGTGCTTCTCCTTGAGGTGGTGGGCGATCCGCTGGGGTGCGTCCTTGGCGGTGATGTCGAGGGCCAGCCAGTCGCCGCCGAGCTCCTTCATCAGGGTCTGGAGGTCGTCGGCCAGCTGGGGTACGTCGACACCGACGACGGTCGCGCCGTCGCGGTGCAGCACCCGGGCGATCTGCTCGCCGATGCCGCGGCTCGCACCGGTCACCAGGGCGACCCGGCCGGCCAGCGGCAGCGTCCAGTCGGCGACCTCGCCGGCGTCCTTGGTGCCATGGGCGCCGATGCGGATCACCTGGCCCGAGACGTAGGCCGACTTGGGGGACAGCAGGAAGGCCAGGGTCGACGTCGCCGCGCCCTCGGCGCCCTCGGCGACGTAGACCAGCTGGACGGTGCCGCCGCGGCCGATCTCCTTGCCGAGGCTGCGGGTGAACCCCTCGAGCGCGCGCTGTGCGACCCGCTCGGCACCCTTGACCTGCTCGGGCGGCGTGCCGATCACGACCACGCGCGGGCAGCCCGCGAGGCTGCGCAGCTTGGGGGAGAAGAACTCGCGCAGTGCGTGCAGCTCGGAGGAGTCCTTGAGGCCGGTCGCGTCGAACACGAGCCCCTTGTAGGTCTGCTCCGCGGCGAACTGCGTGGTCGAGGCGACCCCGAGGACGTCCAGCACCCCCGGCAGCGACTCCACCAGGCGGCCGGTGCCACCGACCACCACGGTGCCGTCGACCAGCGGAGCGCCGGCCGTGTAGCGGTCGAGCTTGGTGGGGCTGGGGAGGCCGAGGTTCTTGACCAGCACCTTGCCGATCGGGGTCGAGGTGAAGCCTTGGTAGCGGTCGCTCATAGGTGAATGCAACTCTCTGTGTAACTGCGTGTCCACATTTCGTGACCCCCGCCTCACTGTCTTGGCTTTCGATGTTACCCGCGAGAAACTTGGGCTCATGACGTCCCTCAGTGGTGGGTCCATCCGTCGCGTCGCCGTCCTCGGCGGCAACCGGCTCCCGTTCGCGCGGTCCAACTCCGCCTACGCGAGCGCGTCCAACCAGGACATGCTCACCGCCGCGCTCGACGGCCTCGTCATGCGCTTCGGCCTCGAGGACGAGCGGCTCGGCGAGTTCGTCGCCGGCGCGGTGCTCAAGCACTCCCGCGACTTCAACCTGGCCCGCGAGTCGGTGCTCGGCTCGAAGCTGTCCCCCGAGACCCCTGCCACCGACCTCCAGCAGGCGTGCGGCACCGGCCTCCAGGCCGCGATCCAGGTGGCGAACAAGATCGCGCTCGGCCAGATCGAGGTCGGCGTCGCGGGCGGCTCCGACACCACGTCGGACGCTCCGGTCGCGATCAGCGAGAAGCTGCGCAAGAAGCTGCTCAAGGTCAACGCCGCCAAGGACACCCGCGGCCGGCTGGCCGCGCTGGCGGCGATCCGCCCCGGCGACATCGGCCTCTCGATCCCGCAGAACGGCGAGCCGCGCACCGGCCTGTCGATGGGCGAGCACGCGGCCCTGACCGCGCTGGAGTGGCAGATCGGTCGCGAGGAGCAGGACGAGCTCGCCGCCGCCTCGCACCAGCACCTCGCTGCGGCGTACGACGCGGGGTTCGAGGACGACCTGATCACGCCGTTCCGCGGCCTCGAGCGCGACAACAACCTGCGAGCGGACTCCACGGCCGAGAAGCTCGCGAAGCTGAAGCCGGTCTTCGGCAAGGGCGAGTCGGCCACCATGACCGCGGGCAACTCCACCCCGCTCACCGACGGCGCCTCGACGGTGCTGCTGGCCTCCGAGGAGTGGGCCGCCGCGCACGACCTGAAGCCGCTGGCCTACCTCACGGCCTACGAGACCGCGGCCGTCGACTACGTGCACGGCGGCGAGGGGCTGCTGATGGCGCCGGCCTACGCGATGGCGCGGATGCTGGCGCGCGAGGGGCTGTCGCTCCAGGACTTCGACTACTACGAGATCCACGAGGCGTTCGCCTCGCAGGTGCTCTCGACGCTCAAGGCCTGGGAGGACCCCGTCTTCTCCAAGGAGCGGCTCGGCCTCGACGCGCCGCTCGGCTCGATCGACCGGTCCAAGCTGAACGTGACCGGCTCCTCGCTCGCCGCCGGCCACCCCTTCGCCGCCACCGGCGGCCGCATCGTGCCGGTGCTGGCCAAGCTGCTCGCCACCTCCGAGGGCGGCACCGGCCGCGGCGTGATCTCGATCTGCGCCGCCGGCGGCCAGGGCGTCACCGCGATCCTCGAGCGCGCCTGAGTTTTCGTCGAGTGACCCCATGTGGTCGTGGATCCGACCGGATCAGCACCACATGGGGTCACTCGACGGGAAATGGCGACCGGTCAACCGGTGGCGAGCGCGGTGACCTGAGCGAGGCGGGCGAGGTCGACCTCGACCCCGATGCCGGACTTGGCCAGGATCGGGAACCGGCCGGCGCGGGGGACCGTGACCCGGCCCACGCTGTCGAGCACCGCCAGCTCGTGGTCGACGGCGGCCAGGAACGCCGCGCAACGTTCGGCGTCGAGCTCGCGCGGCCAGATCAGGGTGCTGCTGAGGACGTCTTCGCGGCGCAGCTCCAGCTCGGCCGCTGCCGCCTCGAGCAGGGTCCGCATCCGCTCCATCGCTGCCTCCGTCGCCACGCCGCCACGCTAGGGGCGACCACCGACATCCGGCCTGTCCGGCATTGCTCTGTTTCCGGGGGCCGATCAGCGCGAGGCCAGAGCAAGCGCGGAGGCCACGAGGTACTGGCGGACCTGGTCGGGCGAGATCTCTCCGACGGTCGGGATGCCGGGCGCGGCCTCGGTGACGAGGATGCCGACGCGCGCGAGCTGGAGGGCGCCGAGACCGCTGGCGTAGAGCGTGTTGGCGAGCAGGTTCGGGTCCTCGACCTGGAAGTCGCCGGCCTCGACGCCGGCCTGCAGGGCGGCGACCAGGATCGCGAGGCAGCCGGAGATGGCGCGGCCGAGGCGGAACAGCACGCCCTCCGAGATCTCCTCGAGCAGCTCCTCGCCGCGGCGGCGCATCAGCGCCTGGGCGCAGTCGATGAAGGCCGGGTGGGCGAGGCCGTAGTCGACGAACGCGCCCACCAGCCGCTCGAGCCGGGCGGGCGCCGCGGCGTCGGGCTGGTCGGCCGCCTCGAGGGCCTCGTGGAGCTCGTCGAGGTAGCTGACCAGCGTCAGCGCGAACAGCTCCTCCTTGCCGGAGAAGTGCCGGTAGACGATCGCCCGGTTGATGCCGACGGCGTGGGCGATGTCCTCGATCTGGGCCTCGCGGATGCCCTTCTCGTCGAACAGCGCCCGGGTGGCCGCGATGATCTCCCGCTCGCGGGTGCGGCGGCGGGCGGCGGCGGCCGAGCGGCGACCGTCGGTCGCCGGAGCGCGGGAGGCCATGCACGGATGTTAATGGGTGTGCAACTCCGAGTTGCACGAGTGTGACGGGTGTCCCAGGAGCCGACTACAGGAGGTCGGCGCCGCTGGTGAGGTCGGCCTCGGGGGCGGGGACCGGCTCCTCCGGCGTGCCTCCGCTCCGCAGGTCCGCACGGATCTGGTCGCGCAGCGTGGTGGCGATCTGGAGCGCCCCCAGCGTCATCACCACGGCGATGATCCAGAAGATCGTGCGGTAGTCGAGCAGGCTCACCAGCAGCGAGCCGACGGCGAGGGAGATCGCCTGCGGGGTCGAGAGCAGGACGTCGACCGTCGCCGACACCCGGCCGATGAGATGGCCGGGGGAGCGGCGCTGCATCAACGTGGTGAACGCGACGAACGTCCACGGGATGGCGACGCCGAGCAGCACCGCACCGGCGAGCACCACGGCCATGGTCGGGGCCGCGGCCTCGACGGCCGTCGCGAGCGCCATCGTGGTCAGTCCCACGACCGCGCCACCGACCTCGCCGAGCCGGCGCACGACCAGGCTCGCGGTGATCCCGCCGCCGACCGCCCCGACCCCCTGCACGGTCACGAAGACACCCGCGAAGGTCGGCGCCTTGTCGAAGGCATCGAGGAGTGCGTAGATCGACGCCTCGAAGAACCCGATCACCAGGATCGAGGCGCCGAGCCCGATCAGCACGTTGCGGAGCACCCGGTCGCCGACGATGAACCGCAGCCCCGCCACGACCTCGTCG
This sequence comes from uncultured Actinomycetota bacterium, assembly GCA_963793315.1. Classification (GTDB taxonomy): domain Bacteria; phylum Actinomycetota; class Actinomycetes; order Propionibacteriales; family Nocardioidaceae; genus Nocardioides. The sequence goes on along the minus strand of CAWBZR010000017.1, from coordinate 262,944 downwards.
CGGAAGCCGGTCCGGGGTGGCGGTGCCGCCTCCGTCACCGTGATCGTCGCGATGAACCCCGCCGCCACCACGAACGTCGCGGCGTCCACGACGGCCACCAGCCAGCCGCCCGCGGTGGCGAAGATCGCGGCGCCGACCAGCGGCCCGAAGAGGCGGAACCCCTCCTTGAACGTCGCCAGGCCGGAGTTGGCGTCGACCAGCAGCTCCTCGGGGAGCAGCTCCTTGAGCAGCCCGTTGACCGCGGCCGGGAGCACCACGAAGCTCACGCCGTAGAGGAACGCCACGGCCCAGATCAGCCACACGTCTTCCTCGTCCCGCACCAGCACCAGCGGCAGGACGGCCACGGCGCTGGCCAGGTTGCCCCAGACCAGGATCGGCTTGCGCGGGAGCCGGTCCACCCACACGCCCAAGAGCGGCGCCCCGAGCGCCGGCAGCACCATGAAGAAGAAGGTGAGACCCGCCATCGCGTTGGAGTCGGTGAGCGTCTTCACCCACATGCTCAGCACCAGCAGCATCACCGAGTCGCCGAGCATCGACGTGCTCAGCCCGCTGAAGAGCCGCGGGAACCCGGGCTGCGCGAACAGCTTCCTCATGCCGGCTCGACCCCGGGGAAGTACGTCGGCACGCCCCACGCCACCAGCTCGCACAGGCGAGAGCCCTCGGGCCGATGGCCCGGATCGGTGAGCCGGTCGGTGTAGCGGTTGAACAGCTCGACGAGCTCCTCGTTCAGGGCTTTCAGCTCGTCAGCGGTCAGCCAGGCCAGCGACTCGCTCCCGCCCTGGGCCTTCCGCCATTCCTCGGGCTCGGACGGCAGCCGCTCCTGCGACTCGCGCAACCTGTCGATCGCGCGCCCCATCATCATCTCGGACACCGCCTGCGCGGCCCGCCGCTCGGCCGGCGCCACCGAGCCCTCTTCGTCCCACTGGAACCCGAGGCCCGGCACCTGCCACGGCCGCTGGCGCCCCTTGCCGCCCTCGGCCTCCTCCACGAAGCCGTGTTGGGCGAGCTTGCGCAAGTGCCACGAGCAGTTGGCCGGCGTCTCGTCGATGCGGTCCGCCAGCTCGGTCGCCGTCAGCGGCCCGGAGATGGACAGCAGCTCGATGATCGCCATCCGCACCGGGTGCGCCAGCGCGGTCAGCTCGCGCGGATCCTTGAGGCGACGATGAGGGTTGGGCACAGCTGGAAAGTACTCTTTCGAAAGGATCGTTGCAATAGCGCGCCGAGCGGGAAGGACGGCACCCTCGACCGAGCCGTAGTCTGTCCGGCATGCGAGTCGCCGTGGTCGGGACCGGCCCGTGGTGGGGCAGGCAGCACGCCATCGCTTTCTCGTCCCGCTCCGACGCGCGGTTGTGCGCCGTGGTCGGCCGCACGCCCGACCGCGCCGAGCAGCGGGCCGCCGAGTTCGGGGTGCCGGGCTACGTGGACCTCGAGGAGATGCTGGAGCGCGAGGCCCCCGACCTGGTGTCTGTGTGCCTGCCCAACGAGGCCCACTTCGAGCCCACCATGCAGATCATCCGCGCCGGCGTCCCCTTGTTGGTCGAGAAGCCGCTCGTCTTCGAGCCCGACGAGGCAGACCAGCTGCTGGCCGAGGCGGCCCGGCAACGGCTGTTCTTCGCGATCAACTTCAACCACCGCTATGCAAGACCGGTGCAGCTGGCGCACGAGGCGATGGCGAAGGGCGACCTGGGCCAGCTCACGTTCGCCACGTGGCGGTTCGGCGGGGAGCCGGGGACCAGCTCCCACGCTCACGCCAACCTGATCGAGACCCAGTGCCACGGCCTGGACATGCTCGAGCACCTCTGCGGTCCGATCAGCTCGGTGATGGCGCAGATGACCGACGCCACCGGGCGCGGCTACTCCACGCTGAGCGTCGCCCTGCAGTTCGACGAACGGCGCCGTGGGGTCGCTGCTGGGCTCCTACGACTCCTCCTACAGCTATCCCGATACTCACCGGGTCGAGCTCAACGGCCTCGACGGCAGGGTCGTGGTCGAGGACACGGTGCGCCGCTACACGTTCACGCCCGCCGGGTCCGAGATCAGCAGCGTGTGGCAGGCCGGCTACTTCAACGACCGCGAACGAGAGTTCCACGCCACCTTCGATCGCTACCTGGACGCCATGATCCCGGCCTTCGTCGCCGGGCAGGAGCCGCCGGTGCACGCCGAGGCAGGCCGCCGCGCGCTGCGACTGTGTCTCGGCATCATCGAGTCGTTCGAGTCCGGGGCTCGGGTCAGCACCGTCTGAACCGTCTTCGCTCCCGCGTGTCCCGTCAGCTGGCGGTTCGCGCAGGCTGGGGGCGATCTGCGGGGCCCCCATCGGTGCCCACTCACCGCTGGCGGATGATCCAGAAGATGGCTCTGGTAGTCCAGCTCCGCTCTCCACGAGCGTCCCGACCGCGAGCGACGCTCCTGCGGGGTCGAGAGCGGGACGTCGACCCGTACGCCGATCACTCCGGCCGTCATGACATGCGCCGGGGGAGCGGCCGCTGCCATCACTTCCGGTGAACGGTCCGACGAGTCCGGGTGGACGCTCGACGTACGTGCTCCCATGCGTGGGCGCTGTCTTCCCACCCGATCGGCCGTCAGGTCGTCCAGAGCAGGTCTGCCCGACGCTGGAGATGACCACTAGCGGCGGCCGTAGAGCTCTCGCACCGTCTCGATCGTGTCGGCCTGGTCGAGGGTCTTGTCGTCGCGGTAGCGGACGACCCGGGCGAAACGGAGCGCGAGGCCGCCGGGGTAGCGGGTCGAGCGCTGGAGCCCGTCGAAGGCGATCTCGACGACCTGCTCGGGGCGGACGTGGACGACGTGGTGGTCGCCGACGCGCGCCGGGTCGAGGGCGAGCTCGGTGAACCGCTCGGTCTGCCACGCGAGCATCTCGTCGGTCATCCCCTTGAAGGTCTTGCCGAGCATCACGAAGCCACCCTCGACCGATGTCGCGGGCGCCGAGGTGGATGTTGGAGAGCCAGCCGCGGCGGCGGCCGGAGCCCCACTCGACGGCGAGCACGACGAGGTCGAGGGTGTGGACCGGCTTGACCTTCACCCAGGCGGAGCCGCGGCGACCGGCGTCGTAGGTGCGCCGCGAGGTTCTTGACCACCACGCCCTCGTGGCCGCGGGCGAGGACGTCGGCGACGAACGCCTCGGCGGCCTCGGGGTCGTCGGTCTCGAGCCGGGCGATCCGGTGGGCCTCGGGCACCAGCCGCGTCGAGCGCGGCCAGCCGCTCGGCGCCGGGGGAGTCGACGCAGGTCGGTGCCGTCGAGGTGGAGGAGGTCGAAGAAGTAGGGCGTGAGGTGGACGCCCTCGGTCATCGCGGTGCGCGACGCGGTCTCCTGGAACGGCCGCGGCCGCCCGGCCTCGTCGAGGGCCAGCACCTCGCCGTCGAGGACGAACCGCGACGCCGGCAGCGCCCGGGCGACCTCGACGACCTCGGGCAGCCGGTCGGTGATGACCTCGAGCGACCGCGTCGCCACGATCACCTCGTCGTCCCACCGGTGGACCTGGATCCGGATGCCGTCGAGCTTGGTGTCGATCGACGACGGGACTGCCGGGCCGCACCGGCCTTCGCCATCGCCGCCTCGACGGAGGTCGCGCTGGAGGCGAGCATCGGCAGCACCGGCCGGCCGACCTCGAGCACGAGCCCGCGAGCGCCTCCTCGCCGCCGGTCAGGGCGGCGGCAGCGACGGTGACGGTGGAGCCGGCCATCATCGCGGCGCGGCGTACGGCCTTGAGCGGGACGCCGCCCGCTGCCGCCAGCCCCTCCTGCACGAGCGAGTCGAGCGCGCCCTGCCGGACCTCGCCGGTGACGATCCCGCGCAGCCACGGCTGCTCCTCGGCCGTCGCGCGACCGAACAGCTCGGCCGTCGCGGCCGCCCGCGCCGCCTGCGACCCCGACCCGGCCAGGGCCGCGATCCGCTCGAACGCCTGGTGGACCTCCGGCACGGTCAGCGAGGGCTCGGCCGCCGGAGGCGGGCAGGACTGCATCGACCGCCAGCCCAGCCCGGTGCGCCGCTGCCGCAGCGAGCCCGCGAGGTAGGAGGTGACGGTCTCGATCTCCTCGGCGCGACGACGCGACCTGTGCGAGCAGCGTCGGCGAACGCCGCGACCTTGGCCTTGCGCGAGCGTGTCGATGCGACCTCGGTGGAGGTCGGCCACGACGTCGGCGAGCAACATGGTCGGAGAATCCTTCCCGAGAGTGTCCCGGCGAGACGTTCCCGTTCGTCAGCAAGATGTCAGAAGACACCGACACCCCTCTCGACACCAGGAGTCCACCGTGCGCTACGCACTGCTGATCTACACCGACCCGCACGCCCAGGACGGCGACACCGACGAGCAGCGCGAGGCCGTGACAGCCGAGTACCTCGCGATCCGCGACGACCCGCGGGTGACCGGGGGCGGGCACCTGCAGCCGGTCGCGACCGCGAGCACCGTCCGGGTCGCCGACGGCACCGTGCTGGTCACCGACGGCCCGTTCGCCGACACCAAGGAGGTGATGGCTGGCTACTACCTGCTCGAGGCCGACGACCTCGACGCCGCGCTCGAGATCGCCGGGCGCGTCCCGGCCGCCCGCATGGGCGGCGCCGTGGAGGTCCGTCCGCTCGTCCCGGCGTACTGACGAGCCAGCCATCGCACGCGAACCCGACCCCGCCCTCGAGACGCGTCTTCCGCGAGGAGTGGGGGCGGGTCCTCGCGTCGCTGGTCGGACAGCTGCGCGACTTCGACCTCGCCGAGGACGTCGTCCAGGAGGCGTTCGCGAAGGCCGCGGAACGCTGGCCACGTGACGGCGTCCCCGACAACCCCGTGGGCTGGCTGGTGCGTACGGCGCGCAACGAGGCGATCGACCGGCTGCGGCGCCGCAGCGGCTCGAGGCGAGGCTCCCACTGCTCGACGAACCGGATGGGGTGGCGCCCGTGGACCGGGAGCTCGAACGGCACCTGAGCGCCCACTCCATCGCCGATGAGCGGCTCGAGCTGCTCTTCACCTGCTGTCACCCCGCGCTGTCGCAGGACGCGCAGGTCGCCCTCACCCTGCGGGCGGTCGGCGGCTTGTCGACCGACGAGATCGCGGCCGCCTTCCTCGTGCCGCCCGAGACGATGAAGCGCCGGCTCACCCGCGCCAAGCAGAAGATCACGGCGGCCGCGATCCCATTCCGTGTCCCACCCGACCACCTGCTGACCGACCGCCTCGCGGCGGTGCTCGCCGTGGTCTACCTGGTCTTCAACGAGGGCTACCAGGGCCGAGTCGACCTCGCCTCGGAGGCGATCCGGCTCGGCCGGGTCCTGCTCGTGCTCATGCCCGACGAGAGCGAGGTGCGCGGGCTGCTCGCCCTGATGCTCGCCCACGACGCGCGCAGCGCCGCACGCGTGGAGGGTGACGAGCTGGTGCTGCTCCAGGACCAGGACCGCTCGCGCTGGGACAGGCGCCAGCTGGAGGAGGCGCGCGAGCTCCTGACCCGCGCCATCGCCGGGCGCGGCGTCTATGCCCTGCAGGCCGCGATCGCCGTGCTCCACACCGAGGACCCCGTCGACTGGGCGCAGATCGCCGCCCTGTACGCCGAGCTCGCCGACCTGACCGCTTCCCCGGTGGTCGAGCTCAACCGCGCGGCCGCGTTGGCCCAGACCGGCGCGAACGCGCAGGCGCTCGAGCTGGTCGAGGGGCTGGTCGCGGACCTCGACCGCTATCCCTACCTGCACTCGACCCGCGCCGAGCTGCTGCGGCGGCTGGGCCGCTACGACGAGGCGCGGTCGGCGTACGAGCGCGCCCTCGACCTGACCACCGCGGAACGCGAGCGGCGGTTCCTGGGTGGCCGGCTGGCCGAGCTCGACCAACCCTGATCTGACTGTCCCCAGGGGCCGGAAGTACCGTGCCCTGTGCCTGCGCCCCGAGCGAGATGGTCGTGTGCGCTTCGCGCACGCATGGCACGCACCTCGGTGCGTTGCCGTCGCTCGATGATGGACCTACAGCGTCTTCGCTCCGGCGCCTGCCGATGCACGCACCCTAAGCCTCGATCCGTGGATGGGCGGCGTAGCGAGCGACACCAGAGGGGTGTGACTGGCAAGGCGCCGGCGCGCCGTCAGACTGGGCGTCTTTCCAGCGTCGGCAACGCCGCCGGCGCGCCCCTGTGGTGGCGCGTAGTAGGCGGCCATCCACGGATCGAGGCCAAGCGCGCCAAGCACGCATGACCATCTCGCTCGGGGCACTCGACCCCGGACCGCTGGTCGTGGTCCTGGTGCTCGCGGCGGCGGTCCTGCACGCGGGCTGGAACGCCATCGCCCACACCGCTGCGGACCGGCTGGTCGGGTTCGCGCTGATCTCCACCGCCACGTTCGTCATCGGCGGCGCGGTGGTCCTCACCCAGCCGCTGCTCGACGGCCGCGACTTCGGGCTGGTGGCGATCTCGGCGTCGGTCCACGTGGCCTACTTCGTGCTGCTGCTCGCGTCCTACCAGCGAGCCGACCTCAGCCGGGCCTACCCCCTCTCGCGTGGCACGGGTGTGGCGCTGACCGCGTTCGCCTCGATCTTCCTGCCGCGGGCGGCGTTCGGACTCGACGTCGCCGTGGGTGCCGGGCTCGTGGTGCTCGGCCTCGTCGGCGTCACCATGGCCGGGCCGCGGCTCACCCTCGGCGACGGCTGGGGCATCGCCACCGCCCTCGCCACCGGCGTCGCGATCGCGGGCTACACGGTCGTGGACGGCTACGCCGTCTCTGGGGGTGCCCCCGTCGTCGCGTACGCCGGCTGGCTGTTCCTCCTCCAGTCGTGGGTCGTGCCGGTGGTCGCGCTCATCCGGCGGGGGCGACGGCTGCCGGGGCTGGCCCGCAAGCAGGCGTTCGCCGGTCTCGCCGGCGGAGTGGTCTCGATGGCGGCGTACGGCCTGGTGCTCCTCGCCCAGACCAGCGGTGCGCTCGCGGCGGTCGCCGCCCTGCGTGAGCTGAGCATCGCCTTCGGGGTGCTGCTCGGCGCGTGGGTGCTGCACGAGGACGCCGCCAGGAAACGGGTGCTCCCGGCCGTCGTGGTCACCGCCGGGGCCGTCGTCCTCGCCCTCGGGATCGCCTGATCCGGCCGCGAAACCACCCGCGACATGGCCACAAGTGGTCATGCCACGCGCGGGTGGGCTACGTACGGTGCCGGGCATGGGAGGCAACATGACCAAGGTCAGGAACAGGTTCGCGGTGGGGGTGGGCGCCGCGGCGCTCGCGATGACGGCGCTCGGGGCGCCGTCCGTCGGCGCCGAGAGAGCGGACCGCGCGGCGGCGTACCCACAGCCGAAGGCGGGGTCGTGGAAGCTCACGGACGCCTTCAAGGAGTCGAGGGGGTCGTTCACGGTCAAGGCCGGCGCGAAGGGCAAGAACCCGTCGGTGAAGAAGATCAAGATCACTGTCCTCGAGCAGGACAACGGTGCGGACTGCCCGGCGCCCGGAACGGTGCTGAAGGTCAAGGGATCCTTCGCGCTGCGCAAGGCGCCGAAGTGGTCCGAGGACGACTACCACAACAAGTTCGCCTGGATCAGTGCGAAGAAGGACAAGCCCTACCACGACGGCTACCCGAACGAGCTGGGCATGAAGGTGGTCCCCGCGAAGGTCAAGGTCGGCTCGCAGACCCGCAGCGCCGACCTGGCGATCTCCTTCGTCAAGGTGAAGCGGAACAAGCCGCACTACGCCGACATCTCGATGCGCCTCTACACCTCCGACGGGAGCTTCGGCTGGTGCCGGTTCGACCTCGGGAAACCGTGACGGCCACCAGCACCGGGTCTTGACCTGACCGAGCGGCGACTGCTTGACTGGACACGTGTCCAGTCAGGTGTCCACCGCGCCGCGGCGCGGGCTGAACGCCCGCCAGACGGAGACCGTCGAGCGGCTGCTGGACGCCGCGGAGGCCGAGCTGGCCGCCGTCGGGCCGGAGGCCCTGACGATCCGCACGGTCGCCGGTCGCGCGGGCGTCTCGCCGGCGACGGCCTACACCTACTTCGGCTCCAAGCACCACCTCTTCGCCGAGCTGTTCCACCGCAAGGTCCTGCTCGAGCACCCCGCCGAGATCACCGGTCGCACGCCGCTCCAGCGGGTCACGGCGGTCACGAGAGACCTGGCGACCGTGCTGGCCGCGAGCCCGCACCTCGCCTCGGCAGCCAACCACGCCCTGCTCGGCACGGACCCTGACGCAGTGCGGCTGCGCGTGGTGATCGGTGCGGAGATCTACGACCGGTTCCGGGCGGCGCTGGGCGGCGACCCCGAAGGCGGGGCCGCCGCCGAGCTGCTCGACGCGCTCACCCTCGCCCTCACCGGTGCGCTGCTGCAGACCGGGATGGGGCTGATCTCCTACGACGAGCTGCCGGACCGGCTCGACGCCGTCATGGCCACGATCCTCAGGGGCAACGCGTGACCACGACCCAGGCACCCGTCGCGCTCGACCCCTACGACTACGCGTTCCAGGAGGACCCCTACCCGACGTACGCCTGGCTGCGCGAGCACGAGCCGCTCCACCACAACCCGGCGCTCGACCTCTGGGCGCTGACGCGGCACGCCGACGTCGCCGAGGCGTTGCGGACCGACGGCACCTACTCCAACTCCCACGGCGTCGCGATCGAGGAGTCGGCCTGGGGACCCGACGCCCACAAGGTGATGTCGATCCTCGGCATGGACCCGCCCCGCCAGAACCGGCTGCGCTCCCTCGTCTCGCGCGGCTTCACCCCGCGCCGGGTCCACGACCTGCTGCCGCGCGTCCAGCAGCTCACCGACCGCTATCTGACCGAGTGTCTCGAGCTGGGCCGCGACGGCGGGGAGTTCGACTGGATCACCGACTTCGCCGGCAAGCTCCCGATGGACGTCATCTCCGAGATGATGGGCGTCCCCGAGGAGGACCGCGCGGAGGTACGCCGCCAGGCCGACCTCGTCGTGCACCGCGAGGACGGCGTCTACGACGTCCCGGCGCCGGCGATGGACTCCTCGCTCTGGCTGGTCGCCTACTACCAGGCGATGGTCGACCAGCGCCGCCGCGTGCCCGAGCGACGACCTGACCAGCGCGCTGATCCAGGCCGAGGTCGACGGCGAGCGGCTCACCGACGAGGACGTCATCGCCTTCCTCTTCCTCATGGTGGTGGCCGGCAACGAGACCACCACCAAGCTGCTCGGCCACGCGCTCTTCCACCTGACTCGCCATCCCGACCAGCTCGCACAGGTCTTCGACGGTGCCGGTGACTCCGAGCTGGTGAACCCGTGGATCGAGGAGACGCTGCGCTACGACACGTCCAGCCAGCTGCTCGCCCGCTACCTGCTCGAGGACGTCGAGCTGCACGGCCGGGTCGCGCCGCGGGGTTCCAAGCTGCTGCTCAGCCTCGGGTCGGCCAACCGTGACGAGCGGGTGTTCTCGCGTCCCGACGACTACGACGTCTCCCGCGACGCTGACGAGCTGGCCAGGATCCTCTCCTTCGGCGGCGGCCGGCACTTCTGCCTCGGCGCCAACCTGGCCCGGCTCGAGGCCCGGGTCGCCCTCACCGCTCTCGTCGAGCGGGTCAGGACGGTCGAGGTCGACCACGACCGGTGCGCGCGGGTGCACTCCCTCAACGTGCGCGGCTTCGCCTCCGTGCCGACCAGGATCGTGACGCGCTGATGGGCAAGTACGACCAGCCTGACCGGCGCCCGGCCGTCGTCACCGGTGCCAGCTCCGGCATCGGCGCCGCGACCGCGCTGAGCCTGGGCCGCGCCGGCTTCCCGGTCGCGCTCGGCGCGCGGCGCACCGACAAGCTCGAGGACGTCGCCAGCCAGATCCGCGCGGACGGCGGCGAGGCGTTCGCCCACGTCCTCGACCTCACCGACGACGAGTCGGTCGCGGCGTTCGCCAAGGCCGCCCAGCAGGCGCTCGGCGACATCGAGGTCGTTGTCTCCAACGCCGGGTCTGTGGCGCCGGGCACCATCACCGAGGTCGACCCGGAGCGGTTCACCCGCGAGCTCGACCTCACGGTGGTCGGCGCGCACCGCCTCATCCGGGCGTTCGTGCCGGCCATGCAGGAGCGGCGCCGCGGCGACGTCGTCTTCGTCTCCTCCGACACCGCGGTCCGGCCGCGGCCGTTCATGGCGGCGTACTCCTCCGGCAAGTGGGGGCTCGAAGGGCTGGTGGCGAGCCTGCAGCTGGAGCTCGAGGGCTCGGGCGTCCGCGCCTCCGTCGTCCGCCCCGGCCCGACCTGGAGCGAGATGGGCAGCGACTGGGACCCCGACGACGCGGCGTTCGTGCTCAACCAGTGGGTGCGGTTCGGGCTGGCCCGGCACCCCCACTTCATGAAGCCGGCCGCGATCGCCGACGCGATCACCACGATCGTCAGTGCGCCGCGCGGCGTCCACCTGAACCTCATCGAGGTCAGCCCCGAGGCACCCGTGGAGGATCGCGATGAGTGAGATCCGTGAGGTGTCCTACGCCGTCGAGGACGACGGCTACGGACATCTCGCCGAGATGCGCGTCGACCCGATCGGGCTCTTCCACCGGGTGCGCGAGGAGTGCGGCGACATCGGCCGGTTCCGGCTGGCCGACCGCGACGTCGTCATGGTCAGCGGGGCCGAGGCCAACGAGCAGTTCTTCCGGGCGCCCGACTCGACGCTCGACCAGGCCGCGGCGTACCCGTTCATGACCCCGATCTTCGGCAAGGGCGTCGTCTTCGACGCCAGCCCCGAGGAGCGTCAGCAGATGCTGAAGAACCAGGCGCTCCGCGGCGACATGATGCGCGGCCACGCGCAGACCATCGAGGCCGAGATCAGGCGGATGGTCGCCACTGGGTGCGAGGTGACAGAGGGCGAGTTCGACCTGCTCGACTGGTTCGCCGAGCTGACCATCTACACGACCTCGTCGTGCCTGATCGGCAAGCCGTTCCGCGAGGAGCTCGACTCGTCGTTCGCCCAGCACTACCACCAGCTCGAGCGCGGGCACCGACGCGATCGCCTACGTCGACCCGTACGCCGACATCGAGTCGTTCCGCATCCGCGACGCCGCGCGCGAGCAGCTGGTGGCGCTGGTGCAGGGGATCATCGACAAGCGGGTGGCTCGAGGTGCAGGTGCCGCGCGAGGAGCGCGACCTCCTCGACGTCCTCATCTCGATCGACATGAGCGCCGACTACATCACCGGCATCTTCATCTCGATGATGTTCGCCGGCCACCACACGTCGTCGGGCACCGCCGCCTGGGCGCTGATCGAGCTGATGCGGCACCCCGAGGTCCTCAAGGACGTCGTCGCCGAGCTCGACGACCTCTACGCCGACGGGTCCGAGATCTCCTTCCAGGCGCTGCGGTCGATCCCGCGGCTGGAGTCGGCGCTCAAGGAGACGCTGCGGCTGCACCCGCCGCTGATCATCCTGCTCCGCGTCGTGCAGGAGGAGATCGAGCTGGCCGGCCACACCATCGCGCCCGGCACCATGGTCGCCGCGAGCCCGCGGGTCTCGAACCGGATCGCCGAGGACTTCCCCGAGCCGGACCTCTTCGACCCGGGCCGCTACCTCGACCCGCGCCAGGAGGACCTCCAGAACCGCTGGACGTGGATCCCCTTCGGCGCCGGCAAGCACCGCTGCGTCGGCAACGCGTTCGCGATGATGCAGATGAAGGCGATCTTCTCGGTGATCCTGCGTGACTACGAGTTCGAGATGACCCAGCCGTCCGAGGACTACCGCGACGACACCTCCAAGATGGTGATCCAGCTCGCCCAGCCGGCTCGGGTGCGCTACCGGAAGAGGGCGCGATGAGCGCGGTCGAGTTCCAGCCCCGGCTTGCGAGGTTTCGAGACGGGCGCAGAACGCCCTCCTCAACCAGCGTGCCGGTTGGGGTGCAGGTGCTGGCGGGTGTCTCAACCACCGCGCCGGTTGAGGAAGGCGCGCTAGCGCCTGTCTCGACACCACCCAGACCCGCGCTGGGACGCAACCGATGAGAGTGGTGGCGGATCTGGACCTGTGCCAGGCGCACCAGGTGTGCCAGGGGGAGGCGCCGGAGGTGTTCGGCTTCGACGAGGACGCCGACAAGGTCGCCGTGCTCGAGGAGCAGCCCGATGAGGTCCAGCGGCCGCAGGTGCAGGCCGCCGTCCGCTACTGCCCCGCCATGGCCCTGCAGTTGATCGACACAGCCATCGAGGAGAGCTCATGAGCATCACCCGCGCGGAGATCGAGGAGTTCTGGGAGACCTGGCTGGAGGTCAACCGCGAGGCCGAGCGCCGCGGCGACTGGACGATCATGGCCGACTGGTACGCCGAGGACGCGACGTACGGCTGGATGTACACCCCCGACGAGCACTTCATGGCCGTCGGCCGCGACGAGATCCGCGACATCGCGATCGGCCAGGAGATGGCGGGGCTCGACGGCTGGCACTACGACTACCAGTGCACGATGGTCGACGAGGCCAAGGGGATGGTGCTCGGCTTCTGGAAGCAGAAGTCCGGGATCACCGACGACGCCACCGGCCGGGAGTTCGAGATCCTCGGCATCGGCGGCTCGTGGTTCGGCGTCGCGCGGCAGGCCGACGGCCCGGATGCGGCCGCTCAAGTTCGCGTGGCAGCGCGACTGGTTCGACCTCGGCTCGACCGCGACGACCTTCCTCGCGATCGCCGGCTCCGGGAAGGCGCCGCAGGGGCTGCTCGACCGGATGCACGTCAACGGCAAGGAGCAGCCCGGCCACTACACCTACGACGAGCTGCCCTCGACGCTGTGGCCGCCGCCGGTCGAGGCGGGCGAGTACGTCACGCAGGAGAGCAGCCCCGTGACGACGCCTCCGGCGCAGCTGCTGATCGACGGCAAGCTCGTCCCGGCCAGCGACGGCGCGACGTACCCGATCCTCAACCCGGCCACCGGCGCCGAGATCGGCCACGCGCCGGACGCCACCGCCGCGGACGTCGACGCGGCGATCGCGGCCGCCCGGCGCGCGTTCGACGAGACCGACTGGTCGACGAACGTCGAGCTGCGGGTGCGCTGCCTGCGCCAGCTCCACCGGGCGCTGCTCGACCACGCCGACGACTTCCGGGCGCTCACCACCGCCGAGGTCGGGATGCCGGCGTTCATGCAGGCGGCCGCGGGCTTCGACGTCCCGGTCGAGGGGCTGACGTGGGTCGCCGACCTGGCCGAGTCGTACGACTACGAGACCGACCTCGGCGTCGCTGCGCCGATGGGGATCCGGAGCCGGCGGACCGTACGCCGCGAGCCGGTCGGCGTGGTCGCCGCGATCACGCCGTGGAACGTGCCGACCCAGATCAACCTGGCCAAGGTCGGCCCGGCGCTGGCCGCCGGCTGCACCGTGGTCCTCAAGCCGGCGCCCGGACACCCCCTGGCTGGCCTGCGAGCTCGGCCGGCTGGCCGCCGAGCACACCGACCTGCCGCCGGCGTCCTCAACGTGGTGACGCCGCGCTCCAACGAGGTGGCCTCGGTGCTGGCCACCGACCCCCGCGTCGACATGGTCTCGTTCACCGGCTCCACCGCGACCGGCCGGGCGATCATGGCGGCGGCCGCGCCGACCCTGAAGCGGGTCTTCCTCGAGCTCGGCGGCAAGTCCGCCGCGATCGCGCTCGACGACGCCGACGTCTCGGCGGTGGCCGGCGCGACGGCGTTCACCGCCTGCATCCACGCCGGCCAGGGCTGCGCGATCACCACCCGGCTGGTCGTGCCACGCGCGAGGTACGACGAGGCCGTCCGCGTCGCCGCGGACACGATGGAGTCGATCGGCGCCAAGGACCCGGCCGACCCGGGTGCGATCTGCGGCCCGGTGATCTCGCAGGTGCAGCGCGACCGGGTCGAGCAGTACCTCCGGCTCGCGGTCGAGGAGGGCGGCACGTTCGCCACCGGCGGCCACGTCATCGACCAGGACGGCTTCTGGGTCGAGCCCACCGTCGTCGCCGGGCTCGACAACAACAGCCGGCTGGCGCAGGAGGAGATCTTCGGGCCGGTGCTGGTCGTGATCCCGCACGACGGCGACGACGACGCGGTCCGGATCGCCAACGAGTCGGCCTACGGCCTCTCGGGCTCGGTCGACTCCGGCGACCTCGAGCGCGCGAAGTCGGTGGCCCGGCGGATCCGGACCGGCACGCTGGCCGTGAACGGCGGCGTGTGGTTCAGCCCCGACGCGCCGTTCGGCGGCTACAAGCAGTCCGGGGTCGGCCGCGAGATGGGCGTGGCCGGCTTCGAGGAGTACCTGGAGACCAAGACGATGGCCGAACCGGCATGAGAGGCCCCGCATGAGCAGATTCACGGACAAGGTCGCGGTCGTCACCGGCGCGGCGCAGGGGATCGGCGAGGCCTACGCGAAGGCGCTCGCCGCCGAGGGCGCGTCGGTCGTGGTGGCCGACCTCAACGTCGAGGCCGGGGAGAAGGTGGCGGCCGACATCGGCGGGCTGTTCGTCCGCACCGACGTCTCGTCGGCCGAGTCGGCCGAGCGCGATGGTCGAGGCGGCCGTGGCGGCGTACGGCGGGATCGACCTGCTGGTCAACAACGCGGCGATCTACGGCGACATGCAGTTCGACCTGCTGATCAGCGTCGACTGGGACTACTACCGGAAGTTCATGTCGGTGAACATGGACGGCGCCCTGGTGATGACGCGCGCCTGCTACCGCGAGATGCAGAAGCGCGGCGGCGGCGCGATCGTCAACCAGAGCTCGACCGCGGCCTAGCTCTACTCCGGCTTCTACGGCCTGGCCAAGGTCGGCGTCAACGGGCTCACCCAGCAGCTCGCGCACGAGCTCGGAGGCATGGGCATCCGCGTCAACGCCATCGCACCCGGCCCGACCGACACCGCGGCGACCCGCACCCAGGCCGGCGACGCCGCCAAGGAGCTGGTCAAGGGGATGGCGCTCAAGCGGATGGGGCAGCCCGAGGACATGGTCGGTGCCTGCCTGTTCCTGCTCTCCGACGAGTCCGCCTGGATGACCGGCCAGATCATCGCGGTCGACGGCGGACAGACGTTCCGATCATGACCAGGGTCGGCGTTCGTCGGGCCTCGGCAACATCGGCAAGCCGATGGCGCTTCGGCCGGCCTCGGCGCGACGCGTCGACCTGTGGGTCTACGACGTCGTGCCCGAGCCGGTCGCCGAGCTGGTCAGCGCCGGGGCCACGCTGGCGGCGTCGGTGGCCGACCTGGCCTCGCGGCGTCGACGTGCTCTGCGTGATGGTCCGCGACGACGACCAGGTCCGGGCCGTGGCGGCGGAGGCGCTGACCGCGGCGCACGCGCCGGTGCTGGTCATCCACTCGACGGTCGCGCCGGCGACGCCCGCCGAGATCGCGGCCACCGGCCTGCGGGTCCTCGACGCGCCGGTCAGCGGCGGCCCGATGGGCGCGACCGACGGCACGCTGGCGATCATGGTCGGCGGTGACGAGGCGGCGTACGCCGTGGCCGAGCCGGTGCTGGCACCGGATGGGGTCCAAGGTCGTGCACGCCGGCCCGCTCGGCGCCGGCACGCGGATGAAGCTGGCCCGCAACCTGATCCACTTCGTCGCGTTCACCGCGGTCACCGAGGCCCAGCGGCTGGCCGAGGCCTCCGGGACTCGACCTGAAGGCGCTGGGCGAGGTGGTGCGGCACACCGACGCGATCACCGGCGGCCCGGGCGCGATCATGTATCGCGACACCACGGCGAAGCTCGACCCTGACGACTTCTGGCACGGCGTCTTCGACCACGTGCGGGCGCTGGGGGAGAAGGACCTGTCGTTCGCGATCGAGCTGGCCGACACACTGGGTGTCGACGTACCGCTCGCGCAGCTGGCGCGCGAGAACCTCGCGAAAGGCCTCGGTCTCTAGTGTCCGCTCAACGAGATCCGCACACCGAGTCCGAGGCCCAGGCACGCGCCTGGCGGCGTTGCCGACGCGTCAAGACGCCCAGTCCGCGTGCGCGCCGGGCGCCGTGCCATGCACGCACCTGGACCACGGCTTCGCCGCACGCATCCCGTTGAGAGGACACTGATGGGCAAGTTCGACGACCTCCCCGAGGAGCGCCGCCGCGGCCTCGAGAAGATGGAGGAGGTCTACGGCTTCGAGATGACCGACGGCGAGGGCGACTTCTTCCGCTACACCGCCGACCACCTCTTCGCCGACATCTGGAGCCGGCCCGGCCTCTCCGACCGCGACCGGCGGCTGCTGCTGATCGGGCTGCTGGCGGGCACCGGTGCCCACGACGTGCTGACGATCCAGGTGCCCGCCGCGCTCGCGGCTGGCGACCTCGACGAGACCGCCCTGCGCGAGATCGTGATCTTCCTGTGCCACTACGCCGGCTGGCCCAACGGCGCCCGGCTCAACTCGCTGGTCGAGGACACCATCGCCAAGGCCCGGAAGGCCGCCGCCGACCGGTGACGACGTTCGAGGAGCTCCCGCCGGGGGACACGGGGCTGCTGTCCGCGCGCCCGGGTCCCGACCTGGCCGCGGCGGGCTACGTCGAGCGGGAGTACGCCGCCCGCGGCACTGCGGTCTCCTTCGGAGGCCACGACCCGCGGCGTTCGCCACCCGCGTCGCGGTGCGCCGGCCGACCGCGCCGGGCTCCTTCAGCGGCACCGCTGGTCGTGGAGTGGCTCAACGTGTCGTCGGGCTCGCGACGTCGCGCCGGACTGGACCTTCCTGGCCGAGGAGATCGTCCGCCGCGGCCACGCGTGGGTCGGCGTCTCGGCCCAGCGCGTCGGGGTCGAGGGCGGCGACGCGGTCGTGGGAGTCGTCGGCGTGGCGCCGACCGGCATCAAGGCGCGGGAGCGGTACGCCGCGCTCAGCCACCCCGGCGACGCCTACTGCTACTCGATCTACGCCTCGGTGGCCGAGGCGCTCGACGCCGCAGCTGGCCCGCTGGCCGACCTGGTCGTCGACACGCGGCTGGCGGTGGGGGAGTCGCAGTCGGCGTTCGCGCTGACCACCTTCGTCAACGTCGTCCATCCGCGGCTGCCGGTCTTCGACGGCTTCCTGATCCACTCCCGCGGTGGGGCCGCGATGCCGCTGGGCGAGCCGGGGGTCGGCGTCGACCCGCGGGACTATCGCGGCTCCGGACCCCGACGCCGATCCGCGACGACCTCGACGTGCCGGTGCTCATGGTCGAGACCGAGACCGACCTGTTCGGCTTGCTCGACTACCTGCCGGCGCGGCAGCCCGACTCCGCGTCCGTGCGGCTGTGGGAGGTCGCCGGCACCGCGCACGCCGACAGCTACACGATCGGCGAGTTCGAGGAGCTGCTCGGCTGCCCGCGGCCGGTCAACCGCGGCCAGCAGGCCTACGTCGTGCGCGCCGCGCTGCGCTGGCTGGACGGCTGGGCGCGCGGTGGCGACCCAGCCCCCACGGCGGCCCGGCTCGAGGTGGACGGCCGGCGAGTTCGTGCGCGACGACGCCGGCAACGCGCGTGGCGGCGTGCGCACACCGGCCGTCGACGCACCGGTCGAGCTGCTGCGCGGCGACACCGAGCCGGATGCGTCCGTACCTGTGCCAGCTGTTCGGCTCGACCCTGCCGATGGACCCCGGCCTGATCCGGGCGCGCTACGCCGACCGCGAGGACTACCTCGCGGCGTACGCCGCTGCGACGGACGCCGCGATCGCGGCGGGGTTCGTGCTGCCCGAGGACCGCGACGAGCTGCTGGCCGAGGCCCGCCCCGACCTGGTGGACGCGGCGTACCCCTGACTCGTCGCGCTCGGCGCAGTGCCGATTCAGCGCAATTGCGCTGGTTCTGCTCTGTTTCACGCGTGAAACCGGACCGATCCCGTGCGATTGCGCTGAATCTGTCTTGGCGGAATGGTCCGGACAGGTCATGTCGAGGACCCCGCCTGACCTGCGATGATCTCCCGCGCCATGGCCTTCGTCCCCTTGCGCTTCAGAGGATTCTTCAGCGTCCCCATCCTCCGCCGCGCCGCCTTCCACGTGAAGCGGCTGACCAGCGGGCTCGACGCCTCCTTCTTCACGCGGGTCGGCATCGCCCTGCTCGGCGTGCTCATCGTCTCGGCGGCGGCGGTCGACTTCGCAGAGCGCAACAGCAAGGACTACTCCTGGGACGACGCCGGCGGCTACTTCAAGCAGCTCGGCGGCTGGTTCTACTGGTCGCTCACGACCGTGATGAGCGCCGGCGAGTCGCGGACGCGTGCACACCGTGATCGGCTACGTCATCGGCTGGCTGCTGATCCTCTTCGGCGTCGGCATCGTCGCCTCGCTCACCGGAGCCCTGGTCGGGTTCCTCATCGACTACCTGCTCAAGGAGGGCCAGGGCATGGGTGCTTCGGGCTATCGCGACCACGTCATCGTCTGCGGCTGGAACTCAACGGCGCGCGAGCTGATCCAGGAGCTGGCGGGTGACGAGTACACGACCAAGATCGTGGTGATCGCCGACACCGACAAGAACCCGGCGGGAGAGGGCGTCTACTTCGTCAGCGGGGACATCACCACCGCCCACGACCTCAAGCGCGCCGGCATCGAGGACGCCCAGGCCGCCGTGGTGTGCCCGGCCGACGGCTCCAACGAGGCCGACATGAAGTCGATCCTGTGCGTGATGGCGATCGAGTCGATCGCGCCGCACGTGCGCACCGTCGTCGAGGTCAACAACCCCAACCACGTCGAGCACTTCCAGCGCGCCGAGGCCGACGAGATCCTGGTCTCCTCCCAGCTGGTCTCGCGGCTGATGGCGCGCTCGTCGCTCTACCCCGGCCTGGCCGGCCTGGTCACCGACATCGTGTCCGGCGGCGAAGGCTCCGAGCTCTACCGGGTGCAGCTGCCCGACTCCTACGTCGGCCTGTCGGTCGACGACCTGTCCGCCAAGCTGCGCGCCGACCACCGCGCGACCCTGCTCTCGATCAGCCGGGGCGGGCAGGCCTACGTCAACCCGCCGGACAACTTCCGCCTCGCGAACGGCGACGACCTCATCGTCGTCGCCGAGTCGCTGGGCAGCCTCCAGCCGCTCGAGATGGACCACGACCTCGAGAGCCAGTAGTCGATACCCCCGCGAGCTCGCGGGGCGCCTCGCTCCGCTCGGAAAGCCGGGTCGCTTCGCTCCCACCGCCGCAATGACGCTCCAGTCGTGGCGGCTCAGCCGAGGCGCACGCCGGCGATCGCGACGTCGTCGCCGCCCTTCCAGGTCACCGCGAGCGTCTCGGCGGCCTCGACGTGGGTGCCGACGATCCGCGCGACGACCACCTCGAGCGGCCCGGCGTTCACGATCGTCAGGGGGCCCTCGTCGTGGCAGCCCACCGCGTCGACCAGGGGTAGGTCGGTCGCGCTGCCGCTGCCCCGCACCTGGGCGCTGGTCGGCCGCGTCTCCGTGCCGTCGCCGAGGTCGAACTCGTGGTCGGCGCCGCTGCCGCCGGTGAGCACGACCCGGACCAGCTCACCGACGAAGACCGGGTCGGCGCAGCCGTCATAGACCCACCGCGGCCCGAGCTCGGAGTGCTCCGTGGTGCCGACGAGGTGCTCCGCTGCGCCCTCGACCTCCTCGCTGCGGTAGGTCAGCGGCAGGAACAGGGTCGGCAGGCCCTCGCCGCCGAGCAGGAACCCCTCGCACCCGACCTCGCCGGCCGGATCGTCGAAGCGGAACGAGCCGACCGGCTTGCGTTCCGCGTTGCCGTCGTACCAGGCGCGCGTGGGGAGCCAGGCCTCCATCAGGTCGCGCTTGGACGGCGTGAGGGTCGCGTGGGGGTAGACGATCGCCATGGCCCGGAGCCTAGGAGACTAGAGCCCCGTGAAGTCGGCTTCGCGGCCGTCGGCGAACGCCGCCAGCGCCTCGAGGTTGGCCGGGCCGCCCATCAGCTCGGCGAAGGCGGCGTTCTCCCGCTCCCGGGCCGCCGCGATGCCGGCCCGCCGCGGCTCGGTCATGGTGCGCTTCACCGCCACCAGCGACGAGATCGGCTTGGCGGCCAGGAGCTCGGCGTGCCGGCGCGCCTCGTCGAGCAGGGCGTCGGGGGAGCAGACCCGCCAGACCAGCCCCATGTCGAGCGCCTCGGCGGCGGAGACCCACTCCGACGACTGGAGCAGCCACGCGGCGTTCTGCCGGCCGACCAGCAGCGGCATGAGGTAGGACGACGCCGCCTCGGGAGCGACGCCGAGCGAGGTGAACGGGCACTTGAGCCGGGCCTCGGAGGACATGAAGGACAGGTCGGCGAAGCCGAGGATCGTGCAGCCGATGCCCAGGCCGATGCCGTTGACGGCGACGACCAGCGGCTTCGGGAACGCGTCGAGGGCGTCGACCAGTCCGGGGAAGCCGTGTCGGCCGCGCTCGAACGTCGGGTCGGTGGCGATGCGGTGCATCTCGAGCAGGTCGGTGCCGGCGGAGAAGCCCCTTCCGTTGCCGGTCAGCAGCACCACGGCCACCGACGGGTCGTCCGCCGCCTCGAGGAGCGCGTCGGCCAGCGCGTCGTACAACGCCTCGTTGAAGGCGTTGAGCGCCTCCGGCCGGTCCAGGGTCAGCGTGCGCACCCGGGCGGCGTCGGCACTCTGCAGAGGTCGGGGCAGCGTCATGCGGGGAGGGTAGTGGGGAGCTCGGAGGATTCTCGACAGTCGAGGATCCTCGGAAGCCTCCTCGACCGGTGTGTGCTTTGCGGAGTGTCTTCGGCACCAGGTGCCGGAGAAACTCCGCAGACCAGGCTGTGTCGGCCAGTGCTCGGAAGATGCTCGACTGTCGAGGATCGCCCGGACGCCGGACACGGCGGCCCGACGGTGGTCGGCGGAGGGTCGTAGGGTCGGGGACGTGGCGGGTGGACAGGTGCGGGTGTGGCGACCCGACTGGCCGTGCGCGGTGGTGAGCACCCTCCACCAGCAGCGCCACGGCGGCGCCGACCCGACGTTCCGCGTCGACGGCGGCGGCCGGGTCTGGCGGGGGATCCGTACGCCCGAGGGGACGGCCACGCTGGTCGTCACGCCGCTCGACCGGCACGGCGAGGTGCACGCCGAGGCCTGGGGCGACGGCGCCGCGTGGGCGCTGGAGTCGGTCCCCGACCTGCTCGGCGCCGATGACGACTGGACCGGCTTCGAGCCGCGACACCCGGTCCTGGCGGAGTCGTGGCGCCGCCACCGGCACACCCGGCTGGGCCGCAGCGGCCTGGTCATGGAGTCGCTGGTGCCGGCGATCATCGAGCAGAAGGTGACCGGCCAGGAGGCGTTCGCGGGGTTCCGGAGGCTGGTGCACCGGTTCGGCGAGCGCGCGCCGGGCCCCGGCGTCGAGCGCAAGATCTGGGTCCAGCCGAGTGCGGCCACGCTGCGCCAGATCCCGTCGTGGGAGTGGTTGCGGCTGCACGTCGACCCGGGCCGCTCGCGGACCATCGTCACCGTGAGCCGGGTCGCCGACAGCCTGGAGCGGACGATCGCCCTGGGCCACGAGGAGGCCGACCGCAGGCTCCGCACGCTCCCGGGCGTCGGGGTGTGGACGAGCGCCGAGGTGCGGCAGCGGTCGTTCGGTGACCCCGACGCGGTCTCGTTCGGCGACTACCACGTCGCGAAGGACGTCGGCTGGGCGCTGACCGGCACGCCGTTCGACGACACCGAGCTCGAGGAGTTCCTGGAGCCGTGGCGCCCCCAGCGCGGCCGGGTGCCGGCCCTGGTCGGGCTGGCCGGTCTGCGGCGTCCGCGCCACGGCCCCCGGATGGCGCCCCGCACCCACCTGCCCGGTCCAGAAGCAGGCCTGAAGGACATGTCGGATCCGCGGCCGGTCGTTCGTCGTACTCCGACAACCGACGACAGACTCCCGATGGAGGAGCAACCATGAAGTTCCTGATGCTCGTCAGCCTCGACCCGACCCGCGACGACGGCGACACCGACCTCACCGGCACCCTCGAGGTCGAGGACTGGGTGGCCAAGTACGACGCCGCCGGCGTCCGGCTCCTCGGCGACCAGGTGGTGATGGCCGAGGACGCCACCAGCGTCACCCGTCGCCGGGGCGAGCTGCTGGTGACCGACGGCCCCTTCGCCGAGGCCCGCGAATGGATCGTCGGCTTCGACGTCCTCGAGTGCGCCGACCTCGACGAGGCGATCAAGGTCGCCGCCGAGCACCCGATGGCCGTCGGCGGGCGGCTGGAGCTGCGCCCCTTTGTCGAGTAGCGACGGCATCGACGAGGTGGGCGAGGCGCTCGCGGCCGCGATGGCCGCCGAGCGGCTCCGCATCGTCGCGTCGCTGATCCGCTCCACCCGCGACTGGGACCTCGCCGAGGACGCCGTCGCCGACGCCGCCGAGCGCGCCCTGCTGACCTGGCCGCGCGACGGCGTGCCCCGCAACCCGGCCGCCTGGCTCACGACGACCGCGCACCGCCGGGCGCTCGACGTGATCCGGCGAGCCGGCACGGAGCGCACGAAGCTCGCGGAGCTCGGCGCGCAGCAGCAGTTGGAGCAGCAGACTATCGACGAGCAGGGGAAGGAAGCCGTGGACCACGGAGCAGTCGCCGACGACCGGCTCCGACTCGTCTTCACCTGCTGCCATCCGGCGCTGTCGATGGAGGCCCGGGTCGCGCTGACGCTCAAGGTCGTGGCCGGGCTGTCCACCGGCGAGGTGGCCCGGATGTTCCTGGTCGGCGAGGCGACGATGGGACAGCGGCTGCTGCGCGCCAAGAAGCGGGTCACGAACGCCGGCATCCCCTACCAGGTTCCCGAGGCCGGCGACCTCGCGGAGCGGCTGGACGGGGTGCTCGCGGTGGTCTACCTCGTCTTCACGCAGGGCTACGCCGGCGGGGCGGCGCCCGAGCTCGCCGAGGAGGCCATCCGGCTCGGCCGGCTGCTGGTGGAGCTGATGCCCGACGAGGACGAGGTCACCGGGCTGCTCGCGCTGATGCTCGCCCAGCACGCCCGCCGCGACGCCAGGCTGGTCGACGGCGAGCTCGTCACCCTCGAGCACCAGGACCGGACCCGCTGGGATCGCGCGCTGGTTGCCGAGGCACTGGGCCTGACGATGCCGGCCGGGCGAGTGCCGGGCCCCTACCGGCTGCAGGCCGAGCTCGCGCTCACCCACCTCCGTGCCCAGCACGCCGATGACACCGACTGGCGTCGCATCGCCCGGCTCTACAAGCGGCTGCTCGACCTGCACCCCTCCCCGGTGATCTCGCTCAACCGCGCGATCGCGGTCGGCATGGCCGAGGGGCCGGCCGCGGGGCTCCACCTCCTCGACGGGCTCGCCGGCCATCCCGCCCTGGCCGGGCTCCACCTGCTCCCCGCGGCCCGCGCCGACCTCCTCGCCCGCGCCGGCCGCACCGACGAGGCCGTGGCCGAGCTCGACCGCGCGCTGGCCTGGCACCGACCGAGCAGGAGCGCGCCCAGCTGGCGCACGCGGCGTACGCAGCTCGCCTGACCAGACCACTGTCGTCCCTCGCGACCATCGGGTTAGCCTGCAAGGAGGGGAGGGCATCTCGGGTGTCCCCGGGGGAGGAGCACCATGCGTGCACACACGGTCCGGGCCGTCGCGGCGGCCGCAGCGCTCGTCGTCGGCGGTGGGGTGGCCACGATCAGCTTCGCCAGCGATGCACAGCCGGCGACCAAGGCCTCAGGCCGGCCGACCTGGGCGAGGTGGCGATCGTCCAGGCCGTGCCGAAGGTGGCCCTGACCGTCACCGTCGACGGCGAGCAGGTCCAGCAGGACGTCGCCGAGGGCACCATCGTCGGCCCGCTCGACCTGAGCGTCGGCAGCCACGAGATCACGTTCACCGACGGCTCCCAGGCCATCTCCTCGACCGTCGACGTCACGGCGGGGGAGTCCAGCGACGTGGTCGTGCACCGCCCTGCCGACGTCGGCGGCACGCCGGTGGTCAGCGTCTACCCGACGCCCAGCGACCCGATCGAGTCCGGCAAGGCCCGGGTGCTGCTCGCACACACCGCGACGACCGCCCCCGCCGACGTCGTCGTCGACGGCCAGACCGTCTTCACCAACATCGCCAACGGCGAGTTCGCCCAGGCCGACGTGGCCGCCGGCGCGCACGTCGTCTCGCTGCTTCCGGCCGGCGTCACCGGCAAGCCGATCCTGGGTCCGCTCGACGTGACCCTGGAGGCGGGCACCATCACCGCCGTCTACGCCGTGGGCAACCCCAAGGACGGGTCGATGAACGTCATCGTCCGCACCACGGGCGGCACCGCCTCCGAGGCCGAGCCGCCGACCCAGATCGACACCGGCTCGGCGGGGCTGGTCGACGGGGTGCGGGTGTGGACGTTCTGCACCCGCCCGGACCGCTGAAGGACTTGGGGACGTCTGGCCGCACTCGCGACGCTTGTGGGAGTCGCGAGCGTGGCCGGCTGCGCCGTGGGGGAGGCCGCGCCACCCGGTGGCGTTCCCCCGACGCGGCCTTCGTCGTCGACCGCGGCACCGGCGGCGGTCGCGCAGCGCGTCGGCGCCGTCGTCCCCGAGCCGCCCCGCGGCATCCAGCTGCCCAACGGCCACCGCGTCGGCATCGGCCCGGTCGGCACCACCCGCAACGGGCTCCTCGACGTGCCTGACGACGTCGAGGTGGCCGGCTGGTGGAGCGGCGGGTCGCGGCTCGGTGACCCGTTCGGCAGCACGCTGGTGGCAGCGCACGTCGACTCACGCACCCAGGGGCTGGGGCCGTTCGCCAGCCTGCTCGGGGTGCGCGCAGGCGATCGGGTCTATGTCTGGTCCGACGGGCTGCGCCAGACCTTCGAGGTCACCTCGCTGCGGCTGCGACCGCAGGGTGCCATCGGACCGGACTCGGCCCTCCACTCGCCCGGGGGACCCCGGCGACTCACGTTGGTCACCTGCGCCGGGCCCTACGACGCCGCGCGCGGCGGCTACCAGAACCTCGCGGTCATCACCGCGACGCCCCTCGGCAACGCCCGGCGGCGACCGTGACCCGCGGGCTCAAGGCACTCGCGGCGGTCGCCGTGGTCGTCGCGCTGGTGGCCCTCGCCTTCCAGGCGCTGAGCGGCCACGACGCCGGCCGGCCGGCTGCCGCACCGTCGTCGAAGCGGCCCGACCGCGACGTACCCCCTCCGCCCGCGGACGCCCCCGCCGACGGCATGTACGTCCTGAGCGACGTCACCGCCGACGGATCGGTCGAGGTGCAGACATGGGTGCATGCCGCGACGCCGATCTCCGAGCTGCGGCTGACCACCACCGACCCCGACCTCCTGCCCGGCTCGGTCGAGTCGCTGGACCTCAAGGTGCGCGACCTCGACGGCACCCTCCTCGCCCACCGCGACGCGGTCGGCACCAACCCGCAGCGGATCCGGCTGCGCGCCGCCGCGACCGACCTCTACTTCAGCTACACCATCGATGGTGCGATGGACGACGCCTCGGCGACCGTCGAGTCCCGGACCCTGGCGCGGGTGCTCGGCATGGACGTCGACTACGACGGCGCCGGCGGCGTCGTACGCCGCGTGGTCACCGCCACCGGCACCGTCCTCAACGTCGCCTGCCTCCAGCCGACCGAGGACTTCGACGAGTCGCCCCGCCCCTGCGGCAAGCCCACCGGCGACGGCGACTGGACGGTCGACCTCCGCGGCGCCCACCGGCAGGACCGCCTCCTGGCCCAGCTGGAGGGCTGACGGCGCGATAGTCCGTGACGTTTGAGTTGTGGAACCAGTAGTTCCACAGGCACAGATGTCACGGACTATCGCCGCTCGGGGACCGCCGTAACTCTGTGTGTGACAGCGCGTTACAGACGTGACCCCCGTCACCGGAGGACACACACGAGTGACCGCGACTGTCGCACCTGAGCTCCCCGAGGTGCCGGAGCTGACCCGGCGGCGCCGCGCGCCCGGAGCCACGATCACCGGCGGGATCGTCGGCCGGTTCCGGGCCGGGATCGTGACCACCGGCCAGCTGGTCACGCTGGCCGTCGACGCGAGCGTCTGCATCGCCACCGACATCGTCCGACGGCGGTTCTCGTGGTCGGAGTTCCTGCTGCAGGCGTGGTTCATGACCCGGGTCTCGCTGCTGCCGACGATCCTGGTGGCGATCCCTTTCGGCGTGATCACCTCGGTGCAGATCGGGGCGGTGGCCGCGCAGATCGGCGCCACGTCGTTCAGCGGCGCCGTCAACGGCATCGGGGTGCTCCGCCAGGGTGCGCCGCTGGTGACCAGCCTGATGATCGCCGGTGCGGTCGGCTCGGCCATCACGTCCGACCTCGGCGCCCGCACGGTGCGTGAGGAGATCGACGCGCTCAAGGTCATGGGCATCTCGCCGGTCCAGCGGCTGGTCGCGCCCCGCGTGGTGGCCGCGCTCGTCGTCGCGCTGCTACTCACCGTCATCGTCGCGATGACCGCGATGGTGACGGCGTTCGCGATGAACGTCGGTGGAGGGACCATCAGCTCGGGCGCCTACCTCGACTCGTTCGTGTCGTTCAGCCAGCCGACCGACCTGTTCCTCGCCGAGTTCAAGGCCCTGGTCTTCGGCTTCATCGCCACGATCGTGGCCTCCCACAAAGGGCTCTCCGCCCGCGGCGGCCCCAAGGGCGTGGCGGACGCCGTCAACCAGGCGGTCGTCCTGAGCGTGATCCTGCTGGCGATCGCCAACGTCGCACTCACCCAGGCCTACGTGATGCTCGTGCCGCAAGGGATCGCGTGAGCAGCCGGTACGCCGCCGGCCCAAGAAGTGGTGGCATCCTCGGCGCCGCCAACGGACTGCTCAACGCGCTCGCGGCGCTCGGCTCCTTCGCGTCGTTCGCGTGGGTGGCGGTGCGCAACATCCCCACGACCCTGCGGCTCTACCCGGCCGAGGTGCTGCGCCAGCTCAAGGACATCGCCTGGGGCTCGGGTGCGCTGGTCGTGGGCGGTGGCACCGTGGGCGTGATGGTGCTGCTCTCACTGTCGGCTGGTACGTCGCTCGGCATCGAGGGGTTCAACGGCCTCGAGCTGGTCGGGCTGGCTCCGCTCACCGGCTTCATCTCCGCCAGTGCCAACACCCGCGAGCTGGCCCCGCTGATCGCGGCGCTGGCCCTGGCCTCTCAGGTGGGCTGCCGGTTCACCGCCCAGCTCGGGTCGATGAAGATCCACGAAGAGGTCGACGCTCTCGAGGTGATGGCGGTCAGTCCGATGCGCTTCCTGGTCACCACCCGGACCATCGCGTGCATGGCGGCGATCCTGCCGCTCTACCTGGTCGGGCTGCTGGGCTCCTACTTCGCCTCGATGCTCTCGGTGGTCGTGATCTTCCACCAGTCGCCGGGGCAGTACGACCACTACTTCTCGACGTTCATCCAGGGGCGCGACGTCGGCCTGTCGATGGTCAAGATCGTGACCTTCGCGTTCGCGATCACGCTGCTGCACTGCTGGTACGGCTTCCGGGTGCAGGGCGGCCCGCAGTCGGTGGGCGAGGCGACCGGGTCCGCGATCCGCGCCAGCATCGTCGTGGTCGTCCTGCTGGACATGGTGCTCACCCTCGTCTTCTGGGGCGGCGACTCCGGCTTCCGGGTGAGCGGATGACTGGGCAGACGGCTGGGAGGAGGGAGCCGACCTCCCACGAGCTAGCCGGCCACGGGCTGGTCGTGCTCGTGGTGATCGCACTGCTGCTCGGTGCGGTCTACCTGCGCAGCAGCAGCCGCTGGGGTGGTGACCCGCGGGTCTACGCCGACGTCGCCAACGCCGGCGGCTCGCTGCGGTCGGGCTCCGACGTGAAGCTCCGGGGCGTCATCGTCGGCCGGGTCACCGGCATCGACCGCGCGCCCGACGGCGCCGTCCGGGTGGCCATGCGGCTGCCGGACGAGTCGCTGCGCGAGGTGCCCGGCGACGTGGTCGCCCGGATCCTGCCCGCGACCGTTTTCGGCACGTCGTACGTCGACCTCGTCCCGCCGCGCGGCGGCGATCCGACCTCGCTCCGGGCCGGTGCGGTGGTGCCGGCCGACACCTCGACGGACACCGTCGAGCTCCAGCAGGCGCTCGACGACATCGACTCGCTCGTCAAGGCACTCGGGCCCGCCGAGCTCGCCACCACGATCGGCGCGGCGGCGGTGGCCCTGCACGACAGGGGCGACCAGCTCGGCCGGACCGCCGAGCTGCTCGACGCCTACCTGCGCAGGCTCAACCCGGCCATGCCGCTGGTCCGTGATGACCTCCGCAGGCTGGCCGACGGCCTCGAGGTGGTCCGCGAGGTCGCACCCGACCTGCTCCAGGCGACCGACGACGGCCTGTTCACTGCGCGCACCATCGTCGACGAGCAGGCCGCCATCGAGGCGATCCTCAGGGGCGGCACCGGGTTGGCCAGCGACTCCGGCGCGTTCATCCGGGCCAACGGCGACGACCTGGTGCGGTTCATCGACAACAGCTATCGCCTGCTCGACGCGCTCTACGACAACCGCGAGATCGGGTTCACCGGGGCGCTGCTCACCAACATCCGGGTCGCCACCGTCGTGGCCGGCGCAGTCAAGGACGGCGCCCTGCAGACCGACGCCGTCCTGCGCTTCGACGCCCCGCCCTACTACACGCCGGGGGACCGACCCGCCTACAGGAGCACCAGGTGAAGGGCGTGCGCATCACCGCGGCCAAGTTCGTGGCGTTCGCCCTCGCCTCCGTGCTGCTCCTCGTCGTGCTCCTGAACACGATGAACCACGGTCTCGTGGGGGACACCCGGTCCTACGCCGCCGAGTTCAGCGACGTGAGCGGGCTGCGGGTGGGTGACGACGTCCGCGTCGCCGGTGTGCGGGTGGGGCGCGTGGAGTCGATCGACGTCACCGATGACGGCGCCACGGTCGGCTTCGCGCTGGAGGAGGACCAGGCGCTGCTGGACAGCACCCGCCTGGTGATGCGCTACCAGAACCTGCTCGGCCAGCGCTACCTCGCACTCGTGCAGAAAGGTCAGCACGGCGACGAGCTGAAGGGCGGCGCGACCGTGCCTCTCGACCGCACCGACCCGGGCTTCGACCTCACCGAGCTGCTCAACGGGTTCCGGCCGCTCTTCGAAGTCCTGCAGCCGGCCGACGTCAACCAGCTGGCCAGCTCGCTCGTCCAGGTGCTCCAGGGCGAGGGTGGCACCGTCGAGCAGCTGCTCCGGCAGACCACCCAGCTCACGACGTACGCCGCCGAGCGGGACGCCGTCATCGGCGAGGTGCTCCAGAACCTCACGCCCGTGCTCGAGCACCTGCAAGGCCGCAGCACCGAGATCGAGTCCACCGTGCTGGAGCTGCGCAAGCTCATGGACGGGCTCGCGAAGGACCGCAAGGCCATCGGCTCCTCGATCGACGGCGTCGCCCAGCTCGTCGGCACCACCTCGTCGCTGCTGCAGGACGCCCGGGCACCGCTGGTGCGGGCGACCCACCGGTTCGTCGCCGTGGCCGACCTGCTCGCTCGCACGAAGGACCGGCTCAACCGGGCACTGGCCAGCTTCGGCGGCACCATCGGGGCGCTGGGCCGGCTCACGTCCTACGAGAACGCCATGAACGTCTTCCTCTGCTCGATGACCTTCGCCGTCGGCGACGCCGAGGACGAGATCAACCCGGCGGCCGGCGCGGACAAGCACTCCGAGGTGTGCCGATGAGCTATCTCTCGGAGCGCGACCCGTTCAAGATCGGACTGGTCGCGCTGCTGGTCGGTGGGCTGGTCGCCTGCGCGGTGGTGCTGCTGAGCACGCTGTCGTTCGGCACGGCGACCTACACCGCGGTCCTCGAGCACACCGCCGGGCTGCGCTCGGGCGAGGACGTGCAGGTCCACGGCGTGCCGGTGGGTCAGGTCCGGTCGGTCGAGCTCGCAGGCCCCTCCGACGCGCCGTCCGTGGAGGTGACGTTCACGGTCGACTCCGGGATCCGGCTCGGGAAGGAGACCACCGCCGAGGTCAAGGTGGCGACCCTGCTGGGCAACCACTACCTCGAGGTCGACCCGCACGGCGGCGGCACGCTCGCCGGCGGCACCATCCCACTGGAGCGGACCTCGGTGCCCTACAACCTGCAGGACGTGCTCGAGCAGGGCACCTCGGCGCTCGACCAGCTCGACCCCGCCCTCCTGGCCCGCGCCCTCACCGCCACCAGCGACGCGCTCGGCAGCTCCGGTGAGGAGGTCGGCCCGGCCCTCCAGGGGATCGCGCGGCTCTCGGAGGTGATCAGCGCCCGCAGCGCGCAGACGGGCCGGCTGCTGCGCGCGGCCCGCGGGGTCAGCGACCAGCTGAACGCCGGCAGCGACGACCTGTTCGCGCTGATGAGATCGGCCAACCTCGTGATCGAGGAGGTCGTCCACCGGCGCGAGGCGATCCACCAGCTGCTCGTCGAGACGCGCGGCCTGGCCGACGCCCTCGACCAGATCGTGCGGCAGACCCGCGGCGACCTCGGCCCGGCGTTGAGCGATCTCAACGTCGCCCTCGCCTCGCTGCGCAAGCAGGACCGACAGCTCCAGGGCGTGCTCGTCGAGATGGCGCCCGCGGTGCGCTACGTCGCCAACGCGACCGGCAACGGTCCCTACCTCGACCTGTTCCTCAACGGTCCCGCCCTCCCGGCGGACGATGCGCGGTGCGCCCTGGGTGACTGCCGATGAGACTGAAGGGCCCCCTGGTCGCCGCGCTCGTCGCCGTCCTGACGGTGGCGACCGGCTCCTGCATGCCCGACGCTCCGGGCGGTCCGGGGCACATGACCGTGACGGCGTACTTCTCCGACTCGGCCGGCCTGTTCACCGGCAACGACGTCGGGATCCTCGGCGTGCCGGTCGGCAAGGTGGCCAAGATCGAGCCCGACGGTGAGCGGGTGAAGGTCACCCTCGAGATCGACACCGACCACCCGGTCCCGGCCGACGCCGGCGCGGTCGTGGTGGCGCGGTCGGTCGCGACGGACCGCTACGTCGAGCTGACACCGGCCTACCACGGCGGACCCAGACTGGCGGACGGCGCGGTCATCGCGGTCGACTCGACCCGCACGCCCGTCGACTTCGACCAGGTGCTGGAGACGATCGACCAGTTCGCCACCGGCATCGCCGGGTCGAAGGAGACCACCGACGCGATCCGGCGGTTCGTGGAGGCCGGCGACGCTGCGTTCTCGGGCCAGGGCGACCAGCTCCGCGAGACGATCACCCAGCTCTCGGACGCGGCCACCGCCGTCGGTGGACAGCGCGGCGAGATCGTGGCGACCCTCGACTCCCTCGACCAGCTGATCGCGTCCATCGACGGCAACGAGCGGACGGTGCGCACCTTCCTGCGGCGAGTGGCCCAGGGCAGCGCGCTGCTCGACGACCAGCGAAAAGAGTTCCGAGCGTCGCTGCGGGCGCTGGACCGGGCGGTGCACACCGTGGCGGCGTTCGCCGTGAAGAACCGCGGCCAGATCGTGAAGGCGCTGGACGGATCGGCGGACATCATGTCCGCGGTGCTGAAGAAGCAGCGGCAGCTCTCCGAGGTCCTCGAGGTGATGCCGCTGGCGCTGCAGAACCTGGCGCGCACCGACGACCACGGCCGGGTGCCGATGCGGATCGACCCGACGATCCTCGCGCCGCTCGGCGACCAGCTCAGCCAGCTCTGCCCGAGCCTCCCCCTCAACCTGTGCGACCTGGTCCTCGGCACCGACCCGCAGCTGCCGCGGCAGACCACCCAGCTGGAGAAGGGGTGGTGGTGATGCGGATCCTCCGACTGCTGCTGCCGCCGCTCCTGCTCGGCCTCGCCTGCGGGTGCAGCGCGACCTTGGACGACGTACCCCTGCCCGGCACCGGGGTCGAGGGCGAGACGATCACGATCGAGGCCGACTTCGACGAGGCGCTCAACCTCGCCACCGGGGCCGTGGTCAAGGTCAACGGCGTGGACAGCGGCCGGGTCGAGAAGGTCGAGGCGCGCGACTTCCACGCCCGGGCCACCATGGCCGTGCAGGCCTCCGCCGAGTTGCGCGACGGTGCGACCGCGCGGCTGCGCTACACGACGCCGCTCGGCGAGCTGTTCGTCGACGTCACCAACCCGCCGGAGGGCGACGTGCTCGCCACCGGCGCGGTGCTCACGACGAAGGACACCACCACCGCGCCGACGGTCGAGGATGCACTGTCCCAGGCATCGCTACTCGTGAACGGCGGTGGCCTCGGCCAGCTGCAGACCGTCACCAAGGAGCTGAACGCCGCGCTGGGCGGCCGCGTGGACACGTTCAGGGACCTGCTCCAGCAGACCCAGACGTTCCTGACCCAGGCCAACGGCACCACCGCGGACGTCGACCGGGCGCTGCGCGGGCTGGCCGGCGTGGCTGCGGAGCTGCGGCGCCGGCAGGACGTCATCGACGCTGCCCTGCGCGACCTGCGCCCGGCCGCGAAGGTGCTGCGCCAGGGCACGCCCGACCTGACCGCGCTGCTCCGCGAGGTGGAGCGGTTCGCGCGGTCGGCCGACCACCTCGTGGGCAAGACCCGGACCCAGCTGCTGGCCACGATCCACGAGGTCGAGCCGGTGCTGGACGAGATCGCTCGAAACAAGGACACCTACACCGAGTCGCTGGACGCGCTGGTCCGGCTCTCGCACTCACTCGACTCGGTGGTGCCGGGTGACTACCTGAGCACGGCGCTCGACCTGCACCTCGACGGTGTCACCCTGCCCGACCTGGCCGAGGTCGTCGACGGGCTGCACGGCGACCTGGGCCTCCACCTGCGCGAGGGCACGCCGAGGTTCGGGGGTGGACCGCGATGAGTGGCCTGGCGGCGGTGTTCCGCAACCGGCTCTACGTCAGCGCCCTGGGCGTGCTGACGGTGTTCGTCGTGGGCCTCGCCTACCTGTTCGCGGCCGTGCTCGACGAGCCGCTGACCTCGAGACCCGCCCGGGTCACGGTCGAGCTGTCGGCCACCGGTGGCCTCTTCGAGGGCTCGGCCGTCACCTACCGCGGGGTGAAGGTCGGCAAGGTGACCCGCATCGTCGCGACCGCCTCGGGCGCAGAGGCGACGGTGGCGCTGTCCGGTGACGCGCGCGTGCCGCGCGGCACCGAGGCCAGGGTGCGGTCCCTGTCGCCGGTGGGGGAGCAGTACCTCGACTTCCAGCCCACCACCACCTCTGGCCCCTACATCGACGACGGCGACCGGATCTCGGCCGACGCCACCGACATCCCAGCCAGCCTCTCGTCGACCGTCCTCGCGGTCGGCCAGGTGCTCGACCAGGTCGACGCCCGCAAGCTGCGCCGCCTCCTCGTGGCGCTCTCCACCGGTCTGGGCGGCACCGGTGCGGACCTCGGCAACCTGCTCGACCAGGGCCAGGCCGTGCTCGCCGACCTCGACCGCGCCTGGCCGCAGACCGAGCGGCTGCTCCGCAACTCCGGCCCGGTGCTTGATCTCCCGGTCGGCTCAGCCTCCGACCTGCGCTCCCTGGCGCGGTCGTCGAAGGAGCTCGCGGCGTTCCTCCGCGACTACGACCCCGAGCTGCGCGCCACCCTGCGGCGTACGCCGGACGAGATCAACCAGCTGCGCTCCCTGGTCAACGACGTCGCCGACGTGCTCCCCGCCTTCCTGCGCACGGCGCTGCCGTTCACCGACGAGTTCGTCACCCACGACCCGCACCTGCGCGCGCTGCTGCAGTCCTACGCCCCCGGGCTGGGCACCCTCACCCAGGTGATCCGCAACGGCGAGCTCCGCCTCGCGCTGATCCCCGACCTCGACGCCCGCTGCAAGTACGACGTCGCCCGCCGCGACCCCCGCGACCCCACCCGCCGGCAGCTCCAGGACCACGGCCGCTGCTCCGCGTCGTTCGCCCAGCTGCAGCGCGGTGCCGCCCACGCGCCCGGGCCGATCTCGTTGCCGCAGTTCTGACGACTCGGCCGCAAGACGTCATACGCCACGACGCTCACGGGGTGGCTCCGTCCGTATGGCGTCATGCGCCCTAGTAGCAGCCGACCTGGGTGACCTGCACCGACGCGCGCCGGCCGATGGAGGCCGAGAGTTTCTTGGCCTTGGCGCCCTTGCCGAGCTTGAGGACGACGTACGCCGTCACCGTCTTGCCCTTCGCCACCTTCACGGTGGCCGAGCCGCCGGCCTTGAGCTTGAGCTTCGTCGCCGCGGCCGCGCCCTTCACGGTGACGAGCAGCAGCACCCGGGTCGCGCCCTTCGTCGGCTTCAGCTTGCCCGCCTTGGTGCCGGAGAACGTCGACTTGAGGGCCTTGGCCTGCGCGGGGACCAGGCAGTCCGCTGGTGCGCCGCCCACGCCGAGCAGCGACACCTTCGTCTTCGAGTAGAGGGGGACGGCGCCGGGTGTGCGCGAGCAGTCGAAGGTGCCTGTGACCGAGCCGGCGGTGAGCACGTCGAGCGTCGTGTTGCGCGCCACCGCGCCGGGGGCCCGTCTGAGGGTGCCGGCGAGCGCGGCATCGCCGCCGACCTGGAGGGTTCCGCCTTCGACCGCGAGCGTGCCCGACGCGCTGGGCACGTAGTCGCCGGTCACCTTCAGCGTGCCTGCGGGCGTCACAGTGGCGGCGCCCGAGGGGAGGTCGCCGTTGATGACTCCGCCCCCGGACACCACGGCTCCCGACGAGAAGGCCGTGCCGGCGAGGTCCCAGGTCGAGGACCCGGCCTGGGTCACCCGTCCGGCGCCCGAGAGCGTGACCCACTTGATGGTCGCCCCATCGACCGCAAGTGTGCCGTTGACCGCGAGCTGGCCGGGGTTGGTGCAGCAGCCGTCCGAGGAGAGGATCGACCCAGGGGGCAGGGCGAGGGTCTGCCCCGCCGGCACGGTCAGCCGCGAACCGCCGTTGACCGCGAGCGTCGAGCCGGGAGCCACCTGTCCTCCGGCGGCGAGCACGACGTCGCCGTGCTGCCCCGCGACGTTCTTGTCCCAGATCACCAGCCGGCTGGTCGTCCCGGCGACCGTGGCGACCGGTACGCCGAACGACACGGCCGCGCGCACCCTTGCTCCGGCCAGCACCACAGAGCCCGCCCCGGTGATCGCGCCGGCTCCGGAGACCTCGGTGTTGGGGCCGAGGACGACGGTGCTGCCGCCGGCCAGGGCGAGGTTGCCGAGCAGCTTGAGGGTGTTGTCGGGGTCCGCCGGATGCAGCGGGTCGAAGGCGTTGCCACTGGTCGTCGGGATCGAGAGAGTCCCGCCACCGGTCACCGCGCCTCCGAAGACCCGCATCGGGCCACCCACCGCGTCGAGCGTCGACCCGGACGCGATGTCGATGGTCCCCGACTGGTCGAGGCCGAGGTTGTCGAGATGGGTGGTCCCGTCGAGCGCGCGCAGGGTGCCCTGGTTGACGAGGGTGCTGGTCGGCGAGGTGCAGCAGCGGTTGGCCAGGATCCGGGCGCCGTTGGCGAGGTCGATCCGCCCGCCCGGAGCAATGGTGATGTTGCTGTCGAACATCAGCTCCACCGACGACAGGGCGTTCGCCGACGCGGCACCGGGCCCGAGGAAGGTGAGCGCGCCACTGACCGTGAGGAGATGGCCGTTGTTGCCGAAGTGCGCGGGGGTCGCCGGCGTGGCGGCGACCGAGCCGGTGCCCGCGAGGGTGAGCGGGAGGTTGATGTCCCCGCCGCTCCAGCTGAACGCACCGGCCACCGACACAGGGCCCGTCCCGGACAGCGAGACGTTGTTGCCCGATGTGCTCGCCACCGTCAGGTTCTGCAGCGAGACGGCCGGGACCCCGGTGATCGAGAGCCTCGTGGGCAAGGTCGCGGGGCTGAGTGTCACCGAGTCGCCCGTCGTGGGCACGCCGGCCGGCAACCAGTTGCTCGACGTGCCCCAGCTGAAGTTCGTGTTCCCGGTCCAGGTGTAGGAGATGGCCGCGTGCGCCGGCGCCGCGAGGCCGAGCAAGGCCATCGCCGGCGCGACAAGGACGAGGGCGAGCGAAGAGGTACGCAGCCGCACGAGGACTCCCGGGGGGGACGGAGCGATGGGTCCGCCGACCGTAGCCATCTTCTGCCTGCTCCGCAGGACCTGTCGTGACCATTGACAACGGGTCGGCGAGTCTCGGCTCTGCCATCAGGGGCAGGTGATCTGGAGACTCCCGCACCCCTTGCGCGGACTGGTCGCGGCGTGGTTGGCCTTCATGGTCCTGCTCGCGCTCGGCGGGTTCGGGATCGGCACGCCCGAGCTGCTCGTCATGATCGCCGCGTCCGGGGCAGTGTTCTGGTTCGTGGCGACGCGGCCGACGGAGCAGGACCAGCCGGCTCCCTGATCGTGGCGATCTTCGTCCGGGGCACCGACGACGTGCGCGCGTTGCTGCCCGGTCAGAGGCTGCGCTACGAGGTGTGGCAGGACACGGAGCCTGTCCGCTCCATGACGCTGCACGAGCTGGACGTGCTCCTGGACGGCCGGCACAAACCGGCCGACTTCTGGGCCACCGCTGCTGCCGCCTACGACGCGGGCGACCGTGAAGCGGTCATCGATTACCCCGGTTATCGCCGCGACCACCCGCCCGGTCCTTCCCGCGCGGAGTGACCTCGGCTGTCGCCGCCGGGTGTCAGGGTGTCCCCGTGGCCCGGATCTCGCTCTCGCGACTGCCGGGTGAGCGCGTGCGGGTGTGCGACGGCGACACCGAGCAGACCCTGGAGCTGCCCGACCTGGCGGCGTACGTCGCGGGGCGTGACGACGGCACCACCCGGTGGGTGTGGGACGACACGGCACGGTGGTACCCGCCGCTCCTGACCGCTGGAGTGCGGGTCGAGCGCTGCCACGACCTGCGGCTGGGCCACCACCTGCTGCGGCGGGCGCCCGCGGTGGACCAGCAGCGGCTGGCGGGCGAGGGATCGGAGCACTGGGACCGGCTCGGCCCGAGCGTGCCGTCCGAGGCCGCGCTCTTCGTGGTCGACGACGCGACCGAGCACCTGCGGGCCGACCTCGAGGACGCCCGGCAGCTGGCCGCCGTGGCGGCGTCGCCAGAGGCCGAGCGGCTCACCCTGCTGCTGGCGGCCGAGTCGTCGGGGGCGCTCGTGGCGGCCGAGATGACGTGGGCCG
This sequence comes from uncultured Actinomycetota bacterium, assembly GCA_963793315.1. GTDB lineage: Bacteria > Actinomycetota > Actinomycetes > Propionibacteriales > Nocardioidaceae > Nocardioides. Next base: position 226,278 of record CAWBZR010000017.1, on the reverse strand, counting down.
GCGTGCCGTGGCGCGCCGACGTCCACGCGCGGCTGCTCGAGGAGCTGCTCGGTCCGCGTCCGCCGCGCGGCGCCCGGCCGCACAAGCTCGACGAGCTGATGGCGACCGTGCGAGAGGTGCTGCACGCGCCCGGGCTCAACCCCGACTCACGGCCCGAGCTGATGGAGGCGCTGCGCCGGGTCGGTCACGAGGTGCCGGACGTGCGGGCGTCCACGCTCCGCGCGGTCACCCATCCGGCGATCGAGCCGCTGCTGCGCTACAAGCAGCTCGCCCAGCTGCTGGCGACCAATGGCTGGGCATGGCTCGACCAGTGGGTCAGCGAGGGCAGGTTCCGGCCGTCCTACCAGCCGGCCGGCTCGACGACCGGCCGTTGGTCGTCCAACGGTGGAGGCGCGCTGTCGGTCCCGGCGCTGGTCCGGCCGGCGGCCGTCGCCGACGACGGCTGGGTGCTCGTCGTGGCCGACGTGGCCCAGCTCGAGCCCCGGGTGCTCGCCGGCATGAGCGGCGACCGCGCCCTGGCCCGGGCGGCCGCCGGCGCCGACCTCTACCAGGGGATGGTCGACGACGGCGCCGTGGCCAGCCGCAAGGACGCCAAGCTCGGGCTCCTCGGGGCGATGTACGGCGCCACCAGTGGCGAGAGCGGCCGGTTGCTGGCCGGGCTCACCCGCCGCTACCCCGACGCCTTCGGTCTCGTCGAGGAGGCTGCGCGCGCCGGCGAGCGGGCCCAGGTGGTGCGCACGCTGCTGGGGCGAGGGTCGCCCACGCTGGGCGAGGCCTGGGACCGAGACCCCGACGATGCGCCGGTCGACCCCGACAGCCAGTCCCGCTACCGCCGCGCCTACGGCCGCTTCACCCGCAACTTCGTCGTGCAGGGCACCGGAGCCGAGTGGGCGCTGTGCTGGATCGCCGACCTGCGCAACCGGCTCTGGCGGCTCGGCGCCCGCGGTGCCCTCGACCAGCGACCGCACCTGGTCTTCTTCCTCCACGACGAGGTCGTCATCCACACCCCGGCCGCCCTCGCCGATGCGGTCGCACAGCAGGCCACCGAGGCCGCCGCGACGGCGTCGAGCCTGCTCTTCCGCGACCTCGCGATCGACTTCCCGCTCAACATCTCGACCGTGCGCAGCTACGCCGACGCCGGCAAGCCCGGCGCGGTGCCGGCTCCCAGCTAGTGCCGCGCACACGAAGTTCGCTGCATAACTCGCACCCCCAGCACGCACCTCACTTCGTCGGCGACGCTGGAAAGACGCCCGGTCTGCCGGCGCGCCGCCGTCTCGCGATGCACGCACTGGGAGCACGACTTATGTTGCGAACTCCGCGCGCGGGACACTAGCGCGCGGCGGTCCAGCCGGCGCCGAAGTCGGCGACCGTCGGGAAGCGGTCTGAAGGCTCGGGTCGGCAGGCCCGGCGCAGCACCTCGGCGGCGGCGGGGGAGCCGACGAACGAGCCGAGCTCCTCGGTGAGCCGGGTGCCGAAGTGCGTGACCAGTTGGCCCAGCGTGAACACCGTGGTGCGCTGGTCGATGGTCGCGCCCAGCTCGAGCTCCTCGGGAGCCATGAACCGGGTCGAGCCGAACATCCGTCCCATCGTGTTGGTGAAGGGTCCCCGGTGGTAGGTGTCGAGGTCGACCACCGTGAGCCGGTCGTCGGGCGCGACGATGAGGCAGCCGTCATAGACGTCGCAGGCGACCCAGCCGCGCTCGGAGAGGGCGACGTGGAGGTCGATGAGCGCGTCGAAGACCGGCAGCATCCGGTCGGCCGGCAGGTGCGCGAACCGCTGGTACGCCGACCCGGGGTCGCTCCTCAGCGCGCGCGGCACCCCGACCAGCTCGCCGGGCGCGGCGTCGTAGACGAGCGCGGGTCCGGTCGCCGTGGTCACGACGTTGCGCAGGCGGGCCAGCGCCGGGTGGCCGCAGGAGCGCGCCAGCTCGACGGCGTTCTCGAGCAGCCCGACCCGCCCGGCGTGGTCGAGCACCGGCGTCGGTCCTCCTGCCGGCGTTTCGACCGGACCCGCCGACTTCACGAACAGCGGCCCACCCTCCGCCTCCACCAGCCACGAGACGTTCCCCGAGTCCTGGGTGAGGTGGTCGAAGGTGCGGCGTACGGCCCCGGAACGCGCCACCAGCGCCTCGGCCGACTCCTCCGTCGAGGTCAGTGTCAGCAGGTCAGCCACCGGATGAGTATCGCTCCGAGTCAGCGCGGCCGGTCCGGCTCCACCCGCAGTGTGTTGAGCGTGGTCGCCAGCATGGAGTAGTGGCCCACGAGCATCACCAGCTCGATGGCTTCCCGCTCGTCGAGCTGGACCCGCAGCTCGGTCCAGAGGGCGTCGGACACGTCGCCCTGGGCGTGGAGGGCGTCGGCGACCCGGAGCAGCACGCGGTCGCGCGGACCCCACGACGGGTCGCCGGGGCCCAGGGCGACCCGGTCGATCTCGTCGGTGGTGAGGCCGGCGCGGCGGCCGAGGCGCCGGTGCTGGGCGAGCTCGTAGGCCGACCCGCACAGCGTCGCCACGCGCAGGATGACGAGCTCGGTCTCGCGCCGGGGGAGCCGGCCGCCGGGCATCAGGGCGCCGGCGAAGAACAGCCAGCCCCAGAAGAGGCGGCGGTGCCGGCCGAGGGTCAGGAAGACCGCGGGGGGCTTGGTGCCGGTGACCCGGCCGGCCACCCGGGCGAAACCCTGCACGAGCAGGCCGGTGTCGCGGGTGCGGCCGGGGCCGATCCGGGCGGTCACGCCGTGTCCGAGGGGCGGCGGGCGCGGCGTACCTCGGGCAGCACCCGGTTGGCCTGCCCGTTGATGACCCGCATCAGCAGCACGTAGAGCGGGGGAGCGACCCGCTGCAGGAGGTGGGCGAGGCGGATGTCGGTGGAGGTGTAGACCCAGTAGCGGTTGCGCTCGACCCCGGCGATGATCGCGGCCGCGGCGTCCTCGGGCGAGACGGCGTGGCGGCGAAACCGTGCCTGTGCCTCGAGGAACCTCGGGTTGGCCTTCTCGATGCCGTCGATCTGCACGGTCTCGGTCAGGGGAGTGGCGACCGCGCCGGGGCAGACGAGCGACACCCCGATCCGGTGCCGCTCCAGGTCGAAGCGGAGCACCTCGGAGACGCCGCGCAGCCCGAACTTCGAGGCGCTGTAGGCCGCGTGCCACGGCATCCCGATCAGCCCGGCGGCCGACGAGACGTTGACCAGGTGGCCACCGCGGCGGGCGTCGACCATGGGTGGGACCAGCTCCTCGATCACGTGGATCGGGCCCATCAGGTTGACGTCGACCATCCGCCGCCAGGTCTCGTGGCGCAGCGAGGAGACCGTGCCCCATGCCGAGACGCCCGCGATGTTCATGACGACGTCCATCGACCCCGAGACCGCCGTGACGTCGGCCGCGAGCGCGCGGACGGCCTCGTGGTCGGCGACGTCGGCGGTGCGGGCCAGCACGACGGTCCCGCCGGCGGCCTCGATCCGCGCCACCGTCTCGGTCAGGCCCGCGGCGGAGCGGTCGGTCAGGTGCAGCCGCGCGCCCAGCCGACCGGCGTGCTCGGCGGTGGCGCGCCCGATCCCGCTGGCGGCCCCGGTGATGAAGACGTTGGCCCCGTCGAAGGACCGACGCCGCCGGCGGCCGATCACGCGACCAGCCCAGACATGAGGACAACCAGGCTGTCCTCGGAGACCACGTCGGTGCGGCCGACGTGCTCGAGTGCGAGCCCGTTGACCAGCGCGAGGAGCAGCACCGCGGCCTCGGACGGCGGCACGGTCAGCCGCGCGCCGCGGGCCACCACCGCCGCCGCCAGCTGGTCGGCGGTCGACTCGACGAGCGCCGCCCGCGCCTCCGCCGTCCGGCGCGCGAGGGCCGGCTCGTGCGCCGCGTGCGCCCGGAACTCGGCGAAGACCAGCTGCGCCCGCCCGTCGGCCGCCCAGCCGAGCACCGTGGCCGCGAGCAGCCGGAGGTCGTCGTCGAGGGAGCCGTCGTGGAGGGCCTGGCCCAGGGTCGCCTGCATGTCGGCCACGTCGTGCTGCAGCAGGGTGAGGAACAGGTCGTCCTTGCTCGCGAAGTTGGAGTAGACGGCGCCTTTGGAGAAGCCGGCGCGGCCGGCGATCGCGTCGAGGGTGGCCTTGTGGAAGCCGACCTCGGCGAACACCGCCCGGCCCGCGGCCAGCACCCGCTCGCGGACGTCGGCCCGCTCCGGCCGGACGGTTCTGCGGGTTCGCCGGACGGTCGCCGAGGTGGTCACACCCATCACGATACCGTCGGTATCGGAATGGCGACAGGTCAGAGCAACGGCCGGAGTGGCCTGAGCACCAGCTCGGTGAAGCGCCGGTGCAGGTCGCGTGCCTCCCACTCGCCGCGGGTCAGCTCGATGCAGTTGGACTCGTCGACCGCCCAGATCTCCTCGAGGCCCTTGGCCAGCCCGTGGTCGATGACCTCGACGTTGATCTCGTAGTTGCCCTGGAGGCTCAGCCGGTCGATGTTCGCCGTGCCGACCGTCGACCAGGAGCCGTCCACGGTCGAGGTCTTCGCGTGCACCATGGCGTCCTTGAACCGGAAGATCCGGACGCCGGCCTCGAGCAGCTGGGAGAAGTAGCCGCGCGAGAGCCAGTCGGCCACGATGTGGTTGGACTTGAGTGGCACCAGGAGCCGGACGTCGACACCGCGGCGGGCGGCGGACTTCAGGGCGTCGACGACGTCCTGGTCGGGGATGAAGTAGGCCTGCGTCATCCAGATGTTGGTGCTGGCGCGGTTGATCGCCTCGAGATACATGCCGCGGATCGGGAACATCCACAGCCGCGGCACGTTGCGCTGCAGCCGGATGTGCGGCTCCCAGACACTGGCCGTCTCGACCAGGAGCGGCCGCTCGCTCGCCCGCAGCCGCCGCCGCCGGTGCAGGTTCCAGAAGTCGGCGAACGCCCGCCGCAGGTCCTGCACGCCGGGGCCGGTGATCCGCACGTGGGTGTCGCGCCACTCGGTGGCGTACGCCGACCCGATGTTGTAGCCGCCGACGTAGGCCTCCTTGTCGTCGACCACCAGGATCTTGCGGTGGTCACGGCCGTAGCGGCGCAGGTCGAAGAAGCGCCACCCCGCGCTGTAGGCCGGGTACTTGAGCACCTTGAGGTTCGCCGGGAACCGTTTGAACCGGGGCGAGACCACGAGGTTGGCGAAGCCGTCGTAGATGCAGTAGACCTCGACGCCCCGGTCAGCCGCGGCCGCCAGCGCGGCCTTGAACTCCTCGCCGACCGCGTCGCCCTTCCAGATGTAGGTCTCGAAGAGCACCTGCCGCTGCGCGCCCTCGATCGCGGCCAGCATGTCGGCGTAGAGGTCCTGGCCGAAGGTGTAGGTCCTGATCGTCCCCTCGCCGACCGGCACCGTCGTCGGTGGCGTGGTCGGGAACGGCTTGGGCTTCTTGCCGCGGCGCCGGTAGGAGTCGACCAGGCTCATCCCGATGCCGATCGCCATCGGGACCCCGAACACCACCGCAAGCGTCCGGCGCAGCCAGACGAGCACGCGCTCGATGGTCTGCGCGCTGCTCCTCACGCGGCAAATCTAGTGAACACGCGAAGGATCAACGGGCAGGCATCTCACTCAGCCGACTTCGAAGTCGATCTCGTCCTGGACGTCGCGCCGCCGCTCGTGCGGCTCCGCGGCCAGGATCCACTCGCCGCGGCCGGCCTCCTGGTCGGCGTTGAGCTGCGCCGCGATGGCGTCCATCGGCATGTCCGGCCAGACCGTGGCCACGAACGGTCCGCCGCGCTCGCTCTGTCCGGCTCCCGTGGCCTCCCAGATCCGCATCAGGGCGGTGATCGCCTCGGGGGCGGCAGCCGCGTCGGGCGCGAAGATCGTCAGGACGGCGTCGCAGGGCTCCACGACGTCGACCACCTGCAGCTGGCCGCTGGCGTCCGCGGCCGCCCTGACCAGGTCGCCGGCGGCCAGAGGCACGAAGAACGAGCTGCTCTCGAGCCGGTAGGTGCCGTCGTCGTCGACGGCGACACCCACGACGTCCTCGTGGTCGAACGACGACTCGTCGTCCTCGGCGGACCCGGTGTCGAGATCGGGTGGGAGCCGTTCTTCGTCGGAGGGCAGGTCGGCCGTCATGAACCGCACGCGGAGCCGGGTGGGGTCGCTCACTTCTGGGTGACCGCCTCGTGCACCGCGTTGAGCTTCGACTTCAGCTCGGGGATCTCCTTGACCAGCGCAATCTCCTCGGACAGCTCCTCGAGGAGCCCCTGCACCTGGGTCAGCAGCGCCTTGGTCTCCTCGAGGGTGGCGTCCACCTTCTCCATCCGTTTGTCGACCTTGCCGAGCGTCTTGTCGACGTTCTCGAGCTTGGTGTCGACCGTGCCGAGGGTGTCGCCGACGGTGCCGAGCGTGTCGCCGGCGTGGGCGAGCACCCGGTCGGCCTTCTTGAGCACGTCACCGACGGGGTTGAGACCTAGAGCCATGGGCACACGGTATCCGCGACACGATGTCACGTCACGGAACACGCGCGGAAGCAGCACTGTCGGCGGGCCGCCGTACGCTCGTCGTATGCGTCCCGTCACCGATCTCGAGCGCCGCGTGGCGCCGTTCAAGGTGGTCTCCGACTACTCCCCGAGCGGTGACCAGCCCGCCGCGATCACCGAGATCACCAAGCGCATCCAGGGCGGCGAGCAGGACATCGTCCTGCTCGGCGCCACCGGCACCGGCAAGACCGCGACCGTGGCCTGGGTGGCCGAGCAGGTGCAGCGGCCGATCCTGGTCATGCAGCCCAACAAGACCCTGGCGGCTCAGTTCGCCAACGAGCTGCGCCAGCTCTTCCCCGACAACGCCGTCGAATACTTCGTCTCCTACTACGACTACTACCAGCCCGAGGCCTACGTCCCCCAGACCGACACCTACATCGAGAAGGACTCCTCGATCAACGAGGAGGTCGAGCGGCTGCGCCACTCCGCGACCAACTCGCTGCTGACCCGGCGCGACGTGATCGTGGTGGCGACGGTGTCGTGCATCTACGGCCTCGGCACCCCGCAGGAGTACGTCGATCGCATGCTCCGCGTCCGCGTCGGCCAGGAGCACGACCGCGACGGCATCCTGCGCCGGCTGGTCGAGATGCAATACACCCGCAACGACATGACCTTCGCCCGCGGCAACTTCCGCGTGCGCGGCGACACCCTCGAGATCTTCCCGGTCTACGAGGAGCACCAGGTCCGCATCGAGTTCTTCGGCGACGAGATCGAGAGGCTGATGACGCTCCACGCCGTCACCGGCGAGGTCATCACCGAGGACGAGGAGCTCCACGTCTTCCCGGCCACCCACTACGTCGCCGGCCCCGAGCGGATGGAGCGGGCGATCCGCGGCATCGAGCTCGAGCTGGAGGACCAGCTGGCGAAGTTCGAGCGCGAGGGCAAGCTGCTGGAGGCCCAGCGGCTCCGCATGCGCACCACCTACGACGTCGAGATGATGCGCCAGGTCGGCTCCTGCGCCGGCATCGAAAACTACTCGATGCACATCGACGGCCGCAGCCGCGGCTCCGCGCCCAACTGCCTGCTCGACTACTTCCCCGAAGACTTCGTCCTGGTCGTCGACGAGTCCCACGTCGCGGTGCCGCAGATCGGGGGGATGTACGAAGGCGACATGTCCCGCAAGCGCAACCTGGTCGACCACGGCTTCCGACTGCCGAGCGCGATGGACAACCGGCCGCTGCGGTGGGAGGAGTTCCTCGACCGGATCGGCCAGACCATCTACCTCTCCGCGACGCCGGGCAACTACGAGCTCGACAAGGTCGGCGGCAACACCCCGCCCGCGGTCGTCGAGCAGATCATCCGCCCGACCGGGCTGGTCGACCCTCAGGTCGTGGTCAAGTCGACCAAGGGCCAGATCGACGACCTGATCCACCAGATCAAGGAGCGCACCCAGAAGAACGAGCGGGTCCTGGTCACCACGCTGACCAAGAAGATGTCCGAGGACCTCACCGACTACCTCCTCGACGCCGGCATCCGCACCCGCTACCTCCACTCCGAGGTCGACACGCTCAAGCGGATCGAGCTGCTGCGCGACCTCCGGCTCGGCGAATACGACGTGCTCGTCGGCATCAACCTCCTCCGCGAGGGGCTCGACCTGCCCGAGGTGTCACTGGTCTCGATCCTCGACGCCGACAAGGAAGGTTTCCTCCGCTCCGACAAGTCGCTGATCCAGACGATCGGCCGCGCCGCGCGCAACGTCTCCGGCGAGGTGCACATGTATGCCGACAAGGTCACGCCCTCGATGGCGGCCGCGATCGACGAGACCAACCGGCGCCGGGCCAAGCAGGAGGCCTACAACAAGCAGCACGGCATCGACCCGACCCCGCTGCGCAAGAAGATCGCCGACATCACCGAGATGCTGGCCCGCGAGGACGAGTCCACTCAGGAGCTGCTCCAGACCTGGGCCGGCACCGAGGCCAAGGGCCGCGCGGGCGGCGTCAAGCCGAAGCAGGGCCGTCAGCCCACGCCGGTGCTCGGCTCGAAGGCCGCGGGCCACCATGCCGCCGACCTCGCCGGCATGCCCTCCTCCGACCTGGCCCAGCTGATCCAGGACCTCACCGACCAGATGAAGGCCTCCGCCGCCGAGCTGCAGTTCGAGGTCGCCGCGCGGCTGCGCGACGAGATCTCGGAGCTCAAGAAGGAGCTCCGGCAGATGATGGAAGCGACCAAGTGAGCGCATTCCACGAAATCACCGGCTGCGGTGCAGACTGCCGACATGGCCGACCCGCTCACCATCCACGCGTCCGACAAGTACGGCCCGTCGATCTCGTTCGCCTGCGGCACGCTCGTGGTCGACGACGCCGTGCGCGCGACGGGGCACGAGCCCAACGGCTACTTCTGGGAGAGCGTGGCGCGCTACGCCGCCACCGACACTCTGGCGGCCCTCGAGGTCGACTGCGAGGCCGGCACGTTCGCGGCCTACGGCGACCGTGATCTCCTCGAGCAGCTTCGCAACTCCCTCCGGCCCTACCTCACCGACGGTGCCCGGGTGACCGAGCTGATCGCGCGCGCCGAGGCGGAGGGGTTCGAGTTCGACGACTGAGCCGACCACGACCTACGGTCGGCCGGTGAAGCGCGCGTGGGCCATCTGGGGCGCTGCGCTCGCGGCATACCTCCTGGCGATCTTCCACCGCTCGTCGCTGGCCGTGGCCGGGCTGGCGGCCGCGGATCGGTTCGACATCAGCGCCGCCCAGCTGGCGACGTTCACGATGCTGCAGCTGCTCGTCTACGCCGGGATGCAGATCCCGGTGGGGCTGCTCGTGGACCGGTTCGGGCCCCGCAGCGTCATCCTGACCGGGGCGATCGTGCTGACGCTCGCGCAGACGGGGTTCGCCCTGGCGGAGTCCTACGGCGCGGCGCTGGTCGCGCGGGTGTTCGTCGGCATGGGCGACGCGATGACCTGGATCTGCCTGCTCCGCCTCGTGGTGAGCTGGTTCCCGGGCCGGCGGGTGCCGCTGCTGACCGCTCTGTCCGGGACCTTCGGCCAGCTGGGGGCCCTGGGGGCAGCCGCCCCCATGACCTGGGCCTTGAGCCATCTCGGCTGGACCCGGGCCTACCTGACCGCCGCGGCGGTCAGCGTCGTGGTCACGGGAGTCGTCGCGGTGCTCGTCCACGACGCGCCCGAGAGCCGGAGCCTGCGTGGCCCCAAGCTGACCTTCGCCACCGTCCGCCACAGCCTCCGCGCGAGCTGGGCGCACCCCGGCACCCGACTCGGCTTCTGGATGCACTTCGTGACGCAGTTCAGCGCCACCGCGATGGCCCTGCTCTGGGGCTTCCCGTTCCTGGTCAGGGGGGAGCATCTCAGCGACGGGCGGGCCGGCCTGCTGCTGAGCCTCATCGTGGTGGCGGTGATCTACGGCGGGCCGACGATCGGCTGGCTCATCGGGAGGCACCCGTGGCACCGCTCGACAGCGGTGCTGGTGATCGTGTGGACGATCGTGGCGGTCTGGACGGCCGTCCTCGCCTGGCCGGGTGACGCGCCGTTCTGGCTGCTGGTACTGCTGACCCAGGTGATCGGGGTCGGTGGTCCGGCGTCCATGATCGGCTTCGACCTGGCCCGGACCTCGAACCCCGCCGAGCGGCTGGCCAGCGCCAACGGGATCATCAACCAGGCCGGGTTCTCGGCCAGCCTCGTCCTCGTCGTCGCGATCGGACTGGTCCTCGACTGGCGGACGCCGGGCAGCAGCGCGGCCTACGACGCGAGCGCGTTCCGCTGGGCGATGTGCACCCAGTACCCCCTCTGGGCGCTCGGCCTGCTCCAGGTCTGGCGCTACCGACGCAAGACGCGAGCCATCATCGATCGCGCCGCGCTGACAATGAGCGCGCGAGCAGAGGGGTGAGGGCGAGGATGACCAGCAGCCGGCAGAGCTGGACCGCGAGCACGTAGGTCACGTCGGACCCGGCGTCGGCCGCCGTCGACAAGACGGCGAACAGCCCGCCCGGGGTGGTGGCAAGGTACGCCGTCAGCCCGTCGACCGGCGTCGCCCACGCCAGGAGCGCGCCGACCCCGGCGGTGGCGGCCACCATGCCGACCGTGAGGGCCAGCACGGTCGGCAGCATCCGCGCGATGGAGGACAGCGACGCGCGCGTGAACCGGAGCCCCACCTGCGCCCCGATGAGGGCGAAGGCCACCCACTGCACCGGGGCCGGCACGCGTACCTCGCCGAGCCATCCTCCGAGCGCCAGCAGCACGGCCACCGCCAGCGGACCGAGGAGCGAGGCGGTGGGGAACCGCGCCAGCCGCGCCAGGGCCAGCCCGAGCGCCAGCGAGACCGCGACGAACACCAGGTCGCGCACCACCCCGGCGTCGGACCCCGCCAGGCCGCCGTGCCCGTGCGAGGGCCGGAAGACGATCGCGGTCACGAGCGGCATCGCCATGAGCACCACCAGGACCCGCAGATACTGCACGACCGTCACCACCCGCTCGTCGGCACCGAGCTCGCGCGCCACCGCCACCACGCCGGACGCACCGCCCGCGATCAGTGCGAAGACCCCGGTGACCGGCGACACGTCGTCGCGCAGCGACAGCAGCCGTCCGGCGACCAGCGAGATGACCAGCGTGGCCAGCATGACCAGCCCGATCGGCAGCAGGTCGTGCCCGATCCGCTCCAGGGCGGGCAGGCTCACGACCGCCCCGATGACCACGCCGATCGTCCCCTGGGCGACGCGGAACAACGCCGACGGCAGCTCGAGCGGCGTGGGCGAGGTGAGGGCGTGCGCCATCCCGCCGACCAGCGATGCGAACAGCACCGCCGACGGCAGGTGCACCAGCGACAGCGCCACGCTCAGGACGACCGTCACTCCGACCACCAGGGCGAGCGCCGCGCGCGGCGAGCGCTCGGTCCCGGTCATCCATGCCAGCCTATGGGTACCTGATCGGCATGCCAGAGACCTTCATCGACCTCGGCCGACCGACCCAGGGGGACGTGATCGACCTGATCCTCGACGACCACCGCCGGTTCGAGACGCTGCTGCGCGACCTGCGCGACAGCAGCTCCGACCGCGACGCCGTACGCCGCGCACTCGCCACCCTGCACACGGCGCACGCCATCGCCGAGGAGACCCACGTCTACCCCAGGCTGCGCCGCCGCCGGGCGATCACCGAGCACGAGGCCGAGCACGGCGAGGAGGAGCACGCGGAGGGGCACGAGGCGATGCTGGCCGTGCTCGAGCTGAAGGGCACTGACACCCAGGCCTTCGACGACGCCGTCGAGGAGCTGGCCCGGGTGGTCAACCACCACCTCACCGAGGAGGAGCTGACCATCCTCAACCCAGCGCGGGACGAGGTCGGCGACCGGTTGCGGGCCGAGCTGGGCACCAAGTTCGCCACCGAGCGCAACCGGCAGATCGACGACGGCTGCGGGTCGGTCGAGCAGATCCGCGGCCTGGTCGCGGCGGCCCACCGCGAGGGGCTGCTCGACGACGACGAGGGCGACGAGGCTAAGCACGGTCCAGGCTAAGGCACCCGCGCGGGGTACTGCTCGCGCTGGTAGGCGCGGAGCGCCTCCAGGTCGGCCGCCAGGCGGACGCAGAGGTCGGGCAGGGCCGCCACGGCGTCGGCCATGGAGCCGTTCAGGATGTCCTCCTCGATCGCCCGGGCCGCCTCACCGAGTGCGATCGCACCCAGGTTGAGCGCCGAGCCGGCCAGCCGGTGCGCCACGGTGCGCAGCTCGTGCTCGTCTCCGGAGGCCGCTGCCGCCTCCATCGTGGCGACGTGCGCCTCGGCGCTACCGAGGAAGTTCGCGATCGCCCGGTCGACGTACGACGTCCCCTCGTCCGGGTCGTCGAGCCCCCGCAGCTCGTCGAGCCGGTCCATGTCGAGCCGCTCGGCGTAGGACGGACCGGGGGCCAGCCATCGCCTCAGCGTCTCGGCGAGCCGGGCCGCGTTGACCGGCTTGGTGAGGAAGTCGTCCATCCCTGCCTCCAGGCAGCGCTCCCGTTCGCCCGCGACCGCGGCCGCGGTCATGGCGATGATCGGCCGGCGCCGACCGCGCTCGTGTGCCCTGATGTGCCGGGTCGCCGTGTAGCCATCCATGTGCGGCATCTGCACGTCCATCAGGATCGCGTCGAAGCCTCCGTCGCGGGCGGCCTCGATGGCGGCGAGCCCGTCGTCGGCGGTGTCGGTGGTATAGCCGAGGGCCGCCAGCAGCCCGGTCGCGACCAGCTGGTTGACCGGGTTGTCCTCGACGACGAGGATCCAGCCCTTGCCCGACTTCTCGCCGACGGGCTCGGGCTCATGGGCTTCCGGCTCGTCGGACAGCTGCCGCAGCAGGGCAGCGCGCAGCTCTCCGGCAAGGTGCGGCTCAGAGAGCGCGACGACGGGCACCTCGCCCAGCGGACCCGGGTCGGGACCGTCGACCAGGACGACGTCGTAGGCGGAGCCGTCGAGCAGCGGGTGTGCCTCCGCCGCGGTCGTGACGAGGTCGGACCCGACGCCCCACCACGCCAGCTGCTCGGCGAGGAGCGAGCCGTGCCGCTCGTCGGCGACCACGAGCGCCCGTCGGCCGGCCAGCAGCTCGCGAGCTCTGACGTCGCCAGGGTGGACCGCCGCCGCCTCGACGCCGAGGTCGAGGGGGACGCGGCAGGTGAAGACACTGCCGCCGCCTGGGTTCGCGGTGTACTCCAGGGTGCCGCCCATCGCGTTGACGAGCTCGCTCGAGATGGCGAGCCCGAGCCCCGTGCCGCCGTAGATGCGCGTCGTGGACGAGTCCGCCTGGGTGAACGGCTCGAAGAGGTGCGACAGCTGGGAGCGGGTCACCCCGACTCCGGTGTCGGCCACCTCGACCTGGAGCACCACCCGGCCGTCGACGGGTTCGGCGGTGGCCCGGACGCCCACCCCTCCGCGCTCGGTGAACTTCACGGCGTTGGACACCAGGTTGGTGATCACCTGGGCCAGCCGCGTCGGGTCGCCGGCCAGCACGGCCGGGACGTCCGGGTGGCACGACACTGCGAGGTCCAGCCGCTTCTCACGCACCGGCTCGCTGAGCATGGCGGACAGCTGCTCCAGCAGCAGGCGAACGTCGAAGTCCAGCCGCTCGAGGTCCATCCGGCCCGCCTCGATCTTGGAGAAGTCGAGGACATCGTTGACCAGGCCGAGCAGGGTCCGGCCGGCCGACTGGACGCCCGACGACAGCCGGTGCTGCTCGGGGGTGAGCGAGGTGCGGAGGAGGAGGTCGTTGAGGCCGATCACGCCGTTGAGCGGGGTCCGGATCTCGTGGCTCATGTGGGCCAGGAAGTCCGACTTCAGGCGGGAGGCCTCCATCGCCTCGTCGCGGGCCCGGGCCAGCTCGGCCTGCGCCCGCTCGCGCTCGGCGACGCGGGCCAGCTGCTCGGCAACCCGGCCCGCCATGGTCTCGATCAGCTCGTGGCGGAACAGCGGGGGAGCGGAGGTGATCGTGACGACGGCGTAGGCCTCGGCGCCGAGCAGGATCGGGAACGCGAGGGTCAGCCTTGCGTCGTCCCAGACCGGACCGCGGGCGTCGTGAGCGCGCTGCGCCAGTGCGAGCTCCGCGGTGGCCACCGGGTCGCCGAGGTCATCGTCCCGGTCGGCCTCGACGGGGTAGAAGGGCTCGAGACGGCCGGTGCCGTCGGGGACGGGCACGAACCCCCTGGCCCGCTTCCAGTCGTCGTGCAGCAGGACGAGGGACCGGGCGTGCACCAGCACCTCACCGAGGGTGGCGGCCTCGTTGGCGGCACTCGCGACCGCCTGCAGCAGGTTGTTCTGGGCGACCTGGTCCTCCAGGGCGTCCTCGCTGGCCCGCAGCGATGCGATCAGCTCGTGGCGCTCGGTGTTGTCGGAGTAGCGGTGCAGCAGCGCGCGCGGGCGACCGTCGTCGTCGAGCAGCGCGGTCTCGCTGCAGAGCATCCACTGGATCGTCCCGTCGCTGCGCACCCACTGGACCTCGACGGCCCGGTCGTTGAGCCGGCCTCGACGAACGTCGTCCAGGTGCGCGCGAAACTGCGCGCGTCCGGCCTCGTCCAGGGTGTCGAAGACCGTCAGCGCGGGCAGTCCCTCGTCGGCGATCCGGTGCAGCCGCGCGATCTCCGGGTTGGCGTACACCGTCCGACCGTCAAGGTCGATGACCCACAGGCCATCCGGAGAGCTCTCGACGATGTCCCGGTAGAGCCCCGAGAGGTCCATGTGTTCACCTCCCGGGGTCGAACCTAACCCGGCGGGCGGTCCTGTTGTGGGACTTTGGGCAAGGATTGGTCCTGTGGACGTCAAGGCACTGCAGACGCATTGCGTGGGCAAGCCCGGCGCTTGGACCGACTTCCCGTGGGACCACGACTTCCCGGTGGTCAAGGTGGGGGAGGGCGAGCGCGGGAAGATCTTCGCGTTCCTCGGCGCCGACTCGGTCGGCGTGAAGGGCGGCCCCACCCGCGAGGTCGCCGACGAGTGGCTCGACCGCTACCCCGAGGCCGCCTCGGTGATGCGCTACATCGGTCGCTCGGGGTGGAACTCGCTGACCTACGCCGGCATCCCCGATGACGAGCTGCTCGAGGCGGTCGATGAGTCCTACCGGCTCGTCGTCGCGAAGATGCCGAAGCGGGACCGGCCGGCGGGCTGGGACGCCGACGGTTCCTGACGTGACCGGTCTGGACGGATCGGCCTCGATCCCCGCGTTCGGGCCCCAAGACCCGGTCGCGGGTCAACGATGGGCGGGTGGACGGCGACACGACCGAAATCACCGAGACGACCGACCCCGCTGACCCGACGACGCCAGAGGCAACACCCAGGCAGTCGGACGACCGGGTGACCGCGGAGCAGCTCTGTGGCTACGTGGAGCGGGTGAGCTTCGCGACGACCTTGGGTCGCCGGGGCTACCAGCAGAGCGACGTGGACACCCTCCTGGTCAAGCTCACCGAGGCCCTGCGGGCCGGCGAGCCGCTGGCGGACCTGGTCCGCCGGACCCAGCTCACGCCGGTCCGGCTCGAGGACGGCTACGACAAGAGCCAGGTCGACGACTTCCTGACGGCCGTGCTGGACCTCGACCCGCACGCCGACCTGGCCCGTCCCGAAGTCGCCCGCAGCGGGCTGATCGCCAAGCTGTTCGGCTGAGGCGTCCTCAGTCCTCGCGTGCGTGCTCCGCGCGAGCCGAGGCCCTCACCACCGTGAGGCCCGACCAGGCGGGCGATCACCAGCGCGACGTACAGCACGCCTGCCACCTGCTCGACCATCACCAGCGACCGCGCGTGCGCGTCGACGGGGAGGACGTCGGACAGCCCGACGCTGGTGAGATTGGCGAACGACACGAACAGCAGGCTGAACCACTCCTGCTCCTTGCCTGCGGCGCCGACGAACGAGCCCGGCCACACCACCTGCGCGGCGGCGTAGACGTAGGCGAAGGCCCACGCGACGACGGTGAACGCCGCGCCGGTGGCGAACAGCTCGTCGCGGGTGACCCGGTCGTCGTGGAAGAGGTAGCGGATGATCGCGTAGGAGACGTAGAAGTAGAACGGCGCGTGCACGAGCGCCGAGGTGAGCACCACCCAGTCCACGTCCTGCTTGACCGCCTCGAGCACGGCGAAGACCATCGCCGGCAGACCGAGCAGCAGCGCCACCCACGACAGCGCGGGGGTCAGCCGCACCGCGGCGACCGCGGTGAAGACGACGACCATCTGGACGACGCCGATCACCGCCCGGCCGCCGGTGGAGCCGTCGAGGAACGGGTAGGCCAGGACGACCAGGAGCTGCCCGCCGAGCAGCAGCCCGGAGGGGTGGTGGCGCAGCGCCGTCAGGACGCGTCTCACGGTTCGCTCTGCTTCTTCTTGTTGCGGGCCTCGATCTCCTTGGCCTGCTTGCGCTCCAGCCGCTTGACCTCGGACCTGACGATCTCGGTCCTGTTCGTGGCCACGCGGAACAGGTTCATGAGGGCGAATGCGTTCACGATCAATGGCCAGGGGAAGTAGGCGCCGCCGGAGGCGACCGCTGTGGCGCCCCAGATCGCCCACATCAGCAGTGCCGAACCCACGAAGCCCACCCAGCGCGTCGCGCCGGTCCTTGCGCCACTTGTCCTCGGCCCGTCGTTGCAGCTCCGAGGAGTCGGCCGCGCTCAGCGGAAGGGTCGCCGGCAGCAGGGGCCGGTCCGGCACCAGGTCGGCGACCAGCGCCGGCAGCTGGCCGAGCGTCCGCGCCTGCAGCGTCGCCGCCGTGCGCTCGTCGTACTCCTCGCGGTCGAGCCGGCCGTCGGCGAAGGCCTCGGTCAGCAGGCCGTGCACGACGTTGCGGTCCGCGTCGGACGCCCGCAGAGGGGCGAGGGCGGGGTCGCGCGGGTCGTGCTGGAACGACGCCCACACGTTCCGCGAGCGCTCGTCCACAGCGGCCACCTTAGAACCCCCGCAGCCCTACGCTGGGGCAGCGGGGTAACGCGGGAGGCGTCGCGCCGTTGGAAGAGGGACAGTCTCCCCAGCCCGGGTGGGGGTCCGCAGGCTGGTCGTGGATCGTTGGACCAAAACGAGAACACGTTCTATTCTGAGGCGGCCGTCGCACGAATGGGGAGGTGACCGATGGCGTTCGCTGCTGTGTCGGTCCTGCGAGGCCCCGGCGAGATCGCGGCGATGGTCGTCGAGGTCACCAAGCGGATCTTCACGAGGCCCTTCCAGTTCCGCGAGTTCATCGAGCAGGCCTGGTTCATCACCAGCGTCACGCTGATGCCCACGATCCTCATCTCGATCCCGTTCGGAGCGGTCATCTCCCTCCAGGTGGGCAACCTGACCGGCCAGTTGGGCGCCCAGTCGTTCGCCGGCGCGACCGCCGTTCTCGCCACGGTCCGCGAGGCCGCCCCCATCGCAGCGGCGCTGATCATCTCCGGCGCCGCCGGCTCGGCGATCTGCTCCGACATGGGCGCACGCAAGATCCGCGAGGAGATCGACGCCATGGAGGTTCTCGGCGTCGACCCGCTCGAGCGGCTGGTGGCACCGCGCGTGGTGGCCACGATGTTCGTCGCGATGATGATCAACGGCATCGTCATCGCTGCCGGCATCGGTGGCGGATACTTCTTCACCGTCATCGTCCAGGGCGGTTCGGCCGGGGCGTTCCTCGCCAACTTCACCGTCCTGGCCAGCCTCCCCGACCTCTACATCTCCATGATCAAGGCGATCGTCTTCGGCTGGCTGGCGGCGATCGTCGGCGCCTACAAGGGGCTGAACGCCGGCGGCGGACCCAGCGGCGTCGGTCGGGCGGTCAACGAGGCCGTGATCATCTCGTTCATGCTGCTGTTCTTCCTCAACGCAGTCATCACCGCCATCTACTTCCAAGTCGTCCCACCGCCCGGGTTGTAGACGTGGCGAGCATCGGGGCGTTCGGAAGCGCGCTGGTCCAGGGCCCCCGGCGGTCCCTGGAGCAGCGCGGCG
The DNA here is from genome assembly GCA_963793315.1 of uncultured Actinomycetota bacterium. Taxonomy (GTDB): domain Bacteria; phylum Actinomycetota; class Actinomycetes; order Propionibacteriales; family Nocardioidaceae; genus Nocardioides. Next base: position 208,442 of record CAWBZR010000017.1, on the reverse strand, counting down.
ACCAGCTGCTCTTCTACGTCAAGGCGCTGGCCTGGGTGCCGCGCACGATCAAGCGCTACCCCCGCGAGATCCGCAACACCCTCGCGGAGATCACCTTCGGGGCCGGCGGCCTCGTGCTGATCGGCGGCACCGTCGGTGTGATCGCGTTCCTCGCGTTCTTCGCCGGCACCGAGGTCGGCATCCAGGGCTACGCGTCGCTGAGCCAGCTCGGCGTCGCCAAGTTCAGTGCCTTCATCTCGGCCTACTTCAACACTCGCGAGGTCGCCCCGCTGGTCTCCTCGATCGCGCTCGCCGCGACCGTCGGCTGCGGCTACACGGCCCGGCTCGGCGCGATGCGCATCTCGGAGGAGATCGACGCGCTCGAGGTGATGGGCGTCCCGTCGCTGCCGTTCCTGGTGACCACCCGGATGATCGCGGCGTTCATCGCCGTGATCCCGCTCTACATCGTGGCCCTCTGCGCGTCGTTCCTGTCACCGCGCCTGATCGTCACCGTGCTCTACGGCCAGTCGGCGGGCACCTACGACCACTACTTCCTGCAGTTCCTGCCGCCGATCGACATCCTCTACTCGTTCCTCAAGCTGATCATCCTGGCCGTCGCCGTCATCCTGATCCACTGCTACTACGGCTACACCGCCTCGGGCGGGCCGGCCGGGGTCGGCATGGCAGTGGGCCGGGCGATCCGGACGAGCATCGTCACGATCGTGGTGTCGGACTTCTTCATCAGCTACGCCCTCTGGGTGGGCAACCCGACCGTCCGGATCACGGGGTAGGCGACAGATCCATGCTGGTCAACATCCACCACGACAGCAAGCGGGAGCACACCCGCTTGCTGGTGTCCGGCGTCGTCTTCGTCACGCTCATCGCGCTGCTGATCTGGTTGTCGATCGCAATCTCCGAGAAGAAGTTCACACACTCGACGATGGTCACCATCCAGGCCGACCGGGCCGGCCTGCAGCTCGAGCGCTACGGCGACGTCCGCCTCAACGGCGTACTGGTGGGCCAGGTGCGGTCGGTGAGCCAGGACGGCGAGCAGGCGGTGATCGAGGTCGCCCTGGAGCCCGACGTCGCCGACGACATCCCGGCGAACGTCGGGGTGCAGATCATCCCGACCACGCTGTTCGGCCAGAAGTTCGTCTCCTTCGTGAGGCCCGCCAACCCCACCGGCTCCCTCGAGGACGGCGACGTCATCCCGGCCGACCGCGTGGAGACCAACGTCGAGCTCAGCAAGATCCTGGCCGACCTGTTCCCGCTGCTGCGGGCCGTGCAGCCGGCCGAGCTGAACTACACGCTCAACGCGCTCGCCACCGCCCTCCAGGGCCGTGGCGACCAGCTCGGCGAGACGCTCGACCAGCTCGACGCCTACCTCGGCGCGATCAGTGACAAGCTGCCGACGCTGAAGCAGGACCTCATCTCCTTGGCCAGCGTCGCCGACACCTACGACCTGGCCGCCCCGGATCTGATCGACGTGCTCGGCAACCTCACGGTCACCAGCAAGACGATCATCGAGAAGGCCGGCGACCTCGACAGCTTCTTCTCCGACCTGCAGGGGCTGGCCGTCACCTCCACGCGGGTGCTGTCGGACAACGAGAAGAACCTCATCAGGGTGGGCCGGCTCACCGAGCCGGTGCTCAAGCTGCTGGCCGTCTACTCGCCCGAGTTTCCCTGCCTGATCGAGGGCGCCGCCAAGTACGCCCCGCGCCTGGCCGAGACCTTCGCCGGCAACCAGGTCAAGCAGTACATCGAGTTCGGGACCGCCCAGTACGAGGCCTACCACGCCGACGACCGCCCGCTGTACGGCGAGATCGGGCACGGCCCGTGGTGCGACGGGCTGCCGAACCCCAAGGTCCCGGCGGACCCGGCGGCGTTCGCCGAAGGCTCCGACATCGACGAGAACCCGCCCACGGGTGACCTCCCCACCATCATCACCGGCGGTGCCCAACGAGGGGCCACGACCAGCGGCTACGCCGGCACCGACGCCGACAAGGCGATCGTCAACGCCCTGCTCGCCGGCCAGACCGGTCGGGCCGCCGACTCCGACGCCGCGTTGGGATCACTGCTCTACGGCCCCGTCGTGCGGGGTGACTCGTGACCACGACGCAGGAGCGGACCGAGGCGGACGCCAACGCCTCGGAGGGCAAGGCGGTGCGGCTCCGCAACCGACGCAACGCCACCACCATCGCCGCCGGCATCAAGCTGCTGATCTTCTCCGTCTGCTCGGTCCTGGTGACCGGCCTGCTCGCGGCGATCATGGGCAACTTCGGTTTCGGCGGCAGCACCGAGTACAAGGCCGTCTTCTCGACCGCCTCGATGCTCGAGAAGGGCGACGACGTCCGGGTGGCCGGGGTCAGCGTCGGCGAGGTCAAGAAGGTCGAGCACTACCACCGCAACCAGGCGCTGGTGACGTTCAGCGTGAACTCCGACGTGCCGCTCACGACCACGTCGCGCGCCGAGATCCGCTTCCTCAACCTGGTCGGCGACCGCTACCTCGCCCTCGAGGCCGGGGACGAGGCCGGCGGCGCGCTGCCCGATGCCCTGGATGCGCAGAGTGACGACGGCGTCGGGGGCGACAGCGGTGCCGACGCGCCCACCACCGGCACCCGACTCAAGTCCGGGGCGACCCTCCCGGTGGGGCAGACCGCGCCGTCCCTCGACCTCACGACCCTGTTCAACGGCTTCCAGCCGCTCTTCCAGGCGCTCGACCCCAAGCAGGTCAACGAGCTCAGCCTCAACCTCGTGCGGGTCCTCCAGGGTGAGGGCGGCACCATCCAGGAGTTGCTGGCCAACACCGCCTCGCTCACCAACAGCCTCGCCGACCGCGACGAGCTGATCGGCCAGGTGGTCACCAACCTGACCCAGACGCTCGACACCGTCGACCAGCGCCACCAGGAGCTCAACACACTGGTGACCGAGCTGCAGCGCTGGATGGCCGACCTGGCGCGCGACCGCAACACCATCGGCAGCTCGCTCGACAACATCTCCGACCTGACCGTCGTCGTGGCAGACCTGCTCCGCGAGGGGCGGCCGATCGTCAAGAGCGACGTGGCGAAGCTCAAGCAGCTCGCGCGGCTGCTCAACAAGCCCACGAACCAGCAGCAGATCACCGAGCTCCTCGACCGGCTGCCCGAGTCGATGACCGACCAGACCCGGACCGGCACCTACGGCTCCTGGTACAGCTACTACGTCTGCGGCTTCTCCGGGCGGATCACGCTGCCGGGCAACCTCGGCACCATCCCCGGCCTCCAGCAGGTCCTCGACGGTCTCGGCAACCTCAACTTCCACTCCTCCGCGCCCCGCTGCAACGGCGCCGGCGAGACGCCCTCGGCCGACTCGAGCGGGGGCGGTGCCGGGTGAGGCGCTACACCGAGAGGCAGCTGCTGCGCCTGGGCGCGATCACCATCGTGGTGATGCTCGTGGTGATGGCCGCGGCGTTCAACCTCAGCAAGTTCCCCGGCTTCGGCGGCGACAGCTACCAGGCCTACTTCGCCGACGCGAGCGGGCTGCACCGCGGCAACATGGTCCAGGTCGGCGGCATCCGGGCCGGCCGGGTCCAGGACGTCCAGCTCGACCACGGCAAGGTGCTGGTCACCTTCGAGGTCGACCACGACGTCGACTTCGGCAAGGACAGCGAGGCCAGCGTCGAGGTGCTCAACCTGCTCGGTGAGAAGTACCTCAACCTGGTCCCCGCCGGCGACGGACAGCTCGACGAGGACACGCCGATCCCGGTCGACCGGACCTCGTCGGCCTACGACATCGTCGGCGTCTTCAGCGACCTCACCGAGACCACGGAGCAGATCGACACCCACCAGCTCGACCAGGCGCTCGACGTCGTCTCCGACACCGTCAACCAGTCGGCGCCCGAGATCCAGGCCAGCTTCGAGGGGATCGCCCGGCTCTCGCAGTCGGTGGCGTCGCGCGACGCGCAGATCCAGCACCTGCTCCGCAGCTCCCGCGACGTCAGCACCCTGCTCGCCGACCGGAGCACCGACCTGGTCGACCTCATGCAGAACAGCAGCCTGGTCTTCAAGGAGGTCGAGCGGCGCAAGCAGGCCATCCACCTGCTGCTGGTCAACGCCCGCGAGCTCGCGGTCCAGCTGCGCGGGGTGGCCACCGACAACCAGGCCCAGATCAAGCCCGCGCTGAAGGAGGTCGACGAGCTGCTCAGCCTGCTCAACTCCAAGGACAAGGAGCTCAAGGCGACGCTGGCCGCCCTCGGCCCGTACGCCTCGATCCTGGGCAACATCATCGGCACCGGCCCGTGGTTCGACGCCTACGCCGTCAACCTGGCCGCCATCCCGACGGGTGAGTTCCTGCCCGGGCCCCCGGACTCATGACATGAGCATCCTCCTCCGACTGAGCCCTCGCGTCGCGATCGTCGCCGTCGCGGCGGTCCTGCTCGCCGCGACGCTCCTCTTCGTGCGCCAGCCGGAGGAGACCAAGACCGTCACCGCACACTTCCCGCGGGCGGTCAGCGTCTACAAGGGCACCGACGTCCGCGTGCTCGGGGTCAACGTCGGCGAGGTGACCGCGGTGACACCGGAGGGCAACTCGGTGCGCGTCGACATGGAGTACGACGCCGACGTCGACCTCCCGAAGGACGCCAAGGCCGTGGTCGTGACGCCGACGCTGGTGGCGGACCGGTTCGTCCAGCTCACCCCGGTCTACACGAGCGGGCCGGCGATGGCGGACGGCGCCGACATCCCGCTGCCCGAGAGCGCGGTGCCCGTCGAGCTGGACCGCATCTACGCCAGCATCCGCGACCTCGCCGAGGCGCTGGGACCCAACGGCGTCAACGAGGACGGCTCGCTCAACCACCTGCTCGAGGCCGGAGCGCACGCGCTCGACGGCCAGGGCCAGCGTGGCAACGAGATGCTCCGCCAGCTGTCCGCGGCGGCGGCGACGTTCGGCGAGGGCGCGGGGCCGCTGTTCGACACCGTCGAGGAGCTGGCCCAGTTCACCGACACGCTGGCCACCAACGACAAGCTGGTCCGGGCCTTCGTGAAGGACCTCGCCGGCGTCTCGTCGTCCCTCATCTCCGAGCGCGACGAGATCCGGGAGGCGCTCCAGGCCGTCGCCGACTCGGTGGGCACCGTGAAGACGTTCGTGCAGGACAACCGGCAGGCGCTGGTCACCGACGTCGAGAAGCTCACGAAGCTGATGAAGACCATCAACTCCGAGCGCGACAGCATCGACACCGCCCTCGCCGTCGCTCCCGTGGCGATCAACAACCTGACGCTGGCCTACAACGCCGAGTCGGGCACCATCGGCTCCCGGATCGGCATCCAGGGCCAGCTGTGGGACGCCGACGGCTTCCTCTGCGCGATCGTCCAGCAGTCCCAGATGCCCCAGGTGAGCAAGGACCTGGCCTGCACGATCTTCAAGCAGCTGCTGGAGCCGGTCGAGGACAACATCCCGGCGATCCCGGGGTCCGGCAAGCAGGCCGGGAAGCAGGCCGCAGACCAGCCCGCGAAGCAGGCCGGCCGGGTCGACGACAGCGCCGCCACCGGCCGCGCGGCAGCGCCGACCTCCGACCCGGTCGAGACGCGGGCGCGCTACGTCTCCGACGACACCCCCACCATGGCCGACCTCCTGGGAGGTGGCTCATGAGCCGCCTCTGGCGATGTGTCGTCCTGCTGGTGACAGCGGCGCTGCTGCTGACCTCCTGCAAGTTCGACGGCGCCTATGACCTGCCGCTGCCGGGCGGCCCGGTCGACGCCGACGACGCGATCACGGTCACCGCGGAGTTCGAGGACATCCTCAACATCGTGCCGAAGTCGCCGGTGATGGTCGACGACGTCACGGTCGGCGAGGTGACCGACGTGGAGCGGGTGGGCTGGCACGCCAAGATCACGATGCTGGTCCGCAAGGACGTCGACCTGCCCGACAACGCGATCGCCGAGATCCGCCAGGTCAGCCTCCTCGGGGAGAAGTACGTCGCCCTGGAGCCGCCGGCCGAGGGCGCGTCCCAGGAGCGGCTCGGCGACGGCGACAAGATCCCGCTCTCGGCGACCGGCCGCAACCCGGAGGTGGAGGAGGTGCTGGGCGCGCTGTCGTTCCTGCTCAGCGGCGGGGGAGTGGCCCAGCTCGGCACCATCACCGAGGAGCTCAACAACGCGATGGACGGCCGCCAGGAGAGCCTGCGCCACCTGTTGGCCTCGCTCACCGACGTCGTCGGCACGCTCGACGAGCAGAAGGGCGACATCATCCAGGCGTTGGAGTCGGTCAACAACCTGACCGCCACCCTCAACCAGGAGAAGCAGACCGTGACGGGCGCGCTCGACGTGGCCGGGCCGGCGATCAAGGTGCTCGCCGACCAGCACGACGAGCTGATCGCGATGCTCTCGGCGCTCGACCGGCTCGGCGTCGTCGGCACCCGGGTGATCGGCGCCAGCAAGGACGACCTGCTCAAGTCGCTGGCCCACCTCAAGCCGGTGCTGTCCCGGCTGCGCGCCGCGGGCGACAAGCTGGCCCCGGGGCTCAACCTGATCCTCAGCTTCCCCTTCCCCAAGGAGGCCTCCGAGATCGTCCGCGGCGACTACGCCAACACCTCGATCCGCGCGGACATCAACCTCGAGAACTTCCTGCCGGCGGGCACCCCGATCCCGGAGATCCCGATCCCCGAGATCCCGACGCCGGACCTGCCGCCCGTCGGCCAGGTCCTGAGCGACGTGCAGAAGTGCCTGAAGTCGCTCGACATCACCAGCAAGGCCTGCCAGAAGGTGCTCGGCGACGTCGACCTCCTCAACTCGCTGAAGCAGAAGTGCAAGAAGGACAAGTGGAAGACCAACCCGGTCTGCTCGGTCCTCAACACGCTCCCCGACCTGCCGCTCGACGATCTGGGCGACCTGCTGGGCGGCCTGCTCGGATCCGGTCGGCTCGTGTCGACGCCCGCGAACCCCACGACCCGCACGCTCTACGGGGAGCTCATGACCACCCCACGAAAGCGCCCGGAGGGAGCGCTGCGCGCGGAGGCCGACCGCTTCCGCGGGGACCCCGGAAAAGCATGATCTCCGGCGTCCGGCTCCGCATCGCGGCGTTCCTCGTGCTCAGCGCGGTCGGGATCGTCTACGTCACCGCGTCCTACCTCGGGTTCGTCGACCAGGTCCTCGGCCGCGGCCTCACGGTGCACGCGACCCTGCCCACCTCGGGTGGTCTCTATGAGGGCAGCGAAGTGACCTACCGCGGGTTCGGGATCGGCAAGGTCAGCAAGATGACCGCGACGGCCGACGGAGTCACCCTCGACCTGGCACTCAAGGAGGGCACCGAGCTGCCCAAGGACGCACCGATGTATGTGCACAACCTCTCGGCGGTCGGCGAGCAGTACCTCGACTTCGAGCCGGCCGACGACAAGCCGCCGTACGCCGAGGAAGGCGACACGATGCACGGCAGCGCGGAGTCGCTGCCCGTCGACGAGGGCGCTCTCCTCGTGGAGCTGAACGCGTTCGTCGACTCGGTCGACAAGGCGAACCTCCAGACCGTGGTCCGCGAGCTCGGGACGATGTTCCACGACACCGGGGAGCCGATGCAGCAGCTGCTCGACAACGGCTCGACGTTCATCGACGAGGCGTCGGCGCACACGGCCGAGACCCGCGCCCTGCTCGACGACGGGCTGACCGTGTTGCAGACGCAGGAGGGGGAGAGCGAGAACATCCGCGCCTTCTCCCACGACCTGGCCAGGATCACGAAGACGCTCAAGGACAGCGACGCCGACCTGCGCACCACACTGTCCGAGACCCCCGCCACCGCCCGCGAGGTCGACAAGCTGCTCACCCAGCTCGAGCCGACGCTGCCAGTGCTGCTGGCCAACGCGGCCAGCGTCGGCCAGGCGGGGGTGCTGCACCTCGCCGGGCTCGAGCAGCTGCTGGTCGTCTTCCCGCACGTGATCTCGAGCGGCTTCACCGGCACGCCGGGCGACGGCTACGGCCACGTCAACCTCCAGCTGGACCAGGAGGTCCAGCCGTGCACGGAGGGCTACAAGCCGCCCGACCAGTGGCGGCCGCCCTCGGACCTCTCCGACGGGCCGATCTTCCCGGCCAAGTGCACCGCCGGCCCGCCGTTCGTCCAGCGCGGCACGCCGTACTCGCCCGATGGCCGGCACGGTTCGCCCGGTGCGGCATATCGGACCGGATATGACCCGACGTCCGGCATCATCGACGGCGTGGTCGACGCCAACGGCAACCCCGTGCACCTCGGCGACCAGGGCAACCTGTCGGTGCTCGGCGACGACGCGTGGCAATGGCTCCTGGTCGGACCGGTGGTGACGACTCCTTGAATCGCATCACCCTGAACGTCCTGCTCTACGTCGTGGTGATGGTGGCCGCGTCGCTGCTCGTGGTCGCCGCGGTGCGGGTCCTCGACGACGACCCCGGGCCGACCTCGTTGCCCGCCAAGGGTGTGACCGAGCTCGATGAGGCGTCGAAGGCCGAGCAGCAGCGCTACGCCGACATCATCTCGTCGGCCTCGCAGGAGGCCACGGTGTTCCTCAACATCAGCTACGAGACGGCACAGGACTCGATCGACGACGTGATGGCTGGTGCCACGGGTGACTTCCGCGACCAGTACGCCCAGGCGACGGACTCCCTGATCACGCTGCTCCAGGACAACAAGTCGATCCGGACCGGCACGGTGATCTGGGCCGGCGTGGTCGCCCAGGACCCCGACTCCGCCACGGTGATCCTCGCGACCACGGGCACGGTGAAGAACAACCAGACCGGCGACGACCCCAAGGCCGAGAACTACCGCATCCAGATGCAGCTCGTCTCCGAGAAGGGCAGGTGGCTCACCAGCGACCTGCAGTTCGTGGAATGACCCGCCAGCACCCGCGCCGCCCGGCGCTCCTCCCGCGCCCCCGTCTCCCGGCCTCGCCGGGTCGCGGGGCAGGGAAGCGCGCCGACCGAGACGCCGAGCAAGGTCGACGTCGAGTCGACTCCCAGCCCCGAGTCACCTGGTTTCGAGACGGGCGCAGAGCGCCCTCCTCAACCACGGCGGGGAGGACGAGCGCCTCCTCAACCAGCGGCGGATCACGAACCGTCGGACAAGCCCGGCCTGGGCGCGCTGTTCGACAGCCGCCGGGCGACCACGGTGCTGCTGAGCCTGGTCGCGGTCCTCGCCCTGGTGGCCGGCGGGCTGTTCGCCTGGGACGGCCTCCGCGGCGACGACACCGCCGAGCCCTCGAAGCAGCCCGTGGTGCTCGGCGGCGACGACGCCGCCGCGGGCGTGGATGCGGCGGCCCAGGCCGCGGTGACGATCCTGACCCGCAACTACCAGCACTACGACGAGCAGATCGACGACGCCACGGCCCTGATGACCGAGGGGTTCGCGAAGCGGTTCCGTGACAAGGCCGACGAGGTCGAGCCCGGGTTCGTCGACGCCAAGATCGACCAGCAGGTGCGCGTGGTCGCTCAGGGCGTCGTCCACGCGACCCGCACCGAGGTGCAGGCCCTGCTGTTCATGAACTACTACGTCAGCAAGGACGCCGGTGACACGGTCTACACGCCCTATCGCGTGCTGGTGACCGTGCTTCACACCGACCGCGGCTGGCTCGTCTCCGAGATCGACACCGAGTAGCGCCGACCCGGCGTACGTGCGAAACTAGAACACGTTCCAGTCCGGGACGGGTCGTGGTGGCGAAGTCGAGGTGGATGTGTCGCGTGGAAGGATCGGCGCCGTGAGCACAGTCGGCACCGTCGAGTGCGACCTCCTGATCATCGGCGCCGGCCCCACGGGGCTCTTCGCCGCCTACTACGCCGGATTCCGCGGCCATCGGGTCGCGGTCGTCGACTCGCTGCCCGAGCTCGGCGGCCAGATCACCGCGATGTATCCCGAGAAGCTGATCTTCGACGTCGCCGGCTTCCCGGGCGTCAAGGGACGCACCCTCGTCGAGGGGCTGGTCGAGCAGGCGGCGACCGCGAAGCCGGAGTACCTGCTCGGACGCACGGCGACCGGGCTGGTGCACGACGACGACGGCGTCACGGTGACCTGCGACGACGGCACCGAGATCCGCGCAGGTGCGGTGCTGATCACCGCCGGCATCGGGAAGTTCAGCCCGCGGCCGCTGCCCGCCGGTGACGGCTGGGTCGGCCGCGGCATGGAGTTCTTCGTCCCGAGCTTCGAGCCCTACGCCGGCAAGGACGTCGTGATCGTCGGCGGCGGCGACAGCGCCTTCGACTGGGCGCTCAACCTGACCGGCATCGCGCGGACGATCGCCCTGGTCCACCGCCGCGACGCGTTCCGTGCCCACGAGCGCACCGTCCAGCAGGTGCAGGACTCCGACGTCGAGATCATCACCAAGGCGCAGGTCACCGAGCTGCGTCGGCGAGACCGTCCTGGAGTCCGTCGTGATCGACGTCGACGGGGAGACCGTCGACCCGCCCGGCCCAGGCGCTGGTCGCGGCGCTCGGCTTCATCGCCGACCTCGGCCCGCTCCAGCAGTGGGGCCTCGAGGTCTCGAAGCGGCACATCGTCGTCGACTCCTCGATGCGGACCAACCTGCCGCGCGTCTTCGCGGCCGGCGACATCACGGAGTACGGCGGCAAGTGCCGCCTGATCGCGGTCGGCTTCGGCGAGGCCGCCACCGCTGTGAACAACGCGACCGTCGCGATCGACCCCACCGCGCACGTGTTCCCCGGCCACTCGAGTGAAGGAAGCTGACGAGAGATGAAGATCAAGGTCGACTTCGACCTCTGCGAGTCCAACGCCCTCTGCGAGGCGATGGCCCCCGAGGTGTTCTACCTCGACGACGACGACTTCCTGCAGCTCCACACCGAGCAGACGACCGACGAGAACGTCGAGAACGTGAAGCGCGCGGTCGCTGCCTGCCCGCGTGCGGCGATCTCGCTCGTGGAGGAGTGAGCACTTGAGCGACATCTCCCTGGACGGCCGGGTCGCGGTCGTCACCGGAGCCGGCGCGGGCCTGGGCCGTGCCGAGGCGGTCGCCCTGGCGAAGGCCGGCGCGCGCGTCGTGCTCAACGACCTGCCGGGGGCGGCCGACGACGCGGCCGACGAGCTCAAGGGGCTCGGCGCCGAGGTCGCGATCGTCGAGGGCGACGTGGGGGAGCGGGCGACCGCCGACGCCATGCTCGCCGCCGCGGTCGAGGGCTTCGGACAGCTCGACATCGTGGTCAACAACGCCGGGATGACCCGCGACCGGATGCTGTTCAACCTCTCCGACGAGGAGTGGGACGACGTCATCCGCGTGCACCTGCGCGGCCACTTCCTGCTCTCCCGCAACGCTGCGTCCTACTGGCGCGGCCGGTCGAAGGAGGCGGACGCGCCCGTCTACGGCCGGATCGTCAACACCGCCTCGGAGGCGTTCCTCGGAGGGTCGCCCGGCCAGGCCAACTACGCCGCGGCCAAGGCCGGCATCGCCGCGCTCACGCTCTCGTCGGCTCGCGGGCTCGGGAAGATCGGTGTCCGCGCCAACGCGATCTGCCCCCGCGCCCGCACGGCGATGACCGCCCAGGTCTTCGGCGAGGACACCTCGGGTGCCGACGTGGATCCTTACTCACCCGAGCACGTGGCGCCCCTGGTCGCCTACCTCGCGTCCCCCGCCGCCGAACGGATCACCGGCCAGGTCTTCGTGGTCTACGGCGGGATGGTCGCGCTGGTCGCCGCGCCGGTCGTCGAGCAGCGCTTCGACGCCTCCGGCTCCGTCTGGGACCTGCCTGACCTCGACCGCCAGCTCGGCGAGTTCTTCTCCGAGCGCGACCCCTCCGTCGGCTTCGCCGCCGACTCGATCATGAAGCTCGAGGTGTGACCATGGGCAGACTCGACGGCAAGGTCGCCATCGTCACCGGTGGCGCGATGGGGCAGGGCGAGGGCATCGTCCGGGCCTACGTCGCCGAGGGCGCCAGCGTCGTCGTCGCTGACGTGGCCAAGGAGCAGGGCCAGGCGCTGGCCGACGAGCTGGGCGACCGGGCCACGTTCGTCGCTCTCGACGTCTCCGACGCGGCGTCCTGGGCCGCGGCTCTCGAAGCCACCCACACGGCGTACGGCCCGGTCACGGTGCTGGCCAACAACGCCGGCATCCTCCGGTTCGGCACCGTCGAGGAGATGCCGGTCGACGAGGTCGAGCTGCTCTGGCGGGTCAACCAGCTCGGCTGCTGGCTCGGCATGCAGACCGTCGTCCCCGACATGAGGGCCAGCGGGGGCGGGTCGATCATCAACGCCTCCTCGACCGAGGGGCTCGGCGGCATGGCCAACACGGTCGCCTACGGCGCCACCAAGTTCGCGATCCGCGGCATGACCAAGGGCGCCTCGCACGAGCTCGGGAAGTACAACATCCGGGTCAACTCGGTGCACCCCGGGCATGATCGACACCCCGATGACGCGGGTGCACGGCGGTGACCTCGCGATGGAGTACGGCGCCAAGAAGGTGCCGCTGCGCCGCGTCGGCCACCCGGAGGACGTCGCACCGCTCTACGTCTTCCTCGGCAGCGACGAGTCGTCGTACATCAACGGCGCCGAGATCGCGATCGACGGCGGCGTCACCGCCACCCACGCGTTCGGCGGCTGATCCGGGTGCGCGACTGATGGCCAACCAGCGGGCCCAGATCGTGATGGGCCACGACGAGATCGTGGAGTTCCTCCACCAGCAGCGCTCGTCCACCGTCGCGACCTACGGCCCCGACGGCCAGATCCACCTCGTCGGCATGTGGTACGCCGTCAAGGACGACACCGTCTGGATCGAGACCAAGCGCAAGTCCCAGAAGGTCGTCAACCTGCGCCGCGACCCGCGCATGTCCTTCCTGGTCGAGGCCGGCCACACCTACGACCAGCTGCGCGGGGTCGCCCTGGAGGGCACAGGAGTCGTGATCGAGGACGAGGACGTGGTCTGGGACGTCTGCGTCGACATTTTCAACCGCTACAACGGCGACTACTCCGAGGAGATGAAGCCGTTCGTGGAGTTCATGGCCAAGAACCGCGTCGTCGTCCGCCTCGACGTCGACCGCACCCGCTCCTGGGACCACCGCAAGCTCGGCATGCCCGCCATGGAGCTGGGCGGCAGTACGGCGGCCTTCATCGAGTGAGGCTCCGTTCGCCGTGGGTTGGAGGGATCCAGGTTGACCTGGGATCGCTGAACTTCTCGGGCGTTGCAATGCCCCAGAAGGTCAGGGATTGCCCAAGCGGTGGTGCTCGTGGGGTCGATGTGACTCCCGGATCCGATCCTGGATGCGCGCGGGAGTCCGGCTGCGACGATGGGGTCGTGAGCATGGAGCGTCATCTCGAGACCGCCGAGGCGGCGTGGCGGTGGGTGCTCGACGAGGTCCGCTACGACGAGGGCGGGCCGTGGATCCCACTCATCCCGACGGACACCGAGCCGGCGTGGGACCGCGACGGGATGCACAGCGGCATCGGCGGGCTGGTCCATGTGCTGGCCGCGGTCGCCGCGACCCGGCCGTGGACGGACGAGGAGTCCGCCCTCGCAGCCGCGGTCGGTGAGCGGCTCCGGGCGGCGGTGCCGAGCGCCACCGACGTCACCTACTTCGACGGGCTGGCGGGCCACATCCAGTCCCTGGTGCTGCTGGGGGAGCCGGGCGTCGACGCCTGCGTGGACCGGCTGCTCGAGCTCGCACCCGACGGCTGGCCGGACTGCACGACGCGACGCTCGGGACCGCGGCGATCCTGCAGGGTGCGCTCTCGGCGAGCGCGGCGGGGTGTGCGCGGGGCGACGAGCTCGCGGCGTACGCCGCCGACCGGCTGCTGGCCGAGTCGGAGGAGACGCCGGCCGGCCTGAACTGGCTGTTCGTCCCGCGACGGCTGGTCCCGCCCGACAAGCTCGACCAGGGTCGCCCGGTCGAGATGCCGAACTGGTCGCACGGGCTCGCCGGGATCGCCGGGGTCCTCGCCCGCGCCGGCGTCGCCCTCGACCGACCCGACCTGGTCGAGGCCGCCCGCCGGGGCGCCGAGCACCTGGTGACGCTGGCCGACCCGGCGTCGCTGGCCGATGGCGGCCTCGCCGTACCCCGCCGGATCCCGCACAAGCCCGACATGGACGAGTACACGTGGAACTGGTGCCACGGCCCGGCCGGCAACCTCGCGCTCTTCGAGGCGCTCGAGACCGCCGGCGTGCGTGCCGTCGCGGGGGAGCCGCCGACCGCCTGGGTCGGCCGCTGCCTGCACTCGCTGCACACCTCGGGCATCCCCGAGCGACGCTGGCCCGGCTTCTGGGACAACGACGGCCGCTGCTGCGGCACCGCCGGCGTGGGCGGCCGCGATCCTGCCGCACGACCGCGACTTCGCGCTCGCGCTGGCCGACGACCTCGTCGAGCGGGCGTACGTCGAGGGCGACCGCGCCTACTGGCGGTTCACCGAGCACCGCAACCCCGAGCCGCTCAAGCCGCCTGGTGTCGGATGGATGCAGGGCGCCGCCGGCATCGCGGGGTTCCTGTTCGACGTGTCGCGTCAGCGCTCAGTCGCGCAGCAGCAGGTGGACGGCCTTCTCCATCTGCGCGGCCGTGTCGGCGGCCGACGTCCGGCCGGTGACCCAGCCGACGAGCGTGGAGAGCCAGACGTCGCCGATGACGCGGGCGATGGCGATGTCGTCGTCGGTGAGCTCGGTCTGGCCGGGGTGCATGGCACGGGTGAGCATGCGCGTGAGCAGCATGCCGACGGTGTGGATCTCCGCCTGGACCGAGGCGTCGGCGAACATGAAGGCGCGGGTGAGCGCCTCGGTCAGGTGTGGGTCGCCCTGGAGGCCGCGGGTGGTCTTGCGGAACACGTAGATGACGCGCTCCGACGAGGTGTCGCCCGGGATCGGCTTGTCGCCGATCGATGCGTTGGCCCGCTCGAACTCGCGCCCCAGCGCCGAGACCAGCAGGTGGATCTTGGAGGGGAAGTAGCGGTAGAGGGTGCCGAGCGCGACGTCGGCCTGCTCCGCCACCGCGCGCATCTGGACGGCGTCGAACCCACCCTGGGTGGCCAGGGCGATGGTGGCGTCGAGAATGCGCTTCCGGCGGTCGCGCTGCGCGGCGGACCCGAGATCCTCGACCGTCAGAGAGTTGGTGCCGCTCACGAGAACCTTCCAGCAGGCGAGGAGGTGAACCCCTCGTTGGGTCTGGTCATTAGGCTATAACGAGTGGTCCATAATAGGAACACGTTCCAGTTTCACGCGTGTTTCGTGCACCATTCAGTACGTCGCAGGACCAGCCCGCCAGCCTTTGTTGGGCACCCAGCCTGTACGGAGACAAGGGAGGTCCGCCTCGTGCGGCAGTCATTGAGGGTCGCCTTGCTGTCCTACCGCAGCAAACCCCATTGCGGCGGCCAGGGCATCTACCTGCGCCACCTCAGCCGGGAGCTGACCGCGCTGGGCCACACCGTCGAGGTGTTCTCGGGCCAGCCCTACCCCGAGCTCGACGAGGGGGTGACCCTCACCAAGGTCCCGAGCCTCGACCTCTACCGGGAGCCTGACCCGTTCCGGGTGCCCAAGCTCAAGGAGTTCCGCGACCGGGTCGATGTCGAGGAGTTCGCGACCATGTGCGCGGCCGGCTTCCCCGAGCCCAAGACGTTCAGCACCCGGGTGGCACGGCTGCTCGAGGAGCGGGTCGACGACTTCGACATCGCCCATGACAACCAGGTCCTCGGCTACGGCATGCTCGAGATCGAGAAGATGGGTCTCCCGCTGCTCACGACGATCCACCACCCGATCACCTTCGACCGCCGCATCGACATCGCCCAGACCAGGAACCCGTGGCGCAAGTTCACGCTCAGCCGCTGGTACGGCTTCCTCAGGATGCAGAAGAGGGTCGCCCGGCAGGCCCGCTTCATCCTGACGCCGTCCGAGGCGTCCAAGCGCGACATCGCCAAGGACTTCGGTGTCGACCCCGAGCGAATGCAGGTCCTCCTGCTCGGCGTCGACGACGCCTTCCAGCCGCCGACCGCGCCGCGCGTCAAGGGCCGGATCCTCGCGATGGCCAGCGCCGACGCCCCGATGAAGGGGATCGCGACCCTCCTCGAGGCCTTCGCCAAGCTGCGCACCGAGCGTGATCTCGAGCTGATCCTGGTCACGGCCCCGAAGGCCGGTGGAAAGACCGAGAAGCTCATCGACAAGCTGTCCATCAAGGAGCACGTGCGCTTTGTGACCGGCATCAGCGACGCTGAGCTGGTCGAGCTGATGGGCTCGGCCGAGATCGCCTGCGTGCCCTCGCTCTACGAGGGATTCTCGCTGCCGACGGCCGAGCTGATGGCCTGCGCCACCCCTCTCGTCGTGAGCCGGGCCGGCGCGATCCCCGAGGTGGTGGGTCCCGACGGCTACGCCGCCGAGCTGGTCACGCCCGGCGACGTCGGCGAGCTCGCCGAGGCGATCGCCAGCCTGCTCGACGACCCCGAGCGCCGGGCGCGGCTGGGTGCCAACGGCCGCCAGCGCGTCGACGAGCTGTTCAGCTGGCGGGCGGTCGCCGCGACCGTCGCGCAGGTCTACGAGAAGGTCATCGCGGACTACAAGGAGAACCCGAGTGCTGACCGTTGACTTCGAGCGCCTGGGGCTGCGCCCGGGCGACCGCGTCCTCGACATGGGCTGCGGCGGTGGCCGGCACGCCTTCGAGATGTACCGCCGCGGGGCGGACGTCGTCGCCTTCGACATGGACGCCGACGAGCTCGCCGGCGTGAGCGACCTGTTCCACGCCATGAAGCAGGCAGGCGAGGTGCCCGAGGGCGCGGAGGCCGACGTGAAGCAGGGCGACGCGCTCCAGCTGCCCTTCGCCGACGGCGAGTTCGACCGGGTCGTCGCGGCCGAGGTGCTCGAACACATCCATGCCGACGTCGATGCGATCAAGGAGCTGGTCCGCGTCCTGCGACCGGGCGGCACGCTCGCCATCTCGGTGCCACGCTGGCTGCCCGAGGTCATCAACTGGAAGCTCTCCGCCGACTACCACAACGCCGAGGGCGGGCACATCCGGATCTACACCGACCACGAGCTGATCGACAAGGTCACCAAGGCCGGCCGGTTCAACGACGGGACGCCCGGCGACGCGATGGTCTTCGAGGGCAAGGGCTACGCGCACGGCCTGCATGCGCCGTACTGGTGGATCAAGTGCGCGGTGGGCGTCAACAACGACGACCACCTCCTCGCCAGGACCTATCACAAGCTCCTGGTCTGGGAGATCATGAAGCAGCCCAAGACGCTCCAGCTCGCCGGCAAGGTCCTCGACCCCGTGATCGGCAAGAGCCTGGTCCTCTACTTCCGCAAGCCGGAGGGCGGCGCCGCGTGACGCCACTGTCCCAGCTGCCCTACGTCGACGGCGTGCTGTCGGCCGCCCAGGTGGCGGACAGCGCCGCGGCCATCGCCGCCATGCAGGAGCCGTACGGCGCCGTGCCGTGGACGGTCGGCGAGCACGTCGACATCTGGAACCACGTCGAGGCCGCGATGGCGATGCTCGTCGGCGGCCAGGTCGAGGCGGCCGAGGCGGCGTACGCCTGGGTGCCGACGATGCAGCACGCCGACGGCTCGTGGCCGATGAAGATCGTCGAAGGCGTGGCCGACGACGACCGCCCCGACGTCAACATGTCCGCCTACTTCGCGGTGGGGCTCTGGCACCACTGGCTGGTCCGGCGCGACCTCCGGGTCCTGCGGCGCTACTGGGAGTCGGTCCGGGCAGGGCTCGACTGGGTCGTCTCGCAACAGCTGCCGTTCGGCGGGATCCGCTACACCCCGACCGAGGAGTTCGCGCTCCTCACCGGCTGCTCGTCGATCTACCAGTCGCTCCGTGCCGGCGTCGCCCTCGCCGAGCTGCTCGATGACCCGCAGCCCGAGTGGGAGCTGGCCGGCGGTCGGCTCGGCCATGCCGTGCGCGAGCACCGCGACCTGTTCGAGGACAAGTCGACCTACTCCATGGACTGGTACTACCCCGTCCTGGGTGGCGCGGTCCGCGGGCGCGCGGCCTACGACCTGCTGGAGTCGCGCTGGGACGAGTTCGTGGTGCCGGGCATGGGCATCCGCTGCGTCGACACCAACCCGTGGGTGACCGGCGCCGAGACGTGCGAGCTGGCGATGGCGCTCGACGCGCTCGGCGACCACCGCCGGGCGCTGACGCTGCTCGGCGACATGCAGCACCTGCGGGAGCCCGACGGCCGTTACTGGACGGGCTGGGTCTACGACGACGGGCGGCCCGCCGACGGCGAGCCGCGCGACGTGCACTGGCCCGTCGAGCACACCACCTACACCGCCGCCGCGGTGATCCTGGCCGTCGACGCGCTCGGTGAGGTCGCCGGGCACAGCACGGCCGGCTCCGGCATCATGCGCGGCACCTCGCTGGGACCGCACTTCGGTGAGCTTGCGCTGGAGTGTGGCTGCTCCTCAGACCAGCGGGTCGCCGGCCTCTCCGGCCGTACGTCGTAGCACCCGCATCGAGCCGAGCGCCTCGACCTCCTCGAAGCTGCCACCCTCCAGGGCGCGCAGGAAGACGTGGTAGGGCGGCTGCCCGCCGTCCGCTGGATCGGGGAACACGTCATGGATCACCAGAGCGCCGCCGTTCATCAGCCACGGTGCCCAGCCGGTGTAGTCGTTCTGGGCGTGCTCCTCGGCGTGGCCGCCGTCGATGAAGAGCAGTGACAGGGGAGTGCGCCAGAGGCCGCTCACCGTCGTGCTCCTGCCGACCACGGCGACCACCTGATCCTCGAGGCCGGCGCGGGCGATCGTCCGTCGGAAGACGGGCAGCGTGTCCATCAGCCCCGTCTCCGGGTCCACGAGCGACGCGTCGTGGTGCTCCCAGCCGGCCTGGTTCTCCTCCGAGCCCCGGTGGTGGTCGACGGTGAAGACCGTCCCGTCGACCTCCCGCGCCGCGGCGCCGAGATAGATCGCCGACTTGCCGCAGTAGGTGCCGACCTCCAGCGCGGGGCCGTGGGGGAGCCGTTCGCGAGCCCAGCGGTGCAGCAGCAGCCCCTCGTCCTCGGGCATGAACCCCTTGGCGTCGCGAGCGTGCTCCAAGAGATCTGCGGGCATGTCCGGCACAGCTTGATTCTAGTAGAGTTAGAACACGTTCTAGTTCTTCGCACGAGGAGTCGCATGTCCATCGGGATCTCCGAGGAGCACGCCGAGCTCGCACGCAGCCTGCGCCAGTGGGCGGCGTCGCTGGGCGGGCGCGAGGCGGCGCGCGCCGCCGAGGGCGACGCCGACGCGACGTTCGCGGACTCGTGGAAGGCCTGCGTCGAGATGGGCATAGCCACGATCGGGCTGCCCGAGTCGTACGGCGGGGGCGGCGGCAGCGTGCTCGACCAGGCGGTGGCCCTGGAGGCCTGCGCCCATGAGCTGGTGCCGGGGCCACTGCTCTCGACCGCCGTGGCCGCCCTCCTCGCGCCCTCGAGCGAGCTCGGCGAGGGAGCCGCGGTGGCCCTGGTCCACGAGTCGGGCATGGCGGGCGACCTCAGCGGCGCCACTCACCTGCTGAGCGCGGACGGGCTGGTCGTGCTGAGTGGCTCCAGACCGGCCATGGGCATCGACCTCACCCGGCGCTACGGCGCCGTCGAGTCCGGCCCGGCCGAGCCACGCGACCTGGTGCGGCGAACGACCGTCACCCTGGCCGCGGCCGAGGCCTCGGGGGTCGCGCGCTGGTGCCTGGCGACCGCGGTCGGCTACGCCAAGGTGCGCGAGCAGTTCGGCCGGCCGATCGGAGCCTTCCAGGCGGTCAAGCACCTGTGCGCCGAGATGCTGGAGACCTGCGAGGCCGTCACCGCCGCCGCCTGGGACGTCGCCACGGCCCACGGACACGGCGAGGAGCAGTGGGCCTACGCCGCCGACGTCGCCGAGGTGACCTGCTTCGACGGTGCCGTCGCCGTGGCCAAGTCGTGCATCCAGGTGCTCGGCGGCATCGGGTTCACCTACGAGCACGACGCGCACCTCTACCTGCGCCGGGCGCTGGCGCTGCGCAGCCTCGTCGGAGATGCCGGCGCGGCGGCCCTGCGGCTGACCGAACGTTCCGTCCACGGCACCCGTCGCCTCGTGGACGTCGACCTCGAGGGCCGCGACGAGCCCGTCCGGCCCGGGGTCCGGGAGTCCGCCGGGCGGATCGGCGGCCTCCCCGAGAGCGACCGCAGGGATGCGCTCGTCGACGCCGGGTACCTGACGCCGCACTGGCCCGCGCCCTACGGCCTCGGCGCTGACGCCGTCACCCAGATCGTCATCGACGAGGAGCTGGCGAGCGCCGGAGTCGTCCGGCCGGACATCGTGATCGCCGGCTGGGCGCTGCCGACCATCCTCGAGCACGGCAACGACGCGCAGCGCGAGCGGTTCGTGCTGCCCTCCCTGCACGGCGAGCTGGTCTGGTGCCAGCTGTTCTCCGAGCCGGGGTCGGGCTCCGACCTGGCGTCGCTGCAGACCCGCGCCGAGCGTGTGGATGGTGGCTGGAAGCTCACCGGGCAGAAGGTGTGGACGTCGGTCGCCCAGAAGGCCGACTGGGGCATCTGCCTGGCCCGCACCGACCCCGACGTGCCCCAGCACAGAGGCATCTCCTACTTCCTGGTGGACATGAGGTCCGCGGGCATCGAGGTCCGACCGCTGCGCGAGATCACCGGCGAGGCGCTGTTCAACGAGGTCTTCCTGGACGAGGTGTTCGTGCCGGACGACTGCCTGGTGGGGGAGCTCGGCGACGGCTGGAAGCTGGCCCGCACCACGCTGGCCAACGAGCGGGTCGCGATGGCCACGACCCGGCTCTCCAAGAGCACCGAGCGGGCCGTGGCCCTGGCCTCGGAGCTGGACCTGACCGAGACCCAGCGGGCCCGGGTGGGGCACGCGGTCGCGCTCTCGACCGTCTGCACCCTGCTCGGCGTCCGGACGACGTTGCGCTCGCTCGCCGGCCGAGGCCCCGGAGCCGAGTCGTCGGTGGCCAAGCTGCTCGGCGTCCGCAACCGCCAGGACGGCGCCGAGCTCGTCGTCGAGCTTCAGGGTGACGGTCTGCTCGCGCCGTCGGAACAGCTGCGCAAGGACATGTGGGAGCTGCTCAACACCCGCTGCCTCTCGATCGCGGGTGGCACCACGCAGATCCTGCGCAACGTCGCCGGCGAGCGGATCCTCGGCCTGCCCAGGTAGCGAGGCAGGACCTGGGAGCGGTCAGGCGCGCGTCAGCACCCGCTGCCCACGCCGGTGCTGCCTGCGGACCCGGGCGCGGATGAGGGCGCGGGCGAGGTCGTCGTCGAGAGGTGGCCGGACCACCTGGGTGGGAGAGCGGGGAGTCGGCGGAGCGGTCATGTCACGAGAGTGCCCGGTGGCACCGACATCGCGCATCGGGATTCCACCCGAGATGTCACTCAGGGTCGCCTCCGGGTGCGGGCCCGGGCGTCGGCGCGCTGCCGGGCGTGCCGGCGGGCGCGGGTGAGCCGGGGGTCGTCCGACTGACCGAGGATGCGGACGGCGAGCGAGGGGGCTCCTGCAAAGGTGTCATGCCTCGAGCCTGCGGCTGAGGTACCCCTCGACGGATCCGCCAGATTGCCTATTGACGAGCGGGCGATACCTCAGATGGCGTGGCCTGCTCGCGGCGGTACTGGTGCCAGTGCCAGTGCAGATAGCGGTCGATCGCGCGCACGATGTGGGCGGACCGGATCGACGGGAAGATGTCGAAGGCGTGCTGGGCACCGGGCAGCTCGGCGTAGACCACGGTGCGCTTCGAGGACTCACGCAGCCGCGCCACGAACTGGCGGGCCTGGTCGACCGGCACGAGGGTGTCGTGTGCGCCGTGGATGACGAGGAAGTCGGGTGCGTCGGCGGTGATCCTCAGGATCGGACTGGCGTCCTCGAAGACCTCGGGATGCTCGTCCCAGGAGGTCTGCATGACCCGCGGCGCCAGGAAGAGGTCGCGCACCTGCGTCGCGGCCTTGGTCCCCGTGGAGCCGGCCATGTCGTAGACCCCGTAGTGCGGGATCGCCAGCTGGACCGACGTGTCCGCGTCCTCGAAGCCGGGCTGCCACTCGGGCGTGTTCGGGGTGAGCGCGGTCAAGGCGGTGAGGTGGCCGCCGGCCGAGCCGCCGGTGATCGCGATGTAGCCCGGGTCGCCGCCGTACGCCGCGATGTTCTCCCGGATCCAGTGGATCGCCTTCTTGACGTCGATGGCGTGCGCCGGCCACGGGTCGCGCGGGGCGAGCCGGTAGTTGATCGCCACGCAGACCCAGCCCTTGGCGGCCAGGTGCTGCATCAGCGGGACGCCCTGCTCCTCCTTCTTGCCGAGGATCCAGGCGCCGCCGTGCACCTGGAGCAGGACGGGTGCGTTCTCGGGAGGGTCGACAGGTGCGTAGATGTCGAGGAAGTTGCGCTTCCCGGCCTCGCCGTACGCGATGTCCCGCTCGACCCTGATGGGGACTGCGGGCCGACGGAAGGTCCGGAACGGGTTCACGAGCGCGCGCCACGGGACCTTGAGGTCGGCCGGGGTGGGCAGCTCGTCGAGCTGGTCCAGGTAGTCCTCACCCAGAGCCTCGGAGAGTGCCGACTCGGCCCGGTCCTGGTCGCGCCGGGCCTGGTCGATGAGGTAGCCCAGCCCGACGGCCGTCGCGCCGGCGATCGCGAGCGCCACCGGGTCGCGGCGCCGGCCGGTCAGGTGCGCAGCCGAGTCGCCCAGCGTCACGGCCAGCCAGTGGGGTGCCATCTCGTTGGTCATCCAGCCCGCGAAGAACGCCGGGACGCCGACCCGGAAGCCCGGCAGCGGGCGGATCGCGTTGGCGGTCAGGGCGGCGTAGACGAGCGGCTCGGCGGCGAAATGACACGTGTCAAACCTACCGGCGGGTCACTTCAGACCGGAGCGACTGTGACGCGTTCCTCGACCGACGCGACGCCCAGCCACGTGTGGTGGTTGTGCTCCCAGCACCAGCCCAGGTGCGGGGCCCGGTCGGAGATCCACAGCGCCGGCACTCGTTTGTCCGTGCCCCGCGAGGCTCCGGTGTGGAAGCACTTGTTCTTCTCCAGCGCTGCGGGGACGGCGTGCAGGAAGGCCAGCCCCTCCTCCATCGTCAGCATGCTCCGGCCGCGGTCCGCGATCGTGACCGCGGCGTCGGCCGGACGGATGCCGCAGAACTCCTCGCCGCGCTCGACCCCCACCACGGCATAGACCACGTCGTCGGGGACCTCCAGCGCCGGCCGGAAGGTGTCGACGTCCGCGAAGTGGCGGCTCAACGTGCCTGCCCGCTCACCCAGGCGGAGCATCGGCACGCGTTCGGACACCGGCAGCACGGTGGCCCCCGGCACCAGCACGAACGACGCCCGAGCGGAGTCTGCGTCCACCTCGTCGCCGAGCCGGACGCGCAGGGGCTCGAGGAGCCCCTCCGCGTCGGTGCGGACCTGTTCGGGGTAGCCCAGCGACACGAGCGCGTCGGCCTGGCGGGCGAGTTCCGCGGTGAGCTGCACGTCGTCCCAACGTGGGAGGGTGCGAGAGGGTTCCCGTGAGACAGTCACGTGACCGAGCCGGGTCGACGTTCGTTGGACCGCACCACACCGCTTTGTAGGGAGAGCTGATGGACCGGCTGTCGGGGCTCGATGCGAGCTTCCTCTATCTCGAGACGCCCGCGCAGCTGATGCACGTGTGCGGGCTGATCGTCCTCGACCCGTCGACGATGCCCGAGCCCTACTCGTTCGCCGCGCTGCGCAACGGCATCGAGAGCCGGGTCCGCGACGTCACCGACTTCACGCGCAAGCTCCGCCGCGTCCCGCTCGGGCTCGACCACCCGGTCTGGGTGCGGGACACGCAGTTCGACATCGAGCGGCACGTCCACCGGTTGGCGCTGCCGACGCCGGGCGGGTACGTCGAGCTCACCGAGCTGGCCGGCCACCTCGCCGGCCTCCCGCTCGACCGGTCCCGGCCGCTCTGGGAGATGTGGGTGATCGAGGGCTACCGAGGTGACGACGGCCGCGACCTCGTCGCGGTCTTCCAGAAGATGCACCACGCGACCGTCGACGGCGTCTCCGGCGCCAACCTGATCTCGCACCTGTGCAGCCTGGAGCCCGACGCCGAGCCTCTCGGCGCCCAGCAGGAGAAGCAGGCGTGGCCGCACGAGCCCGGCCGCGGCGAGCTGCTCGGTCGCGCGCTGGTCACCAGCACCACCCGCCCCTTCACGACCTTCGGACTCCTGGCCCCGACGGTGAAGAGCCTGATCGGGACCATCGGGCGGGCCCGCGAGGGCACGGCGATGGCGGCGCCGCTGACCGCTCCGCGCACGTCGTTCAACGGCACCATCACCGGCCACCGCACGATCGCGCTCGCCCAGATGGACCTCGAGACCATCAAGGAGGTCAAGGCCGCCACCGGCACCACCGTCAACGATGTCGTGCTGGCCGTGGCAGGCGGTGCGCTGCGCTCCTACCTCGAGGACCGCGACGAGCTGCCCTCGAGCTCGCTGCTCGCCACCGTGCCCGTCTCGGTGCGCTCCGAGTCGAAGCGTGCCGACGGCGCCAACAAGGTCTCGGCACTCTTCACGCGCCTCGGGACCGACATCGAGGATCCGCTCGAGCGGCTCGAGGACCTGGCGACCTCCAACCGCAACGCCAAGGACCACCACAAGGCGATCAGCGCCGACTCGCTGCAGGACTGGGCCGAGTTCGCCGCGCCACGCACCTTCGGCCTCGCGGTCCGCGCCTATGCCGGGCTCCGCCTGGCCGAGAAGCACCCCGTGGTGCACAACCTGGTGATCTCCAACGTCCCGGGGCCGCCGCTGCCGCTCTTCTTCATGGGCGCCAGGATCGAGGCGCTGCACCCGCTCGGCCCGGTCTTCCACGGCGCCGGGCTCAACATCACGGTGATGTCCAACAACGGCCGCGTCGGCGTCGGTGTGATCGCGTGCCGCGAGTCGATGCCGGACGTCGACGACCTGGCGCAACGGTTCCCGGCGGAGCTCGAGCGGCTGCGCGAAGCCGTCCAGTCACGCGACCCGGTCACACCGATCACGGAAGCCAAACGCTGACACCGCCTCACGCCAACTGGTGTCGAAGCCGCGTCAAGACTGCCTGTCGGCGTCTACGCTGCGCGGGTGATCGGTACGTCGGAGCGCTGGGTTCCACGCGCGGCGTGCGGCGGGCTGGTGGTGCTGATCGTCCTTGCCTGGGTGGTCGCCCGCAGCGAGACACCCCAGATGACCATCAGGCCCGGGAGGGCCGCGCCGGGCCACACGGTCACTGTGGAGTTCAGGGAGTCCCACCACCTCGACGGCGAGCTCACGCTGGAGCGGGGCGACCAGATGTTCCTGCTCGCCGGCGACCAGCTGACCGAGCTGGAGGCGATGCCGGAGCCGACGCCATCGAGCAGCCTCGACCGTTCGAGTGACGAGGACGCCCGCGGCAGGCCGGACCTCGCGAGCCAGCTGGCGGCGGCCATCGGGCTGGCGTCGTTCCGTGACCGGATGCTCCTCCCGAGCGGTTTCGACGACCCTCACATCGCCTTCGTGACGAGGCCCATGGACCTGACAGACGTGACCTGGCCGGGCTCGGGGTCGGGTTCGATCTGGCAGCTGACCCTGCCCTACGAGCTCGAGCGCGGCACCTACCGCGCCTGCACGCTTCCCGACGAGACGCAGGGTCGCGTGTGCGCCCCGCTCACCGTCGGGTTCGGTGACTGAACCGGCTGTCAGCCGGCGGAGCTCTCGTCGTCGCGCGAGCGGAGGTCCCGGCGCCGGGCGTTGACCGTCGCGGCCGCCTCGAGAAGGGCCGGGACGAACGTCTCGCGTCTCCAGGGCGCAGGCCGCGTGGCCAGCATCGATGTCGTGGATGGTGGCGCCGGGGATGACCCGGGCCACCGCGAGCTGACGGGCCGGTTTGATGACGTGGTCGCGCGCGGTTGACGACCACCGCTGTCGGGACGTCGATCTCGCCCAGCCAGGGCCGGGAGTGGTGCCTCCCGAGGGCGGCGAGGGCCTGGGCGACGGCCCACGGCGAGGTCGACCGGAGCTCGGCAAGCGCCCACTCCTCGATGTCGCGGGGCTCGAGGTCGAGTGCGCGTGCCGCCGCACGGGTCGCGTGCACCGCACGTGCGGGACCTCGCGACCGCGCGCAGCCCGAGCATCGTGACCCCGTCGCGGGAAGAACGCCTGCTCGGGCGGCGTCATGCTGGAACCGGTCCGTGGTCGCGCACAGCACCAGGCCGCCGACCTTGGCGCGGTGCTGGCGCCAGACCCGCTGGGCGACGATCGAGCCCATCGAGTAGCCGGCGACGAGGACGTCCTCGAGCCCCAGGACGTCGATCAGCGCGCCCGACGTCGTCCGCGCAGTCGACGAGGGAGAACTCCTCGGACTGGATGCCCTGCCCGTGCCAGCGCAGGTCGAGGGTGACCACCCGGAACCGCCGCGAGAGCGGTTCGATCGCCGGGAACCAGGTCAGCAGCCCGGTGCAGCCCAGCGCGTGGAGCAGCACGATCGTGGGCGACTCCGGCGCCGGCCCCGCCGTGTCGGTGACATAGGTCGACCCGCGGCCGGGCAGGTCGACCATCCGGCCGGCCGGGATCCGGGCGTACGGGACGGTACACCCGGCGGCGCAGGCCAGTCAGTGGGTTCAGCACGGTCCTCCGTTCCAAGCGCGACTAGAACACGTTACAGTTTTGCACGTGGCGACTGACGGCTTCACGCAGGTGGACCCCGAGCCGTGCCCAGGACAAGGCGGAGTCGCTGGCGGCGGTGCGGTCGGTGCTCGCCGACGTGCTCGACCGCGACGGCGGCTGGCCCGAGCTCGCCGAGGCCGGGCTGCTCGGGCTCGGCGTTCCCGAGGCCTACGGCGGCGAGGGGCTCGGGCTGCCCGAGGTGGGCGTGCTGCTCCGCGTGACCGGTGCCCGCGCTGACCACCTGCCGGTCTGGGAGACGCTCTGCTGCGGCGCGCTCACCGTGGCCGGGGCCGGCACCGACGAGCAGCAGCAGGCACTGCTGCCAGGCGTCGTGAGCGGCGAGGTGCTGCTGACGCCGGCTTTCCGCGAGGTCGGGCAAGCCGCTCAGCGGCATCCCCGCGACGACGTACGCCGACGGCGCGGTCACCGGCCGCAAGATCGGCGTCACCTTCGCCGACCGTGGCGAGCCGTCTGCTGGTCCCGGCGATGGACGGCGACACGCCCGGTCGTCGCCCTCGTCGACACCGAGCGACCCCGGCGTCACGCTGCTCGAGTCGAGCTCCAGCGCCCGGATCACGACGCACACGGTCGTCCTCGACGGTGCCCGGGCCGAGCTGCTCGGCGAGCCAGCCGTCCGCCTGCTCGCGCGAGCGCTACGTTGCCGGCCTCTGCCTCACCGCCGCCGGCCTCGTCGCCGGCGCCCGCGACCTGACCGCGACCTACATCAAGGGCCGCACCCAGTTCGGCCGCACGCTGGCCGAGTTCCAGGCCGTCGCGATGCAGATCGCCGACGTCTACATCTCCTCGCGCACCCTCGACCTCGCGGCCGACAACGCCGCCTGGCGGCTCGACCAGGGGCTCGACGTGAGCGACGACCTCGCGGTCGCGGCCTACTGGACCTGCGCCGAGGCGCCGCCCGCGCTGCGCACCTGCCACCACCTGCACGGCGGCATGGGCGTCGACGAGACCTACCCGCTGCACCACTACTTCAGCTGGGTCACCGACATCACCCACGCCCTCGACGTCCGCGCGGAGGCCGTCGCCGGTCGAGGACCCGACCACCAAGAACCTCGAGCTCAGCGCGAGCCAGCGCGCGTTCAAGGCCGAGATCCGCGACTACTTCACCGGCTTGGCCGGGCACAACGAGCACCGCGAGATGGCCCTCGACCGGCACGGCGAGGTCTACCAGCGCGTCGTGCGCCAGATGGGCGAGGACGGCCGGATGGGCGTCGGCTGGCCCGAGGAGTACGGCGGCCAGGGGCTCGGCGAGATCGAGCAGACGATCTTCGCCAACGAGGCGCAGTACGCCGACGTGCACCTGCCCGCGGTCACCCTCCAGACCGTCGGCCCGACGCTCATCAAGTACGGCAGCGAGAAGCAGAAGGAGCTCTTCCTCAAGCGGATCCTGGCCGGCGACGTGCACTTCGCGATCGGCTACTCCGAGCCGGACGCCGGCACCGACCTGGCCTCCCTGCGGACCTCGGCCAGGAAGGACGGCGACCACTACGTCGTCAACGGCCAGAAGCTGTGGACCACCGGCGGCCACCAGGCCGACTACGTCTGGCTCGCCGTCCGCACCGACCCCGACGCGCCCAAGCACAAGGGCATCTCGATCCTCATCGTCGACACGACGGACCCCGGCTACTCACACACGCCGATCATCACCGCCGACGGCTCCCACCACGTCAACGCGACCTACTACAACGACGTCCGCGTCCCGGTCGACATGCTGGTCGGCGAGGAGAACCAGGGCTGGAAGCTGATCACCACCCAGCTCAACCACGAGCGGGTGATGCTCGGCCCGGCCGGCCGGATCGAGGGGCTGCGCGACCGGGTGCTCGAGTGGGCGACCAAGGCCGGCGTGGCCGACCGACCCGACGTCGTGGCGCTGATGGGCCAGGTCACCGCGGTGTTCCGGGTCAACGAGCTGCTCAACTGG
Organism: uncultured Actinomycetota bacterium; assembly: GCA_963793315.1. Taxonomy (GTDB): domain Bacteria; phylum Actinomycetota; class Actinomycetes; order Propionibacteriales; family Nocardioidaceae; genus Nocardioides. The sequence goes on along the minus strand of CAWBZR010000017.1, from coordinate 180,010 downwards.
GAGGTCGCCCGCGCGGCCGCGGTCGGCGAGATCTCGGTGGGCGACGCGTCGTCCTCGAAGGTGTTCGCCGCCGACCAGGTCCAGCACCTGCTCGACGAGCTGACCCGGGTGGTGCACCGCTATGGCGACCCGTCCGACGAGGAGACCCGCACGCTGATGGAGTACCTCGACGGCCAGAAGAAGCGCAACCTGGTCCTCACCTTCGGCGGCGGGGTCCAGGAGGTGCAGCGCGAGCTGATCGCGATGTTCGGCCTCGGGCTGCCGCGGGTGCCGCGGTGACGGACGAGCGCACCCAGCGGATCCGCGCCGAGGCCGACCGGATCATCGCGCTGGGGGAGTGCTCGGAGATGCTGGCGCCCTACGAGGTGCACGCCTCGACGATCGGCACGTGGCTCGATGCGATGGGCTACGACAACCCGCGGTTCCGCGACGGCGACGAGGCGCCTCCGTCGATGGCGCAGGTCTGGACGATGCCCGGGCTCGGCCGCAAGCGGGCCCTGAGGACCCGCTCAGCCGGATGACCGACTTCCTCACCGACGAGGGCTACGCGGCCGTCCTCGGCACCAACTGCGAGCAGAGCTACGAGCGCTACCTCCGGGTTGGCGAGCGGCCGCGGGTGACCAGCGCGCTCGACTCGGTGGCGGGCCCGAAGAACACGGCGATGGGCGAAGGATGGTTCGTGACGTCGAAGAACGTCTGGTACGTCGACCACGAGGACGGCAGCCACGAGAAGGTCGCCGAGATGCTGTTCCGGGTGCTCAAGTTCATCCCGAAGGAGCGCGGATGACGGCGCACGTCGTGCGGCCGATGGTCAACCGCGACTCCCGGTTCTTCTGGGACGGCACCCAGCTGGGCGAGCTCCGGATCCAGAGGTGCAACGCCTGCGGGGCCACGCGGTTCCCGCCCGGCCCGGCCTGTCAGTCGTGCCCGGCGTACGACCACGGCTACGACGTGGCCGCCGGCACCGGCACCGTCTACTCCTACGTCGTGCACCGGCATCCGCCGGTCCCAGGCAAGGAGCTGCCGATCGTGATCGCACTGATCGATCTCGACGAGGGGGTCCGGATGGTCGGTGAGGTGGTCGACGCCGTGTCGGACGATGGGGACGCCGAGATCGAGATCGGGATGCCCGTGCGGGTCGACTTCAAGGTCATCGACGACGAGCTGACCCTGCCGGTCTGGCGCTCTGCCGTTGAGGAGGGGGCGTGAGAGCGCTGGCGCCCGGGGACGTCATCCCCGAGTGGAGCCTGCCGATGACGCCGACCACGATCGTGAGCACCGCGATCGCCACCCGCGACTGGCAGGACGTCCACCACGACCGCGACATCGCGCAGGCGGCCGGGTCGAAGGACATCTTCATGAACATCCTGACCACCAACGGGCTGGTCGAGAAGTACGTCGTCGACTGGGCTCGCCAAGACATGGGGCACAGTGACGTCGAGCTGAAGGGGATCGCAATAAGGCTGGGCGCCCCCGCCCACCCGTACGACACGCTCACCTTCAGCGGCACCGTCGCCTCGGTCGAGGACGGCATCGCCACCATCGACGTGGTCGGCAGGGTCTCGCTCGGTGACCACGTGACCGGCACCGTGAAGGTGGCCCAGGGGTCGACGCAGTGACCTCGCTGTCAGGAGCCGCCGCGATCGCCGGCATCGGCGCCACCGAGTTCTCCAAGGCGTCCGGCCGTTCCGAGCTCCAGCTCTCGGTCGAGGCGGTCCGGGCCGCGCTGGCCGACTGCGGGCTGTCGGTCGACGACGTCGACGGACTCACGACGTTCACGATGGACACCTCGTCCGAGATCGCGGTCGCCCGCGAGCTCGGGATGGAGGAGATGCGGTTCTTCAGTCGGATCAACTACGGCGGTGGGGCCGCCTGCGCGACGGTCCAGCAGGCGGCGATGGCGGTCGCGACGGGTGTCGCCGACGTCGTGGTCTGCTACCGGGGCTTCAACGAGCGCTCCGAGTCGCGGTTCGGCCAGTTCTCGCTGGCCGCGGCGACCCAGGTCAACACCAACGGCCTCGACAACGCCTGGTCCTACCCCATGGGGCTCGGCACGCCAGCCGCCACGGTCGCGATGCAGGCGCGGCGCTACATGCACGACTACGGCGCCACCTCCGAGGACTTCGGAGCCGTCGCCGTCGCGGATCGCCGGCACGCCGCGACCAACCCCGCGGCGTTCTTCTACGAGAAGCCGATCACCCTCGAGGACCACCAGGCCTCCCGGATGATCGTCGACCCGTTGCACCTGCTCGACTGCTGCCAGGAGAGCGACGGTGCGGTGGCGCTGGTCGTCACGTCGGCGGAGCGGGCCCGCGACCTGCGGCAGCCCCCGGCGGTGATCCGGGCAGCGGCCCAGGGGAGCGGCGCCGACCAGTACGTCATGACGTCCTACTACCGCGACGACATCGGCATCCCCGAGATCGGCGTGGTCGGCCGCGAGCTGTGGCGTCAGTCGATGCTCGCCCCCGACGACATGCCGATGGCGATCCTCTACGACCACTTCACGCCCTACGTCCTCATGCAGCTCGAGGAGCTCGGCTTCTGCGGCCGCGGCGAGGCCAAGGACTTCATCGCCGGAGGCGCGATCGAGGTCGGTGGGCGGCTGCCGCTCAACACCCACGGCGGCCAGCTCGGCGAGGCCTACATCCACGGCATGAACGGCATCGCTGAAGCGGTCCGCCAGCTCCGCGGCACATCGGTCAACCAGCTCCCCGATGTCCCTCACGTGCTGGTCACGGCGGGCACCGGGGTTCCGACCAGCGGCCTGATCCTCTCCGCCTGAGGTCAGCAGTAGACGGCGACCACGAAGGACGTGTCCTGAGCCGCCCCGACGGTGCTGAAGGAGAACGCGATGACGGTCGGCCCCGAGATCGAGACCGCCATCGGACCGATGCTGAAGGCGGCGGTGGTGTTGGGCCGGCCGGACGTCGCGAGCGCGACACAACCGGTGAGGTCGCGGTTGAACGTGACGATGTAAGGGTGGCTGTTGTCGCTCGGTCCGGCGGCGTCGGCCACGGACAGCGCCCCCCTGTTCGTGCCGAGCGCCGCCGGGTCCGCTGCGCCGGTGTCCAGCACGGCTGCGTACAGGCTGACCGCCGGCGCGCCCGCCGGTCCGGCCGGCCCCGCGGGCAGCTGGCCGGCCTTGAAGTCGGCCGCGCGCAGCGACCCGTTCTTGACCTGCTTGGAGGTGACGGAGTTCTTGGGCAGGTGCGTGGCGGCGTACGCCGTGCCGGTGCTCAGGGCGACGGTCAGCGCGACGACGGAGGTCACGTTGGCGAAGGTCAGGTGTCGGAGGGTCATGCCCGGCATCGTGCTGCATGTCAGCCTGTGGGGTCGAGAAGCTTCTCCCGGAAGAAGGCCAACACGCGGTCGACGCCCTCCTGCTGGCGGTGGGCGGTGAGGGTGGAGTGCTTCCTGCCGGGGAACTCGACCCGGATGAACGCGTCGCCTATCTCGTGGGTGAGCGTCTCGAAGCGGGTGCCGGTGGCCAGGTCCTTGTCGTAGCGCAGCCCCAGCACCTCGCAGCCACCGGCGGCGCGCTCCTTGACCCTCGCGAGGTCGGCGGGGGAGAGGTTGAGGTCGGCGGCGCGCGCCTTGCCGACCGGGAACGGCAGCGAGGGCTGCGCGAGCACGGGCGCGGCCACCGAGTCGTCGACCATCATCGCCAGCGCGAACCCACCGGTGAAGCACATGCCCAGCGCGCCGACCCCGGGGCCTCCCAGCTCGGCGTGCAGCTCGCGCGCCAGCGACCGGAGCCAGTCCGCGATCGGGGAGGTCTGGCCGAGTCGCAGCTTGTTGAACTCCTTGTTGACACAGGCCTGGCGCAGCGACCCCAGCATCGCGACCGGCGACTCGGAGCTCACCACCTTCCCGAAGAGGTGCGGCATGACCACGGTGCATCCGAGCGAGACGACCTCCTCGGAGAAGGCGATGACGTCCTCGGTGATGCCGGGGATCTCGGAGATCACGACGACGCCGGGGCCGCTGCCCTTGCGGTACGTCGGGTGCGTGACCCCGCTCGCCGCGTGCTCGCCGGCAATCCAGTCGTCAAGGGCGCCCATGGATGGACACTATGGGGTCGATGCCGATGCACGCCGACGAGATCGAGATCCCGGAGCCGCTGGTCCGCGGGCTGGTCGACCGCCAGTTCCCCGATTGGGCCGGGCTGCCGCTGCGGCCGGTCACCGCGTTCGGGACCGACCACCGCCTCTTCCGGCTGGGCGAGGAGCTGCTGGTCCGGATGCCGGTCTACGCCGCCTCGGCCGGCCAGGCACTCAGTGATGCGGCGTGGCTGCCGCGGCTCAGGCCCCATCTGCCGGTCGCGCTGCCGACCCCGGTGGCGGTCGGAGCGCCGGACGCGACGTACCCGTTCGCGTGGTCGGTGGTGCCGTGGCTGCCCGGTGAGGCGCTCGCGGACGTCGCTGCCGACCGGAGCTGGCTGGCGGCCGACCTGGCCGACTTCGTGCTCGCCCTGCGGGCCGTAGACACGGCGGGCGGCCCGCGGCCAAGCGGCACCGCTCGCGGGATGTCGCTGGACCCGGAGTGGCCCGTGGCCGAGCGCATCGTCGAGCACGAGGACCTGATCGACGTCGACCGGGCCCTGGCCGCGTGGCAGGCCGGCCTCGACGCCGGTCCGTGGCCCGGCCCCGGCGTGTGGATCCACGGGGACCTCCTGGGCGGCAACCTGCTGGTGCTCGGCGACCGCCTCACCGCCGTCATCGACTGGGGCCCCCTCACGGTGGGCGATCCGGCAGCGGACGTCACTCCCGCGTGGACCATGCTCGAGGGCTCGGCCCGGGAGCTGTTCCGTGAGCGGCTGGCGGTGGACGACGACACCTGGGCCCGCGCGCGGGCGTGGGTGCTGCTGCCCGCTCTGGCCGGCGTCCGCTACTACGAGACCTCGGTGCCGGCGTTCGCTGAGCGCTCCCGGAGGCATCTCGAGGCCGTCCTGAGTGATCCCACGCTGTGTTGACCGGGATCGGTGTCCAGACCAGTCGGTGACGCGACGTGATCGCGATCGCGCGCCACGCCCACAGGCCGGGCAACGTTGGGTTACAGCCGACCGTGCTGGTCCACGATCGGCCCACGAAAAGTGTGGCTCTGGCGCCCATTGACCTTGGTAGCACCACCGTTGACCTGCGTAAAGAGTCGAAAGTTACCCCGCCGTGTGTGCCGAGCGACTCACCCCGGAAGCGCTGGCTGCGACCTAGAATTTGGGTGTCGAATCACCCGGCTGGGGGGCCGGGACACAGGGGTAGGGGAGCCGAGATGGAGCGCTACCGAGGGGGGTCCGTCGGCAGCGCCGGACGTCGCAACACGAGCAACCCGCGCATCAGCATCGTCGTGCCGGCGCTCAACGAGGCACTCAACCTGGCCGCGGTCCTGCCGCAGCTGCCCGAGGTCCACGAGGTGATCCTCGTCGACGGAGGCTCCGTCGACGGCACCATCCGGGCCGCCCGTCGCGTGATGCCGGGCATCATCACCGTCCTGCAGCGACGGACGGGCAAGGGCAACGCGCTGGCCGCCGGCTTCGCCCGGGTCACCGGCGACATCGTCGTGATGTTCGACGCCGACGGCTCTGCCGACCCGGCGGAGATCAGCCGGTTCGTGGACGCGCTCACGTCCGGCGCCGACTTCGCCAAGGGCTCGCGCAACGCCGCGGGTGGCGGTTCGTCCGACATCACGACCGTGCGACACCTGGGCAACCGCTTCCTCAACACCATCTTCAACATCGGGTTCCGGGCCCGGTTCACCGACCTGTGCTACGGCTACAACGCCTTCTGGGCCGACCTGATCCCGCTGCTCGACCTGCCCGACCACACGCAGCCCGCCGGCACGGACCGGATGACGTGGGGCGATGGCTTCGAGATCGAGACCCTGATCACCTGCCGGTTCGCGGCCGCGGGGGTGTCGATCACCGAGGTGCCCTCCATGGAGAAGCTGCGGATGTTCGGCGAGTCGAACCTCAACGCGATCTCGGACGGGCTGCGGGTGCTCCGGACCCTGGTCACCGAGTGGCGCCGGGCCCGGGCCACGCGCCGGCTGGAGCGCAGCCTGGACGTCACCGTCCAGCCAGTCGACCAGGGCGCGTCGACCTCGGTCCACAGCGGACAAGCCGCCTGATCCTCCGCATCCCTCCGCCTGGAAGGACCCAAGAGACCACCTCCCCCCACCGCAACGCCGGCCGAGCCGCTGAGATCCGGCCGTTCCCCAGACCCCGGAGGAACGGATCGACACGGAGATCGAGGCGTCTCGGCCGGTGTTGTCCTTTCCGTCGCATTTGTAGGGTCGGGGGGTGGCCCTCCCTGACCTCTCCGCGGAGGAGCAGCGCATCCTCGGGGTGCTCCTCGAGAAGCAGGTGACCGTCCCGTCGACCTACCCGATGACGCTCGCCGCCGTCCGCACCGGCTGCAACCAGTCGAGCAGCCGCGATCCCATCGTCGACTACGACGAGCCGACGGTCGAGGCGACGCTGCGCGCGCTCAAGGACCGGCAGCTGGTGCGGATCGTGTGGTCCGACAGCGGCCGGCGCACCTTGAAGTACCACCAGCTGCTCTCCGAGGCCCTCGAGCTGAACGACGCCGAGCGGACGCTCGTCACCGTGCTGCTGCTGCGCGGCGCGCAGGCGCCCGGAGAGCTCCGGGCCCGCGCCGACCGGCTGCACGGCTTCGCCGACCGCAACGAGGTCGAGGTCGTGCTCGCGGACCTGGCGGCCCGCCCCGAACCGCTCGTCCGCGAGCTGCCCCGTCAGCACGGCCACCACGACGCTCGGTGGGTCCACCTGCTGGGTGACGTGCCCCTGGCCGACGCGGTGGTCGCCGAGCTGGCACCTCAGGTCGACCGCGACTCGGTGCTCGCGGCCGGCGGGGGAGCCGCGCGCGACCAACGCGTGCGCTCGTCGTACGACGCGGTGGCGCCTGCCTACGCCGACCACCTGGTCGACGAGCTCCTCGGCCAGCAGCCGTTCGAGACGTGGCTCCTCGACCGGGTCGCGGCGCAAGCGGACGGCGGCCCGGTGGTCGAGGTCGGCTGCGGGCCGGGCCACGTGACCGCCTACCTCGCGGACGCCGGCGCCGACGCGAGCGGTGTCGACCTGTCGCCCGGCATGATCGAGGAGGCCAGGCGCCGCTTCCCGGATGGTGACTACCGCGTCGGGGACCTGCGCCAGCTGATGCGGCCCACGTCGGCGCCCGGCTGGTCGGCCGTGCTGGCGTGGTACTCCCTCATCCACCTCGCCGCCTCCGAACTCCCGGACGCGCTGGCCGCGCTCACCCGCCCCCTGGTGCCCCGAGGCTGGCTGGTCGTGGCCCTGCACGTCGGCGCGGAGGTGCGGCACAACGAGAGCTGGTTCGACATCCCGGTCGACCTCGACTTCGTGCTGCACGAGCCCGCCCACGTGGTCGCCCTCGTGGAGCGCGCGGGGCTCGTCGACGTCGAGTGGTACCACCGCGGACCGATCGTCTCCCGCGGCGAGACCACCCAGCGCCTCTACGTCGTCGGCCGCAAGGCGGAGTGACCCCGGGCTGACGCCCACCGCCCGCACGTGCCACTGTGACGCATGCGGGTCCTCTTCTCGTCCACCTCCGGCCACGGCCACGTCGTCCCGATGCTCCAGCTCGCCCGCGCGTTTCGCGCCGCCGGACACGACGTGCTGTGGGCCACCGCCTCCCAGGCGACCCCCACTGTGATCGCGGCCGGCCTCGAGGCCGTCGCCGCGGGCGCGAGTGGCGCGGAGGAGCTGGCCATCAGGGGAGCGGTCCGGCGCCGGGCGGAAGACGTGGTCGGAGCCGACCGCGCCGCGTTCGTGTTCCCCCGCATGTTCGCGGAGGGGCTGGCCCCGCCGATGGCCAGGGAGCTGCTCGCGGTGGCCCGGGAGTGGGAGCCGGACCTGCTGGTCCACGAGCAGGCCGAGCTCGCCGCCCCCCTGGTCGGGGCGGTCTGCGGCGTGCCGAGCACCACCCACTCGTTCGGGACCGCAGTGCCGGTCCCGATCCTCGCGGAGGCGTCCAGGCGGCTGGCCGCCCTCTGGGCGGAGCACGGTCTGGAGGTGCCTGACTACGCCGGCTGCTTCCGCCACGGCTACCTCGACATCTGCCCGGTCGCGGTGCAGACCACGCCGGTCGACCACATCCCGGGTGTCCAGCAGCTCCGGCCGGTCGCGGGCGTCGGCCGCGAGCCGGAGGACGCGGCGGAGCCGCTCGTCTACGTGACCATGGGGACCGTCCAGGACCGACCGGAGCTGCTGCGGGAGGTCGTGGCCGGCGTCGCCGTGCTGCAGGTGCCCGTCTTGGTGGCGGTCGGTCCGCTGATCGACCCGGAGTCCCTGGGCGAGCAGCCCGGGCACGTCGAGGTGGAGGCGTGGGTCGACCAGGCCACGGTGCTGCGCCGGTGTGCGGCGGTGGTCTCGCACGGTGGTTCCGGGACCTTCCTCGGTGCCCTGGCGCACGGCCTGCCGCAGCTCTGCCTGCCCCAGGCGGCCGACCAGTTCCGCAACGCCGAGGGGGGCGAGCGGGCTGGCGCGTCTCTGACCCTGCGCCCGGGCGAGGTGAGTCCGGAGTCGGTGCGGGCGGCCGTGGAGCGGCTGCTCGGCGACGCCGACCTGCGCCAGGCGGCGGAGCGCGTGGCCGGGGAGATCGCGGCCATGCCCGGGCCGGACGAGGTCGCCCGGCTGCTCGTCGCCGGCGTAGGGTCACCCTCGTCCGACCACGAACCGAGGGGGTGAGTCCCATTTCCGCTGTCATCCACGCCGCCACCGCGCGGCGCGACGAGAGGCACCTGCATGGAACCCACCTCGACCACCCACCTCGCCGCTGACGACGGCACCCGTCTCGCGCTCCACCTCCGTGGCTCCGGCGAACCCCTGCTCTGCCTGCCGGGCGGACCGATGCTCGACTCGGGCTACTTCGGCGACCTGGGCGGGCTGGCCGCGCACCGGGCGACCGCCCTGCTCGACCCGCGAGGGACCGGAGCCTCCGACGCTCCGGCCGACCCCGCGACGTACCGCTGCGACCGACAGGTCGCCGACGTCGAGGCCGTGCGCCGCCACCTCGGCCTCGACCGGCTCGACCTGCTCGCGCACTCGGCGGGAGCCAACCTCGCCTACGCCTACGTGGCGGCCCGTCCCGACCGCGTCGCGCGACTGGTGCTCGTCGCGCCGAGCGTCGGCGGTCTGGACATCGAGATCACCGACGAGGCCCGGTCCGCGATCGCTCTGCTCCGCGCCGGCGAGCCGTGGTACCCCGAGGCGGCGGCCGCGCTCGCCCGGGTCCAGGCCGGGGCGGGCGGCGAGAGCGACTGGTCCGCCATCACGCCGATGACGTACGGCCGGTGGGACGACGACACCCGCGCCTACGACAGCTGGATGGACGAGCGGCGCGACGACGAGCTGGCGATGGCGTTCGGTGCGGACGGCGCCTACGCCCCAGAGGCGACCCGCGCGGCGCTCACTGCGCTCGACATCCCGGTGCTCGTCCTGGCCGGAGCGCTCGATGTCGGCAACCCGGTGCCGGTCATGAGCGAGGTGGCGGCGCTGTTTCCGCGCGGCGAGCTGGTGGTGCAGGAGGGCGCCGGCCACTTCCCGTGGGTCGACGATTCGGGGGCGTTCGTGGCGCTGGTGGCACCGTTCGTCCGTCGTCCCGTCAGGGTGTGATCGGGTTCAGCCAGGTCAGTTCCTCGAAGCGGGCGAAGTCGGCGTCGGCCGAGCAGACTCCGACACCGTGCTCGAGAGACAGGTTCGCCAGGTGCACGTCCGGCATCAGATCCGACGTCGGTCGATATCTCTCGACCAGCCGACCCAGCATCTCCGCATGTCGCGCCCCCGGCGCCGGCACCCATGCGGCTGGCGCTGCCAGCCAGTCGGTGATCCGTGACCAGGCGGTCCCAGGGTCGAGAGGGCGGTCGTAGAACCGCGGATGCGTACGGATCCTCAGAAACGCAACGAGCGAGGGCCACGGCAGGCCCGTCCGCACCGGACCGTTGAGCGCCTGCGAAAGCCAGTCACGAGCCGGCTCGTGGTGAGGGCTCGAGGAGTCCTCGGCGTAGAGGAGGACGTTGGCGTCGACGATCACGAGCCGTCGGACTCCTCGAGGAGCCCGAGAACTGCTGCCACGTCCGAGACATCGAGCCTGGCACCGCCGTCCGACACCTGCTGCACGAACTGGCCCGCGACGCCCTGGTCGACCATGCCACGTCGGGCGAGCTCGTTGAGCGCGGCGCTCAAGCCCAGACGGCGTTCGGCCCGAAGACTCTCGATCGCCCGGACGACGTCGTCGTCCAGCGTCACCGTCGTCCTCATGAAGCCACGCAAGCATCAAGATGCATAACACTGAGCATCATGATGCACTCGTCAGGCGAGTGTGACCACGACCTCGCCAAGCACCGGGGCGCCGTCACGTTCGCCGGCCTGTCCGTCGCTGGCGGCGACGGTCGCCTGACCCACGATCCGCCCGTCCTCCTGCCAGCCGCGGACCCGCATGATCTCGCCCGGGAACACGACGCCGGTGAACTTCGCCGCGAAGCCGCCCACCCGGGTTGCGTCGCCGCCGAGCAGGGCGGCGGTCAGTTCGCGCAGCACGATCCCGTAGGAGCACAGCCCGTGCAGGATCGGCGCTGGGAAGCCGGCTGCCTTCGCGAAGTCGGGGTCGGAGTGCAGCGGGTTGCGGTCGCCGCACAGGCGGTAGAGCAGCGCCTGCTGCGGGGTGACCGTGTATGTGAGGTCGGCGTCCGGCGTGCGGTCTGGCAGCTCGACCGGCTCGGAGGTGCCGCGGTCGCCGCCGAAGCCGCCCTCTCCTCGCACGAAGATCGAGGAGCGGGTGGTCCAAAGGTCCGAGCCGTCGTCGGCGGTGACCGTGGCCTCCTGCCAGATCACCGCGGCCTTGCCCTTGTCCCAGACGTCGGTGAGCGTCGTCCTCTGGGTGGCCGAGCCCGAGGTGGGGATGGGGGAGTGCACGGTGATCGACTGCGATCCGTGCACGACCTGGCCGAGGCTGATCTGCACGCCTGGCATCTCGACCGAGGGCGCCTCGGTCTCGTGGAACGTCGGGGCGACGACGCCGAACGACGGCAGGACCTGCTGGCTCAGTCCGTCGCTGGCGTGCTCGGTGGTCCACCGCAGGACGCCTGGGTCGAGGTTGTCGCCCGGCCGCGCGCCTGCGCCGATGCCCAGGTGGTAGAGCAGGACGTCGCTCGATGACCACGAGAACGAGCGCTGGCCGAGGTCGGCGCCGATGGCGACGGACGGGTCGATCGGCATCAGGCGGTCTCCTGCTCGGGAGCAACCACCGACGCCTGTGCAATGTCTTCCGCGGCGAGGTAGCCGAAGGCGAGCGCGGGGCCGATGGTCGCGCCGGGGCCGGCGTAGGTGTGGCCCATCACCGCCGACGAGACGTTGCCCGCGGCGTAGAGCCCCGCGATGACCGAGCCGTCGGGACGCAGCACCCGCGCACGCTCGTCGGTGACCAGGCCGCCCTTGGTGCCGAGGTCGCCCGGCACGATCTTCACGGCGTAGAACGGCCCGTGGTCGATGGTGTTGAGGGAGGGGTTCGGCTTCACGGACGGGTCCGAGTAGTACTTGTCGTAGGCCGACTCCCCGCGGTGGAAGTCCTCGTCGACGCCGGTCCTCGCGAAGCCGTTGAACCGCTCGAGCGTCGCCGCCAGCGCGTCCGCGGGCACGTCGATCTCGGCGGCCAGCTCCGCGACGGTGGCGGCCTTCTTGACCGTCCCGTGCTTGTACCAGCGGCCGGGGAAGGGCTGGCGCGGCGAGAGGCCGGCGAAGAGGTAGCGGTTGCGGTAGCGCTGGTCGATCACCATCCAGCTCGGCACGTGCCCGACGCCGGTCGCCTCGCCGTCGTACATCGCGTGCACGGCCTCGACGTAGGGCAGGGCCTCGTTCATGTATCGCCGGCCCGGCCTGGTTGACGATGATGGAGCCGGGCAGGTTGCGCTCGGCCAGGCAGAACCACGGGCCGTTGGGGAGTGGGATCGTCGGGCCCCACCAGGCGTCGTCGAGGAGGTCGGTCTCGGCCCCCGCCGCGATGCCGGCCAGGATGCCGCCGCCGGTGTTGAACTGCGAGCCGGTCGTCCAGTCGACGGACGTCGGGTGCGGCTGATACTTCTCGCGCAGCTCGAGGTTCTTCTCGAAGCCGCCGCTGCCCAGGATCACGCCCCGGCGGGCTCGCATCGTGCGCGTCTCGTCGTCGTGGCCGACCTCGACACCGACGACGCGACCGTCCTCCAGGGCCAGGCCGGTGAGCTCGGCGTCGTAGACGACCGGGACGTTCGCGTCGATCAGCCCCTGGCGCAGGCCGATCACGATCGCATTGCCCATGGCATACATCCGGCGGCGCAGCAGACCGCTGATGACGCGGTTGACCAGCACCCTCAGCATGGTCGCCGGACCACGCCAGCTGCGGAGCCCGAGGCTGATCTTCCGGAAGTCGGCCTGCGTGACGATCATGTTCGCCGGGGCCTTGGTGTACTGCGGGTGCAGCCGGTCTAGCTCGGCGCCGAGGAAGCTCGCGTCGAGCGGCACCGGCTCGCACGACCGCCCGGCGGCGCGACCACCGGGCGCCTCGGGGTGGTAGTCGGCGTACTGCGGGACCCAGGTGAACCGCACCGGCGTGTGCGCGTGGATGAAGTCGAGCACCTCGGGGCCGCGGTCGAGGTAGGTGTCGCGGCGGACCTTGGGCACCTCGTCGCCCACGATCGAGTCGAGGTAGAGCTTGGCCTGGGCCACGTCGTCGGAGGAGACCTGCCCGGCCGCCTTGAGGGCGGAGTTGCCGGGCATCCAGACGCCGCCGCCGCTGCGCGCGGTGGAGCCACCGAAGTAGCTCGACTTCTCGACCAGGACGACGTCCAGCCCCTGCTTCGCGGCGGCCAGCGCGGCGCACATCCCGGCCGCACCGGCGCCCACGACGACCACGTCCACCTCGTCCGGGAGGGCGCTCATGGCACAAAACTGTAACAGGTTCTAGTATGGCCGCCATGCTGTCCGACGACGCTCGCCGGGTTGCCGCGGACGCTCTCCGCGATGCCGAGCGCCACCGTTCGCCGATCGTTCCACTGCGGCACACCTATCCCGACCTCGACGTCGTGGACGCCTACGAGATCCAGCTCCTCAACATCCGGCGCCGGCTCGAGGCGGGTGCGACGGTGCACGGCCACAAGGTCGGCCTCTCGTCACGGGCGATGCAAGAGATGATGGGCGTCGACGAGCCCGACTACGGCCACCTGCTCTCGGACATGAAGCTGGAGGAGCTGGCGCCGCCGATCGAGGCCGCCCGCTACTGCTACCCGCGGGTCGAGACCGAGCTGGCCTTCATCCTCGGTGAGACCCTCCCCGGAGAGGGCTGCACCGAGGACGACGTGTTGCGGGCCACGGAGTACGTCGCGCCGGCCATCGAGCTGATCGACAGCCGGATCAAGGACTGGGACATCTCGATCGGCGACACCATCGCCGACAACGCCTCCTCGGCCGGCTACGCCCTCGGCGAGCTGTGGGCCAGGCCCGACGAGGTCGACCTGTTCGGCATGGTGGGCCGGCTGATCCGCAACGGCACCGAGGTGGCCTCGGGCCGGTCCGACGCCGTGCTGGGCAACCCGGCGACCTCCGTGGCCTGGCTGGCCCGCAAGGTGGCGGCGTTCGGCGTCACCCTCGAGGCCGGCCACGTGATCCTGCCCGGCAGCGTCCACCGCGCCGTCGATGTCCACCCCGGGGACGAGTTCGAGGTGCTCTTCGACGGCTTCCCCGACGCCTACGTCTGCCTCAAGTTCGTCTAGGAGACCGAGTGCCCAAGAAGACCGCCGCCATCATCGGCCCCGGCAACATCGGGACCGACCTCATGTACAAGCTCGTGCGGAGTGAGGTGATCGAGCCGCGCTGGATGATCGGCGTCGACCCGAGCTCGGAGGGGCTCCGGCTGGCCGCCGAGCACGGCCTGGAGTCGACCCACGAGGGGGTCGACTGGCTGCTCAAGCAGGCCGAGCTGCCGGACCTGATCTTCGAGGCGACCTCGGCCTACGTGCACCGCGAGTACGCACCGCGCTACGAGGAGGCGGGCATCCGAGCCGTGGACCTCACGCCCGCCGCGGTCGGGCCGGCCGTGATCCCGCCGGTCAACGGCGAGGAGCACGTCGACGCGATGAACGTCAACATGATCACGTGCGGCGGGCAGGCCACGATCCCGATGGTGGCCGCGGTCTCCCGCGCGGTCGTCGACGCCGGGGGCGTGTCGTACGCCGAGATCGTCGCCTCGGTCTCGTCGGTCTCCGCCGGGCCGGGCACCCGGGCCAACATCGACGAGTTCACCCGGACCACGGCCGCCGGCGTCGAGACCATCGGCGGCGCCCAGCGCGGCAAGGCGATCATCATCCTCAACCCGGCCGAGCCGCCGATGATCATGCGCGACACGATCTTCTGCATGGTCGCTCCCGACGCGGACACCGACGCCATCGTCGCGTCGGTCTTCGCGATGGAGAAGGCGGTGCAGGAGTACGTCCCCGGCTACCGGCTGCTGCAGGAGCCGCAGATCGACGCCCCGTCGGAGGCCACCCACGGCCAGACCAAGGTCGCGATCTTCGTCGAGGTGGAGGGGGCCGGCGACTACCTGCCGCCGTACTCCGGCAACCTCGACATCATGACCGCCGCCGCCGCGCGGGTCGGCGAGAACATTGCAAAGGCCATCGCATGACCACCGACATCAACGCACTCGCGCGCACCTGGTCCGGCTCCCACGGCACCGAGCCGTGGGGTGAGCTCGACCTGCGCCTCACCGACACCTGCCTCCGCGACGGGTCGCACCACAAGCGCCACCAGTTCACCGGGCAGGAGGTGCACGACATCGTCGAGGCGCTCGATGCCTCCGGGGTGCCGGTCATCGAGGTGACCCACGGCGACGGACTGGGCGGCTCGTCGGTCAACTACGGCTTCTCGAGGACCCCCGAGCAGGAGCTGATCCGGATCGCGGCGCAGACCGCCAAGCGCGCCAAGATCGCGTTCCTCATGCTCCCCGGAGTCGGCACCAAGGACGACATCCGGGCCGCCCAGGACAACGGCGGCCAGATCTGCCGGATCGCCACGCACTGCACCGAGGCCGACGTGTCGATCCAGCACTTCGGCCTGGCCCGCGAGCTCGGGCTCGAGACCGTCGGGTTCCTGATGATGAGCCACACCCAGCCGCCCGAGGTGCTGGCCAAGCAGGCGCGGATCATGGTCGACGCCGGCTGCCAGTGCGTCTACGTCGTCGACTCCGCCGGCGCGCTGATCATGGAGCAGACCGCTGACCGGGTGGCCGCACTCGTGGCCGAGATCGGCGACGTGGCCGACGTCGGCTTCCACGGCCACGAGAACCTCGGCCTCGGCGTCGCCAACACGATCATCGCCGCCCGCGCGGGCGCCACCCAGATCGACGGCTCGGTCCGCCGCTTCGGCGCCGGCGCCGGCAACACGCCGCTCGAGGCGTTCATCGGGGTCTGCGACAAGCTGGGATGGACCACCGGCGTCGACTTCCTCCAGATCGTCGACGCCTCCGAGGACGTCATCAAGCCGGCCATGCCCGAGGAGTGTCAGCTCGACCGGATGACGCTGATGATGGGCTACGCCGGCGTCTACTCCTCGTTCCTCAAGCATGCCGGCAACGCCGCCGATCGCTACGGCGTCTCCGGCGCCAAGATCCTGCTCGAGGCCGGCCGCCGCAAGCTGATCGGCGGCCAGGAGGACCAGCTGATCGACATCGCGCTGATGCTGAAGGCCGAGGCGGAGAAGGAAGCTGCGAACAGCTGAGCAGCGCGTCGCAGCTAATTCTTGGTCCTGGCGACGCCCGGGCACGCACTTCGCTGCGTTGGCGAAGCTCGACAGACGACCCGGTATGCCGTCGCTCCGCCGTCTTGCGATGCACGCACCCGGACGCCGCCAGACCACAAGCCTTAGCCGCGACCCGCTACTAGATGAGTGATTCCCGGGGTTAGTGGTCGTAGGCGGTCAGTGAGCGTAGGACTGGTGCGCCGGCGCGGTCGTTGTGCCAGATGGTGGCGGTGAGCGCCAGGACTCGTTGGGTCACGCGGGTGGCGACGCCGGCGGGGCTCTTGCCGTGGTGGTGTTCGAGGTCGAGTTGGCCTTTGAAGGTGTCGAAGACTGACTCGACGACTTGGCGTAGGGGTTTGAAGAACTCGCTGCCGCGGCGTGGCTGCTCGCCCTTGCGTGCCTTGCGGAGGAGGTCGATCCCGGCGTGGTCGAGGTCGGCCTCGAACGCTTTGCCGTAGTAGTTCTTGTCGGCGATCAGCAGCTGGATCGTGTCGCGGTGCAGCCCTTGGGTGCTGTCCAAGAGTGCGGTGAGGACCTCGCGTTCATCGGCCTTAGCGCCGGTCAGGGCCCAGGCGATGGGGAGTCCGTGCAGGGTGCAGATCAGGTGCAGGCGCAGGCCCCAGAAGTAGCGGGAGTGCGAGGCGCAGTAGCCGTACTCGGCCCAGCCGGCCAGGTCGGATCGTTTGACGGTCTCCCGCGAGCGGGCGCACTCGACCGGGGTGGAGTCGACGACCCAGACATCATCGGTGGCGACGCTGACCTGGCCTGCGAGTGCTCCGATCAGCCAGGACATCGTGACCGCGAGCTTGCGCAGCCGCTTGTTGTAGCCGGGCTGCAACGGCAGCTCGGGAAACAACGGGCGTAGGTGCTTGTGTGCGTAGCGAAGCCAGTGCGCCTCGCTGGGATAGCCCAGCACCGCCTGCATCACCGCCAGCGTCACCATCTCCGCGTCGCTGATCCGCGGCTCGAAGGAACCCTTCGGACGGGCCGGGACACGCTCGGGATGAGCGCGCAACAGGTCGTCGGTCGTTACGTAGAGTGCAAGGGCGAGGGTGTCCAGATCGGTGTCCACGAGGCCTCCAGAGCTTCGGTTGGGTTAGCAACACCGACTCTGAGGCGCCCTCGCGCTAATTCACACCAGCCACACCAGTCACATCACCGGGAATCACTCATCTAGTAGCGCGTCGCAGCTAATTCTTGGTCCTGGCGACGCCCGGGCACGCACTTCGCTGCGTTGGCGAAGCTCGACAGACGACCCGGTATGCCGTCGCTCCGCCGTCTTGCGATGCACGCACCCGGACGCCGCCAGACCACAAGCCTTAGCCGCGACCCGCTACTAGTGTCCCGCGCGCGGAGTTCGCAATATAAGTCGTGCTCCCAGTGCGTGCATCGCGAGACGGCGGCGCGCCGGCAGACTGGGCGTCTTTCCAGCGTCGCCGACGAAGTGAGGTGCGTGCTGGGGGTGCGAGTTATGCAGCGAACTTCGTGTGCGGGGCACTAGCTCGCGTACGCCGATGCGTACGCCGGCACCGGCGGCTCGGCGCCCACCCAGCGGCCCGGGTCGAGCAGGCCGGTCGTGAAGCGCACGAGGGTGTCCCCGAAGACGTAGGAACCCAGCAGGTCGCCGTGGGGGATGAACGTCTGCTGACACGTCGAGGCCGGGATGCGGCTGGGATCCGCGGGGCCGGGATGGGTTAGCGCGTCGAGGGCCAACGCGTAGCCGACCGGGTCGCCGAGGATCAGGCCGTGCTCTGACGGGTCGGCCGCGCAGACCTGGTTGAGGACGATGTTGGCCGCGCCGTCGAGGTGGCTCGCCTGCGGCTGGGGCCGGACGATCTCGTCGTAGGGCCCGGCGAGGGAGGTGATCGACGGTGCGCGCCGGCCGGTTGGAAGGGGAGCATGCTGGAGGGCTGCGACCGTGTGCGCGCCGACGCGCAGTTGCCAGGCCAGCGCGGCGCAGTGGCCGAGCGTGCACAGCTCGTTGGCGAGCTGCGTGCCGCCGAAGGGGCCGGCGAGGCTGACCACGTCGCGCAGGTGGCGAGCGGTCGCGGGGAAGAACTTGAGGTCCCACACCGGGAGCGCGCCGCCCTGGCTGTGGCCGACGACGGAGATCCGGCGGCCCGCAAGCTCCGACGTACGCCGGATCGCCCGGCGCACCCGCACGGCCGACTGGGTGAAGCTGCCGAGGCCGTCGCCGGGCAGGGCGGCCGTGCAGGTGGCGAAGCCGTCCGCGGCCAGGGCCGGCTCGTAACCCCGACGACCAGGACTCCTCGGGCTTCGAGCCGGTGCCGGCGATCAGGAGCACCACGCCCCGGGCCGCGCGCAGTGTCGCGCGGCTCGGACAGTCCAGCCAGCTCGGCGACGCCGTCCGCGCCGAGGTCCCGGCCGACGCCTCCACGGGGGCGCTGGCGGTCAGTCCGACGCCGCCCGCGAGCAGGACGACGGCGAGAAGAAGGGACAACAGACGACGGGTCACGGCCCGCACAACGATCTTCCAGCGCCATGAGGTACGGCGGGGCGCCAATAGGCTGCCGCGGGTGGACGTCGAAGACCTCCGGCTCGCCGCCTACGCGGCCTTCGCGGCAGGGCGGGCACCGACCGTCGCGTCGCTGGCGTCCGCAACCGAAGCCGCGGAGGCGGAGGTCCGCGAGGGGCTCGGCTCGCTCGCCACGCAACGTCACGTCGCGCTGGACGCCGACGGTGAGATAGCGATGGCACACCCGTTCACCGCCGTACCTCTCGGTTTCTCCGTGATGGGACGGTCGACCCTGTGGTGGGGCGGCTGCGCGTGGGACTCGTTCGCGATCCCGCACCTCTTGCCCGACCAGGCGCCGGTCGTGGTGGCGACCACGTGCCCGGCGTGCGGTCGCGCGCACGCCTGGACGGTGGGCACCGAGGCACCGCCGGAAGGTGTCGAGGTCGCGCACTTCCTCGTGCCCGCCGCGCGGATGTGGGACGACGTGGTGCACACGTGCGGTCACCAGCGGCTCTTCTGCTCCGAAGCGTGCGTGGACGCGTGGCTGGCCGAGTCGGGCCACCAGCGCGGCTACGTCATGGACCTGGCCACGCTGTGGCACTTCGCCTCGGGCTGGTACGCCGGCCGACTGGAGCGCGGCTACGTGCGCCGTGAGCCGAGCGCGGCGGCCGACTACCTACGCAGCGTCGGACTCTCGGGGCCGTTCTGGGGGCTGTGATCCTGCCGCCTTCCCCGCCAGGTCCTTGCCCATCCTGTCCGTCACGGGAGCGGTGGCGCGCCAACCGTCTTCCACGTGGACGGAGGTTGCGGAGCCACCGCGACGCGGGGCCTCGGCACCGGGTGGCCACCGTCGATGCACCCTGGCAGGGTCGGTCGGGTGACGGATCCCAAGGAGACCCTGGTCGAGTACCTCCAGTCCGGCCGCGACTCGCTCGTGTGGAAGGTCGAGGGGCTGAGCGACTACGACGCCCGCCGGCCCTTGACGCCCACCGGCACCAACCTGCTCGGGCTGATCAAGCACCTGGCCAGTGTCGAGCTCGGCTACTTCGGAGACACGTTCGGCCGTCCCAGCGGCATCGCGCTGCCCTGGCACGCCGACGACGCCGACATGAACGACGACCTCTACCTCTCTCCTGACGAGACGAGGGGGTGGGTGCTGGACCTCTACCGCACCGCGTGGGCGCACGCAGCGGTGACCTTCGAGGAGTGCGAGCTAGACACCGTCGGCCGGGTGCCGTGGTGGGGCGACCGCGGCGAGGTGACCCTCCACCAGATCCTGGTGCACATGGCGACCGAGACCCATCGGCACGCAGGCCATGCCGACATCGTGCGCGAGAGCATCGACGGCGCCGCCGGGCGCCGGCAAGGCGACGTCAACATGGACGAGGGCTACGACTGGCCCGCGCACGTCGCCCGAGTCGAGGCAGCAGCGAGGGCCGCCGCCGGCTGAGCTGCGTCAGCCAGCCGCCTGCTCCACGATGTAACAGCTCAGAGCGACTGCGGCCGCCTTCTCGTCTCCGGCGGCAAGAGCGTCAGACAGGTCGACGTAGTAGTCGATGAAGCTCTGCGCGATCACCTCTGCTTCCGACTGTGTGGTTGGCGTCAACTCTTCGAGTAGCGCATCGGCAATGTCGTCGATGGTCATGTCGGGGTTCTCGATGAAGTCGCAAGCCGTGGAGAGTGCGGCCGACCGGACGTCTTCCGGCACCGCTTCGATGAACTCGTGGAGCTTCGTGAGCGAACTCTTCCAGACCGGCTCCTCATCGAGCCTCGGTGCTACGTCCCGGATCAGGTCGTCGGACACGTTGGCCTGTTTCGCAAGGACGCTGATCTCGGAGTCCTCCAGCGTGATCGTCTTGGGTGGCCGGAGGAGGGTGACGCTGCGAAAGTCCTCGATGGCCGTGGGAGAGATCTTCACCTTGGTCCACGGACAGCCGGTGGCAGTCAGCAGGACGAGCGCGACGGCGAGCGCAAGGCGGAGTCTGATCATGCTGGAGTCTGATGCCGGCAGGGGGTCATCAACCATGACACGTTCTGACTAGTCCACCCTGACGCGGAACGCAGCCTCGACTCCGGACTAGAACGTGTTCTAGTATTGGGGCTGCACCACTGGAGGAGGAGAGAGCGAATGTCACAGGCTGTTCTCGACGGGGTCCGAGACCTTCTGCCCACGTTCCGTGACCGGGCTGACGAGGCCGAGCGCCTGCGCGTCGTCCCGGAGGCGTCGATCAAGGAGCTGGAGGAGGTCGGGTTCTTCCGGCTCCTGCAGCCCCGGCGCTTCGACGGCCTCGAGGCCGATCCGGTCTCGTTCTACACGGCGGTCCGCGACATCGCCAGCGCGTGCGGCTCGACAGGCTGGGTCGCCAGCGTGGTCGGCGTGCACCCGTGGCAGGTGGCGCTGTTCGCGGACGAGGCGCAGCAGGCGGTCTGGGGCGAGGACACCAACACCCGGCTGAGCTCGTCGTACGCGCCGACGGGCAAGGCCACGGTGACCGACGGTGGCTACACGCTCAGCGGCAAGTGGAGCTTCAGCTCCGGCTGCGACCACTGCACGTGGGTGCTGCTCGGCGGCCTGGTCTTCAACGCCGACGGCAACGTCGTCGACTTCAAGACGTTCATGGTGCCGCGCAAGGACTACACGATCAACGACGTCTGGCACATGATCGGGCTGAGCGGCACCGGCTCCAACGACATCGTCGTGGACGACGTGTTCGTCCCCGAGGCGTTCACGCTGAGCATGGGCGAGACCGGCCAGTGCAAGGGGCCGGGCCAGGCGCAGAACCCGTCCGACCTCTACAAGCTGCCGTTCCACTCGATCTTCACCGGCACCATCACCACGCCGATCATCGGCATGGCCATGGGCGCCTACGACGACCACGTCGAGATGCAGCAGAAGCGCACCCGCGCGGCATACCTCGGCGAGAAGGCATCGCTCGACCCGTTCGCCGCGGTCCGCATCGCGAAGGCGAGCAGCGAGATCGACGCGGCCTGGGCCCTGCTGGTCAACAACATCCGCGAGGAGCAGGACCACGTCGCCAAGGGCGAGCAGATCCCGCTGAAGGTCCGGCTCAAGGTGCGCCGCGACCAGGTGCTCGGCTCGCAGCGCGCTCTCGATGCCATCGACTCGCTGTTCGAGGCGTCGGGTGGCCGCGCCCTCACCGAAGGAACGCCGCTCCAGCGCGCCTGGCGCGACGCCCACGCCGGCCGCGTGCACGCCGCCAACGACCCCGAGCGGGCGCTGCAGATGTTCG
This sequence comes from uncultured Actinomycetota bacterium, assembly GCA_963793315.1. Classification (GTDB taxonomy): domain Bacteria; phylum Actinomycetota; class Actinomycetes; order Propionibacteriales; family Nocardioidaceae; genus Nocardioides. The sequence continues at coordinate 158,484 of CAWBZR010000017.1, read as the reverse complement.
GCGCCCACGAGTTCGGCCACAAGATCGACCCAGGGATGTACTGAGACATGACCTCGTTCACCAAGGCGGACGTCCGCCGCTCCGCCAAGGCGAACGACCTGACGCTCAACTACTACGAGGCCGGCAGCCCGACCGAGGTCGGCGGCGGTCTCCCACTGGTGATGCTGCACGGCGGCGGCCCCGGCGCGTCGGCGTGGTCCAACTTCGGCTCGGCGCTGCCGAGGTTCGCGGCGTCGTTCCGCACCCTGCTCGTCGACCAGCCCGGTTTCGGCGGCTCCGACAAGCCCCCGGTGGTCGGCAACTACTTCCGGTTCTCCGCCGGCTACGTCGTGGCGCTGCTCGACGAGCTCGGGATCGACCGGGTGCACCTGCTCGGCAACAGCCTCGGCGGCGGCACGGCGACCCGCCTGGCGATCGACTACCCCGACCGGGTCGGCCGGCTGGTCCTGATGGGCCCGGGTGGCCTCAGCCTCAACCTGTTCCACGCCGACCCGACCGAGGGCGTCAAGCGGCTCATGGAGTTCAACATGAGCCCGTCGCGCGAGGCGCTGCGTGCCTTCATCTCGACCATGGTCGTCAACCAGGACCTGGTCACCGACGAGCTGGTCGAGGAGAGGTACGCCGACGCCACGGCGCCGGGTGCGCACGAGGCGATGGTCTCGATGGGCATGTCCTTCTTCAACCCGGAGTGGGCCGAGGACGGCATGCTCTGGCGCGACGCCCACAAGATCCGCAAGCACACGCTGCTCACCTGGGGCCGGGAGGACCGCGTCAACCCGCTCGACGGCGCGATCGTCGCCCTCAAGGCGATCCCGCGGGCCAGCCTGCATGTCTTCCCCCACTGCGGGCACTGGGCACAGATCGAGGCCGCGGACGAGTTCGCCGAGGTCGCCACCAGCTTCCTTGCCCGCCACCGTGAACGTCCTGGGGGAGAGCCCACGTGACCATCGACATCAAGTCCATGGGCTACGTCCGCGTGGCCTCCACCGACCTCGACCAGTGGACGACGTTCGCGGGCAAGGTGCTCGGCCTGGGCGAGGGCCGCGGACCCAACCCGGACCACCAGTACTGGCGGATCGACCAGGTCTCCGCCCGGCTCGTCGTCTTCCCCTCCGACGTCGACCAGCTCGACTGCGTGGGCTGGGAGCTCGCCGACCACGCCGCCCTGCAGGAGGCGCGCGAGCACCTCGAGAAGGCGGGCGTCGAGATCGAGGAGGGCACCGCGGAGGAGCTGGCCGAGCGCCGGGTGCAGGAGCTGGTCAGGTTCCGCGACCCCTTCGACAACGTCTTCGAGCTGTTCCACGGCATCACCTACGAGTCACGGCCCGTCGTGACGCCGTACGCCGCCAGGTTCGTCACCGGCGACCAGGGCATGGGCCACATCGTGGTGCCGGTGACCGACGACGTCGAGGCGTTGGGGTTCTACCGCGACACCCTCGGCTTCCGGCTCCGCGACTCGATGAGCATGCCCGGTGAGTTCGTGGGCAAGGAGCCCGGCAGCAAGGTGTGGCTGCGCTTCCTCGGCGTCAACCCGCGGCACCACTCGCTCGCGTTCCTGCCGATGCCGAACCCGTCGAAGTGCGTGCACATCATGCTCGAGGTCGACCAGCTCGACCACGTCGGCCGCGCGCTCGAGCGGGTGCGCAAGCACAAGGCGCCGCTGTCGGCCACGCTCGGCCGGCACATGAACGACGAGATGATCTCGTTCTACGTGAAGTCACCCGGTGGCTTCGACGTCGAGTTCGGCACCGACGGCCTCACCGTCGACGACAGCCGCTGGGTCGCGCGGGAGTCGACCGCCGTCTCTTACTGGGGTCACGACTTCGGCGGCGGCGGATAGCACCTACCGTGGACAGGGTGAGCGAGGCCGAGTCGCACAGTGCCGCACACAAGATCCCGCACGGGGACGTGCCCGACGGGATGAGCAGCGACGCCAAGGAGACCTGGCCGAGCCATGACCTGATCGAGTCCTGGCTGGGCGACTCGATGTATGACTTCCAGTTCCGCCCCGGCGAGGACACCTTCGTCGACGCCGACGACCCCGAGGCGGTCGCGGCGGCCCGCCAGTTCCGCGACGTGCTGGGCCGGTTCGCGTCCGGCGTCACCGTGGTCACCTCGATCAGCGGCGGCGCGCCGGTCGGTCTGACCTGCCAGTCGTTCTCCTCGGTCTCGCTCAACCCGCCACTGGTGCTCTTCATCCCGGCCAAGACCTCGCGCGCCTGGCCGGCGATCCAGCGCTCCGGGAAGTTCTGCGTCAACTTCCTCGCCGCCGACCAGGCCGAGCTCTCCAACCAGATGGCCAGCCGCGGCCACGACAAGTTCGCGGGGGTCTCGTGGGAGCCGGCGCCCGCCACCGGCTCGCCGTTGATCGCGGGCACGCTGGGCCACGTCGACTGCCAGATCCACCACGTGCACGAGGCCGGTGACCACTACGTCGTCGTCGGGCGGGTGCTCGACCTTGCGGTGCACGAGCCCGATGCGCCAGCGCAGCCGCTGCTGTTCTTCCAGGGCAAGTATGCCTCGACAGACACCTGAGCTCTGCGCCTGAGAAACGTCCTAAGGTGGGGCGGGTGCCTACCCATCCCCTCTGGCGTCCCTACGAGCTCGTCGACCTCGAGCAGGTGGCGAAGGCTCGCCTCGCCGGCCCGTCCAGACCCGTCGAGGTCGTGGCCTACGACGAGAGCTGGCCGGCAGCGTTCGCGAGGCTCTCCGACCTCGTGAGGGGCGCGCTGGGTGACCGGGTGCTCGCCCTGGAGCACGTCGGTTCCACCGCGGTGCCCGGCCTGGCCGCCAAGCCGGTGATCGACGCAGACCTCACGGTCGCGGACAGCGGCGACGAGGCGGCGTACCTCCCGATGCTGGAGGCGGCCGGCTTCGTGCTGCGCTTCCGCGAGCCGGAGTGGGAGGAGCACCGGGTCATGGCGCACGAGGAGCCGAGGACCAACCTGCACGTCTGGTCCCCGGGGAGCACCGAGGCGCGCCGCCACCGTGTGTTCCGCGACTGGCTCGTGACCCATGACGCCGACCGCGAGGAGTACGCCGCGCTCAAGACCGAGCTCGCCGGCCGCGGCTTCGGCGACGTCATGGACTACAACAACCACAAGGCGGCGCTGGTCTACGACATCTACGAGCGGATCTTCGCGGCCGACCCCGACCACGAGCACGACCCGCAGCCACGGCCCTGAGCGTCAGCCCTCCAGCGCGGCACGGATCTCGTCGTCGGTGGCGCCCAGCGCCCGGGCGTGTGCGAGGTACGTCGCGGCCAGCTCGCTCAACCGGGCCTGGCGGGCGGCGAGGGGGAGGGGTCGCACGTGATCGGAGACCCGGGTCCCACCTCCTCGCCGTGAGCTGAGCACTCCTTCGGCCTCCAGCTCGCGATAGGTGCGCGCCACGGTGCCGACGGCCAGCCCGAGGTCGCCGGCCAGCTGACGCAGCGGCGGCAACCGGTCACCGGCCGCGAGCGCACCTGACCCGACCAGGTCGAGCAGCTGTCGGCGCAGCTGCTCGTAGGGCGGTGTCGGGTCGTCCGGGTCGACGACGAGCTTCACGCGACGGGCACCCGCGGTCGCGGCACGGTCCGGGACGGCAGGGCAAGCCGCACCAGGCAGGTCAGAGTCAGCACGAACGGGACCAGGCTGAGCAGCATGAGCAGGCCACCGGTCGGGCCGTACCAGTCAGGGGCGCAGGTCGGCCGGCCGCTGGACAGGCTGTTGAGGGCACCGCCGGCGACCAGGCAGATGCCGAACAGCGGGGCGCCCACCGCGCAGCCGGTCGCCGCGACGATGACGTCGAGGGAGCTGCGGCGGAGCAGGTCGTCGTCGGAGCTGTCGGGTGCCATGCCCCGGGGGCGGGCCACCACCTGCCGCGCCGCGAGCGTGGCCACCGCGAGGACGGCGACCAGCGCCAGCGCAAGGGGGAGTGCGTAGTAGCTGCCTGGGTACGGGGTGTGCATCTGCGTGACGGTCTGGGTCGCACAGCCCAGCCCGCGCTCGAGGCCGGGGCCACCGTCGGCGGTGACAGTGGTGAACACCAGCAGCCCCGCCGTGGCGACGACCATGCCGGCCACCGTCCGGGCGGTCGGAGGCAGGTAGTCGCGGACCCGGCGCGGCGTCAGCGACGCGGACCGGACACCCGGGTCGGGTCGAGGGCGGACCAGCGTCTCGCCGAGCGCGGTGCCCACGAGGATGCAGCCGCCGAACGCGGCTAGGGACAGCATCGGTCCGACGCCGTGGCCTCCGCTGGCATAGGTCACGAGACCAGCGCCGATCCCCACCAGCAGCGCCAGCAGCCGCACGGCCAGGACCACCCGCCACTCGCGGGTCACCTCTCGCGGCTCGTCCGTCGCCGTGCGCCGCCCCCGGCGTACGAGGAGGGTGACGCCACCGATCACGAGGAGCAGGAGAACCGCCACCTCGACAACGCCGATCCCGAACAACGGTGCCTCCCAGTGTTTGTATCAGTAATCTGACACAAACGATCCTGCTCCGACGGTGCCGCTTGTGTCAAGGAGATGGCACAAGATTGTCGGCGAACGGGTCGGCCGCGGGTCAGGGCTCGAGGCAGATCGGGATCGAGTCGGACGGTCCGGTCGGGTCCTCGGTGCGCCCACCCGGGCCGGAGATCTTGACCCAGTGCACCGTGGGGAACTGCCGCAGCGTCGGCATGATCTCGCTGGCCACCGTGGTCGTCGAGCCGCCGCTGCTGCAGCCGCGGGTCAGCCGGAGCCGGGCAATGCCGTCGACGATGCTCAGGTGGTCGAAGCCCCAGGCGCGCGAGCGCACCAGCCGCACCCCGTCCCGCTGCTCGGAGACCGTCGGTCCGCCGAAGAGCGCGCGCAGCGCTCCCGCCGCAGGGGCATCGGAAGGCACCGGCCGCCGGACAGGGACGACGTTCGCGTCCTGGTCGGTGAGCCACACCTTTCGCGTGGTGGTCGGGAAGTCCGCGCGCACCTCGACCACCACCCGACCTGACGACGGCAGCTTGGCGACGGTGTACGACGTGCGCTTCTGCACCCCCAGGCCGAAGACCACCGTGCCCTCGAAGTCACCGGCGCCGACCGCGGTGATCACGTTGGGCAGCGCGAAGGCCTTCCGGGCCCGCACGGTGGCGCCGTTCGCGTCGTGGGCGACCGCGTGGTTCATCGCCACCGTCAGCACCTTCGCCCCCGAGACGCGGACCGGGAGCCCCGAGCCGTCGTAGACCAGCGAGTCCTCCCAGGAGACGTAGACCGACTGGGGCAGGCCGCCACTGAAGGAGAACACCACCCGGTCGACGTTCCCGACGTGACGCGCGGTCACCGACGTCAGCACGGGAGCAACGCTCCGGCCCATCCCCGTCGCCGCGCCCGGTGGCGACAGCAGGGAGAGCCCGAGTCCGACAACGGCGATCATCGGCGCGAGCCGCAGCGACCTGGCGCTCATGACGACCTCCTTGGTCCTGGTGCTTCACTGACGCCTTGCGGTGCCTCGACGTTGACAGTGGGGATGCCGCCGCCGGCGCGGGCGATCACGGCGATCGACGGCTCGTCGATGGGGTTGGACTCGCGGTGCACGGTGAACGCCGGCACGTGGACGAAGTCGCCGGCGTGGGCGTCGAGGTGGCCGTCGTAGCCCTCGAACTCGAGGCGCAGCACGCCGCGGACGACGTAGAGGCTCGACTCGTTGCGATCGTGGTGGTGCCACCCGCTGACGGCGCCGGGCTGGGTGGTGACGCGCCCGGCCCAGAGTCCCGGCAGCTCGAACGCGCGCTCCCGGAACATCCCGGCTGTGGGGTCCGCAGCCTCGAGCTCGTCGAAGCGGAAGACCCTGACGGGGACGACGTCGGTCACCTCGTCAGCGTCTCAGATCCTGCCGGTCGGCGCGGCCACCAGAACGCGTCACCCAACCGGAGCGCCAGCGCGGGCACGAGCACCGTGCGGACCACGAGGGTGTCGAGCAGCACGCCGATGCAGATGATCGTGCCGAGCTGGGCGAGCACCACGAGGGGCAGGACGCCGAGGACCGCGAACACCGCCGCCAGCAGGATGCCGGCACTGGTGATGACGCCGCCGGTGGCGGTGAGTGCCCGCAGCATCCCCTCCCGGGCGCCGTGGTCGACCGACTCCTCTCGAGCGCGCGTGACCAGGAAGATGTTGTAGTCCACCCCCAACGCGACCAGGAACAGGAACGCGAGCAGTGGCACGCCGACGTCGAGCGCGTCGAAGCCCAGCAACCCGGTGAAGAGCCACCAGGAGACGCCGAGGCTGGCCGCGAAGGTCGCAAGGACCGTGGCGACGAGCAGCAGCGGTGCCACGACGGAGCGGAGCAGGAGGACCAACGAGACCAGGACCAGGCCGAGGATGAGCGGGAGGATCAGGAGCTGGTCCCGCTGGGCGCTCTCTCGCTCGTCGATCGTGGCCGCCTCGGTGCCGCCGACGTGGGTCGCGTCGTAGCCCGCCAGGCCTTCACGCAGCACCTTCACGGTCTCGGTGGCCGCGTCCGACCCGGGGTCGGCGTCGAGCACGACGTCGATCTGGGTGATCCCGTCGCCCTGCTGGCTGACCTGCGCGCTGGCGACGCCCGGGCTCTCCTCCACCGAGGCCAGCACGGCGTCCGCGTCGTCGCGGGTGAGCACCTGCGTGGGGTCGGCGGTGCCCGACGGGAAGGAGTCGGCCAGCCTCTCGGATGCGGAGATCGCCTCGGGCTTGTCGAGGAACTGGTCGGCGTTGTCGAGGCCGGTGCGGATCCCGAAGAGGCCGGAGGACAGCGCCAGGACGAGCAGCAGGGTGCCGGCGATGAACGCCGAGGGGCGGGCGGCCACCCGGTCGCCCACGCGGCGCCACAGCGAGCGGGTCTCGACGATCGGGGGCTCGCCGTGGTGGGGCACCCGCGGCCAGAAGACCCACCTGCCGAACAGCACCAGCACCGCGGGCAGCACCACGAGCACGAACGTCGCCGCCACCACGACGCCGACCGCACAGGCGAGGCCGAGACCGCGGGTGGTCGGCACGAGGGAGAGCAGGAGGGTGAGCAGGCCGAGCACCACGGTCGTGGCGCTGGCGAACACGGCGTGCGCGGTCCGCCGCAGGGCGAGGGTCATCGCCTCCCACCGCGAGGAGTGAGCACGCAGCTCGTCGCGGTAGCGCGAGATGAGCAGCAGCGCGTAGTCGGTCCCCGCGCCGAAGACCAGCACGGACAGGATCCCGACGGTCGACTCGTCCCAGGCGACGCCCGTGACGGCCATGGCGTGGGTGGCCAGCACGGCGGCCAGCCGGTCGGCGACGCCGACGACCACCAACGGGACCAGCCACAGCACCGGGCTGCGGTAGGTCAGGACGAGGAGCAGTGCGACCACCGAGGCTGTCACCAGCAGGAGGCGGGTGTTGGCGCCGTCGAACACGGCCGCCAGGTCGGCCTGGACCGCGGCCGGTCCGGTCACCTGCGCGGTGACGCCGTCGGGGCGGTCGGTCTCGAGGGTCCTGCGCAGCTCGGTGACCTTGTCGGCGTTCTCGGTGGCGGTGGTCGCTTGGACCGGTACGACGGCCAGCGCGGCCGTGCCGTCCTCGGCGGGCACCAGCGGCGCCTGGCTGCCGATCACGTTCGCCTGCTCCCCGAGCGCGGCGAGCTGGTCGGCCGACAGCTGTCCCTCGTCGGCGGTCCAGAGCACGATCGCGACCGAGGAGTCCTCGGCGGGGAGCTGGTCGCGCAGCTCGGTGGCCAACGTGCTGTCGGCCCCGCGCGGGAGCGAGTCGGTGGGCCCGGCGTCGCGGTCGGCCTCGCCCCACAGCCCGATCAACGCGCCCGCGAGCAGCAGCGGGACCAGGGCGACGAGCCAGGCCGTGCGTCGGCCGACGAGGGCGGAGATCATGCCAGACTCCCAGCGGGTGACGTTCTCTAGACTTGCTAAGTAAGTTAGCAACTAAACGGGTGAGGCAGAAATGGCCGAGCAGTCGCACGCGACCGCCGGGCCGCCCCGCGGGCGGCGACCGTCCGGCGCGACGCTGGCCCTGCGGGACCTCGTCGAGGCCGGGGCCCTGCTCCGCCACGTCGTGTCCCGGCGGGCCGGCCTCAGCGAGAGCGAGATGACCACGCTCGACCACCTCAGCCGGACGCCGCTGGGTCCGGCCGAGGTCGCGCGACTGCTCGAGGTCTCGACGGCCGCCTCGACCGGCATCGTGGACCGGCTCGTCGACCGGGGCCACGCCGAGCGACGTCCGCACTCCGAGGATCGCCGCCGGGTCGAGGTGCACCTGACCGAGTCGGGCCGCAGCGAGCTCCTGGCGCAGCTCGGCCCGATGTTCGGTGCGCTCGCGGCCCTCGACGCCGCCTTCGACGACGCCGAGCTGACAGTGATCGAGCGCTACCTCCGCGGCGCCACCGAGGCGCTCGAGGCAGTCACCCACCCGCGGTCCTCGGAGTAGTGGGCGGTGGTCACCCGGTCCGCAGGATGGCGTCCATTGCCTTGCCCTGGGCAAGCTCATCGACGAGTTTGTCGAGGTCGCGGATCCTCTGCATCAACGGGTCTTCGACGTCCCGCAGCGTCGACAGCCTCACAGCTCGATCAGCGCCCGATGCTGGTGTGCCTGGCCGAAAAGCTGGGCGAGGGCGTGCGCGCGCTTGAAGACCAGCTGGGCGTCGTGCTCCCACGTGATCGCGATGCCGCCGTGCAGCTGCACGGTCTCGGCGGCGATCTTGTCGAGCGCGTCGGAGCAGTAGGACTTGGCGATGTGCGCGAGCTGCTCGAGGTCGGGGGCTTCCGTCGCCAGCGCATACGACGCCGCCCACGAGGCCGACCGTGACATCTCGACGAGCACCAGCAGGTCGGCCATCCGGTGCTTGAGCGCCTGGAACGAGCCGATCTGCCGCCCGAACTGGACCCGCTCCCTGGAGTAGGCGACGGTCATTTCCAGAGCTCGGGCCGACAGGCCGGCCGACAGCGCGGCCACGCCGACCGCGCCGACGAGGGCGGCTCTCGAGCGCGCCGCCTCGCCGTCGCCGATGGGGGTCCCGCCGGAGGCATCGAGTGACCCGAAGCGGCTCGTCTGGTCCATGGACGGGAGCCACACGGGGTCACTCGACGACGGATCGAGCTCCACGAGGCCATCGCCAGTCGCGGCGAGGAGGACGGTGGCGCGGTCGGCGAAGAGGGTCGGCTCGCCCGGCACAGCGAACGCCGCGACCTCGCCCGCGGCGATCCGCGGCAGCAGGCGCTCCTTGGCCTCGTCCGTCCCGCCGGCCAGCAGCGCCTCGGCGGTCACCAGCGAGGACAGCAGGGGAGAGGGAGCGAGCGAGCGCCCGACCTCCTCCAGCACGATCATCGACTCGAGCAGCGACGCCCCGACACCGTCGTACTCGTCGGAGATCGCCAGCGCGGCCACCCCGATCTGCTCGCACAGGGTCTGCCAGAGCGGCTCGTCGTAGCCGGTCTCGGAGGACATGGCGGCCCGGACCGCGGCCGAGTCGGCGCGCTTGCCCAGCAGCGAGCGGACCGTCGTGGCCAGCTCCTGCTGCTCCTCGGAGAACGCGACCTCCATCAGCCGAGCTCTTCCAGGAGGCGGGCCCGGTGGACGGCAGCTGTGCCCCAGGCGGAGACGAGCGCCCGGATCTTGGTGAGCCAGATGCTGAGGTCGAGCTCGGCGGTGTAGCCGATGGCGCCGTGCACCTGGAGCCCGGTCCGCGAGGCGAGGTAGGCCGCGTCGCCCGCCGCGACCTTGGCCGCGCTCGGTGAGATCTCGCCGAGGGCGGCGGCGAAGACGAGCGGCCTCGCGAAGTCCAGCGCGATGCGGACATCGGCGAGCGCGTGCTTGATCGCCTGGTAGCTGCCGATCTCGCGGCCGAACTGCCTGCGTTGCTTGACGTAGGCCACGCTGTCGGCCAGGACCCGCTCGCCGGCGCCGAGTAGCTGGGCGGACACGGCGAGCACCGCGGCGTCGAACGCCGCGTCCCAGGGCACCGGGTCACCCCCGACCTCGAACAGTCGCCGGGTCCGGTCGACCGACGTGCGCAGCTCACCGACGGAGGCGACGGGCGCGGTCCCGACGTACACCTTGTCGGCGACGTCCGCGTCGAGTGCCAGTGGCACGTGCGGTGGTACGGCGACCGTTGCGATCCCCTCGATCTCGCGGCCGAGGGCCGCCGGGAGGTACGCCGCGGACTCCACCCACGGGCCGGGCGCGGCGTGCCGGCCCAGCGCCTCGAAGGCGATGCAGACCTCGACGGGAGTCGCTTCGGTCGCCAGCATGGTGACGCCCTGCTCGGCGAGGCGGGACCAGAGCTTCACCCCCGGCTCGTGGTCGCCGTCCGCCCAGGCTCGGGCCACCTTCGCGGTGTCGGTGCCGGCGAGGAGACGCTCGAGGGAGGCCGCGAAGTCGCGCTGGTCGTCGGTGAGCTCGAACCTCATCGACTCCCCTTCTGACCGCTGAGCCCCTTGGGCTCTCGCGGCAACCCGAGGATCCGCTCGGCGACGATGTTGCGCTGCACCTCGTTGGTGCCGGCATAGATCGGGCCGGCGAGCGAGAACGTGTAGCCGTCGAGCCACGGCGACGCGAGCTCGGCGGCGGGGCCGAGCAGGTCCAGCGCTGTCTCGTGGAGCGCGATGTCGAGCTCTGACCAGAAGACCTTGTTGACCGAGCCGGCCGCGCCCATGTCGCCACCCTCGGCTAGTCGGGTGACCGTGCCCCACGTGTAGAAGCGGTAGGCCTGCGCCTTGAGCCACGCGTCCACCACGTCGTCGGCCATCCGCGGGTCGGGTGCCGAGCGATAGAGCGCGACCAGCCGGTCGGCCGCGGCGCAGAACCGGCCGGGGGAGCGGAGCGACAGCCCGCGCTCGTTGCCGGCGGTCGACATGGCGACCGACCAGCCGTCGCCGACGCCGCCCAGCACGTCGGAGTCGGGGACGAACACGTCCTCGAAGAACACCTCGGCGAAGCCCGCCTCGCCGTCGAGCTGGGCGATCGGCCGCACCGTGACGCCGGCCGCGTCGAGCGGGAACAGGAAGTAGGTCAGGCCGTGGTGTCGTTCAGCGGACGGGTCGGAGCGGAACAGCCCGAACCCCCAGTGCGCGAACGTCGCGCGGGACGACCAGGTCTTCTGGCCGTTGAGCAGCCAGCCGCCGCGCTCGTCGTCCCGCCGCGCGGTCGAGGTGAGCGAGGCCAGGTCGGAGCCGGCCTCGGGCTCGGACCAGCACTGCGCCCAGATCTGCTCACCGGTCGCCATCGACGGCAGGAATCGGTCCTGCTGCTCCTGGGTGCCGTGGTCGAAGATGATCGGCGCCAGCAGGAAGATGCCGTTCTGGGAGACCCGGCCGGGCGCACCGGCGCGGTAGTACTCCTCTTCGAAGACCACCCACTCGACCAGCGACGCCTCGCGTCCGTGGTAGTCCCGCGGCCACGAGACGACCGACCAGCGCGCCTCGGCCAGCTTCGCCTCCCACGCCTGGTGCAGCGCCCACCCGTCGGCGGTGTCCATCGACGGCAGCGGCTCGGCCGGCACGTGGGCCGCCAGCCACTCGCCTGCCTCCGCCTGGAAGGCCAGCTCGCTCTCGGACAGGGTCAGGTCCATCAGGTCCCTCGGAGTTCGGTCTTGAGCACCTTGCCGGAGAGGTTGCGGGGGAGCGACTCCACCAGCTCGACCTGCCGAGGCACCTTGAAGTTCGCCAGCTTCTCCCTCGCGTAGGCGATGACGTCCTCGGGGGTGACGGTGCCCACGACGTACGCCTTGCCGACCTCACCCATCCGCTCGTCCGCCACGCCGACCACCGCCACGTCGGCGACGCCGTCGAGCCGGGCGAGGGCCTGCTCGACCTCGGCGGGATAGACGTTGAAGCCGCCGGAGATGTACATGTCCTTGAGCCGGTCGGTGATCGTGAGGTTGCCCCCGTCGTCGAGCGAGCCGATGTCGCCGGTGTGCAGCCAGCCGTCCTCGTCGATCGCCTCGCGGGTGGCCTCGGGATCGTCGAGGTAGCCGAGCATCACGTGGTCGCCGCGCACGAGCAGCTCGCCGTTGTCGGCGATCCGGGTCTCCATTCCGGGGATCGCGCGCCCGTTGGTCGTGGCCACGGTCTCGGCCGAGTCGCCCTCGCGGCACATCGTCACCACGACCGCCTCGGTCATGCCGAACGCCGTCACCACCTGGTCGATCTCCAGCTCGTCCCGCATCTTCTCGATCAGCACCACGGGCACGACGGCCGCGCCGGTGACCGCCAGCCGCAGCGAGGACAGGTCTCGTTCGGCGCGACCGGGGGCATTGAGCAGCGACTGGTAGAGCGTCGGTGCCCCCGGGAAGACGGTGATCTGCTCCGACTCGATCAGCCGCATCGTCTCGTCGACGTCGAAGGTCGCCACCGGGTAGAGCGTGCACCCGGTCAGCAGCCCCACGACGATGCCGATCTTGTAGCCGAAGGAGTGGAAGAACGGGTTGACCACGAGGTAGCGGTCGTCCCGGCGCACCCCGCCCAGCTCGGCCCAGGCCCGCGCGACGCCGATGGTCTGGCGGTGCGCGCTCATCGCGCCCTTGGAGCGGCCGGTGGTGCCCGAGGTGAAGAGGATGTCCGCGAGATCGTCGGAGGCGACCTGAGGGAGAGCGCCCTCCGGCGGGTAGGGCCGCCACGCGCCCCGGCCGGCGACGTCCTGGAGGGTGACGACGTGCCCGGCGACGCCGGCGTCGGCCAGCTCGCGCAGCTGGTCGCGGCCCAGGAAGCCGTCGTGGACGACGACGAGGGCGGCGTGGGTGCGCGCGACCACGTCGGCGACCTCGGGACCGACGTAGCGCGAGTTGACCGGGACCAGCACGGCGCCGGCGTAGGACACCGCCAGGGCCGCCACCGCCCAGTCGATGCTGTTGGGACCCCAGAGGACGACCCGGTCACCGGGTCGCACACCGCGGTGGACGTACTCACCCGCGGTCATCTCCACGAGCTTGTGCAGGTCGGTGTAGGAGACCGTGCTGCGCTGTCCCCCGCCAGGCCCCTCGCCGGGTCGTCCCTCGCCGGCCTCGACGTAGGCCGGGTGGTCGCCGAACCGGTCCGCGGCGGCGCGGAGCAGAGCAGGCAGAGTGTCTTGACCAAGCATTTGCTTGGTAGAGTACCAAACGTGGACCTGAGCTACAGCGTCGAGGACGAGGCGTTCCGCGCCGAGATCCGCGCGTGGCTCGAGGACAACCTGACCGGCGAGTTCGCGGCGGTCAAGGGGCTGGGCGGCCCGGGCAAGGACCACGAGGGCATCCCGGAGCGGCTGGCCTGGAACCGGCACCTCGCCGCCCATGGCTGGACCGGCGTCGGCTGGCCGACGGAGCACGGCGGCCGCGGCCTGAGCCTGTGGCAGCAGGTGATCTTCCACGAGGAGTACGCGCGGTCCGACGCCCCGGTGCGGGTCAACCACCTCGGCGAGGAGCTGCTCGGGCCGACGCTGATGGCATTCGGCACCCCGGAGCAGCAGGCGCGGTTCCTGCCGAAGATCCTCGCCGTCGAGGAGCTGTGGGCGCAGGGCTACTCCGAGCCAGGTGCCGGCTCCGACCTGGCCAACGTGCAGACCAAGGCGAGGCTCGACAGCGGCGAGTGGGTGCTCGACGGCCAGAAGGTCTGGACGTCCAACGCCCACTTCAGTCAGTGGCTCTTCGTGCTCGCCCGCTCCGAGCCCGGCTCGGAGCGACACCACGGGCTGTCGTTCCTGCTGGTGCCGATCGACCAGGACGGCGTGGAGGTCCGGCCGATCGAGCAGCTGACCGGCGGGTCGGAGTTCAACGAGGTGTTCCTGACCGGCGCCCGCACGTCGGCCGACCTGGTCGTCGGCGACCCCGGCGACGGCTGGCGGGTGGCGATGGGGCTGCTCGGCTTCGAGCGCGGGGTCTCGATCCTGGCCCAGCTGGTCGGCTTCACCCGCGAGCTCGGCCGGGTGGTCGCCCTGGCCAGGGACAACGGCACGATCGGCGACCCGGTGCTCCGCGACCGGCTGGCCGGGCTCAAGGCCGAGCTCGAGGTCATGCGGTTCACCGCGCTGAGATCGCTCTCCGCGGTCACCGCAGGCGACGACTCGTCGGCGGGCGGGGGAGCGGCGTCGATCTTCAAGCTGGTCTGGGCCAACTGGCACAAGCGGCTGGGCGAGGTGGCCATGGACGTCCGCGGCCTCGACGGCCTGCTGGCCGAGAGCGCGCCGACGGAGTCCATGAAGTGCGTGCTCGACGACTGGCAGCGCCTGTTCCTCTTCTCGCGCTCGGACACGATCTACGGCGGCAGCGACGAGGTGCAGCGCAACATCCTGGCCGAACGCGTGCTCGGCCTCCCCCGTGAGCCGAAGGGCACCGCATGAGCAGCCACCGACCCGAGCAACCCGTCCCCGACTACGTGCCGGGCCACGACCTGCTGGCCGGCAAGGTCGTCGTGGTGACGGCCGCGGCCGGGGCGGGCATAGGTGCCGCCGTCACCCGCCGCGCGCTCGAGGAGGGTGCGAAGGCGGTGGTCTTCAGTGACACCCACGAGCGCCGGCTGGCCGAGGCCGAGGAGGCGCTGGCCGCGGAGTTCGGTGCCGAGCGGGTGCGCCAGCTGGTCTGCGACGTCACCGACGACGCACAGGTCGGGGCGCTGCTGGACGCGGCCGACGAGCTCGGCGGCGTCGACATCATGATCAACAACGCCGGCCTCGGCGGCACCGCGGGCATCCTCGAGATGACCGACGACCAGTGGTCGAAGGTCCTCGACATCACGCTGACCGGCACCTTCCGCTGCGTGCGCGCGGCCGGCCAGCGGTTCGTGTCGTCAGGCACGAACGGCGTGATCGTCAACAACGCCTCGGTGATCGGCTGGCGTGCCCAGGAGGGCCAGGCCCACTACGCCGCCGCCAAGGCCGGCGTGATGGCGCTGACCCGCTGCGCGGCCGTCGACCTCGCGCCGCACGGCATCCGCGTCAACGCGGTGAGCCCGAGCCTCGCGATGCACCCGTTCCTGGCCAAGGTCACCTCCGACGAGCTGCTGGCCGAGCTCAAGCAGCGCGAGGCCTTCGGCCGGGCCGCCGAGCCGTGGGAGGTCGCCAACGTGATGGTCTTCCTCGCCAGCGACTACGCGTCGTACATGACCGGCGAGGTCGTCGCCGTGAGCAGCCAGCAGGCCTGAGGAGTCGAGCCATGACCGTCGAACCGACCAGCCGCCCCGAGAGCCGCCGCGACGAGCTGCTCGCCATCACCGCAAGGCTCTTCGCCGAGAAGGGGTTCCGCAACACCACGGTCCGCGACATCGCCGACGAGGCGGGCATCCTGTCCGGCAGCCTCTACCACCACTTCGACTCCAAGGAGTCGATGGTCGACGAGATCCTGTCGTCGTTCCAGGAGGAGCTGTTCGGCCAGTACGACGAGATCCTGGCCAGCGACGCCGACCCGCGCGCCAAGCTCGAGCAGGCCATCCGGGTCTCGTTCGACGCCATCGACCGGCACCACAGCGAGGTCGCGATCTTCCAGAACGACGCGGCGTACCTGAGCACACTGGCCGGCTTCGGCTACCTCGCGGAGCGGCACGCCCAGTCGCGCGAGGTCTGGATGACCCTGCTCCGCGAGGCGATGCGGGCCGGCGTGCTCCGCGAGGGCCTCGACCTCGACCTCGTCTACCGCTTCATCCGCGACACCGTCTGGGTCGCGGTCAACTGGTATCGCCCGGGCGGCTCGCTCTCGGCCACGACCGTCGCGGACCAGTACGTCCGCATCCTGCTGGAGGGGATCACCAGTGCCTAGCGCCAACCAGGCCTTCATCGTCGACGCCGTCCGGACCCCGGTCGGCAAGCGCGGGGGTGCGCTCGCCGGCGTCCACTCCGCCGATCTCGCCGCGCACACCATCGCGGCCCTCGTGGGCCGCACCGGCATCGACCCCGCCGCCGTCGACGACGTCATCCTCGGCTGCTGCGACACCATCGGCTCGCAGGCCGGCGACGTCGCCCGCACCGCGTGGCTGGTGGCCGGGCTGCCCGACCACGTGCCGGGCGTGACCATCGACCGGCAGTGCGGCTCCTCGCAGCAGGCGGTGCACTTCGCCGCGCAGGGCGTCATGTCCGGCACTCAGGACCTGGTCGTCGCCGGCGGCGTGCAGAACATGAGCGCCATCCCCATCTCGGCCGCGATGCTGGTCGGCCAGCAGTACGGCTTCTCCACGCCGTTCGCCGAGTCACCCGGCTGGCGGGCGAGGTACGGCGACCAGGAGGTCAGCCAGTTCCGCTCGGCGGAGATGATCGCCGAGAAGTGGGACATCTCCAGGGAGGACATGGAGGAGTTCGCACTGGCCTCGCACGAGCGGGCCCGGACCGCGATCGCCGAGGGACGGTTCGACACGGAGGTCGTTGCCGTCGGTGACTTCGGCACCGACCAGTGCCCCCGTGAGACCTCCCTGGAGAAGATGGCCGGCCTCGAGCCGCTCGCCCCCGGGGGCCGGATCACCGCCGCGGTCGCGTCGCAGATCTGCGATGCGTCGTCCGCGCTCCTGATCGCCTCGGAGCAGGCTCTCACCGACCACGGCCTCACGCCACGCGCCCGGATCCACCACCTCTCGGTCACCGGCGACGACCCGGTCTGGATGCTCACCGGGCCGATCCGGGCCACCGAGCGTGCCTTCGCGAAGACCGGCCTCACGGTCGACGACATCGACCTCTTCGAGTGCAACGAGGCGTTCGCCTCCGTGGTGCTCGCGTGGATGAAGGAGACAGGCGTCCCGCACGACAAGGTCAACGTCAACGGCGGCGGCATTGCGCTGGGCCACCCGATCGGGGCCACCGGCACCCGCATCATGGCGACCCTGCTCCACGAGCTCGAGCGGACCGGCGGCCGCTACGGCCTGCAGACCATGTGCGAGGGCGGCGGCCAGGCCAACGTCACGATCATCGAGCGGCTCTAGTAGCGGGTCGCGGCTAAGGCTTGTGGTCTGGCGGCGTCCGGGTGCGTGCATCGCAAGACGGCGGAGCGACGGCATACCGGGTCGTCTGTCGAGCTTCGCCAACGCAGCGAAGTGCGTGCCCGGGCGTCGCCAGGACCAAGAATTAGCTGCGACGCGCTACTAGCTAGGAGCGTGCTGGAAATGACGCGGCGCCAGCGCCGCGACAGCCGCACACTGGCTTTGTCGCCGCGCCTCGAAAGTCGCCCAGCCTGCCTTCGGGACGACGTCGCGCCATCGCACGACTCTCGCGACGCTGGCATCCACGCCCTTGTTCGGCACACTCGGACCAGGCTTCTGGGTTCGGACGTCAGCCCGGGGCGCGGTACGTCGTCGACGACGCGGGGACGACGAGGCGGCACACCCCGTCGGGCAACCGGCACCGCAGAAGGTCACCCACGTGGTCGGGAGCGTCGCCTCCGCCCTGGTTGGGAAACAGCACGACGTGGTCGTCGTCGAGCCACTGCACTACCGGCATCTCGTCCCCAGGGGCCTGGTACCCATCCGGGAGCCGCAGGGCGACGACCTCGCCCGTGGTGAGCGTGACGGCGGTCGGGTCGCCGTTCGAGTCCACCGCCTGCAGTCGACGGCCGACCTGGTTGAAGCGCACCATCCGGCGGGCCGTGAACACCGAACCGGTGTCGCCACGGGGCTCCGCCAACACGAAGATGCGAGGTCGGGTGCGCATCACGTTCTCGAGAGCTCCTTGCGTGATCCGCTCGGTGGTTCCGGCCTCCAGGTCGTAGCTCAGCAGGTGGGGGGCGTCGCACCTCTGGATGTCGATGACCCAGCAGCCCGGGCTGCCGGTGTCGGGGTTGTAGAAGATGTGACGGTCGTCGACGTGCAGGACCGTGTTGTAGACGCCCGTGTAGGGCACCTGAGCCACGACTTCGCGCCGCGAGGTGTCGTAGGCCACGAACCGACGCACCCACGCACCCTTCCGGCTCGTGGCGTCCGCCCAGACGACCAGTGAGCCGGGGTTGGCCGCGGTCACCTCGAACACGCCGATGTGCTCGGTCGGCGCGCGTCCGATGGCGACCGTGGTGGACCCGTCGTTGAACCACAGCGTGTCGCTGGACCAGTCGTCGTCGGTGTCCTCAGTGCAGGCGGGCCGTGGCCAGGAGCAGCCCGTCATGAACACCACGCCGTCGTCCGTGGCGTCGAGGAACACGACGGTCCCGCCCGCGTCGAAGGTCTCGTCCCCGACGTGGACGGTCGATCCCTCGGCGTACACGAGGGGGCGGGACCCGGTCGGATCCACGGCCACGCTACTCGGAGGGGAGGGGGACCGAGAGGGCGATGGTGCCGGTGCGAGCTCGCGGGGCTGGCCGCCCCGCACCGCGAAGACACCCGCCACGATCGCCGCGACGAGGCCCGCGGTCGTCGAGCCGATGGCGAGCCGGCGTCGCCGCTGCAGGCGCTCGGCGCGGGCCACGAGTCCGGCCACGTCGACACGTGGCTCGGCGATCGCGTCGGCGCTGCGGCGGAGCAGGTCACCCAGGGTGTCGCTCATGCCGTCGTCTCCCGTTCCGTCGTTGCTCCGTCGCCGAAGCTGCGTCCGAGCGAGTCCCGCAGCCGCTTCAGTCCTGCCGACGTCTGGCTCTTGACGGCGCCCACCGAGCAGCCCATGGCCTCGGCGGTCTGTGCCTCGGTGAGGTCCTGGTAGTAGCGCAGCACGATGGCGGCCCGCTGGCGCGGCGGCACGGTGAGCAGTGCACTGACCACAGCGTCGTGGGTGACCGTCACCTCGGCCGGGTCCGGGCCGACCGCTTCGGGCAGCCTCTCGGTCGGCCGCTCGTGGAAGGACCGACGCCGCCGCCACGAGATCGACGTCGTGACGATGATCCGGCGGGTGTAGGCCTCGACGTTGTCCCGGTCGCGCAGCCGTGGCCACGCGACCAGGGTCTTGACCAGCGCCTCCTGCAGCAGGTCCTGGGCGAGCTGGTGGTCACCGACCATCAGGTACGCCGCGCGGAACAGCGAGGCGGAGCGCGCCTCGACGAACCCGCTGAAGGCGGTGACATCGCTCGTCTGCCGCATGTCGCCTCCCTCGCGGACGGGACCCTCAGTGACGATGGTCCTCCATCCATCACCACGCTTCGAGCGGGCGAAATGGTTCGGCGGTGGCTCTGCCTTGCATGCACGCCACCTGTCAGGCGCACTTTTGCAGAACTTCGCAGTGCACCTTTTCGCAAAGTGCATCCGTTGACCGCAGATGTTGCGCGGGTGGACATTCAGCGCGGATCTTCTCGGGCGGTCCGCCACCCGAGCAGCGCCGTGCCTGGACCCAGGCAACGTTTCATCCAGAGGCTCGATCGAGCCCTTCACAAGGAGATTCTCGGGTGAGAAGACTCGTCATCGGGAGCGCTTCGTTCGCGCTCACAGCGGCACTGGCCGTGCTGGCACCCACCGGTGCCACGGCCGCGCCGCTGCACGACTCCAGTCGGACAGCACCATCGCAGGGAGCGGCAGCCAAGCCGGCCCCGCCCGGCGGCCTCGGCGCCGCGGCGGCGTCGGCGGACCGGCTGGTCCAGAGCAAGCCGGAGGTCCTGAAGGCCGGCAAGCACGACGCGTTCAAGGCCGGCAAGGTCCTGAGCTCCATGGGGCTCAACTACGTCCCCTACGAGCGCACCTACCGCGGCATCCCCGTGGTCGGCGGTGACTTCGTGGTGTCCACCGACGACCGGGGCAAGATCCTGGCGACCAGTGTCGCGCAGACCCGCAAGGTCAAGCTCCGCTCCGTGAAGGCGACCGTCTCCCGGACGTCGGCCCGGGCGACCAGCCGGCACCGCCTGCGGCACGCCACGCTCGGCAAGTCCCGCCTCGTGGTGCTGCAGACCAAGCGCTCCCGGCTGGCCTGGGAGACCTGGGTGACGGGCCGCAAGCACGGCGAGGCCTCCCGCCTCACGGTCTACGTCGACGCGCGCACCGGTCATGTGCTGACCACCAAGGAGCACGTCCTCGAGGGCACCGGCAACGGCAACTGGGAGGGCACCGTCACGATCCCCACCAGCGGCTCGGGCTCGTCGTACTCGATGACCAACAGCAACGCCACCACCCTGAAGTGCCAGAACTCCTCCGGCAACGCGACGTTCACCGGCACCGACGACGTGTGGGGCAACGGCAGCGCGACGGACCGCGAGACCGGCTGTGTCGACGCCTTCTACTCGGCCGAGAAGATGCGGCAGATGATGTCGTCCTGGCTGGGCCGCAACGGCATGAACGGCTCGGGCGGCTGGGTGCCGATCCGGGTCGGCCTCAACGACGTCAACGCCTACTACGACGGCACCCAGGTGCAGATCGGCCACACCCAGAGCGGCGGCAAGTGGATCGGCTCGCTCGACGTGGTGGCCCACGAGTTCGGCCACGGCGTGGACGACAAGACCCCCGGCGGCATCTCCGGCGGCGGCACCCAGGAGTTCGTGGGTGACACCTTCGGTGCGGCGACGGAGTACTTCGCGAACAACCCGGCCGACGTGCCCGACTTCACCGTGGGTGAAGAGATCAACCTGGTCGGCCAGGGCCCGATCCGGGTGATGTACAACCCCTCGGCGGTGGGCGACTCGAACTGCTACTCGAGCTCGATCCCCAACCAGGAGGTGCACGCGGCGGCCGGTCCCGGCAACCACTGGTACTACCTGATGGCCATGGGCTCCAACCCCGGCGGCGGCAACCCGACCAGCCCGACCTGCAACGGCTCCTCGGTCACCGGCATCGGTGTCCAGAAGGCCCAGCAGATCATGTACAACGCGATGCTGCTCAAGACCTCGTCGTCGTCGTACCTGAAGTACCGCACCTGGACGCTCACCGCGGCCAAGAGCCTGTTCCCGGGCAGCTGCACCGAGTTCAACACCGTCAAGGCGGCGTGGGACGCGGTCTCGGTGCCGGCGCAGTCCGCCGACCCGACCTGCTCGGCCACCGGCGGCGTGACCGTCACCAACCCGGGCTCCAAGTCGGGCACGGTCGGCACGGCGATCTCGTCGTTCACCCTGTCTGCGTCGGGCGGCACCGCGCCCTACACCTGGACCGGCACCGGCCTCCCGCCGGGCGTCTCGGTCTCGTCGTCCGGCACCGTGTCGGGCACGCCCACCACGGCTGGCACCTACAACGCCACGGTCACGGCGACAGCGGCCAGTGGCGGCTCGGGCTCGGCGACGTTCACCTTCACCGTCTCCGGTGGCGGTGGCGGCGGCTGCTCGTCGCCCGGCCAGAAGCTCGGCAACCCCGGCTTCGAGACCGGTACGGCGGCACCGTGGTCGGCCTCCGCAGGCGTGATCGACGGCTCGGCCAGCCAGGCCGCGCACGCCGGTTCGTGGAAGGCGTGGATGGACGGCTACGGCAGGACCCACACCGACACGCTCAGCCAGTCGGTCACCATCCCGGCCGGCTGCACGGCGACCCTCACCTTCTGGCTCCACATCGACTCCGCCGAGACCACGAGCTCGACGCAGTACGACAAGCTGATCGTGAAGGCGGGCTCGACCACGCTGGCGACGTACTCCAACCTCAACAAGGCCTCGGGGTACGCGCAGAAGTCGTTCAACGTCTCCTCGCTCGCGGGGCAGACGGTGACGATCAGCTTCACCGGCACCGAGGACAGCTCGCTGCAGACGTCGTTCGTCGTCGACGACACGGCACTGACGGTCAGCTGACCTGATCCACGACCGCACGGCGGCCGCCACCCTCTGTGGGGTGGCGGCCGTCGGTCGTCGAGGGGGCCGCTCCCTGACCGCGCAGGAGTTCGCCGCCGCCTCGAGGGGGCGTCGGCGGCCAGGCGGGTGACCTGCCCTGGGAGTTGGCGGCCGCCGTTGCGTTCCACCGCAAGGGAGACACCGCGGCCTTGCGCACCCTCTGGCGGTTCGGAACGTCCACGGCTCGATCGCCGACTGATCAGCGCACGGACCGCGGTTAGACCCGGAGGGCCGAGCCGAGCCATACGCGGCGAAGTGACGCGCCACTCCTCGCTTCCGACTTTCGGCCGATGCGTGCCCACTGCGACGAGGCGGACACTCGACATCTCAGAGCGCGATCCCTCGTCATCTAATCCAGGCCCGCGGAGAAACGCATCCACGCTCAGGGCATAGGCCAGGAAGCTCACGAATCCTTCGTGGTCGGCTTACGTGCGGCGGTGGAAGGTGAAGGTGCCGGTGGATAGTCGAGTCATCCGGTAGCGGCTGTCGTGGGCTCGGTGGTGGTGCCAGGGGCACAGGGGGATGCCGTCGGAGTCCGTTGTGCCGCCGTCAGCCCAGCGGGTGGGATGGTGCATGTGGATGCCGCGGCGATCGCAGCCGTCGACGGCGCAACCGCGGTGCTCGATACGCGCCTTGAGTCGCTGTGGCGAGCTGTGGAAACGGCGTCCGCGGCCGAGGTCGAGGACCTCTGACTTGCCTCCGAGCACGGCCGGGATGATGAGGGACTCACACGCAAGCTGGCGGGCGGCCCCGGGTGAGATCGCCTCGCCGGTGTCGAGGTGGGCCGCCTTCAAGCCGCCCATCAGCGTGTCGAGCGGCATCAGTACGACGACGGTGGCGTTGAGGCCGCCGGCCCTGGGGAGCTTCTTGACAGGGAAGCGCTGGATCATCTCGGCGAAGGCCTCGCCGAGCAGCTGGGGCGTCGGCTTCGGCTCGCCGAGCGGCCCCTTGGCCGCGCGATGCTTGCGGGAGGCGAACGCGAGCAGCGCCTTCTTGAACATGGCGGCGGTGACGACATCTCCGACAGCGAAGCGACCCTGAAGTCCGCCGTGGCCGTCGTCCCAGTAGGTGAGTCGGGTCGTCGCCGCCGCAGCTCGCTCCTCCCTCTCGAGGATGGCGGCCTCGTGGGCATCGGCCACGTCGGGAGCGACGAGCTCGAGGATCCGACGCCCGAGGATCCGCAGCCTCGCGGGGTCGTGGTGCGCGGCCTCGGCGACCAGGTGCTCCTCCGCGCGCGTGAGGACGTCCGGCTCGAGGTCCGAGGGCAGCTCTGCGATCGTAGCCACGATGACCCGCGCCTGCTCGGCGCTGACCAGGCCAGCCGTCATCGCCGCGCGGGTCGTCTCGTGAACGTCGAGGCGACCCGCGAGCCAGACGTCGCGGCGAGCCGTCCGGAGGCCGATCTGGTGGCGGGCGGCGTACCACGCGGAAGTGTTCGGCGCGGCCGACGCAGCAGCGACCTCGCTGCGGTCGAGGCGAGCCAGGGTCCGCAGCCGCAGCTCCTCGACCTGGGTCGCAAGGTTCTCGACCTCGGCCAGCGTGTTGGCCGCCTCGTCGTCGGTCATCGACCACAGCTGGGTCTCCGCCACCTCCGCCAACCCCGTCCGGGCACCGGCAACGGCGGCGGTGACCGGGTGAGGAGTGTGGGGGAGCGCTGTCATGTGACAAGTGAAACATCGACCACCGACAGTGCGCAGTGCGGAAGCACGGGCCGCGCACAAACTCCCGCTGAGTGAGTGCCCAGCGAACCCCCGCCCTGGAGTTATTGGGTGGCGCCCACCTCGCCGCACCGTGACATTGGGCCCATGGAGATCACCCGCTTCGGTCCCGACGACGCCGACCAGCTGGCGGCGTACGTCCAGGTCGTCAACGCCACCCGGGCCACCGACTCTCCCTGGGAGCACCCGGCGACCTTGCACAGCGAGGAGGGCCGGTTCCGTCACGGCTGGGACGGCGAGGTCGAGGCGCCGTACGTCGGGCGGGTCGACGGGGTGCCCGTCGCGGTCGGGCGGGTCGCCACCACCGACTACGACAACCTGCACCTGGCCTGGCTGGGCGTGCAGGTCCATCCCGAGCACCGGCGCCGCGGCCACGGCACGGCGATGCTGGACGAGCTGATCAAGGAGGTCCGTGCCCGCGGCCGGACCGTCGGTCGGCATCGACGGCTGGGACGACGAGGGCGCGCGCGGGTTCGCGGCCCGACACGGGTTCGAGCAGAAGAGCGCGTCGATCAACCGCCGTCAGATGCTGGCCGACCTGGACTGGGCCGCGATCGAGCGGCTGCACGCCGAGGCATCGGCCGCCGCGACGACCTACGAGCTCGTCCGCCGGGAGGGCCGCACTCCCGACGGCGAGCTCGAGGAGCTGGCCGTGATGGCGAGCGCGATCAACGATGCGCCCACTGACGAGCTCGACATCGAGGACGAGGTCTTCACCGCCGACCGGATGCGCGCCTACGAGACCAGCCAGCTGGCCCGTGGCCACCACCTGTTCCGCACCCTGGTGCGGCACCGCGACACCGGGGAGCAGGCCGGCCACTCGGTCGTGCTCGTCGAGGGGGAGCGACCCCACCTGGCCCACCAGCACGACACGTCGGTCGTGAGCAGCCACCGCGGCCACAGGCTCGGCCTGCTGCTCAAGACCGACCTGAACCTCTGGCTCCGCGAGATCCAGCCCCAGATCGCCGAGATCAGCACCTGGAACGCCGAGTCGAACGGCCACATGATCGGCGTCAACGAGGCGATCGGCTACCGCCCCGTGGGCCGCCAGCTGGAGTTCCAGAAGTCGATCTAGTCTCGGTCCAGCGGCTCGATCGCGGCGCCGATGCCGTGCGCGATGGCGGACACGTCACCGAGCTCCCCGGCGGCCACGGCGATGACGAAGTCGCAGGCCTCGTCGTTGGACCAGGTCAGGCGATGGCCGTTGACACCGAGGAAGGCCATCAAGGCGGCCAGCCCTAGCCGCTTGTCGCCGTCCACGAGTGCGTGGTTGCGCGTGAGGGACTGGAGCAGGGCTCCTGCCTTGGTCTCGGGGGTGGGGTAGGCGTCCTGCCCGAAGACCGTGGTCAGAGGCCGCGCGCAGGCAGACTCGAGCAGCCCGAGATCGCGGACCTCAGGTGCGTGTCCGAGAGTGCGGGTGGCGATGTGCAGCAGGTCCTCGAGGTCGAGGTGGATCACTGACCAAGCCGATCCAGA
This sequence comes from uncultured Actinomycetota bacterium, assembly GCA_963793315.1. Classification (GTDB taxonomy): domain Bacteria; phylum Actinomycetota; class Actinomycetes; order Propionibacteriales; family Nocardioidaceae; genus Nocardioides. The sequence goes on along the minus strand of CAWBZR010000017.1, from coordinate 133,721 downwards.
GCCTCCTGGTAGCGCGGCAGCTCGGTGTCGAGGACCAGGTCCAGCAGCTCCCGCTTGGAGTAATGCTCGACGTAGGCGCGGATCGCCGCGCGGGCCACCTCCTGCTTGGAGCGGCCCTCCCTGCGAGCCCGCTCGGTGAGGGCGTCGTCGAGCTCATGCTCGAGTCGAAGAGTCATGGCCATGCCATCATGATACCAACGGTGGTATCAGTCAGGCACCGCCCTGCGATACCGATCGCCCACAGCCGCCACCGCCTCGACCAGCTCCGGAGGCCCGGTGACATGGAAGTCGAGGCCGAGCAGGCCGATGTAGACCGCGATCATCTCCACGCTGTCGGCGCCCGTGACCAGGACGCAGTGGTCCTCGTCCACGCTCTCGACCACGCCGACAGTCGGGTTGATCCGGGCGAGCACGTCCGCGGCCGGGGCGTCCACGTCGATCCGGGCGTGCACGGCCCACCCGGAGAACGCCACCTCGCGCAGCACGAACGCCGTGTAGTCCTCGCCCGGCAGCGGCTGCGGGGTGAACCGGCGGCCGGCGGGGCGCGCAGCGTCATCCAGTCGAGCCGGTACGGCGCCCAGCTGTCGGTCCCCGCATCCCGGGCGACCACGAACCAGCGTCGCTGCCAGCTCACCAGCCGGTAGGGCTCGAGCTGGAGCCGGCTGGTCCTCGGCGCCGTGTAGTCGAAGCGCAGCTCGACGTGGTCGCGCACCGCCCCGGCCACCTCGGAGAGCAGCGCCGGGTCGACGACCGGGTCGTCGACGTTCGAGCCGGTGTTCTCCGGCCCGGCGCTCACCGCATCGCGGAGCGCGTTGACCCTGCGCTGGAGCCGGTGGGGGAGCACGTGCTCGAGCTTGGCCAGCGCCCGGGCGCTGGTCTCCTCGATGCCCGCGCACGCGGTGCCCGCGCGCAGCCCGACGGCGACGGCCACGGCCTCGTCCTCCTCGAGCAGCAGCGGCGGCAGCTTGGTGCCGACCCCGAGCCGGTAGCGGCCGCCCGGCCCGCGGACGGCGTCGACCGGGTAGCCCAGGCCGCGCAGCCGGTCGACGTCGTTGCGGATGGTCCGGTCCGTCACCCCGAGGCGCTCGGCGAGCTCGGCGCCGGACCAGTCGGAGCGCGCCTGGAGCAGGCCCAGCAGGGCCAGCATCCGGGCCGCCGTGTCCGCCATCGAACTCTTCGAAACCGTGGAAAAATATAGGAACGAAATGTTCCTGAATCGCTTCTAGCGTAGCGGTCATGACCACCACCGAGAACACCCAGATCCAGCCGTTCACCATCTCGATCCCCGAGGCCGACCTCGACGACCTGCAGAGCCGCCTGGCCCGCACCCGCTTCGCCGCGTCCGCGCCGGGCGACGACTGGGCCTACGGCACCCCGACGTCCTACCTGCGCGACATGGTCGAGCGCTGGAAGTCCTTCGACTGGCGCGCGCAGGAGACCCGGATGAACGCCGTGCCCAACTTCATCACCGAGATCGACGGCCAGACGATCCACTTCGTGCACGTCCGCTCGGCCGCCGGGGACGCGACCCCGCTGCTCCTCCTGCACACCTACCCGGGCTCCTTCGCCGAGTTCCTCGACCTGGTCGCCGCTACCGACCATCGACCTTCCACCTCGTGATCCCGTCCATGCCCGGCTTCGGCTTCAGCACCCCGGTCGCCGACGGCGGCTGGACCATGGACCGGGTGGCCCGCACCTACGACGCCCTGATGCGCCGGCTCGGCTACTCGTCGTACGGCGCCCACGGCAGCGACGGCGGCGCGATGGTCGGCCGCGAGCTGGCCGTCCTCGACCCCGAGGGCTTCCTGGGTGCGCACGTGCTGCAGCTCTTCTCGTTCCCCTCCGGCGACCCGAGCGAGTTCGAGGGCTTCGGCCCGAAGGAGTACGCCGCCCTGGAGTTCATGGGCTGGTTCCAGTCGGTCGGCGGCTACAACTCCATGAACGGCACCCGGCCGCAGACGATCGCCGCCGCCCTGTCCGACTCACCGGTGGGCCAGCTGGCCTACAACGAGCTGTTCGAGAACTTCGGCAACGGCACCAGCCTGGTCTCCCCCGAGCAGGTGCTGACCCAGGTCTCGCTCTACTGGCTGACCAACACCTCGGCCACCGCGGTGCGCTACCACTACGCCGAGGCGCACCCGCAGCGCGACACGGTGGTCAGCCAGGGCCGGATCGGGGTGGCCGTCTTCAAGGACGACTTCCAGACGATCCGGCCGCTGGCCGAGCGCGACAACGCCAACATCGTGCACTGGAGCGAGCTCCAGCGCGGCGGTCACTTCGCCGCGCTGGAGGTTCCCGAGCTGGTTGCCGACGACCTGCGGACGTTCTTCGGTCAGACCGCGTAAGAGGAAGAGCGCCGCAGCTCGTCGACCGCCTCGTGACGATGCGGTCGATGAGCTCCTCGCAGGTGGGCAGGTCGTCGATGCACGCCCGACCACCTGGCCGCGAGGCGAGGACGCCGGCGCCGGTGTCGCCCTCGACCAGTCCGGCCTTGAGCATCGTCGGGGTGTTGGCGGCGAGCGTCATCTGCGACCAGCGTGCGCCCGCTGCGCCTTCTTCATCGCCCGGCCGTCGGCGCGATCTGCCCCAGCTCATCCCGCTGTCGCGCTTGAACTCCGAGCGTCCGGCGTAGCGGTCGGGACCGAGCCGCTTGCAGCCGGCTGTCTCCTCGACCTCCTCGACGAGGTCGTGCGCAGCATCCGGTGCGGCATCCCGTCGACCTTGGCGGTCACCACGGTGCCGTGAGGTCGGTGGCCAGGTAGAGCTGCTTGACCGCGTCGGGCACCGCGGAGTCCTGGGTGAGCAGGAAGCGCGTGCCCATGCCGATGCCCGGCCGCGCCGTACGACAGCGCCGCGGCGAGGCCGCGTCCGTCGAAGAAGCCACCGGCCGCGACGACGGGGATGTCCGACGGCGTCGAGCACCGTCGGCAGCAGCAGCGTGGTCGGCACCGAGCCGGTGTGGCCGCCGCCCTCGCCGCCCTGGACCATCACCGCGTCCGCACCCCAGCCGGCGACCTTCTCGGCGTGCCTGGCCGCGCCGATGGACGGGCATCACGACGATGCCGTGGTCCTTCAGCTTCGCGATCAGCTCCTGCTTCGGGCGCCAGCGCGAACGACGCCACCTTGACGCCGTGCTGGATCAGCAGGTCGACGCGCTCGCCGGCGTCACCGGCGTCGGCGCGCAGGTTGACCCCGAAGGGCTCGTCGGTGCGGCCCTTGACCTCGACGATCGCGTGCTCGAGCTCGTCGAAGGTCATCGTCGCGCTGGCCAGGATGCCGAGCCCGCCGGCGTTCGCGGTGCCGCTGACCAGCCGCGGCCCGGACGACCCAGCCCATGCCGGTCTGCACGACCGGGTGGCGGACGCCGACCAGCTCGGTGAGCGGCGTGCTGCAGCAGCTGCTCGATCACGCGTCGTCTCCTGGCGGGACCTCCCGTGAGCGCAGCCCCTTCGGGTCGAGCACCTCGCGGATCAGGACCAGCTCCTCCGGCCGTCGGCAGCGCGCGTCTCGGGGACGTCGCCGTCGCCGTCGACGCGATCGTCGCAGCCGGTCGCCTCCCGCACCTCGTCGAGGGTGACGCCCGGGTGCACCGACCGCAGCCGCAGCGTGTCGTCGGGGCCGCCGACGTCGAGGACGCGCGAGGTTGGTGACGATCCGGTGGATGTCGTTGTAGCGCGCGGCGCCGGTGCCCGCGGCCTTGGCGCGTGCCGGGCCGACGCCGGAGACGATGTCGACCTGCTCGACGAAGACGCGCGGGCGAGTGCCGCGGCACCCAGTAGGACGTCCGGTTGTTGACCGTGTTGCCCGGCGCGCCGCGGGCGCCGAGCAGCTGCCGCGTGGGCCGGTCGAAGTCGCCGATCGCGGAGATGTTCTGGTTGCCGTGCCGGTCGATCTGGGTCGCGCCCATCATCACGTGCCGCTTGCCGTAGGCGACGACGTCGAAGACCCGGCGGAACGGGATCCAGCCCTCCACGACGTCGGCCTTGGCGAGCCCAGCGGAGGCACGCCGGCCAGGAACAGCGACTCCCCGTCGGAGATGCACCAGGTCGGGGTTCGGAGGTGAGCCGGCACAGCCGCGCGCCGAGCGTCGGCAGCAGCCCCATCGGGCTGGCCGAAGATCTCGCCGTCGTCGGCGAAGGCGTCGGCGATGGCGGCGGCGCAGACGTCCGCGTCGGGTCACGTCGGTCTCACTCGCTCATGGCGCGACCTCGCTCGCCGCGTAACGCCGCGACCGCGGCCTGGTAGGCCGCCTCGTCGCCGGAGAGGAACCGCTCCTCGAACGCCGCCCACTCCTCGTCGGTGCCGCCGGCGGCGCGGCGTAGGCGCGCTGGAACTTCTCGTCGCGCTCGTAGTCGGGCGTGCAGGTGGTGAAGTGCGCGCCGTTCGGGGTCTCGACGACGCCGTCGACCATCATCCGGTTGATCAGCAGCCGCTGGACGGGCGCGTCGACGGTCAGCCCGGCGGTGTCGACGACCTGCTCGCACGAGACGTAGGCCCGCTCGGCGGCCATGCAGAACAGGTCGTCGAAGTAGGGGTCCGGTCCGAGGTAGGTCGCGTTGCCGTGCTGGTCGGCGCGGTTCAGGTGCACCAGGGCGACGTCGAGCTCGAGCGCGGGCACCGCGACCAGCTCCTGCGCCGTCGGCGTACGGGCTGGTGACGGTCTTGATCTGCGGGTTGTTGACCAGCACGTCGGAGCCGAGCCCGGCGCGCATCGGCAGGAACGGCAGCCGCTGGGCCGCGGCGCGCAGCCCGGTCTGGAACATCCCCTCGTCGAGCTCGACGACCTCGGGGATGGTGCCCTGCCTGGCGGGCCCGCTGGAAGTTGCGGCTCCAGCGGCACGGAGTCGAGGGAGACGAACGCGTAGACCAGCTTGCTTGCACCTTGCCGGCCCGGACCGAGCAGGCCGACGTCGGCGCCGCCCCAGCTGACCGAGCGTGAGGTCCTTGAGGTCGGAGCGCAGGATCGCGCGGACCAGCGCCATCGGCTTGCGCCGCGGACCCCAGCCGCCGATGCCGATGGTCATGCCGTCCTCGAGCTCGGCGACGACCTCGTCGATGCTCATCCGCTTGTCGCGGGGTCCCTTGGTCACTCGTCCGCCTTCCGCTCGGCCTTGTCCGTGCCCGCGAACGTCGTCGCGCAGCTCGTCGCTGACGCCCATCAGGTTGAGCTCGTAGGTGAAGCCCTGCTCGAACCGGTAGCTCTTGTTGACGTCGACCGGGTCGATCCCGTTGAGCGCCTCCTTGGCGGCCCGGATCACCCGGGTGTCCTTGGCGGCGATGTCGGCGGCGACCTGCAGCGCGGCGTCGTCCAGCTCGTCGCGCGGCACCACCTCGAGGACCGAGCCGTGCTGGACGAGCTCGGCGGCCTTGATCGGTGCGGGCGGTGAAGTAGAGCGTGCGCATCAGGTGCTGGGGGACCAGCCGGGCCAGGTGCGTGGCCGCGCCGAGGGCGCCCTGCTTGACCTCGGGCACGCCGAAGTAGGCGTCGTCGCTGGCCACGACGATGTCGGCAGTTGCCGACCAGGCCGACCCCGCCGCCGAGGCAGAAGCCGTTGACCGCGGCGATCGACCGGCACCGCGCACTCGTAGACCGCCTTGAACGCCGCGTAGCAGCCCCTGTTGGCGCCGAGCAGCGCGTCGAAGCCCGCGGTGTGCTGCATCTCCTTGATGTCGACGCCGGCGTTGAAGCCCCTGCCCTCGGCGCGGAGGATCACGACCTTGGTCCCGGGTCGGCGCGACGGCCTCGTCGAGCGCGGCGGCGACGTCGAACCAGCCCTGCACGGTGCAGCGCGTTGACCGGGGGGGCGTCCATCGTGACGACGCGGATGCCGTCGCGGACGCAGCTCACTGGTGACGGGCACGGGGCCTCCTGTCGCACAAACCAAGCGTTTGCTTGGTAGGGTAGCAGCCATGTCGCTCACGATCGACCTGTCGGGCCGGGTCGTGCTGGTCACCGGCGGCACGCGCGGTATCGGGCTCGGCATCACCGAGGCCTTCCGTCGCCGCGGGCGCCCGCGTCGTCACCTGCTCCCGCTCCGAGGTCGACGTCGCCGGACCACTGCACGTCTGCGACGTCCGCGACGCCGAGGCGGTCGACGCCCTGGTCGCACGCGGTCGTCGCGGACGCACGGGCGGCTCGACGTCCTGGTCAACAACGCCGGCGGGGCGCCGTACGCCGCGGCCGCCGACGCGTCGCCCCGCTTCCACGACAAGATCGTCGGGCTCAACCTGCTCGCGCCGCTGCTGTGTCGCCCAGGCCGCCAACGCCGTGATGCAGCAGCAGGACGAGCGGCGGTGCGATCGTCAACATCTCCTCGATCTCCGCCACCCGGCCGGCACCCGGCACCGCGGCGTACGGCGCGGCGAAGGCCGGCCTCGACTCGCTCACCGGTCGCTGGCGATGGAGTGGGCGCCGAAGGTCCGGGTCAACGCGATCGACGTCGGCCTGTGCCGCACCGAGCAGACCGACGACCACTACGGCGGCGACGCCGGGGTGGCCGCGATCGAGCGCACGATCCCGCTCGGCCGGATGGCCCGCCCGAGCGAGGTCGGCAACGTCGCGGTGTTCCTCGCCAGCGACCTGGCGTCGTACGTCTCCGGCGCGCGCGGTCGCGCTGCCACGGCGGGGGCGAGCCCCCCGTCTTCCTCGCTGCGCTCGACCAGCGAGAGCCTCATGACGGCCTGTTGGAGGGTCGCGTCGCGATCGTCACCGGAGCCGGTCGTGGGATCGGCCGGGCGCACGCGCTCGAGCTGGCCGCGCACGGCGCCGCCGTCGTCGTCAACGACTACGGCGTCGTCCCTGCTCCGGTGAGGGGACGGGCGAGGCGCCCGCCGACGAGGTCGTCGCCGCGATCGAGGCCGCGGGCGGGCGGGCGGTGGCCAACGGCGCCGACGTGGCCGACTTCGAGCAGGCCGCCGCGATGGTGCAGCAGGCGATCGACACCTTCGGCGGCCTCGACATCCTGGTCAACAACGCCGGCTTCGTCCGCGACCGGATGCTCGTCAACACCTCCGAGGAGGAGTGGGACGCCGTCATCCGGGTGCACCTCAAGGGCCACTTCGCGCCGCTGCGGCACGCCGGCGCCTACTGGCGCGCCGAGTCGCAAGGAGGGCCGCCAGCGTGCGGCCCGGGTCGTCAACACCTCCTCGGGCGCCGGGCTGCAGGGCTCGGTCGGCCAGGCGACCTACTCCGCCGCCAAGGCCGGCATCGCCGGGCTCACGCTCGTCGCCGCCCAGGAGATGGGGCGCGTACGGCGTCACGGTCAACGCGATCGCGCCGGTCGCGAGGACCCGGATGACCGAGGGTGCCTTCGACACCTCGGCCGATGGCGCTGCCCGAGGACAACTCCCCGGTCGTCGCCTGGCTCGCCTCCGAGGAGGCCGGCGACGTCACCGGCCGGGTGATCGAGATCGACGGCAGCACGCATCACCGTCGAGACCGGCTGGGCGCACGGCCCCGCCCGCGACGCCGGACGGCGCTGGGACGCGGCCGACGTCGGCTCCGCGCTGCGCGAGCTGCTGGCCGAGGCGCCGGCGCCCGAGCCGGTCTACGGCGCCTGACAGCACCCTGGCCCTACGCTGCGCGGGTGAGGCGGCGGGCGAGGATCGGAGTGCTGCTAGGCGTCGCGCTGCTGGCCGGGCTGGCCGGCTGCCGCGACGGCGACTCCGGATCACCCGAGGCCGACCCGACCCCGTCTTCGCCCACGTCCGCGGCGGCCAGCGCGGGTCCCGGCGCGGCGCCCGAGGGCGAGCCACCGCAGTTCGACGAGGCCGCGCTCGACGGGCTGGCCGCCGAGGCGAAGGCCGCCGGCTCCAACTGCTTCCTCGTGGCCCAGCGCGGGCACGTGCTGGGGGAGTGGTACTGGCACGGCACGGGTCCGGACTCCTCGCAGGAGGTCTTCTCGGTGACCAAGTCGGTCACCAGCACCCTGGTGGGCATCGCCCAGGCCGACGGGTCCCTCGCAGGTCGACGCGCCGGGCATCGACCTGGATCACGGCAGTGGCGGGGGACCGACTCCGCGGGCGTGACCGTGCGCAACCTGCTCTCCAACGACAGCGGGCGCTACTGGACGCCGGACAGCGACTACGGCGAGCTGATCCGCGCCCAGGACCGGACCGCGTACGCCGTGGGGCTGACGCAGCAGTTCGAGCCCGGCACGGTGTGGGCCTACAACAACGCCGCCATCCAGACCCTCGACGCCGTGCTGCACGCGGCCACCGGCCAGGTGACCGCGGACTTCGCGCCGGAGCGGCTCCTCGCGCCGCTGGGGATGGAGCACACCCCGATGACCAGGACGGGAGTGGCCACTCGACCAGGCCTTCTTCGGCATGCAGTCGACCTGCCCGGATCTCGCCCGGTTCGGCCGCTCTTCGCCCAGGACGGGGTCTGGGACGGCGCGCAGCTGGTGCCGAGCGACATGGGTCGCAGACGCGACCGGCCGGTCCTCGCAGCAGCTCAACGCCGCCTACGGCCTGCTCTGGTGGGTCAACCGCAAGGGCCCGCTGCGCAGCCCGCTCGACTCCGACGAACCCCGGGCTCCCCCCGGGCGTCGACACGGTCGGGCGGCTCGCGCCGGGTGCGCCCGGAGACCTCTACGCCGCCCTCGGGTTCGGCGGCCAGGTGGTGCTGGTCGACCCCGCGTCGCAGACCGTGGTGGTGCGGCTGGGCGTGCCGGGGGACCCCGAGTCGCGCGCCTACACCTTCGCGGACGCCGCCCGGGTGGTCACCGAGGTCCTGCGACCCGCGTCCTGACGGACCTGTGACTCTCCCGCGGACTCGAAGCGGTGCCTAGCGTCGGATCATGAGAAGCCGGGTGGTTGCCCGGGCCGCCGTGCTGGTTGCCATGGCGCTGGCCGCGGCGTCACTGGACGCCTGCGCCGGCTCGACGACGGGCGGCTCGGCCCTGGACTCCGGAGGGCTGCCGACCGCCGCGCCGTCCGACCTCGGGTTCGACGCGGAGATCCTCGACCAGCTGGCCGAGGACGCGGCGGGGTACGGATCGACCTGCTTCCTCGTCGCGCGGCAGGGGAAGGTGATCCTGGCGCGCTACTGGAACGGCGGCGGCGCCGAGACCCCTCAGGAGGTCTTCTCGGTCACCAAGTCGGTGACCAGCACCCTGATCGGCCTGGCGCAGGCGGACGGCGACCTCTCCATCGACGACCCCGCGTCGGACTACATCGACGAGTGGCGGGACACACCGTCGGAGGGGGTGACGGTGCGGCAGCTGCTCTCCGGCGTCAGTGGCCGCTTCTGGAGCGTGCAGAGTGACTCCGAGGACCTGCTCTCGGCCGCCGATCGGACGACCTACGCCGTGGGCCTGGAGCAGCAGGAGGACCCGGACACGGTCTGGGTCTACAACAACGCCGCCGTGCAGAGCCTCGATGCCGTCCTGCGCAGCGCCACCGGCACGGATCCGGCGACCTTCGCCCGCCAGCGGCTCTTCGAGCCGCTGGGGATGGATCACACCCGGATGACCGACGACGGCAGCGGCCACTCCACCAACGTCTTCTTCGGGCTCCAGTCGACGTGTCCCGATCTCGCGCGGTTCGGCACCCTCTTCGCCCAGGGCGGGAGGTGGGACGGCCGACAGCTGCTCCCCGAGGCCTGGGTGAGCCAGGCCGTCGGGGAGTCGTCGCAGCCGCTCAACGCGGCGTACGGCCTCCTGTGGTGGGTCAATCGCAAGGGCTCCGTCGAGCTCCCGGGTGGGGGCCACGCCGACCAGCTCGTGCCGCGGGCGCGCGAGGAGCTGTTCGCGGCCCAGGGGCTCGGAGGTCAGGTGGTGCTGGTCGACCCGCGCAGCGACACGGTGGTGGTCCGGCTCGGCTCCGGGGAGGACACCGGCTCGGCCGAGTACCAGATCTCCGACGCGGCTCGAGTGGTCACGGAGGGGAACGTCGATCCGCAGGCTCAGCCCTAGGAGACTAGTAGCGGGTCGCGGCTAAGGCTTGTGGTCTGGCGGCGTCCGGGTGCGTGCATCGCAAGACGGCGGAGCGACGGCATACCGGGTCGTCTGTCGAGCTTCGCCAACGCAGCGAAGTGCGTGCCCGGGCGTCGCCAGGACCAAGAATTAGCTGCGACGCGCTACTAGACCCGCTCCAGCACGGTGCCGGTGGCCATCGCGCCGCCGGCGCACATCGAGATCAGGGCGGTGGACCGGTCGCGCCGCTCGAGCTCGTGCAGGGCGGTCGTGATGAGGCGGGTGCCGGTCGAGCCCACGGGGTGGCCGAGGGCGATCGCGCCGCCGTTGACGTTGACCCTGTCCATGTCGACGCGGTGCTGTCCGGCCCAGGACAGGACGACCGAGGCGAAGGCCTCGTTGACCTCGAACAGGTCGAAGTCGGAGATCGTCATCCCGGTGCGGTCGAGCAGCTTCTGGGTGGCCTCGACGGGACCGTCGAGGTGGTAGTAGGGGTCGGAGCCGACCAGGCAGTGGTTCTTGATCCGGGCCCGCGGTGTGAGGCCGAGGGCACGCGCCTTGTCCTCGTCCATGATGAGGACCGCGGACGCCCCGTCGGAGATCTGCGACGACGTGCCGGCGGTGTGCAGCCCGTCGGGCAGGACCGGGTTGAGGCCCTGCAGCCCCTCGAGCGTGGTGTCGCGCAGCCCCTGGTCGGCGTCGACGACACCGTCGGAGGTGGTGTAGGCCGCGATCTCGCGCTTGAACCGCCCCTCGTCGACCGCGACCCGGGCCTTCTGCTGCGAGGCCAGCCCGAACGCGTCGAGGTCGTCGCGGGTCAGCCCGCGGTGGCCGGCGATCCGGTCGGCGGCCTCGAACTGGTTGGGCATGTCGATCGCCCAGTCGTCGGGGCGCGGGTCGCCGGTGCCGGGCGGGACGTTGGCGCCGAGCGGGATGCGGGACATCGACTCGACCCCGCAGGCGACGCCGACATCGATGGTGCCCGCGGCGACCATGTCGTGCACCAGGTGCGCGGACTGCTGCCCCGAGCCGCACTGGGCGTCGACGGCGGTGGCGCCGGTGTGCTGGGGGAGCCCGGCGTAGAGCCAGGCCCGGCGGACCATGTCGTTGGACTGCTCGCCGGCCTGGGTCACGCACCCGCCGACCACCTGGTCGACGAGCTCGGGGTCGACGCCCGCGCGACGCAGCACCTCGGCTTGTGCGAAGCCCAGCAGGGCGGCCGGGTGGACCCCCGCCAGCCAGCCGTTCCGCTTGCCGAGCGGCGTCCGGACGGCGTCGATGATCACGGGGTTGCCCATGACAAGAAAGTAGAACACGTTCTTGTTTTGGGCAAGGAAGACCTTCCTTTACCTACCGGGAGTATGTAGCGTGGACCACTAGAACACGTTTCAGAATCGTGAGGGGTTCCACCTGTGGCATCGGCACCAGACGTCTCGTTGGACTTCGACCCCACGGACCCCGACGTGATGCAGGAGGGCGTGCCGCACCAGCAGCTGCTCCGGCTGCGGCGAACTGCTCCGGTCTCGTTCATCGAGCAGGCGGCCGAGGCGCGCGCGGGGTTCCCTGAGCACTCCGGCTACTGGGCGCTGACCAGGCACGCCGACGTCGCAGCGGTCTCCAAGGACTCGGCCAACTTCTCGGCGTTCCAGGACGGCGTGATCATCCGGTTCGGCCCCGACATGGACCGTGATGGTGTCGAGAACACCCGCTTCCTGCTCATCAACCACGACGCGCCCGACCACACCAAGCTGCGCCAGATCGTCTCCCGCGCGTTCACGCCGCGGGCGATCGCCCAGCTCCACGAGGACCTCGAGCAGCGCGCCCAAGACATCGTGAGGGCGGCGGTCGAGCGCGGCGAGGGCAACTTCGTCGAGGACGTCGCCGCCGAGCTCCCGCTGCAGGCGATCGCGAACCTGCTCGGCGTCCCGCTCGAGGACCGCGGCAAGCTCTTCGACTGGTCCAACCAGATGATGAGCTACGACGACCCGGAGGTGGAGGGCGACCAGGCAGTCGCCTTCATGGAGATCCTGGCCTATTCCATGGGGCTCGCCGAGGAGCGTCGCAAGCACCCGCAGGACGACATCATCTCCAAGCTCGTGTCGGCGGAGGTCGGGCTGGCCGGGGAGGACGGCGACAGAGGCCTCACGGACGACGAGTTCGGCTTCTTCATGGTGCTGCTCGCGGTGGCCGGCAACGAGACCACGCGCAACGCCATCTCCCACGGCATGCATGCGTTCTTCCAGAACCCCGACCAGTGGGAGCTCTACCAGGCGACCCGGCCCGCGACCGCGGCTGACGAGATCATCCGCTGGGCGACGCCGGTCACCGTCTTCCAGCGCACCGCACTCAACGACCTCGAGGTGGGCGGCGTCCCGATCGCCAAGGGCGACCGCGTCGGCCTCTACTACGCCAGCGCGAACTTCGACGAGGACGTGTTCGACGACCCGTTCCGGTTCGACATCACCCGCGACCCCAACCCGCACCAGGCGTTCGGCGGCCACGGGGCGCACTACTGCATCGGGGCCAACCTGGCCCGCCTGGAGGTCAACCTGATCTTCCAGGCCCTGGCCGACCACGCGCCCGACATCCGGCAGCTCGGGGAGCCGCGCAGGCTGCGGCACGGCTGGATCAACGGGGTCAAGGACCTCCAGGTCGCATACCGCTAACCACCCCAGCAGCATCGGCAAGGAGCACTGAGTGACCACCGACATCCTCCCCGAGGGCTTCGACTTCACCGACCCGGACCTCAACTGGGACGCGATCCCTCACGAGCAGTTCGCGGCGCTCCGGGCGACGGCGCCCGTGTTCTGGGTGGAGCAGGCGCCCGAGGCGCGCTCGGGGATCGCCCCCGAGGCCGGCACCGGCTACTGGGCGGTGACCAAGCACGCCGACGTCGCGGCCGTCTCCAAGGACAGCAAGAACTGGTCGTCGGCCGAGAACGGCGCGATCATCCGCTACGGCAGGGAGATCACCCGCGACGACGTGGAGCTCCAGCGCGTGATCCTGCTCAACCAGGACCCGCCGGAGCACACCGGCACCCGTCACATCATCTCGCGCGGCTTCACGCCACGGGCGATCAACGCCCTCGAGGAGGTCATGACCGAGCGGGCCAACCGGATCGTCCAGGAGGCAGCGGCCCGGGGCCGGGGCGACTTCGTCGAGGAGCTCGCGGCCGAGCTCCCGCTCCAGGCGATCGCCGAGCTGATCGGCGTACCGATGGAGGATCGCAAGCAGCTCTTCCACTGGTCCAACTCGATGCTGGCGAGCGAGGACCCCGACTTCCAGGGTGACCCGCAGGCGGCCGCGACCGAGCTGCTCGTCTACGCGATGGGCATGGCCGACGAACGTCGCAAGCACCCGCAGGACGACATCATCACCAAGCTGATCAACGCCGACAAGGACGGCCGCGGCCTCAACGACGACGAGTTCGGCTACTTCGTGATGATGCTGGCCGTCGCCGGCAACGAGACCACCCGCAACGCGATCACCCACGGCATGCACGCGTTCCTCACCAACCCCGACCAGTGGAAGCTGTGGGTCGAGGAGCGCCCTGCCTCCATGGTCGACGAGGTCATCCGCTGGGCGAGCCCGATCATCGTCTTCCAGCGCACTGCCATCAACGACACGATCGTCGGCGACGTCCAGGTGAAGGCCGGCCAGCGGGTCGGGCTCTTCTACAGCAGCGCCAACTTCGACGAGGACGTCTTCGAGGACGCGCACACCTTCAACATCCTCCGCGACCCGAACCCGCACCTGGCGTTCGGCGGGCATGGGGCGCACTACTGCATCGGCGCCAACCTGGCCCGCCAGGAGATCCGGCTGATCTTCAACGCGCTGGCCGACTACGTGCCCGACATCCACCTCGAGGCCGAGCCGCGCCGGCTGCGCCACGGATGGGTCAACGGCATCAAGGAGATGCAGGTCAGCTACCGCTGAGCGCACGGTCCTCTTCTCCAGATCGACTACCGCGCCACACGCTCCAGGGCGTCGAAGGCGCGCTCGACGTCACGCGCACTGGTGTATGCCGCGAAGCTCAGCCGGCAGCTGGCCGAGAGTCCCAGGTCGAGATGGGCCAGGGTCGCGCAGTGGCAGCCTCCTCGGGCCTCGACCCCGCGCTGGTCCAGCGAGGACGCGGTCGCACGCGGGTCCTGGCCGCTGACCGAGAACGCCACCAGCGGCGACCGCTCCGTCCCCGGACTTGGGCCGTAGACCCTCACGTTCGGGATGTCGTGCGCCCGGTCGAGCGCCCGGTCGGTGAGGTCACGCACGTGCCGATGGACCAGCTGCATGGCCGACCCCACATCCGCCCGTCGGAGCGGTCGAGGGTTGCCGAACCACGGCTCGGCCGGCTCCAGCGCCAGGTCGACCAGGAGTCGGAGTGCCTGGGCCGAGGCGATGACCCCGAGCACGTTGGGGGTCCCGGCAACGAACTTCCACGGGAGCTGGTTGTACTCCACGTGGCCGAGGGAGAGCTTGCCCTCCGCGATCATGTCGCCGCCGTAGAGAAACGGCAGTGACCGCTCCTGGAGGGACTCGCGCGCGTAGAGGACCCCGACGCCGAAGGGCGCGAGGATCTTGTGGAAGGAGAAGGCGAGGTAGTCGACGTCCAGCTCGGCCACGTCGATGACGCTCGTCGGTGCCAGCTGCGCTGCGTCGACCAGGACCAGCGAGCCGCTCGGCCCCTCGGGGCGCTGGTAGCCGCTGCTGGCGGCGATCTGCCGTACCCGGTCGAGTGGCGGCTTGGTGCCCAGGAAGTTCGACGCCCCGGTCACGCACACCAGCTTGGTGCGGTGGTCGACCAGCCTGGCCAGGTGCTCGAGGTCGAGCTCGCCGGTGTCGCGGTCGAATCGCGCGACCCGGCACTCCACGCGGCGATCCAGGCGGGGCAGCACCTCGTGGGTCAGGGCGTGCCACGGCACGTAGTTGGAGTTGTGCTCCATCAAGGTCGTGACCACGTTGTCGCCGTCACGGAACTCGGTGAGCAGTGAGTACATCACCGCGTTGATCGCCTCGGTCGTGTTGCGGTAGGTGGCGACGCAGCGGCGACTCGGCGCGTTGATCCAGGTGGCGATCGTGTCGAACGACTCCTCGAACTCGGTCGTCATCCGCTGTGAGGCGGCCGACTGGCCCCGGTGGACGCTCTCGTACCACGGAGAGAGCCGGCGGTAGAGGTCGATGAGCTCCCGCGGGGTCTGGGACGTGGCGGCGTTGTTGGTGACCACGCGGCCGGTGCCCGGGAAGTCGAAGTGGCTGCGGAACCGCTCCACGTCCAGGTGCTCGCCGGGACCACCGGAGGCTCCGCCGCGACGCGGTCTCCGCCTCCGGGGGAACAGCCCTCCCTTGAGCAGCTGCTCGCTCACGTACCCGTAGTGGCTCATGGCCCTACCTCCTCCGACACCAGTGATCAACCTATGCTGGTGTTGCGCAGGACCGCAACCACTCATCGCGTTACGCTGGTGTCGGTAGGAGGAGTGCCGTGGGGGACCAGGAGATACATCAGGACGGCGTGCCGAGGTCGGCGGCCCTCGTCCGTGACTTCGTCAACACCGCTGACCACGAGCTGGGCACGGACGCCCTGGAGACCGGCGCCGGTCTCACGGCCTTCCTGAGCGACCACGGTCTGCTTGCGGGATCGGGCCGAGCCGACGAGGAGCAGCGCGCACTGGCGATCAGCCTGCGCAGCGAGCTGCACGCCGCCCTCGAGCTCAATCATGCTGCGGCACGCGCCACGCTGCCGGGGCTCGACGACCTCCTGGGCCGGCTCCCGGTCCGCCTGGCCTGGGACGGCGAGGGCGTGGTCGCCCAGCCGGCGCAGGGCGGCGTCGACGGGGCGCTCGCGCGGATCGGCCTGGCCGCGCACGAGTCGATGGCGGCGCAGGAGTGGTGGCGGCTCAAGATCTGCGCGTTCGACGAGTGCGAGTGGGCCTACTTCGACCAGTCGAAGAACCGGTCCCGGAGCTACTGCGAGTACGGCTGCGGCAACAAGCTCAAGACCCGCGCCTACCGAGCTCGGCGGCGGGCTGAGCAGGTCGCCGGCCAGCTGTAGCCCAGATCACCGGCTCTCGAGCTCGGTGCGGTCGGTCAGCACCAGCGGGCCGTCGGCGGTGATGGCGACGGTGTGCTCCATGTGTGCGCCCCGGGAGCCGTCGGCGCTGCGCAGCGTCCAGCCGTCGGCGTCGGTGAAGATCTGGTCGGTGGTCTGGAGGAACCACGGCTCGATCGCGATCACCAGCCCCGGCTTGAGCTTGAGCCCGCGACCCGGACGCCCGTCGTTGGGCACGTGCGGGTCGCCGTGCATCGTCCGGCCGACGCCGTGGCCGCCGAACTGCAGGTTGACGCCGAGCCCGGCCGCGCGGGCGACGTCGCCGATCGCGGCGGAGATGTCGAAGAGCCTGTTGCCGGGCTGCGCCTGGGCGATCCCGCCCTCGAGAGCCCGGGTCGCGACGTCGATGAGCGCGAGGTCCTCCTCGCGAGGCGTGCCCACCACGACGCTGAGCGCCGAGTCGGACACCCAGCCGTCGACGCTGCACGCGAAGTCGACCGAGAGCAGGTCGCCGTCGCGCAGCGCGTAGTCGTGGGGGAGTCCGTGCAGCACGGCGTCGTTGACGCTGGTGCACAGGACCTTCCCGAACGGCGAGGCGCCGAACGATGGGTGGTAGTCGATGTAGCAGGACTCCGCTCCGCGCTCCTTGATCATCTCGTGGGCGAGCCGGTCGAGGTCGAGCAGGTTGACGCCCACGTCGGCGGCGGCGCGCAGCGCGACGAGGACCTCGGCGACGAACCGGCCGGCCGGTTTCATCGCCTCGATCTGCGCGGGGGTGCGTAGCTCGATCATGTCGACGACCCTATCCAGCCGCGGTCAGGGGCAGTCCCTCTGCCCAGGGCAGAACCGCCCACAGCGGATTCGCTGGAACCGAGTACCGCGCCGACGCAGGCTCGATGGCATGACCCAGACCACGAACCCCGCCATGAACGGCGGACCCGGCGCCGGCCTCTCCGCGGCCGACCGCCTGCTGCACCAGCGCATCATCGTCCTCGGCCAGGAGGTCGACGACCCGATCGCCAACAAGCTCTGCGCGGAGCTGCTCCTGCTCTCCGCGGAGGACCCCCGGCGCGACATCGCGCTCTACATCAACTCGCCCGGCGGCTCGGTGTCGGCCGGCCTGGCGATCTACGACACGATGCGGCTGATCCCCAACGACGTCGCAACGCTGTCGATGGGGCTGGCCGCCAGCATGGGGCAGTTCCTGCTGTCCGCCGGCACGCCGGGCAAGCGGTTCGCGCTGCCGCACAGCCGGATCCTGATGCACCAGGGCTCGGCCGGAATCGGCGGCACCGCGATCGACATCGAGATCCAGGCCGAGAACCTCGAGCACACCAAGGGCGTGATGCTGCGGCTGATCTCCGAGCACACCGGCCAGCCCCTCGAGAGGATCGAGCAGGACTCCCGTCGCGACCGGTGGTTCACCGCCGAGGAGGCCCGCGACTACGGCTTCGTCGACCAGGTGCTGTCCGACGTGTCGTCGGTGACGCCCTACCGGGCGCCCAGCGCGTCGTTCGGCCCCGTCGGGGAGCGCAGCGCGTCATGAGCAGCTACACGATCCCCAGCGTCATCGAGAAGACCGTCCGGGGCGAGCGCGCGGTCGACATCTACAGCCGCCTGCTCACCGACCGGATCGTCTACATCGGCACCGAGATCGACGACGGCGTGGCCAACGTCGTGATCGCACAGCTGCTGCACCTGGAGTCGGACAGTCCGGAGTCACCCGATCGAGCTCTACCTCAACTCCCCGGGTGGCTCGGTGACCGCGATGCTCGCGGTCTACGACACCCTGCAGTTCATCAGCTCCCCGGTCGGAACGACGGCGATCGGCCAGGCCGGCTCCTCGGCTGCCGTGCTGCTGGCCGCGGGGGAGCCCGGACGACGGCTGGTGCTGCCGCACTCGCGGGTGGTGCTCCACCAGCCGTCCGGCGGGGGGCAGGGCACCCTGCCGGACCTCGAGCTGCACGCCAAGGAGATCGTCCGGCTGCGCGGGCAGATGGAGGAGATCCTGGCGCTGCACACGGGCCGGTCCACTGAGCAGATCCGGGAGGACACCGACCGCGACCTGGTCCTGTCCGCGCAGGAGGCGGTGGACTACGGGATGGCCGACGCGATCCTGGACAGCCGGAAATTGCTGCTCGCTCGCGCTTGAACTCAACTTAACTTCAAGTTTCATGATGAAGACATGACTTCTCCCGTTGCCGTCATCACCGGTGCCTCCCAGGGGCTCGGCCGCGCGCTCGCCCACGAGCTGGCGAGCCGTGGCTGGGCCCTCGTCCTCGACGCCCGCCACGAGTCCGCGCTGACCGAGGCGGTCCGCGGACTGCCGGGTGGCCCGCACCCCGCCATCGCCGGGGATGTCGCCGACGCCGGCGCACCGCCGCGACCTCGTCGACGTCGCCGCCGAGCTGGGCGGAGCCACCGCGCTGGTCAACAACGCCAGCACGCTCGGCGTCAGCCCCCTGCCGGCGTTCGCCGACCTCGACACCGCGACCTACCTCCACATCCTCCAGGTCAACCTCGTCGCACCGATGGCGCTGACCGCCGCGCTGCTGCCGCAGCTGCAGGCCGCACGGCGGCGTGGTGCTCAACCTCTCGTCCGACGCGTCGGTCGAGGCCTACGAGACCTGGGGCGGCTACGGCTCGTCCAAGGCAGGGCTCGACCACGCGACCCGGGTGCTGGCGGCCGAGGAGCCCGCGCTGCGCGTCTACGCCGTCGACCCGGGCGACATGCGCACCCGGATGCACCAGGACGCCTTCCCGGGCGAGGACATCTCCGACCGGCCGGAGCCGGCGACCGTCGTACCGGCGCTGCTCCGCCTCCTCGACGGCTCGTTGCCCAGCGGCCGCTACCGCGCCTCCGAGCTGTCCACCACCGAGCTGTCCACCAGCGAGCGGGCCTCCGCATGAGCGAGCGCGGCCGCCGAGTCGAGGTTCGTGCTGCCGCCCGGCAGCGAGGCGACCGCGCCGCCCGAGGCGCGCGGTCTGGCCCGCGACGAGGTGCGGATGGCGGTCGTCACCGAGGAGCGGACCCACCACCGGCAGGCCCGCGAGCTCGCCGATGTGGCTCGAGCCCGGCGACCTGCTGGTCGTCAACACCAGCGCGACGCTGCCCTCGGCCCTCGAGGTGGAGCGGCAGGGATGCCGCGTGGGGTCTGCACGTCTCCGCCGAGCTCGACGACGGCGCCTGGGTCGTCGAGCTGCGGCGTCCGGACGGCGCCGGTCCGGGCCTGCCCGGGGCTGGCGAGGTGCTGCGGCTGCCGGGCGGCGTACGCCTCCGCATCGCCGCTCCGCACCCGGCCGGGCAGACCAGGCTGTGGCGTGCGACCACCCTGCCGGTCGTCGACCGGGTGGCCTACCTGCGCCGCCACGGCGCCCCGATCCGCTACCGCTACCTGGACGGCGAGTGGCCGATCGAGGACCTGCAGAACGTCTACGCCGCCGTCCCCGGCAGCGCGGAGATGCCGAGCGCCGGGCGCCCCCTGTCGCGTGAGCTGCTGGTCGACCTGATGTCCGCGGGCGTCGTGGTGGCGCCCCTGGTGCTGCACACCGGGCGTGGCGAGCCAGGAGTCGCACGAGCCGCCGCAGCCCGAGTGGGCCTCGGTCCCCGAGGCGACGGCGAGGCTCGTCAACGTCACCAGCGCGGCTGGTGGGAGGGTCGTCGCGGTCGGCACCACGGTCGTCCGAGCGCTCGAGACCGCGACCTCCGTCGGCGGCGCCGTGGCGGCGTACGACGGCTGGACGTCGCTGGTCCTCTCCTCGGCGCGGACCGCCCGCGTGGTGACCGGCCTGGTCACCGGGCTGCACGAGCCCGAGGCCAGCCACCTCGACCTGCTCGAGGCGGTGGCGGGGCGTGCGCTGGTCGACCGGGCCTACGCCGACATCACCGTGCCGGAAGCGCCGCACTACCTGTGGCACGAGTTCGGCGACTCGATGCTCCTCCTGCCGTGAGACCTGCCCTGAGACCCGTCTTGAAAGCGGACGACGGTCCGGTTAGATGGCTGGGTGACCGAAACCCCCTCATCCCTGGCGGACGCGACCATCGCGGAGCTCCGCGCCAACCACGACCGGCTCGCCGCGCTGGTGGGTGGCCTGTCGGCTGACCAGCTGACCGCGCAGAGCGGGGCCGAGGACTGGACGGTCGCCGACGTGCTCTCCCACCTCGGCAGCGGCTCCGAGATCGGCCGCTACCCGGTGCTCGCGGCTGCCGGGGTGGGCGAGGACGCGCCGGAGAACCAGGCGGTGTGGGACCGCTGGAACGCACTGCCCCCGGCCGACCAGGCCGCCGGCTTCGTCGAGAGCGAGGAGCGGCTGGTCTCGACCTTCGAGGCGCTCACCACCGACCAGCGCGAGTCGATCCTGATCGACCTGGGCTTCATGCCCCAGCCGCTCCCGCTCGCCACCGTGCTCGGCATGCGGCTCAACGAGGTCGCGCTGCACGGCTGGGACGTCGAGGTCGGCGTCGATCCCGCCGCCGCGCTCAGCGAGGAGTCGGCCGCGCTGCTCGCGCGCCACTTCGCCGAGACGATGACGTTCCTCCTCGGCTTCACCGGCAAGCCCGAGGGCGCACCGACCGCCCGCGTCGCGCTCGGTGACCACACGATCGTGGTCGACCCCGAGGGCGTCCGGCTCGAGGCGGGCCACGACCAGACCACGGCGACGTTCGAGGGCCCGCTCGAGGCCGGCATCCGGCTGATGGCGGGGCGCCTGACGCCGGAGCACACGCCGGACGGCGTCGCGGTGACCGGCAACGTCACCCTCGACGACCTGCGCCGGGTGTTCCCGGGCTACTGAGGGGGCTACGCCGCGAGGCAGACCGGCCCGCGCACCTCGGTGAGCCGGCGGGCGACCCGGATGGTGAGGTCGACCAGCCGCAGCCCGAGCGCCCCGGCCACGGCCTGCAGCACCTCCGAGCTCGGCTCCTTGCGCCCTCGCTCGATCTCGGAGAGGTACTGCGTGGAGACGCCGGCGTCCTCGGCGACGTCGGCGAGCGTGCGGCCGGCGTCCTGGCGCTCGTCGCGGAGCTCCTGCCCCACGGCCTCACGCCACAGCGGCTCGCGCACGGGGGCCTCCGGCTCGAGGTCCGGCGCCGGGAACGGAATCAGCTCACCCATGGTCGGAGGCTACGCCCCTCCCACGCACATCTCGGCGCGGCGACGGGACCGTTCGCGCAGGGCGAACGTCAGCTCCGCAGCCACTCACCCAGCTCGGCATCGGTCAGGAGCCGGCGCGCCTCGGCCTCGTGCTCATCGGGGACCAGCACCCGCATCTGCAGGAAGTTGAGCGTGCCCTCGAGAGCGCTGGTGTGGCGGTCCGCGACGTGCGCCGGGATCTCGGCCTCCTGCAGCAGCGCCTCGACCACGGAGATCAGGGCAACGTCGTTGGTGCGGATCAGCTCGGCCATGTCTCTCCCAACGCGCGACGACTGCTTAGGGTGCCCAGTATGCGAGGACGCCCCAGAGGGACGCCGGACCAGGACCGTTGGGAGCGCTCGGACTGGTGGGGCGTGGTCATCGACAGCCCCGACCCCAAGGCGCTGGCGCGGTTCTACGCCGGCCTCCTGGGCTGGGAGCTCTGGAAGCCGGACGAGATGGACCCGGGCGAGGCCGCGATCGACAGCGGCGAGGGCGTCACCGGCATCACGTTCCACCTCAAGGAGGACTACGTCCGCCCGGTCTGGCCGAACACGCCGGGGGAGCAGCAGATGATGATGCACCTCGACTTCGAGGTGTCCGACCTGGCCGAGGCCACGGCGTACGCGCTGGAGCACGGCGCCGTGCTGGCGGAGTTCCAGCCGCAGGACGACGTCCGGGTCCTCTACGACCCGGACGGCCACCCGTTCTGCCTCTACGCGCACGGGGAGGGTTGAGCCGGGGCCGTGGCCTCGGACGATGCTCGACAGTCGAGGAAGTTCTGACGCCGCGCGCGACCGGTCGGCCACTGCCGAGGAAAATCGGCACCAGGTGACGACGATGCTCGGCAAACCTGGGAGCGGCTCGGACAATGCTCGACTGTCGAGGATTGCCCGAGACAGCTCTGCCTCGGCCTAGTTGCTCGGCTTCTCCGAGCCCACGACCCACATTGCGAAGAACTGCGAGCCGCCGCCGTAGGCGTGGCCCAGCGCCTTGCGGGCGCCGTCGACCTGGTGCTCGCCGGCGGCGCCGCGGACCTGGAGGGCAGCCTCGCCGAAGCGGAGCATGCCGGAGGCGCCGATCGGGTTGGAGGAGAGGACGCCGCCGGAGCAGTTGACCGGGAGGACGCCGTCCATCGCCGTGCCCGCCCGACTCGGTGAGCCGCCAGCCGCCGCCGTTGGCGTCGGCGAAGCCGAGCGACTCCAGCCACATCGGCTCGAACCACGAGAACGGCACGTAGATCTCGGCCATGTCGATCTCGTCGATCGGGCTGGTGATGCCCGCCTGCTTCCAGAGTGCGGCCGCGGCGTCGCGGGAGGCCTGCGGGTTGACCTGGTCGCGCTCGGCGGCCGAGGTGGCCTCGGAGCGCATCACGGTGCCGTGGATCCAGGCCGGGTTCGGACGAGCGGGCCGCCTCGTCCTCGGCGACGATCACCAGCGCGCAGGCGCCGTCGGAGGACGGGCAGGTCTCGTCGTAGCGGATCGGGTCCCAGAGCATCTGCGAGGCCAGCACCGACTCGACGGTGGTGTCGGGGTTCTTGAGGTGGGCGTAGGGGTTCTTGAGCGCGTTCTGCCGGTCCTTCGCGGCCACGATCGCGCCGATGTGGGTGGGTGCGCCGGAACGCCGGATGTAGGAGCGCACGTGCGGCGCGAAGTAGCCGCCGGCACCGGCGTGCACCGGCATGTTGAACGGGATCGGCACCGACAGCGCCCACATCGCGTTGGACTCCGACTGCTTCTCGTAGGCGACCGTGAGCACCTTCTTGTGCACGCCCGCCTGCACCAGCGACGCGGCGACGATCGCGGTCGAGCCGCCGACCGAGCCAGCGGTGTGCACCCGGAGCAGCGGCTTGCCGGCCGCGCCGATCGAGTCGGCCAGGAACAGCTCGGGCATCATCACGCCCTCGAACAGGTCCGGCGCCTTGCCGACGACGATCGCGTCGATCTCGTCGAGGGTCAGCTGGGCGTCCTCGAGGGCGCGGTCGATCGCCTCGCGGAGCAGCCCCGGCATCGAGACGTCCTCGCGCTTGGCGCGGTGGTGGGTCTGCCCCACACCGATCACGGCGGCCGGCTGCTTGGCCATCAGGCGTCATTCCCTTCACTGCCGAGCACGCACACGAGGTTCTGCTGGAGCGCCGGCCCGGAGGTGGCGTGGGCGAGCGTCTTCGACGCGCTGCCCGACCAGATCTGCTTCGCGGCCTCGCCGACCCGGATGCCGCCGGCGGAGAACATCGGGTTGCTGGTCAGGGCACCGCCCGACGGGTTGATGCGGACGTCGTCGCCGAGTCCCAGCTCGGAGCGCAGGATCAGCTCCTGGTGGCTGAACGGCGCGTGCAGCTCGGCCACCTCGACCGCCGTCGAGGTCCGCGGCCGCGCCGGCACGCTGGGCGCTGGGGGAGCGGGTCAGGTCGCGCGTGCCCATGCTCATCGGGTCGACGAAGTGGGTCAGGGAGCGGATCCAGGCGGGCCGCTCGCACACCTCGCGCGCCCTGTCGCCTGCGGCCAGCACCAGCGCGGCCGCGCCGTCGGTGACCGGCGCGCAGTCGTGCTTGCGGAGCGGGTCGGCGTACACCGGACGGGCGAGCAGCTCCTCGACCGAGGAGCCGCCCTTGCGGACGGCGTACTCGTTCTTCTCGGCGTCGGTGAGCGACCGGTTCGCGACCTCGGCCATCGCCCGCTCGTCCCAGAGGCCGGCGTCGATGCCCGCGCGGGCCTGCAGCCCGGCCAGCGACACCGTGTCGGGCCAGAGCGGTGTCATCGTGTAGGGGTCGAGCTGGAGGGACAGGGTGCGCCGCAGCACGCCGGCCGAGCTCTTGCCGAAGGCGTAGACCAGCGCGGTGTCCACCTCGCCGGTCTGGATCTTGAGCCAGGCCTCGTACATCGCCCAGGCCAGGTCCATCTCGACGTGCGACTCGTTGACCGGCGGGATCACGCCGATCGCGTCGACGGCCTGGACGAACGAGAACGAACGCCCGGCCAGGTAGTCGGAGGAGCCCGAGCACCAGAAGCCGACGTCCTTGCGGGTCCAGCCCGTCTGCTCGTAGCACTCCGCGAACAGCGGCACCAGCAGCTCGACGCAGGTCGGTGACCCGTCGAACTCCTTCATCTGTCGCTGGGCGAAGCCGACGACCGCGACGTCTCTCACAGGCTCTGCTCCATTTTCCTGGCCCTCACAGATGGTGCCGGTAGGTCTCGTAGTCCGCGTCCGGCTCGCCGGTCGGCGCGAAGTGGTCGATGTTCTCGATGGTGGTGCCCCACTCGTCCCGGGGCTTCCACACCGCCTTGACCCGCATCCCCATCCGGACCTCCTCGGCCGGGATGTCGAGGATCAGGTGCAGGAACGCGATGTCCGCACCGTCGAGCAGGATGTAGGCGGAGACGTAGGGCGGGGTGATCCGCTGGCCGAGGAACGGCACGTTGACGATGCAGAACGTCGTCACGGTGCCGGTGTCGGGGAGCTCGATCTCCTCCGCGGTCGGCGTGCCGTCGGCCGGGCAGGCGCTGCGCGGCGGGATGTAGACCTTGCCGCAGGTCGGACACCGCTGGCCGACCAGCTTGCCCTCGGACAGCGAGGTGTAGAAGAGCGACTCCTCCGGCGAGGCGGCGTAGAGGTAGTCGAGCTCGATCGGCACCACGATGCCGGTGACCGGGTCGACCGTCTCCCTCGCGCTGCACGCTCGAACCGGACTCACCTTCGGACAGCGCCTCGAAGCACTCGATGTCGGTGATGTCGCCCTTGCGCTCGGCCCGCCACCGGACCCGCACCCGCATCCCGGTCTCGACGTCGGCGGGGGAGGCGACGTCGAGCGCGTGGAGCAGGGGGGCGTCGGCGCCGTCCAGGGTGACCAGCGCGAACGCGAACGGCCGGTCGAGCGGCTGCCCCTTGACCGGCTCCGGCACCCAGGTCCACGACGTCACGGTGCCGGTGTCGGCGACCTCGACGAACTCGTCGGTCGCGGCGTGGGTCACCGGGTCGAACTCGGGCGGCGGCACGACGACCTTGCCCTCCGACGTACGGCCCCCGACCACCACGCCGTCGCGCAGCCCGGAGAGGAACCGGCCGAGCACCGGGCCGGTCGAGCGGGTGTAGTCGAACGCTACGGTGACGGGCGCCGAGAGGGTTCGAGGCATGGCGCAAAAGTAGAACACGTTCTAATCTGAGGCAAGGTCTCTCGAGAGGTGCTGGGATGAAACTGGGGTTGCAGCTCGGCTACTGGGGCGCCCAGCCGCCCGCCAACCACGCCGAGCTGGTGCAGGCTGCCGAGGAGTCCGGCTTCGACGCGATCTTCACCGCCGAGGCCTGGGGCTCGGACGCCTTCACGCCGCTGGCCTGGTGGGGCCGCGAGACGGAGCGAGTCCGGCTCGGCACCTCGATCGTGCAGATGTCGGGCCGGTCGCCGACGTCGATCGCGATGCATGCGCTGACCCTCGACCACCTCAGCGGTGGCCGCGTCGTCCTCGGCATGGGCGTGAGCGGGCCGCAGGTCGTCGAGGGCTGGTACGGCGCGCCGTTCGGCAAGCCGCTGGCCCGCACCCGCGAGGTCGTCGACATCATCCGCAAGGTGCTGGCCCGCGAAGGGCCGGTCACCAACGACGGACCGCACTACCCGCTGCCGTTCACCGGCGAGGGCTCGGTCGGGCTCGGCAAGCCGCTCAAGCCGATCACCCACCCGCTGCGCGCCGACATCCCGATCTGGCTCGGCGCCGAGGGACCCAAGAACGTCGCCCAGACCGCCGAGATCGCCGACGGCTGGATCCCGATCTTCTACACGCCCAAGTCGGCCGGCATGTACGGCCCGTGGCTCGACGAGGGCTTCGCCCGGCCGGGCGCCCGGCGTACGCGCGACGACTTCGAGATCGCGGCCACCTGCCACGTCCAGATCGTCGCCGACGCCGACGAGAAGCAGGCGGTCATCGACGGCATGAAGCCTGTCGTCGCCCTCTACATGGGCGGCATGGGCGCCAAGGACCAGAACTTCCACAAGCAGGTCTTCGACCGGATGGGCTACGAGGCGATCTCCGGGCAGGTGCAGGAGCTGTTCCTGGCCGGCGACCGCGACGCCGCGACCGCGCTGATCCCCGACGAGCTCGTCGACGACATGCACATCATCGGCACCGCAGCCGAGGTCAAGGACACCGTCCAGGCCTGGGAGGGCACCGGCGTCACCACGCTGATGCTCAGCGCGAGCTCGGCCGACGAGGTACGCCGGATCGCGGAGGTCCTCGCCTAGGAGACTGCTGAACAATCATGCGGCGCCAGCGCCGCGACAGCCGCACGCTGGCTTTGTTGCCGACCCTCGAAAGGCGCGCAGCCTGGCTTCGGGACGGGCGTCGTGCCATCGCACGACTCTCGCGGCGCTGGCATCCACAGCATTGTTCAGCAGCCTCCTAGCGTCCACGAAGCGTCCACAGGAGTGCTGGCCAGAGCCCGCGTCCACAGGGCTCGCGCGGCGAGCCGCTGGAGCGTCGGTGGGCCCTCGCAGGTTGTCGGAAACCCCGACGACTGGAGGCCCGATGCCCAGCAGGACCGCTCAGAAGCGCAAGCGTGCGACGATCGTTCAGGACGCGGCCGACCCGGTGGAGCGGGCGATGCGGAGCACCGGACCGCGATGTCAGTGCGAGCACAGCGACGGGCGCTGCCGTCGTACGGCGAGATTCCGCGTCAGCGCCATCTGTGCCGACGTCGACTGCCGGACCGCGGTGCACGTCTACCTGGCGTGCCCGACCTGCAAGGTGACGTGGCTCCAGCACTCCGCAGAGTGCGCCCACTGCCCCGAGCTGCGGGTCGCGCCCCTGTGACGCTCCGATTGCTGCGTGATGCCCAGCCACAGGCGATACTGGTGGCGATGACAACCTCAGCACGGCGACGCCTGGCCAGTAGCCCGTTTCGGGTCGACCCCGAGCCCACGATCGAGACCTATGCGGTGGGCGACCTGGTCTCCCACGACTCCTACGGGATGGGTCGAGTCGTCCACGTGGAGACGGGGGCGGTGACGGTCGACTTCCGCCCCAAGATCGTGCGGATCAAGTCCCCCTACCCCAAGATGGCGAAGCTCTAGCTCGGTAGCGCCTCGCCCACCAGGTCGATCGACTCGGCGGTGATGGGGTCGAGCACGAGCTGGAGGTGCGTGGCGCCGGCGTCCGCGAGTCCGCGCACGTGGTCGCCCAGGTCGTCGGGGGTGACGGTGGTGACCCGCGCGTCGTAGTCCTCGCCCATCACCCTGCCCCGGCCGCCGGGCAGCGTGACGAAGACCGCGGCCGTGGCGTCGACGGACCTACCCGCCGGCATCGCCGCGTCGACCTCCGCCTTCACCTCCGCGAACCGCTCGACCGAGTTGTCGTAGATGCTCCACCAGACGTTCCACGAGTCCACGACCGGCAGCCCGATGCTCAGCATCCGCGGGCTGTTGGAGCCCAGCATGATCGGCGGCCCACCTGCCCGCACCGGTCGCGGGTCGAGCACGCAGTCGTCGACGTCGTAGAACTCGCCGTGGAACGTCGTGCGACCCTCCCGCAGCAGCGGCGCGATGATCGCGAGCGCCTCCTCGAAGCGCGAGACCCGACGGTCGTAGGGGAACCCGAACCCGTCGAACTCGCGCCGGTTCCAGCCCGCTCCGAGCGCCACGATGAGTCGTCCCTGCGAGATGGCGTCGACGGTCGCGGCCTGCTTGGCCAGCATCGCCGGAGCGTGGAAGGCCGTCGACGCGACGAGCGGTCCGATCTCCACCCGCTCGGTCACCGCGGCGATGGCCGCCAGCGTCGTCCACGCCTCGTAGGGCCCCCGGGTCACCCCGTCCGGCAGGTCGTAGACCAGGTGGTCGCCCACCCAGATCGAGTCGAAGCCCACCGCCTCGGCCCGCCGGGCGAGGTCGAGGTACTCCGGCCACGGCACGAACCTCTCGACCTCGGGCAGCTGGACACCGATCTTGCAGGGGCGGGTCATGGGTCGACCCTAGGCTCGTGGCATGACTTCTGAGCGGGCGGCGTACGGCGTGCTGGGGGTCGGCTCGATCGCTCGGGCGATCGTCACCGGACTGTGCGAGGGCAGCGCCGACCCACCGGGCGTGCTGCTCTCGCCGCGCGGAGCGGCCGTCTCCGGCGGAGCTGGCCGCTCGCTACCCGACGGTCTCGGTCGCCGCAGACAACCAGGCCGCCGTGGACGGCTCCGAGCGTCGTGCTCGTCTGCCTGCGCAACGTCGACGCCCCCCTGCTCGGTGAGCTGACCTGGCGCGAGGACCACGTGGTCATCAGCGCCGTTGCCGGACTCGGCATGCCCCGGCTCCTCGAGCTGGTGGCGCCGGCCACCCGCACGTGCCGGTCGGTCCCGATGCCACCGGTGGCCGACCGGGCCGGGCTCACGGCTGTCCATCCGCCGCTCGAGGAGGCGCGGACGCTGTTCGACCGGCTCGGCGGCACCCTCGAGGTCGAGGACGTCGTGGCCTACGAGGCGTTGTCGGCCACCTCGGCGACCTTGGCAGGCTTCTTCGAGTACCTCTCCACGCAGTCCGAATGGCTGGAGCAGCAAGGCATCCCCGCCGCCCAAGCGCGGCGCTACGTCGCGGCGACGTACGCCGGGGCGCTCGGCTCGCTGACGGGCGAGGACGCACCCGACTTCGCCGAGCTGGCGGGGGAGTACGCCACGCCCGGCGGGGTCAACGAGCAGGTGGCCAAGGAGCTGCGCGAGGCCGGCGCCTTCGAGACCCTGCGCGCGGCGCTCGACACGGCTCTGGGACGACTGTCGACCTAGGACGGCGGGCCGTAGAGGCCGGACGGGCCGGACGCGCCAGACCCGCTGCGGGTCATCGACCCGACGTCGAGGCCGCTCTGCTGAGCGAGGTCGCGGACCTCCAGCTCGACGAGCTCCAGCAGCTCGGCGTCGTCGACCATGTCGGTGTTGCTGATCACGATGTCGACCGAGGTGGCGCCCTGTGCCTTGAGCGCCTTGAGCTGGTCGACGGTCTGGGGAAGGGGCCCGTCCGTCGCGCTCACGACCACCGGATCAAAGGACATGGCCGGACGATAGCCGTCGGGGAAGGCTCATTGCCCGAAACTGGAACACGTTCTAGTCTCGGGCCATGGGTTCAGCTGACGACGAGATGCGGATCGGCTCGCACAACGGCCACCTCATGATGGCCGCGCTCAGGCGCCACCACGACAAGCCGGTGATCCACCTCGGCGACGTGACCCTCACCGGTCGCGAGGTGAGCGAGCGGATCAGCCAGTACATCCAGGCCTTCGAGAGCCTCAACGCCGGGCAGGGCACTGCCGGTGCGCTGCTCGCGCTCAACCGGCCCGAGGTCCTCTTCATCATCGGGGCGAGCCAGACGCAGGGCTACCGGCGTACGTCGCTGCACCCGCTCGGCATCTCTCGACGACCACGCCTACGTCATCAACGACGCCGAGATCACCACGCTGATCGTCGACCCGGTCTTCGTCGAGCGGGCGCTGGGGCTGCTGGAGAAGTGCCCGGGCCTCAAGCAGGTGCTCACGATCGGCCCGGTGCCGGAGGCGCTCGCGCACGTCGGCACCGACCTCGTCGAGGCCGCTGCGCGGTTCGAGCCCGAGCCGGTCGAGGCGGTGCTGCTCCCGCGCGACCACATGACCTCGATCACCTACACCGGGGGCACCACCGGCAACCCCAAGGGCGTCATCGGCCGGGTCGAGTCGTTCTCGACGATGACCAACATCCAGCTCGCCGAGTGGGAGTGGCCCGAGAGCCCGCGGTTCCTCATGTGCACCCCGCTCTCCCACGCCGGCGCGGCGTTCTTCGCGCCGATCGTGATCAAGGGCGGCTCGCTCTACGTGATGAGCAGGTTCGACCCGGCCGAGGTCCTCGAGTTCATCGAGAGAGTTCAAGATCCAGGCCACGATGCTGGTGCCGTCGATGCTCTACGCGCTCATGGACCACCCCGACTCGCACACCCGCGACCTGAGCAGCCTCGAGACGATCTACTACGGCGCCAGCGCGATCAACCCGGTCCGCCTCAAGGAGGCGATCGACCGGTTCGGACCGATCTTCGCGCAGTACTACGGGCAGTCCGAGGCGCCGATGGTCATCACCTACCTGAGCAAGCAGGACCATGTCAGCGGCACCGAGGCGCGGCTGAGCTCGTGCGGACGTCCGTCGGCGATGATCCGGACGGCGCTGCTCGGCGAGGACGGCAACCCGGTCGCCCCAGGGCGAGCCGGGGGAGATCTGCGTGGCCGGCCCGCTGCTGTGCGGTGGCTACTGGAAGCTGCCCGAGGCGACCGCCGAGACCTTCCGCGACGGCTGGATGCACACCGGCGACGTGGCCCGCGAGGACGAGGACGGCTTCTGGTACATCGTCGACCGCACCAAGGACATGATCGTGACCGGCGGCTTCAACGTCTTCCCGCGCGAGGTCGAGGACGTCGTCGCGCAGCACCCCGCGATCGCGCAGGTCGGGCGTCATCGGCACGCCGGACGACGAAGTGGGGCGAGGCGGTCACCGCGATCGTCGTGCTCCGGGAGGGCCACGAGCTCACCGACGACGTGGTCCACGAGATCCAGGACATGGTGAAGGAGCGCAAGGGCTCGGTGCAGTCGCCCAAGCAGATCATCGCCACCGATGCGCTGCCGCTCACCGGGCTCGGCAAGCCGGACAAGAAGGCGCTGCGCGCGCAGTACTGGACGGGTGAGCGCTCTGTCGGCTAGTCGGTACGCGACACTCACCCGGGACCAGCTCGCGACCCTGGTCCCGGAGCTGCTGCTCATCGGCCAGCTGATCGACCGCTCCGGCATGGCGTGGTGCATCTCGGCGTTCGGCCGCGAGGAGATGGCGCAGGTGGCCATCGAGGAGTGGGCGTCCTCCTCGCCGGTCTACACGCGCCGGATGCAGGCGGCGCTCGGCTATGCGCCGGCGGTGTCCGGCGGGGGCGACGTGGTCACGATCTTCAAGGGACTCCAGCTCGACATCGGGGCGCCGCCGCAGTTCATGGACTTCCGCTACACCGTGCACGACCCCTGGCACGGCGAGTTCCACCTCGACCACTGCGGTGCCCTCATGGATGTCGAGCCGATGGGGTCCGACTACGTCCGCTCGATGTGCCACGACATCGAGGACCCCACCTTCGACGCCACGGCGGTCGCCTCCAACCCTCGGGCGCAGGTCCGGCCGATCCACCGGCCGCCGCGCAGCGCCGATGCCCTGGCCGCCGACCGGCGCCCGCACTGCGCCTGGACGGTGATCATCGACGAGTCCTACCCCGAGGTTCAGCCGATCCCGGCCCTGGCGACGGTGGCCGCCTCCTGGGCCGCCCGCCTGGAGCTCGACCCGATCGACGCCTCCGACGAGGGGCTGGCCGACTACGCCGGGCCGCTGGTCTCCGACCTCGACTTCTCGGCGTTCTCCCACTCCGCCTTGGTGCGGATCGCGGACGAGGTCTGCCTCCAGATGCACCTGCTCAACCTCGGCTTCCTGATCGCGGTCCGGGCCCGCGCGGAGTCGGCGGAGCAGGCCGGCGAGATCGCCACCAAGCAGCTGGTCGGCATCGCCGGCGTGGCCGCCGAGCGGATCCACCACGCCCTCGGCACCGACGCGCTGGAGACCCTGCGGCTGCACCCGCTGCTCAACCCCGCCGCGTACGTCGACGCGTCGTTCGCGAACACATCGCTCACCGTGACCAGCGGCTACGCCCACGACGACGGCGGGTGGATCACGCTGTGCGGCCCCGACTCGCCGCGGCCGCTCCAAGCTGCGGTGCGCGGTGTCGACCCGCACCTCGACGTCGCGGTCACCGGCACCGACACCGACTGGACGGCCGCCGTCGTACGCCGCGACGAGCCGGCACCCGACTTCGACGAGGTCGTCGTCACCCGGTTCAGCACCGGCGCGACGTTCGCCTTCGAGACCAGGAAGTCGCTGCCGATCACGCCGGTCTGAAGCACACGGTCATCCAGCGGGGTCGACGCCTGGCACGGATGCTGTGATCCCGTCCTTCACCTCGAAGAAGTCGAGCGCCTCGAAGCCGAAGACCCCCGCGACCAGGTTGGACGGGAAGGTGCCCACACGCTGGTTGAACGAGCGCACGTTGCCGTTGTAGAAGCGCCGGGACGCGGCGATCCGGTCCTCGGTGAGCGTCAGCTGGCGCTGCAGGTCGAGGAAGTTCGCACTCGCCTTGAGGTCCGGGTAGGCCTCGACCCTGGCCAGCACCGACTGCAGCGCCCGGGTGAGGGTCTCCTCGAGCCCCTCGCGGGCCGCCGGGCGGTCACCTCGGTGCGCTGCGGCGTCCTCGCGGGCCCGGACCAGCGTCTCGAGCACCGCGCGCTCGTGGTCGGCGTACCCCTCGACGGTCCGGACCAGGTTGGGGATCAGGTCGTGGCGCCGCGACAGCTCGACGTCGATGTCGCCCCACGACTCCTCGACCAGCGCGCGCTGCCGGACGAAGCGGTTGTAGCTGACGACCACGCTGATCACGAGCAGGACGGCGATGCCGATCGCCCAGTATGCCGCGGGATTCATCGCTGTCCCTTCAGCCCTGTCCCTTGAGGCGGAGCCAGACGAACTCCGGCACCCGGTCGGTGATGTCGTCCATCACCTGGATCGTCGCGTCGATCTGGGCCGGCGTCCGCTGGCCCTGCGCGACCATCAGCATCGAGTCCTGCTCGAACCGCCAGCCCACCTGCCGGTGCTGCAGCAGGAACTCCATCATCTGCGGGTGCAGGACGTCGGAGGCGAACTTGCGGTCCGGGCAGCTCACCGTGAACGCCCGGTTGAAGTCCTCCGACTCCAGGTCGATGTCGTTGCCGGTCAGCCGGCCGACGAAGCGGTCGAGGAAGTTCTCCGGATCGACGCTCAGCGGCGGCATGTGCACGCCCATCGACAGCCCCAGCACCGAGAACCGGTGCACGTGGGTCGTGGTCTGCTTGCCGTTGGAGGTCTGGGTCTTGTACTCGTAGTCGAAGGACACGAGGTCGCGGCCCTCGTGGGTGCCGTAGAGCACGTTGTAGGCGCGACGCCCGAAGCCCATCCCGAACGGCGGCCCGCTGAACCGGTCGACCAGCAGCGGCTGCTCGACCTCGAACCGCCACCCGCGCGCGGCGGCGTACGTCGCCATCGCCTCGCGCCGCTTCTTCGCGGCGAGGTAGCTGAGGTAGACGACGACGACCGCCAGCGCCAGGAACGCCGCGAAGATCAGCACGACGCCGGAAGCCACGGGCGACAGCGTAAAGGTCTACTTCCCGATGAACCGCGCAGGCCGCTTCTCGAGGAACGCGCGCGGCCCCTCCTTGGCGTCCTCGGAGGAGAACACCGCCGCGCCGACGCGGGCGTCGTCGGCCCAGCAGTCCTCCTCGTGCTTGCCCTCGGAGTCGCGCATGGTCCTCAGGATCGCCTGGACGGCGAGCGGACCGTTGGCGGCGACCAGGTCGGCGAGCTCGTGGGCCTTCGCGAGCGCCTGCCCGTCGGGTACGACGTGGCCGATCAGGCCGAGCTCCTTCGCCTCGGGCGCGAGGATCGTGCGGCCGGTCAGCAACAGCTCGGCCGCGACCGTGTAGGGGAGCTGCCGCGGCAGCCGGACCGCGGAGCCGCCCATCGGGTAGAGCGACCAGCGCGCCTCGGCGACACCGAACTTGGCCGACTCGCCGGCGACCCGGATGTCGGTGCCCTGCAGGATCTCGGTGCCGCCCGCGATCGCGGGCCCCTCGACGGCGGCGATCAGCGGCTTGGTGAGCCGGAACCCCTTGAGCAGCGGCTTGATGATCGTCGGGTCGTACTCTCCGGACTCGAAGCTCTCGCTCGGCGGCTTCTTGTCTGCCGCCTTGAGGTCCATGCCCGCGCAGAAGTAGCCGCCGGCTCCGGTGAGGATGCAGACCCGGATCTCCGGGTCGTCGTTCACCCGGTCCCAGGCCTCCGACATGATCGCGAGCATCTCCCCGGAGAGGGCGTTGCGCGCCTCGGGCCGGTTCATGGTCACGACGAGCTTGTGGCCGTCCTGCTCGACGAGACAGTGGGGTGCGTCCACATTGTCGCTGGTCACAGGGGGGATCGTAGACCGAAACGAGAACGTGTTCTAGTCTTGCGCCGTGGCGCTGAACATCGCAGATCTCTTCGAGCACGCCGTCGACGTCGTCCCGGACAACCCGGCCCTGAAGGTCGGTGACCGGGTCGCGACGTACGCCGACCTGGAGCGGGACAGCAACAGGCTGGCGCACTTCCTGGCCTCCCGCGGGGTGAAGGCCGGCGACCACGTCGCGATCTACTCGAAGAACTCGATCGAGCACGTGGTGGCCGTCCTCGCGACGGTCAAGCTGCGCGCGACGACCATCAACGTCAACTACCGCTACGTCGAGGGCGAGCTCGACTACCTCTTCGACAACGCGGATGTCGTGGCGCTCCTCTTCGAGCGGACCTACGCCGACCTGGTCGCCAGGTGCGCGCCGAAGCACGCCAAGCTGCAGACGTTCGTGGCTCTGCCCGACGTGACCGATCCCGACAATGCCGACGACATCTCGTCGTTCGGCGGCGTCACGCTCGACGAGGCCCTCGAGGGCCAGAGCGCCGAGCGCGACTTCGACGAGCGCAGCCCCGACGACATCCACATCATCTACACCGGCGGCACCACCGGCTTCCCCAAGGGCGTGATGTGGCGCCACGAGGACTTCTGGCGGGTGCTCGGCGGCGGCATCGACTTCTACACCGGTGAGCCGCTCGAGGAGTTCACCCAGTCGGCGCAGGCGACCGAGCCGCGGATGACCACGTTCCCGCTGAGCCCGCTCATGCACGGCGGTGCCCAGGCCGGGCTGCTGATGCACCTCTACGCCGGCCACCTGACGGTGCTCGAGCCGAAGTTCGACGCGCAGCGGACCTGGGAGATCATCGAGCGCGACAAGGTCCAGCTGATCTTCATGACCGGCGACGCCATGGCGAGGCCGTTGATCGAGGAGTTCGAGCGCAAGGCGGCCACCGGCACGCCCTACGACGTCTCCAGCCTGTTCCTCATCTCCAGCAGCGCCGCGATCTTCAGCCCGGACGTGAAGAAGCGCTGGATCGCGGTCTTCCCCGACGCGATCTTCACCGACTCGGTCGGCGCGACGGAGACCGGCTTCCACGGGATGGGCATGCAGGACAAGGAGCAGATCTCCACCGACGGCCCGGTTGTCGGCATCGGCCCCGGCACCGTGGTCCTCGGCGACGACGGCCGGGTGCTCGACCCGGCCACCGACGTCGGTGTGACCGGCCGGCTGGCTCGCGGCGGGCACGTGCCGGTCGGCTACTACAAGGACCCCGAGAAGTCCGCCAAGACCTTCCTGGAGATCAACGGCGAGCGGTTCTCGGTGCCCGGCGACATGGCCCGGATCGAGGAGGGCAACCGCATCACGCTCCTCGGCCGCGGCTCCAACTGCGTCAACACCGGCGGGGAGAAGGTCTACCCCGAGGAGGTGGAGATGGCGGTCAAGTCGCACCCGGCCGTCTACGACTGCCTGGTCGTCGGCATCCCCGACGAGAAGTACGGCCAGGCCGTCGCGGCCGTGGTGGAGCTGCGCGAAGGGACGACCCTCGAGCTCGAGGAGCTGCGCGACTTCCTGCGCGCGCACCTGTCCGGCTACAAGCTGCCGCGCTCACTGACCGTCGTGCCCCAGATCCCGCGCAACGCGACGGGCAAGGCGCAGTACGTCGCCGCCAAGGAGATGGCGCTCGCGACCCGGGAGGTGCCGGCATGAGGACCGCGATCTGCGACGAGTTCGGGATCGACTACCCGATCTTCGCGTTCACCCCGTCCGAGCACGTCGCCGCGGCGGTCTCGCGGGCCGGCGGGCTCGGCGTGCTCGGCTGCGTGCGGTTCAACGACACCGAGGAGCTCGAGCGGGTGCTCACCTGGCTCGACGACAACACCGACGGCAAGCCCTACGGCGTCGACATCGTCATGCCGATGAAGATTCCGACCGAGGGCACGTCGATCGACCTCGGCGCGATGATCCCGGAGGAGCACCGCAAGTTCGTCGACGAGACGCTGCTCAAGCTCGGCGTGCCGCCGCTGCCGGAGGGCGAGGGCCGGGAGGGAGTCCTCGGCTGGCTGCACTCGGTGGCGCGGTCCCACCTCGACGTCGCGCTGAAGCACCGGCCGGTGCTGATCGCCAACGCGCTCGGCTCGCCGCCGGTCGACGTCATCGAGCAGTGCCACGAGGCCGGCGTGAAGGTCGCGGCGCTCGCGGGTGCCGCCAAGCACGCGCTCAGCCACGTGGCCAACGGCGTCGACATCATCGTCGCGCAGGGCTACGAGGCCGGCGGCCACACCGGCGAGGTGGCCTCGATGGTGCTCACCCCCGACATCGTGGACGCGGTCGGGTCCGACGTCCCCGTGCTCGGCGCGGGCGGCATCGGCTCCGGCCGCCAGGTCGCCGCGTCGCTCGCGCTCGGCGCCCAGGGCGTCTGGATGGGCTCGATCTGGCTGGGCACCGAGGAGTACCGCGGGATGGGCGCCAACAGCGAGGCCTGGGAGACGGCGTTCACCCGGGCCACGTCGAGCGACACGGTGCGCACCCGGGTCTACACCGGCAAGCCGGCCCGGCTGCTGAAGACGAAGTGGACCGAGGCGTGGAACGAGGAGGGAGCGCCCGCGCCCCTCCCGATGCCGCTGCAGAACCTGCTGGTCGCCGACGCGCACAACCGGATCAGCGCCGCCAACGACCCCGACGTCATCTCGATGCCGATCGGCCAGATCGTGGGCCGGATGAACGAGGTCCGCCCGGTCGCCGACGTGATCGCCTCGCTGGTCGCGGAGTACGACGAGGCCGTCGACCGGCTGGAGAGCTACCGCAAGTAGCGTCCTAGTGTTAGCTCCAGGTCATGTCGACCTTGCGCTCGAAGACGACGTAGCCCGCCCCGAGGAACGCCGCGGCCATGGGCGCGTTGCCGACATCGGTCGCCGCGCGCACCCGGGGCACGCCCTGTGCGGCGAGCTGAGCGGTCCCCGCCGCGACCAGGTCGTGTGCGTAGCCGTGGCCGCGGTGCTCCGGGACGACGCCGAGGTAGGCGATGATCGCGTGGTAGCCGTTGTGCGCGGGGATCACGAAACCCACCGGCTCTCCGTCGGGCAGGGTCGCGACCAGCCACCACTCGTGCGGGCTGGTGTAGCGGTCGAGCTCGGAGTCGTAGTGAGCCTGAGCGGCCTCCCGTGGGGTCATCGTGTCCAGGTCGTCGCGATCGTGGGCGTCCAGGGTGCCCTCGAGCACGAGCGTCATCAGGTCGACGAGTTCCTCGGGACCGTTGACCGTGCGGAAGGTGAGCCGTCCGGTGGCGGCGGGCGGGATGGAGCTTCCCGGCCACTCCAGACGGAGCCGCTCGACGAACAGCCGTGCGCCCACTCGCTCGAGTGCCTTCATGCGGCCCTCGACCGCTCGTCGCACGGGTGGATCGTCCCGCCAGTCCGGCGGGAGATAACGGCCGTACTCGGGCGGAGTGTCACCAGACGGCACTACGGCAGCGAGGGCGGCATGGAGCAGCCGCACGCCATCGTCGAGGTCGCGGTCGACGTCGCCGAGGTCGAAGATGTCCATGAGGACCGGGTCCCGGTCACCCGGCTGCGACCACCAACCGGCCCGGGCGACCACGTCGTCACCGCGGAGCGCCAGCCACAGCCACTCCAGTCGCCGCCGACCGATCGCGAGGTCGTCGACGATCTCGTCGTTGAGGGTGTAGGGAAAGCTGTTGAACCGTGCGACCTCGCCCTCGTCGAGCACGGGTCGCAGGGTCAGGCCGTCTCGTATGGGCATCGAGGCATTCTCGACTCCCGCGGGCACGACCCTCAGACCGGGTCAGCCGGTGACCTCGTCGATGCACATGATGTTGCCCTCGCTGTCCTTGAACCACGCTGCCCGGCCCATGCCTTCCAGGGTGGCGACGTCGCCGTCCCAGGTGGTGCCGGGCAGGTCGTAGTGCTCGAACTCCAGCCCCTTCGCCTTGAGCTCGGCCACCTCGGCAGCCACGTCGGCGACGTGCCACTGGGCGATGGTGTGACCCGCCTGCCCGGCGAACTCCGTCTGGTAGAGGAAGAACGACGTGCCGCCGTCGGTCGTGTAGACGACCCCTCCGGGGTTCTCCGACGCCGGGGTCAGGCCGAGGGTGTCGGCATAGAAGGCCTTGGCGCGTTCGAGGTCAGAAGCGGGGACGTTGGCGGTGACTGCGCTGTTGGTGAGCATCGGGACTCCTCGGGTCGGGTCGTGGGCACCCGAGCCGCTCCGCCTCGCACGTTAGCCCTGGCGCGGCTCCTTGGGAACCGGCGTTCCGGCGGCCGTGGGGGCTCTACCCGTGGACACCGGCGCCGACGGGTGCCGAGCGCTTTCATTGTGGCGCAGTTAGCGCCATAATGGCGCCATGCCCAGTGTGCAGATCAAGGACGTTCCCGACGAGACGCACGCTGTGCTCCGCCAACGTGCAGCTGCCGCACATCAGTCGCTGCAGGAGTACCTGCGCGCGCGCCTCATCGAGGAAGCAGGTCAACCTACGTTGGAAGAGGTGCTGGATCGAGCCTCCGGGAGATCGGGCGGATCGGTTTCCCTCAAGGCATCGGTGAGCACCCTTCGGTCCGAGCGTGCTCGTCGTTGACGCGAGCGTCCTTGCCGTCGCGCTGGCTGACGACGGTCACGACGGCGACAAGGTCCGGGGCAGACTCCGTGGCGAAGCCCTAGCGGCCCCGGAGCTGATCGACCTTGAGGTGGCCTCAGTCCTTCGTGGGCAGCTCGCCGGAGGCGATCTCGACGTCCGACGGGCGGAGTTGGCCCTGGTCGATCTGGTCGACCTGCCTCTCCAGCGTGCACCCCATCGGCCCCTCCTGACACGGTGTTGGGAACTGAGGGCGAACCTGACCGTCTATGACGCGGCGTATGTGGCCCTCGCCGAGGCCCTCGACTCTGCCCTAGTCACAGGAGACGGCCGTCTGGCCAAGGCACCCGGCCCCCGCTGCCCCATCGAGATCCTCCGCTAACGCAACCCTCGAACGCACTCACATGCCGCACTGCGGCCGGAGCCCGACCTATGCCGCGGGTCGGGCGTCGCACGACCCGCTTCTTTCCGCGAAGCGGCGCGGCCTTGACCGACCTTCTTCTGCCTTGTGGGCAGGAGAGAACAGCTGTCAGGAGATCGATGGCGGCCAGCGATACCTGCGCCACTCGTCCCACGTCGCGAATCCAGAAGGTGGGTCGTCGACAGGTTCGCTGCCGTCGAGCTCACCGGGCGTTGGGATGTTGAACCTGGCAGCCCACTCGGCAAGTTCCTCGTCCGACATCGGCCAAGTCGTGTGTGGGGCTTCGGCTTGGCGCTGGTCGAGTCGCCTCCGCTGCTCCGCTCTGTCGAGTTCGAAGTAGTGCATCTCCACCACCGCGCCACGGTCTGTTGCTGCCTGCCGTAGAGCGGAGCGCTCGTCCCGACCCCACAGGCCATAGTCGACCACGACGTTGAGGCCGAGTTCGAGGGCACGCAGCCCAATTTCGACCAGCCTTCCTTCGATCACGTCCTGGGCCGCTGGCGGATTCTCGCGGCCGTAGAGGGCCCTCACCCATTCGTCCTTGGTGAGACGAAGTGCTCGTTTCTCAACCTCTATGCGCCGCGCAGCAGCGGTCTTGCCGGTGCCCGGCAGTCCGACAGTCAAGAACAGCGTTGGTCCATTCATCAGCACCCCTATCGAGCCAACACCTCATGGTTGCTGACATCCGCTCATGCCTCGGGTCGCGCATGCGGTTTCGCCCTCGCGTCACGCTCCCGTCTGTCAGCGCATGGGGGACGTCCGGATCATCCGATCAGCGGTAGGCACTAGGCGTGAGCAGATGAGCATGCTCGCGCACCCACCGCGCCTCGTCGGCAGCCCGCGCCTGGCTGCCGTCGGAGACCCACGTCCGTTGCGGTTCGACACCAGCCTCGGCCAGGGCCAGCTCGTGCGCCATCGTCACCTCCATGCGTGCTGCGATCGTCTCGGCCACGTCGAAGGGTTCAAGACCGCCGTAGGTCTCGAGGAAGACCCACACTCGGTGGGCCCGATCCGGTACGGCGGGGAAGTGGTGCCATCCGAGAGCGTTCTCGTCGTCACGCGCTGGGGTGAACCACTGAAGGCCGTAGGCCACGTCATCGAGCCGGGGACCGCGATGGAGGAAGTCCCAGTCGATCAGCCCCACTGCCTCCGTGCCGCGCCACACCATGTTCCAGGGCCCGATGTCGCCGTGACACCAGACCGTCTCCCCGTCGGACGCGACCTCGGGGACGCGGAACACCGCGTCCGGCGGCGGCTCCCACCCGAGAGATGCGTCGTGGACGCTGCGCAGCAGCCGAACCGCCGACCGGAGCCCGGCGTCGGAGTGCTGGTGTTTCCATCCGTCCGCACCGGCGT
The DNA here is from genome assembly GCA_963793315.1 of uncultured Actinomycetota bacterium. Taxonomy (GTDB): domain Bacteria; phylum Actinomycetota; class Actinomycetes; order Propionibacteriales; family Nocardioidaceae; genus Nocardioides. The sequence continues at coordinate 93,288 of CAWBZR010000017.1, read as the reverse complement.
CGCCCTCGATGGCCACCAGCCGCTCGACATCACCCTCGATGGCGATCGGCTCGGGAACGCAGGTCAGTCCCTGGCCCCGCAGGTAGCGCAGGAACGCGTGGACGGTCGGCGTCCAGGCACCTGCGGGCCTCGTCACGACGCCGCCGGCGACGGAGACGGGTCGCAACGCATCGAGGTCGTCATGTGCAGGGGCCACGAGCGGACCGTAGCCACGACCGACCCCACACTGCATCAGAGTTCCGCCTCGAGTGACGTCCCCTATGGCGCGATGACCTCTGCGATCACCGCCGCCAGCTCCTCGCCGGCGTCCTCCTGCACGAAGTGACCGCCTGCAAGCGTGACGTGTTCCTGGCCCTCGGCCCCGGGCACCCGCTCCTGGAAGACCCGGTCCCAGCCGCGGGTGGCGGGGTCGCCGTCGGAATAGCAGGTGACGAACGGCCGCTCCCACCGCTCCAGCGCCGCCATCGTCCGGCGGCCGATCCGGGCGCCGACGTCGTTGCGGGTCAGGGGGAGGAGGGCCGTCATCTGGCGCAGCCCGGCGGTGAGGTCGGGTGTGGGGAACGGCGCGTCGTACGCCGCGAGCACCTCGGGCGCCAGGGGAGAGGCGGTGGCGAAGCCGACGAAGTCGCTGGCCCTCAGCTCGGGTGCGCGCTGGGTGTGGAGCAGGTAGTCGACCAGCGACTCCTCCAGCACCACCCGTGAGCCGCCCACGCCGTGCACCGCCCAGGTGAGCCGGTCGGCCAGTGCGCTGTCGGCGGTGTGCAGGATGGTGTTCGCGGCCACGACGGCGGCGAACCGCCCCGGCTCGGCCGCCAGCACGCTGAAGCCGATCGGCCCGCCCCAGTCCTGGGCCACGAGCGTGATGTCGCGCAGGTCGAGCTCGGTCACCAGCGACCGGACCCACTCGATGTGCCGGGCGAAGGTGTAGTCGGTGGGCGCCGCGGGCTTGTCGGAGCGGCCGAAGCCGATGTTGTCCGGCGCGACCACCCGCACCCCGCGGGCCACCAGCACCGGCACGACCTTGCGGTAGAGGAAGGACCAGGTCGGCTGTCCGTGCAGCAGCAGCGCCACCGGACCGTCGGCTGGGCCTTCGTCGAGGTAGTGCATGCGGATCGGCCCCAGGCCCTCGGCGCGGACCTCGGCGTAGTGCGGCTCGAACGCGAAGTCCGGCAGTCCGGCGAAGTGCGAGTCGGGAGTGCGCAGGGCCTCCATCAGCCGGTCACGGCGTACGCCGTCCCGCGCTCGTCGCGCACCCACAGCACCCCGTCGCCGGCCGTCGGCCCCTGGGCGATCAGGTCGCGCTTGAGCACCTTGTTGGTGGCGGTGGACGGCAGGGCGGGCGCGATCCGGACGTAGCGCGGCCAGCCCTTGGTCGGCAGGTCTGCCTGGGCGGCGAGGAAGTCAGACAGCTCCGCCGGAGCGAGCGAGGCGTCGTCCTGCAGCACGATGGCGGCCATCACCTGGTCGCCGACGTGGGGGTCCGGCACGGCGTAGACCGCGACCAGGGCCACCTGGGGAAGCCGCTGGATGATCCGTTCGAGAGGTGCTGCGGCGAGGTTCTCGCCGTCCACGCGCATCCAGTCGGCGGTGCGCCCGGCCAGGTAGATCCAGCCGTCGGCGTCGCGGTAGGCGAGATCGCCGGACCAGTACATGCCGTGCCGCATCCGCTCGACGTTGGCTGCCTCGTCGTTGTAGTAGCCCTGGAAGTAGCCCGCGCCCTCGGTGTTGACCAGCTCACCGATCGCCTCGTCGGCGTTCACGAGGGCACCGGTGGAGTCGAACTCGGCGACCGCACACTCGGTGAGCGTCTCCGGGTCGTAGATCGCCACCGCGCCGACGCCCTGGCCGATCGAGCCGGGCGGCGTGCCGGGGGCGCGGGTGATGATGATCGCGAGCTCGGTGGAGCCGAAGCCGTCCATGACGTGGCTGTCGAAGCGGCGCGCGAACTCGTCGATGTCGCGGTCGCTCGCCTCGTTGCCGAACGCCACCCGCAGCGGGTTGTCGGCGTCGTCGGGCCGCTCCGGGGTGGCGAGGATGTAGGCGAGCGGCTTGCCGACGTAGTTCATGTACGTCGCGCCGAAGCGCCGCACGTCGGAGAGGAACCGGGTGGCCGAGAAGCGCGCCGGCACCATCGCGGCGCCCGAGCCCAGGGCCACCGCCCAGCCGGCGACCACGGCGTTGGAGTGGAAGAGCGGCATCGAGATGTAGCAGACGTCGTCGGCGGTGACCGAGAACCGCTCGACCAGGTTGAGCCCCGAGAAGAGCACCATCAGGTGCGCCACCTGCACCGCCTTCGGGTCACCGCTGGTGCCCGAGGTGAAGATCATCATCAGCGTGTCCATCGCGCCGACCTCGCGGTGGGGCTCCAACGGTCCGGCCTTCGCCAGCCGCGCCGTCCAGTCGGGCGCGGTCACGTCGACGACGGTCACCCCGGTGAGGTCGAGCCCCTCGAGCAGCGGCAGGTGCTCCTCGTCCGTGAGCAGGAACTGGCAGTCGGCGCGGCGGACGTCGGCCAGCAGGCCGTCGCCGCGGCGGGTGGTGTTGATGCCGCACAGCACGTAGCCGCCGAGCCCCGCGGCGGCCATCGACCGCAGCATCTCGGGGGTGTTGGCCAGCAGCGTGCCGACGTGCATCGGCCGGTCCGGGTCGTGCGCGGCGATGAGGACCGACGCCTCTGCCGCCGCCTCGGCGAGGTGCTCGCGCCAGGTCCAGGTGCGGTCGCCGTACTTCAGCCCGGTGTGGTCGTCCTCGGCACGCTCGCGCAGGAGCTGCTGGACGGTCTCCGCCATCAGATCTGGGCCACGTCAGGCCGGCTCGGCCGCGAGGGTCCGACCGAGGTGCAGCGCCTGCTCGGTCGCACCGCCATGCAGGAACTCGAACCGCTTGGCCGCCGTGAAGTAACGGTGCGCCTCGCCGTCGAGGTCGATGCCGACGCCACCGTGCACGTGCACGGTCGTGTGCGCGATCCGGTGGCCGGCGTCGGCCGCCCACAGCTTGGCGATGGCGACCTCGCTGTCCGCGGGCAGCCCCTCGGCCATCCGCCAGGCGGCCTGCCAGAGCGTGAGCCGCTGGCCCAGCGTGTCGATGTAGCCGTCCGCGAGCCGCTGCGAGACAGCCTGGAAGGTGCCGATCGGGCGGCCGAACTGCTCGCGCGTCGTGGCGTACGACGCGGTGAGGGCGAGCGCGCCCTCACAGATCCCGAGCTGCTCGGCCGAGCCCGCGAGGAGCAGCAGGTGCCGCAGGCGCCGGTCCACCGAGCCGTCGGCGGGGCCGACCAGGCGGTCGGCGGCGAGGGCCACCTCGTCGAGGTCGACCCGGGCGACGGCGTCGCGGTCGGAGAAGGTCTGTGCGGTCACGGTCACGCCGGGGTCGCCCGGCAGGACCAGGAAGACCCCGACGCCCGAGTCACCTGCGTGTCGACCCGATTCGTTCCTCATCGTGTCGACGCAGGCGGCGGGCACCAGGAACGCGTCGGCGTAGGGCCCCGCCGGCACGATCGCCTTGCTGCCGTTCAGCGTGTGGCCGTCGCCCGCCGGCGTCGCCGTCGTGGTGGGCCGCTCGGGGGCGAACGCCCGCTCCTCGGCCACCGCGGCGGTGAGCACGTGGGCTCCCGACGCCGCCCCCGGCAGCCACTGCTGCTTCTGGGCGTCGCTGCCGCGCTCGGCCAGCAGGCGGGCCGCCGGGCCGTGGGCGGCCAGCGGCACCGGCGCGACCCTCCGGCCGACCTCGACCAGCACGCGGCACAGCTCGACGAGGCCGAGACCCGCGCCGTCGTAGTCCTCGGGCAGCGCGAGCCCGAGCAGCCCCGCGGAGCCGAGCTCGGCCCACAGCTCGCGGTCGAACCGCGAGCCCTCGGCCTCGACGGCCTTCATCCGCTCGTTGGTGGCCCGGTCGGTGAGGATCTTGGCGGCCAGCTCGGCCGCCTCGTCCTGCTCGGGGGTGAAGGTGAAGTCCACTGCCTTACCTCTTCGCTGCCGGCAGGCCCAGGCCCACGTAGCCGATGATGTCGCGCTGGATCTCGTTGGTGCCGCCGCCGAAGGTCATCACCAGCGCGCTGCGGTAGTAGCGCTCGATCCGGCCGGCCAGCACCGCACCGTCGGAGGCGCCGGTGAGGCCGGCGTTCGGCCCGATCACCTCCATGAGGGACCGGTAGACCTCGGTGGCGAGCTCGGACCCGAAGATCTTGGTCGCCGACGCCTCGGCGGGGGAGAGGGCCACACCCTGGTCGGCGTCCGAGGCGAGCTTCCAGTTGATCAGCGTGAGTGCCTGGATCTTGGCGTAGGCCCGGCCCAGGGCGATCTGCACCCACTCGGTGTCGATCACGCGGCTTCCGTCGGGGTCCTTGGTCTGCTGGGCCCACTCACGCACCAGCTTGAGCGACATGGCCAGCGGCGCGGACGACGTGAGCGAGACCCGCTCGTGGTTGAGCTGGTTGGTGATCAGCGGCCAGCCGCCGTTGAGCTCGCCGACCAGGTTGGACGCCGGCACCCGCACGTCCTCGTAGTAGGTCGCGCTCGTCGAGACGCCCGCCACCGTGTGCACGGGCGTGTAGGAGAAGCCGGCGACGTCGGTCGGCACCAGGATCATCGACAGTCCCTTGTGGCGGGGCAGGTCCGGATCGGTGCGGCAGGCCAGCCAGATCCAGTCGGCGTACTGGATGAGCGAGGTCCACATCTTCTGCCCGTTGATGACCCACTCGTCGCCCTCGCGGACCGCCCTGGTCTTGAGGGAGGCGAGGTCGGTGCCGGAGCCCGGCTCGGAGTAGCCGATCGAGAAGTGCAGCTCGCCGGCGAGGATCTTCGGCAGGAAGGCGGCCCTCTGCTCGTCGGTGCCGTAGCGCATGATCGTCGGCCCGACGGTGTTGAGGGTCAGGTAGGGGATCGGTACGCCGAAGTCGGCCGCGACGTCGGTGAAGATCAGCTGGTCGATCATCGAGCGGTTCTGGCCGCCCCACTCCTCGGGCCAGCCGATGCCGAGCCAGCCGTCGGTGCCGAGCTGCTTGATCACGGCCTTGTAGACGCCCGCCTCGCCGAACTCACCAGTGGCCGACGCCAGCCCCGCCTTGACCTCCGGGGTGACGAGCGCGGCGAAGTAGCCTTGCAGCTGCTCCTTGAGGGCGACCTGCTCGGGATCGAGGGCGATGCGCATGGCGCAAAACTATAACGTGTTCTAGTCTGGAGTCCATGGAGACGAACACCAGGATGCTGGACCACGGCACTCCGCCCGAGCGGTTCGCTCGGGGGTGGCACTGCCTGGGGCTGGCTGACTCCTTCCGCGACGGCAAGCCGCACCGGATCGAGGCGTTCGGCGGGCAGCTCGTCGTCTGGGAGGACACCCAGGGCAACGTCAACGTCCTCGACGGCTACTGCCGGCACATGGGCGGCGACCTCACCCAGGGCACGGTCAAGGGCGACGAGATCGCCTGCCCGTTCCACGACTGGCGCTGGGGCGGCGACGGCAAGTGCAAGCAGATCCCCTACGCACGGCGGGTGCCCCTGCGCGCGCGGACCCAGAAGTATCCCGCGGTGATCCGCAACGACCAGCTCCTGGTCTGGCACGACGTCGAGGGCTCCGAGCCCGACATGGACATCCTCCCGCCGGTGCTGCCCGGCCTCGAGGAGGGGCTCTACACCCCGTGGAGCTGGGAGGTCGTGCCGATCACCGACTCCCACTGCCGCGAGCTGATCGACAACGTCGTGGACATGGCGCACTTCTACTACGTGCACTTCTCGTTCCCGACCAGCTTCCGCAACGTCTTCGAGGGCACCGTCGCGACGCAGCACATGGAGTCGAAGGGGCGGCCGGACAAGGCGGGCGGCTACGGCAGCCCCGACCTGTTCCTCAAGTCCGAGGCGACGTACTTCGGACCGGCGTACATGATCAACTGGCTCGACGTCGACTACAAGGGCTTCGAGACCGAGGTCATCCTCATCAACTGCCACATCCCGACCGGCCCCGACTCGTTCACGCTGCAGTACGGCATCACCGTGAAGAAGCCGGAGGGCATCGACGACGACACCGCGGCCTACATCTCGAAGAAGTACGCCAAGATGTTCGGCGAGGGCTTCCTGCAGGACGTGCACATCTGGAAGAACAAGGTGCCCGTCCAGAACCCGCTCCTCTGCGAGGAGGACGGCCCGGTCTACCAGCTGCGCCGGTGGTACGAGCAGTACTACGTCGACAAGGCCGACATCCTGCCGGAGATGGTGGACCGGTTCGAGTTCGAGGTCGACACCACCAAGGCCAACGAGTTCTGGCAGGAGGAGGTCGCCGAGAACCTCCGGCTGCGGGCCGAGGTGGAGGCGGAAGCCTGATGCCGAGCTTCGTCCCGACCAGCGCCGACACGCTGGAGGACCAGCGCCTCTACACGTCGGCCCGGCTGGTCGAGGTCGCGTGTCTCGACTGCCTGGCGCGGGTGGGCGTGAAGAAGAACAGCGAGCACCACACCTCGATCCAGTGGACCGCCGAGGCCCGCGCGCACTGCCCGGAGCTCAACCGGCGCTCCGGCGGCCGCGACTTCCAGCCGGCCTGCCCGCGGCTGGTCGCCAGCATCGAGAGCGCCGCCCGCGACGGGCGGGTGCCGATCGGCGCCGAGGACGGCTACTGACGTTCGGTAATGAGCGAGAAGCTCGTACGACCTCCAGGTGGTCGGGGTCGTGGAGGAGACCGCGGACGCGCACTCGGTGTCGTTCGCGGTGCCCGAGGGCGCCGAGGCGGAGTTCGACTACAAGCCCGGCCAGTTCCTGACCCTCGCGGTGCCCAGCGACCAGACCGGGGTCGCGGCGCGCTGCTACTCGCTGTCCTCCTGCCCTCACGACGGTGGGCCGCTGACGGTGACGGTGAAGCGCACCGCCGAGGGCTACGCCTCCAACTGGATCTGCGACCACCTGCGCGAGGGGTCGACGATCCGGTCGCTGCCGCCGTCGGGGATCTTCACGCCGGCCTCCCTCGACGCCGACCTGCTGCTCTTCGCGGGCGGCAGCGGCATCACGCCCGTCATGTCGATCACGCGTACGGCGATCGCCCACGGCAGCGGCAAGATCATGCTCTTCTACGCCAACCGCGACGAGACGCTCGGTGATCTTCGCCTCCGAGCTGGCCGCGCTGGCCGCCGAGCACCCGCACCGGCTGGTCGTCGTGCACTGGCTGGAGTCGGTGCAGGGGCTGCCCAACCAGGAGCAGATGAAGGCGTTCATCGAGCCGTTCGCGACCTACGACGCCTTCGTGTGCGGGCCGGCGCCGTTCATGAAGCTGACCGATCGCGGCGCTGCGCGAGCTGGAGTTCCCGCGCGAGCGGCGCCACCAGGAGAAGTTCATCTCGCTGGGCGGCAACCCGTTCGGCGACCCGGAGGAGCAGGCCGAGGCCGAGCACGAGCTCGAGGAGGCCGACTCCGACGCCGGCTTCGAGGGTGACGCCCCGACGCCGGAGGAGCACGAGCCCGCCGAGGGCGCGCCCGAGGGCAGGGTCCGGCTCGAGGTCGAGCTCGACGGCGAGACCTACTCCTACGACGACTGGGCGCCGACCACCAAGCTGCTCGAGCACCTGGAGTCGAAGGGCGTGAAGGCGCCCTACTCCTGCCGCGAGGGCGAGTGCTCGGCCTGCGCGGTCCGGCTGCTCGAGGGCGAGGTGAAGATGCTCAACAACGACGTCCTCGACGAGGAGGACCTGGCCGAGGGCATCCGGCTGGCCTGCCAGTCGCTCCCGGTCACGGACGTCGTGCGCGCGACGTACCACTGACGGGACACAACGGGGACGCGTGTCACTGGAGTCCGGGACGATCTGTCCGACATCCTTGCGTCCATGAAGCGACTGATCCCAGCGCTGGCCGCCGCTCTGCTGCTGCCCGCGCTCGCCCTCACTGCCCCTTCCTTTGCCGACGTGGCGAGCCCGGCGACGTTCACCGACGCCTCCGGCGACGTGAGCAACGCCAAGCTGGACATCCGCAGCGTGAAGGTGAAGAACACCACCAAGAAGCTGGTCGTCCGGGTGACGTTCCCCGGCAACCCCCGGGTCTTCGACTTCCCGACCGGCAACGTCTCGGTGTTCATCGACACCGACGCGGGGCGCCCGGGGGCGGAGTTCGGCCACTTCATGGAGTTCTGGAGCGACTACCGGTTCGCCGAGGTCTCCACGTGGCGCGAGCAGCCGACCCCGGCGTGGGGCCACTCGCCCGAGGGCCGCTGCGTGGCCGACGCCGGCGTCGTCCACGACAAGGGCCACCACCTCAAGTGGTTCCAGTACGTCGTGAGGAAGCGGCCTGGCTGCTTCGAGGCCGGCGCCGTGCGGGTGTCGGTGTCGACCATGAACACCGGCGACCTGAGGCCCTACGTCGAGTACCCGAAGCCGGCGCTGGACTTCCTCGGCGCCAGACACTCGTGGACCGACTGGGTCAGCCCGAGCTGACCGGCGGTCGCCAGCGGTCCCAGGCGGCGCCGATCGCCATCGCGAGGGCGGCGATGACGCCGCCCATGATCGCGTCGATGAGGTAGTGCTCGGCGGAGTAGATCAGCGTGCTGGCCATCGCCACCGGGTAGAGCAGCAGCAGCCACCGCCACCACCCGCGGAGATGGGTGATCGCGTAGAAGGCGATCAGGAAGGTGAAGCCGCAGTGCAGCGACGGCATCGCCGCCGTCTTGTTGGGCAGCCCGCCGAAGACGATGGTGGTGCGCTCGATGCCGAGGTCGTAGAAGCCGCGGCTGGAGATGCGGGACAGCGGCGGCAGCAGGCCGTCGCGGGCGGCCATCCACGGCGGCGCCATCGGGTAGAGGATGTAGCCCGCGAGCGCGAGATAGCTGATCGTCACGTAGCGGCGGATCCAGCTGACGAACTGCGCTCTGTCGCGGAGCCAGAGGACTCCGGCGATGCCGAGCCCGGCCACGAAGTGCGAGGCGTACGTCGCGCTCGCGGCGTAGTCGTACCACCGCACCGGCCCGATCGGGTCGCACGGGTCGCCGCACCAGCGGTGCTGCAGGCTGACGGTCGGCACCACGTCGCCGCCCCAGAGCTGGGCCAGCCACTCGTCGGCCCGGATCGGCCACACCTCGTGGGGCGTGAACCCCCAGTCGTCGGTCACCCCTCTGGCCAGCCCGTAGACGGCGAGCGCGGCCAGCCACGGCCACCAGTCCTTCGGGAACTGCCAGGACCAGTCGAGGCGCCAGCAGATCGCGAGCAGCCAGAGCCAGAGGGCGACACCGATCGGGTCGTTGGGGATGCCGACCAGCCAGCACCAGAGGAACAGCGCGACGGCGTACGCCGTGACCGCGAGGACTCGCCTCAAGAGCGCCGCCGGTAGATGGTGAACTTGCCGGCCCGTGTCGACCTCGTCGTAGTCGGCGTCGAGCAGCGCCTGCGCCCTGGTGAAGTCGAGCTCCCAGTCGTCCACGGACTTGCGCGCGACGATCACCCAGGTCGGAGCGTCGTCGCCTGCGAGCAGTCCGTGGAGCGTGGCCAGGTCGGCGTCGCGCACGCGGGCGGGCAGGCTCCAGAGGTAGGGGTAGGACGCCTCGAGGTGCGGGTCGCGGACCACGTTGGCGGCGCCGAGCACCACCACGGCGCTGTCGCCCCGCTGCGCGTGGTCGTCGAGGTAGGCGATGGCCTGCTTCTCCGGCCGGTCGATCGGGTGCGCCGCGACCCAGCCGAGCGCGACCGCCGAGCTCAGGCCGGCCAGCGCGAACGAGATGCCGATGCTCCTCGTCACCGGTGCCGGCCGCTGCGCGAACGCCGCGGCGAACAGCACGGCGCCGGGCACCAGCCCCATCAGGTAGTGCAGCCAGTAGCTGCCGCCGAGGAAGGCGACGAGCAGCTCGGCGGTGAGCAGGGCGTACGCCGCCACCCGCAGGTCGGGCGCGGTCCACGGTCCCTGGCGGGACGGGGCGCCGCGTCCCTTCCAGGCGAACGCCGCGACCACCAGCGGCACGCCGCTCGCCGCGAGCGCCCCCACCAACCCGGCCAGCCGGGCAGGGGCGTTGCCGCTGTCGCCGGCCAGCTCGCGGGCGGCGTCCACGCGGAAGGCCACGACCGCGTCCCACAGGTCGGCGGGCACGGTGCCGCGCGCCTGCGCGACTGCGACCACGACCGCGATCGTGGCGAAGGCTCCCAGCCAGCAGCCCGGGCAGCTTCCGGCGGGCCGCTCCGCTGGTGAACAGGAGCACGACGGCCACGACGAAGACGTCGACCAGGCTCTGCTTGACCAGCGCTCCGACCGCGCCCGCCACGCCCGCGGCGACGCTCAGTGCGAAGCCCGCGCTTCTGGTGGCGGCTGGCAGCGGCGGCGATGAAGGCCAGGAGCCCGGCGACCAGGAACGGCAGCCCGAGCAGCTCGCCGTTGACCACCGTGCCGCCGAAGAGCGGGGTCGCGACGCACACGGCCGCCGTCCCCGCGGTCAGCAGGGGAGCGGACCGCCGCTCCGGCGCCGCCATCCGTCCGAGCACCCCGGAGAGGATGACGGTGAGGACGGCCGCCAGCGCGCCGATCAGCCGCAGCGGCACCGCCCCGCCCAGCGCGTCGGCCGCCTCGAAGATCGCGATCAGCACGGGCGGCCGGTCGACCCAGAAGTCGCCGTACAGGCTGCTCCCGTCGTGCCACTGGCCGCCGACGATGAGGAACCCGGCCTCGTCGGGGCTCAGCGAGCGGCCGAGGAAGGGCAGCCAGCCGAGGAAGACCGCCGACGGCCATGGCGATGACCCAGCTCTTGGGCGCCGTCCCGATCCGGCGCCGCCACGGCGTCGAAGGGGCGTCAGGCACGGGCGGAAGGCTACCGAGAGGTCAGCCGACCGCCGCCACCAGCGCTGCATAGGCTGCTTCGACCTCGCCAGTGGTGGTCGGCAGTCGCACCGCGTCGGGCCGCGCCTCGGCGAGGGCAGCCAGCCGCTCGGCGTAGTCGCGCAGGTGGTCGGCGGGCGCCTGCTCGACCATCTGGTGCACCGCCTCGAGCCAGGGCTGGTCGCGCTCGCGGGCCGCGAACCGCACCTCCGCGTCGTCGGCGTCGTCGGCGTCCAGGATCACCTCGACGAACCGGCCGCCGGCATCGCGGGCCGCACCCTCGAACCGCGTGAGCTCGGACTCGCTCGCGATCAGCTGGGGCACCACCACGTCGCGTCCCTGCCCGACGTACGCCGCCAGCATCGCGAGCGCGACAGGCCGGACCGCGGCACCGGTGGCCGCGAAGTCGTCACGCCAGCCCGACACCCAGGTCCGCAACGCGTCGATGTCGAGCAGCAGCGTGCCGGGGTGGCGGTCGGCCCACAGCCTGGCCAGCGTCGACTTCCCGACGCCCGGAGCGCCGTTCAGGTGGAGCACGAGGGGCATGGCCGGACCGTACTTCGGACCTCGTGAACGGCCTGTCGCGACCTCTGCAGCCGGGGCACCTGGTTGGCTACCGCCAGTTGGACTACTGGGCCAGAGCCGGCCTCGTTGAGCCAAGCATCCGTGCTGATCATGGAGACGAACTTCTGTACTCGGTGCGTGACATCGTCATCTTGAGGGCCATCAAGAGATTGCTGGATGCCGGAGTGAGCCTTAAGCAAGTGCGGACCTTCGTCATGACGATCCGTGAGGTGCTGCTAGAGAACCTGAGTGGAATCACTCTCATTGGCGATGGCCGCTCCCGTCTACGACATGACGACTGCTGATGAGGTTTCCCGGCGTCGACATCTACCCGGTCTGACGTTCACCAGCCGCGCTCGCGCCACTCCGTCGAGGTGCGGGCGCTCGGCGCCGAGGGTCGAGTCGTTGCCGTGGCCGGGGTAGAACCACGTGTCGTCGGGCAGCCGGTCGAAGATCTTGGTGGACGACCTCGTCGATGAGCTGCTCGAAGGCCGCCTTGTCGCCGAACGTGTTGCCGACCCCACCGGGGAAGAGAGAGTCCCCGGTGAAGAGGTGGGGGTGGCCGCCATCGGACGCGGAGTCGTCGTAGAGCAGCGCGATCGAGCCGGGGGTGTGGCCGGCGAGGGCGATCACCTCGAGGGTGCAGTCGCCGACGGGGACGGTGTCGCCGTGCTCGACCTCCAGCGCGATCGGTACGCCGGTCTGCTCGGTGATCGCGGCGGCGTCGGGCGTGCCGGCGACGGTCGCGGCCGAGGTGGCGCCGACGACGTCGGACAGGGCGCGGTGGTGGTCCCAGTGCTGGTGGGTGGTGATCACGTGGGTCAGTCCGGCGTCGCCGACGAGGGGGAGCAGGGTCGCCGAGGCGTCGGCGGCGTCGATCAGGACCTGCTCGCCGGTGTGCTTGCAGGTGAGCAGGTAGCAGTTGTTGGACATCTTCTCGTCGACCGCGACCTTGGTGATCGTCAGCGAGTCGAGCTCGCGGGTGTCGGCCGGTCCGCCCGGTGTGACCGCTCCTGTGTAGCTCACCACGGCTCCATCCTCGGCACGCGGCCGTCGTCGCTGGTCAGTCCGTCGCCGGTGCCCCGGCCCGTCGTCCACCATGCCAGAGCGCTCCCGACACCCGACACCGTGGGACCGCCGGTGCCGAACTGCCACGTGCGGTCGAGGTCGGTGGCGTGCGCGACGAACGCCGGGCCGTCGTGGATCGCCGGTGCGGAAGTCCAGGAGCAGTGCGACGAACTCGGGTGTCCAGTCGGCCGCGGTGTAGTCGAGTGCCGAGGTCGGCGTGGTGGATCTCGACCTCGCGCACCCGCATGTCGGCGACGAGTCGGGACGGGAACTGGCGGCCGCCCGGCGTCCGCTCGATCGGGGTCTCGGCGAGGTTGTCCGCGAGCTCGTCCACCCACTCGCCGATCACGGTCGTCGAGGCCAGGAACCGGTCGCGCAGCGTCGGACGGCGACGCGGCCGACAGCGCGACGATGTCGCCGTCCCGCGCCTCGTCGGACGCGTACATCGGGACCGGCGCGCCCCTCGTGCACCCCCTCGAGCGCAGCGGACAGCCCCTCGGCGTTCAGCGTCAGGTGCGCGACCACGTGGGCGCGGGTCCAGCCGGGCAGGAGGCTCGGCTGCGCCCACTGGTCGTCGGTCATCGCGTCGACCGAGCGCACGAGCCGCCGGGTGCCGGAGTCGAGCAGCTCCACGAGCTGGGGGTCGGACATGAGCTCATCCTGCCCGACTGGGTCCAGCTCGAGCAGCCGACCTGCCGGACGGCGACTGCGACGCCCGTGAGTGTGGGCCCCGTGGCATCGATCCTGGCGGCTGTCGGCGGCCCGTGAGAGGCTGCCGAAATGAGCAAGATCCGCGGCGCGGCGGCTTGCTCGCGGCCGGTAGGCTTGCGAACGTTTGTTCGAACAGATGCGACGAGAGATCGAGGACCCGCAGGTGCAGGAGAAGCTCATCATCCGGGGCGCCCGGGAGCACAACCTCAAGGACATCTCGCTCGACCTGCCGCGCGACTCCCTCATCGTGTTCACGGGGCTGTCGGGCTCCGGCAAGTCCAGCCTGGCCTTCGACACGATCTTCGCCGAGGGCCAGCGGAGCTACGTCGAGTCGCTGTCGGCCTACGCCCGCCAGTTCCTCGGCCAGATGGACAAGCCCGACGTCGACTTCATCGAGGGGCTCAGCCCCGCGGTCTGCATCGACCAGAAGTCGACGTGCAAGAACCCTCGCTCCACCGTCGGCACCATCACCGAGGTCTACGACTACCTCCGCCTCCTCTACGCGCGGGCCGGCCGCCCGCACTGCCCGGTCTGCCACAGCCCGATCGAGCGGCAGACGCCGCAGCAGATCGTCGACCGCGATGATGGCGCTCGAGGAGGGCACCCGGTTCCAGGTGCTGGCGCCGGTGATCCGCGGCCGCAAGGGCGAGTACGTCGAGCTGTTCCAGCAGCTCCAGACCCAGGGCTTCTCGCGGGCCCGGGTCAACGGCGAGACCCACCCGCTCGAGGACCCGCCCAAGCTCGACAAGCAGAAGAAGCACACCATCGAGGTGGTCGTCGACCGGCTCGCGGTCAAGGCGTCGAGCAAGCGGCGGCTCACCGACTCGGTCGAGACCGCGCTCAACCTCGCCGGCGGCCTGGTCGTCTTCGACCTCGTCGACCTGCCGGCGAAGGACCCGGGCCGCGAGCTGAAGTTCAGCGAGCGGATGGCCTGCCCCAACGACCACCCGATCGACACCGACGAGCTCGAGCCGCGCTCGTTCTCCTTCAACAGCCCGTTCGGCGCCTGCCCGGTGTGCAGCGGCCTCGGCACCCGCATGGAGGTCGACCCCGAGCTGGTCGTCCCCGACCCGCAGGCGACCCTGGGCGAGGGCGCGATCCAGCCGTGGAGCCAGGCCCACGTCGCCGACTACTTCCTGCGGCTGATGGGCGCGCTGGGCGACGAGCTCGGCTTCGACCTCAACACGCCTTGGGAGGACCTCCCCGCCAAGGCGCAGAAGTCGATCCTCGACGGCCACTCGACCAAGGTCCACGTGGTCACCCGCAACCGCTACGGCCGCGAGCGCGCCTACTGGGCCGAGTTCGAGGGGGTCCGCACCTACATCGAGCGCCGCCACCGCGAGGCCGAGTCCGACACGAGCCGCGAGCGGTTCGAGGGGTTCATGCGCGAGGTGCCCGTGCCCCGCGTGCCAGGGCAGCCGGCTCAAGCCGGTCTCGATGGCGGTGACGCTCGGCGACATCGCCCTGCACGACTCGGGCCAGGGCGGCCTCAACATCGCCGAGGTCTGCGCGATGCCGATCAACGAGACGGCGCAGTTCCTGCGCGAGGTCGAGCTGTCCGCGCGCGAGCGCCAGATCGGCGAGCGGGTGCTCAAGGAGATCCAGGAGCGGCTCAACTTCCTCCTCGACGTCGGCCTCGACTACCTCTCGCTCGACCGGCCCTCCGGGTCGCTGTCGGGCGGCGAGGCGCAGCGCATCCGGCTCGCCACCCAGATCGGGGCCGGCCTGGTCGGCGTCCTCTACGTCCTCGACGAGCCCTCGATCGGGCTCCACCAGCGCGACAACCAGCGGCTGATCGAGACCCTGCTCCGGCTCAAGGACCTCGGCAACACCCTGATCGTGGTCGAGCACGACGAGGACACCATCGAGAACGCCGACTGGGTGGTCGACATCGGCCCGGGCGCCGGCGAGCACGGCGGCCAGGTCGTCCACAGCGGCACCGTCAAGGAGCTGCTCGAGCACCCCGACTCGATCACCGGCCAATACCTCTCCGGCCGCCGCGAGATCCCGGTCCCGCCGATCCGCCGCCCCCGCACGACCGGGCGCGAGCTGACGGTCGTCGACGCCCGCGAGCACAACCTGCGCAACATCGACGTGACGTTCCCGCTCGGCCTGTTCGTCGCCGTCACCGGCGTCTCCGGCTCGGGCAAGTCCACGCTGGTCAACGACATCCTCTACACCTCGCTGGCCAAGCAGATCTACCGCTCCCGGGCGATCCCCGGCCGTCACCAGCGGATCACCGGCCTCGAGCACGTCGACAAGGTGATCCACGTCGACCAGTCGCCGATCGGCCGCACTCCGCGGAGCAACCCGGCGACCTACACCGGCGTGTTCGACCACATCCGCAAGCTGTTCGCCTCGACGCCCGAGGCCAAGATGCGCGGCTACCAGCAGGGCCGGTTCTCCTTCAACGTCAAGGGCGGTCGCTGCGAGGCGTGCTCCGGCGACGGCACGATCAAGATCGAGATGAACTTCCTGCCCGACGTCTACGTCCCGTGCGAGGTCTGCCACGGCGCCCGCTACAACCGCGAGACGCTCGAGGTCCACTACAAGGGCAAGACCATCGCCGAGGTCCTCGACATGCCGATCGAGGAGGCCGTCGACTTCTTCGCGGCCGTGCCCGCCATCAACCGGCACATGAAGACGCTGGTCGAGGTCGGTCTGGGCTACGTCCGCCTGGGTCAGCCCGCCACCACGCTGTCGGGCGGCGAGGCGCAGCGGGTCAAGCTCTCCTCCGAGCTGCAGAAGCGCTCGACCGGCGGCACCGTCTACGTCCTCGACGAGCCGACCACCGGGCTCCACTTCGAGGACATCCGCAAGCTGCTGCTGGTCCTCGGCCGACTGGTCGACCAGGGCAACAGTGTGCTGGTCATCGAGCACAACCTCGACGTGATCAAGACCGCCGACTGGCTGATCGACATGGGTCCCGAGGGCGGCTCGCGCGGCGGCATGGTGGTCGCGGAGGGCACGCCGGAGCAGGTGGCGGACAACCACGACAGCTTCACCGGGGCCTTCCTCAAGCCGCTGCTCCAGGGCAAGGAGGCCAAGCAGCCGGGGCGGAAGAAGCCCGCGGCGACGGCGCCCGCACCCAAGCCGGCCAGGAAGGCGCCGGCCCGCAAGGCGACGGCCGCCAAGCGGAGCGCGCGCAAGTCCGCCTGACCCGGAGCTGAACCTGCGGGCCGGTCCGCTCGTAGATGAGACAGGTCTCATGAGGCTCACAGCGCTTCCTCATGTTCGCCCCAAACACCCCAAGTAGTGTCACGTTCAACGACCCGTTCGCCTCAGACCTGATGCGAGAGAACCCGCCGTATGTCCTCTGACAAGATCTCCCGCCGCTCCCTGGGCGGCCTCGCGGCCGCCGCGGTCTCCGTGCCCGTGCTGGCCGCGTGCGGCGGCAACAGCCCTCAGACGGCCAACGGCTCGGCGGCGCAGGCACCGGCTCGGGACACACGAAGGGTGAGCAGGTCACCGCGACCTCCGACATCGAGGTCGGCGGTGGCCAGATCTTCCCTGGCCAGGAGGTCGTGGTCACCCAGCCGACCGCCGACGAGTTCAAGTGCTTCACCTCGATCTGCAGCCACCAGGGCTGCCCGGTCGCCTCTGTCTCCGGGGGCACCATCAACTGCGACTGTCACGGCAGCCAGTTCTCCATCAAGGACGGCTCGGTCGTGACCGGTCCGGCGACGTTCCCGCTCGCGGCGATTCCTGTCGAGGTCTCGGGGGGCGAGGTCACCTTCGCGTGACCGTCGGCACCGGCTCGTAGGGTTGAGACGTGCCTGCTGCGTCGTTCCGTCCCGCGACCGGGTCGATCCCGACCCAGCCCGGGGTCTACCGGTTCCGTGACGCGCGCGGCCGGGTGATCTACGTCGGCAAGGCGAAGAACCTGCGCGCCCGCCTGTCGTCGTACTTCCAGGACATCGGCAACCTGCACGCCCGCACCGCCACGATGGTGACCACCGCGGCCGGCGTCGACTGGACGGTGGTCAACACCGAGGTCGAGGCGCTGCAGCTGGAGTACTCCTGGATCAAGGAGTTCGACCCGCGGTTCAACGTGAAGTACCGCGACGACAAGTCCTACCCCTGGCTGGCGGTGACCGTCGGCGACGAGTTCCCGCGCGTCATGGTCGGCCGCGGCGCCAAGCGCAAGGGCACCCGCTACTTCGGTCCCTACAGCCACGCGTGGGCGATCCGCGAGACGGTCGACATCCTGCTGCGCGTCTTCCCGATGCGGAGCTGCTCCAACGGCGTCTTCAAGCGCTCCGGACAGATCGGGCGGCCGTGCCTGCTCGGCTACATCGACAAGTGCTCTGCGCCGTGCGTCGGCAACATCTCCGCCGATGACCACCGCGAGATCGTCGACGACTTCTGCGACTTCATGGCCGGCCAGACCCGCCCCTTCATCCGCCGGATCGAGCGGGAGATGTATGCCGCCTCCGACCGCGAGGACTTCGAGAAGGCCGCCCGGCTGCGCGACGACCTCGGTGCGATGGAGCGCGCGCTCGAGAAGCAGGCGGTGGTGCTCGGTGACGGCTCCGACGTCGACGTGATCGCGCTCGCGGAGGACCCCCTCGAGGTCGCGGTGCAGGTCTTCTACGTGCGCGGCGGCCGGATCCGCGGCCAGCGCGGCTGGGTGGCCGACCGCGTCGAGGAGGGCGGCACCCCCGAGCTCGTCGAGGACTTCCTGCTGCAGCTCTACGCCGGCGACTCGGACTCCATCCCGAAGGAGATCCTGGTCCCCGAGCTGCCGCCGGACGTCGAGACCTTCGAGCAGCTCCTCGGCGACCTGCGGGGGAGCAGGGTGCAGATCCGGGTGCCGCAGCGCGGCGACAAGAAGACGCTCCAGGAGACGGTGGCCAGCAACGCCCGCCAGGCGCTGGCGCTCCACAAGACCAAGCGGGCCAGTGACCTCACCACCCGCAACCGCGCGCTGGAGGAGATCCAGAAGGCGCTCGAGCTCGACGACGTGCCCCTGCGCATCGAGTGCTACGACGTCTCCAACCTCCAGGGCACCGAGGTGGTGGCCTCGATGGTCGTCTTCGAGGACGGCCTGGCCCGCAAGGGGGAGTACCGCCGCTTCGTGATCAAGGGCGTCGACGGCCAGAACGACGTCGCGTCGATGCACGAGGTGATCACCCGGCGGTTCCGCCGGCTCCTCGACGAGCAGGCCAGGTCCGAGCTCAGGCCGGGTGACGACCAGAGCGGCCCGATGCTGGTCGATCCGGAGACGGGCCGGCCGCGCAAGTTCGCCTACGCGCCCGGGCTGGTGGTCGTCGACGGCGGCCCGCCGCAGGTGGCGGCGGCGCAGCGGGCGCTCGACGAGCTCGGGGTCGTCGACATCCCCGTGGTCGGGCTGGCCAAGCGGCTCGAGGAGGTCTGGGTGCCCGGCCAGGAGGACCCGGTCATCCTGCGCCGCTCGTCCGAGGGGCTCTACCTGCTCCAGCGGATCCGCGACGAGGCCCACCGCTTCGCGATCACCCACCACCGCTCGCGGCGTTCCAAGTCGATGGTCGAGAGCATGCTCGACGACGTGCCCGGTCTCGGCGAGGTGCGCCGCAAGACGCTCCTCAAGCACTTCGGCTCGCTCAAGAAGCTGCGCGAGGCCGAGGTCGCCGACATCGCGCTGGTGCCCGGCATCGGGCCGACGACCGCCGCCGCGATCAAGGATGCGGTGGCCGCTGCCAACTCCGATCGCCAGACTGTCTCCGTGACTCCCTCCTTCAACGCCGCGACCGGCGAGATCGTCGACGAACCATGACCGAGGACGCCACCGCCAAGCCGGGGGAGCTGGTCGTGGTGACCGGCATGACCGGCGCCGGCCGCAGCACCGCGGCCAAGGAGCTCGAGGACCTCGGCTACTACGTCATCGACAACCTGCCGCCGGGGCTGCTCATGGACGTGATCCGGCTCGTCGACGAGAGCAAGGGTCCGGCCCAGCCGGTCGCGCTGGTGATCGACGTCCGGTCGGGTGCGTTCTTCGACTCGCTCGCCGCCAACCTCGCGCAGGGGTCGTCAGCCGGCCGGCACGCGACGCTCGTCTTCCTCGAGGCCAGCGACGAGGTGCTGGTGCGCCGCCAGGAGGCGGCGCGGCGTCCCCACCCGCTCCAGGGCGACGGCAGGCTGCTCGACGGGCTCCAGCGCGAGCGCCAGGTGCTGGCCGGGCTGCGCGGCGACGCCGACCTGGTCATCGACACCTCCGACTTCAACGTGCACCAGCTCACCGACCGGATCGCCCATGAGTTCGGCACGCCGCTCACGGTGCGGCTCAAGGTGAGCGTGGTCAGCTTCGGCTTCAAGTACGGCATCCCGGTCGACACCGACTTCCTGGCCGACATGCGGTTCCTCCCCAACCCGCACTGGATCCCCGAGCTGCGGGCGCGCACCGGCCTCGACCCCGAGGTGTCCGACTACGTCCTCGGGCAGCCCGGCGCCGCCGAGTTCGTCGACCGCTGGGTCGAGCTGATGGTGGGTGTTGCCGACGGCTACCTCGGCCAGGGGAAGAGGTTTGCGCAGGTGGCGATCGGGTGCACGGGCGGCAAGCACCGCAGCGTGACCGTGACCCAGGAGGTCGTTCGCCGACTCCAGGCGCGCGGCATCGAGGCCCGCGCCTACCACCGCGACCTGGGCCGCGAGTGATCGGGGTGGAGCCGGAGCGCGCCGTCGCGGTGGTCGCGTTCGGTGGTGGCCACGGCCTCTACGCGTCGCTGTCGGCGCTCCGGCTGCTCGTCGACGAGCTCGTGGTCGACGACCTGACCGCGGTGGTCACGGTCGCCGACAACGGCGGCTCGTCGGGCCGGCTCCGCGGGGAGTTCGGCGTGCTCCCGCCGGGCGACCTCCGGATGGCGCTGGCCGCTCTCTGCGGCCGCAACGAGTGGGGCGTCACCTGGTCGCGGGTGCTGCAGCACCGGTTCGCCGGAGAGGGCGAGATGCGCGACCACGTGGTCGGCAACCTGCTCATCGTCAGCCTGTGGGAGCTGCTCGGAGACCACGTCGACGCCCTCGACTACGTCGGCCGGCTGCTGGGCGCGACCGGCCGGGTGCTGCCGATGGCGCTGGTCCCGATGGACATCACCGCCGAGGTGCGCGGCCTGGTGCCGGGCGACCCCGACGCCCTCACGAGCGTTCGCGGCCAGGTGGAGGTGGCCACCACCGACGGGATCATCGACTCGATCGCACTGGTGCCGCCCGACCCGCCGGCCGCCCCCGAGGCGCTGAAGGCGATCGAGGCGGCGGAGTGGGTCGTGCTCGGTCCGGGCTCGTGGTTCACCTCGGTGCTCCCGCACCTCATGGTGCCCGCTCTGCGCCAGGCCCTGGTCAACACCGACGCCAAGGTCGTGGTGGTGCTCAACCTCGCCGCGGAGGACGGTGAGACCCCCGGCTTCGGCCCGGCCGACCACCTGCGGGTGCTCGCCGAGCACGCCCCCGACCTGCGCGTCCACACCGTCCTGGCCGACCGCCACATCGGCCCCGAGGAGCTCGCCGAGCTGGAGGAGATCGTGGCGGCCTACGGCGCTCGGCTGGTCTTCGACGACGTCGCCGAGGCGCCCGGGACACCGCGCCACGACCCCCTCAAGCTGGCCGCGGCGTACTCCAGGATCATGAGCGGATCGGGCTGAAAACAAGAGGATTGCATCGAGTCCGATGGTTGTTGACGCCCGTGCGAGGATCGGCTCATGGCGATGACGGCACAGGTCAAGTCCGAACTGGCCAGCACGCAGATCACCAAGACCTGTTGCCGCAAGGCCGAGGTCGCCTCGATGCTCCGGTTCGCCGGCGGCCTGCACATCGTCAACGGCAAGATCGTGGTCGAGGCCGAGCTCGACACCGGCGCCGCCGCGCGCCGGCTGCGCACCGACGTGTCCGAGGTCTACGGCCACGAGTCCGACGTCGTGATGGTGCAGGGCAACGGCATCCGCAAGGGCAGCCGCTACATCGTCCGCATCAGCAAGCAGGGCGAGGCCCTGGCCCGCCAGACCGGCCTGCTCGACCAGCGCGGTCGCCCGGTGCGCGGGCTGCCCCCGGCCGTCGTGTCCGGCGGCGGCTGCGACGCGGTCGCCGCGTGGCGCGGCGCGTTCCTGGCCCACGGCTCCCTGACCGAGCCCGGCCGCTCCTCCTCGCTCGAGGTCACCTGCCCCGGACCCGAGGCGGCGCTGGCCCTGGTGGGTGTGGCCCGACGGCTCGGGATCCAGGCCAAGGCCCGCGAGGTCAGGGGCGTCGACCGGGTCGTCATGCGCGACGGCGACGCCATCGGACAGCTGCTCACCCGGCTCGGCGCCCACGAGTCGCTGATGGCCTGGGAGGAGCGCCGGATGCGGCGCGAGGTCCGGGCCACCGCCAACCGGCTGGCCAACTTCGACGACGCCAACCTGCGGCGCTCGGCGCGCGCCGCCGTCGCGGCCGGTGCCCGCGTCGAGCGTGCGCTCGAGATCCTGGGCGACGAGATCCCCGACCACCTCAAGCTCGCCGGCGCGCTGCGTCTCGAGCACAAGCAGGCCTCGCTGGAGGAGCTCGGCCAGCTGCACGACCCGGTCCTGACCAAGGACGCGATCGCGGGCCGGATCCGCCGGCTGCTGGCGATGGCCGACAAGCGGGCCGAGGATCTCGGCATCCCCGACACGGAGGCGTCGCTGACCCCCGAGATGCTCGCGGAGGAGTAGCCGGCCCCGGTTACTCGCACGTACGCCGGACGCCGCTCTGGCGCTCGGCGCGGCCGGCTCGGTAGGGTCGTCCTTGGATCGATCCATCGACTTCAGGAGCAACCGCAGTGACCGTTCGCGTCGGCATCAACGGCTTCGGCCGCATCGGCCGCAACTTCTTCCGGGCCGTCGTGGCGTCCGGAGCAGACATCGAGATCGTCGCCGTCAACGACCTGACGGACAACAAGACGCTGGCGACGCTGGTCAAGTACGACTCGATCCTGGGCCGGCTCGACGGCGACGTGTCGCACACCGACACCGAGATCACGGCCGCCGGCCACACCTTCAAGGTCTTCGAGGAGCGCGACCCCGCCGCCCTCGACTGGAAGGGCGTCGGGGCCGACATCGTCATCGAGTCGACCGGCTTCTTCACCGACGCGGAGAAGGCCAAGGCGCACCTCGACGGTGGCGCCAAGAAGGTCATCATCTCCGCGCCCGCGAAGAACGAGGACGTCACCATCGTGATGGGCGTCAACGAGGGCGACTACGACCCCGCCGCGCACACGATCATCTCCAATGCCTCCTGCACCACCAACTGCCTCGCGCCGATGGCCAAGGTGCTCCACGACGAGTTCACGATCGTCAAGGGGCTGATGACCACGATCCACGCCTACACCGGCGACCAGAACCTCCTCGACGGGCCCCACAAGGACCTGCGCCGGGCGCGGGCCGCGGCCACCAACATCGTCCCCACCTCGACCGGTGCGGCCAAGGCGATCGGCCTGGTCATGCCCGAGCTCAAGGGCAAGCTCGACGGCTACGCGCTGCGCGTGCCGGTCCCGACGGGCTCCGCCACCGACCTGACCTTCGAGGCCGGCCGCGAGACGACGGTCGAGGAGGTCAACGCCGCGGTGAAGGCGGCCGCCGACGGGCGGATCCTCCGCTACAACGAGGACCCCATCGTGTCGAGCGACATCACCACCGACCCGGCCTCGTGCATCTTCGACGCGCCGTTGACCAAGGTCCTCGGCAACCAGGTCAAGGTGGTGGGCTGGTACGACAACGAGTGGGGCTACTCCAACCGCCTCGTCGACCTGGTCAACTACGTCGGCGCGACCCTCTGACCGTGGCCAGCGAAAAGTGAGCAGCTACGCCGGGCTGGGCGAGGTCCAAGGGAAACGGGTCCTCGTGCGGTCGGATCTCAACGTGCCCGCTCGACGGCCAGCGGATCACCGACGAGGGCCGGATCCGCGCCAGCGTCCCGACCATCAGAGCGCTCGCCGAGGCGGGCGCCCGCGTGGTCGTCACCGCGCACCTCGGGCGACCGAAGGGGGCGCCGGAGGACCGCTACTCGCTGCGTCCGGTCGCCACCCGTCTCGGAGAGCTGCTCGGCCAGGAGGTCGCGTTCGCGACCGACACCGTCGGCGACTCCGCCCGCGCCGTCGTGGCCGGCCTGGAGGACGGGCAGGTCGCCGTGCTCGAGAACGTCCGCTTCAACGCGGGCGAGACCAGCAAGGACGACGTGGAGCGGGGTGAGTTCGCCGACCGGCTCGCCGAGCTCGCGGACGCCTTCGTCTCCGACGGGTTCGGCGTCGTCCATCGCAAGCAGGCCTCCGTCTACGACATCGCGCAGCGGCTCCCGCACGCGATGGGCGGGTTGGTCGCCGCCGAGCTCGACGTGATGAAGCGGCTCACCCAGGATCCTGCCCGGCCCTACGTCGTCGTCCTCGGCGGCTCCAAGGTGTCCGACAAGCTCGGTGTGATCGACCACCTGCTCGACAAGGCGGACACGCTCCTGATCGGCGGCGGGATGGTGTTCACCTTCCTCAAGTCCCAGGGCCACGACGTCGGCGAGAGCCTCCTCGAGGAGGACCAGGTCGAGGTCTGCGGGACGTACCTCCAGCGCGCCGCGGACACCGGCGTCCGCATCGTGCTGCCCACCGACATCGTCGTCGACACCGAGTTCCCGTCGGCCGACCGCGAGCCGGAGCCGCGCGTGGTCCCCGCCGACGCGATCCCGTCCGACGCGCTGGGCCTCGACATCGGCCCCGACTCGGCCCGTGCCTTCGCCGAGGTCATCACCGGCGCCCACACCGTCTTCTGGAACGGCCCCATGGGCGTCTTCGAGACGCCGGCCTTCGCCGAGGGCACCCGCGTCGTCGCCGAGGCCCTGACCAGGGTCGACGGCCTCTCCGTGGTCGGCGGCGGCGACTCCGCGGCCGCCGTGCGCACCCTCGGCTTCGCCGAGGACGCCTTCGGGCACATCTCGACCGGTGGCGGGGCGAGCCTGGAGTATCTCGAGGGCAAGCAGCTGCCCGGACTCGCCGTACTGGAAGGCTGAGCCCATGCCGAGCAACCGCACCCCGCTGATGGCGGGGAACTGGAAGTCGAACCTCAACCACCAGGAAGCCGTCGTCCTCGTCCAGAAGCTGGCGTGGACCCTCGACGACAAGAAGCACGACTTCGCGCGCGTCGAGGTGGTCGTGGTGCCGCCGTTCACCGACATCCGCTCGGTGCAGACGCTGGTCGACGGTGACCGGCTGTCGATCCGCTACGGCGCCCAGGACGTCTCGGAGCACGACGGCGGGGCCTACACCGGCGAGATCTCGGCCGCGATGCTCGCCAAGCTCGGCTGCTCCTACGTCGTGGTCGGCCACAGCGAGCGGCGCGAGCACCACGGCGAGACCGACGAGGTCGTCAACACCAAGGCCCACAAGGCTCTGGCGGCGGACATGACGCCGATCGTCTGCGTCGGCGAGGGACTCGAGGTCCGGCAGGCCGGCGAGCACGTGACGCACTGCATGTCCCAGGCCGAAGGTTCCCTGGCCGGCTTCACGGCCGAGCAGGTGGCCGGGCTGGTCGTTGCCTATGAGCCCGTCTGGGCGATCGGGACCGGTGAGGTGGCGACCCCGGCAGACGCGCAGGAGGTCTGCCAGGCCGTCCGCGGGCAGGTCCGCGAGGCGTACGGCGACGAGGCAGCCGACGGCGTACGCATCCTCTACGGCGGGTCGGTGAAGGCCGCCAACGTGGCCGGCATCATGGCCGAGGCGGACGTGGACGGCTGCCTGGTCGGCGGCGCGAGCCTGCAGGCGGACGAGTTCGGCGGGATCTGCCGCTACTACGACATGCCTACGCTGTGACCACCCTTTCGGGCGATCCGGATTCGTGACGTAGGATCGCGGCCGTGTTGAACACTCTCTTCACGATCATCCTGATCACGGCCAGTCTTCTGATGATCATGCTCGTCCTGCTGCACAAGGGTCGCGGTGGCGGCCTCTCCGACATGTTCGGAGGGGGTGTCTCGAGCTCCCTGGGCGGCTCCTCGGTGGCCGAGCGCAATCTCGACAGGCTCACGGTGGGCATCGGTGTCATCTGGTTCGCCACCGTGATCGGGATGGGCCTGTTGCTGGCCTACCAGGGCTAGGGGAAGGACCCGAGATGGCTGGTGGAGGAAACGCCATTCGCGGGAGCAGGGTCGGGGCTGGTCCCATGGGGGAGGCGGAGCGCGGCGAAGCCGCACCCCGCCAGGCGGTCACCTATTTCTGCTCGCACGCGCACCGCTCCGTGGTGACCTTCGCCGTCGAGGCCGCGGTCCCCGAGTCGTGGGACTGCCCGCGCTGCGGACTGCCGGCCGTCGCTCGACTCCGAGAACCCGCCCCCGGCCCCCAAGATCGAGCCCTACAAGACCCACCTCGCCTACGTGAAGGAGCGCCGCTCCGACGCCGAGGCGGCCACGATCCTCGAAGAGGCTCTCGACCTGCTCCGCTCGCGCCGCAAGTCCGGCGACATCATCTTCTGATACCCCCGCGAGCTTCGCCCGCGAAAGACCGGGTCGCTGCGCTCCCACCGCTCCGATTGCGATGAGGTTCTGGCAGGCGCGCTAGAGCAGGCCGGCAGCTTCCCGGTCGAGGAACCAGATCGTCTCGTCGGAGCCGCTGACGCCCGCGGCGGGGATGGCGTGGAGGTCGGTGCCCTCGGCCAGGGCCATCGCCACGGCGTCGGCCTTCTCCCCGCCGCTGACGAGGAACCACACCGCCTTCGAGCGGTTGAGGGCCCCGAGGGTCAGGCTGATCCGCTCGGGCGGGGGCTTGGGGGAGCCGGTGACGGGCACGGCAACCTGGTCGGTGACGTCGAGCTGGGGGAAGCCGGGGAAGAGCGAGGCGATGTGTCCGTCGGGACCGATGCCGAGCATGAGCACGTCGAAGGCCCCGCTACCGAAGGTGCGCAGCTCCTCGCCGTAGGCCGAAGCACCCTCGTCGACGCTCGCCGCCGACTCGGTGGAGGGCATGGGGTGGATCTTGGCGGGGTCGACGTCCACCTGGTCGAGGAACGCCTCGCGGGCCTGGCGCTCGTTGCGATCATCGGAGGCGGGCTCGACGAACCGCTCGTCGCCCCACCAGAAGCACGACCCGCGACCAGTCCACCTCGGCGCTCGGCGCCAGGCGGGCCAGCTCGTGGTGGACCGCGTCGGCGATGGTGCCGCCGGTCAGGGCGATCTGCGGCTCGTGGCCACTGCTCTGGGCGTCGGTGAGGCGCGCCAGCAGCTCGCCGGCGATGGCGGTCGCGAGCGCGTCGGCGGACTCGTGCACCTCGATCCGGGGCGGGGTGTCGGAGCCGGTCACAGCGACCTGCTCTTCGTCAGTGTCTTCGCGACCGCGGCGTAGACGTCGTCCTCGTCGAGGCGGCGCAGCTCCTCGGAGAGCAGCTCGTGGACGTCGCGCCGACGCAGTGCGATCGGCCGGTCGGGATGGCCGGGGGAGGAGTACGTCGCGAGGCGGCCGTCGGGGCGCGCGATGCGGATCGGGCCCTCGGCGGTCTCCATCTCGACCGAGGTGATCCCGGGCCCCTTCGACGACTTGCGCTCCACCTCGACCTTGAGCCGGTTGCGCATCCACGCCGTGAGCAGGTCGGCACTGGGGTTGACCCGCTCGGCGGAGACGGTGGCCTTCGTGACCTTGAGCGGGTGCTGGTCGAGCGCGGCGGCGAGCAGCGCCCGCCACGGGGTCAGCCGGGTCCAGGCCAGGTCGGTGTTGCCGGGGGTGTAGGCCTTGCACTGGTTGCGCAGTGCGGCCGCGCCCCCGCGGCTCACGTTGGCGGAGTCGGTGATCCGGCGCTGCGCCAGCCTGCCGAGCGGGTCGTCCGACGGGTTCGCCGGCGGATCGGTGGGCCACCAGACCGCGACGGGCGAGTCGGGCAGCAGCAGCGGCAGCACCACGGAGTCGGGATGCTTCACGACCTCGCCGGTGAGCCGGATCAGTGCGGTCTCGCCGGTCCAGCCGGAGCCGGTGCCGACCTGGGCGTCGACCTGGGACTGGCCCCGGCCGTCGCCGAGGATCACCCCCAGCACGCGGGCCGGGTGCTCGTGGGAGGCCTCGCGAGCCATCTCCATCGCGGTGTCGGCCTGCTCCTCCGCAGCGACGATGACCATGGTCAGCACCATGCCCATCGCTGGGCTGCCGGCCCGCATCCGCGCCCGGACGAACTCGGCCGCGATGCCCGCGGAGTCGGTGTCGCTCAGTGCGATCAGCATGAGTCCCTCGTCTCGAAAGTCACTACGGACGCCTCCAGGTCCGGCCGTCGCGCGCCATCATCTTCTCCGCCGACTCGGGTCCCCAGGTGCCGGAGGGATAGGCGTCGGGCTTGCCCTTCCGCTCCCAGAAGTCGAGCACCGGATCGAGGATCTTCCACGAGAGCTCGACCTCTTCGTGGCGAGGGAAGAGCGGTGGGTCGCCGAGGAGGACGTCGAGGATCAGCCGCTCGTAGGCCTCCGGCGAGGTCTCGGTGAACGAACCGCCGTAGACGAAGTCCATGTTGACGTCGCGGATCTCCATGCCGGCACCGGGCACCTTGCTGCCGAACCGGATCGTCACGCCCTCGTCGGGCTGGACCCTGATCACGATCGCGTTGTGGGTCAGCTCCTCGACCGAGGTCGCGCTGAACGGCTGGTGCGGCGCCCGCTTGAAGACGACCGCCACCTCGGTGACCCGGCGGCCCAGCCGCTTGCCGGTCCGCAGGTAGAACGGGACGCCCGCCCAGCGGCGGTTGTCGACGTGCAGGGTCACCGCGGCGAAGGTCTCGGTCTTCGAGGTCTTGCGGACGCCGTCCTCATCGAGGAAGCCGCGCACCTTCCGGCCACCCGACCACCCCTCGGCGTACTGTCCGCGGGCCGTGGTCAGGTCGAGCCGGCGGGGCAGGCTGACGCTGGCCAGCAGCTTCTGCTTCTCGACGCGCAGGTCGAGCGCGTCGAACGACGTGGGCTCCTCCATCGCGACCAGGGCCATCAGCTGGAGCAGGTGGTTCTGGATCACGTCGCGGGCCGCGCCGATGCCGTCGTAGTAGCCGGCCCGGCCCTCGATGCCGCCGTCCTCCGCCATCGTGATCTGGACGTGGTCGACGAAGTTGCTGTTCCACAGCGGCTCGAACATCTCGTTGGCGAACCGCATCGCCAGGATGTTCTGGACGGTCTCCTTGCCCAGGTAGTGGTCGATCCGGAAGACCGTGTCGCTGGGAAACGCCGTCGCCAGTGACTGGTTGAGCTCCCGCGCCGACTGGAGGTCGTGGCCGAACGGCTTCTCGATCACCACCCGCCGCCAGGCGTCGCCGTGCGGATCGGTGAGGCCGTGCTCCTTCAGCTGCTGCGCCACGACCCCGAAGAACGACGGGGGGATCGCCAGGTAGAAGGCGTGGTTGCCGTCGGTCCCGCGCTCGCGGTCGAGCTCCTCGATGGTGCGGCGCAGGTTGTCGAAGGCGATGTCGTCGCTGAAGTCGCCCGGGACGAACCGGAACCCTTCGGCGAGCTGCTTCCAGGTCTCCTCGCGGAACTCGGTGCGCGCATACTGCTTCACCGAGTCGTGGACGATGTCGGCGAAGTCCTGGTCGGCCCAGTCGCGGCGCGCGAACCCGGTGAGGCTGAAGCCCGGCGGCAGCAGCCCGCGGTTGGCCAGGTCGTAGATCGCCGGCATCACCTTCTTGCGGGACAGGTCGCCGGTGACGCCGAACAGCACCATGCCGCACGGGCCCGCGATGCGGGGCAGCCGACGGTCCTGCGGGTCTCTGAGCGGGTTGGACCTGGTCATGAAGCGACCATCAGCGACGCTGCTTCCTGTAGTAGGCGATGAGGGACTGCGTGGAGGAGTCCTGCTCGGGCCGCGACGGACTCGTCGCCGGAGACGGCGGGTGCGAGCTGCTGGGCCAGCTGCTTGCCGAGCTCGACCCCCCACTGGTCGAAGCTGTCGATGCCCCAGATCGCACCCTCGGTGAAGGTGATGTGCTCGTAGAGCGCGATCAGCTGGCCGAGCACCGGACGGGGTCAGCTCGGGCGCCATGATCGAGGCGGTCGGCCGGTTGCCGGAGAACACGCGGGCCGGCACCACTGCCTCATCCGTGCCTTCGGCCCGCACCTCGTCGGCGGTCTTGCCGAAGGCGAGCGCTTGCGTCTGGGCGAAGAAGTTGGCCAGGAACAGCTCGTGCACGTCTGTCTCGCCATCGCGGAGCGGGTGGGCCGGGTTGGCGAAGGCGATGAAGTCGGCCGGGATGACGCGCGTGCCCTGGTGGATCAGCTGGTAGAAGGCGTGCTGCCCGTTGGTGCCGGGCTCGCCCCAGAACACCTCGCCGGTGTCGCTGGTCACCGGGGTGCCGTCCCACCGGACGCCCTTGCCGTTGGACTCCATCGTCAGCTGCTGGAGGTAGGCCGGGAAGCGGTGCAGCAGCTGGGAGTAGGGGAGCACCGCGTGGGTCTGGGCGCCGAGGAAGTTGGTGTACCAGACGTTGAGCAGCCCCATCAGCAGTGGCACGTTGCGCGCCGGCTCGGTGGTGCGGAAGTGCTCGTCCATCGCGTGCATCCCAGCGAGCAGCTCGGCGAACCGCTCCGGCCCGATCGCCACCACGAGCGAGGTGCCGATCGCGGAGTCCATCGAGTAGCGGCCGCCGACCCAGTCCCAGAAGCCGAACGCGTTGTCGGGGTCGATCCCGAAG
Organism: uncultured Actinomycetota bacterium; assembly: GCA_963793315.1. Classification (GTDB taxonomy): domain Bacteria; phylum Actinomycetota; class Actinomycetes; order Propionibacteriales; family Nocardioidaceae; genus Nocardioides. The sequence continues at coordinate 63,575 of CAWBZR010000017.1, read as the reverse complement.
TCGGCGACCTTGTCGAGGGCGGTGGAGACGGCGACGAAGTGCCTGGCGACGGCTTCGGGCTCGTCGCTGCCGGAGAGGCCGTCGAGCAGCCAGGCCTTGCAGAGCCGGGCGTTGGTGAGCGTCTCGAGGGTGCCGAAGGTCTTGCTGGAGACGATGAACAGGGTGGTCGCGGGGTCGAGCCCGTCCAGGGTGGTGGCGGCGTCGGTCGGGTCGATGTTGCTGATGAACCGGCACTCCAGCCCCGGCTGGCGGTAGGGCTCCAGCGCTTCGTAGGCCATGACCGGGCCGAGGTCGGAGCCACCGATCCCGATGTTGACCACCGTGCGGATCCGCTCCCCGGTGACGCCGGTCCAGGAGCCGGAGCGGACCCGCTCCGCGAAGTCGTAGACGCGGCGCAGCACGTCGTGTACGTCGCGGACGACGTCCTGGCCGTCGACCTCGAGGACGGCGTCGTCGGGCAGCCGCAACGCGGTGTGGAGCACGGCGCGGTCCTCCGTGGCGTTGACGTGCTCGCCGCGGAACATCGCATCGCGCCGCGCCCCGACGCCGACCTGCTCCGCGAGCTCGAGCAGCGCGGCCAGCACCTCGGCGGTGACCAGTCCCTTCGAGAGGTCGACGAGCAGGTCGGCCGCCGTGAAGGTCAGGGTCGAGGCGCGCTCGGAGTCGTGGGCGAACCAGGCGCGCAGGTCCGGCCGGAACCCGCCGGCGAGCTCGTCGAGCCTGCGCCACGCCTCGGTCGCCGTGGCGTCGACCGGGGCGTCGGTCACTGGGCCGCCTGCTCCATCTGCTTCTCGACCGTCTCGACGAGCTCGGCCCACGACTTCTTGAACTTGTCGACGCCCTCCTCCTCCAGCACCCGGAACACGTCGGGCAGATCGATGCCGACGGCGCTCAGCTCGTCGAAGAGCGCCTGCGCCTCGTCGCCCTTGCCCGAGACCCCGTCGCCCCGGACCTCGCCGTGGTCGGCGAACGCGTCGAGCGTCTTCTCCGGCATGGTGTTGACGGTGTCGGCGACCACCAGGTCGGTGACGTAGAGGGTGTCGGAGTAGTCGGGGTTCTTCACGCCGGTGGACGCCCACAGCGGCCGCTGGGGGTTGGCGCCGTCGTCCGCCAGCTGCTTCCACCGGTCGCTGGCGACCACCTCTTCGAACGCCGCGTAGGCGAGGACCGCGTTGGCGACGGCAGCCTTGCCGCGCAGCGCCTTGGCCTCGTCCGACCCGATCTCCTCGAGCCGCTTGTCGATCTCGGTGTCTACGCGGGAGACGAAGAACGAGGCGACCGAGAAGATCCGGTCGAGGTCGAGCCCGGCGTCGCGGGCCTGCTCGAGCCCGGTGAGGTAGGCGTCCATCACCCCGCGGTAGCGCTCCACGCTGAAGATCAGCGTCACGTTGACGTTGATGCCCTGGGCGATGGCCGCGGTGATCGCCGCCAGCCCCTCCTCGGTGGCAGGGATCTTGATGTAGACGTTGGGGCGGTCCACGGCCTGCCACAGCTTCTGGGCCGAGGCGATGGTCGCCTCGGTGTCGTTGGCCAGGTCGGGCTCGACCTCGATCGACACCCGGCCGTCGGCCCGGGTCGACTCGAAGACGGGCTCCATGATGTCGCAACCGTTGCGGACGTCCTCGGTCGTGAGCTCGAAGATCACCCGCGTGGTGTCGGCACCGTCGGCGACGAGCTTGCGCACCTGCTCGTCGTAGCGCTCCCCGTCGGAGATGGCGGAGGCGAAGATCGTCGGGTTCGTGGTGACGCCGACGACGTGCTTCTCCTTGATCAGGTCGGCGAGGTTGCCGGTCTCGATCCGCTCTCGTGAGAGGTCGTCGAGCCAGATGGAGACACCGGCGTCTGAGAGTGCCTGGAGGCGGTCGGTCATGGTTCCTCCTGTGAGGGTTGGGAGCAGGTCAGCTGGAGGCGGCGATGCTGTCGCGGGCCGCGTTGGCCACCGCGGTGGCGGTGACCCCGAACTCGGTGTAGATGCGCTGGAAGTCGGCCGACGCGCCGTAGTGCTCGATCGAGACGATCCGGCCGTGGTCGCCGACCACCTCGCGCCAGCCCTGGGCCACCCCGGCCTCGACGGAGACCCGCGCCTTCACGGTCGGCGGGATGACGGTCTCGCGGTAGGACGTCTCCTGCGCGTCGAACCACTCCCGGCAGGGCATGGACACCACACGGGCGGCAACACCGTCCTCGGCCAGCATCTTCCCGGCCTCGACCGCCAGCTGGACCTCGGAGCCGGTGCCGACGAGCACGACGTCGGGCGTGCCTTCGGTGTCGAGCAGGACGTAGCCGCCGCGGTGGACGTTGGAGGTGTCGCTGAAGCCTTGCTCCCCGCGCGGGAACACCGGGACGTTCTGACGGGTCAGGATCAGGCCGTGCGGCCGATCGGTCTGCTCGAGGATCGTGCGCCACACGGCCGCGGTCTCGTTGGCGTCCGCGGGGCGTACGACGTCCAGCCCGGGGATGGCTCGCAGCGCGGCCAGGTGCTCGATCGGCTGGTGGGTCGGGCCGTCCTCGCCCAGCCCGATCGAGTCGTGGGTCCAGACGTAGGTGACCGGCAGCCCCATCAGCGCGGCCAGCCGCACCGAGCCGCGCATGTAGTCGGAGAAGGTGAGGAAGGTCCCGCCGAAGACGCGGGTGCCACCGTGCACGGCGATGCCGTTCATGATCGCGCCCATGCCGTGCTCGCGGATGCCGAAGTGGAGCACCCGGCCCAGCTGCGGGTCACCGCTCCACATCTTGGTGGAGCGGTCGACCGGCAGGAACGACGGCACGTCCTCGATCGTGGTGTTGTTGGACTCCGCAAGGTCGGCCGAGCCGCCCCACAGCTCGGGCAGCTCGGGAGCGATGGCGTTGATGGTGGTGCCCGACGCCTTCCGGGTCGCCATGCCCTTCTCGTCGGCGTCGAAGGTCGGTAGCGCGTCGGCCCAGCCCTGCGGCAGGGTCCGGGTCTGCATCCGGTCGAAGATGGCCTTGCGGTCACCGGCTTCGGCCGCCCATGTCGCGAGCTCCTCGTCCCAGGCGGACTGTGCCGCCTTGCCACGCTCCACCGCCTTGCGGGTGTGCTCGATGACCTCCGGGTCGACGTCGAAGGCCAGAGCGGGATCGAAGCCGAGGACCTCCTTGGTGGCCGCCACCTCGTCCGGACCGAGCGCCGAGCCGTGCGCCTTGCCGGTGTTCTGGGCGTTCGGCGCCGGCCACGCGATGATCGTGCGGAGCCTGATGAAGCTGGGCCGGTCGGTCACCGCCTCGGCGGCCTTGATCGCGGCGTAGAGCGCCGGGACGTCCTCCTTGTACCCCTTGCCGCCATGGGTCCAGTCGACGTCCTGGACGTGCCAGCCGTAGGCCGCGTAGCGCGCCGCGACGTCCTCGCCCAGGGCGATGTTGGTGTCGTCCTCGATGGAGATCTGGTTGTCGTCGTAGATCAGGGTGAGGTTGCCGAGCTGCTGGACGCCGGCGATGGCCGAGGCCTCGGCGGACACGCCCTCCTCGATGTCGCCGTCGCTGCACAACGCGTAGATGTGGTGGTCGAACGGCGACGCGCCGGTGCCGGGGTCGAGCAGGCCGCGCTCACGGCGGGCGGCCATGGCCATACCGACCGCGTTGCCGATGCCCTGCCCCAGCGGGCCGGTGGTGGTCTCGACGCCGGCTGTGTGGCCGTACTCCGGGTGTCCGGGGGTCTTGCTGCCCCAGGTGCGGAGCGCCTCGATGTCCGCGAGCTCCAGACCCCAGCCGCCGAGGAACAGCTGGAGGTAGAGCGTCAGGCTCGAATGGCCGCAGGACAGCACGAACCGGTCGCGGCCCGGCCAGTGCGGGTCGGCGGGGTTGTGCCGCATCACCTTCTGGAACAGAAGGTAGGCCGCCGGCGCCAGGCTCATCGCCGTGCCGGGATGGCCGTTGCCGACCTTCTGGACGGCGTCCATCGCCAGCACCCGGACGGTGTCCACGGCCTTGTCGTCAAGCTCGTTCCAGTCAAGGTCAGATGTGGTGCTCACTGCGCTCCTATCGACGGCCTGCGGGCGAGTCCGACACTACTCAGCGCCACGGTTAGACTCACACCGGCTCAGTGCCCAATCCACCTGCTGGAACACACCACCTCCGAGGCCCCGTGACCTACGTCGGACAGTCGGTCCCGCGCTCCGCGCACGCCGGCGTCGTGGCGTCTCCTGAGAAAGCCACCTTCCGCGACGTGGTGGCGGCCTACGTCGGGCTGACGAAGCCACGCGTGATCGAGCTGCTGCTGCTCACCACGGTGCCGGTGATGTTCTTCGCCGCGCAGGGCGTGCCGCCGCTCGGCCTGGTCGCCGCGACCGTCGTCGGCGGCAGCTTCTCCGCCGGCTCGGCCTCGGTCTTCAACTGCGTCTACGACCGTGACATCGACGAGCAGATGCGCCGGACAAGGCGCCGGGCGCTGCCCCGCCACCTCGTGTCACCGCGCGCCGCGCTGGTCTTCGGCATCGTGCTCGCGGCCCTCTCGACCGCGGTGCTGCTGGCTGTGGGTCAACCCGCTGTCGGCGGTGCTGTCGCTGACCGCCAACGCGTTCTACGTCTTCGGCTACACGATGCTGCTCAAGCGCCGCACGACCCAGAACATCGTCTGGGGCGGGCTGGCCGGCTGCTTCCCGGCCCTGATCGGCTGGACCGCCGTCACCGGCGAGCTCTCCTGGGTGCCGGTCGTCCTGTTCGCGGTCGTCTTCTTCTGGACCCCGCCGCACACCTGGGCGCTGGCCCTGCGCTACCGCGAGGACTACGCCAACGTCGACGTCCCCATGCTGCCCGTGGTCGCACCAGCGCGTGAGGTCGGCCGGCAGGTGGTGATCTACAGCTGGGTGATGGTCGCGGTCTCGCTGGCTCTGTGGCCGGTGGCCGGCACCGGCGTCGTCTACCCGGTCGCCGCCGTCGTGCTCGGAGCCGGGTTCCTGCTCGAGGCGCACCGACTCTGGGGCCGGGCGAGGGACACCGAGGACCTCAGCCGCATCCAGCCGATGCGGCTCTTCCACGCGTCCAACCTCTACCTCTCGCTGCTCTTCGTCGCCGTCGCGCTCGACCCGCTGCTGACCCGCTGAGCGGGCTCGCCCCGGCCGTCATGCATTGCCGCTGGTCGGACGGGGTACCGGCCGGTTAGATTGACGCGGGGACTGGGGGGTCTTGCCACGCAAGGTGGCCGCGGCACCCCTTGGTCGAACTGGGGGGTTCGACGCATGGCCAGCAGGCCGATCGACACCACGGCCACCGTCGTGGCACCAATCGAGCGCCCGCGGGAGCCACGGATCAGCGTGGTCGTCCCGGCCCTCAACGAGGCCGCCAACCTGCGCGAGGTGCTCCCGGGGCTTCCGCCCGTGCACGAGGTCATCCTCGTCGACGGGGGCTCGGTCGACGGCACCGTCGACACCGCCCTGGAGCTGCTTCCGGGCATCGTCCCGGTCACCCAGGCGCGGCGCGGCAAGGGCAACGCCCTCGCGGCCGGCTTCGCGGAAGTCACGGGTGACGCGGTCGTGATGTTCGACGCGGACGGCTCGGCCGACCCCGACGAGATACCGCGGTTCGTGGACGCGCTGCTCGACGGAGCCGACTTCGCCAAGGGTTCACGGTTCCGTCCCGGCGGCGGCAGTGCCGACATCACTCCGGTGCGCCGCCTCGGCAACCGGTTCCTGCACACCTGGATGAACGTCTCCTTTCGCACCCGGTTCACCGATCTCTGCTACGGCTACAACGCGTTCTGGGCCGACCTGATCCCGCTCCTCGACCTGCCCGACCACGAGCTGGTCACACCGGCCGGGTCCGCGATGCTGTGGGGAGACGGCTTCGAGATCGAGACCCTGATCAACTGCCGCTTCGCCGGCGCCGGGCTGACGATCACCGAGGTGCCGAGCGTGGAGCGCGAGCGGCTGCACGGCGTCTCCAACCTGCGCGTGGTCTCCGACGGCCTGCGGGTGCTCCGGACGCTGCGCACCGAGCGGGCCAGGGTGAGGCGGAACACGGCGTTCGACACCGCGCTGCTGGACGAAAGCCCGTCGTCGCGGCTAGGTCGCTCTGGGACCATGGGGCCCTGTGACACGCGTGGGGATGATCACGACCCGGAGCCGGCCCGAGATCGGTGGCATCGAGTCACACGTGGCCGAGGTGGCCGGCCGGATCGCCGCGCGGGGCTACGACCTCGAGGTGCTCACCACCGACCGCAGCGGCAGGCTCCCGAGGCGCGAGGTGGTCGACGGCTACACGATCCGCCGGTTCCGGGCCTTCCCGGCGAGCCGGGACTGGTACTTCAGCCCCGGGCTCTTCTGGGCCGCGCTGCGCACGAAGTACGACGTGATCCACGTGCAGGGCATCCACACCCTGGTGCCCCCGATGGCGATGCTCGCAGCCATCCTGCGACGCACGCCGTTCCTCCTGACCTTCCACACAGGGGGCAACAGCAGCGCCTTCCGCGAGAAGGCGCGGCGGACCCAGTTCCGGCTCCTGTCGCCCCTGCTGCGCCGTGCCCACACGCTCGTCGGTGTCTCGCTCTTCGAGGCGCGCCGCTTCGAGGAGATCATCGGCCTGCCCGAAGGCGCGATCACCGTGATCCGCAACGGCGGCTCCCTGCCGCCCGTGCGCGAGGCGGTCGCGCCCGAGCCGGGGCGGGTGGTCAGCGTCGGCCGGCTCGAGCGCTACAAGGGCCACCACAAGGCGATCGAGGCGCTGCCCTACCTCCTCAAGACCCGCCCCGACGCCAGGGTCGACATCCTCGGCTCGGGTCCCTACGAGGCCGACCTGCTGGGCGCTGGCGAAGGAGCTGGGCGTGGCGGACCGGGTCGACATCCGGCTGATCCCTCCGGTGGACCGGGCCCTGATGGGGGAGACCCTTGCCCGGGCCGAGGTCATGACGCTGCTGAGCGACTACGAGGCTCACCCCGTCGTCGTGATGGAGGCCCTGGCCGCCGGACGCCCGGCGGTGGTGAGCCGCACGTCGGGGCTCACCGAGCTCGCGGAGCTGGGCTGGGCGGTCGGCGTCGACCAGGACGCCGGCCCCGAGGAGACCGCCCGCGCCATCGAACGCCAGTTCGACGACCCCCTGCTCCCGGACCCAGCGGGATTGCCCACCTGGGAGACGTGTGTGGCTGGTGTGGTTGATACTTATGAATTGATCGTGGCTCGCTGACATCGGGTCCGACAGTCCAGGAGACAGGCATGGCCACCGCAGTCGACGCGCGCCTCGCCGCGCCCGAGGACGTCGCCCCCAACGGGCGCCGCCTCGAGGCTGTGGCGACGCTGCTGTCCTGCATGGGCCTCCTGATCCAGGTCGTCGGCTACGCCTGGGGCTGGCACGGAGACGAGGCCACGGCGATCGGGCTCTGGTACATCGGCTTCGTCGGCATCGTCGTGCCCTTCGCCTGGCTGCTGCTCGCACCGAGCCGCACCGGCCACCAGCGGCTCGGTGCCGCGCTGGCCTTCGGTCTCATCATGTATGCCTCGTGGTTCCTCACCAACCCGATCATGGCCACCCGGTTCGACGAGACGCTGCACGTCACGACCCTCGTCGACATGGTCGACGAGCACTCGTTCTTCTACCCCAACTCCACGCTGCCCGTCTCCCCGCACTACCCCGGCCTGGAGTTCGCCACCGCCGGCGTGCACTGGCTCACCGGCCTCCCCCTGATCGTGTGCCAGGTGCTGGTCGTGGTGGTCGCGCGGTCGACGTTCATCCTGGCGCTGTTCCTGCTGGCCAGCCGGATCGGCCGCTCCACCCAGGTGGGCGCGGCGACCGTGCTCCTCTACGCGGGGAGCGCGCAGTTCTACTTCTTCAACTCCCAGTACAGCTACCAGACCGTCGCCATCGCGATGCTCATGGCGGCCCTCTACCTGCTGGTCCGAGCCTTCGACTCCGAGGAGGAGCGGCCCTGGCGGCTCCTGATCGCCGTCCAGGTGTGCCTCGGCGGCCTGGCCATCACCCATCACCTCACCAGCTGGCTGATGCTCGTGCTGCTGTGGCTGCTGGCCCTGTTCTTCTGGCGCGGCGGCGAGGAGCGCCGGGCGCGGCTGACCCTGATCACCGCCGAGCTCGCGACGGTGGTGGTCCTGGCGTGGACCGCCATCATCGCCCCGCTGCTGATCAGCTACCTCGGGCCGATCTTCGACGTCGCCAAGGGGCAGATCCTGACCGCGCTCGACGGACAGGGCACGCGGGAGGTGGGCACCGGCACCGGCGGCACCCCCGCGCCGACGTGGGAGCTGATGGTGATGGCCGGCTCGATCATGCTCTGGGGGCTGATGCTGCTCCCCGCGGCCTGGCGGGCCTGGCGGCGCGGGAGCCTCGGACCGACCAAGGCGCGGTACGTGCCGCTCGCGATCGCGGTGATCTACCCGGCCCTCCAGCTGGCCCGCTTCGTCCCCTCGGCCGCCGAGATCTCCGACCGGGCGTCGACGTTCGTCACGATGGCGATGGCGCTGGTCGTCGCCGCCTGGCTGGCCCCGCGGATCCAGACCTTCGCCGCCCTGGTCGTGCCCGCGCTGGTGATGCTCATCCTGGGGGGCACCCTGATCGGCAGCGGGCCGACTGGCAGCGGGTGCCCGGGCCCTACCTCGCCGGTGCCGAGCAGCGCTCGATCGACTCCGAGTCGGTGGCGGTCGCCCAGTGGGCCGGCACCTACCTCCCGGAGGGCTCGCGGGTGGCGGCCGACTCCACCTTCATCCGGCTGCTGCCCAACTTCGCCCCGGTCACCACGATCACCCAGCCGGCCGGTTTCGACAGCATGACCCCCCTGTTCATCGCGCACTCGGTCGACCAGGAGGTGCTCAGGCTCATCCTCCAGAACGACGTCGACTTCATCGTCGTCGACACCCGGCTGGTCGGTCAGACCGTGCGGTCCGGAGGGTTCTTCGAGGGCAGCACCGGCTATGGCCCCGACGCCCAGACCATCAAGCGCGACCAGGTGCAGAAGTTCGACGACCATCCCGACTTCGACCTCGTGCTCGACGGGCCGGTCAAGGTCTACGACGTACGCCCGCTGCGGCACGCCGACCAGACCTTCGTGCACCGCGCCCCTCCTGGGCTTCCCGGCGGCTGGACGCGGTGGCAGGTGCTCGCGACCGCGATGCTGCTGCTGATCGGGCTGCTCGCGCGCGGCCGGTTGCTCGACCCGCGCCGGTTCCGCGCCCGCGACGTGTGGCGGCCGGCCGTGACCCTGCCTCTCGCCATGATCTTCGGCGCCGTCGGCGTGCTGGCCGGCTTCAACCCTCTCGGCGGTCTGATCGCCGCCTCGGTGCTCCTCTACACACTGATCCAGCTCAGCCCGCGTCCACGGCCCCTCGGTCGCCCGATGCGGAGCAGCTGGGGGTGGGGGATCCCCATCGCGCTCGTCGCCGGCGCCGCGGTCGCGCTGGCGATCTGGAGCGCCTGGCACGGGCTGCTCGACCACCCGGTCCTGCCGGCCCCGGCCGTGGGAGGCCCGAACTGATGGCCACCGCCGACGCCGTGTCGACCGGTATCTGGTCGCCGTTCCGGTCGCTGCTGACCGCGCAGGTGTTGTCGGCGGCGCTCGGGCTGGTCTTCTGGGTCATCGTCGCCCGGGTGGTCGACGCCCACGACGTCGGCATCGCGGCGGCCGCGATCAGCGCGCAGACCCTGCTCGGCATCGGCACCGTCCTGGGCTGCAGCACGATGCTGGTCTCGGAGCTCCCCAAGGCGGGACCGGCCCGGCAGCGCACCATGGTGCTGCGCTCGCTCCTGGTGGTGTTCGTGTCGTCGGTGCTGGCGGCCGGGGTCGTGGTGGCCTTCTCCCCGCTGCTGTCGTCCAACCTCGACCAGGCCCTCGGCAACCCCATCGGTGCCGCGACCTTCGTGCTCGGCACTGCGGGCTTCGCGTGGGCCCTGGTGGTCGACGATGCCTGCCTCGGAGTCAAGCGCTCGGGGCTGCAGGTCTGGCGCAACCTGGTGGCCTCCAGCCTCCGGTTCCCGCTCACGGCGCTGCTGCTGCTCCTCGGCTTCACGGACGCCCACGTGCTCCAGGTCTGCTGGGTGCTCCCGCTGCTCGCCTCGATCCCGTTCACGTTGTGGCGGCTCCGGCTGCCACGGCAGGACCGGGACAGCCCGGCGCTGCTGGCCGACGTCCGAGGGTTCCTCGGCCTGGCGTTGCGCAACCACGCGCTCAGCCTGGCTCTGGCCGCAGGCTCCCAGATGGTGCCGGTGGTCGCCGCCCTCACGCTCGGCTCCGTGGAGAACGCGGAGTTCGCGATCGCATGGCTGATGGCGACGTTCGTGTTCCTGCCGCCGTACCTCCTCGCCACGGCCCTGTTCGCGCACGGTGCGAACGTGTCGGAGGAGGAGTTCCGCCGCAGCATGGAGCGCACGATCCCCGCGGCGCTCTCGCTGAGCGCGCTGCTCTGCGTGGGCGCCTGGGTGCTCGGCGAGCCGGTCCTGCTGATCTTCGGCGGGGACTACTCACGTCACTCCTGGGCGATCCTGGCGTTGTTGGTGCCAGCAGGGCTCTGGATGGTGCTCAAGGACCACCTCGTCACCCTGTGGCGGTCGCAGCGGCAGTTCGCGCTCGCGACCCGTCTGGCCGGCGCTGCTTTGCTGATGGAGATCGCCGGAGCCATGACAGGTGGGATCATCGGTGGAGCCCGTGGTCTCTGTATCGGGTGGTTGATCGCGATGGGAGCGGAGATGACGCTGGGCTTGCCGTGGCTGCGACGTGCCTTCGGCGGCCTGCACTGGCGCTCGCCGGTGCGGCGCCGGGCTGAGGTCGGCCGCGCATCCGTGCAGGTCGTGGTCGGCGCGGCGATGGTCCTGGCCATCGGCGGGATCGGCCTCTGGACCACCACCCGTGGCGAGTCCGACAACCCCGCGACCTCGGGCACCGGGCTGCCCGATCCGGGCGCTCCCGTGGCGACGTGCGAGCCGAGCGCGTCCTACCGCGGCCCCAAGATCGACCTCAACGTGCAGTCGGCCACCGGCGACCCGGCGCACCCGATCCGGTCCGAGGCCGACGTGCGCGGCCTCGTGAGCCTGGCCAAGGCCACCGGCGCCCAGGTGATCTCCACCTCGACGTCGTTCAGGACCATGCAGCCGTTCCCGAAGAGGTCGATGCGCTTCGGCTACATCGACCGCACCATCGGGGCGGCTCGTGAGGCCGGCCTGCAGGTCCGACTGCAGGTCATCGGCATGCCGCGCTGGGCCCTGGAGGAGCCGACGTACCCGGGCCAGCCGCCGCGCACCGAGGCCGAGCTCGCGACCTGGACCGACCTGGTCACCACGCTGATGCAGCACGTCGACGGCAAGATCGACTACCTGGAGGTCTGGAACGAGCCCAACGTGGAGAAGGGCTGGCCGACCGGTCCGGATCCCACGGAGTTCGCCCGGCTGCTCGCCGCCACCTACCCCGCCGTCCATGCTGTCTCGCCCACCACCCAGGTGGTCAGCGGCGGCCTGGCCAGCAACGACATCGGCTACCTCCGATCGGTCTACAAGGCCTTCAAGGAGCTCGGCCTCAAGACCACGCCGTTCGACATGCTCGGCGCCCACCCCTTCTCCGGCGACCACGCCCCCGACTCCGTCGACCCGGCCAAGCGCTACGACCGCGACCCGTTCGGTCTCTACGACGAGAACTTCACCGGTTTCATGGGGCTGCACAAGGTGCTGTTCGACCACGGTGACGACGCGAAGCCCGTCTACATCACCCAGTTCGGCTACAGCACCCGCGGAGGGCAGGGGCACAAGGCGGTGCCGGACGAGCTCCGGGCGCAGTACCTCACCCAGGCGCTGAAGCAGACGACCTGCGTCCACTACGTTCCGATCCTGTCGTGGTACGCCCTGCACCCGACGCCGTGGGACCCCCAGGAGTACACGCTCCTGGACAAGAAGAACCGACCCAACCAGACCTACGAAGCCCTGGCCGAATGGGGCCGAAAGGTCATCGAGGCGGGTGCCGGCGGGTGAGACACGCCCTCGCGGCAACAAATCTCCGAAACGATCCCCACGGAACCGCCTGCGCTGCCAGACTCGGCGTGTTCGAACTCGGGGCCCCAGGGGCCGACGGATCGGAGGTGCCGGGTGCAGTTAGCACGACTGCTCAAGCTGCCGTCCCGTGGACCCAGGGGCTGCACCTGCGGCCATGCCGCCAACGCACACGAGCACTACCGTCGCGGCACCGACTGCGCCATGTGCAGCTGCCCGAAGTTCCGGGCCGGGTCGCCCGCGAAGTCCGTGCCCAGGAGCGACGGCCAGGGCGGCCGTGGTGAGCAGGCCCGAGCCGCCTGACCGCGCTGTCGTCTCGGTCGTCGTCGCGGCCCACACGATGGACCGCTGGGACGATGTCGTGGCGGGGCTGCACGCGTTGGCTCACCAGACCGTCGCGCCGCTGGAGACGATCCTGGTCGTCGACCACAACGAGCGGCTGCTCGCCCGCGCCCAGGAGGAGTTCCCCGACGTGCGCGTCCTGGAGAACCCGCGCACCGGGGGCGCCTCGGGTGCCCGCAACACCGGGATCGCGAACGCCCAGGGCTCGATCATCGCCTTCGTCGACGACGACGCGCGGCCGGAGCCGGACTGGGTGGAGCAGCTCCTCGCGGCCTACGACGACCCGTCGGTCATGGCCGTCGGCGGGGTGGCGACACCGGTGTGGCCGGAGCGCCGTCCCGACCACCTGCCGCCGGAGCTGGACTGGATCGTCGGCTGTACCTACCAGGGGCAGCCGACCGAGCGCGCCGACGTGCGCAACCTGTGGGGCTGCAACATGTCGGTGCGGCGGGAGGCGTTCGACCGGGTCGGCACCTTCGACGAGGAGATCGGCCGGATCGGGCTGATCCCGCTCGGCTGCGAGGAGACCGAGCTCTGCATCCGGATCGGCCAGCAGCTGCCCGGGGCAAGGGTGGTCTTCGAGCCGCGCGCCGTGGTCCACCACCGAGTCACCCCGGCGCGGACCACGTGGTCCTACCTGCGCAGCCGGTCCAACGCGGAGGGTGTCTCGAAGGCGGCGATCGGCGCCCTGGTCGGCCCCGACGACGCCATCTCGGTCGAGACCGACTACGTGAAGCGGGTGCTCACCCGGGGTTTCGCGCGTGAGATCGGCCGCGGCTTCCGCGGGCACATCTCCGGGTTCCGCGGTGCCGCCGGGATCGTGACGTGCCTCTGGTTGACCGGCCTCGGCTACCTGCGCGGACGGATGGGCCACCGCGCCCGGGTGGCACAGGTCGCGGCCCACCGCCGCGACCGCGCACTGTCGTGAGGATCCTGATGCTCGCGCAGTTCTACCCGCCGGTGATCGGCGGGGAGGAGCGCCACGTCCGCAACCTGGCCGTCGAGCTGGCCTCGCGGGGTCACGACGTGCACGTCGCCTGCCTGGACGTCGGCCGGCCGCCCGTCGTCGACCCCGGCGTGAGCGTGCACCTGCTGGCGAACGTCGGCGCCAAGGTGCCCGCGCTCTACCCGACGGCCGACCGTCCCCTGGCGCTGCCCGTCCCGGACCCCTAGGTCACGCGCGGCCTGTCCAGGCTCCTCGCCTCGCTGCGCCCCGACGTGGTGCATGCGCACAACTGGATCATCAACTCCTACCTCCCCCTCACCGCGGCCCGCCGGCTGCCGCTCGTCTACTCGCTCCACGACTACAGCCACGTCTGCCCGACCAAGCGGCTGATGTACCTCGACGAGGGGCTGTGCTCCGGCCCGGAGCTTCGCAAGTGCTTCACCTGCACCACCGACTGGTACGGCGCGGGCCGCGGTCCGGTGATCCAGTCGATGGTCCGGTCGGGCCGACCCTTCCGCAACCGGGTCGTCGACGTGTTCGCCCCTGTGTCGACGTTCGTCGGCGAGGCCAACCAGCTCACTGCGCAGGGCGTGCGCTGGCAGGTGGTGCCGAACTTCGTGCCCGACTCGCTGCTCACGATGTCGGCCGTCGCGCGCGACCCGGCGCTTCCGCCGGGTGACTACCTGTTCTTCGCCGGCGACCTCTCCGAGCAGAAGGGGGTCGGCGCCCTGCTCGCGGCATACGCGCGCCTGGACGCCGCCACCCGCCCCGGGCTGCTCCTGGTCGGTCGACCCGCCATGGATCTGTCCACGCTGCCCGAGGGCGCCCGGGTCGAGGAGAAGTGGGACCACGAACGGGTCGTCTCCGGGTTCGCGCACGCCCGGGCGGCCGTGCTGCCCTCGCAGTGGCCGGACCCGTGCCCGACGACGGTGCTGGAGGCGATGGCGCTCGGAGCGCCGCTGGTGACCACCCCCATGGGCGGCATCGCCGACATGGTCGCCCACGACGTGTCGGCGCTCGTCGTGGCTCCCGGTGACGTCGCCGCCACCGCCGCGGCACTGTCCCGGATCACGACCGAGGAGGGCCTCGGCCCACGGCTCACCGCCCAGGCGCGGGTCGAGGTGCGGCGCTACCTGCAGAGCCGCGTCGCGGCCGACTTCGAGGAGATCTACGCCTCGCTGACGTGAGGGGCCGATACTCACCCCATGACCCGTGCCGCGTCGCCCGCGACTCAGCCGTGCGGGCGGGCCCGTGGCTGCTCGCAGGGCTGAGCGCGGGTCCGCCGGCTCAGGTCACAGCCCGCGGCGGCCGCGCACCTGGCCGAGGATGAACAGGGCGAGCGCGATGATCGCGAGGATGATGAGAATGGTCCACAGCATGGTGTAGCTCCCTCCGGTTGAAGAGGTGGCACCGACAAGCGGCGCCACCTCAGGTGCGGGACCGGTACCCCATTTCTCGTCCGGACACCTGAGTAGGGTCGTGAAAGTGCAGATGCCCCACCCCGTCGTGAGCGGGCTCGGCGTGCTCCTCATGGCTTGGCTTCTCCCCGGCCCTGCGCCTGCCGCCGCGCCGGCGAGTGGCCGCATCGAGCGGGCCGCGGCCCCGTGCGTCGCCGCGGGCGGCACGGGTGCGGTGCAGCGCCCGCGGCTGGTGCGGCAGCTCCCGACCGGCGAGACCGGCTGGTTCTCCTCGCCCGGCCTGGTCGACCTCGACGGGGACGGCCGGCTGGAGATCGTGGCGCCGTTCTACTCGACGTTCGTGTTCGACGCGGAGGGGCGCCTGCTGGGCAAGGGTCGGGCGAGCAAGGGCCGGGTCTACGCCCCGGGCGTCGTCGCCGACCTCGAGGGCGACGGCGTCAAGGACATCGTGGTCGGCGGCAACGAGGGGACCGTGGCGGCCTATGAGTTCCGTGGCGGCCGGCTGCAGCGCAAGCCCGGCTGGCCGGCGTCCACCAACAGCGGTGGGCAGTCGCCGGAGGTCCGAGGGCTGGCCGCCGGCGACCTGGACGGCGACGGCCGGGTCGAGGTCGTCGCGACGACGACGAACACCGCCCGCAAGGGGGCCCAGGTCTTCGTCTTCGACTCGCGCGGGCGGCTGTTCAAGCCAGCAGGCCACCCCCACGCCTGGCCCCGCAACCGCGGCTACGGCGCCTACGGCGAGAACGTCGGCATCGGCAACATCGACGACGACCCCCAGCTCGAGATCCTCGCCACGTTCGACAACCACCAGATCGACGCGCTGAACCTCGACGGAACATCGATCCTCGCCTCGCCGTGGTTCACCAGCCGCGAGTCGGGGGCCACCGGCAAGCGGATGGCCTGGGGCGACTTCATCCGGTGGGCGGACCCCCAGGTCGAGCGGCGCCACTACCACCTCCACAAGGGAGCGTGGCCGAGCCCGGCCCGCCAGCCCTGGCTGCAGTGGACCGCCTCGCCGCCTTCGGTCGCCGATCTGGACGGCGACGGCCACAACGAGGTGATCGGGCTGCCGAACGTCGAGAAGCACATCCCCTACCGCACCCAGGGCTACGCGTTCATGGTGCTCGACGGGGCGTACGGCGACGGGAGCCGCTCGGCGATGCGACACCCGGGCTTCGAGAAGCTCCCGATGTCCAACCACCCGGTGCACCGGCCGGACGGCGACTGGTACCCACCCTCGGGCATCCCCGCCCCGACCGTCGTCGACCTCACCGGCGACGGCCGGCCCGAGATCGTCGCCTCGCTCCCCGGCGGGAAGGTCTACGCCGTGGGACCCGACGGCCACAAGCTCTGGACGGCCACCTACGCGCCCAAGCGCGCCAAGGCCTTCGCCTCGGAGGTCGTCGCGGCCGACCTCAACAAGGACGGCACCCCTGAGCTCGTCTTCGGCACCTATGCGCTGCACCGCAACGCCGGCCGCCTGGTGGTGCTGTCGGCCCAGGGCAAGAAGCTCTCCGACACCCGGCTGCGCCACCAGGGCCGTGACGGCAACGGGATCGGCGTGCCCGCGGCTCCGTCGATCGGCGACCTGACCGGCGACGGGCCGCTCGAGATCGTCCTCGCCACCTTCGACCACGGCGTCGACGTCTACACCGTCCCCGGCTCCGGCACCGGGTGCCTGCCGTGGCCGACCGGCCGGGGCAGCCTCCTGCGCGCCGGCACCGCGCCCTGAATCCAGGCTCAGGCTCAGCCTGGATCCGGGCCGAGGTTCAGTCGGAGAGCCGGATCTCGACCATCAGCTCGTCGGCGAGCGCCTCGAGGGCGTCCCGGAGCGCGTCCGTGTCGCTGTCGGCCGGCGCGTTGAGCATGGCCCTGGCCTCGAAGAGGGTCCCTCCGGCCATGGGCGCGTCGCGGACGTCGGTGCTGAGCTCGTCGATGCTGACGTGGGCGGCGGCGAGGGCGGCGGAGATCTCGGCGACGATGCCGGGGCGATCCGCGCCGAGGAGGTCCAGCTGCAGACGGTCGAAGACGGGGTGGGACCCCGACACCGGCACGGCGGGCTCGTCGGTCCGCTCGACCAGCACGTGCAGCCCCTGCGACTCGAGCGCTGCCAGCTCTGCCGTCAGCGCTTCGACGTGGTCGGGGGGCACGTCCACGACCACGATCCCGGCGAACTTGCCCGCCAGGCGCGACATCTCGCTGCGCTCCCAGCTTGCGCCGTGGGCACTGATCGGCGCCGAGACGGCGGACACGAGCCCGGCTCGGTCGTCGCCGAGGATCGTCAGGACGAGGGAAGCCATGGACGGCAGGCTACGGTGCAGCGGCCTCCGCGGGCACCGGGTGGCGTACTCGCAGCAGCACCCAGGTGACGCACGCCGAGATCACCGCGGCGCCGAGCATGTGGAAGCCGACCAGGACGACCGGCAGATCGGTGAAGTACTGCACGAAGCCGATCGCGCCCTGGGCGACCTCGACAGCCAGCAGCACGCTGACCGCCCGCCGGGCGGCCGCAGTGCCCCCGACCGCCATGAGCGTGAACAGCAGGCCGAGGGTGAGCCCCACGAAGAGGAAGACCAGGTCGGCGTGGAGCTGGCTCATCTGGAGCGGTGACAGGCCGTTGCGCTCGGTGTCCGCGTCGCCGGCGTGCGGCCCGGAGCCGGTCACGACCGTGCCGACGTAGAGCACCGCCCAGGCGGCGGCGAACGTCGCCCACGCGAGCGCGACGTGCGGCCCCCGATGGGCGGTGGGGAGCGGGGCGTCGACCGACAGGAGGAGGCGCACCGCGACCCCGATGATCGCCAGTGAGCAGAGCAGGTGGAAGGAGACGATCCACGGGTTGAGGTCGGTGAGCACGGTGACGCCCCCGATGACCGCCTGGGCGGGGATGCCGAGCGCCACCGACCAGGGCCATCGCGCGCAGGTCGCGGCGGCCGGTGCGCCACATCACGACGTACGTCGCGATCGCGACCGCGACCAGGACGAAGGTGAGTGTGCGGTTGCCGAACTCGATCGCCTGGTGCAGGGACAGCTCGCCGTGCGGGCGGAACGACCGGTCGGTGCAGCGGGGCCAGGTCGGGCAGCCGAGGCCGGAGCCGGTGAGCCGGACCGCTCCGCCGGTGACGACGAGGGTGGCATTGGCGACCAGGGTGGCCCAGGCCAGCGGGCGGACCCAGCGCTAGTACTCACTCCCACGAGAACGTCCGGGCGGTCGCGACCGTCCCGAGCACGGCCCAGCCCAGGAGAACTGCCAGGTCGCGCCAGGCGACCGTGCCGTCGAGGAGCGCGTCGCGCATCGCCTCGCCCAGCGCGCCCGAGGGCAGCCACTGGGCCACGTGGCCGAAGCCGCCGTAGGCCGACGCGGGCAGCACCACCGCGCCGGCCGCGAGCAGGAGCAGGTAGACCAGGTTGGCGGCCGCGAGGGTGGCCTCCGCACGGAGCGCGCCGGCCATCAGCAGTCCCAGCGCGGCGAACGCCGCGGTGCCGAGCAGCACCGCGAGCACGGCGCCGAGCAGCGACGCGGCCGAGAACATGCGGGTCCCAGCCGAGGAGCTGGCCCGCCAGCGACAGCACGACGAGCTGCAGCAGCTCGACCATCAGCAGCGCGCAGACCTTGCCGAGCAGCAGCCCCGAGCGCGGGAGCGGGGAGGCGCCGAGCCGCTTCAGGACGCCGTACCTCCGCTCGAACGCCGTCGCGATCGCCAGCGAGGTGAACGCCGTCGACATCACCGCGAGCGCCAGCACCCCGGGTGACACGACGTCGACCACCGGGTGGTCGTAGTCGAGCCCCAGCCGGTCGGCGCCGCGGACCATGCCGACGAGCACGATCACCGGGATCACCACGGCCAGCAGGAGCTGCTCGCCGTTGCGGAGCATCAGCTTCGACTCCATGCGAGCCTGGGCCAGCACCATCCGTGGCAGGGGAGCGGCGCCCGGGGCCGGCGTGAACGTGGTCTGCGGTCCGGTCATGGCGTGAGCGCCCGCCCGGTCAGCTCGAGGAACACGTCCTCGAGGTTGCGGGTGCCCAGGCTCAGCGACTCGGGGAGCACGCCGTTGTCCTCGCACCAGCGCGACACCTTGGCCAGCGTCGACGCGTCGGCCGGACCGGTCACGATGAGGCTCAGCTCGTCGAGCAGCACGACCTCGATGTCCGGTCCCGAGGGCGGCCTTGAGCGAGTCGGGGGCGCCGACCGGGAAGGGCTTGGTCACCACCAGCCGGATCGTCGACATCGACCCGCCGCGGGTCAGCTCGATCGGCGTGCCGGAGGCGATGAGCCGGCCGTGGTCGATGATGTGGATCCGGTCGGCCAGCCGCTCCGCCTCGTCCATGTAGTGCGTGGTCAGCACCACGGTCACGCCCGTCGGTCGCGGAGCTCGGAGAACAGCTCCCACACCGTGTGCCGCGCGGCCGGGTCGAGCCCAGCGGTCGGCTCGTCGACGAAGACCACCTCGGGCCGCCCGACCAGCGCCATGGCGAGGCCGAGCCGCTGCTTCTGGCCGCCGGAGAGCCGGCGGTACGGCGTGCGCCCGCACTCGGCGAGGCCGAGCCGCTCCTCCAGCACCGCCGGGTCGACCGGGTGGGCGTGCAGCGCCGCGATGTGGCGCAGCATCTCCGGTGCCCGGGCCCCGCTCCACGCGCCGCCGTCCTGCAGCATCACGCCGATCCGGGGGAGCAGCTCGCGGGCCTGGCGCCGTGGGTCCAGGCCGAGCACGCGGACCTTGCCCTGCTGCGGCACTCGATAGCCCTCGCAGGTCTCGAGCGTGGTGGTCTTGCCGGCGCCGTTCGGTCCCAGCACCGCCGTGATGGTGCCGCGGTCGACGGTCAGCGACAGGTCGTCGACGGCCGTCGTCGTCGCCGTACCGCATGACGAGCCCGTCGACGACGACCGCGGGCTCCGACACGGGCCGAGTCTAGGTTTGCGGCTCAGGTCACACTCGGTCAGGCCAGCGCGCCGTCAGGTCGTCGACGGTGCTCTGCAGCGGCCGGTCGAACCAGTCGAAGACCACGAACTCGTCGCACACCGCGCGGTAGGGCTCCAGCGCCTCCACGATAGTCGGTCCCGACCGGGTAGGGGAACCCGGTGGCTCGCCGGATCTCGGCCGGGTCCCGGCCGATCCCGGCGCAGGCCTCGTCGAGCCGGGCGCTCTTCGCGGCGTATCCCTCCGGGGTGCCCCAGATGTGGCGGACGTCGGCGTACTTCGCGGCCGTCGGGATGGTCCGCTTCTCGCCGCCCCCTCCGACCAGGATCGGCAGCCGCTCCTGCACCGGCCGGGGGTTGTTGGGGGCGTCGTGGAGCTGGAAGTAGCGGCCCCCGAAGGTGGTCCGGTCCTCGCGCAGCATCGACGAGATCACCGCCACGCTCTCCTCGAACCGGTCGGAGAGGTCGTGCGGGGTCATCAGGTCGATGCCGTAGGCCGCGTGCTCGTTGACCTGCCAGCCCGCCCCGAGCCCGGCGATCGCGCGGCCCTCGCTCACGTGGTCGAGCGCGGCTAGCTGGTTGGCCACGACCGCGGGGTGGCGGTAGGTGCCGCCGAGGACCATCGGGCCGAGCCTGGCCCGCGAGGTCAGCGGCCCCAGCGCGCCGAGCAGGGTCAGGCACTCGAGCATCGGCTCGTCGCTGACCGCGTCGTCGTCGGTGTGACCCATGAAGTGGTCGCAGAGGTAGATGGCGTAGGCCCCGAGCTCGTCGGCCACCTGCGCGAGCTCGCGCACCTCCGCCCACGGCCGGCCGTTGTCGAGGATCACGCTGATGTCCACGGCGGGCATCCTGACAGCGGCGGCGGGCCTGACGATCTTCGGTGTTCAGCCGAAGCCGGAGCGAGGCGTCGACCAGCACGCTGGTGCATCAGACCTCCACGCCGCCGTCGGCGTCGCCCTGCTGGACCTCGAGTGTCTCGAAGATCGCGGGCGGCTCGCGCCACGGGTCGGGCAGGGTGCCGGCGCGCGCGCCTGCTGGACCGCGGCCCACACCCGCTCGGGGGTGCACGGGATGTCGATGTGGCGGACGCCGAGGTGGCGCAGCGCGTCCACGACGGCGCTCTGGACCGCGGGCGTCGAGCCGATCGTCCCGGACTCGCCGATCCCCTTGGCGCCGAGCTCGTTGAGCGGCGTCGGGGTCTCGGTGTTGGCGGTCTCGAAGGAGATCGTGTCGGCGGCGGTCGGCATCTGGTAGTCGGCGAACGTCGAGGTCAGCGGCTGGCCGTCCTCGGAGTAGAGGAACTGCTCCCACAGCGCCTGCGAGATCCCCTGCGCGATCCCGCCGTGCTGCTGCCCCTCGACGATGACGGGGTTGAGGATCCGGCCGCAGTCGTCGACCGCCACATGGCGGAGCGGCACCACCTTGCCGGTCTCGGTGTCCACCTCGACGACGGACACGTGCGCGCCGAAGGGGAACGTCGCGCCGTCCTGCGGCACGTCGAGCTGCGCGTGCAGCGGTGTGCCGCGCTCCTCGGCGGCGGCCGCGAGCGCCGGCCAGTCGACGACGGCTCCCGGGACGCCCGAGACGCTGAACCCCTCGTCGGTCAGCTCGAGGTCCTCCGGAGCGGCCTCGAGGAGCGAGGCCGCGAGCTCGCGGGCCTGGTCGCGGACCGCGGTGGCCGCCGCGGCCACGGCGCTGCCACCGAGCTGCAGCGAGCGGGAGCCGCCGGTGCCGCCCCCGGTCGGCACCGTCGGCGTGTCGGACTGGACGTAGCGGATTTCGTCGATCGGGATGCCGAGCCGGTCGGCCACGATCATCGCGAACGACGTGGCGTGGCCCTGGCCGTGCGCGGACGTGCCGGACATCACCGTGGCCGACCCGTCCGGCTCGATCCGGACGCTCGCCGAGCTCCTTGCCGCCGAAGCCGGTGATCTCGACGTACGTCGAGACACCGATGCCGAGCAGCCGCTCCTCTCCGGCCTCGATCCGGCGGGCCTGCTCGGCGCGCAGCGCGTCGACATCGGCCATGCGCAGCGCCTCGTCCAGGGCCGCCTCGTAGTCGCCGACGTCGTAGGTCTGGCCGGTCCGGGTCGTGTAGGGGAACGCGTCCTTCGCGATCAGGTTGCGGCGGCGGAGCTCCTCCGGGGTGAGCCCGAGCTCGACCGCCGCCAGGTCCATCAGCCGCTCCAGCATGGCGGACGCCTCGGGACGCCCGGCACCGCGGAAGGCGCCGTTCGGCGCGGTGTTGGTCATCACCGCGACGCCCGAGTAGTCGATCTTCGGGATCTCGTAGGGGCCCTGGGCCATGATGTGGCCCGGCCCGATGACGAGGGTGCCGCCGAACCCGGCGTAGGCGCCGCAGTCGCCGATGTTGCGGGCCCGGAGCCCGGTGATCCGGCCCGTCGCGGGTCAGCCCGAGCTCGGCGAACTGCACCGCGGCCCGGCCGTGCATCGAGAGCATCGCCTCGCTGCGGGTCTCGGTCCACGCCACCGGCCGCCCCAGCGCCCTGGCCGCCGCCACGATCGCGCCATGGTGGAAGGAGATGCCGGCCTTGCCGCCGAAGGCGCCCCCGACGTGCGGCGCGACCACGCGCAGCTGCTGCTTGGTCAGGCCGGTGTACTTCGCCAGCATGTCGCGGGTCATGTGTGGGTGCTGGGTCGCGACGTAGGCCGTGAGGAGGGTGTCGCCGTCAGGTCGCGGGTCGACGAGGATCGCGTTGCCCTCGATCGGCGCGGTGGCGATCCGCTGGTTCTCGATCCGGGCGCGTACCACGATCTCGGCATCGGCCAGGGCGTCGCCGCTGCCCGGCGGGTAGACCTTGCGCACCGACTCGGCGACGTTGCTGCCGACCTCGGGGAACTGGAGCGGAGCTCCCGGCGCCAGCGCCTCCTCCATGTCGACGACCACCTCGAGCAGGTCGTAGTCGACGTCCACGAGCTCGGCGGCGTCCACCGCCTGGGCCCGGGTCTCCGCGACGACGAGGGCGACCGGGTCGCCGACGAACCGCACGGCGCCGTCCGCCAGCGGCCCGTGACCCACCAGCTCGTGGACCTCGGCGAACGACGGCACCCGCTCCCGGCCGAGCGTGGCCGACGTGTGCACGGCCAGCACACCCGGAGCGCGCTCCGCGTTGGAGGTGTCGAGGTGGGTGATGGTGGCGTGGGCCAACGGACTCCGCACGAAGACGGCGTGCGCGGTGCCCGGCAGCCGCAGGTCGTCGACGTAGGTGCTGCGCCCGTCGATCAGCTCGGGGTCCTCGACCCGGCGGACTCGGTTGCCGAGGATCGATCCGACCATGAATCGGAGACTATCCCCGGTTAGATCACCCCGTCAGTTGAGGTGCCGGACCGCTCCGAGGATCGCGGGCTCGTCGGTGATGATGCCGTTGACCCCCAGGTCGACCACGCGCTCCAGGGTGGCCATGGTGTTGACCGGCCAGGTCATGACCACCTCGACGCGCTCTCGCAGCCGCTGGACGAACTGCTGGTCGAGCAGCGAGACGTGCAGGGAGACGCCGTACGGCGCCCGGCGCCCGCGATGGGCCAGCCGCCGCTCGATCATCGCGCGGCCCGCGCGGGTGCGCCCGGAGAAGATCGGCCGGACCCACGGGAGCTCGGCCAGCCGCTCGACGGCCGGCCAGTACCTGCCGCAGGCCCAGACCTCGTCCTCGTGGCCGGCGCCGTGCAGGAGCTGGGCGACCGCGTTCCCGGCGGCCAGCCGTCGGCCCTTGAGGTCGAGCATGAAGCGCGAGCTGCGCCGGTCGGCCTCCAGCACCTCGGACAGCTCGAGGCGGGGCGTCCAGGCGGGAGCGGCCAGGTGCCGGACCTCGACCCGGCCCCGGTAGGCGTGCACGTCGCACTCGATGACGTCGGCGCCGGAGCTGGTGGCCCGGTGCAGGCCGGACAGGGAGTTGCCGGCCCGGTGGGCGATGGCGAACACGCTCATGCCGCGACCGCGCGTCGGGACAGCCGTCGGGACAGGAGGAGGCTCGAGCCGCCCAGTGTCAGGGCGGGGAGCCAGGCGACGCTGGCCTTGATCGCCACGGCGGCCGCGGCAGCGCCGAGCGGCACGCCCACGGCCACGAGGCCGAGCACCAGAGCGCCGTCGCGCGGGCTGGCGCCGTTCGGCCCGGGCACCGCGCCGGCGAGCTGGCTGGCGCCGAAGGCGCCCAGGACCGCGAGCGGGGAGATCTGGTGGCCGGTCGCGCCGACCGTGCCGATGAGCAGGGCCGCCACGGTGACCTGGTAGCCCGCCGAGAGCAGCATGGCGTGCGCGAGAGCACGGGGCCGGGGGAGCGGGCCGGTGGGCAGCAGCCCGGGCCGCACCCGGCGCAGGACCAGCACGGTGACCAGCGCGGCCGCCGAGACGCCCGCAACGACGAGCAGGAGCCGCACGGGCAGCGCCGTTCCGGCGAAGACGACGAACGCCGCGAGCCCGAGAGCACCGACCAGCCGGTCGGCGCCCACGCTCATGACGGCGTCGCCGCGCTCGAGACCGGCCCGCGTGAGCCGGCGGAGCCGCCAGACGTCGGCGCCCACGTGGCCGGGAGTGGCCAGGCCGAGCAGCTCGGCCTCGGCGTGGGCGCGCACGTGCCAGCGCCGGCTCAGCCCGCCCGGTGTGACTGCCCGCCAGCGCAGCGGGCAGAGCAGGTACTTGCCGACCATCCACGGCAGCAGCCCGGCGAGCACCGGCCACACCGAGACGTGGGGGAGTCTCGGCAGGGTCAGGGCCGGTACCGCCAGGCTGACCACGACGCCCACGACCAGCAGCGTCCGCGACTGCAGCGCAGCGCGGAGACGGCTCGTGAGGCGAAGGGCCATGCTCGGACTTCGGCACCGGAGTGGAGCTCCCTGAGGGTTTTGGCGATTTCTGAAGCCGATGTACTAGTAGCGCGTCGCAGCTAATTCTTGGTCCTGGCGACGCCCGGGCACGCACTTCGCTGCGTTGGCGAAGCTCGACAGACGACCCGGTATGCCGTCGCTCCGCCGTCTTGCGATGCACGCACCCGGACGCCGCCAGACCACAAGCCTTAGCCGCGACCCGCTACTAGGTGTACCTAGCCCTAGTGCGGGCGCAGTCCCCGGACCGCAGCCAGGATGGCGGGCTCGTTGGTGATGATGCCGGTGGCGCCGAGGGCGATGACGCGGTCGAGGGTCGCCGTCGTCATCGACCGGCCAGGTCATCACGACCTCCGACCCGCTCGCGCAGCCAGCGCCGTCGAGCGGAACCTTCAGGAGCGAGGTGTGCAGGGAGACGCCGTGTGGCCGGGGG
This sequence comes from uncultured Actinomycetota bacterium, assembly GCA_963793315.1. GTDB lineage: Bacteria > Actinomycetota > Actinomycetes > Propionibacteriales > Nocardioidaceae > Nocardioides. The sequence goes on along the minus strand of CAWBZR010000017.1, from coordinate 38,752 downwards.
CTGCTGGGCGAGGACAGGCGTCGGTCCGGAGTGCGGCCAGCTCGACGCGACTGCGGGCGGACAACACGCTTCGGACGAAATCACAGGCTCGGCCACGTGCTCGACCGCTCGGCCAGTACCGTCCGCACACATAGAGGTCGTGATCCGGCGACCACCCGCGCAGGAGCTTAGCCACGTCGCGCCCGGTGGAGACGCGCCGTCCTTTGAGGTCCAGCATGAAGGTCGCTCCGCGGGCCCCGGCCTCGAGCAGCTCGTCGAGACCCAGGCGGGGTGGCTGAGGACGACGCCAGCTCCCAGCGGTCCCACAGGAACGGCAGCGGCCCGGCCGTCTTGAGATGACGGACCTCCAGACGGCCTCGGTAGGCGTGCACGTCGCACTCGACTACGTCGGCGCCAGCGAGGTTGGCCGCGTGCAGGCCGGCCAGCGAGTTCCCTGCACGGTGTGCGATCGCCAGCAAGGTCATGGTGCGGCACGCCCCACGGCGGTGGCGAGGTGCGCCGAGGCGCACGCCGTGCACGCCTGCGCTCGAGCAGCAGCGCGGCCGATGTAGCCGATGAGGGCCAAGCGTCAGCCCGGCAGCCACATCGAGCACGTAGTGGTTCGCTGTGGCCACGACCGCGAGGGCCATCAGCGGGGGCAAGATCCAGCCGATTGCCCGGACCAGCATCGTGCTCCCTGCCGTGGCGATGGCGATGCCCGACGAGCAGGTCCCACCCGGCATGCAGGCTCGGCATCGCGGCATACTGGTTGACGAAGTTGGGCGGTTGCAGTAGGCGGTAGGCAGTAGGAACGCTCTCGTGACGGTGTCGACCAGAGCAGGGTCGACCAGTCGCGGGGGAGCGACGGGATACATCACGAAGACGAGGAGGCCGAGGCCGCCGGAGACGAGCATCGAGTCCCGCAGCCGTAAGAAGGCCCATGCCGGTGGTGCCAGGACGAGCCACAGCATGGTCGTCGAGGATGACCGGCCAGTGACCCCAGATGTAGATCCAGTTGGCGACGGTCTCGTAGGCCGGCGCTGGCCGTCGACCGGGGCCTGGACGTACAGCTTCGACATCGATCCCGGCAGCCTGCTCGAGCTCCCATGACACTGCGGGCGTGCTCGGACGGCGACGGCGGGGTCGGCCGCGGTCATGCCCTCGAACCTGGAAGTAGCAGAAGACTCCGGCGGTGACGAAGCCGACCTGACCCACGACCCAGCGCATGCGGCGGTGCCGCAGCACCGTCCGGCGCGGCATGAGCATCGCGTGACACCTCCGGCAGTCCGATGGCCGCATTCCGTCGACGCGGGAACAACCTCGTGACTGCTACCCATGCTCCTGCCGCCCGGATGCCGCTGTCGCGGGTCGAACGTCCCGAGTGACGAGGACCCTCAGGTGGTGGCGGTCGCTGGCTGGCGAAGCCGCTCCATCAGCAGGCTCGGTGCCGCCCAGGGTCAACGCCGGGCAGCCACGCGAGGGCGGCTTTGAAGGTCACCGCCGCCACCGCTGCCGCCCAGTGGGATGCCGGCAGCTACGAGGCCGAGGACCAGGGCACCGTCTCGCGGACTGGCGCCGTTCGGCCCGGGCACGGCGCCAGCGAGCTGACTGGCACCGAAGGCTCCCGAGCACCGCGAGGACTGACACCGTGTGCCCGGTTGCGGCCACAGTGCCCATGAGGAGCGCCGGCGATGGACAGTTGGTAGCCGGCGGAGAGAAGCAGACCGTGCAGCAGGGCCCGGGGCCGGGGCAGGGGGCGCGGCGGGAGGAGGTGCGGCGCCAGCCTTCGAAGCGGACAAGAACGACGACGAGGATCGCCGATCACGGACACCGGCAACGACAGGCAGCACGACGCGAGCGGCACGGCCGTACCGGCGGCGGCCACGAAGGCGGCGAGACCCAAGGCACCCACCAGGCGGTCGCTGCCCACGCTCACCACGGCGTCGCCCCGACCGAGTCCGGCTCCAACCAGCCGGCGCAACCGCCACAGGTCAGCGCCCACGTGCCCCGGTGTGAGGAGGCCCAGCAGTTCGGACTCGGCGTACGCGCGCAGATGCCAGCGGCGGGACGAGCGTCGGCGGCGGTGAGCGCCCGCCAACGCAGCGGGACAGAGGAGGTACTTGCCGACCACCCACGGCAGCAGCCCGGCCACGACCGGCCACAGCGAGACGTGCGGCAGCCGGGGAAGAGTGATGGCCGGAACCAGCAGGCTCGACGACCACGCCGATGACGAGGACGGTCACGGGACTCGAGGGCAGCGCGAAGGCGGCTGGAGCTGCGAGGGCTGGTCATGAAGGCCTGACACCGAGGGCGGAGCGTGGGAGTGGCCGGTCCTGGCCCGGCCCGCCTCCAGTCTCGCCGGACGAACCAATAATCCGGCAATATCGGGGAGGCAGATCAGGTTAGGGTCACCTTCCTTGAACTGCCTTCGTCATTAACGGCACACTGGTGTTGTGATATTCGAGGAGGACAGTCGACCCGCCACCGCGTGGCGCGCTCGATCCTCGTCGACGGGCCCTCCACGGCGGCGACGCTGGGCGAGCGGCTCGACCTCACGCCGGCCGCCGTACGCCGCCACCTCGACCAGCTGGTCGAGGACGGTGCCGTGGAGGCGCGCGAGCCGCGGCCCCAGGCGCACCGCGGCCGGGGTCGGCCCGCGAAGGTGTTCGCGCTCACCGAGCGCGGCCGCGAGGGCTTCGACCAGCAGTACGACGACCTGGCCGCCCAGGCGCTGCGCTTCCTGCGCGACACCGGCGGCGACGCCGCCGTGAAGGCCTTCGCCCACGAGCGGGTCGCCTTCATCGAGGAGCGGTTCGGGGAGGTCGCGACGGCCCGCCCCGAGCTGAGCCCGGTCCAGGTGCTCGCCAGCGTCCTGACCGACCAGGGCTACGCCGCTGCCGTGCGGGAGCTGCCCATGGTCAACGGGCAGAGCGCGGGCGACCAGCTCTGCCAGCAGCACTGCCCGGTCTCCCACGTCGCCCACGAGTTCCCGCAGCTGTGCGAGGCCGAGACCGAGGTCATCGGCCGGGTGCTCGGCCGCCACGTGCAGCGGCTCGCCACCATCGCCCACGGCGACGGTGTCTGCACCACCTGCATCCCAGACCTACCGACCACCGAATCTTCCGACAAGAAGGAGAAGGTCACCACATGACCTCCATCGAGGAGCGCAACCCAGAGCTCGAAGGGCCTCGGTCGCTACCAGTTCGGCTGGGCCGACAGCGACGTCGCCGGCGCGGCGGCCAAGCGCGGCCTGAGCGAGGAGGTCGTCCGCGACATCTCCACGAAGAAGAGCGAGCCGCAGTGGATGCTCGACCTGCGGCTGAAGGGGCTCAAGCTCTTCCACCGCAAGCCGATGCCGACGTGGGGCTCCGACCTGTCGGGGATCGACTTCGAGAACATCAAGTACTTCGTCCGGTCCAGCGAGAAGCAGGCCGCGACCTGGGACGACCTCCCCGAGGACATCAAGAACACCTACGACAAGCTCGGCATCCCCGAGGCGGAGAAGCAGCGCCTGGTCTCCGGCGTGGCCGCTCAGTACGAGTCCGAGGTCGTCTACCACTCGATCCGCGAGGACCTCGAGGAGCAGGGCGTGCTCTTCCTCGACACCGACACCGCGCTGCGCGAGCAGCCCGAGCTGTTCAAGGAGTACTTCGGCACCGTCATCCCGGTCGGCGACAACAAGTTCGCCGCGCTCAACACCTCGGTGTGGTCGGGCGGGTCGTTCATCTACGTGCCGAAGGGCGTGCACGTCGACATCCCGCTGCAGGCCTACTTCCGGATCAACACCGAAAACATGGGCCAGTTCGAGCGGACGCTGATCATCGTCGACGAGGACGCCTACGTCCACTACGTCGAGGGCTGCACCGCGCCGATCTACTCCTCCGACTCGCTGCACTCGGCGGTCGTCGAGATCATCGTGAAGAAGGGCGGTCGCTGCCGCTACACGACCATCCAGAACTGGTCCAACAACGTCTACAACCTCGTCACCAAGCGCGCGACCTGCGAGGCCGGCGCGACGATGGAGTGGGTCGACGGCAACATCGGCTCCAAGGTGACGATGAAGTACCCCGCCATCTACCTCATGGGCGAGCACGCCAAGGGCGAGACGCTCTCCGTCGCGTTCGCGGGCGAGGGCCAGCACCAGGACGCCGGCGCCAAGATGGTGCACGCCGCCCCCCACACCTCCAGCTCGATCCTGAGCAAGTCGGTGGCGCGCGGCGGCGGCCGGACGTCCTACCGCGGGCTGATCCAGATCAACGAGGGCGCGCACGGCTCGAAGTCCAACGTGCTCTGCGACGCGCTCCTGGTCGACCAGATCAGCCGCTCCGACACCTACCCCTACGTCGACATCCGCGAGGACGACGTGTCGATGGGCCACGAGGCGTCGGTCTCCAAGGTCTCCGACGACCAGCTCTTCTACCTCATGTCGCGAGGCATGGAGCAGGACGAGGCGATGGCGATGATCGTGCGCGGCTTCATCGAGCCGATCGCCAAGGAGCTCCCGATGGAGTACGCCCTCGAGCTCAACCGGCTCATCGAGCTGCAGATGGAAGGAGCCGTCGGCTGATGGCGGCAGTTGCCGAGGCCCTCGAGATGACGCCGTCATCGGAGAGGGTGGAGTCCCACCTGCACCCGGCAGGATCGTTCGACCTGGCCGACCACGCGGTGCCGACCGGCCGCGAGGAGATCTGGCGGTTCACGCCGATCAAGCGGCTGCGTGGCCTGCACGCCGATGCCGTGCTCGGCGGCACCGGCGTGGGCGCCGAATACGACGCGCCCGAGTCGGTCGTGATCGAGCCGCTGGCGTCCGACAGCCCCCGGCTCGGCTCGAGCGGCTTCGTGCCGACCGACCGCATTGCCGCGCGGGTCTGGCACGAGGCCGGCCAGCGCTACGCCGTGACCATCCCCGCCGATGCCGAGCTGGACGCGCCGGTGGTGGTCACGGTGACCGGCAAGGGCATCGACGATGCAGCAGCGACCCATGCGGTGATCACCGCGGGAGCGCACAGCCGGTCGACGGTCATCGTGCGGTTCGAGGGGTCCGCCACCCTGGCCGACACGGTCGAGATCGTGGTCGGCGACGGCGCCCAGCTGACCTACGTCACGGTCCAGGACTGGGCCGACGACTCCGTGCACCTGAGCAGCCAGCACGCCAAGGTCGGCCGCGACGCCAGGCTCAAGCACGTCGCTGTCACCTTCGGCGGCGACCTCGTGCGCCACGACGCCACGGCGACCTACGACGGCCCCGGCGGCGAGATCGAGATGCTCGGCCTCTACTTCGCCGACGAGGGCCAGCACGTCGAGCACCGCCTCTTCGTCGACCACAACGCGCCGAAGACCAAGAGCCACGTGGTCTACAAGGGCGCGCTCCAGGGCGAGGGCGCCCACACGGTCTGGATCGGCAACGTCCTGATCCGCAAGGAGGCCGAGGGCATCGAGACCTACGAGGAGAACCGCAACCTCGTGCTCACCGACGGCTGCCAGGCCGACTCGGTGCCCAACCTCGAGATCGAGACCGGCGAGATCGTCGGCGCCGGCCACGCCTCCGCGACCGGCCGGTTCGACGACGAGCAGCTGTTCTACCTGCGCTCGCGCGGCGTGTCCGAGTCCGAGGCCCGGCGGCTGGTCGTGCACGGGTTCTTCAACGACCTGATCCGCAAGATCGCCGTCCCCGAGCTCGAGGCGTCGCTGACCGCGACCGTCGAGGCGGAGCTGGCGAAGAACGTGCTCAAGGACCTCTGATGGCCTTTGAACGTGCCTGCGCGCTGGCCGACGTCCCCGAGGACGAGGCGGTCGCCGTCACCATCGGCGCCCAGGAGGTCGCACTCGCCCGCAACGGCGAGGAGGTCTACGCCGTCGAGGACATCTGCTCCCACGCCGCCGTCGCCCTCTCCGAGGGCGAGGTGGAGGAGTGCACGCTCGAGTGCTGGCTGCACGGCTCCAAGTTCGACCTCCGCACCGGCAAGCCCACCGGGCTGCCCGCCACCGAGCCGGTGGCGACGTTCCCGGTCGAGGTCCGGGCGCCCCCGGTGAGCAGAGCATCTACGTCGACATCACCACCACCCTGAACGGAGTCACCCCCCAATGACCACCCTGGACATCAAGGACCTGCAGGTCTCGGTCTCGACCGACGACGGGCCGAAGGAGATCCTCAAGGGCGTCACGCTGACCATCAACAGCGGTGAGACGCACGCGATCATGGGGCCCAACGGGTCCGGGAAGTCGACGCTGGCCTACTCGATCGCCGGCCACCCGAAGTACGACGTCACCGGCGGCACCGTGACCCTCGACGGCGAGGACGTCCTCGCGATGTCGGTCGACGAGCGCGCGCGGGCCGGGCTGTTCCTCGCGATGCAGTATCCCGTCGAGGTCCCCGGCGTCTCGGTCTCCAACTTCCTGCGGACGGCCAAGACCGCCCTCGACGGCGAGGCGCCCAAGCTCCGCACCTGGGTCAAGGACGTCAACAAGGCGCTCGAGGACCTCAACCTCGACCCGTCGTTCGGCACCCGGTCTGTCAACGAGGGGTTCTCCGGCGGTGAGAAGAAGCGCCACGAGATCGCCCAGCTCGAGCTGCTCAACCCGCGGGTCGCGATCCTCGACGAGACCGACTCCGGTCTCGACATCGACGCCCTCAAGATCGTCGCCGCAGGCGTCAACCGGTTCCGCGAGCAGGAGGGCAAGGGGGTCCTGCTGATCACCCACTACACCCGCATCCTGCGCTACATCGAGCCCGACTTCGTGCACGTCTTCGTCGACGGCAGGATCGCCGAGCAGGGCGGCCCCGAGCTCGCGGAGCAGCTCGAGGCCGAGGGCTACGACAAGTACTTGAACAAGGCAGCGGTCTGACCGTGTCCACGCTTCCCGCACTCCCGGGGCTGCTTCCCGAGCTGGAGGTGGTCCGCAAGGACTTCCCCATCCTCGAGCGCACGCTCGCGGGCGGGATGCCGCTGGTCTACCTCGACAGCGCCAACACCAGCCAGAAGCCCCAGGTCGTCATCGACGCGATGGTCGACCACCTCGAGCACCACAACGCCAACATCGCCCGCGCGATGCACCAGCTGGGCGCGGAGTCGACCGAGGCCTACGAGGCGGCCAGGGACAAGGTGGCGGCGTTCCTGAACGCGCCGTCTCGCAACGAGGTGGTGTTCACCAAGAACGCCACGGAGGCGCTCAACCTGCTCGCGCGCACCATCGAGCTCGGCCCCGGCGACAACGTCGTCATCACCGAGATGGAGCACCACTCCAACATCGTGTCGTGGCAGCTGGCCTGCGAGCGTTCGGGTGCCGAGCTGCGCTGGTTCGGCCTCACCGACGACGGACAGCTCGACCTGTCGAACGCCGACCAGCTGGTCGACGAGCACACCAGGGTCGTGGCCTTCACCTGGGTCTCCAACATGCTCGGGACCATCAACCCCGTGGCCGACCTCGCGGCGCGGGCGAAGGCGGTCGGCGCCTACTCGGTGATCGACGCGTCGCAGGCGGTGCCGCAGCTCCCGGTCGACGTGGCCGCGACGGGCTGCGACTTCCTGGTCTTCACCGGCCACAAGGCCGTAGGCCCGACCGGCATCGGCGTCCTCTGGGGTCGCGAGGAGCTGCTCAACGAGCTCCCGCCCTTCCACGGTGGCGGCGAGATGATCGAGACGGTGACGATGGCCGGCTCGACCTACGCCAAGGCACCGCACCGCTTCGAGGCCGGCACCCCGCCGATCGTCGAGGCGATCGGCCTCGGCGCCGCGCTCGACTACCTCGGCCATCTCGGCATGGACGTCGTCCACGCCCATGAGCAGGCGATCACCCACTACGCGCTGGAGGCGCTGCAGACCGTCTCCGGGCTCACCGTCCTGGGTCCGCTGGACGCCGCCGAGCGCGGGGGAGCGATCTCCTTCGAGCTGGAGGGCGCCCATCCGCACGACGTGGCCACCGTGCTCGACACCCGCGGGATCGCCGTCCGGGCCGGCCACCACTGCGCCAAGCCGGCACACGCCCGGTTCGGGGTGCAGAGCTCGACCCGGATGTCGTCCTACCTCTACACGACGCCGGCCGAGATCGACGCCCTCGTCGAGGGGCTGGAATACACCCGCTCGTACTTCAAGTTGGATTGATGATGGACGTGCGCTGATGGACCTCGACAACCTCTACCAGGAGATCCTCCTGGACCACTACAAGAACCCCCACCACAAAGGGCTGCGCGAGCCCTTCGAGGCGGAGGTTCACCACGTCAACCCCACCTGCGGTGACGAGGTGACGCTGCGTGTGCACGTGGCGCGACGGTGTGGTCCAGGACGTGTCCTACGACGCGCTGGGCTGCTCGATCTCGCAGGCGGCCACCTCGGTGATGACCGACCTCGTCATCGGCAAGACCGTCGACGAGGCGATGAAGATCCACGGCGAGTTCCTGGCCCTGATGCAGGGCAAGGGCACCGTCGAGCCCGACGAGGACGTGCTGGAGGACGGCATCGCCTTCGCGGGCGTCGCGAAGTTCCCGGCGCGCGTGAAGTGCGCACTACTGTCGTGGATGGCCTGGAAAGACGCCACCGCCCAATCTACCATGGAGGCAAGTCAATGGCTGAGCCCGACACCACCACAGCTCCGAGCGCCGTGGACCACGGTGACCTGCCCGAGGTTCCCGAGGCCGCGCCCGCGGGGTCGAGCAACCTCTCGCCCTCGGTCAGCCTCGAGGACGTCACCGAGGCGATGAAGGACGTCGTCGACCCCGAGCTCGGGATCAACGTCGTCGACCTGGGCCTGGTCTACGGCCTGCACCTCGACGAGGGCACCAACTGCGTCATCGACATGACGCTCACCTCCGCGGCCTGCCCGCTCACCGACGTCATCCAGGACCAGACCAACTCGGCCCTCGAGGGGCTGGTCAACGACGTCGCGATCAACTGGGTCTGGATGCCCCCGTGGGGCCCCGACAAGATCACCCCCGACGGCCGCGAGCAGCTGCGGGCGCTCGGCTTCAACGTCTGAGCGTCACGACAGCGGCGGGTCGAACACCAGCGGGACCGGTCGCCGGATCGTCGTTGAACGCGGTCCTCTGACGTGGTCGTCCGGCACACGTCGCGGTTGCGTCGGTGCGCGACTCGCGTCCAGCTCCAGCGTGACGCTCGTCGGTGAACGGCGCGTGACCGAGCGCGGCGACCTGCTCGCTGTGCTGGCCGTTCCGACTCGCACCCAGGTCCACCGTGCGCTCCCCGGGTCAGCCGAGCTTCGTCGCGGGGACAGCGCAGGTCGTCGAGCGACCGTTGGCGACGGTGGCCGTGACCGAGGGCCGTCTGTCCTCGGTGTGGTGGCGGGCCCGCGCCGAGAGCGTGAACCCGCGGTCCCCTCGCCTTCCCGGCGGTGAACGGCCCGTGGTGCGGTCGACCGGGGCCGTCAGCGAACGTCATGGTCCACAGCAACGTGCCGGACCGTGTCGGGACCGTTGGCTCACCGCGAGTCGCCGGCGGGTCCATCGTCGAGCTGGGGTGCCTTCGGCGCCGGGCTCGAGCACCGTCGGGCTGCGTGGCAGGTCGGCGGCCTCGACAGTGACCGAGACAGGTCAGCCGGTCGCCCAGCCGGGCACCGGGAGCGGTCGTGCGCCCCGAAGGTGCACGCCGGGGACCCCGGTCGTCGACACGTCGCTGCCCACGCCGACCTCCGCCGCGTGACGCAGGGCAATCGCCGTCGGGAACGTGCCGGGACCGGCGTGGTGGCGACGCCCCGCGCTGGCGTCGCGGAGGCTGGTCGTCGTGCCGTGCGCCGACGGTCCGCCGCCACGAGCCGGCGTCGCGCCGCAGCCGGGCCCGCCAGGAGCAGGCAGACGAGCGCAGCGGCGCGGACACGCATGCTCCGTCTGACGTGCGCCGCCTCGACTCGGTTCCGTTAACGTCGGTGGCGATGCGCACCGTCCTCGTCCCTCGCGAGCGGTTCGAGCGGTGGGTGGCCAACTTCGCGGAGCGGCACGGCGGCGGGCCCGGCTCGTGACCGAGGCCGGCGGGATCTTCGGGATGGCGCAGGACGGGTCGACGTTCCACGCCCGGCTGCCCTTCGACGCGACGTACGACGGCCCGGCCGGACGCCGCGGCGTTCGCCGGCGCCGATCACCCTGCCGGCCGACTGGGGGCTGCTGCTCGTGCGCAAGGGCGGCTTCGCGGTGGCGCGGCTCGCGGGGGAGCGGCTGGTCGACTCCAAGGTCGGCCAGCGCCACGTGCAGGGCCGGACCAAGGCAGGCGGGCAGAGCCAGCAGCGGTTCGCCCGACGCCGCGGCAACCAGGCCCGGCAGGCCTACGAGGCAGCCGCCGACCACGCCGCCCGGCTGCTCGGTGAGGGTGGCCCGCACGTGGTGACCGGTGGCGACCACGCGGCGGTCGACGAGGTGCTGGCCGACCCCCGGCTCAAGCGGCTCGTCGTCGACGAGCGCTGGCTGCCGGTGCAGGACCCCAAGCGTGGAGTCCTCGAGCAGGCGATCCTCGACGCCGCGGCGGCGTCGATCCAGGTCGTCAACGCCTGATCAGAGGTCCAGCTCCTTGACCCTCTCGTCCCAGCGCCGGTTCATCGCCTCCATCTCCTCCAGGATGAACGCCAGGAACTCGCTGGACAGTCGCAGCCGGCGCTGGGCCGGGTCGTCGGGCGGCAAGGCCTCGATCGCCCGCCGCAAGGCGGCCTGCATCGGGGCGTAGACCTGCTCGGCATGGAGGAGCGTCTCGTGCCACGCGTCGTCGTCGACGACGAAGATGTCTCGTCGGGAGCCGCGCTCGCGCTCGCGGCGCACCATGCCGACGCCGTCGAGGTATCGGACGGCGCCCGACACCGCGGCGGGGGAGACGCCCAGGGCGAGCACCGATCTCGGCTGCGGTCATCCTGCCGTCATCGTCGATGAGGAGGGCGGAGAAGATCCGCGACGGCAGCCGCGCCAGGCCGGCCGAGGTCAGGGCCCCGCCCATCCGCTCCACGAAGCTGGCTCGCTCGGCCTCGGTCGCCATGCTCACATTCTACTAGATTTAGTAATTGCTGAACATTGTGTAGCCTGACTCACGTGACTGATGTGATCGAGATCCAGGGGCTGGTCAAGACGTTCGGCCGAACCCGGGCCCTCGACGGGCTCGACCTCTCGTGTCGGAGGGCGAGGTGCACGGGTTCCTCGGACCCAACGGCGCCGGCAAGTCCACGACGATCCGGGTGCTGCTCGGACTCCTGCGCAAGGACGCCGGGGCAGGTCCGGCTGTTCGGGCGGCGACCCGTGGCAGGAGGCCGCGGAGCTGCACGGGCGGCTGGCCTACGTCCCGGGTGACGTCAACCTCTGGCCCAACCTGACCGGTGGCGAGGTGATCGACCTGCTCGGCCCGGCTGCGCGGGGGCGTCGACGAGCGGCGCCGAGCAGAGCTGCTCGAGCGGTTCGAGCTGGATCCCACGAAGAAGGGCCGCAGCTACTCCAAGGGCAATCGGCAGAAGGTCGCCCTGGTCGCCGCACTGGCCTCCGACGTCGAGCTGCTGCTGCTCGACGAGCCCACCTCGGGTCTGGACCCGCTCATGGAGTCGGTGTTCCAGGACTACGTCGACGACTTCCGCGACCGACGGCCGCACGGTGCTGCTGTCCAGCCACATCCTGGCCGAGGTCGAGCACCTGTGCGACCGCGTGAGCATCATCCGGTCGGGCAGGTGCGTCGAGTCCGGGACGCTGGCCGAGCTGCGCCACCTGACCCGCACCTCGATGATGGCGGACCTCGGCGGACCGTCCCGAGGGGCTGACGGACGTCTGCCGGGGGTGCATGACCTCAAGGTGGACGGCAATCGGGTCCATTTTCGAGGTCGACACCGCAGACCTGGACAGCGCACTGGGTGTCGCTGCAACCGGCGGGCTCGCTCCCTCACCAGCCAGCCGCCGACCCTCGAGGACCTCTTCCTGCGTCACTACGGCGACGAGGTCCGACCGGAGCCGGAGGAGCGCCCGGCATGACCGGCACCCTGGTCGTTCCTCCGCGCCTACCTGCGCCGCGACCGGTGGATGCTACCTGTGGTGGAGCATCGGCGCCGCGCTGCTCTACTGGAGCCAGGCCTCAGCGTCGACGGCTCTACGCCAACCAGGCCGAGTTCGACAAGGCGGCGGAGAGCATGGCGGGCAACGCCGGGTTCGTCGCCATGGCAGGCCCGGCCCGGGCGCTGAACACCATCGGGGGCCAGGTCACCTGGCAGGCGGCGGCCTTCGGCGCCGATCGTCGCGGGGCTGATGAGCATGTTCCTGGTGGGCCGGCACACGCGCGCCGAGGAGGAGAGCGGCCGCGACGAGATGCTGCGTGCGGCGCCTGTCGGCCGTACGCGACGACGACGGCGGCGTTGCTCGACGCCCTGCTCGCCAACATCGCTGCTCGGGGGGCTGGTCGCCCTCAGCCTGATCGCCTACGGGCTGGCGCGTTCGCCGACTCGCTTGGCGCTCGGGCTCGGCCTGACGCTGTGCGGCTGCTTCTTCAGCCGGCACGGCCCTGCGTCGCCGCCCAGCTGACCACCAGCACGCGCGCGCGACTACGGCCTGGCCGGCAGCCTGATCGGCTTCGCCTACGTGCTGCGCGCGATCGGTGACGTGAGCAGCCCCGCGCTGAGCTGGCTCTCGCCGATCGGGTGGTACCAGGCCATGCACGCCTTCTCCGGGCTGCGGTGGTGGCCGCGCTGGTCCTGCCGGCGGCTGGGTGCTGTCCGCGGTCGGCCTGGCCTCGCTTCGTCTTCGACCGCCGCGACTACGGCTCCGGCGTGCTTCCCGCCGCGGCCCGGCCCGGCCCGCGCCGCCGGCGGGCTGGCGCACCGGGTCGGGCTGGCCTGGCGGCTGCAGCGGCCGGCCGTTCATCGGCTGGGCCCTCGGGATCCTGTCGGTGGGCTCGAGCTTCGGCACGATGGGTGAGGGCGTCGACCGACTCGTCGGCGACTCCGCCGTACTCGCGCGACGTGATCCTGCAGGGCCAGCGGTGACGCTCGTGGACGCCTTCTACGCGACGCTGATCCTGATGCTCGCTCTCGTCGCCGCGGCGTTCTCGATCTCCTCGGCCCTGCGGCCGCGCGGCGAGGAGGACTGCGGACGGGTCGAGTCCCTGCTCGCCACGGCGCCTGCCGCGCTCGACCTGGCTGGCTCGGCCATGTCGTCGTCACCGTCCTGGGCACCGTCGTGGTCCTGTCCGCTGCCGGGGTCTCGGCATGGGCGTCAGCTATGCCCTGGTCACCGGCGACGACGGTGCGCTCGGTGGCTCCGGCTGCCCGTCGCTGTCGCTGCCTTCCTGCCGGCGGTCCTGGCGCTCAGCGGCTCGACCCGCCTGGTCCACGGGTTGGCCCCGCGTGCCGCCGTTCGTGGCCTGGCTGGGGCTGGTCTTGCCTGCTTCGTGGTCCTGCTGTTCGGTGACGCTGTTCGACATCCCGCAGTGGCTCCAGGACGTCTCGCCGTTCGAGCACCTGGCGCTGATGCCGCTCAGGACTTCCGGCTGGCGCCGTTCCTGGTGCTCTCGCTGGTGGCGGTCGGCGCTCAGCGCAGCGGGCCAGCTCGCCTTCCGCCGGCGCGATCTGCACTGATCTCGCGCACTATCGCGCGCGCCGAATCCGGCGTTCCGGTCGACCTTGCTGCCAGAATCGCGAGACATGTGGGAGCCCGAGCCCGGGTGGCTCGCACTGCGGAGCGGAACCGGCACGTCCACCGTCGGTGTGTGGCGGACCGTGCTCGGTGGCCGGCCCGTGGTGGTGAAGCGGCTCGCCGCCCCCACCGACGACGACCCGGCCGAGCTCCGCGACCCTCGTCACTTCGCCTACTGGCGCCGGGCCGGCGACGTCGTCACCGGCCGGGTTGGGTCTCGAGTCGACCCCCGGGCTGCGCGCGCCCCGCGCTGACCTCGGTCGAGGAGGACGACGAGGGGATCACCCTGGTCGCGGACTGGGTCGAGGACGCCGCCAACAGCGGCCTGTTCTGCGCGGTCTCGCTGGGCCGCTTCGCCGGCGCCGACCTCGGTGACCACGCCTGGCTGGCCCGCGACCAGCTGCGCGACCGGCTGGCGCGCGTCGAACGCCGCGGCGGCTGGCCGACGCTGGCCCGGACCACCGTGGCCGACGTCGCCGACCACCTGTGGCGGCGCCGCTCTGCTCTCCTCGACGAGCTCGACGCGCTGCCGCAGGTCGCCCAGCACGGCGACCCGGCCCCCGTGAACCTCCCCGGTCGCGACGGCGACGACGTGCTCGCGATCGACTGGGGCAGCGTCGGCCGCGGGCCGGTGGGCGCCGACCTGGGGCTGCTGATGCTGGGCGCGCGCGAGGAGTTCGAGCCGCTGCTCGACGCCTACCTGCTCGGCCTGCCCGAGGGGCTCGCGACCCGCGAGCAGGCGGCACAGGGTGCCCGGGTGACCGCCGTCCTGACCGCGCTCAGCCGCGCCGAGTGGGCGCTGGCCCGGGTCGCCGGCGGCGAGGGCGCGCTCGCAGGGAAGTACCGCCACCCCGCGGTGGCGCCACACCTGCGGTCGCTGCAGCGGCAGTTCCCGCAGATCGAGGAGCTCGTCGGCCCGTAGTCGGAGGCTCGACCGTCAGAGGTTGTTGGTCGAGAACGTGTCGCACTGCTTGATGCCGGTGGCGTTGTAGCCGGTGGTGAACCACCGCATCCGCTCCGCCGACGAGCCGTGCGTCCACTGCTCCTTGTTGACGTCGCCGCCGCCCATCTTCTGGATGCGGTCGTCACCGACCGCCTTGGCCGAGTCGAGGGCCTCGGTGATGTCGCCCTCGTCGATCGACGCGAAGATCTTGGTGCCGGTCTGGTCGGTGGTGCCGGTCGCGCCGCGCGTCCACATGCCGGCGTAGCAGTCGGCCTGGAGCTCGAGGCGGACCGAGTCGCTGGTCGGGCCGCTCTGGGTGCGCACCCGGCTCATCGTGCCCAGGAGGTTCTGGATGTGGTGGCCGAACTCATGGCCGATGACGTAGGGCTCGACGAAGTCGCCGCCCTTGCCGCCGAGCTGCCCCTCGAGGACGTCCTGGAAGAACGTCGTGTCGAGGTAGATGATCTGGTCGGTCGGGCAGTAGAACGGCCCGACGTCGGCGCTGGCGCTCCCGCAGCCGGTCGACGTGCCCCCGGTGAAGGTGATGATCTGGGTCGGCTGGAGCTGCCTGCCCGTCTGGTCGGGCAGGACCTTGGCCCAGTAGCTCTCCAGCGAGAGCTCGACCGCTCGCCGCGCGCAGTCGGCGCTCTTGTTGGCGTCTGCTCCGCTGAGGCACTTCTCGTAGCGGTCGGTCGTCTGGGCCGGGCCGCTCGACCCGAGGCCGCTGCCACCGCCACCCGCGAGCTGGGTGATGACGAAGATGACGATCACGACGATGGTCGTGCCGATGCCGCCGCCGGTGATGCCGCCGATCGGGATGTTGCCCAACCCGCCGCCACCACCGCCTCCGCGGACGTCGGTGACCCGGCCACCACTGATGTCGGCCTTGGGGTTGAAACGCACGCGCTCACCCTAGTGGTAGGTCGACCGCCGATGGCGGCTTGCGGGCCGTGGCCCCGTACCCTTGATCAAGCCATGATCACCGCCCACCAGCTGGAAGTTCGCGCTGGCGCGAGGCTCCTCATGGCAGGTGTCAGCTTCCGCGTCGGGGCGGGTGACAAGGTCGGGCTGGTCGGGCGCAACGGCGCCGGGAAGACCACCCTCACCAAGATCCTCGCGGGCGAGGGGCTGCCGGCCGCCGGCCGGGTCGAGACGACCGGGCAGGTGGGCTACCTGCCGCAGGATCCCCGCACCGGCGACCTCGACATGCCCGTGCGCGAGCGGATCCTCTCCGCGCGGGGGCTCGACGACGTCGTACGCCGGCTGCGCTCGGCCGAGCTCGAGATGGCCTCGGCCGATCCCACGGTCCAGGACCGGGGGATGAGGCGCTACTCGGCCGCCGACACCGAGCTGCACGCCAGTGGCGGCTACGCCGCCGAGGCCGAGGCCGCCCAGATCGCGTCCTCCCTCGGCATCGCCGACCGGCTGATGACCCAGCCGCTGCGCACCCTCTCGGGCGGCCAGCGCCGCCGGGTGGAGCTGGCCCGCATCCTGTTCTCCGGCGCCGAGACGCTGCTGCTCGACGAGCCCACCAACCACCTCGACGCCGACTCGATCGTGTGGCTGCGCGACTTCCTGCGCTCCTTCCGCGGCGGCCTCGTGGTGATCTCCCACGACACCGCCCTGCTCGACGCCACGGTCAACCGGGTGCTGCACCTCGACGCCAACCGGGCCGAGGTGGACGTCTACAACCTGGGCTGGTCGGCCTACCTCCTCCAGAGGGAGACCGACGAGCGGCGCCGCAAGCGCGAGCGGATGAACACCGAGAACAAGGCCAAGACCCTCACCGACCAGGCCAACCGGATGCGCGCCAAGGCCACCAAGGCGCAGGCGGCGCAGTCGATGCTCAAGCGCGCCGAGAAGATGATGGCCGGCCTCGAGGGCGAGCGGCAGAGCGACAAGGTGGCCCGGATCAAGTTCCCCGCGCCGGCTCCGTGTGGCAAGACGCCGCTGACCGCGGCCGAGCTGTCGAAGTCCTACGGCTCGCTCGAGGTGTTCACCGACGTCGACCTGGCCATCGACAAGGGCAGCCGGGTCGTGATCCTCGGGCTGAACGGCGCCGGCAAGACCACCATGCTCCGGATCCTGGCCGGGGTGGACACCGCCGACACCGGCGAGGTCGTGCCCGGCCACGGGCTCAAGATCGGCTACTACGCCCAGGAGCACGAGACCCTCGACACCACGCGCACGGTGCTGGAGAACATGCAGAGCGCGGCCCCGCAGCTCACCGACACCGAGGCCCGCAGCGTCCTCGGCTCGTTCCTCTTCTCCGGCGAGGACGCGCACAAGCCCGCCAAGGTCCTGTCCGGCGGCGAGAAGACCCGGCTGGCCCTCGCCTCCCTCGTCGTCTCCAGCGCCAACGTGCTGCTGCTCGACGAGCCCACCAACAACCTCGACCCCGCCTCCCGCGAGGAGGTGCTCGCCGCCATCCGCACCTACGAGGGCGCGATCGTCCTGGTCACCCACGACGAGGGCGCCGTACGCGCCCTGGAGCCCGACCGGGTGCTGCTCCTCCCCGACGGCGACGAGGACCTCTGGAACGAGGACTACGCCGACCTGGTCGCGCTGGCGTGACGTCCCGGGTCGGCGTCGTCGGAGGCACCACCTACGCTCGGCTCCATGACCCTGAGCGCCGACGAGATCACCGCCGCCGGGCTGCACCTCGACATCGCCGACGCGGTGGCGACGGTGACGCTGAGCCGGCCGGAGGTGCGCAACGCGCAGACGCCGGCGATGTGGGCACGCGCTGGCGGCCGTGGGGGAGCAGCTGCCCGACACCACGCGGGTCGTCGTGGTCAGGGGAGCGGGGCAGAGCTTCAGCGCCGGGCTCGACCGGGCGATGCTCGACCCGACGACCGGTGACGTCGCTCGGCTGCTGCAGCTCGACGACGAGGCGATCAGCGAGGCGATCGACGGCTACCAGCAGGGCTTCACCTGGCTGCGCGACCCGAGGTTCGTCAGCATCGCCGCGGTGCAGGGCCACGCCATCGGCGCGGGCTTCCAGCTGGCGCTCAGCTGCGACCTGCGGGTGGTGGCCGAGGACGTCCAGTTCTCCATGAAGGAGCCGGCCCTGGGCCTGGTGCCCGACCTGACGGGAACAAAGCCGCTGGTCGAGGCGGTTGGCTACCAGAGAGCGCTGGAGATCTGCGCGACCACCCGGATCGTCGGGGCCGAGGAGGCCGTGACCATCGGGCTGGCGCTGACCGCCGTACCGGTCGACCGGCTGGACGCGACGGTGGCAGACCTCGCCGCAGGCGCTCACCGCACACGTCGCGGGGGCGGTGGTGGAGACCAAGGCGCTGCTGCAGTCGGCGGCCGAGCAGGACCTCGAGACCCAGCGGCGGCTCGAGCGGGAGGCGCAGGTGCGCCGGTTCCGCGAGCTCGCCGCACTGATGCAGCAGAGTCAGGAGTAGGCCAGATGTCGGGATGCACGGAGCCGGAGCCGGCGGCCGCCTGGCGTCACCTGCGTTCCGACCGCAGCGTCGTCAACAACCGGATCGACCGGCGGACGGTGGGCCGGGTCCTCCGGTTCGCCGGTCCCCACCGCGCCGCTCATCGCGGGCTTCCTCGTGATCACCGTGGTCGACGCCGGCCATGGTCGTGGTCGTCCCGCTGCTGGTGCAGCGGATCGTCGACGACGGCATCCTCAAGGGCGACCGCGGCCTGGTCACCTGGCTGGCGCTCGCCATGGCCGGGGTCGCGGTGTTCAGCGCCCTGCTGTCAGCGTCGTCGGCGGCTGGCTGTCCAGCCGGATCGGCGAGGGGCTGATCTACGACCTGCGCACCCAGGTCTTCGGCCACGTGCAGCGCCAGTCGCTGGCGTTCTTCACCCGCACCCAGACCGGCGCGCTCGTCTCCCGGCTCAACAACGACGTCATCGGCGCCCAGCGCGCCTTCACCTCGACCCTGTCCGAGCACGGTCGCCAACACCATCGCGGTCGTGGTCGTGGGCATCACCATGCTCGCGCTGAGCTGGCAGGTCACCCTGCTGTGCCTGGCGCTGTTCCCGCTCCTCTTCCTGGTCAGCCGCTTCGTCAGCGGCCGGCTGGCCGGGCTGACCCGCCGCCAGATGGACGGCAACGCCGACCTCGGCAACGTCATGACCGAGCGGTTCAACGTCGGCGGCGCGATGCTGCTCAAGCTGTTCGGCCGCCGCGGCGAGGAGGACGACCTGTTCGCCGAGAAGGCGGCGGTCGTCCGTGACCTCGGCGTCCGCATCTCGCTCGTCACCCGCGTCTTCGGCGCGGCGATGATGCTCGGTCCCGGCCCTGGCCACCGCGCTCGTCTACGGCGTCGGCGGCCAGCTCGCGATCAGCAAGACCCTCACGGTCGGCACCATGCTCGCGCTCGCCACCCTGCTGCTGCGGCTGCTCGGCCCGCTCCAGGGGCTCTCCAACGTCCGGATCGACGTGATGACCGCGCTGGTCAGCTTCGAGCGGGTCTTCGAGGTGCTCGACCTGCCGAGCCTGATCCAGGAGAAGCCGGACGCGGTCGACGCTGCCCCGCGGACGCCGGCAGGCTCGAGTTCGACCACGTCGCCTTCACCTACCCCAAGGCCGACGAGGTCTCGCTGGCCTCGCTGGAGGCGGTGGCGCGCGTCGAGTCCCGCGACCACGTGCAGGTGCTCCACGACGTGACCTTCGTGGCCGAGCCGGGCGAGATGGTCGCCCTGGTCGGCCCGTCCGGCGCCGGCAAGACCACGATCACCCACCTCGTCGCGCGGCTCTACGACGTCGACGAGGGCGCCGTCCGGGTCGGCGGCCACGACGTGCGCGACGTGACCCTCCAGTCGCTGGAGGACGTCGTCGGCTACGTCACCCAGGACGCCCACATGTTCCACGACACGATCCGGACCAACCTGCTCTACGCCAAGCCGGGCGCCGGCGACCGCGAGGTCTGGGCACGCCCTCGAGGCCGCCCAGATCGCCACCCTGATCCGGGCGCTGCCCGACGGGCTCGACACCGTGGTCGGCGACCGCGGCTACCGGCTCTCGGGCGGCGAGCGCCAGCGGCTGGCCATCGCCCGGCTGCTGCTCAAGGCACCCGCGATCGTGGTGCTCGACGAGGCCACCGCCCACCTCGACTCGGAGTCCGAGGCCGCCGTCCAGCGCGCCCTCGACGCCGCGCTGGAGGGCCGCACCTCCCTGGTCATCGCGCACCGGCTCTCCACGATCCGCAACGCCGACCTGATCCTCGTCGTCGACGGCGGCCGGATCGTCCAGTCCGGCACCCACGCCCAGCTGCTGCACGCCGGCGGGCTCTACGCCGACCTCTACCGCACCCAGTTCATCGACGACGTTCCGGCGTAGGTCTCCCGGCTACTCCTCGGCCTCGTGGCCGAGCACCCGCTCGGTGAGCACGATGTCGCCGCTCCAGTCGCAGGCGGCGCAGTAGCAGACGAAGACCCGGTCGCCGCCGAGCCAGTACTCCGTGGCCAGGCCGCGGCCGCCCTCGGCCAGCGCCGAGCGGCGCGGCGCAGGAGGGGCAGAACTTGGGCGCGTCGCGGCGGTGCGACTCCGCGTCGGCCGGGAACCAGCCCCGGCCGACGTCGAGCCCGAACTCGGATCCACGCTGGTCGATCTCGCGCTCCACGAGCGTCATGCCTTCTGCCGGCCCTCCCAGGCGCGTGATGTGCAGCTTCTTGAGGGCGTCCGCCTGCGGGCTGAACCGGCTCGAGGCCATGTCGATGAAGTCGAGCGCGAACTGCGGCCCGGCGTCGAACTTGTTCTTCTCGCACGGCAGGTCGATCCGGTCGTGCGGCTCGCGGATGGTGCCGAGCGGGTCCTCGCCGTTCTCGACCTTGGCCATCTCGGCCTTGAACATCCGGCGCAGCATCGTGACGCCGACGTCGGAGCGGCCGAGGTGCTCGACCGTGCGGTCGGTGATCGGCCCCTGGGTCACCCAGGCCATGATGTCCTGGCCCTCGACGTAGTCGGTGCGGTGCCGGCCGTCCTCGGTGAAGACCGGGATCTCGTAGTCGGGCACCAGGGGCTGCTCGGGGAACTCGACGCCCTCCGGCGCGTGCACCGAGTAGAGCATGAAGCGGGTCGTGGTCCGGTCGATCGGCACCCGGATCTGCATCTGCTCGATGTTCGCCCCACCGACCCGCATGTTGTAGGGGAAGACCAGCGGGTGGCCGACCGCCCAGTCGTCGTCCGCCTCGGAGGCGCCCTCGACCACGCGGCGCTTGATGATGCCCCACTCGAACGCGTCGAAGCCGACCTTGACGTGCTTCTTGGCGAACGACGCGGGCGCCTCGAACCCCTGCTGCTGGCCCATGAACTGGAAGTAGCGGCCGTGCAGGAACTCCACGTGGTGCGGGTCGACCGCGTTCTCCATGATCTGGACGAAGTTGCACGGCAGGTCGGCCCAGCCGATGTCGCGCACG
Organism: uncultured Actinomycetota bacterium; assembly: GCA_963793315.1. Classification (GTDB taxonomy): domain Bacteria; phylum Actinomycetota; class Actinomycetes; order Propionibacteriales; family Nocardioidaceae; genus Nocardioides. The sequence goes on along the minus strand of CAWBZR010000017.1, from coordinate 17,849 downwards.
CCGTCCATCACGAAGACGTCGAACTTCGGCAGCTCCGGAGCCGGGCTCTGCTCGGTGTCGGGGCCGACGTAGGCCCAGACCAGCCCGCCCATCTCCTGCGCCTTGCCGGCCTTGACCCGCACCCGGTCGCGGAAGTTGGTCTCGTCGCGCTCGGCCGGCTGCTCGAGGCACTCGCCGTCCAGGCCGAAGAGCCAGCCGTGGTACGGGCAGCGGATGCCGTTGGACTCCACCACGCCGTAGGCCATCGACGCCCGGCGGTGCGGGCAGGCCTCGGGGACGATGCCGTAGCGCCCCGAGACGGTCTTGTAGACCGCCCAGTCCTCGCCGAGCAGCTTGGCGTGCTTGACGGGGAACTCCTCGAGCTCGCGGGTGAACGCGACGGGGTACCAGTAGCGGCGCAGCAGCTCGCCCATCGGCGTGCCCGGAGCGATGTCGGTCAGCTCGTCGTTCTGCTCAGCGGTGAGCACAGGGATCTCCTCGGCTTCGGGGGAGTGGTGGGGATGGGCGGCGTCAGTCGAGGATCGTGACCTGGCCGGTGTTGCCGTCGACGCGGAGCCGCTGGCCGGTCTTGATGTTCTTGGTCCCGAAGGCGGTGCCGGTGACGGCGGGCAGGCCGTACTCGCGGCAGACGATCGCGGCGTGGCTCATGATCCCGCCGACGTCGGTCACGGTGGCGGCGATCTTGCCGAACACCGGGGCCCACGACGGCGCGGTCAGCGGCGCCACGAGGATCTCGCCCTCCTGGAGCTCGCTGATGCCCTCGGCGCCGAGGATCACCCGGGCCGGGCCCTCGGCGATGCCGGGCGAGGCCGCGAAGCCCGAGCAGCGTGCCGTCCGGGTTGTCCGAGCCGCCGAGCCACGCCTTGACGGACTCGGACGTGACGCCCCAGAGCATGACGCTGAACGGCTCGGTGATGACCTCGGGAGGCACGCCGAGCGCAGGCGGCGCGCGACCACGTGCGCAGCGCCTGCATGATGCCCTGGCGGCGCGGGATCTCGCGGCCCCAGTACTTCGGACCGCGGCTCGGCACGCCGACGGCCCAGCCGTGGAAGTAGTCGAAGATCGCGTCCGGCACCTCGTTGCGGCGGAGCAGGAAGATGTCGTCGGCCTTCCCGAAGAAGTCCGGCGTCGGTGAGCACCTGGCCGAGCTGGCGCATCTTGCCCCAGACCTGCGACATGCCCCAGTGCTCGACGTAGAAGTTGTGGTTCTCGACGTACGGGAAGACCACGCGGGCCAGGCCCGAGCTTGCCGTCGAACGTCGCGCGGGTCTCGTCGTCGTCGATCAGCTCGGAGTACTCCGCGACGATCCGGTCGCGCTCGGTCTCGATCGCCTCGACCGGACGGGCCAGCGACTCGCCCCGGCCGCAGCTTCGCGACGTAGGACTCGATGAAGCCCATCGGGATGTCGGGGTACTCGGCCCAGATCTTGTCCGAGTGGTAGAAGCCCGAGCCCGAGGAGAAGTTGAACCACGGGTTGTGCGACTCCTCCCACGCGGCGGCCCACTGCTTGCCGGCCTCGTCGCCGTCCATCGCGGCCAGCGTGGCGCGCGGCGTCGCTGGTGATCCGGTCGCCCACGCCGAGGTCGACGGCGAGCTGGGCGAGCTTCTTCAGCTCCTCGTCGGGCCGGAACAGGTCGACGTCGATGCCGGCGACCATCTTCGCGATCGCCTGGTCGGGGATCGAGGGCCACACCTGCTTGCAGAACCCGAAGAAGTCGAGGTACGCCGCGTAGCCGAGGTTGAGGAACTCGAAGTGGTGCGCCCACAGCTTGGCGGTGAGCTGCACGAGCTTGTCGTACTCGAACATCATCAGCTGCCCCGAGCCGATGCCGCGGCCCTCCGTGATGACCGCCATGTCCTCGCGGTGCGGCAGCGGCTGGAAGTCGATGGCCTCGAGCTCGGCGATGACGCCCTTGATCTTGTCCATCCAGGCGTCGTAGAGCGTCGGCCCAGTTGCGCGAAGTAGTAGCCGGCCCGCTCGGCGAACTCCGGCACCCGCGCCTCGATCTCGGCGGGGTCGGTGACGCCGCACCGGGGAGAGGTACATGTGCCCGTTGAGATAGCGGATGTCGACGCCCAGCGCGGGCGGGATCACGTAGTGCCGGGTCGTGTACTGGCCCAGGAACGTGAGGGCGAAGTCGAGCACCGTGGCGTCCCAGGGCTCGATCACCTCGGGCGTGTGCACGCCGTCCATGAACCAGAACATCGACTCCTCGAGCTCACGCCGGTCCTCGCTGAAGACGGTCGAGTAGCCGTAGAGCTCCTCCCACCCCTCGGCGCCCGTGGGCGTGACGACCTCGAACGGGCTCGGGAAACGATCGGGCATGCTGACTCTCCTCTGTGACGTGGCTGGTCGTCAGTGCAGGTGGACGGTCTGGGTTCCCGAGGGGTGGAGCAGGTTGTGCACGATCGAGGTGAAGGTGTCGCCCGAGGTCTCGGCGACCTCGAGCTTCGTGCGGCTCCAGACCGTCTCCGGACGCGACTGGAGCAGGACGACGTTCTCGTCCGGCAGGCAGCGCCGGGTCGATCGCCCACTCGACGTCCTGCGGCCGGCCGTAGTGCCTCTCGGCGCGGCGGGCGAGGTTCGCCACGGCACGCGACCTCGTCGTCGGTGATGCAGGGCGCGGTGCGGCGCTCCGGCTCGACCTCGCGCTCGACGACGCGGTCGTCGCCGTCGAGGACGTGCTCGACGGCCTTGTCGGAGATCACCCGGGAGGTGATCGTCGCCCATCACCTTGTCGACCAGGAAGTTGTCGGGCGTGACCGAGCCGCTCACCACCGCCTCCCCGAGCCCCCAGGAGGCGTCGATCGCGACCTGGGAGCGGTCGCCGTTGAGCGGGTTGAGCGTGAAGGCGACCCCGGAGGTGCGGGGCATCACCATCTGCTGCACCCCGACGCTCATCGCGACGCCGTCCTCGCCGTAGTGCATCTGGCGGCGGTACCAGATCGCGCGCTCGGTGTAGAGGCTCGCCCAGCAGCGCACCAGGTGCTCGCGCACGCCGTCGGCTGCTGCGCACCCACAGGTAGGTGTCGTGCTCGCCGGCGAAGCTGGCGTCCGGCTGGTCCTCGCAGGTGGCGGAGGAGCGTACGGCGACGGGCAGGTCGGCCTGGCTCGCGTCGCTCGGACAGGGTCTCGTAGGCCGCGTCGATCTGCTCGACCAGCCACTGCGGGAGCGGGCGTGCCGGTGACCAGTGCGCGGGCCTCGCCCGCCACGCTGGGCGAGCGCGGCGGTGTCTTCGACGTCGAGCTCCGCGACCATCCGGGCCAGCTCCGTCCTCCAGGCCGGTCTCGCCCAGCGTGCGGCGGTAGGCCTCGGCGGTGACGGCGAACCCCGGCGGCACTGGCAGGCCGGCCATCGTCATGATGCCGAGGCTGGTGTTCTTGCCGCCGAGGAGCGGCTCGATGGCGGGGTCGTGCCGGTCGAACCAGGCGATGTGCTGCTGAGCCATGAGGTGGTGCCTCCGGGAGCGTGGGGGCGAGCGGCTGGGGTCATCTTGTGGCGGGCGTCACCCCCACGGGTGAGAATGTCCCGCGGAGCGGGACGAGGATCAAGTCCCATCGACAGCAGAGGGGGAGTCGGATGGTCGACGAGGCGTCCGATCCAAGCCGACGCGCGGTCGCCGTTGCTCTCGTCGGTGCGCAACGCGGCACGGGTGCTGCGCGCGTTCTCGCACGCCGACCAGGAGCTCGGCGTGACCGAGCTGAGCCGCCGGCTCGGCCTCGGCAAGAGCACCACCCATCGGCTGGTCGCGACGCTCGAGGCCGAGCGGCTGCTGGAGCAGGACCAGGCCACCGGCAAGTACCGCCTCGGGCTGGCGCTCTACGAGCTCGGCACCACGGTCACCGAGCACGTCGACCTGCACCAGGCCGCCCTGCCGGTGCTGACGACGCTGCGCCACCGCACCGGCGAGATGGTGCACGTCGCCGTCCTCGACGGGCTCGAGGCGGTCTACGTCGAGCGGCTGGAGAGCCCCTACATGCTGCCGGTCTTCCGCCGGGTCGGGCACCGGCTGCCGGCGCACTGGACGAGCTCCGGCAAGGTGCTGCTGGCCGCGCTGCCGCGTCCGGAGCTGGAGCGCCGCCTCAAGGGCGCGCAGCTGGACGCCCGGACCAGCCACACCATCACCGACCACCGGGCGCTGGTGAGCGAGCTCGACGCGGTCGGCGAAGCGTGGGCTGGGCCTCCAACTTCGAGGAGGGCGAGCTCGGCGTCAGCTCGATCGGTGCGCCGCTGCGGGGAGCGGACGGCAAGGTGATCGCGGCGGTGACCGTGGTGGGCAGCAGCGACCGGATCAACACCGACTCGCTGCGCCGCTACCGGTCCGCGGTCCTCGAGGCCGCCGCGGTCATCAGCCGCCGGCTGGGCTACCGGGGCCGGCTGCGGTAGCGTTGCCCCCGTTGAAGGGACGGCTCCCGGGCCGTCGTGGCCGCGCCAAGTCGTGGCTTGTATCTCGTACTCCTGGTCTTCGGTTCGCTGGACATCAGCACGGTGGATGTCTTCAGCAGCGCGAGGGCACTCTGCCCTCGGCAGAACAAGGGAAACGGAAAATGGCTCAGGGAACCGTCAAGTGGTTCAACGCCGAGAAGGGCTTCGGCTTCATCGCCCAGGATGGCGGCGGCGAGGACGTCTTCGTCCACTACTCCGCGATCCAGACGAGCGGCTACAAGTCCCTCGACGAGAACCAGAAGGTCGAGTTCGACGTCACCGCCGGCCCCAAGGGCCCGCAGGCCGAGAACGTCCGCATCGCCTGATCCGACTCCACTCAGGGCCCCGACCGCTGTGCGGTCGGGGCCCTAGTGGATCGAGCCTAGTGGATCGACCGGTGGCCGCCCGCGTCGAGGTGGAGCACCCCGCCGTGCATGACATCGGCCTCGGGGTCGAGGAGCATCGTCACGGCCCAGGCGACCTCGCCGAGGGTGGGGAGCCGGCCCAGCGAGGTGCCGGCGGCGTACGTCGCCCACTGCTCCTCGACGGTGCTGCCGCGCTCCGCGGCGGCCCGCTCGACCAGGGCGTGCAGGCGGGGCGTGTCCGTCGGCCCCGGGCTCAGCGTGTGGGTGGTGATGCCCGCGTGGTCCGTAGACGTCGCCGAGCTGGCGCATCAGGTTGAAGACGCCGGCGTTGATCGCGCCGGGGCCGGCGCTCGACGGCTTGGGCTCGAAGCCGAGCGAGCCCGCGAACATCACGATCCTCGACCCCGGCACCAGGCGCGCGTCGACCGCCCGGACCAGCCGGAGCAGGCCGCCGAGCTTGATGTCGGCGCCGCGGGCGAGGTCCGCCGGCGCGACCGTCTCGACCGAGCCGGCGACAGGCAGTCCGGCGGCGAAGACCGCCATCCGCACCGGACCGTCGAGGGCGGCGCCGATGGCCGCCATGGCGCCGTCGTCGGCGATGTCGGCCACGCAGGGCGTCACGCCGGGCACCTCGGCGGCCAGGGCGGCCAGGTCGGCCTCGTGTCGACCGACGCCGAGCACACGCTGGCCGCGCTCGACCAGCCGCTCGGTCACGGCCCGGCCGAAGGCGCCGGTCGCGCCCACGACGACGCAGAGGTCGGCTCCGGTTTCAGGCATCGGGCTGGTCGGCGCGCTCGGCCTGCGCTGCGGCGCGCGCCTCGACCTCGTCGCGCCGGGCCACGCTGGCGGGCACGCCGCCGATGCCCCAGGCCTCGGGCGGGAACTGCGTGATGTAGGTGCGGACGCGCTCGATCGGCGTGTCGAGGGTCTCGGCGACGAGCTCGGCGAGCTTGCGGTGCAGCTCCTCGATCAGCTCGGGCGGGCGGCCCTCCATGAGGTCGACACGGACCAGGGGCATGACGGTTCCTTCCCTCAGGCCGGGGAGAGCCCGAGCCGGTGGCGGGCCTCGGCGACGGCGGAGTGCCGGTCGTCGTACATCACCTCGATGGCCTGCAGCCCGACGCCGAGCCCGCCGGCCACGTTCACGGGCATGTCGTCCAGGTAGACGATGTCTCCGGCCGGGACGCCGGTCGCCTCGATGGCGAGCCGGTACGCCGCGGGGTCGGGCTTGAGCACCCCGGTGAGCGACCCGTCGACGACGACGTCGAAGTGCTTGAGCCAGTCCTGGGTGTCGGCCCACTCCTGGCCGTGGAAGTCGACGAGGTCGTTGGTGAGCGCGACCAGCGGCAGTCCGGCGGCGCGGGTGTCGGCCATCAGCTCGACCACCTCGTCGTTGAGGAAGTCGGCGTCGGGGTCGTGGTAGAGCCAGTCGATGAGCTCGCGGGTCGTCCAGCCGTCGTGGCCGAGCGCACGCCCCAGGTTCCGAGCCCGGTCGGTCCAGTACTCCCGCTCGGTCACCTCGTGACGGAGCATGGCCTGCCAGAGCTGGTCGTCCGGCCCGGCGACGTCCTCGCGGCCGACGTAGGCGCTGGCCACGCTGGTGTCACGAGCAGCCCGTGCGCGCACGAGCTCGCGGGCGTTGCGCAGCACCACGCCGCCGATGTCGAGGACGAGGGCCCGAGCGGTCGGTGGCTGCATGCCGGACAGGGTGTGCCCCCGAGCGGCTCCGGACAAGGGCGCGGCGCCGGGGACGTTCCGTCGGCTGGAACGCGCCGTTCTGCTCCGCGGGACGACGTTCCACCCGTGGCCGAGGTGCTCGCCAGCCTTCCGGCATGTCGCTCCTGGTCCGGTCGATGACCCACGAGTCCGAGGGTGTGCTCTCCGTCGAGCTGGTCGACCCGGGAGGCGCCGACCTGCCCGCGTGGGAGGCGGGGGCGCACCTGGACGTGCGGCTGCCGGGCGGTCTGTCCCGCCAGTACTCACTCTCGGGAGACCCGGGCGACCGGTCGCGCTACCGGCTGGGCGTCCTGCGTGAGGAGGCCGGGCGCGGCGGCTCGGCCTACGTCCACGACAGGCTGCGCCCCGGCGACCACGTGGACGTCGGCGGGCCGCGCAACCACTTCCGGCTCGAGCCGGCGACGGCCTACGTCTTCGTGGCCGGTGGCATCGGCATCACCCCGATCCTGCCGATGCTCGGCGAGGCGACGGCTGCGGGCGCCGAGTGGACCCTGCTCTACGGCGGCCGCGCTGCCGCGTCGATGGCCTTCACCGCCGAGCTCGCGCCGTACGGCGAGCGCGTGATCCTCTGGCCGCAGGACACCCATGGACTGCTCGACCTCGACGGGCTGCTCGGCACCTCACGGACCGACACCCTCGTCTACGCCTGCGGCCCCGAGCCGCTGCTGGCCGCGGTCGAGCAGCGGATCACCGGCTGGCCGCCTGGGGCGCTGCACCTCGAGAGGTTCTCGGCTCCGGTGGTCGAGCGCGGCCCCGCCGATGACAGGTCCGACGAGCACGCGGTCGAGCTGGTGCTCGCCGAGTCCGGCCGGACCCTGCTGGTGCCGGCGGACCGCTCGGTGCTCGACGTGCTGCTCGAGGAGGGTGTCGACGTCCTGCACGACTGCCAGGAGGGCATTTGCGGCAGCTGCGAGGTCAAGGTGATCGAGGGCGAGGTCGACCACCGTGACCACGTGCTCAGCGAGCCGGAGCGGGCCGCCAACGGCTGCATGATGGTGTGCGTCTCCCGAGCCTGCGGGAAGCGGCTGGTGCTGGGCGTCTGACGCCGTTCCGCAGGGCGGCACGCTGTTGTCCCGCGGAGAGGGACGCTTCTGCGGGGGTGAGCCGACCATCGCATGATCTGGCCCGTGGCGCGCATGGAGCCGATCCCGGCCGAGGACTGCACCGATCCGGACCTTGCCGAGGCGCTCGGACACTTCACCCGGACCCTCGGCTTCGTCCCCAACAGCTTGCTGACGATGCAGCGGGTGCCGGCGATCGCCAAGGCGGTGATCCAGCTCAACCGCGCGGTCTTCGCGCCCGACGGTGAGGTCGACCTCGGGCTCAAACGGCTGGTCGCACACGTGGCGAGCACGGCCTCGGGCTGCCAGTACTGCAAGGCGCACACGACCGTCAGTGCCACTCGCCACGGGGTCAGCGACGAGAAGATGGCGGCGATCTACGACTACGCCTCGAGCCCGCTCTTCACACCCGCGGAGCGGGTGGCCCTCGACTTCGCGATGGAGGCGGCGTCCGTGCCCAACGCCGTCACGGACGAGTCCTACGCCGCGCTGGCCGAGCACTGGACCGAGCCCCAGATCGTCGAGCTGCTCGGCGTGGTCTGCATGTTCGGGGTCTTCAACCGCTGGAACGACTCGATGGCGACTCCCCTGGAGGAGCTCCCGCTGGCCCGGGCCGAGGAGCTGCTGGGCGACCGGGGCTGGGAGGCGGGCAAGCACGTTGCCGGCCCCGAGTGAGGCGGGGTGGCCCGGTCGGGCCCTACTCCACTCCGGGCACGATGCGGATGTCGCGACGGGCGCCGTCGCCGAGGGCCGCCAGCGCCTCGGCGTAGGCCGGAGTGTCGTGAGCGGCCCGGGCGGCCTCGACCGACGCGAACTCGATCAGCACCGTCCGGGTCTCCTCGCCGAGCTCGTAGACCTGCTCCGGGTTGCCCGCCGCGAGGTAACGGCCACCGGCCTCCTGCAGGGCGGGACGGGCGATCGCGGCATAGGCCGCGACCTTGTCGGGGTCGCTGACCTCGTCGTAGGTGGCGATCCAGTAGGCGGTCATGAGCTTCCTCTCGCATGCGCCCGCAGCCGCTCCGACCAGGAGAGCTGCGGCTCGACGGTGACCTCGGCGTAGAGCATGCCGTCCCGCTCCACGACCGGGTGCAGGGGGAGGTCGGTGTCGCGCGCCGTGCGGCACGCGCCGGTGACCAGGTCGAAGGCGTACCAGTGTCCGGGACAGACCAGGCAGCCGTCGCGGATCACGCCCTCGATGAGTGGGTTCTGCTTGTGCGGGCAGAGCGCGTCAGTGACCACGACCCGGTCGCCGAGGTCGAGGACGAGGTAGGAGCGGCCCTGGTGCTCGACCGTCCAGCGCGCCCGGCCGTCCGGGTCGCCGAGGGGGACTCCGGCCGTGCCGGTCACCGGCACGCGAGCTCGACCGAGCCGAGCCGGTCCACGGTGGCGACCACGACGTCGCCGTCCGACACCGGCACCGCCGCGGTCAGGCCTCCGGAGAGGATGACGTCGCCGGCGCGCAGCCGCTCGCCCGACCCCGCGAGCGAGCGCACCAGCCAGGCGACCGCCGCGGCCGGGTGGCCCAGCGACGCCGCGCCCGAGGCGGTGGCGACCACGTCGCCGTTGTGCTCGAGCACCACGCCGACCAGCCGCAGGTCGATCCCGTCGGGCCGGACCGGCGTCCCGACGACGTAGCGACCGGCCGAGGCGTTGTCGGCCACGACGTCGGGCATCGTGAACCGGTAGTCGGTGTAGCGCGAGTCGATCACCTCGATCCCCACCGCGACGCCTGCCGTGGCCGCCAGGACCTCGGTCGCGGTGACGTGCGCACCGGCGAGGTCCCTGCCCATCACGAAGACGATCTCCGGCTCGCAACGGGGGTTGATGTGCTCGGCGGTCACCAGCGGCTCGCCCGCGTCGAGGACGTGGTCGCTGGCGAGGAAGCCGTAGATCGGGGCATCGACGCCGACCTGCTGCTGCTTGGCCCGGCTGGTGACACCGAGCTTCCACCCGACCAGCTCGCCGCGCCCCTCGCGCAGGAGCTGCTGCACGGCGTAGCCGGTCTCGAGGTCGAGGTCCGGGACGTCGTCGCTGAGCTGGGGGATCGCGGTGACCGACGTGCGGGCCAGGTTGAGCCGCTCCGCGAGCTCGTGGACGTCCACCATCACTCCACCACCCTCAGCGTGACCGGGCCGAGCCGGTCGAAGTCGGCCCGGAAGACGTCGCCCGCGGCCATGGGTACGGCGGCGTGCAGCGCGCCGGTCATGACGAGGTGCCCGGGCTCGAGCGCGATGCCGCGCTCGCCGAGCACGTTGGCCAGCCAGGCGACCACCGCGAGCGGGTCGCCGAGTGCCGCCGCGCCCGCGCCGGTGTCGACCAGCTCGCCGTTGCGGGTCAGCGTCATGCCGACCAGCCGGGTGTCGACCTCGGAGAGCGGCACCACCCGGGACGAGACCGCGAAGGCGCCGTTGGAGGCGAGGTCGGCCACCGTGTCGGCGAGCTTGATGCGCCAGTCCTCGAACCGCGAGTCGACGATCTCGACCGAGGCGCAGACCCCCGCGACCGCGAGAGCGGCGTCGGTGACCTTGATGCCCGGCCCCTGGAGCCGCGAGTGCATCACCGCGATGACCTCGGCCTCCATCTTGGGCTGGATGAGGGTGGACATCGACACCGCGTCGCCGTCGGCGTACCCGGTCGAGGCCAGGATCGGCGCGAAGTCGGGCGAGTCGACGCCGATCATCTTCTGCATCGGCTTCGAGGTGAGGCCGACCTTGTAGCCGACGACGGCGTCGCCGTCGGCGAGGATCAGGTCGACGAGCTCCTTCTGCACGGCGTAGCCGTCGGCCATCCCCAGCGTCGGGTCGTCGTCGGTGAACGGCTTGATCTGGACCCGGTCGCGACGGGCGTCGTAGAGCGCCCGCGCCTTTCCGGGAGCGTCGGTGATCGGCGGCATGGCGTGGCGTCAGCCCTCTCGCAGGTGTCGGGTCTCGGGGGACCAGCCGAGGCGGCGGGAGGCGGCCTCGCCGGCCTCCACGACCACCTCTGCCAGCCGTCGGCGCTGCTGGGCGCCCATCCGGGCGGCGGGACCGCCGATGCTGATGGCCGCGACCACCCGGCCGGAGGCGTCGCGGATCGGTGCGGCGATCGAGGCGACGCCGACCTCGCGCTCCTCGACCGCCTCGGACCAGCCGCGCGCCCGGATCCGGGCGAGCTCGGCGTCGAGCACGGCGGGGTCGGTGATCGACCTCGGCGTCATCTGGGCCAGCGGCGACGCCGCGGCCAGCACCCGCTGGAGCTCGGCCTCGGGGAGGTGGGCCAGCAGCGTCTTGCCGGACGACGTCGTGTGCACCGGCACCCTGCGGCCGGTCTCGTTGAACAGCCGCAGGGTCTGGGAGCTCTCCAGCCGGTCGATGTAGACGACCTCGTGGCCGTCGAGCACGCCCACCTGGCAGCCCTCGTGGGTCTCCTCGCGCAGGGCGGCCAGGACCGGCCCGACCGCTCCGTGGAGGTCCATGTGCGACTGCACGACCTGGCCGAGCTCGAACATCGTGAGCCCCAGCCGGTAGGCGCCGGTCTCCGCGTCGCGCTCGACCAGCCCCTCCTGCACCAGCGTGGTCAGCAGCCGGTGCACCGTGCTCTTGCCGAGGTCGAGGCGGCGGGCCAGCTCGGAGACACCGATCTCCCTCTCGCGGGAGAGGAACGCCTTGAGCAGCCGGGCCGCATTGCCGACCGAGGAGAGCCCGCCGTCGCTCATCCCGTCTGCCCCGCGGGCAGCCACTGGGTCCGGCCACCGACCGCCGTCAGCACCGCCTTGCGGATCTCGTCGGGGTCCGGGCTGCCTCCGTCAGCAGGTTCACACGCCGCGCGCACGCCCTCGTCGTACGGCGAGATCGCGCGCGCCAGCAGGGCCTGGGCGTGGGGGAGACCCGCGATCGCCGCGCCGGCCAGCTCGTCGACCAGCGTCTCGCGCCCCCTGACTCGGGAGCGGATCGTCTCGAAGTCGCGGGCGGCAGCGGAGTGCCCATTGGCCAGGCCGGTGCCGACGTGCGTGGCCTGGTGGCCCGACAGCCCGGCGCCCGGCTGCGCGACCACGTGGTAGAGCACCGTGCCGACGCCGAGCGCGCGCTTGACCTCGTCGAACGCCGGAGCCTCGCGCTCCTCCAGCAGCCCCAGGTCGGGCAGCACCACGGGGTCGTAGAAGCGCAGCTCCCACCGGACGCCGCCGTAGTCGGCGGAGAGCGCGACCTCCTGACCGCGGGGCGGGCCGAGCCGCTCGGCGGTCGCGAGCAGGTGCAGGTTGCGGGCGGCGACCGCGGCCACGGTGATCGATCCGACGGTCATCAGCGGCATCCGGCCACGGACCCCGGGGGAGAACGTCGCGGCCTGGTCGACGTAGGCGCGGTGCAGCTCCTGGACGTAGCCGGCGACCGCTGCGCGCATCGCTTCCGGACCGGGACGGTGCTCCGGTTGTTCCGTCATATGGAACACCCTTCCTTTACACGGAACGCTAGCCGTCCCTAGGTTCGGGAGTCAAGAAGTCCTGGTGCCGAGCCGCTCCCTGTGCTCTCCTCAACCAACCTGGACGGGAAGGCTCCACATGGGCGTCCTCCGACTGGCCCACGTCGACGTCCGGACGCCCGACCTGGAGCTGTCGACGTCGTACTACACCGAGGTGCTCGGGCTGCACGTCACCGAGCGCACCGAGGACTCCGTCTACCTCAAGTGCTGGGACGAGGAGGACCATCACTCGCTGCGGCTACGGGCCGACACCCGGATCGGGATGGACCTCTTCTCGTTCCGCGTGGAGAAGGAGGACGACCTCCCAGAGCTCGAGACCCGGCTGGAGAGAGCGGGCTGCCACGTCGAGCGCGTCTCGCGCGGCGAGGCGGTCGGCCAGGGCGAGTCCATCCGGTTCGAGATCCCGTCCGGCCAGACCATGGAGCTGGTCTGGGAGCTCGAGAAGCTCGGCAACATCCTCGGCAAGCTGAACCCCTCGCCGGTGCCGCCGCCGGACCTGCCCGGCATCGCCCCGCCGCGGATCGACCACCTGCTGATCAACGCCGAGGAGGTCGGCGAGGCGCACACCTTCTTCAAGGAGGTGCTCGGCTTCCGGATGACCGAGCAGGTGCTCGATGCCAACGGCCACCAGATGGGGGTCTGGATGGAGCGGTCGCACTCGCCGCACGACGTGGCGATCGTCAACGGCCCCAACGGCGCCCTGCACCACTTCGCGTTCTGGCTCGACGACTGGGACCACGTCCGCAAGTCGGCCGACATCCTCGCCTTCAACGGTGTCCAGATCGACCAGGGCCCGACCCGGCACGGCGTCACCCGCGGCAACACCATCTACTTCTTCGACCCGCTCGGCACCCGCAACGAGGTGTTCACGGGCGGCTACAGCCCCGACCCGGACTTCCCGGAGATCACCTGGACCGAGGACCAGTTCGGCCGCGGCCTCTTCTACTACGAGAACGTCGTCGCGCAGCGGTTCCTGCGCTTCCACACCTGAGAAGGAGCTCCGTGTCCGACCGCATCCTCCGCCTGCAGCACGTGCAGATCCGGGTCCCGGACCTCGAGCTGTGCACGGCCTACTACACCGAGGTGCTCGGGCTGATCGAGACCGCGCACGAGGAGAACCGGGTCTTCCTCAAGTGCTGGGACGAGCACGAGCACCACTCGGTCGTGCTGCGCCAGGCGCCGACCTACGGGCTCGACCACATGAGCTTCAAGGTGGCCGAGCTCGACGACCTCGACCACTACACCGAGCGGGTCGAGGCGTGGGGCATCCCGGTGAAGAGGTACGGCACCGGGGAGCTCGGCCCTGGCTGGGGCGACGCCATCCGCTTCGAGGCGCCGTCCGGCCACACCGTCGAGCTCGGCTTCGGCATGGAGAAGGTCGGCAACATGCTGCCGCTCTTCAACCCGCCGCCGCGGCCGGGCAACCTGGTGGGCATCGCGCCGCCGCGGCTCGACCACATCTTCATCATGGCCGAGGACGTCGACGAGGCCACGAGGTTCTACCGCGACGTGCTCGACTTCCGGCTCACCGAGCAGATCATCGCCAACGACGGCCACCAGATCGCCACCTGGCTGGAGCGCTCGCACACGCCCCACGACCTGGCCATGGTCACGGGCCCGAACGGCGCGCTGCACCACTTCGCGTTCTGGGTCGACGACTGGAACGCCGTGCGCGAGGCGGCCGACCAGCTCGCCTTCAACGGCGTGCACATCGATGTCGCCCCCACGCGGCACGGGGTCACCCGCGGCCACACGACGTACTTCTTCGACCCGGTCGGCAACCGCAACGAGATCTTCACCGGCGGCTACTGGGTCGATCCCGACTTCGAGCCGATCACCTGGACCGAGGAGGAGATGGGCCGGGCGATGTTCTACTACGCCGGCGAGGTCAACGAGCGCTTCTTCACGGTGCACTCGTGACCGAGACCTTCCGGCGGACCGACCGCACCGACCCGCCGCTCTACCTCGCCCGCTACACCGACCGCCAGGCCCGCACCGCAGCCGAGCCGGGCGAGGACGATCCCTCGGTGCCGCTCTACCTGCGCAGGTTCCGCGACCGCAGGGAGGGCACGCCGGCGCGCAGCCGGTCGGTGCCGCTCGAGCACGAGGGGGAGCGGTTCACCCCGGAGTACGCCGCGGTCACCCGCAGCCACGAGATCATCCCCGAGGAGCGCGAGCCTCCGGACACCTACACGACCGAGATCCGGATCATCCGGCACGGCATCACGCAGGGCTACTCCACCGACGCGGGCCTGACGCCGATGGGTGCCTGGCAGGCGCACCAGCGCGGCCAGGCCCTGTCGCGGACCCTGCGGGAGTGGCCCCGGATGCGGATCGTCTGCGCCCCCACCAACCGGGCCCGGCAGACCGCCGAGCAGCTCCACCGCGGGCTGCTCGACGGCCTCCAGCAGTACGGCCGCGAGTGCGAGGTGACCGCCCCGGAGCCGGTGGAGGAGCTGAAGAACTTCCAGGTCTGGAGCCCCGACGGCGTCCGCGACATCACGGCGTCGTTCCGCAAGTACCAGGCCGAGATGGAGAAGCTCGAGCGGATGGCGGTGGGCGACCGGCCACGCTGGCTGGTCGAGATCGACCGGTTCTACCGCACCCAGCTCGGCGGTGCCGACCCGATCCAGCTCTGGCTGACCGTCCCGCTGATGTACTTCGAGTCGCCGCAGGCCTGCGTGCGCCGGTTCTGGATGGGGTTCAACCGGCTGATCGCCCAGTCGCCCGGTCAGCGGATCATCGCGGCCACCCACTCGGGGCCGATCCGCGCGTTCGCGACGTGGGCCCACGGCTACGACCCCGGTGAGCCGGTGAACACCGAGGAGGTCGTGGTGCGGGTCAAGCACGGCGGCCGGACCGCCACGGTGAGCTACCGCAACCGGGTCACCGAGGTGAACATCCCCCAGGAGGACGAGATCCCCCGGTGGGACGCATGAAGGCGAGAGCCGCGATCATCGGCCCCGGCAACATCGGGACCGACCTGCTCGCCAAGCTCCGGCGCAGTGACTCGATCGAGGTGCAGTACGTCGTCGGGGTGGTCGAGTCCGAGGGGCTCGACCGGGCGCGGTCGATGGGCATCGACGCCTCGGCGGAGGGGCTGGACTGGCTGCTCTCCCGCGACGAGCTGCCGCAGCTCGTCTTCGACGCGACCTCCGCGAAGGCACACCGGGCGGCCGCACCACGGCTGGAGGACGCCGGCATCGTCGCCGTCGACCTCACGCCGGCCGCCGTGGGGCCGCTGGTCTCGCCGCCGGTGAACTTCCGAGACCACGTCGACGCGATGAACATCAACATGATCAGCTGCGGCGCCCAGGCAACGGTGCCGATCGTCCACGCGGTGTCGTCGGTGGTGCCGGTGGCCTACGCCGAGATCGTCGCGTCGGTCGCGTCGAAGTCGGCCGGGCCCGGCACCCGCGCCAACATCGACGAGTTCACGCACACCACGAGCCGGGCGGTCCGCGAGCTCGGTGGCACGCCGCGGGGCAAGGCGATCATCGTGCTCAACCCGGTCGAGCCGCCGATGATCATGCGCGACACGATCTTCTGCGCCATCCCGGCCGACGCCGACCAGGACGCGATCACCGCGTCGGTGAAGGCGCGGGTGGCCGAGGTGCAGGAGTACGTCCCCGGCTACACGCTCCGCGCCGAGCCGCAGTACGACGACCCGCGCGAGAAGTGGGACGGCAACGGCCGGGTGACGGTCTTCATCGAGGTGCTGGGCGCCGGCGACTACCTGCCGACGTACGCCGGCAACCTCGACATCATGACCGCCGCGGCCGCTCGGGTCGGTGAGCTGGTCGCGACCACGCGCTTCGTGGGGCCGGGGGTGGAGGCATGACCGGCACCGAGCGGCCGGTGCGGATCACCGACACCACGCTGCGCGACGGCAGTCACGCGATGTCGCACGAGTTCACCGAGGCGCAGGTGCGGGCCACCGTGCACGCCCTCGACGAGGCCGGCGTCGAGGTCATCGAGGTCAGCCACGGCGACGGCATCGGTGGGTCGTCGTTCAACTACGGCTTCTCGAAGGTCGAGGACATCGTGCTGGTCCGCGCGGCGGCCGAGGAGGCGGCGCGGGCGAAGATCGCGGTCCTCCTGGTGCCGGGCATCGGCACCATGGACGACCTCCGCAACGCCAAGGAGGCCGGCGCGTCGGTGGCGCGGATCGCCACGCACTGCACGGAGGCGGACGTCTCGATCCAGCACTTCGGGCTGGCCCGGTCGCTGGGGATGGAGACCATCGGCTTCCTGATGATGAGCCACCGCACCTCACCGGAGGAGCTGGCGAAGCAGGGCCGGATCATGGTCGACGCGGGGTGCGAGTGCGTCTACGCCGTCGACTCGGCCGGTGCGCTGGTCCTCACCGAGGCCAAGGCGCGGGTCGCCGCCCTCGTGGCGGCCGTGGGCCGTGAGGCGCAGGTCGGGTTCCACGGCCACCAGAACCTCTCGCTCGGGGTCGCCAACTCGGTGCTGGCCTTCGAGTCGGGCGCCCGCCAGATCGACGGCTCGCTCTGCGCGCTGGGGGCGGGAGCGGGCAACTCGCCGACCGAGGTGCTGGCGGCGACGTTCGACCACCTCGGGGTCGAGACGGGCGTCGACGTGGGCGGCGTGCTCGACGCGGCCGAGGAGGTGGTCCGGCCCTTCCTGCCGACCTGGCCCAAGGCCGACCGGACCGCGATCGTGCAGGGCTGGGCCGGCGTCTACTCGTCGTTCCTGCTGCACGCCCAGCACGCCGCCGAGCGCTACGGCGTGGCGGCGCACGAGATCCTCCAGCGGGCCGGCGAGGCGGGCTATGTGGGCGGCCAGGAGGACATGCTGATCGACATCGCTCTGCAGCTCGCTCAGGAGCGCGACCTGGGTGCGGTGGGAGCCCGGTGACCGGGGACAGGGGAGCACCATGGAGCTGATCACCCACCACATCGGCGGTGTGGACGTCGAGTCGGACTCGGGCGCCAGGTTCGAGTCCGTCGACCCCTACACGCGTGCGGCGTACGCCGAGGTCGCGCTGGGCGGCCGGACCGAGGTCGACCTCGCCGTGGCCGCGGCCCGGCGCGCCTTCGACGAGGGGCCGTGGCCGCGGATGGGCTTCGCCGAGCGCGGCGCCCTGCTGCACCGGCTCGCCGACCTGGTGGTGGAGCACCTCGACGAGCTCGCACTCGCGGACACCGTCGACATGGGCAAGCCGATCACCGACGCCCGCACCAAGGACGTCCCGCGCGTCGCCCAGAACCTGAGGTTCTTCGCCGACCACGCCCGGCTCAGCGCCGGGGAGACGCTGCCGATGGACAGCGGGCACCACGCGTACTCGCTGTTCCAGCCGGCCGGTGTGGTGGCCGCGATCTCACCGTGGAACTTCCCGCTCATGCTCGAGTCGTGGAAGGTCGCGCCGGCCCTCGCCTGGGGCAACACGGTGGTGCTCAAGCCCGCCGAGGACACCCCCAAGTCGGCGACCCTGCTGGCGCGGCTGGCCACGGAGGCAGGGCTGCCGCCCGGCGTGCTCAACGTCGTGCACGGCTTCGGCCCCGACTCGGCGGGGTCGGCTCTGACCCAGCACCGGGCGGTCGACCGGATCACGTTCACCGGCGAGTCCGGGACCGGCCGGGCGATCGGCCAGGCCGCCGCGGCCAACCTCACCCCGGTCAGCTTCGAGCTCGGCGGCAAGGGCGCCAACGTGGTCTTCGACGACGCCGACCTCGACAACGCCGTCTCGTGGTCGGTCAAGGCGATCTTCAGCAACGCCGGGCAGGTCTGCCTCGCCGGGTCGCGGCTGTTCGTCCAGCGGGGGGTCTATGACGA
>CAWBZR010000016.1:0-61327 GCA_963793315.1 uncultured Actinomycetota bacterium | reverse complement strand
AGATCTGCCGAGACGTGCGTGCCGCCAGCTACGTCAAACCGCTCACTCAGACGCGAGGAAGGGATGAGCGTTACGTCAGGGAATCCCGGGCCGTCACGAACGCCTCCACACAGCGCCGCACGTCGGCCTCCGAGTGGGCTGCCGACAGCTGCACGCGGATCCGCGCTCTGCCCCGTGGCACCACTGGGAACGAGAAGGCGATGACGTAGACACCCTGGCCGAGCATGTGGTCGGCGATAGCGGTGGCGAGCCG
The DNA here is from genome assembly GCA_963793315.1 of uncultured Actinomycetota bacterium. Taxonomy (GTDB): domain Bacteria; phylum Actinomycetota; class Actinomycetes; order Propionibacteriales; family Nocardioidaceae; genus Nocardioides. The sequence continues at coordinate 61,074 of CAWBZR010000016.1, read as the reverse complement.
TGCACCGTCCTCCCCAGGGAACATCACCGGCGTGATCGGGTGCGCCCCGGGCAGCAGCGAGAAGCCGGCCTCGGTCATGAGCGACCGGAACAGCGCACTGTTGGCGGCCAGCGTGTCGCGAGCCTCGCTGGAGGAGGTCACCAGGTCCAGCGCCTTGAGTGAGCCCGCAACGACGCACGGTGCGACCGAGTTGGAGAACAGATAGGGACGCGACCGCTGCCGCAGCAGGTCAACCACCTCCTGGTGGGAGGTGACATAACCACCAGAGGCTCCCCCGAGCGCCTTGCCCAGTGTCCCGGTGATCACGTCGACCCGGTCCATCACCCCGAAGAGCTCCGGCGTGCCGCGCCCACCGGGGCCCACACAGCCGACCGCGTGGGAGTCATCGACCAGCACCAGGGCAGAGAACTCGTCAGCCAGGTCGCAGATCTCTGGAAGCGGAGCAAAGCTGCCGTCCATGGAGAACACGCCGTCGGTCGCGACGAGGACCCGCCGCGCGCCAGCCTCACGCGCGGCCACCAGCTGGGCGCGCAGGTCGGTCATGTCGGCATTCTTGTAGCGGTAGCGAGCGGCCTTGCTCAGCCGGACGCCGTCGATGATCGAGGCGTGGTTGAGCTCGTCGGAGACGATCGCGTCCTCCTCGCCACAGAGCACCTCGAAGACACCTCCGTTGGCGTCGAAGCACGAGCTGTAGAGGATCGTCGCCTCCGTCTGCAGGAAATGCGACAGTCGCCGCTCCAGCTCGGTGTGCTGGGTCTGGGTGCCGCAGATGAACCGCACCGAGCTCATCCCGAAGCCCCACGTGTCCAGCGCGTCCTTGCTGGCCGCGATGACGTCGGGGTGGTCGGAGAACCCGAGGTAGTTGTTGGCGCAGAAGTTCAGCGCGTCACCGGCTGTCGTGGAGATGTGCGCGGCCTGCGGGGTGGTGATCTCGCGCTCGCGCTTGTAGAGCCCAGCGTCCTCGATCTCCGCGAGGGTATCGGCCAGCTGCTGCTTGACGTCGCCGTACATGTCAGCTCCAATCCAGGAGGGCCTTGCCGCCGACCCCGGACCGGGTGTGCTCGAAGGCTTCCTCCCAGTCCTCCGCCGGACCGCGCCACGTGATCACCGACTGTACGGCGTCCCTCAGGGCCGGGCTCGTCGCCAGCATCGAGCCCATCAAGTACCAGGTCTCGAACATCTCGCGGCCGTAGATCCCCCGCAACGTGATCATGTGCGTGATCACCCGTCCCCAGTCGATCTCGTAGGCCGACTGTGGCAGACCCAGCATCGCAACCCGGGCGCCGTGGTTGAGGTTCTCGAGCATGCCGCGCACCGCCGCGGGTGCACCCGACATCTCCAGACCGATGTCGAAGCCCTCGAGCATCCCGAGCTGCTCCTGTGCCCAGGCCAGGTCCTGACCCTGGGAGACGTCGACGGCGAGGTCGGCTCCGGCGCGGATGGCCAGCTCCAGCCGCTCCGGCCTGAGGTCGGTGACCGCGATGCGCCGGGCACCCGCGTGCCGCACGATCGCGGTCGCCATGATGCCGATCGGGCCCGCCCCGGTGATGGCGACGTCCTCCCCCACCACCGGCCACTGCAGGGCGGTGTGAGTGGCGTTGCCCAGCGGGTCGAACAGCGCACCCAGGTCCGGATCGAGGTCGGCCGGCTGGACCCAGGCGTTGGTCGCCGGAATGACGACGTAGTCGGCGAACGCTCCGTCGCGGTTCACCCCGACCCCGATGGTGTGGATGCACAGCTGGCGCCGCCCTGCGCGACAGTTGCGGCAGGCACCGCACACGATGTGCCCCTCACCCGAGACCCGGTCGCCCACCGCGACGTGGTCGACGTCGGCACCGACCTCGACGACCTCTCCGAAGAACTCGTGGCCGATCGTCATGGGCGCCGTCACCGTCGAGGCCGCCCAGTCGTCCCAGGACAGCAGGTGCAGGTCGGTGCCGCACAGGCCCGCTCTCAGCACCCGGATCTTCACGTCACGGTCCCCACAGACCGGCTCGGGAACGTCGACGAGCTCGAGTCCGGGTCCGTCGGTTGTCTTCACGAGAGCGCGCACGCCACCATCCTGCAACGCGCGTTGACCCGGCGGGCAGTTCGACGCGACCTTGCGCCGATCCCGTTCCAGGAACTGCACGTCGCGTCACACCGGCCGCGAAGCGGCCACGTCACACCGCCGCGAAGCGAACGCGCCAACCCGAGGCCAGGTCGGAGCCTGACAATGCTGGCGAGCCGTCGCCAGACGTTGTCGGGGACTCAGCGCCACCAGTCACGGCTCAGCGTCCACCAGTGGTCGACGGCGACCACTGCGCCGATGGCGAGGTCCCCCGCCCACCGATGCATCCGCCCAGTTCCGGAGGTCCACTTACCGGGTGCTCTCGACGACCTGGTGGCCGCGCCTGAGGAGGGTGATCCCCCACCGCTGCTTGACACCGCTACGTCACGGGGTGTCTGGATTCACCGATTCCCGGCTGCTACCCGCCACCACACGGGCGCGCTCGCGGCGTTGCCGACGCTCGAAAGACGCTCGCTGCACTCGCGCTTTCGCGGGGACCCCGGAAAGACCTCACGCCCGTCTGGTGACGCTCGCTACGCCGCGAATCGGTGGATCCAGCTCAGCTCAGCGTCGCTCAAGTCCCGTCCGGCGCCTTGACCGCGACGATTGGATAGTCCAGCTCGAGCAGGAGCCGTTGCGAGGTAGACCCCAGCAGCAGTTTCCCGACCGCTGTGCGGCGACGAAGCCCGATGACGACCACGGACGGCCTGACGCGCTCGGCAACGGCCAGCACGTGCTCGACGACATCTCCGGAGGTCTCGAGCTCCACGTTGACCCTCAGGCCCTGGCGGACCAGATCGTCGGCGACCGCGTCCAGGTCCTGCTCAGGAGACACCCCGGATACCGGATCAGGCGGAGGTGTCGCCGCGCGATTGCGCAGGACGCTGACGATGGTGACGTCCTCGGAGCCTCGTCGTTTGGCTTCCTCAGCGGCGGCGCGCACGGCAGCCAGCCCGGCCGATGTGGGTGCGTAGGCAAGCAGAACGGTCATGGGTCACCGGCTTTCTCTGCGGACGGCCACAGGCTACTCCGGTGCCAGACCTCGCGGTCGCACAACGCATCGGAGCCACCCCCATGCGCGAGCCTGCGTCACATTGCCGCCTGTGGACCCACGCGGACGATGCCGCTGTCAGCTCGGATGATCAGCGGCTGGCTCGGAGGAGTTCCGCGAAGGGCTCACCGGCGTAGGTGAGAGCGCTCCTGAGGGTTGTGAACCCCCAGGTTTGGTGGGGCCCGAGATGGCGCGGCTCGTGCGCGGTCCAAGTCTCAGCGTCGGCGCGGAGTTCGTTCGGCGCGTTGGCCACGACACGGTCGAGGAACTGCGGCCAGTCCCGGACCAGCCAGTGCGCTTCGTCGTCGGGCAGCCGGATATCGACTCCGGGCGACCCGAGGTCGACGGCGATGAGCCACAGGTCCTGGGGGTCGGCATTGGTGAAGTCGACAGCGGTCAGCGTCCAAACCGGCGGCCTCTGGTCTGCGTGCAAGTCCCCGATGATGACGCCCTTGACCGCGCCCTCGAAGCGGACCCGGTTCAGGTCCGACCATCCCAGATCCGTTCGGCCGAACTTGGCTCGGCTCAGATCAACATCCACCATGACGACGTTGCCGTGCAACTGGCGGACATCAGCACGCCTCAGGTCCGTCTTCCACTGCCGCGGGTCGAGAACTCCAACGGCCTGGATCCACGGCTCGGCATCCAACGCGCCCACGTCGAGCCGCGCCAAGACCCACCTCCGCAACCAAGCCAAACAGCTCGGACTCGCCCGCTACGTCTGGCGCACACCCAACGGACGCCACGCCTCGTCGACAACCGAGGCACCCACGAGATCGACACCGCCCAAGCCCTCGAGCTCGCACATCCCCGATGGCTCGATGCTGCCTTCGACCGCATCAGGGGCCGTCGGTGCTAACGTCCCGAGGATGCCGGGTCTTCGTCGGGTCGCCCTTGTTGCTGTCGCGTGCGTGCTGCCGATGTCAGGAGCCCTGCCGTCGGCGGCAGGCGCCGAGCGCGCCTATCCGCAGACGGTCGTCGTCCACGACAGCCGCACCTCGGACCCGATCGTCGACATCGCCACGGTCACGCTGGACGCCAGCTGGTACTGGGACTCAGTGCAGAGCGTGACGGTCACGGTGCCCCACGGCTTCCAGGCCGGTCACCGGCTGACGGTCTACTTCGACCTCAACGGCGACTCGAAGCCCGACGGCCACTACGACCTCCGGCTCAGCAAGCCGAAGCACCCGGGCGGGAAGTCACTCAAGAAGGCCCAGGAGTTCCGCCTCGGTGGCGGCTGGGACAAGCCCGGCAAGCGCGTCCCGTGCACCGACTCGGAATACACGCCGCCGGTGTTCGGGCAGGTCAAGCGCGGCCAGCGCAACCTCGACATCGACCTCGACATCTGGGGGTGCCTGCGGGTGCCCAACCCCGCGGCCCTCGACCAGGGGTCGTGGCGGGCCGCAGTCCGCTTGGCCAAGGGCAAGAAGGCCGACATGGCGCCCAGCGGCCGGAAGTGGAGCAAGCCGGTGGCGGGCTGGGAACCCTGCGACCCCTCCGGCGGCCAGTGCCCCTGAGGGCCGACGGCCGACCGCCGACGGCTCAGCCGACCCGCGCGGTGAGGTAGAAGCAGCCGACCGCCGGCGTGCCCCCGTAGCCCTCCGGCAGGTACGGCGCCGGGCCGGTGACGTCCAGCGGCGTCCACACACCCTCGCCCTGCAGCCGATCGACCACGGCCTGGCACTCCCGGGTCTCCCACAGGTCCTCGCGCTGCGTGACGACCACGACTCCTCCGAGCCGGGTCACCCGCGCGAACTCCCGCCACACCGCCTCGACGTCGGGCAGGTAGGTCATCACCCCCACGCAGACCACGGCGTCAACCCCGGAGTCTTCGACGGCGAGCCGCTGCTGGAGGTCGGCCTGCTCGAGCGCGTCGTAGCCGCCACCCTCACGAGCCTTCTCGAGCGACTGCTCGGAGATGTCGAGCCCGACCAGCCGACCCGCGAACCCTCGATCGCGCAGGGCCCGACCGACGAGGCCGGTGCCACAGCCCACGTCGAGCGCGGATGCGGCAGCGGGCTGTCGGGCCATGACCGTCTCCGCCACGACGGCGGGCGCCTGGTAGGACCACGCCGCCAGGTCGTCGTCGTAGCTCTGGGCCCACTCGTCGTAGCGGCCGGCGACCACTGCCGGATCGCTCGGGTCCGCCTGCAGCCAGTCGCCGATGGAGTCGGCCTCAGGAACCATCTCGGCAGCGTCTCACGAACCCCTCAGGGCGTGTCTCTCCGCGACGGCACGGCGCCGGCGCGCTGGCGGGCTGGGCGTCTTTCGAGCGCTGGCGCCACCGCTCGCGTTTCCGGGGTCCCCTGCGGAAGCGCGAGCGCAGCGAGCGTCTTCCGTGGGTTGGAGCGTGCGTGCTGGGCGGCGCTGGCGCCGCCATGGATTGGGAGACAGGCCCTAGACGCGCCCGGCCCGCATGTCCATGAGGCGGCCGAGCACTCGGGCGCCGTCCTTGCGCAGCCCGTCGTGCTCGTACTCGTTGGTGACCCAGGCGCGGACGTTGCGCACGTGCCGCGCGGTGTCGAGCTGGAGCTGGGCGTCGACGTACATGTCGTCGTGGTAGACCGCCGCGAAGACCGGCACCTCGTTGGCCGCGAGCCGGTCGAGGTCGTAGAGCGGCCCCCAGTCGTCGTAGGCCGAGAGCAGCTCGGCGGCACCACGGAACGGCCTCAGCGCCCGGACCTCCTCGAACATCCAGGGGTAGAACATCTCGCCGGTGAGGAGCAGCGGGTCGCGGTCCTCGGCGAAGTCCGGGTGCTCCGACATCGCCCGCTCCGCGGCCCACGCGCTCGCGCCCGAGCCGGGCTGCCCGTAGATGTACTCCTGGAGCGGGAACAGCGGCCCGTCGACGTGCCCGGTCAGGCTCTGCACGCCGGCGAGGAACACGTCCGACAGCTCGGAGCCGTGCCACGCCTCGTCGAGCAGCCAGTGGATGCGCTCGAACCCGTAGCTCATCCCGAACTCGCTGCCGAGCCGCCGGAGCCGGCGCGTGGTCAGCCGATCCCCGTCGGGCAGCTCGACGACGTGCGCGTCGAGGTGGTCGGCGATCCTCCGGACCAGCGCCACGTCGTCGGGATAGCGCGCGTAGAACTCGGCGTTCTTGCCGGCCACCCGCGGGTAGGTGCGCGCGTAGACGTCGTCGGCGGTGGCGGTCAGGCCGGGCAGGCCGCTGGTGACGTAGCAGGCGGCGAGGCCCTCGGGCGCCAGCGACAGGTAGGTCATCGTGACCCAGCCGCCGTAGCTCTGCCCGAGCGTCTCCCAAGGACGGCCTCCGGTGACCCGTTCGCGCAGCAATTCGGCGTCGCGCACGATGCTGTCGGCGCGCATCAGCCGCAGGTACGCCGCGATGTCGGCGTCGGACCAGCCCGCCACCGCTCGGCCGGTCAGCGGCGTGCTGCGACCGGTGCCGCGCTGGTCGAGCAGCAGCACCCGGTGCGTCCGGGTCACCGCCGCGAGCCATCCGTCACCGTCGCCATCGCCCGGCCTCGGCGACTTGCCGCCCGGGCCGCCCTGGAGGAACAGCAGCCACGGCAGGTCCTGGTCCGCCCGGCCGGCGCCGACCACCTCGCGCGCGAACACCTCGATCGTCCGACCGTCGCCGGGCGTGGTGTGGTCGAGCGGCACCTCCACCACGTGGTCGGTGAGCACGAAGCCCGGGATCCGCGTCGTGCTCGTCTGCTGCCGCGTCATGCGGCCAGCGTAGGAGTCTCCTCGGCGGCCGCTCAGCCCGCGCGCCGGTCCGCCTCGTCGACCGCGCGACGGACGTCGTCCGCACCGAGGTCGAAGGCGGCCAGGGTCTGCAGGACCGTGCCGTCGCCGGCGCGGATCAGGCCGAGCAACACGTGCTCGGTGCCGATGAAGCCGTCGCGGAGCCGCACCGCCTCACGCAGCGAGAGCTCGAGGACCTTCTTGCTCTGCCGGGCGAACCGCCGGTGGCCCTTCGCGAGCCGCCCCTGATCGTCTCCCAGGTCGCCGTCGATCCGGCTCAGCACGTCGTCGAGGTCGATGCCGAGCAGCTTCAGCGCCTCGGCGTCCTCCGCGTCGAGGCCGTCCGGGTGCTGGGCGGCCAGGCCGCGGACCGCGCGGCGAACCTCGTCGCCGGGGGCGCCCAGGTCGGCGAGCACCTTCATCGCGAGGACGCCGTCGGTGGCGACCAGCGACTCGAGCAGGTGCGCCGGGCGCACCTCGGTGGCGCCCGCGCGGGCCGCGGCCTGCTGGGCGCCGACGACGATCACCCTGGCGTTGCGAGTGAACCGCTCCAACATGTTCGGACTCCTACCTCGACGACTACCTGCGTGCGTGCTTCTTGTGGACGGCCTGCCTGCTGACCTCGAGGACGTCTGCGATCTCCTGCCACGACCAGCCGGCCACCCGGGCGCGGTCGACCTGGGTGCGCTCGAGGTGCTCGAGCAGCCGGCCGAGCGCGCGCACGGCGCGCAGCCCGGCCCGCGGGTCGGGAGCGGTCGCCGCATCGGTCAGCTCCTTCAGGTCGGTCACGTTGTCAACCGTAGTTGACAGCATCCGGTCTGTCAACTGCGGTTGACATGTGTGAGTGTTGCTCCCATGCAGAACCTGCAGGACGCCGGCGCCGTGGTGACCGGCGCGGCACATGGGATCGGCAGGGCGCTCGCGAGCCGACTGGTCGCCGAGGGTGCGCGGGTCGTGGTCAACGACCTCGATGAGGCCGCCTGCCGGGCCGCGGCCGACGAGCTGGGCGCCATCGCTGCCCCGGGCGACTGCTCCTCGGACGCCGGCGTGCGTGCGCTCGTCGAGACCGCGACCGCGACTCTGGGCCGCGTCGACATCTACCTGGCGAACGCCGGCATCGACCGCACTCAGCCCGACAGCCTCCAGGCCTCCGACGAGGACTGGGCGCGGATGATCGACACCAACGTGATGGCCCACATCCGGGCCGCGCGGGTGCTTGTGCCGGCCTGGCTCGCCGACGGCCAGGGCGGACGGTTCGTGGTCACCGCCAGCGCCGCCGGGCTGCTCACGATGATCGGCGCGGCGCCGTACTCCGTCACCAAGCACGCCGCGGTCGGCTTCGCCGAGTGGCTCTCGGTGACCTACGGCCACCGCGGCATCGCCGTCCAGGCGATCTGCCCCCAGGGCGTGCAGACGCGGATGCTCGAGCAGGCCGGGCCGCTCAAGGACCTGCTCACCCGCGACGCGGCCCTCACCCCCGACGCAGGTCGCCGACGCGTGGGTGACCTCGCTGGCCGACGACCGGTTCCTCGTGCTCCCCCACCCCGAGGTCGGCGCCTACTACGCCGCCCGCGCGGCCGACCCCGACGCCTGGCTGGCCGGCATGCGCCGACTCCAGGCCAAGGTCGACGAGCTGACGGGGGTCCGCCGTGGGTGAGGACGTGCCGCGGCCTCGACCTGGCCGCCTTCCGGCGTTGGTACGACGGCGCGCGGCCCGGCGAGATCGACGGCGAGCTGAGCGCCGAGCTGATCGCGGGCGGCAAGTCCAACCTCACCTACGTCGTCACCGACGGCGGCCGCGAGTGGATCGTCCGCCGCCCGCCGCTGGGCCACGTGCAGGCGACCGCGCACGACATGGGCCGCGAGTTCACCGCGATGTCCGCCCTGGCCGGCACCGACGTGCCGGTCCCGGAGATGTATGCCCACTGCGCCGACCCCGACGTGCTCGGCGCGCCGTTCTACGTGATGGAGAAGGTCGAGGGTCGCGCCTTCCGCCGGGCCATCGAGCTCGACGCGCTCGGCGCCGACCGCACCGCCGCGATCAGCGCGCGGCTGGTCGAGGTGCTCGCCGCCCTGCACGCCGTCGACCCCGCAGCGGTCGGGCTGGGCGAGTTCGGCCGTCCGCACGGCTTCCTCGAGCGCCAGGTCCGCCGCTGGGGCAAGCAGCTCGAGGGCTCGAAGACCCGGGAGCACCCCGACGCCGAGGAGCTGCACCGGCTGCTGACCGAGCAGCTCGCCCCGCGGAGGACCCGTCGGTCGTCGGGATCGTGCACGGCGACTACCGGCTCGACAACTGCCTGGTCGGCGCCGACGACCGACATCCACGCCGTCGTCGACTGGGAGATGGCCACCCTCGGCGACACCCGCACCGACGTCGCCCTGATGCTCGTCTACGAGACCCTCGGCGCCTCCGCGGGCGGCGACCTCGTCTCCGACGTCGCCAAGGCGCAGGGCTGGCCGGGCAACCAGCAGCAGCTCGCGGCGTACGCCGCGGCCCGCGGTCGAGAGCCCGGCGACATCGGCCAAGAAGGCATGAACTGGCATCTCGCGCTCGCCTACTTCAAGCTCGCCGTCATCCTGGAGGGGATCCACTACCGGTTCCTCCAGGGCCAGACCGTCGGCGAGGGTTTCGACAAGATCGGCGAGGGCTTCGACCTGATCATCGCCGCCGGCCTCCACTCCCTGAAGGAGAACTGACGTGGACTTCGCCCTCGACGCCCGCACCCAGGAGCTGCAGGAGCAGCTGCTCGGCTTCATGGCCGACCGGATCGAGCCGGCCGAGCAGGTCTTCCACGACCAGCTCGAGGCGATGGACGACCCGTTCGCCTGGTCGACCGCGCCGGTGCTCGGCGAGCTCCGGGCCGAGGCGAAGGCGCACGGGCTCTGGAACCTGTTCCTGCCCGGCGACCACGGAGACTTCTCGGGGGCCGGGCTGACCAACCTGCAGTACGCACCCCTGGCCGAGATCACCGGCCGGTCCGGCCACCTCGCGCCGCCCGCACTCAACTGCGCGGCGCCGGACACCGGCAACATGGAGGTGCTGGCGATGTTCGGCACGCCCGAGCAGCAGGAGCGCTGGCTCGCCCCGCTGCTCGACGGCACCATCCGGTCGGCGTTCGCGATGACCGAGCCCGACGTCGCCTCCTCCGACGCCACCAACATCGAGACCTCGATCGTCCGTGACGGCGACAGCTACGTCCTCAACGGCCGCAAGTGGTGGATCACGGGGGCGATGAACCCCGAGTGCGAGATCTTCATCGTGATGGGCAAGACCGACCCGGACGCCGACCGGCACCGCCAGCAGTCGATGGTCCTGGTCCCGCGGGACACCCCCGGACTCACGGTGGTGCGGCCGATGACGGTCTTCGGCTACGACGACCACGAGCACGGCGGCCACGCCGAGCTGCGTCTTCGAGGACGTCCGGGTGCCGGTGGCGAACCTGGTCGGCGAGGAGGGCCACGGCTTCGCGATCGCGCAGGCCCGGCTCGGCCCCGGCCGGATCCACCACTGCATGCGGGCGCTCGGCATCGCGGAGCGGGCCATCGAGCTGATGTGCGAGCGCGCCGAGGGCCGGGTCGCCTTCGGCAAGCCGCTGGCCCGGCAGGGCGTGGTCCGGGAGTGGATCGCCGAGGCACGGGTCTCCGTCGAGCAGCTCCGGCTGCTGGTGCTCAAGACCGCGTGGCTGATGGACACCGTCGGCAACCGCGGCGCCCACACCGAGATCCAGGCCATCAAGATCGCCACCCCCAAGGTGGTCCAGGAGATCCTCGACCGCGCCATGCAGGTGCACGGCGCCGGCGGCCTCTCCCAGGACTTCCCCCTCGCCGCGTCGTACGCCGCGGTCCGCACGCTCCGCTTCGCCGACGGCCCGGACGAGGTCCACAAGGCCTCGCTCGCCCGGGCCGAGCTGCGCCGCCAGGCCGCCGCTCGGGGATAGTCCGTGACATCCGTGCCTGTGGAACCACTGGTTCCACAACCCAGACGTCACGGACTATCCCGACGGACCCACCACGACACGCCGAGGAGCAGCTGATGGACATGTCCCTGAGCGAGGAGCAGGCGGCGTTCCGCGGGCTGGCCCGCGACTTCCTCGAGAAGGAGGCGGTGCCGCACCGCACCGAGTGGGACCGTGCCGAGTCGATCGACCTCGCGATCATCCCGAAGATGGCCGAGATCGGCTTCTTCGGGCTCACCATCCCGGAGCAGTACGGCGGCCTCGGGGGTGACTACATCACCTACGCGCTCGGCATGGAGGAGCTCGGCCGCGCCGACTCCGCGCTGCGCGGGATCGTCTCGGTCTCCAACGGCCTGGTCGGCAAGTCGATCCTCGGGTTCGGCACCGAGGAGCAGAAGCAGGAGTGGCTCCCGGGCATCGCCAGCGCGGAGACGCTCGGCTGCTTCGGCCTCACCGAGCCCGGCACCGGCTCCGACGCCGGCAACCTCACGTCGAAGGCGACGCGCGACGGCTCCGACTACGTCCTCAACGGCCAGAAGCTGTTCATCACCAACGGCACCTGGGCCCAGGTCGCGCTGGTCTTCGCGCGCACGTCGGACGACGGGCCGCGCGGCGTGACGGCGTTCCTCGTGCCGACCGAGACCGAGGGCTTCGAGGCCCGCGAGATCAAGGGCAAGCTCGGCCTGCGCGGCCAGGCGACGGCCGAGCTGTTCCTCGAGGACGTGCGGGTGCCCGAGTCGGCGCGGCTCGGTGAGGAGGGCGAGGGGTTCAAGATCGCGATGTCGTCGCTCGACAAGGGTCGGGTGTCGGTCGCGGCCGGCTGCGTCGGGCTGGTGCAGGCCTGCCTCGAGTCGTCGGTCTCCTATGCGAACGAGCGCACCCAGTTCGGCCGCCAGATCGCCGGCTTCCAGCTGGTGCAGGACATGATCGCCGACATCTCGCTGGACGCCGACGCCGCGCGGCTCCTCGTCTGGCGGGCCGCCGACCTCATCGACCGTGGCGAGGACTTCCGGATCGCCGCGTCGAAGGCGAAGCTCTACGCCTCCGAGGCCGCCGTGCGCGCCGCCAACCACTGCATCCAGATCTACGGCGGCGCCGGCTACGTCGACGAGTACCCCGCCGCGAAGTACCTCCGCGACGCCCGCGTGATGACGCTCTACGAAGGCACCAGCCAGATCCAGAAGCTCCTGATCGGCCGGGCCGAGACCGGAGTCTCCGCTTTCTGACTCACCGCCGGACTCACTCCCGGGCGCGCTCCGGCAGGTCCGGCCGCTCGTGGTAGTCGCCGGCCTCGCTCACCCACCACGCCTCGGCGGTCCTCAGGCCGGTCGGCGGGTCGAGGGTCCCTGCGCAGATCGACAGGCGGTCCGGCGAGCTCGCGCCCCGCCAGAACAGCGACGAGCCACAGCGCCCGCAGAACCCGTACGCCGCCTCCTCGACCGGCTCGAACCACGTGAGCTGTCCCTCGGTGTCGTCGATCTCGACGTCGGCCACGTCGGCGCTGGTCGCCGACAGGTGGTGCCCGCTGAACCGGCGGCAGCGCAGGCAGTGGCAGTTGATCACGTCGCGCAGCGGGCCGGTCACGGCGTAGGTCACGGCTCCGCACAGGCAGCGGCCTCGAGCCCGGCCTTGCTCGTCCCCCATCCGACGGACGCTAGAGCACTCCTATCGTGGAGCGGGTGGCAGACGACACCTGGGCAGGCGTGGCCGATCAGTTCGCCGACGGCGCCTACGCGACCGTGAAGGGGCGGGTGCGCACCTACGTGATGCATCGCCAGCTGCTGGAGCACCTGCCCCCGCCTCCGGCGACGGTGCTCGACGTGGGTGGCGGCGCGGGTCATCAGTCGTTCCCGCTGGCGAGGGCGGGCTACGACGTGACCCTGCTCGACCCGTCGACCGCAATGCTCGACAAGGCGAGGCAGCGGCTCGCGCGGCTGCCCGACGAGGTCCGGAGCGGGGTGAGGTTCGTGGAGGCGGACGGGGCGGAGACGGAGGAGGCGGTCGACGGCGAGCGGTTCGCCGCCGTCCTGTGTCATGGGGTGCTCGGCTATCAGGAGGGGCCGAAGCCGATCGTCGAGCAGCTGTGCCGGTGCGCTGCCGAGGGCGGCCTCGTGTCGATCATGACGGGCAACGCCGGCGCCATGGCGGTGCGGCCGGCCATGGAACGTCGCTGGGAGGACGCGCTCGCGTCCTTCGACACCAGACTCGAGACGGGGGTGCTCGGCCTGCCGACCCGGGCCGACACGGTCGAGGAGCTCGGCGACCTCCTGCGCGGCCACGGCGTGGAGCCCGTGGAGTGGTATGGCGTGTGGCTGTTCGTCGACTGGCTCGACCTCAGCGGTGCCGAGCTGGACCCGGCCGACGCCGAGCGAGTGGCCGCGGTCGAGCTCGAGGCCGGCCGGCGCGACCCCTACCGCCGGCTGAGCCGCGTCTTCCACCTCGTCGGCCGCAAGCGGGTCTGACGGCCACGCCTCAGATGCTGGCCGCAACCCCCGACACCTCGACCAGCGCGCCGGGGACACCCAGCGCCGACACCAGAGCCGCGCTCACCAGCGGCGGCGGGTTGGCTCCGGCGAGGAACGGGCCGGCGGCGGCGTAGGCAGCCTGCACATCCACCCCGGCCACGAGCGTCACCGTCACGCTGACGAGGTGCTCGACCTCGAGGCCGGCCGCGGCGAGCGCGGTCACGACGTTCTCCATGGTCCTGCTGGTCTGCGCCGCCACGTCGTCGCCGCCGACCAGCTGGCCCTGCTCGTCCACGGCGTTCTGTCCGCCGACGAGCACCGTGGTGGCACCGGGCGGGACGATGGCGACGTGGCTGAAGGCCGGGCTCTGGACGAGCCCCGCGGGACGCAACACCTGGATCTCTGACATGGGCCCAACCTAGGAGGCAATGCGGACAGGACCTGACCTGAGTCCGCGGAAAACCAGGTGCGTCCCGACCCGGGGCCGGCGTTAGAGTTCTCTTGATGTCAAGACAGCTGCCCGACGGCCTGCTCCGGCTCGCGGGCCCGACCTCCCTCATCCGCCGGCTCTCGGTGCAGTCGGTGCTCTCGGCGTTCGGCGACGGGGTCTTTCTCACCGGCAGCGCCGTCTTCTTCACCCAGATCGTCGGGCTGTCCGCCGCCCGGGTCGGCCTCGGCCTGACGATCGCCGGCCTCGTGACCTTCGTGCTCGCCGTACCCCTCGGCAAGCTGAGCGACCGGTTCGGAGCCAGGAGGGTGTGGGCCATCGCCTCGCTGGTCGAGGCGGTGCTCTACCTGGCCTGGCTCGCCGTCGGCGGCATGGTCGGGTTCGTCGCGGTGATGGTCGCCGTCCAGGTGGTGTCGACGGCGAGCCGGGCGGCGCGGAACGCCTACCGGTTCGACGTCTTCCCGCGCGAGCAGCGGGTGTCCTCCAGCGCCTACTTCCGCGCCGCCCGCAACGTCGGCTACACCCTCGGCGCCCTGCTGGCCGGCGTCGCGCTGGCCACCAACAGCAACGACGTGATCCGGATGGTGCCGGCCGCCACCGCCGCGCTGCTGCTGGTCAATGCCTCGCTCGTCGCCCGGCTCCCCCGCCGAGTCGCGAACGCGGAGAACGCCGAGGCCGGAGACGCCGAGACACCCCTCGAGTCCGCGCTGCACGGCGAGGGGCGGCGGGGCGCGCTGCGCAACCGGGGCTACGTGCTGATGTCCGTCTGCGGCGGTGTCCTCAGCACCCACCAGGTCCTGCTCAACGTCGTCATCCCGCTCTGGCTGGTCGAGGAGACCGACGCCCCCAGGGTGCTGCTGGCCTGGCTGTTCGGCACCAACACCGTCCTGGCCGTGCTCCTCCAGGTGGCCGCGGCCCGCGGCGTGGTGACCGTCGCAGACTCGCTCCGCGCCACTCGCCGGGGCGCGTTCTTCTTCGTCCTCTCCTGCGGGATCGTGCTGGTCACCCACGACACGATCGGCTGGGTGACGATCGCGCTGGTGTGGATCGGCCACGTGACCGTGACCGGCGCCGAGCTGTTCGACTCGGCCGGCCAATGGGGCCTCCAGGCCGAGCTGTCCGACCCGGCACGACGCGGGGAGTACCAAGGCGTCTCCCAGCTCGGCTACACGCTCGGCTCGGTGTGGGCGCCGGCGGCCTACACCTTCCTCGCCATGGAGTGGGGCACGCCGGGCTGGGTGGTCATCGCCGCCATCGTGGCGGTGGCCGCGATCGTGAACCACCCGGCCTCCCGGGCGGCCGAGCGGCACCTGGCCCGCGAGGCCGTCCCGCTCCCCGCGCCGGGCTGAGCCTCCGCGCAGGTGAGAAGTTCGGCCCGACGGGTTACCGACTCCACATGCCTGGAAAGAAGAGTCCTGGCCCCAGCGTCAAGGACAAGCAGCTCTACGAAGACCTCCGCGACGAGGGCAACAGCAAGGAGAAGTCGGCGCGCATCGCCAACGCGTCCGCCAACACCTCCCGCACGTCGGTGGGCCGCAAGGGCGGCGAGTCCGGCTCCTACGAGGACTGGACCGTCGACGACCTGCGCAAGCGCGCGGGCGAGATCGGGATCGAGGGTCGGTCCAAGATGAACAAGTCGGAGCTGACGAAGGCGCTGCGCGACCACTGACGGGCGGGCTTCACTCCGGCCGGCCGTCGAGGAACATCCGCAGCCGGGTGCGCGTGTGCTCCGGACCGCTGACGTCCGGGTTGTTGAGCGCCCGGCCGACCCAGCCCAGCCGCAGCGCGGGCGGCACGGCGTCGCGCAGCTCGGGCCGGTCGGGCGCATAGCGCGCGAGGTAGCTGTCGACGTAGGGCCAGATGTCCTCGGAGTCGGCCACGTCGTCGAGCCCCCAGGCCACGCCGCCCTCGAGGGTCACCGACATCGTGAAGAAGGGGTGCGAGACCACCGCGTCGCCCCAGTCGAGGATCAGGTTGCGGCCGTCCTTCACGAACACCTGGCCGTCGTGCAGGTCGTCGTGCTGCAGGGTCTCGGTGACGGCGTACGACGCCAGCTCGTCGACCAGGTCGCGGACCCGGCCCACCGCGTCGCGGAACCGCGGCTCGAGGTCGAACCGCGCCACCAGCTCTGCGTAGCCGTCGGCCAGCATGGACAGCCGCAGGTCGGGCACACCGGCGGCCAGCAGGTCGTCGACGTCGCGGCTCCAGGGCCAGGGCGACGTCGGCGGCACCCGCCAGCACGTCGTGCCAGCGCGCCAGGCTGTGCTCCTCCACGATCACCTCGCGCAGCCGGTCACCGGCGTCGGACATCAGCATCCAGCCACGCTCGACGTCGCTGGCCAGCAGCCGCGGCACCCGGTCCGGCACCCGGCGCCGAGACCGCCTCGACCACGGCCACCTCGTGGCGGAGCTCCGGTGTGTTCGCCTTGAACCACACCGGACCGGCCTCGGTCGGCACCCGCAGGGCCGTCGACCAGGTCCGCACGTGCGGCTGCTCGACCTCACCGGTCCGCGGGCGGCCGGCCTCGGCCAGCCGCTCGTCGACCCATCCGACCGCCTCGGCCAGGAAGCCGGGCTCCGTCCAGCGCTCGATCAGCTCCTCCGTCACGAACGCAGAGTCTCCAGCACCCGGAACCCCTTCGCACTCGCAATTCGCCGGGTCGGGTAGCCCTGCGCGTCCAGCCAGCGCTGGAGCGAGTCGGCACCAAGGTTCTTGCCCACCACCAGCACCGCGCGGCCGCCGGGCACCAGCCGCGGCAGCCAGGTGAGCAGCAGCTCGTGCAGCGCCTCCTTGCCGATCCGGATCGGCGGGTTCGACCAGAGCTCGTCGAACGTCGCGTCGGCGGGTACGTCGCCGGGCAGGCGGGCGGCGTAGCGGTCGGCGACGCCGAGCGCGGCGGCGTTCTCGTTGGCCAGCAGCACGGCCCGCTCGTTGACGTCGACGCCGGTCACGGTCGCGCCGGGCACGGCGGCGGCGATGGCCAGCCCGATCACGCCGTAGCCGCAGCCGAGGTCCAGGATGCGACCGCTCGCGGGCGGCGCGGTCTCGCGGAACAGCACCGCGGTGCCGATGTCGACCCGGCCCTGCGCGAAGACGCCCGACCCGCTGGTCAGCGACAGGGAGTGGCCCCAGACCGACGCGCGTGACCGGCGCGCGCTTGAACGGCACCGCCGGGTCGGCGGAGAAGTAGTGCTCGTCGGCGGGATCAGCCACGCCGCGCCCTGGTGATCTCGACCCGGGCGCCGAGCTCCGCGTCCGGCGGGTAGCGCGACCTCCTCGAGCGTCAGCCCGTGCGCGGGCGCCACCGCCACCGCCGAGTCGCGACGCTCGGCCGCCAGCACCTCGGCCGCCCACTCGACCGGGCGCCGGCCCTCGCCGACGGCGAGCAGGCAGCCGACCAGCGAGCGCACCATGCTGTGGCAGAACGCGTCGGCCCGCACGTGCGCCACCAGCAGCCCGTCCGGCTCCCGCTCCCAGCGCAGGTCGACGAGGGTCCGCACGGTCGTGGCACCCTCGCGCCGCTTGCAGAACGCCGCGAAGTCGTGCTCGCCCGCCAGGGCCAGCGCGGCGGCGTTCATCAGCGCCTCGTCGACCGGCCTCGGGGCCAGGCCAGCACGTGGCCGCGGCGCAGCGGGTCGACGGCGTCGGGCCGGTCGGCCACCCGGTAGGCGTAGCGCCGCCACAGCGCGGAGAACCGCGCGTCGAAGCCGTCCGGCGCCTCGGCCACCCGGTGCACCCGGACGTCGCCGTCGAGCACGCCGTTGAGCCGTCGGGCCAGCCGCTCTGCGGACCGTCGGGCAGCGCGTCGAGGTCGGCGTGCACCACCTGCCCGCGCGCGTGCACGCCCGCGTCGGTCCGCCCGGCGCAGGTGAGGGACACCTCCGGCACCCGCAGCACCGTGGCCAGCGCCGCCGCCAGCTCGCCCTCGACCGTCCGCAGCCCCGGCTGGGCGGCCCAGCCGTGGAAGCCGGAGCCGTCGTAGGCGACGTCGAGGCGGATCCGCACCCACGCATCCTCTCAGCCGCTGGGATTGCTCACTAGAGCGCGTGCACTCAGGCCTGGCACGCCGTCCACGTGCCAGCACAGGCGCCGGCACGAATCATCCTCGTGTCCGCACAGCACGCCGACACCCTGCTCGAGGTGTTCTACCGGCGCTACGGGCACGACTACGACCTGCGCTCGGCGCGGTCCTGCGCCGAGGCCGAGAAGCTCGCGCAGGAGCTGAAGGACGTCCGGCGGAGTCCGTGGCCCTGTTCGTCAGCGACTCCCGGCTCCCCGACGTCCAGCACATGTTCGAGGCGGTGCACCGCTTCCGCCTCGTGGTGCCGACCGCGCGGCGCATCATCGCGGCGCACTGGGACCACTTCCTCGCCGACGCCGAGGAGCTCAGGCCCGGGCTGGCCCGCGGCAAGTACGACGCCTACCTTCTGATGCCGCGCGGCAACCGTGACGAGGAGTTCCACAACGCGATCACCGAGCTGCTCTCGGACTGGACTCGACGGTGCCCCAGCCCGAGGTGGTCAGCGCCAAGGTCATCTCGCCGGTCCATGACGCGCTCACCATGGCGATCCGCGACTTCCTCGACCGGATGGGGATGCAGAACAGCCTCTACCACCCGGACGACCCGCGCCTCGAGGAGTTCATGGCGACGCGTCCGCGAGAGCTCGGCACCGACGAGCCCCGCTACCCCGTCGTGTGGTCGCCGGCCCGCGGGGCGATCGAGGCGACCTCGGTCCGCGACGTCGCCCGCTCGATCTACCCCCGCACCGAGGAGGACGCCGACGAGGTCGTCGACCTCGCGGTGGTCGGGGCCGGGCCCGGCCGGGCTCGCCGCCGCCGTGTACGCCGCGTCGGAGGGGCTCACGGTCCGCGTACTCGAGGCCGAGGCGGTCGGCGGCCAGGCCGGCACCAGCTCGATGATCCGCAACTACCTCGGCTTCCCGCGCGGCATCTCCGGCATGCGGCTGGCGCTGCGGGCCCGCAACCAGGCGATCCGCTTCGGGACCAAGTTCCTCACCGGGTGGGAGGTCACCGGCCTCGAGCCCGGCCACGACGGGCGAGCCGCACGTCCTCCGCTGCGACGACGACGAGGTCCGCGCCCGGGCGGTGCTGCTCTCCAGCGGCGTGGCCTACCGCAAGCTCGGCGTACCCGCCCTCGAGGGGCTGGTCGGCAACGGCGTCAACTACGGCGCCGCCATGACCGCGGGGCGCGAGATGGAGGGCTACGACGTCGTGGTGGTCGGCGGCGGCAACTCCGCCGGCCAGGCCGCGCTCCACCTCTGCCGGTTCGCGGCATCGGTCACCATCGTGGTCAGACGCCCCTCGCTCGAGGAGACCATGTCCGACTACCTCATCAAGGAGATCGGCTACCAGGAGCGGATCGACGTGCTGACCTGCACCCGGGTGGTCGACGGCGGGGGCGAGGCGCAGCTCGAGTGGCTGACCCTGGAGGACATCAACACCGGCGAGCAGTCCCGCAAGGACGCCCGCGGACTGTTCCTCCTGCTCGGCGCCGAGCCACGCTGCGACTGGCTGCCGCCCGAGCTCGCCCGCGACAAGTACAGCTTCGTCCTCACCGGCCGCGACGTCCCCCGCGACCAGTGGGTCGACGGCGTGCCACCGGCCAACCTGGCCACCACCGTCCCCGGCATCTTCGCCGCCGGCGACATCCGGTCCGGCTCGATGAAGCGGGTCGCTGCGGCGAGCGGCGAGGGCGCGTCCGTCGTACCCCTGGTGCACGCCTACCTCGCCCCGGCTCCCGAGGACGAGGTCACAGGAACCTCTGTCCGGTCACCTGCGTCCGAATGACGCGGACGGGCCATGTCCCCCATGGCCCCGGACTGATCGGATGAGCCCATGAAGCGCACGCTGGCCACCGCCTGCACCGTTGCCCTGCTGGCCCTGTCCGTGACCGGCTGCGGCGGTGACTCCAGCGGCGCGAAGAAGGCCGGCGGCACGTCGTCGAACGTCGCGTCCGTCTCGGCGGATCCCTCGCCCACCGGCACCGTCAGCGACCTGCCGACCGACCTGCCGACCGACCTGCCGACCGACCTGCCGACCGACCTGCCGACGGACCTCCCGACGGAGCTGCCGACGGACCTTTCGACGGAGCTGCCGACCCCCGCGCCGACGCAGGCTTCCGGTGACCCCCTCGACGGGTGTGCGGTGATCACCTCGGCGATGATCACCGGCGACCTGGGTGCGAGCTCAGCGGGCCAGGGGCTCGCCCAGCCCTCCAGCTACGGCGACCCCAATGCCAGGGACTGCTACTACTTCGGCGGTGACGCGACGGTGGTGGTGCAGGCGACCACCCGGGCCGACGCCGACCTGCCGGCGAGCTCGAACAGCTACGAGGGTCTTCCCGGCGCCGAGCCGGTGCCGGGCGCGGACCGCGGCTGGGCGTTCGCGACGTCCGCCCAGGGGTCGACCACCGCCGGCCTGATCCTGGTCAAGGGCCAGAGGGGCGTCAACTGCTCGATCATCACCCAGGGCAGCGTCGTGTCCGTGCCGGACCTCCAGGCCCTCGCCCAGGACGCCCTGGCCGCGCTCAGCTGAGCCTGGATCCACCGATGGCCGGCGAGTTGAGCGTCTCCAGCCGGGTGCGATGGCAAGGCGCAGGCGCGAGCGTCGTACTGGTTGTCCGTTGAGCGCCTGCAACGCCGCCAGCGCCCCGGATGGTGGCGCTCAGCTGTCGGAGATCGGTGGATCCAGGCTGAGCTCGTGGCGGAACGGCGGGTCGGCGCCCGGCCGCGACACCGTGACGGCGGCAGCGCGCGCGGCGTGCTCGAGCACCTCGGCGACCTCGGACCGGGGCAGCGAGCCCAGCTCGCCGCGTCCCTGCGCCCCGAGCCGGCCGCGCTCCCAGAGCGCGTCGACGAGACCGGCGCAGAAGGTGTCTCCGGCGCCGATCGTGTCGGCCACCTGCACCGGCTGCGACGCGACCTCCACCGACTCCGCGTGGTCCAGCCAGAGCGCACCCTCGGCGCCGCGGGTGACGACGACCACCGACGGGCCGAGCTCGAGCAGCGAGGCCGCCGACTCGGCGTAGGGCCGGTCGGGGTAGAACGTCTCGAGGTCCTCGTCGCTCGCCTTCACGAGGTCGGCGACCGCGACCATCCGCTCGACCCGCTCCACGACGTCCGCGCCGGCCCCGGTGACGGTGGGCCGCGCATTGACGTCGTAGGTGATGGTCGAGCGGTCCCGCAGCCGGCTGAGCAGCGTCAGCACGTCGTCGGCGCCCGGCAGCAGCACCGCGCCGAGTGAGCAGGTGTGTGCGACGAGCGGGTCCTCGTCGGGGTCCAGCGGGAGCAGCCGCCAGTCGATGTCGAAGACATAGTCCGCGGCCCCCGACGAACCGATCGTGGCCTCCGCGGTCGACGTGTGCGCCACCGCGCCCGGGTCGCACGCGAGCGTCACGCCCGCCCGCTCGAGATAGGCGGTGACCAGCCCACCGTGGTGGTCGGGCGCGAAGCAGGTCGCCAGCCGGGTCGGTCTGCCCAGCCGGGCCAGGGCGACGGCGACGTTGGCAGCACTGCCGCCGGCGTACTCGTGCAGGGCGCCGCTCTGGGTCCGCACGATGTCGACCAACGCCTCGCCGACGACCAGCACTCCGCGCTCCATGTCCTGTGTCTACCAGTCGATGACATGATCGGCGGGTGCCCGCCTCGCAGAGCCTCCCCGCCCAGACGGCGAAGGTCCTCGGCCTCGTGGCCTTGGCAGACCTGGTCGCCGGTCTGGTGCTGTCGGTCCTCGGCCTGAGCCGCGACAACCAGACCCTCGCGATCGTGGGCGTCGTCCTCCTCATCTCTGGCGGCGGCATGCTCGCCTGGGTGACCATGATGCGGAACAAGCCCGAAGCACTGTGACCGACTACGTCCTGTACGGCGCCGGGGCCGTGGGTGGCGTGATCGGGGCCCGCCTGCACCTGAGCGGCCACGACGTCACGCTGGTCGCGCGGGGCGAGCACCTGGCGCGGATCAGGGCCAACGGGCTGGTGCTCGACACCGCCGAGGGACGGCACACCGTCCGCGCGCCCGCGACCGACACCGCGGCCACGGTCGACTGGCGCGACGACACGGTGGTCGTGCTGGCGGTGAAGTCGCACCAGACCGAGGCCGCCCTGGTCGACCTGCAGCGGCACGCGCCGGAGACGGTCCCCGTCGTCTGCGCGCAGAACGGCGTGGCGAACGAGCCGGCTACCCTGCGCCGGTTCGCCCACACCTACGCGATGACGGTGATGCTGCCCTCGCAGCACCTCGAGCCGGGCCTCGTCGTCCAGGGCTGCCACCCGGTGCCGGGCGTCCTCGACGTGGGGCGCTTCCCGTCCGGCACCGACGACGTGACCGAGCGGGTCGCCGCCGATCTGCGCTCGGCCGGCTTCGAGTCGGTGCCGAGGGGCGACATCATGGCGTGGAAGCACCGCAAGCTGGTCACCAACGCCGTCGGCGACGTCTCGGCGGTGCTGCCGGACGAGGCGGACGTGCTCAAGCCCCAGGTCCGCGCCGAGGCCGAGGCGGTGCTCGCCGCTGCTGGTCTGGAAGTGGTGAGCCACGAAGCCGATCTCGAGCGGCGCGGCGACCTGCTCCAGGGCCGCGCGGACGTCAAGGGGCCCAACTCGCTCGGCCAGAGCCTCGAGCGCCGGACTGCCGGCAACGAGGTCGACTTCCGCGCCGGCGAGGTCGTGCTGCTCGGCCGGCTGCACGGCGTACCGACCCCAGCGAACGAGCGGGTCCAACGGGTCGCCCATGCACTGGCACGCACCGACTAATTTTGATGAAAGATATTTACTTCCGATCTAAAACACTTGTGCTCGAACCACTTCTGCCCTACGTTTCCGTGCCAGGAGCAACGGTGCTCCTCCATCCGAACCCACGGAGATCGACATGAGTGCAACCCTGACCGTCCGCCACCCCGTCCAGGACTACGCCGCGTGGCGTGCGGTCTACGACAGCGCCGAGGTGGCCTCCCTGCACGCCAAGCACGGCGTCAGCAACGCCCGGGTCGGCCGCAACCCCGAGGACGGCAACGACGTCCTCGTCACCCACGACTTCGCCACGGTCGACGCGGCCCAGGACTTCGCCGGCGACCCCGAGCTCGTGGCCGTCATGGAGAAGGCCGGCCTCGCGGGTGCTCCCGAGATCGCGGTCTTCGAGCTTGCCTGACCACGCACCTCGCAAGCCGAGGAAGGCGGGCAGCGGCCCGCCTTCCTTGGCGTCTCGTGGCGTCGTTCGGGTCGGCGACGACTTCGCCGAGGAGTTCCCCGACGGCGACGCCGTGTCGACCGAGGCCTACGCCACCCTGATCCGCGCCGGGTCCGCCCTGGTCGCCGAGATCGACCGGGTGGTCGCGGCCTCCCCGGAGCTCAACCTGCAGGTCACCAACACCCTGGCCGTCATCGAGGGTGCCGGCGAGCCGCTCACGCCGAGCGAGATCAGCGACCGGACCCTGATCTCCTCGGCGACCATGACCAGCACGCTCGACCGGCTGGAGCGGCACGGACTGGTCCGCCGGCTCCCCAACCCGGAGGACCGCCGCAGCGTCCTGGTCGAGGTCACCGAGGCTGGGCGCGCCCTGTGCGACCGCTTCCTGCCGGGCATCAATGCCCTCCAGATCGCGGTCATGAGCGACCTCGAGCCCGCCGAGCGCGACCAGCTGCTCCAGCTCCTCGCCAAGGTCCTCGCCGGAGCGGCGCGCGTCGCAGCCGCGGAGCCGATCCCCCTCGAGGGACGACGGGTCCGCCGTAGCCCGAAATGACGCCGACCCGCCCGTAGTGCTCGGGCGGGTCGGCGTCTCGAAACGACGTGCGGTCTTGCTGGGTCAGGCCTTGTCGCCCTCTTCGTTGGACTCAGCCTCGTCGGACTCCTCGGCCGAAGCGTCCTCGGGGGCCTCATCAGCCGGAGCGTCCTCGGTCGTCTCCTCGACCTCAGCCTCGGCGACGACGCTCTCCTCGGGCGACGCCTCCTCGGCGAGCTCGGTCGGCGCCTCGGTCTCCTCCGCCTCGGCAGCGGGGGTCGGCTCGGCCTTCTTGGCCGGCTCGGCCTTCTTCTTGCTGCGTGCCGGCTTGGGGTCGTACTTCTCGGTCACCAGCTCGATGACCGCCATCGGGGCGTTGTCGCCCTTGCGGGGGCCGATCTTGGTGATCCGGGTGTAGCCGCCCGGCCGCTCCTCGAAGGTCGGCGCGATCTCCGTGAACAGCGTGTGCACGACCGACTTGTCGCGGATGGTCTTGAGGACCTCGCGCCGGTTGTGCAGGTCGCCCCGCTTGGCCTTGGTGATCAGCTTCTCGGCGACCGGCCGCAGCACGCGGGCGCGCGCCTCGGTGGTGGTGATCCGGCCGTGCTCGAACAGCGCCGTGGCGAGGTTCGAGACGATCAGCTTCTGGTGGGCGGGGCTGCCGCCGAGGCGGGGACCCTTCTTGGGAGTGGGCATGGTGCTTCTCTCATCTCTCCGGCCGTGTCAGGTACCGGGGTAGACGACCGAACGCTTCTGTTCAGTCGATTTGGGTGTGGAGTTGGGGTTCTGAGTGGCAGTGTCCCGAGCCTGCAGCGCCCTGCCGAACCCTGCCGGACTGGACCTAGCGCGGCAGCTCGCGCAATTCAGTCAGAGCTGCTCGTCCTCGACGTACGCGTCGTCGTAGTCGTCGTCGCCGTAGGCCGCCAGGGCGGCGTGCGGGTCGAAGCCCGGCGCGCTGTCCTTGAGCGAGAGGCCCATCTCCTGGAGCTTGGCCTTGACCTCGTCGATCGACTTCGCACCGAAGTTGCGGATGTCGAGCAGGTCCTGCTCCGAGCGGCTGATGAGCTCACCCACGGTGTGGATGCCCTCGCGCTTGAGGCAGTTGTAGGACCGGACGGTCAGCTGCAGGTCCTCGACCGGGAGGGCGAGGTCGGCGGCCAGCTGCTCGTCGACCGGCGACGGGCCGATGTCGATGCCCTCGGCCTCGACGTTCAGCTCGCGGGCCAGGCCGAACAGCTCGACCAGGGTCTTGCCGGCCGAGGCGATCGCGTCGCGGGGACGGATCGACTGCTTGGTCTCGACGTCGATGACCAGCTTGTCGAAGTCGGTGCGCTGCTCGACTCGGGTGGCCTCGACCTTGTAGGTCACCTTGAGGACCGGGCTGTAGATCGAGTCGACCGGCATCCGGCCGATCTCGTTGTCCGCGCCCTTGTTCTGGACCGCCGACACGTAGCCACGGCCACGCTCCACGACCAGCTCCATCTCCAGCTTGCCCTTGTCGGACAGGGTGGCGATCTTGAGGTCGGGGTTGTGCACCTCGACGCCGGCCGGCGGGGTGATGTCGGCCGCGGTCACGTCACCGGCACCCGACTTGCGGAGATACATGGTGACCGGCTCGTCGTGCTCCGAGGAGACGACGAGACCCTTCAGGTTGAGGATGATCTCGGTGACGTCCTCCTTGACGCCCTCGACGGTCGAGAACTCGTGGAGGACCGAGTCGATCCGGATGCTCGTGACCGAGGCACCGGGGATCGACGAGAGGAGCGTGCGACGCAGGGAGTTGCCGAGCGTGTAGCCGAAGCCGGGCTCCAGCGGCTCGATGACGAACCGCGAGCGGAACTCGTCGACGGACTCCTCCGACAGGGTGGGGCGCTGTGCGATGAGCACTTGTTCTTTCCTTTCCGGGCTCGACCACTATTTGAAGAGCCCGAACATTTGCGGCGGCGGCGAAGGTGAAGTTGTGGGTGGTGCTGGTCCGTGCGGTGAGGGCTACTTCTTGGAGTAGTACTCGACGATGAGCTGCTCCTGGACCGGGATGTCGATCTGGGCCCGGACCGGGACCGAGTGCACGAGGATCCGCATGCGGGTCGGCAGCGCCTCGATCCACGCCGGGACGTGCCGCTCGCCGTGGGTCTCGCGAGCCACGATGAACGGCGTCATCTCCAGCGACTTCTCGCGGACGTCGATGACGTCGTGCGCGGAGACCTGGAACGACGGGATGTCGACCTTCTTGCCGTTGACCTTGAAGTGGCCGTGGGCGACCAGCTGGCGGGCGTGGCGGCGGGTGCGGGCGAAGCCGGCGCGGTAGACGACGTTGTCGAGGCGGCACTCCAGGAGCTGGAGCAGGTTGTCACCGGTCTTGCCGGCGCGACGCGAGGCCTCGGTGTAGTAGTTGTGGAACTGCTTCTCGAGCACGCCGTAGGTGTAGCGGGCCTTCTGCTTCTCGCGGAGCTGGAGGAGGTACTCGCTCTCCTTGATGCGCCCGCGGCCGTGCTGGCCGGGCGGGTAGGGACGGCGCTCGTAAGCAGCGTCTCCACCGACGAGGTCGACACCGAGACGGCGCGACTTCTTGGTCATGGGGCCGGTGTAACGGGCCATGTCAGTCTCTCCTTCAGTCTCGGGTCAGACGCGCCGGCGCTTGGGCGGGCGGCAACCGTTGTGGGGGGTGGGGGTGACGTCCTGGATGGTGCCGACCTCGAGGCCGATGGCACCCAGCGAGCGGATCGCGGTCTCGCGGCCCGAGCCCGGGCCCTTCACGAAGACGTCGATCTTCTTCATGCCGTGGTCCATGGCCCGACGGCCAGCGGCCTCGGCGGCCATCTGCGCGGCGAACGGCGTGGACTTGCGGGAGCCCTTGAAGCCGACGGTGCCGGCCGAGGCCCACGAGATCACCGCGCCGGTCGGGTCGGTGATGGTGACGATGGTGTTGTTGAACGTGCTCTTGATGTGGGCCTCGCCCTGAGCGACGTTCTTCTTCTCCTTGCGGCGGACCTTCTTGGCCGTCGCGCGAGTCTTGGGGGGCATCTCTAGATCACTTCGCCTTCTTCTTGCCGGCAACGGTGCGCTTCGGGCCCTTGCGGGTGCGAGCGTTGGTCTTGGTGCGCTGACCGCGGACCGGCAGGCCCTGGCGGTGGCGACGGCCCTGGTAGGAGCCGATCTCGATCTTGCGACGGATGTCGGCCTGGACCTCGCGACGGAGGTCACCCTCGATCTTGTACTGGGACTCGATCGCGTCGCGGAGGCTGACGAGCTCGGCGTCGCCCAGCTCGTGGACTCGGGCGTCCGGGTTGACCCCGGTCGCGGCGAGGAGCGCTTGGGCGCGGGTCCGGCCGATGCCGAAGATGTAGGTGAGAGCGACCTCGATGCGCTTGTCGCGCGGGAGGTCCACACCAACGAGGCGTGCCATGTTGGCCTTCCTTCAGGGCAGAGCCCTCATGTGGTTCGCAGCGGTGTCGGTCGTGTCGCGTCCCGGCTGTCATTGCCCGGGCTCCGGCCGTCTGCTCCGGAGGTGGCTTCACCCGACCTTCAGCCGGGCTAGCGATCACGATGTGAGGTGTTCAGTTGTCGTGCGGTGGTGCGGTCGTGCGCATGGTGCTGCCGGTTGCTGCTGCTCAGCCCTGGCGCTGCTTGTGGCGCGGGTTGGCGCAGATCACCATGACGCGGCCGTGGCGACGGATCACCTTGCACTTGTCACAGATCGGCTTGACGCTCGGGTTGACCTTCATCAGAAGGGGTCCTGTTCTTCGGCTGGCTGGTTACTTGTAGCGGTAGACGATGCGACCCCGGGTGAGGTCGTAGGGCGAGAGCTCCACCACCACGCGGTCCTCGGGGAGGATCCGGATGTAGTGCTGGCGCATCTTGCCGCTGATGTGGGCGAGAACCTTGTGCCCGTTGCTCAGCTCCACGCGGAACATCGCGTTGGGGAGGGCCTCCACGACGGTGCCCTCGATCTCGATCACGCCTTCTTTCTTCGGCATGTCCTCCACAATCCGTTGTTGGTGCTGGTGTCTACCGTCGGCCCGCGAACCTCCGCGCCGTGCTGCTGGTGGCGAGGTGGACCTCATGCGGCCGTCCGGAGGGCCTCATTCCCGGCACACGTCGAGACCCGCGTGAGCGAGGCCTCCACCTGCGTCCGGGCAGCCGCGAGGCGCCACAGGACAGACCCATGTTGGGCCGACCAGTCCAGTCTAGTGCGACGACCGGCGCGAAACCCCAATTCGCAGGAGCCGAGCAGGCGCAAGCGTCTCCTCGCGGGCCGGGGCTGCGGGCCGGGTCGGTGCCCACGTGGGCGGCCGCGACCGGGTGCACCATCACCTCGTCGACGCCGTACGTCGCGGCGAGGCTCGCGAGCTGGGCGCGGGCCGTCGTCGGCGTCGCCGATCACCCAGCGCGAGCGCATCGCGTCCATCAGGGGGCGGTGGGCGTCGGGGACGTCGACCTTCTCGGCCTCCTCGACCAGGAGCTGCGGGCCGAGCGGGGCGCCGGTGCGGAGGGCGACCATCATCAGCAGGTTGGGCAGCGCCCGCCGCTCGGCCTCCTCGGCGGTCTCGGCCACCACGGCGTTGACCGTGAGGAAGGTCCGCGGCTCGGCCAGCTCGGCGCGAGGGACGGAAGGTGGAGCGGTAGAGCTCGAGCGCCTCGGCGGTCCCGGAGCCGGAGAAGTGGTGGGCGAAGACGTAGGGCATCCCCTTCTCGGCGGCCAGCCGGGCCGAGTAGTCGGAGGAGCCGAGCAGCCAGATCGTCGGGACCGAGCGGGCCACCGGCGTGGCGCGCGAGCGCGTGGCGTGCGGCCGGCCACGCTCAGCCCGACGCCGTCGGGCTCCATCATCGCCAGCACGTTGTCGACGTACTCAGGGAACCGCGAGACGTTGCTCGTCGCTCACGCCCGCCGGCGCCGTGCCGCAGCGCGAACGACGTGACCGGGTCGGTGCCGGGCGCCCGACCGATGCCGAGGTCGATCCGCCCCGGGTAGGCCGCCTCGAGCAGCGCGAACTGCTCGGCCACCACCAGCGGGGCGTGGTTGGGCAGCATCACGCCGCCCGAGCCCACCCGGATCCGGCTGGTCGCCGAGGCGACCATGCTGATCAGCACGGGCGGGTTGGTGGCGGCGACCGCCGGCATGTTGTGGTGCTCGGCCAGCCAGTAGCGGTGGTAGCCGAGCTCGTCGGCGGTGCGGGCCAGCGCCAGCGTCGCGCCGAGCGCGTCGGCGGTCGTCTGGTCGGTGCGGACCGGGACGAGGTCGAGCACGGACAGGCTTCAGCTCACTCATCTGGTGGGAACCCCGACCGCTGGTCCAGGCATTCCCTCAGGGACCGAGGTGCCGTGGACGACCACCGCCCTGGCGCCCAGGAAGAAGATGCCCGAGCAGTCTCGCAGCCGAGGCTCGCGGTTGCGGCGCAGGGTCGAGCCGGACAGCGTCATGTGCCGGTTCGGTCCGTTGGAGACGTCTGCAGATCGCCGCCAGCGCCTCCGGCCCTGTTGTCCTCCATCAGCCGTCGGCCAGATGCGCTGGGTGCAGGCTCAGTTGCCGTCGAGTCGATCGCTCCCGCCGCTGCCCCAGCCCGAGGGGTGCCGGTCGGCCGGGCTGGCGGCTGGCGCCCTCGCCGTCGCCTTGCTCTTCCGAACACGCTGTCGACGGGATCTTGCCGAC
This sequence comes from uncultured Actinomycetota bacterium, assembly GCA_963793315.1. GTDB lineage: Bacteria > Actinomycetota > Actinomycetes > Propionibacteriales > Nocardioidaceae > Nocardioides. The sequence continues at coordinate 32,013 of CAWBZR010000016.1, read as the reverse complement.
CAGACGCCGATACTGCTCCAGTGCGGAGCCGTTGGAGCAGCGGCCGCAGCGTGAAGCGTCCTGCCCATGCCCATCTCCGGCTGTGCCGTTCCAGGATCACACCCGGATGGCCGCACGCGCCGAGGTCGGCCCCGGTGCGGTCCAGCGTTGCATCGAGACCGATCTCGAGGACCTGTCAGCCGACCGCCGCGGACGCACACGGCACCGCCGCCGCCGCCCTCGAGCGGTCTCATCCGGTCGAGTGCCCGGCTGAACGGTCGAGCCCTCTTCAGGACCCAGAGCGGTCCTTCTGGGTCCTGGCAGTGGTCACGTCGTCCAGACCTGCTTCCGGTCGCAGATGTTCTGTAGAGGATCCGACGCTCGCCCTCCCCGCTAGCGTCACCAACCCACCACCGTCGATGACGGTCACCAGTCGGTGTTCACGACCTTCGCCGGTCTGCAACATCTCGATCGTGACCGGGTCCTCGCCGCAGCTCGAAGTGATCGGCGCCATCGGCCGCGTCCGCCTTGACGACGGCCGCCGACGCTCGCACCGTTGCGGGCGAGCCGCTCCCGATCACGCTTGCGACGACGGTGCCGTCCCGCCGTGGCTGGCACCCCCAGCGAGTGTCCATGCGTTCACCAGCAGCAGCGCACCGAGCCTCATCGGTCCAGGCTACGGGCGTGTCGCCGGCCGGCCGGTCCCGAGAGTCCTTGGCCAGGCTCAGGACCGTCGTCATGGCCAGGATGCCGACGATCGCCGACCAGGGAGAGCCAGATCGGGATCTCGGGCGCCCACGAGACGTGCTCGCCGCCGTTGATGAACGGCAGCTCGTTCTCGTGCATGGCGTGCAGGATCAGCTTCACGCCGATGAACGCGAGCAGCACCGCGAGGCCGTAGGACAGGTAGACCAGCCGCTTGAGCAGGTCGCCGATGAGGAAGTAGAGCTGGCGCAGCCCCATCAGGGCGAACACGTTGGCGGTGAACACGAGGTAGGGCTCCTTGGTCAGCCCGTAGATCGCCGGGATCGAGTCGAGCGCGAACAGCAGGTCGGTGACGCCGAGCGAGAGCACGACGATGAACATCGGCGTGACCAGCCGCTTGCCGTTCTCCTGGACGAACAGCTTGACGCCGTTCCACTCCTCCGAGAGCGGGAAGCGGCTGCGCGCCATCTTCACGATCCGCGGCTCGTCGTACTGGGTGTCGTCGAGGTCGTCGTCCTTGGCCAGCTTGTAGGCCGTGTAGACGAGGAACAGCCCGAAGAGGTAGAAGACCCAGCTGAACTCGTTGATCGCCGCGGCGCCGACCGCGATGAAGATCCCGCGCATGACCAGCGCGATCATGATGCCGATCAGCAGCGCCTCCTGCTGGTACTTCCGCGGCACCTGCAGCCTGGTCATGATGATGATGAAGATGAACAGGTTGTCGATCGAGAGCGAGTACTCCGTCAGCCAGCCGGCGAAGAACTCCCCGCCGTACTGACCGCCGGCGAAGACCCAGACCCCGATGCCGAAGACGACCGCCGCGCCGATGTAGAACGCCAGGTCGCGGGAGACCTCGCGGTGGATGGCTCGTGCGGCCGGCGGCCGATGACGAGCACGTCGACGAGCAGGAACCCGACCGTGACGACGATCGTGGTCCACCAGAGCCAGGTGGGGACATCCACGGGTGCGACTCCTGAGGCGAGGGGACGGGGAAACCGCCGAAGGTCTCTCCCACCACCTGACCGTGGAGCTGCCAGGGTGGCCCGCGGGCCCGGAGCGCTCAATAGCGCTCGTGCTGACGATCCCGCGGCGAAGGAATACTCCCCTCCCGCCGTGTCAGGCTACCGGCATGGAGACGATGGGAGCGAAACGACCCGGTCCTGAAGCGCCAGCAAGCACGCTGACGCAATGGGAGCGTGGGAGCGAAGCGACCCGGCTTTCCGAGCGCAGCGAGGCGCCCCGCGATCGACCGTCGCGCACGACGGACCGGCGAAGCCCCGCGAAGCGGCCGAGCGAAGCGAGGAGTCCGTCGTGGGTGCCGGTCGAAATTTGCGGGGGTAAACAACCAGCCAACACGAAACTCTTCGAGACTGGTGAGCCGAGCGCTCCCACCCTCAACCCCCGAACGGCACTCCCAGCGCGGCGAGCCGCTCCTCGCCGCCGTCCTCGGCGGTGAGCACCCAGGCGCCGCGGTCGGTGAGGGCGAAGGTGTGCTCGGCGTGCGCCGCCCAGGAGCCGTCGGCGGTCACCACCGTCCAGTCGTCGTCGAGCAGGTCGGTGTCGGGGCCACCGAGGGTGACCATCGGCTCGACGGCGAGGGCGATGCCCCTCGACCAGACGGGCGCCGCGGCCGGGGCGGCCGACGTTGGGTACGTCGGGCGGCTGGTGCATCGCCGTGCCGATCCCGTGGCCGGTGTAGTCCTCGACGATGCCGTAGCGACGCTCTCCGGCGCAGCCGCCCCTCGACCGCGGCGGAGATGTCACCCACGCGGCCGCCGAGCCGGGCCGCCGCGATGCCCGCCCACATGGCGGCCTCGGTGTCGGCGACCAGCATCGAGCAGCTCGGGCCCGACCTCGCCGACCGGCACCGTGATCGCCGCGTCGCCGTGCCAGCCGTCGACGATCGCGCCGCAGTCGAGCGAGACCAGGTCGCCCTCGCGCAGCTCGCGGGCGCCGGGGATGCCGTGCACCACCTCGTCGTTCACCGAGGCGCAGATCGAGCCCGGGAAGCCCTGGTAGCCGAGGAACGACGGCGTCGCGCCGGCCGTGCGGATGGCGTCCTCGGCGACGGCGTCCAGCTCGGCCGTGGTCACCCCCGGGCGCACGGCGGCCGCAGCACCTCGAGGGTGCGACCGACGACCAGCCCGGCCCGGCGCATCGACGCCACCTGGTCGGGCGTCTTGATCTCGACGCCGCGGTCCCGCCAGCCCATGCGTCGCTCCGGGCAGGGAGGTCAGCTCTCCGAGACGACGTCGAGGGCGTCGAAGATGCGCTGGGTGACCTCGGCGACCTCGCCCATGCCGTCGACCTCGATCAGGATGCCCCGGTCGCGGTAGATCTCGATGAGCGGCTCGGTCTCCTCGGCGTAGACCTCCTGGCGGCGCCGGATGACGTCCTCGGTGTCGTCGGCGCGACCCTCGACCTCGGCCCGCTGCAGCAGCCGCGCCACGATCTCGTCGCGGTCGACGGTCAGCACGACCACCGCGTCGAGGCGGTGGCCGGTGAAGGCGATCATGCCGTCGAGCTCGTCGACCTGCGCCTGGGTGCGGGGGTAGCCGTCGAGCAGGAAGCCGGAGACGGCGTCGGGCTCGTCGATCCGGTTGCGGACCATGAGGTTGGTGACCTCGTCGGGGACGTACTCCCCCTGGTCCATGTAGCGCTTGGCCTCGACCCCGAGGGGCGTGCCCTGCGAGACGTTGGCGCGGAAGATGTCGCCGGTCGAGATCGGGGATCTTGAAGTGCTCGGCGACGTACTTCGCCTGGGTGCCCTTGCCGGCCCCCGGCGGACCCATGATCAGCAGGCGCACGAGGTGCTCCGGACCATGAGTCCGTCGCGCTTCGCGCGTCCATGGCACGCACATTGCTGCGTTGGCGTCGCTCGAAGTACGTCCAGCACGCCAGCGCTTCGCCGCCTTGCACTGCACGCGCCGTGAACACGCGAATTCGTGACGGACCCATGGTCCGGAGCACCAAGCCTCATCAGCGCAGGAATCCTTCGTAGTTGCGCTGCTGGAGCTGGCTCTCGATCTGCTTCACCGTGTCGAGTGCGACGCCCACCATGATGAGGATCGAGGTGCCGCCGAACGGGAAGTTCTGGTTCGCGTTGACGAGCACGAGTGCGATCAACGGGATCAGGGCGATCAGACCGAGGTAGAGCGAGCCCGGCAACGTGATGCGGGACAGGACGTAGGACAGGTAGTCCTCGGTCGGCTTGCCCGCCCGGATCCCGGGGATGAAGCCGCCGTACTTCTTCATGTTGTCGGCCACCTCTTCGGGGTTGAAGGTGATCGAGACGTAGAAGTAGGTGAAGAAGACGATGAGCAGGAAGAACGTGAGCATGTAGAGCGGGTGGTTGCCCCGCACGAGGTAGTTGTTGATGAAGCGCACCCAGGCCGAGTTGTTGGTCTGGTTGAACTGCGCGGCCATGGCGGGCAGGTAGAGCAGCGACGAGGCGAAGATGACCGGGATGACGCCGGCCTGGTTGACCTTGAGCGGGATGTAGGTCGAGCTGCCGCCGAACATCTTGCGGCCGACCATCCGGCGGGCGTACTGGACCGGGATCCGGCGCTGCGCCTGCTCGATGAAGATGACCGCGGCGACGATGACCAGGCCGATCGCGAGGACCATGGTGAAGGTCCACCAGCCCTTGTCCTGGCCGACCGCCCACATGGTCGCGGGGAAGGTCGCGATGACCTGGGTGAAGATCATGATCGACATGCCGTTGCCGACGCCGCGCTCGGTGATCAGCTCGCCGAGCCACATGATCACCGCGGTGCCGGCGGTCATGGTGATGACCATGACCAGGAACGTCTGGGTGCCGTTGTCGTGCAGCAGGTCCTTGTCGCAGTTGCCGAGGAGCGTGCCGGAGCGCGCCAGCGCGACGATCCCGGTCGCCTGGAGCAGGGCCAGGCCCAGCGTCAGGTAGCGCGTGTACTGGGTGATCTTCGTCTGGCCGGACTGGCCCTCCTTCTTGAGGGCCTCCAGCCGCGGGATCACCACGACCAGCAGCTGCAGGATGATGCTCGCCGTGATGTAGGGCATGATCCCGAGCGCGAAGACGGTCAGCTGCAGCAGCGCGCCACCGGAGAACAGGTTGATCAGGTTGTAGATGCCCTGGTTGTCCACGTCGTTGATGCACGACTGGACGTTGCCGACGTCGACACCCGGCGCGGGGATCTGCGAACCGGCCCTGAAGACCACGATGATCATCAGGACGAACAGCAGCTTGCGCCGCAGGTCCGGAGTCCGGAAGGCGTTCGCGAACGCGGTCAGCACCTTTTACCTCTGTTCCTGTTCAGCAAGTCCCGAACCCCTCGAGAGCCGAGCTCGCGGAAAACCATGGCAGCCTAACCCAGCGGGTGCACAGCACCCTCATGGGCAACGTTCAGGCGACGGTGGTGGTTCCGCCGGCGGCCTCGATCTTCTCCTTGGCCGATCCGGAGAACGCCTGGACGGTGACGTCGACCTTGACCGAGATCTCGCCCTGGCCGAGCACCTTGACCGGGTGGCCGTCACGGACGGCACCCTTCGCCACGAGCCCGTCGACGGTGATCTCGCCACCGTCGGGGAAGAGCTCGCTGATCCGGTCGAGGTTGACGACCTGGAACTCGACCTTGAAGGGGTTCCTGAAGCCCTTGAGCTTCGGGCAGCCTCATGTGGATCGGCATCTGGCCACCCTCGAAGGCGGCCGGGACCTGGTAGCGGGCCTTGGTGCCCTTGGTGCCACGGCCGGCGGTCTTGCCCTTCGAGGCCTCACCGCGACCCACACGGGTCTTCGCGGTCTTGGCCCCGGGAGCCGGGCGCAGGTGGTGGAGCTTGAGTGTCATATCAGTCGACTTCCTCGACCGTCACGAGGTGACGGACGGTGTGGACCATGCCGCGGATCTCGGGACGGTCCTCCTTGACGACCACGTCGCCGATCCGCTTGAGGCCGAGCGTGCGCAGGGTCTCGCGCTGGTTGGCCTTGCAGCCGATCGTCGAGCGCTTCTGCTGGACCTTGAGCTGCGCCATCAGGACGTCACCTCCGCCGTCGGCACCGCGGCCGGCTGCTCGGCCCGCGCCCTGAGGAGCGCCGCCGGGGCGACGTCCTCGACCGGGCAGGCCGCGACGGGCCGCGACGGCCTCGGGCTGCTCCAGCATGCGGAGCGCCGCGACGGTCGCGTGGACGATGTTGATCTGGTTGGACGACCCGAGCGACTTGCTCAGGATGTCGTGGATGCCGGCGCACTCGAGCACGGCGCGCACCGGGCCACCGGCGATGACGCCGGTACCGGGAGCGGCCGGGCGCAGCATGACCACGCCGGCGGCCTTCTCGCCCTGGACGGGGTGCGGGATGGTGCCCTGGATGCGAGGCACCCGGAAGAAGTGCTTCTTGGCCTCCTCCACGCCCTTGGCGATGGCGGCCGGCACCTCCTTGGCCTTGCCGTAGCCGACGCCGACCATGCCGTCGCCGTCACCGACCACCACGAGGGCGGTGAAGCTGAACCGGCGGCCGCCCTTGACGACCTTGGCGACGCGGTTGATGGCGACGACGCGCTCGACGTAGGCGGTCTTGTCGGCACCCTGGCCGCGACGGTCGTCGCGGCCTCCGCCGCGCCGGTCGCCACCCCCGCGGTTTCCGCCGCGCTGGGATCCGCTCATGACTTTGTCTCCATCTCGATGTACGTCGGGTGTGCTCGTCGGGTTCGTTGGCTGTGGTCATCAGAACTTCAGGCCACCCTCGCGAGCGCCGTCGGCCAGGGCCGCCACGCGGCCGTGGTACTTGTTGCCGGCGCGGTCGAAGACGACGCCGTCGATGCCGGCCGCCTTGGCGCGCTCGGCGACCAGGCCGCCGACCCGCTTCGCCTTCTCGGTCTTGTCGGCGCTCGTCGACGCGCAGGTCGCCCTCCATGGTCGAGGCGTACGCCAGCGTCTTGCCGGCTCCGTCGTCGACCACCTGGGCGGTGATGTGCTTGGCCGAGCGGGTCACGACCAGGCGCGGACGCTCGGACGTGCCCGACACCTTCTTGCGGACCCTGGCCTGGCGGCGCAGCCGCGAGCGAACGCGGGAGGAGGTGTGCTTGTGCTGCTTGAGTGAGATAGCCATCGTCACTTACCAGCCTTTCCGACCTTGCGGCGGACATGCTCGCCGGCGTAGCGAACACCCTTGCCCTTGTAGGGCTCGGGCTTGCGGAGCTTGCGGATGTTGGCGGCCACCTCACCGACGAGCTGCTTGTCGATGCCCTGAACGCCGAGGCGGGTGGGGTTCTCGACCGCGAAGGTGATGCCGTCGGGAGCGTTGAAGACGATCGAGTGGCTGTAGCCGAGCTGGAACTCGAGCTGCGTGGGGCCCTTGGACAGCACGCGGTAGCCGACGCCGACGATCTCGAGCCGCTTCTCGTAGCCGTCGGTCACGCCGACGACCATGTTGTTGACCAGCGTGCGGGTCAGCCCGTGCAGGGACTTGCTGATCCGCTCGTCGTCCGGTCGGTTGACGTCGAGTACGCCCTCACCCTGCTCATTCTGGGCCTTCTCGACAGTGATCGGGGCGGCCACGGTGTGGCTCAGGGTGCCCTTGGGCCCCTTCACCGTCACCACGGGGCCGTCGATCGTGACGTCCACGCCCGAGGGAACCGGGACGGGGAGCTTGCCGATGCGCGACATTTCTCTACCTCTCTCGGTCTCTCGTCACCAGACGTAGGCGAGGACTTCCCCACCCACGCCCTTCTGGTTGGCCTGCCGGTCGGTCAGCAGCCCCTGGCTGGTCGAGATGATCGCGACCCCGAGGCCACCGAGCACCTTCGGCAGGCCGGTGTGCTTGGCGTAGACGCGCAGGCCGGGCTTGCTGACGCGGCGTACGCCGGCCAGCGAGCGCTCGCGGTTGCGGCCGTACTTGAGGGTGATGGTCAGCTTCTTGCTGACCTCGCCCTCCTCGGGCTCGGCCACCGTGAAGGAGGCGATGTAGCCCTCCTGCTGCAGGATCTCGGCGACGCCCTCCTTGATCTTGCTGTGGGGCATCGACACGGTGTCGTGGAACGCCTGGTTGGCGTTGCGCAGACGGGTCAGCATGTCTGCGATCGGGTCGGTCATCGTCATGGGTTCGGTGTTCCTTCTCGCCTGGTTTCCGCGCCGCCGTGAGAGCGGCGGGACCTGTGACGTGTGGTGGGACTGGTGGTTACCAGCTCGACTTGGTGACGCCGGGCAGCTCGCCGCGGTGCGCCATCTCGCGCAGGCAGATCCGGCACAGGCCGAACTTGCGGTAGACGGCCTTGGGCCGGCCACAACGCTGGCAGCGGGTGTAGCCGCGGACCGCGAACTTGGGCTTGCGGGCCGCCTTGACCTTCAGTGCTGTCTTTGCCATTGCTTTCCTCAGCGCTCCTGGAAGGGGAACCCGAGCTGCTTGAGCAGCGCGCGGCCCTGTTCGTCGTTGGTCGCCGTGGTCACGATGGTGATGTCCATGCCGCGGCTGCGGTCGATCCGGTCCTGGTCGATCTCGTGGAAGGCGACCTGCTCGGTCAGACCGAAGGTGTAGTTGCCGTTGCCGTCGAACTGCCGCGGCGAGAGGCCGCGGAAGTCACGGATGCGGGGCAGCGCCAGCGACAGCAGCCGGTCGAGGAACTCCCACATCCGGTCGCCGCGCAGCGTGGTGTGCGCACCGATCGGCATGCCCTCGCGCAGCTTGAACTGCGCGATGGACTTGCGGGCCTTGGTGACCAGCGGCTTCTGGCCGGTGATCGCGGTGAGGTCCTTGACAGCGCCCTCGATCAGCTTGGAGTCGCGGGCCGCCTCGCCCACACCCATGTTGACCACGATCTTGACCAGGCCGGGGACCTGCATCACGTTGGGGATGTCGAACTCGGACCGCAGCGCCGGGAGGATCTCCTCGCGGTAGCGCGTCTTGAGACGCGGGGTCACCGGGGCGGACGACGAGGGGCGCGCGGGCTTCGCGGGCTTCTCCGACGTCTCGGTCGTCCCGGCGGCCTCGGGGGCCTCGGGGGCCTCGGGGGCCTCCGTCACGGTCTCGGTCTCGGTGCTGCTCATCAGATGTCCTTGCCGGTCTTGCGGGAGATGCGGACGCTGCGCTCGGCGGTGTAGGTCGAGCCGTCCGGGCGGCGCTTGGTCACGGCGTCGCGACGGAACCCGACACGGGTCACGTCCTTGCCGTCGACCAGGATCACGTTGGAGACGTGGATCGGAGCCTCGGCGGTGATGATCCCTCCGGTGGTGCCGGCGCGACCGCCCTGGTTGACGACCTTGGTGTGCCGCTTGACGCGGTTGACGCCCTCGACGATCACCCGGTGCTCCTCGCGAAGCACCTGGATGACCTTGCCCTCGGCGCCCTTGTCACGGCCGGCGATCACCTTGACGGTGTCGCCCTTCTTGATGCTCAGGCTCTTGGGATTCTGGCGCCATCACAACACCTCCGGTGCCAGCGAGATGATCTTCATGAACCGCTTGTCGCGCAGCTCGCGACCCACCGGGCCGAAGATGCGCGTGCCGCGCGGCTCGCCGTCCTGGCGGAGGATCACCGCGGCGTTCTCGTCGAACTTGATGTAGGAACCGTCCGGGCGGCGGCGCTCCTTGACGGTGCGGACGACGACCGCCCTGACGACATCGCCCTTCTTGACGTTGCCGCCGGGGATGGCGTCCTTGACCGTGGCCACGATGGTGTCACCGATGCCGGCGTAGCGCCGGCCCGAGCCACCGAGGACACGGATGCACAGAATCTCCTTGGCCCCGGTGTTGTCGGCGACCTTGAGACGGCTCTCCTGCTGGATCACTTCGCCTTCTCCACTACCTGAACGACGCGCCAGCGCTTCGTCGCGGACAGCGGCCGGGTCTCCATGATCAGGACCCGGTCACCGGTGCCGCACTCGTTCTGCTCGTCATGGGCCTTGAGCCGCGAGGTCTGGCGCAGCACCTTGCCGTAGAGCGCGTGCTTGACGCGGTCCTCGACGGCCACGACGACGGTCTTGTCCATCTTGTCGCTGACCACGAGTCCCTCGCGGACCTTGCGCCGGTTGACCTTGCGCTCGGCCGCGTCAACGGGAGCGGCGCTCCCCGTGTCAATAGTGGGCTCGCTCATGCGGCACCATCCTCGTCGTTGTTGCCGGGCGCCACACGGATGCCGAGCTCGCGCTCGCGCACCACGGTGTAGATCCGGGCGATGTCCTTCTTGACCGTGCGGAGCCGGCCGTGGCTCTCCAGCTGGCCGGTGGCCGCCTGGAACCGGAGGTTGAACAGCTCCTCCTTGGCCTCGCGCAGCCGCGACTCGAGGTCGACGTCGTTCATCTCGTCGAGCTCGTGGGCCTTGGTGCCTGACGTCATCAGAACTCACCAGCCTCTCGGGTGATGAAGCGGCACTTCATCGGCAGCTTGTGCATCGCGCGGCGCATCGCCTCGCGGGCGGTGAGCTCGTCGACACCGGACAGCTCGAACATGACGCGGCCGGCCTTGACGTTGGCCACCCACCACTCGGGCGAGCCCTTGCCGGAGCCCATCCGGGTCTCGGCGGGCTTCTTGGTCAGCGGGCGGTCGGGGTAGATGTTGATCCACACCTTGCCGCCACGCTTGATGTGGCGGGTCATGGCGATACGAGCGGACTCGATCTGCCGGTTGGTGACGTAGTTGCCCTCGACCGCCTGGATGCCGAACTCGCCGAAGGCGAGGCGGGTTCCACCCTTGGCCGCACCACCGCGGGTCGGGTGGTGCTGCTTGCGGTGCTTGATCCGTCGTGGCATCAACATTTCGCTCAGCCCTCCGTTCCGGGCACTGAGTTGGCGGCGGGCGTGTCGGTCGTCGCGGCGGGAGCCTCCGTGGCGGGGGCGGCTGCCTCCGCGGCGGGAGCGCTGTCGCGGTCGGAGCGGGTCGGGCGGGTGCCGCGGCTGGGCCGGTCACCGGCTCCGCCACGGGCCGGGCGGGCGTTGCCGCCTCGACCGGGCACGCCGGCGCGAGCCGCGGCCTGGGCCTGGCGCTCGGCACGGGTGCCGGCGACCTCGCCCTTGTAGATCCAGACCTTCACGCCGATGCGGCCGAACGTCGTCTTGGCCTCGTAGAAGCCGTAGTCGATATCGGCGCGCAGGGTGTGCAGGGGCACGCGGCCCTCGCGGTAGAACTCGGTGCGCGACATCTCGGCGCCGTTGAGGCGGCCCGAGCACTGGATCCGGATGCCCTTGGCACCCGAGCGCATCGTGGTCTGCATCGCCTTGCGCATGGCCCGACGGAACTGCACACGACCGGAGAGCTGCTCGGCCACGCCCTGGGCGACCAGCTGGCCGTCCATCTCGGGGTTCTTGACCTCGAGGATGTTGAGCTGGACCTGCTTGCCGGTGAGCTTCTCGAGCTCGCCGCGGATGCGGTCGGCCTCGGTGCCGCGGCGACCGATCACGATGCCCGGACGCGCGGTGTGGATGTCCACCCGGACGCGGTCGCGGGTGCGCTCGATCTCGACCTTGGAGATGCCGGCCCGCTCCATGCCCTTGGAGAGCAGCTTGCGGATGGCGACGTCCTCGCCCACGTAGCTCTTGTAGAGCTTGTCGGCGTACCAGCGGGACTTGTGGTCGGTGGAGATGCCGAGCCGGAACCCGTTCGGGTTGATCTTCTGGCCCATCAGGCATCCTCTCCGTTCGTCTCGGCGGCCTTCTTCGTTGCCGCGGTCTTCTTCGTGGTGGTCTTCTTGGCGGCCGGCTTGTCGGCAGCCTTCTTCGCTGGGGCCTTCGTCGCCTTGGCGCTCCGGCGCCGCCGGGACCAGCGCGGACGCCGGCTGGACGCACAGGGTGATGTGGCTGGTCCGCTTGTTGATGCGGGTGGCCCGGCCCTGGGCCCGAGGGCGCCAGCGCTTCATCGTGGGGCCCTCGTCGACGTGGGCGACCGACACGACCAGGTCGTGGGTGTCGAGGCCCTCGGTGGTCTCGGCGTTGGCCACGGCGCTGCGCAGGACCTTGTGGACGGTCTCGGCGGCCGCCTGCGGGGCGAACTCGAGGATCGACAGGGCCTGCTCGACGGGGATGCCGCGGACCAGGTCGACGACCCGACGGGCCTTCAGGGGCGTGATCCGCACGTAGCGGGCGCTCGCGAAGGCACCGGGCTGGTCACCCAGCAGGGAGTCGCGGCGGGCGCTGGTGCGCTGGCGCTCGGTGGTGCTCATCGGCGACGCCCCTTCCGGTCTTCCTTGACGTGGCCCCGGTAGGTGCGGGTGGGCGCGAACTCGCCGAGCTTGTGCCCGACCATCGCGTCGGTGATGAACACCGGCACGTGCTTGCGGCCGTCGTGGACGGCGATCGTGTGGCCGATCATCGAGGGGATGATCATCGACCGGCGCGACCACGTCTTGATGACGTTGTGGCTTCCCTTGTCGTTCTCGGCGTCCACCTTCTTCTCGAGGTGGCCGTCGATGAAGGGGCCCTTCTTCAGGCTGCGAGGCATGTCGGTTACTTCCTACCCTTGCCGGTCTTGCGGCGACGGATGATCTGGGAGTCAGAGGCCTTGCGCTTGCGCGTGCGGCCCTCGGGCTTGCCCCACGGCGAGACCGGGTGGCGACCACCGGAGGTCTTGCCCTCGCCACCGCCGTGCGGGTGGTCGACGGGGTTCATGACGACACCGCGGACGGTCGGGCGCTTGCCCTTCCAGCGCATCCGGCCGGCCTTGCCCCAGTTGATGTTGGACTGCTCGGCGTTGCCGACCTCGCCGATGGTGGCGCGGCAGCGGACGTCGACGAACCGCATCTCCCCGGACGGCATGCGCAGCGTGGCGCGCGAGCCCTCGCGGGCCACGAGCTGGGCGCTGTTGCCGGCCGAGCGGGCGATCTTGGCACCGCCACCGGGCCGGAGCTCGATGCAGTGGATCGTGGTGCCGACCGGGATGTGGCGCAGCGGCAGGTTGTTGCCGGTCTTGATGTCGGCGTTGGCGCCCGACTCGACCAGCGTGCCCTGGGTCAGCCCCTTCGGCGCGATGATGTAGCGCTTCTCGCCGTCGACGTAGTGCAGCAGCGCGATCCGGGCGGTGCGGTTGGGGTCGTACTCGATGTGAGCGACCTTGGCCGGGATCCCGTCCTTGTCGTAGCGCCGGAAGTCGATGATGCGGTAGGCGCGCTTGTGGCCGCCGCCCTGGTGCCGGGTGGTGATCCGGCCCTGGTTGTTGCGGCCGCCCTTCTTGGGCAGCGGCCGGGTCAGGGACTTCTCCGGCGTGGTGCGGGTGATCTCGACGAAGTCGGCGACCGACGAGCCGCGACGGCCCGGGGTGGTCGGCTTGTATTTGCGAATGGCCATCAGGAAACCGGTCCTCCGAAGATGTCGATGCGGTGGCCCTCGGCGAGGCTGACGATGGCGCGCTTGGTGTCCTTGCGCTTGCCCTGCCCGTTGCGGGTCCGGCGCGTCTTGCCCGGACGGTTGAGGGTGTTGACCGCGGTCACCTTGACGTTGAACACCTTCTCGACCGCGATCTTGATCTCGGTCTTGTTGGCGTCGGGGTGCACCAGGAACGTGTACTTGTTGGCGTCGAGGAGGCCGTAGCTCTTCTCGGACACGACCGGCGCGATGAGGATGTCGCGGTGGTCCTTGTGCAGGGTGCTCACTTGTCGTCCTCCCCATTGTCAGCGTCGGCGTCGTGGGTCGCCTCGACCGACGCCTTGCTGCCGGCCTCGAGGAACCCGGCAGCCTGGGCGTCCTCGGCGGTCTTGAACCAGAACTCCGCGACCGTCGAGTCGTACCAGCGGCCACCGGGGGCGTGGAACTTCATCGACTGGGCGTTGCCCTTGATGTCGTAGCCCTCGGGACCGGAGCCGTCCTCGTCGGCCTTGACGGCGCCGGGGAAGTCCTCGACCGACTCGGCGTCCTTCTTCGGGCCGCTGGCCTTCTTGGCCGCCTTCTTCTCGGCGATCTTCTCGTCCGCCTCGGCGTCAGCCGCGGTCTCGACCTTGGCCTCGGCCTTCGCCTCGGTCTTGGCCTCGGTCTTGGCCTTGGACTTCGTCGGGGCCTTGGCCTCGACCTGCTCCTCGGCAACCGCGTCAGCGGCGGGGGTCTCGACCACAGCGGCGCTCTGCTTGACCGTCTTGGGCTCGCTCGTGGCGGCGGTGCCGCTCACGAACGCGTCGAAGGCGCCGCGGGTGAAGACCACGTCGTCGGAGGCGACCACGTCGTAGGTGTTGAGCTGGTCGACGGCCACGATGTGCACCTCGGGCGCGTTGCGCAGCGAGAGCCAGGTGACGGCGTCGGTGCGCTCGAGCACGACGAGGAAGCGGTGCCGCTCGCTGATCGCGGTGAGCGAGGCCAGCGCGGTCTTGGTGGAGGGCGTGTCACCGAGGCCGAAGCCGTCGACGACGTGGATGCGGCCGTCGCGGGCCCGGTCGGAGAGGGCACCGCGGAGCGCGGCGGCCTTCATCTTCTTGGGCGTGCGCTGGTCGTAGCTGCGCGGCTGCGGGCCGTGCACGATGCCACCACCGGCGAACTGCGGCGCGCGGGTCGAGCCCTGGCGGGCGCGGCCGGTGCCCTTCTGCTTGTAGGGCTTGCGGCCACCGCCGCGGACCTCGCCGCGACGCTTGGTCGAGTGGGTGCCCTGGCGCGCCGCGGCCTGCTGGGCCACGACGACCTGGTGGATCAGCGGGATGTTGACCTCGACGTCGAAGATCTCGGCGGGCAGATCGACCTTGCTCGTCTTCGTAGCCATGCTCAGGCCTCCTCAGCAGTCTTCTTGGCGGCCGAGCGGAGCACCACGAGGCCACCCTTGGGCCCCGGGATGGCGCCCTTCACGAGGATCAGGCCACGGTCGGTGTCCACGGCGTGGACCGTGAGGTTCTGGGTGGTGACGGTGTCCGAGCCCATCCGGCCGGCCATCCGCACGCCCTTGAAGACGCGACCCGGGGTGGCGCAGGCGCCGATCGAGCCCGGCTTGCGGTGGTTGCGGTGGGCACCGTGGGACGACGAGACGCCGTGGAAGCCGTGTCGCTTCATGACACCGGCGAACCCCTTGCCCTTGCTGGTGCCGGTCACGTCGATCTCGTCGCCGGCGGCGAAGGTGTCGACCGGCAGCTCCTGGCCGACGGCGAACTCACCGGCGGTCGTCGTGCGGATCTCGACCAGGTGCCGACGGGGCGTGGTGCCCGCGGTCTGGAAGTGTCCGGCGCGCGGCTTGTTGACCTTGCGGCCGTCGATCTCGCCGAACCCGACCTGGATGGCGTTGTAGCCGTCCTTCGCGGGGGTGCGGACCTGGGTGACGACGTTGGTGCCGGCCGCGATCACGGTGACGGGGACGATCTTGTTGTTGTCGTCCCACAGCTGGGTCATGCCGAGCTTGGTGCCCAGCAGCCCCTTCACATTGCGTTCGATGGTCATGTCTCGAAACCTCAGAGCTTGATCTCGATGTCGACGCCCGCCGGGAGGTCGAGCCGCATGAGCGAGTCGACGGTCTTCGGCGTGGGGTCGAGGATGTCGATGAGCCGCTTGTGGGTGCGCATCTCGAAGTGCTCGCGCGAGTCCTTGTACTTGTGCGGCGATCGGATGACGCAGTAGACGTTCTTCTCCGTCGGCAGCGGCACGGGGCCGGCGACGCGAGCACCCGTGCGGGTGACGGTGTCCACGATCTTGCGCGCCGAGGTGTCGATCACCTCGTGGTCATAGGCCTTGAGCCTGATGCGGATCTTCTGTCCCGCCATAGGTCTCTCTCGTCCTTCTCGTCTGCTGCCGCGTGGGTCTGGGTCTGGGTTGTGCTGCTCGGGTCCTGCTGCGCTGCTCGCTCCACACCCAGCACCGACCCCCGCGGTCGGGCGTGTCGCACAGCCTTCTGCGACTCGGACCGGGATCCGTGTGCTTGTTGTGGTGGCACCCGGCACAACGTCCGGGCACATCGGGCCTCCTGGTTCGGTGCGGACGCACGCCGACAGCCTTCAACACGCAGGAGACGCGATTCAGGAGTCAAACAGTGCGACGCACCCCGGCAACCCGCCAGAGCAACCGGACTATTTGGCAGAGATCGCACACTGCGCCAAATCGCTCTACAGTCACGATGTGCAGAACGAGAACACGTTCTATTTCTGGAGGGCCCGCGCATGATCGTCGACGTCCCCGAGGGCCAGGACCCCATCATCCACGTCTGGGGCGTGATGGTGCCAGGCATCGGCCCGGCCGCCGCCGGCTTCGCCCAGGCGGTCTACGACCACACCACGCTCGGCCTGCGCGAGTTCGAGGCCGCCCGGCTCCGGATCGCCCAGATCAACGGCTGCCTGTTCTGCCAGGACTGGCGCACCGAGCGCGACGGCGTGACGGTCGAGGACTCCTTCCCCGACGCGGTCACCGACTGGCGGACCACGGGCGACCTCGACGAGCGCGCCAGGCTGGCCGCGGAGTACGCCGAGCGGTACGCGCTCGACCACCACGGGCTCGACGACGAGTTCTGGTCCCGGATGAAGCAGCACTACAGCGACGCCGAGATCGTCGAGCTTCGATGTGCCTCGGCTCCTGGCTGGCCTTCGGGCGGCTCAACCGGGTGCTCGGCCTCGACACCGCCTGCGTGCTGCCGTCGCACTACTCCAAGCGGCAGACCCAGCGCTGAGCCTGGATCCGTGATGGCCGCTACACGCACCCGGGGCGCGCTGGCGGCGTGCCGACGCTGACGCCCAGTCTGACGGCGCCCGCGTCCTCAGCCGGGCCGTCGCTCGCCGCCCATCCACGGATCGGGCTGAGCCGTGCGGCGCCCATGAGCGGCGAGCTGGGTCCGCGAAGCTCGCGGGGTGAAAGGATGGCCCGCATGTCGGACCCGGGGACTGGCGGAGGGCGGCAGCCGCCTCCGCCCGGCTGGCAGCCGACCGCGCCCCCGGCCGCCGGCTACACCGGACAGGCGCCGGCCGCGGCCGGCTACCCGCCACCCCCGCCCGGCTTCTCGCCCCAGTCCGCTCCCGGCGCCTGGGCTCGTGCCCCGGGCATGCTCGGCGCCGCCCACAAGCCGGGCGCCATGCCGCTGCGGCCGCTCGCCCTCGGCGACATGTACGACGCGGCGTTCCGCATCATCCGGTTCAACCCCAAGGCCACCGTCGGGTCGGCGGTGCTGGTCGCCGCGGTCTCGCTGGCTGGTGCCCGTGGTGGTGACCGCGCTGCTCAGCTTCACCCTCGACCTCTCGCTGGACGCCACCGACAGCGGCCGCGACGCCGACCTCGTCGGCCTGGTCGGCTCGATCGGCTCGCTCGGCATCGGCGTCGTGCTGTCCGCGATCGGCACGATCCTGGTCACCGGGATGATCGCCCACGTCACCGCGGCGGCGGCCGTCGGCCGCCGGCTCACGCTGGGCGAGGCCTGGGCTGCCACCCGCGGCAAGCGCTGGCGGCTCGTCGGGCTCGCGCTGCTGCTGGGTCTCGGCGTCGTGGTGATCGTCGGCGGCTACGTGCTGCTGTGGGTCGCGGTCGTCGTGGCCCTCGGTGACAACTCGCTGGTCGTCCTGCTCTGGGGCCTGGTCAGCGTGCCGGCGTTCCTGAGCGGCCTGATCTGGTTCTGGGTGCGGATCTACTACCTCCCGGTGCCGGCGCTGATGCTCGAGCCGGTCGGCGTGTTCGGCGCGCTGGCGCGCGCCTTCCGCCTGACCAGCCGCCAGTTCTGGCGCACCTTCGGCATCGCGCTGCTCACCGGTCATCGTCGTGAGCATCGCCGGCGGCATGCTCGGCTTCCCGATCGGCATCATCGGCCAGCTCGCTCCAGCTCGTCGTCGGCGCCCAGTACGCCCTGCTGGTGCTGGTCGTGACCCAGGCGCTCCAGCAGGTGGTGACGGCCGCGTTCGTCACGCCGTTCACCGTCGGCGGTGACCTCGCTCCAGTACCTCGACCAGCGGATGCGCAAGGAGGCCTACGACGTCGAGCTGATGCAGCAGGCCGGGATCACCGCCTCGTGACGGCATCCTCGTCGCGGTCCTCGACCTCGTCGCCCGGCTGCCCGACCCGCCGCTGGACCCGTCGGGCTCGACGAGGCCCGCTCCCAGCTGCGGCGCGAGCTGCTGCACCCCGAGTACCACCAGCAGAACCTGTTCCAGCAGCTCCTCGACTGGCTGCTCCGCAAGGTCAGCAACGGACTGGACGCGGCCTCGCGGCCTCGTCCGGCCTCTCGACGTTGATGGCCATGCTGGTCTTCGTCGCGCTGGTCGCGGTGCTCGCGCTGGCTGCTGTCCCGTGCCCGTCGTACCGCCCATGAGCAGGGCGAGAAGCGCGCGGTCCTGACCGAGGAGGTCGTCACCGCCGACCGAGCTGCGAGCCCGGGCCGACGACGGCGCTGGAGGCGGGCCGGTTCGAGGAGGCCGTGGTCGAGGGGTTCCGGGCGCTCGCCGTCCGCCAGGTCGAGCGCGGCCGGCTGCCCGACACCCCGGGCGCCACCGCCCACGAGGTCGCCGAGGCCCTGGCCAGGGAGTACGCCGCGACTGGCCGACCGCGTGCACCGGAGCGCGCCGGCTCTTCGACGAGGTGCTGTACGGCGAGCGGCCGGCCACCCGCGAGCAGGCCGGTGCCGTGCTCGCGCTCGACGACGACCTGGTGGTCACGGCGATGACGCACCACCGTCGGACGCTCCGGTCGGCCCCGGCGGCCCAGCCAGGTGTCTTCCGACGGCACCGCTCGACGCTCCTGATCGCCGCGGCCCTGGTCGCCGCGGTCGCGGTCGCCATCGCGCTGGGCGCCGGCAGCGACACCTCGACCCCGATGGACCCGGACAACCCGGGCCCCGACGGCGCCCAGGCGCTGGCCCGGGTCCTGGGCGACGAGGGCGTCGACGTGCAGGTGGCCCGCAGCGCCGACGAGCTGGAGGCCATCGACGTCGACGACCGGCACCTCGGTGGTGGTCGTGCTGCCCGAGTACCTCGGCACGAGCACCATCGAGCGGCTGCTCGAGCACACCGAGCCGGCCCACACGGTGCGTCGTCGTCGGCGCCGGTCCCGGTGTGGCCGATGCGTTGGGCGTCGCTCGGCGGTGGGGCGTCCAGTCCCGCTCGGCGAGGGCCGCGCGCCGGGCTGCGACGACCCGCGCTTCGACGGCCTCACCCTCGAGGTCGACTTCACCATCGTCTACCCCGACGGGCGAGTGCTTCGACGGCAAGGCGGGCTCGATCGTCGCCGAGCCGCCGGACGGGCTGCTCCTCTTCGGGGCCGACGAGGCGCTGACCAACGACCAGATCCTGCGCGCCGACAACGCCGCGGTGGCGCTGCGGCTGCTCGGACAGGACGAGCGGCTGGTCTGGTACGTCCCCGAGCCTCGACGACCTCGCCGGCGACGACGGCGTCAGCCTCCGGACCCTGCTCCCGCGCTGGATCGAGCCGGGGCTGGCGCTGCTCGCGCGTCGTCATGCTCGACCGTGATCCTGTGGCGGGGCCGCCGGCTCGGCGCGCTGGCGACCGAGCCGCTCCCGGTCGTCGTCCGCGCCGTCGAGACCACCCGCAGCCTGGGCCGGCTCTACCGCCGCTCGGGCGACCGCGCCCACGCCGCGGAGTCGCTGCGCCGCGCGGCGCGGGCCCGGCTCGCCGAGCGGCTGCGGCTCGGCTCCGCCACGCCGCCGGACGTGCTCGTCCGCGAGGTGGCGCGCCGCACCGGACGCGCCGGAGGACGACGTCGCGGCCGCTGCTCGGCCCGACCGGCGCCGTACCGTCCTACCGACCGCGACCTGATCACCCTGGCCAGCCGACCTGGCCGAGCTCGACAGAGAGGTACGCCGCACATGACCGACCCCCAGACACCGAGGCACCGATGAGGCGGACGCCGAGTCGACCAGGACGCCGCCCGCGAGCGGCTCGCCGCGGTGCGCGCCGAGGTCGGCAAGGCCGTCGTCGGCCAGGACGCCGCGGTCTCCGGGCTGCTCGTCGCGCTGCTCTGCGGCGGACACGTGCTGATGGAGGGGGTGCCCGGCACCGCCAAGACCCTGCTCGTGCGCACCCTGGCCGGCGCGCTCGCGGTCGACACCCGGCGGGTGCAGTTCACCCCCGACCTGATGCCCGGCGACATCACCGGCTCGATGGTCATCGACAGCCGGCAGGCCGGTGAGCTGAGCTTCCGCGAGGGCCCGGTCTTCACCAACCTGCTGCTCGCCGACGAGATCAACCGGACGCCGCCCAAGACCCAGTCCGCGCTGCTCGAGGCGATGGAGGAGGGCCAGGTCTCCGTCGACGGGGTCTCCCGCCAGCTGCCCTCGCCGTTCCTGGTCGCCGCCACCCAGAACCCCGTCGAGTACGAGGGCACCTACCCGCTGCCCGAGGCGCAGCTCGACCGGTTCCTGCTCAAGGTGGTGCTGCCGATCCCCGAGCGCGACGCACGAGCTGGAGATCCTGCGCCGGCACGCGGCCGGCTTCGACCCGCGCGACGTCGCCGGCGGCCGGGGTCACCGCGGTCGCCGGGCCGGCCGACATCGCCGCCGGACAGGCCGCGGTCACAGACGCGTCCAGGTCGTCGCCCGAGGTCGTCGGCTACATCGTCGACATCGCCCGCGCCACCCGCGAGTCGCCGTCGCTCAGCCTGGGCGTCAGCCCGCGCGGCGCCACCGCGCTGCTGCGCTCGGCCCGGGCCTGGGCCTGGCTGACCGGGCGCGACTTCGTCACGCCCGGACGACGTCAAGGCGCTCGCCCACGCGACCCTCGTGCACCGGCTCGGGCTGCGCCCCGAGGCCGAGCTCGAGGGCGTCGACGTGGCCGCAGGTGCTCGCCTCCGCGCTCGGCTCGGTCCCGGTCCCCCGCTGAGGCCCCTGATGGACGCTGATGGCGATCTCCGGGCGGGTCCCCCTGCTGCTCCTGCTGGGGCTGGTGCCGGTGGTGCTGCGGCCCGACGGCGAGCACGGTGTGGCTCTGGCTGCTCGTGGTGGCCGCTGCTGGTCGGGCTCGACCGTGCTGCTGGCGCCGCGGCCCGAGAGCCTCGGCCGTGCGCCGGCGCGCCCGTCGGCCCGGTCCGGCTGGGGCAGCCGACCGCGACCGCGCTGGTGGTCGCCAACGCCGGCCGGCGCACGGCTGCGCGGCGTGCGTGCGTGACGCCTGGCAGCCCACGGCCGGGCGCGACCGGCAACCGGCACCGGATCCGGCTGGCGCCCGGCGACCGGGTGCTGCTGCGCACCGCCGCTGCTGCCGCGGCGCCGCGGCGACCTGCAGCGCGCTGGGCGTCACCGTCGCGGCTGCGCGGGCCCGCTCGGCCTGGCCGCCCGGCAGCGCACCGCTCGACGTGCCGGGCACGGTGCGCTCGCTGCCGCCGTTCGAGTCCCGCAAGCACCTGCCCGAGCCGGCTGGCCCGGCTGCGCGAGCTCGACGGTCGGGCCGCGATCCGGGTGCGCGGGCAGGGCACGGAGTTCGACTCGCTGCGCGAGTACGTCCGCGGCGACGACGTCCGCTCGATCGACTGGCGCGCCAGCGCGCGCAACCGCAACGTCGTGGTCCGCACCTGGCAGCCCGAGCGCGACCGCCGCGTGGTGCTGGTCCTCGACACCTCGCGCACCTCGGCCGGGCGGGTCGAGGACGTGCCCCGCCTCGACTCGGCGATGGACGCCGCGCTGCTGCTCGCCGCGCTCGCCGCCCGGGCCGGCGACCGGGTCGACTTCGTGGCCGGCGACCGCCGGGTCCGCGCCCGGCTGCGCGTCCGCCGGCGCGCGCGACGTCGCCGCCAACCTGCAGGACACGATGGCCGACCTCGAGCCGGTGATCGCCGAGGCCGACTGGTCGCGCCCTGGCCGGCGCGGTCACCCACCTCGGCCGCCAGCGAGCGCTGGTCGTGCTGCTGACCCCGCTGGAGCCCTCGGCCGTCGAGGAGGGCCTGCTGCCCGGTGCTGCCGTCGCTGACCCGCGCACCACCGGGTCGTGCTCGCCTCGGTCCGCGACCCCGCGCTCGAGCGGCTGGCCGCGGCCCGCGGCAACGTCGACGAGGTCTACGACGCGGCGGCGGCCGAGCAGGCGATGGTCCGCCGCCGGCGCACCGCCGAGCTGCTGCGCGCGCTCGGCGTCGACGTCGTCGACGCCGACGCCGAGCGGCTGCCGCCCGGCCCTCGCCGACCACTACCTCACGCTCAAGGCCAACGGCCTGCTGTGACGACCTGACGCCGTCGAGTACCTGAACACGTGATCGGGCTCCGCCCTGACCATCGGTGAGGTCGCCGAGCGCACCGGCGTCGCCGCGCCGACCCTCCGCATCTGGGAGGCGCGGCACGGCTTCCCGGCGCCGCCCGGCTCGGCCAGCGGCCACCGGCGCTACGACCTGGCCGACGTCGAGACGATCCTCGACGTGCTCCGCCGCCGCGACGGCGGCGTTCGGCTCGACGTGGCGATCGACCAGGCGGTGCGCAACGCCATGGCGCAGGCCGACCCGGCTCGCCCTCGGTCTTCGCCAGCTCCGCCGACGCACCCGCACCTGGCGGCGCACCGGCTCCGAAAGTCGACCCTGCTGGCCTCTCGTGGGCGATCGAGGACGAGCTGCGTCCCGGGCCGAGCCGGGCTACCTGTTCGCAGCCTTCCAGCGGTGCGAGTACTTCGAGGCCGCCCACGCGCGGTGGGCCGAGCTGGCCCGGGTCGCGCCAGCGGCCTTCGTCTTCGCCGACTTCGACGCACGGCGGCGCCGAGTCGCGGCTGGTCACCGTGCCGCTCGCGCCCGACGCACCGCTGCGCCGGCGAGTGGGCGGTGGTCTGCGACGCTCCCGGGCTGCCGCTCGTCGCTCTACTCGGCCTGGGAGCTGACCGGCCAGGACGACGTGCCCGCCGCGAGCGCGTCTTCGAGGCCATCTGGACCCTGACCCGGCCGCCGTCCGCGACTGCGCCCGCGTGTGCGCGAGCGTCGCCGCGGCTGCCGGCGCCGACGGAGCCGAGCGGCTGCTCTACGAGCTCGCCGCGGAGCCCGCGTCGTCCAGGCGATCGACCCGGTCGCGGCCACCGCGTGTTCAACCGGGTGGTCGCCTACCTCGACCGGTTCGACCTGCGCTGACCGGACGCCCGGGTGGCGTGGCTTCCACTGACTGTCCGTGGTCATGAGCGACGTGGCGGCGACCGCCTTCCTGGCGGCGGCCGCCGCGCACGCCGGGTTCCAGGCGACGGTGACGCTGGTGGTCTACCCGACCCTCGTCCCACGTGCGGGCCGCGCACTGGCGGCAGGCCCACGACCGGCACTCGCCACGACGTCTGCCGCTGGTCGCGGTGGTCTACCTGGCCCTGGTCGCGACCGGCGCCTGGTGGCTGGCCACCGACTGGTCGGCCCTCGCGGTGGTCGCGGTGGTCCTCGCCGCCTCGCGATCGGGATCACCGCCGTGCTCGCGGCGCCGCTGCACCGCCGGCTGGTCCGGCGCGACGACGCCGCGCTGGCGCGACTGCTCAGCGTGGACAAGGCCCGCACCGTGCTCGCCGTCGCCGCGGCCGCCGTCGCCTTCGCGGCGCTGGTCGCTGACGGCTCGCTCCGAGACGGGCTGCGGCGAGCCGGCGATGCTCCGGCGCTTGAGCTGGAGCAGCCAGTCCGGCGCCAGCGCGACCAGCAGGGCGCCGAAACCGGCGAGAGCGAGCACCGCGGGCAGCCCTCGGGCATGCCACCGGGCGCACGACGGTGAGCAGCACGGCCCACACCAGGGCGAGCGTGCCGAGCGTCATGCCGCCGAGACCCACGGCGTTGCGGACGGTTGCGGACCGCGGTGTCGAGTGCATCCAGACCGTCTCGACCCGGTCGCCGAGCCACTCCCTGATCTCGTCCTCCTCCGCGAAGCCGTCGCCGCGGCCGCGCAGCACCAGGTGCGCGTCGTCGCCGACAGCGTCAGCCGCCACCAGAGCCCACCGACCGCCGGGCCGAACCGGGCCCGGCGTACGTCGTCGGCGGCCAGGGTGAGGACCTGGTCGGTGGTGTCGCCCTGCCAGACCGTGAGCATCCGCCGGCGCAGCTCGACCGGGCGTCCGCGGGTCGACCGGCCGGCTGCGCCGGATTGCGAGGCCCGCGAGGCCTGGGGGTCGCGGAACACGTGCAGGGACCGGTCGGTGACGACCACGGCGCGGGCGGTCAGCCCCTGCCAGGCCGTGAACGAACCGACCGGCCGCTCCGGGCTCGACGGCCTCGTCTCGTGGTCGAGCCAGAGCGGCTCGTGACGTCGATCGCCGAGCTCGTCGAGCGCCTCGCGCAGCTCGGCGTAGGCCTTTCGAGGCCGCGCCGTCGCGCACCATGCCGACCACCTCGGCGACGATCGACGCCAGCGGCAGCGTCCAGCCGTCCTCGGCCTGCGAGCGGGGGCCCTCGGGCCACGACCAGGTCGGGCTGGAACTGCGGGAGTCGATCGCGGCGATGCCGATCGCCGCGGTGAGCGCGCGGGACACGAACTTCTCCGACCAGGCGCCGTAGGCCGGGTCGCGCCCCGCTCGAGCCCCCGGTCGGCGGCGGTGGCGTCCGCCAGGACCCGGCCCCTCGCCGGACTCCATGCAGCTCCAGCACCGACGCCAGCGTCACCGCGGGCTCGCAGGTGGTCCGGCGGGCCGCGTCGAGCACCTCGGTGACCAGGGCCCGCCAGTGCGGGCACCGTCACCTCGCGCGGGTGCTGCTCCCACGTGATCGGCACGAGCCGGTCGCCGCGGCCGTCGAGCTCGAGGGCCACCGTCTCCTCGTGGGCCGGCGACGATGTCGGCGAGCACGCCCGATGGGCGGCCACCACGGCCGAGCGGTGGTCGAGCCAGCCGGCCGCGTCGGCGCCCTCGACGAAGTGCCGCAGACCGGTGAACGGCGCCACGTGCCGGCGGCCGCGGGCGAAGGCCGGGTCGAGCCACTCCGTCCGCGATCAGCGCCCAGGCCTCGGCGACCTGGTCGCGGGCCGCGATGACGGCGGCGCCGGGCCGGCGAGGACATCAGCGCGGCCCGCGCGCAGGCGCCGGCCCAGTTCCCGAGGTCCGCCTCGAGCTGCGGCGGCGCCGGCCCGGAGTGACTCGGTAAGCCGGGCGGTCGGCCACGTCAGGCGCGGCCCCGCCCGCACCAGGCTGCGGCCGATGTCGCCGTGCGCGACGCGGAGCGCCCAGCGGACCGCCGCGCTCCTCCTCGACCGCGGCCTGCGCCGCGGCGACGACGAGCAGCTCGCGCAGCTCGACCTGGTCGAGGCGGCGCAGCAGCGGCAGCCCGAGGACCAGCTCGCCCTCGGTGAGGTCGAGCTCGGGGTCGGGACCAGCCGGACCACGTCGGGCCAGACCGACCCGACCCTGCGGGTCGACGACCGCGCGCAGCGCGGCCGCCTCCGCCTGGTGAGCACCGGCCCGAGCGTTCGCGGCCGCCGCGGCCAGAACCGGGTGAGGTTGTAGCCGGTCGCCGCGAGGAGCACTGACCAGATCACGACGTAGACCGGACGGAGGATCGTCGCGACCAGCAGCAGCGCCACGGCTGGCCACGCACCAGCAGCGACCACCGCGCACAGCGCAGCCGCCCATGCCCCGTTGAGGGCCCGAGCTGTCCGCAGCAGCCGGGTCCGTGCCTCGTCCAGCGAGTCGGACACGTCGACCGTGGCCGACATGGTCACGCGGGAATGATCCGCGGTTGGACGGCCCCCGTGCGGGACGTTTGGCGCGAACTCTCGGCTCGGCTCGGGCAGGATGGCAGCGTCACGGGCGGCACCGAGGCCAGTGGCGGCTCGTGGAACCCCTGCTGACCGACCTTGGCCGGATCGACGCCGACGAGGCAGGTGCCGTGTCGCTGGGTGCCGCTGCCGGCAGCGGGTAGACGTTGAACAGCGTGTGGTGCCGTTGAACCAGCAGACCTGGCTCAGGCCTGGGTGGCGACCCGGTCCTCGAGGAGCGAGGCGTCGATGTCGCCGGTCTCGCCGCGGTGGTACGGCCGCGCGGCCCAGCACGAAGACGTAGGCGAAGAAGGCCACCTCGGCCAGCGACGCCGATGCCGACCCGGGCCCAGGTCGGCAGCCCGGACGGGGTCACGAACGCCTCGATCAGCGCCGCTGACGAGCAGCACGGCGACCAGGCCGAGCGCCACCGTGCCCGCCGTCCGGCCCTCGCGGGCGATCGACTGCGGGCGGGTCAGCGTCCCCGGGCTCGACCCACGACCAGAACAGCCGCAGCCCCACGCCCCCGGCGACGAAGACGGCGGTCAGCTCGAGCAGCCCGTGCGGGAGGATCAGCCCCCAGAACAGCTCGCCGCGGTCGTGCGCGCATCATGATCGAGCCGATGATCGCCAGGTTGGCGATGTTGTCGAAGAGCACGTAGACCAGCGGCAGGCCCGAGGATGCCGAGGCCCAGGCAGAGCGCGGCGACCCAGGCGTTGTTGACCCAGACCTGGGCGGCGAAGTGGCTGGCGGCGTACTCGCTGTAGTAGCCCGCGAAGTCGTTGTTGACCAGCTGGTCGACCTCGTCGGGCGAGAGCAGGCTCTGCTCGACGTCGGGGTGGTCGAGCAGCCACAGCATCATCACGCGCGGTGACCACGACGTTGGCGGCCATGCAGCCCAGCCACCACCAGCCGCAGCCGGTAGAGCGCGGCCGGGAAGCGGTCGGTGAAGAAGCCGCGCGACCCCGCGCCAGCTGCTCACCCGCGTGCCGACCGCCTTGTTGCGGGCCCGGGCCAGCAGCGAGGACAGGTGCGCGACCAGGGTCGGGTCGGGCGCGGACGAGCGCAGCACCGAGAGGTGGGTGGCGACCTGCTGGTAGCGCTCGACCAGCTCGTCGGCCTCGTCGCCCGGTCAGCCGGCCGCCGCGTCGACCAGCTGCTCGAGCCGCTGCCACTCGTGCGTGTGCGCGAGCACGTACGCGTCCAGGTCCACGCGCTCAGCCTAGGCTCGACGCCGTAGGCTGGGCCACCATGGCCGCCCGAGTTCGCGACGCTCACCGCCGACGACCTGGTCACCGGCGAGGCCGTCGCGCTCGACCTGCCGCCGGCCAGCCTCGGGGTCCGGATCGCTCTCGGGCCTCATCGACGTCACCGTGACGCTGGTCGCTGCTCTCCTGGTGGTCTTCGTCGTTCCTGGTCGCGGCCCTGCAGACCGACGAGGCGCGACGCGCACGTCGCCCTCGTCGGCACGCCTGGTCGTCGGTGTTCCTGGTCTTCCCGACGACCGTCGAGACGCTCAGCCGCGGCAAGTCACTCGGCAAGTGGGCCTTCGGCCTGCGCGCGGTGCGCGACGACGCCGGGCCGATCACCTTCCAGCACGCGTTCGTCCGCGCCCTGGTCGGCGTCGTCGAGATCTACGCTGTTCCCCGGCGCGCCGGCGTTCTTCTCCGCCCTGCTCAGCTCGCGCGGCAAGCGCCTCGGCGACTACGCCGCGGGCACCTACGTCGTGCGCGAGCGGATCCGCCTCCAGCTCGCGCCGCCACCGCTGATGCCGCCCGAGCTGGCGGCGTGGGCCCGCGCGGCCGACGTCGCCGCGCTGCCGACCGGGCTGGCGCTCGCCGTGCGCCAGTTCCTGGCCGGCTGCCCGCCCTCGACCCGGCCTCCCGGGCCTCGGTCGGCGACCGCTCGCGCAGCAGGTCGGCCGTACGTCGCCCCGCCACCGCCCGGCACCCCGCCCGAGGCGTTCCTCGCGGCCGTCATCGCCACCCGCCGCGAGCGCGACCAGGCCCGGCTCGACCGCGAGGCGCGGCCTGCGCGCCGGCTGACCGCGCGCCGCTGAGCCCGCTGCGCGTGCCGGACGACCTGCTCGTGCACCTGCGACGGGCTCCTGACAAGGAGACCGCCAGGTCGAGGGCGCTCGGCCGTTGCGGCAGCATGTCGCCATGAGCGACTCGAGCGACCTGTGGGACTTCGACGACCCGGCCGGCTCCGAGCAGCGGTTCCGGGCGGCGGTCGACACCGCCGAGGGCGCCGACCGGCTGGTGCTGCTGACCCAGGTGGCACGCGCGCTGGGGCTGCAGGAGAGGTACGACGAGGGGCACGCCGTCCTCGACGACCTGGTCGTCGACCGACCCCGAGGTCGCGACGCGGTCCGCGCTCGAGCGCGGCCGGCTGCTGCGCTCGGCCGGGCAGCCGGACATCGCCCGTCCGCACTTCGAGGCCGCGGCGGTCACCGCCCAGGAGGCCGGGCTCGAGGCGCTGCACGTCGACGCGCTCCACATGGTCGCCCTGGTCGCGCCACCCGAGGACCAGCAGCGGGTCACCGAGGAGGCGCTCGCGGTGGCCCGCAGCTCGGCCGACGCGGCGGCCCGCAACTGGGACGCCAGCCTGCTCAACAACCTCGGCATGACCCACGCGGACGCCGGCGACTGGCCGGCCGCACTGGCGAGGTTCGAGGAGGCCCTCGCGGCGCGCGAGCGCATCGGTGACGAGGGCCGCACCCGGGTGGCGCGCTGGATGGTCGGCTGGGCGCTGCGCAACCTCGGCCGCACCGACGAGGCGCGCGCCGTGCAGACCGCGCTGAAGGCGGAGCTGGAGGCGGCCGGCGAAGAGGACCCGTACGTCGACGAGGAGCTGGCTCTGCTCAGTGACGCCCCGCGGGAGGCGGCGTACCGTCAAGCCATGCTCCTGGTGCTCGCTGGTCGCTGGTGGCCACCGTCGTGCTGTCCGTCGTGGCCTACTGGTGCGGCGTGCTGCTCGGCGAGCGCGGCGAGCTGGCGCGTGAGCAGATGCGGGCCCGACTCGGCTACGCCGGCCCCCGCGCCCGACGCTCGGCCGATCGAGGCCATCACCACCGACCTGCGGCGGCTGGGCGCGAGGTTCCACACCCTCGACCCGCACACGTCCTTCGCCAAGGTCGAGGCGGTGCGCGGCGCCTACGACCGGACGCTGGGCGAGTGCTGCGCGGCGTTCGGCATCACCCACCTGCTCGCCGTCCTGCCGGTCGGCGCGGAGCTCGACGCCGAGCGGACGCGGGTCGAGGAGCAGCTGGCCGGCTGCGGCGTGCGCATTCCCCACGCCGCCTGAGGTTAATAGAGATGGAGCAGGAGTATCCGGGGGGGGGGGGCGGGGGGGGGGTGGGTTCAGGGGGCTGGATACGCGGGGGGCGGGGGGCGGGAGAGAGGGGGGGGGGGGGGGGGGCAGGGGCAGTGGCAGGGGGGGGGGGGGGTAGGTAGGCGGCTTGGGGGGGCAGCGGGGGGGTCGCGTGCCATCTCAGCCGGGGAGGAGGGCGGGGAGGGGTCCTCGTGAGGGACGGGCGCCGGGCGGCGGCCGCCCCCCGCGAGGCGGGGGGGCGCGCGGGGGGAGCCGCGTTCGGGGGGGGGGCGGAAAAGGAGGGGGGGGGGGCGTTCCCGCCTCCTCCCTTGACCAAGCCCTCACCCGCCATCGACCCAGCCATCGACCCAGCCATCGACCCAGCCATCGACCCCGAAACCCCGGCTGGACGAGAACCCGGAACCCGGACACGGACCACGGCGCCCGATGTCGACGCCCTGGTCCAGTCGCCCAACACACCCTCGACACCGACCAGGTCCCCGCTCCCAGGCGCCCGACCCCGGTACCGTCACCCTCGACCACCAACTCCTATACCGGCTCGCGAAGGACCCGACCGCGGAAGCGGTCACCGAGAGGGTACGCTCTCCGCCGCGGCCGTCCGAAGTGGCCTGCGACGCCGACCTCATCGCCGTCTGCCTCGGCAACGACGGACAGGTCTCGGTCGCCCGCACCGCCCGGCTATCACCCCAGCTGCGAGATGGTACCCGGAGATGTCGCCGGGAGCCAACCCGGGGCAGTCACACCCGACGCTTACCCAGAGGAACAGATCCAGGGGGCACAGATTGACAGACACGCACGACGCGAGGGGGAGGACCGGCGTGTTGGTAGTTTGGTGGGAGATCGGACGAGTCTCGGGAGTTGCAGTAGGAGAGGAGAGGGGCGGAAGGGGGGATCCGCGCATGAGGAGGCCGCTCCCGGTGGGTCACCTTTGTCGCTTGTGGGTCCACTCGCCGGTAGGCGAAGTCGACGATTTTGCGGCCGGCCTCGACGCCCTTGCGCTCGAACCTCGTGGCCGGCCGGTCCGCCCACCGCGGCACCGGGCCCGCCCGCGAGCCCCGGCTCGGCGTCGAGGACGTGGCGCATCTGCGCGGCGTAGTCCGCCCAGTCGGTGGCCAGGCGCCAGGTGGCGCCGGGCGCCAGCCTGCTGGCCGCGAGGCGGGCGAAGTCGGCGTCGACCAGCCGGCGCTTGCGATGCCGGGTCTTGGGCCAGGGGTCCGGGAAGAACGTCCACAGCTCGGTCAGCCCACCCGGCGCGACGAGCTGCTCGAGCGACCAGACCGCGTCGACACCGATCAGGCGCACGTTGTCCGCGCCGGCCTCGGCCAGCTTCCACAGCGTGTCTGCCACCCCGGGGCGCCAGACCTCGAGCGCGAGCACGTCGTAGGCCGGGCGGGCGGCGGCCAGCGCGGCCGTCGCCTCGCCGACGCCGGAGCCGATCTCGACGATCAGCGGCGCCTCGCGGCCGAACCAGTCCGCGAGCGAGAAGCCGGGCCTGTCGACGGCCTCGTCGGGGATCACCCACTTCTCGTGATGCGCCTCCCACGCCTCCGCCTGGCTCGGCGTGAACCGGTTGCCGCGGCGGGAGTAGCTGAGCACCTCCCGCATCCGGCGGCCGTCGGCGGTCAGCTTGTGGTGCGGGCGGGCGGGGTGACGCGCTCGTCCATGGCTCCAGTGTCCCGACTCAGCCGGCCAGGGCGTCGAGCGCCTCCCCGAACACCTCGGTGTGGCGGTCCACGTCGGCCTCGGTGTGCGCAGGGCAGAACAGCGCCATGTTGTGGAACGGCGTCAGCAGCACGCCTCGGTTGAGGCACCACAGGTGCAGGAAGCCCTCGAGCTCCTCGTCCACCGCGGCCGCCGCTGCGGCACCGTCGGGCGGGGGCGGGCAGAACCAGTACTCCGCCCGGCAGCCCAGCCGCTGCACGTGCCAAGGCAGCCCGTGGGCCTCGATCGCGCCGGCCACCCCGGCGGTGAACCGCTCGGCCAGCGGTACGGCGACCGCGAAGTCCTCGTCGCGCAACGCGGTCGACAGCGTGGCCCGGATCGCCGCCAGCGCGAGCGCGTTGCCGGTGAGGGTGCCGCCGACACCGGCCACGTCGATCTCGTGGCCCAGCATCGGTCCGGAGAGCCGGTCGGCGACCTCGGCGGACAGGCCGTACGCCGCGCACGGGATGCCGCCGCCGATCGCCTTGCCGACGACGAGCAGGTCGGGCTCGAGCCCCCAGGCGGCGGTGCAGCCACCCGGGCCGGCGCACATGGTGTGGGTCTCGTCGATCACGAGCAGCACGCCGTCGCGGCGGGTGATCTCGCGGACGGCCGTCGGGGAAGCCCGGCTCGGGCAGCACGATGCCGATGTTGGTGAGCGCCGGCTCGACGAGCACGCACGCGACGTCGCCGACGGCAGCCGCCGGTCCAGCGCCTCGAGGTCGTTGAACGACACCACCGCCGTGGTCGCGGCGACGTCGGCCTGCGGGCCGAGGGCGCCGGGCCGCGGCACCACCGCCCGTCTCGTCGAGCACGGCGAGCGCCTCGTCGACGGTGCCGTGGTAGCACCAGTCGATCACCGCGACCCGCGGCCGGCCGGTCAGGTGGCGGGCGAAGCGGAGCACGAACCGGTTGGCGTCGGTCGCGGACATCGCGAACTGCCAGAACGGCAGGCCGAACCGGGGCCCAGCTCGCCGCCCACCCAGGCCGCGTCGGCCGACGGCAGCATGGTGGTCGCCCCGGCCGCGATCCGCGCGGCACCGCCTCGGTGACCGCGGCAGCGCGTGGCCGCCCATCGCCGCGGTGTCGCCCAGGCAGAGGTCGACGTACTCGACCCCGTCGACGTCGACCAGCCGGCCGCCGCGGCGCTCGACGACCAGACGGGAAGGCGCCCGGCCACCGCGTCATCCACGGCATCGGCACGCCGGCGAGCAGGCTGGCGCGCGCTCCTCGGCCAGCGCCGCCGAGCGTGGGTGCAGGTCGACGAAGCGGCGCCTCCTCGTCCGCGCGGAGGGTGGCGAGCCGGTGGCGATCGATCACGGGGGCACTCTAGGAGAGCCCGAGCGCGCCCCGCGCTGGCAGGATGTCGGCCGTGAGCCAGACGCCACCGCCGCAGCCGCCGTACGGGCCTCCGAACCAGTACGGCGCGCCGGCCTACGGCCCGATGGTCCCTGACCACCCCCAGTCGATGACGGTCCCATCCTCGGTATCGTCTCGCTGGCCGTGTCCGGGGTCGTCGGGCCGTTCGCGTGGGTCATGGGCAGCCGGGTCCTCCGCGAGATCGACGCCAGCAACGGTCAGCTCGGCGGGCGCTCCCAGACGCAGGCCGGCCGGATCATGGGCATCGTCACGACCTGCCTCATCGCCCTCGGGCTGTCTCGATCGTGGTGGCCGCGGTGGTCTTCGATCCTCATCGCCGCCACCACCTCGTCCAGCTGAGCCGGAGGGGGCGCGCCGCAGATGCAGAACCCCCGCCGGCCCGGAGGCTGGCGGGGGTCCCGGTGAGCGTGTGCTCGGGTCAGATCACTTGGTGATCTTGACGACCCGGCCG